>SVSE01000001.1 GCA_015064445.1 Oscillospiraceae bacterium | reverse complement strand
GCGGAGGGTGGCACCCCGATGTGCCCGCGTGAGACGGTGAGGAGAGTTGGACGAGAAGACCCAGATACACCCGGTAGCGTAGCAGCCCGCTGGCTTTTGTAAAAAGTTGATACTATCAACCCGCGATTAAATTCTCGTTACGCGAGTTGAGAACCCATGGTAAAGCTCCGGGGATTTACATCCTTTTGAGGTGGGCTCGATTGCCGTATCAATGCTTTACACCATATGCGATGAATGGGATAACCATGCCCATTTGTCAAAGATGTGTGTAAAGCGAAACAAATTCAGACTTGTTTGAGTCCCTTGCACACATCCTGTGCAGGGGATTTTTTTATTCTCAAGTCTGAAGGAGGTGATAACATGACAATAACACGGGTATTGGCGATGCAGCTCTGGCAATCTCATTACGGAAACGCAGCATATGCGGAGGATTTTGATGGCGGGCTTATGTACAGAGATGCGTATGGTGATCCAAACTATTACGAGTGGCGCAACGGCACGAAAGTATATTGCGGTTGGAATATTCACCATATACACCCGCTGGCACGCGGCGGCAAAAACAGGCGCGACAATATGATTTGTACCAACATCATAACCAATCAGGAAGCAGGCGATAAAATTACTTATTGGCTGGAGAATGGACTGTATCAGGTACAGAAAAAACGCGGAACATCTATTCATTACATTGTAAAACTGGAGGAAAGAACATGAGCAAAGGAAACGGCGTATCATCGCATACGCACACACAAAAACAGGTGGATCATTATGCCAACCAGCATAATCCCAACAATCACGCACATCAGGCAAATCGGGATAATCGCTCTAATCAGCTGAATCCCAACAATCGCGCATATGGAGGTGGCAGCAAAGGAAATAAAAAATAACAAATAGTCGCAATTATGTCAGTCAATGTCAGTCGATGTCAGTTGATGTCAGTAGGCATTAGTGATATAATTATAATGCGAAAGAATAATACACTGAAGCTCTGTTGGAGAAATCCTGCAGGGCTTTTGTTATGCCCGAAAAGGAGGTGGCGATGTGCCAAAGAAGCCGAAGCGACCGTGTTCCTATCCTGGCTGTCCGCAGTTGACAGACGGTAGGTTTTGCGCGGAGCATGAGAAAATGGAAAACAAACGCTACGAGAAGTACGACAGAGACCCTGCTGTACGCCGTAGGTATGGTCGCGCATGGAAACGCATCCGAGACAGCTACGCAGAGACGCACCCGTTGTGTGAACTTTGTCAGGCGGACGGAAAGCTCGTGCCGGTAGAGGAAGTACACCATAAGATCCCGCTGGCAGAAGGCGGAACGCATGCACGAAATAATCTTATTTCTCTTTGCAAATCCTGTCACGCACGCATACACGCGGAGCGCGGCGACCGCTGGAATAAAAATCCCTGACGGTAGGGGGAGTCAAATCCCCACAGGTATTTATTGGGCAACGGGCGTGGGGTATCGCGCAAATTTTCGGGAAATCAAGAGACCATATACCCCCCGAAATCAAGTTTTCGGGTTTTCAAGTGAAAAAAGGAGGTGCGGCGGATGGCAAACGGTCATGGAGGCGCGCGTCCTGGCGCGGGACGGAAAAAGAAGGCGCTATCAGAGAAAATCGTAGACGGCAACCCTGGCAAAGCACCGCTCACCAAGCTGCAATTTCCCAGCAGCGAAGGCGCGTCGCTGTCAGGAGAGGATATGCCGCCTATCGCAGAATACTTAAAGCAGGTGACGAAGAATTCTAATCAGAATTTGACACCACAGATATACGAGGACACGTGGAAATGGCTGCACGAGCGCGGCTGCACGCAATACGTAAAAAAGGAACTCATCGAACAGTACGCGCTGTACGTTACCAGATGGATACAGTGCGAGGAAGGCATCAATCAGTACGGACTTTTAGCGAAGCACCCGACAACTCAGATGCCGATCGCCAGCCCGTATGTGTCGATGGGACTTAATTTTTTGAAGCAGGCAAACATTCTCTGGCTTCAGATATACCAGATTGTCAAGGACAACTGCGAGACGCCTATCGGCGGCAGCAATCCGAATGACGACCTGATGGAAAAGCTGCTCGGCTGACGGAGGCGGATATGAATATCGGACTCATAGATGTGGATAGCCACAACTTCCCGAATCTCTGCCTCATGAAGTTGGCGGCATACCATAAAGCGCTGGGAGACAGCGTCGAGTGGTACGATCACGCAAAGCATTACGATATCGTATATCAGTCAAAGGTATTCGACGAAACATACAGCAAGGATATAACATACAAGCCAAGCGCGGATATCGTCATCAAAGGCGGTACGGGCTACGGGCTTGATAATACACTTCCCGACGCGGCAGAACACATTATGCCATACTACAGTCTATACGGCATAACGGATACCGCATACGGATTTTTGACGCGCGGCTGTCCGAGACACTGCGCGTTTTGTATTGTCGGAGATAAGGAAGGATTGCGCAGCCGCAAGGTTGCCGACCTCTCGGAATTCTGGTGCGGGCAACCAAAGATAGAATTGCTCGACCCGAACCTTCTCGCCTGCAAAGACCGGTTGGAACTTTTGGATCAGCTGATAGACAGCCGAGCGATCGTGAATGTCAATCAGGGCTTCGATATACGACTGGCAGATGAGGAGATAGCGGAAAAGCTCGGACGCATGCGCATAAAGCGGATACACTTCGCGTGGGACAATCCGAAGCAGGATCTCACCGAACACTTCCGTAGGTTTGCAGCAGCATACAGGCGCAAATCCGCCAGCACGAAAGTCGTATACATACTGGTCAATTTCAATTCGACGATGGAGGAAAACCTCTGGCGCATATACACGGTGCGCGAACTCGGATACGACCCGTATGTCATGGTATATGACAAGCCCAACGCGCCGAAGGAAATCAAACAGCTGCAGCGCTGGGCAAACAATAAATTCATCTTCCGCAAATGCGCGTCATTTGAGGAATACAGAGTATAGGAGACAGAAATGCAGATAGAAAAAATACACGTTAGTATGCTGAAAGCTGCGGCATACAATCCGCGTAAAGCACTGAAACCTGGCGACGCGGAATACGAGAAATTAAAACGCAGCATACAGGAATTCGGCTATGTAGAGCCGGTCATTTGGAATAAGGCGACAGGCAACGTTGTCGGCGGCCACCAGAGACTCACTGTTCTCATGGACTTGGGTATCACGGAGGTCGATTGCGTTATCGTGGAACTCGACGATAAGCGCGAAAAGGCGCTCAATATCGCGCTCAACAAAATTCAGGGCGAGTGGGACAAGGATAAGTTATCCATGCTGCTTGCAGAATTTGATGGCAGCGAGTTCGACGTAACGCTCACTGGTTTCGACGCAGCCGAGATTGACGAACTGATGGACGCATTCTATTCGAAAGAGGCGGTACAGGATGACTTCAATATCGACGAAGAACATAGTGGTGTCAAGGCAAAAGGCGCAATCACAAAGCCAGGCGACATCTGGAAGCTGGGCGTGCATCGTCTTATGTGCGGCGACAGCACCAGCGCAGCGGATTTTGCGAAGCTGATGAACGGCAACAGAGCGCAGGTCGCAGTTACCTCCCCACCTTACGGTGTCGGAAAAGACTACGAAACCAAAGGCATCGAGCCGTGGTTTGATACCATGCGTCCCGTTATCGAAAACATCACCAAATATGCAGGCATTGTCTGCTGGAATCTCGGAGATTTGTACTCGACCGGCACGCAATTTATCGAGCCGACCAGCGTTTATTCGGTGGATATGTTCCAAAAATATGGCTTCCGTCCTATCTGGATACGCATCTGGAAGAAGCAAGGCATGAATTTCGGCGTCGGACCCTACCATTTGGTAACGAATAAGCCCGTGCAGCAGTACGAATACATATCCGCATTTAGCCGCAACGGCGATGTGGAGTATAACGATCAGGAATATGTGTGGCTTTCCGCCTTCGCGGGACACGCGTATAAATTCGTGAAGCGTCTCTCTAAAGAGGAGCGCAAAAACTGGGGATATTCGGGTATCTGGGAAATGAACACGGTGCGCGCAAACAAGCAGCACCCCGCTATGTTCCCAGTGGAGTTGCCTTGGCGCTGCATTAAGATGCATTCGGACAAAGGCGACATCGTGCTTGAACCCTTCTCTGGCAGCGGCACCACGATAATTGCGTGCGAGCAGTTAGAGCGCGTCTGCTATGCAATGGAGCGAGATCCCGTTTACTGCGATGTGGCAGTTAAGCGCTGGGAGGAATTCACTGGCATGAAGGCGGAGAGGATAAGAGCAGATGGCAAAAATGAAATGGATGAAGAAACCGAAACCTGAACTTCACATAGTGTCGCTCTCGGGAGGTAAGGATTCCACAGCCATGCTGCTACGCATGCTGGAAGAAGGCATGCGCATAGATATCATTCTTTTTTGCGACACGGGGTTGGAGTTTCCTGCAATGTACAGGCATCTCGAAAAGCTGCAGCGGGACATCGGTAGACCGATCACGCGCGTATGTTCCAATCATACATTCGAGCATTTTCTCTTGCAGCACGAGGTGCGCGTCAAGCGGACAAAGGTAGAGGTGAGCGAGAAAAAGCGTCGCGGCTACAGCTGGCCAGGACCCCGTGAGAGATGGTGTACAAAGGAACTCAAAGAGATACCGCGCGAGGCGTTCTTACGACCGCTACGAGAAAAATATGACATCATCGAGTATGTCGGGCTGGCGGCGGACGAAGGATACCGCTTGGATCGCAAAAATAATCAGCGCGAGAACTGCAGACACCCACTGGTAGATTGGGGTATGGATGAAAACGCCTGCCTTCAATACTGCTACGAGCGCGGATATACGTGGGATGGCTTATATGAGTTATATTCCCGCGTTTCCTGTTGGTGCTGCCCGCTACAACCGTTGTCGGAATTGCGCATATTGTACGAGCATTTCCCAGAACTGTGGGCGCAGCTCAAAGAATGGGAGAGCCGCAGCTGGCGCAATTTCAAGGCGAGTGGCTCAATCGAGGACTTCGAGAGACGCTTCGAGTTTGAAAAAGCGTGGGTGCGCGACGGAAAGCAGCTCGGTAAAAAGGAATTCTTCACTGCGTTGAAGGCGCATTTAGGTACAGACAATATCAATACGGAGGAATAAAAATGATTGAGAAAGTAAATCCCTGCCACCCCGATAAAGTGGCAGACAGAATCGCAGGCGCAATCGTCGATTTGGCGTATGCAACAGATAAAAATCCGAAGGTGGCGGTTGAGGTACTCGTGGGACATGGCGTATGCCACGTTATCATTGAGACGACCGCAGCGCTCAAGGAAAAAGACATTACGGTAGCCATTCATCGTATCGCAGGCAACGTGCTTCCCGACATCGTCATCGTCAAGCAGGACGAGCATTTGACAAAGAATCAGGAAAACGGCGTGAGATGCGGCGATAACGGCATTTTCAAGGGCATGCCCTTGACCGACGAGCAGAAGAAACTCGCTGAAATCGCGCGTAATATCTACGAAAATTACAGCTGCGACGGCAAATACATTCTTGACGGTGAGCGTCTTATTATCTGCCAGAGTAACGCCGAGGCAGACGTGCTTCGCGTAACGTACCCCAAGGCAGAAATCAATCCGCTTGGCTATTGGACAGGCGGCACCGACGTGGATACGGGCGCAACAAACAGAAAGCTCGGCAGCGATATGGCAGACAGCGTTACCGGCGGCGGACTTCACGGCAAAGACCTTTCGAAAGCCGACGTCTCGGTTAATATTTACGCATTCTTGAAGGCGCAGGAAACGGGCGAACCTGTATCACTCTGCTGCGCTATCGGAGACGATACCATTGACGGTAAGGCATACAGTGAAATCGTCGCAATCGCAGAAGAATTCATCAGACAGCTCGGTGGCTTTGAAAAATTCGCAGAATGGGGTTTATTCTAAGGAGGCGCGCGTATGGAAATACAGAAAATCTCTGTTGACTGCCTCATCCCCGCTACATACAATCCGCGTAAGGACTTGAAACCTGGCGACCCAGAGTTCGAAAAGCTGAAGCGCAGCGTGGAGGAGTTCGGATACGTCGAGCCAATCATCTGGAATAGGCGCACAGGCGTGGTCATCGGCGGCCACCAGCGTCTCAAAGTATTGCAGCACCTCGGATATACGGAGGTGGACTGCGTGGTACTCGATATCGACGTGCAGAAAGAAAAGGCACTCAATGTGGCGCTGAATAAAATCAGTGGCGACTGGGATATGCCTCTGCTCACAGCACTGTTGAAGGACTTAAACGAAGGCGGCTTCGACGCAACCATTACGGGCTTTGACGTTACGGAACTGAGCGCAATGTTCGACGATCAGTCGGAAATCGTGGAGGATGACGTACCGGAGGTAGCGCCGGAGGAACAGAAACCCTTCACGCAGGCGGGAGACAGGTGGATACTTGGTAACCACGTTCTTTACTGCGGCGACAGTACGAAGCAGCAGGACGTGGACGCACTCATGGACGGCGCAGTTGCCGACCTCGTCATTACGGACCCGCCCTATAACGTCGCATACGAAGGCAGCAACGGTCTGACAATCCAGAACGATAACATGCCGGAGGCGCAATTCGTTGCGTTCTTAACCGACGCGTTCACCCAGATGCGTAAGCATATGAAGGCGGGCGCGCCCTTCTATATCTGGCACGCGGAAACCGAAGGCGGCGCATTCCGCCAGAGCTGCACGGCAGCACTCGGCAAGGTGCGGCAAATGCTTATCTGGAATAAGAATTCCTTCACGATGGGACATCAGGACTATCAGTGGAAGCACGAAGCGTGCATATACGGATGGACGGATGGCGCAGGTCATTTCTTCGTGGATGACAGGACGCAGGCGACGGTCATTGAGGATAAGCGCATCGATATCAACAAACTAAAAAAAGAGGAAATGCGCGAACTGCTCCGCGATATATTCAGCGACAAGGTCTCAACGACCGTGCTGAACGAAGACAAGCCCTCGAAAAACGGCGATCACCCGACGATGAAACCGCTGAAACTCTTGGCAAGACTGGTGAAAAATAGCAGTCGTCAGGGCGAAATCGTACTCGATACATTCGGTGGCAGCGGCAGTACGTTGATCACTTGCCAGCAGCTCGGACGCAGGTGCTACACGATGGAACTCGACCCGAAGTACGCGGACGTTATCGTCAAGAGATACCTCAATTTTACTGGCGAAAAGTCAACAACTCTTTACAGAAATGGCGAAAAAATAATTGTTAATAGTTCGCTAATTGTGGGCGTTTAAGCTGGACTTTTCGGTTTCTTTCTGGCTTAATTGTACTACCAAATAACAAGGAGGCAATAGCCATGACAGACAAACACGTAAAGCAAGTAGAAAGCCAGATCCCCGCAGGCGAGCGCATCAACAGAATGTACAGAGCCGCAGAGGGCGACATCAGAGTAATCACCCGCGACAGAAGCGGCAAGGAAACCAGATACACAGTGACCTGGCACCCCGAAAACGACAGCGTCACGATCGCGAGAATGTGAGGTGGCAGCCATGACAGCAGAAAAAGCAAGACAGGACTTCGATAAGCTCATCGCGGAGAACGGATTCACCGAAGCCGCAACGACCACCGACACGCTGAACACCATCTACCATAGAGTGTGGACACGCGAGGTTGACGTCGCATGGCACGGCAAACAGCAATCGACCATCGAGATACGCATGATGCTCTGCGGCACCGCAGTGCTGGCAAGCGTCAAGCGCAACGGTCGCGAAGACCCAAAATTCATACGCGACTACTCAAGCCCGAAGCGCGCAATGAACGCAGCGAAGGAAATCGTAACCTTCGCGGGCTTCGAATGGTAAGGAGGTAGCGGGTATGTGGAAAGAAGGAACAATCCTCATCAAGAAACAGGGCTACCGCTACTGGGTAAAGCAGTACGAGGTAGGCAGTCAATACGGCATCGACGGCGGCCGCGTCAGCAAGCTCATGATAAAGCGCGGCGGCGAGGTCGTGTGCAACTACGATCGCGGCTGGGACATAAAGCCGGTGGACGAAAACACCGAGTTCGCGCTGGCAATCCTGCTCAAGGACTACAACTAAGGAGGCGCGGCATGGAAAAGAAACTGGAATTCTATATGACCGCAGGCATCGCGGACGATATGGACAGAGACGTCACCTTCGCGTCAGAGATAGCGGACTGCATATATCGCTTCACACACGGCGACTGGGGTGCGCTCTGCGAGGATGACAAGGCACTCAACGAAGCGGCGATCAAGGAAGGCGGACGGGTGCTGGCAGCATACAACACCGAGCGCGGCAAGGTGTACATCATCACCGATGACACGAAAGCGAACCCGCAGGTGACGACCGTCTTATACGCACACGAATATTAAGGAGGCAGACATGCAGAAGGAAAAGCCAATCGTAAAATACGACCCGACCGGACACAGCGGTAACATCTACTGGATACTCGGAGAGGTCTCGCAGATCATGCGAAAGCAGCGTCGCATCACCGCCTTCAACAATCTGCGCGACAGAGTGTTCGAGGCGAAAAGTTATGAGGAAGCACTGGAAATTCTCGGTGAGGAGGTTACCTTGGTGCGAATTAAGAGATAAGAATATAAGACGGCAGCGAAGGCTGTCGTTTTTTGATGCGAGGAGGATTCATGGACAAGAAAATCATTGTACCAGAGAAAAAGATTATCACCAATCCAACCCTCGCGGACAGAGCCGTTGCTTTTATAAACGCACTCAAGCATACAAAGGGCGAATGGCATGGAAAGAATTTTTCACTGCTACCATGGCAGGAGACGATAATCCGCGATGTGTTTGGTACGGTGAAGGAAAACGGATACCGTCAATATAATACGGCATACATTGAGATCCCGAAAAAGCAAGGCAAATCGGAACTGGCAGCAGCGGTTGCGCTCTACCTTCTTGCAGGCGATGGCGAATGGGGTGCCGAAGTTTATGGATGCGCCGCCGACAGGCAGCAGGCGTCCATTGTTTTTGATGTCGCATGTCAGATGGTGGAACAGTGTCCCGCACTGAAGAAGCGCATCAAGCCGATACTCTCTCAGAAGCGATTGGTATATACGCCGCTCAACAGCTTTTACCAAGTGCTATCTGCGGAAAGCTATACCAAACACGGACTCAACGTTCACGGCGTTGTGTTTGATGAATTGCACGCCCAGCCGAACAGACTGTTATACGACGTCATGACGCACGGCTCTGGCGACGCGCGAAAGCAGCCGCTTTTCTTTTTGATAACCACAGCAGGCACTGACAGGAACAGCATATGCTGGGAGGTGCATCAGAAGGCAGCGGACATTCTATCGGGCAGGAAAAACGACCCGACGTTCTATCCCGTTATATACGGTATCGGGGATGACGACGACTGGACGGATGAGCGCAATTGGTATAAAGCAAATCCTTCGCTGGATATTACCGTGGACGTGGATAAACTACGCGCGGCATATAACAGTGCAAAGGACAATCCAGCCGAGGAAAACCTATTCCGACAGCTCAGGCTAAATCAATGGGTGAAGCAGTCGGTGCGCTGGATGCCGATGGACGCGTGGGACAAATGCGATTTTGCCGTAGATCCCGAAGCGCTTATTGGTCGCACCTGCTACGGCGGACTTGACCTTTCAAGCAGCACAGACATAACGGCATTCGTGCTGGTGTTCCCGCCCAGAGACGATGATGAGAAATACATCGTGCTTCCGTTTTTCTGGGTACCGGAGGACACGCTGGCGCTGCGCGTCAGACGCGACCATGTGCCGTATGACGTCTGGGAAAAGCAAGGCAGCATCATGACGACCGAAGGCAACGTTATACACTACGGTTTTATCGAGGAATTCATTGAAGGACTCGGTAAGAAATACAACATAAAAGAAATCGCATACGACCGCTGGGGTGCGGTGCAAATGAGCCAGAATCTCGAAGGCGCTGGCTTTACGATCGTACCCTTCGGTCAGGGATTTAAGGATATGTCGCCACCGTCGAAAGAGTTTATGAAGCTGGTGCTGGAAGGCAAAATCGCGCATGGCGGCAATGCTCCGCTGCGCTGGATGGTGGATAACATATTTGTCCGCACGGATCCCGCAGGCAACATAAAGCCGGACAAAGAAAAATCGACAGAACGTATCGACGGCGCGGTGGCAACTATCATGGCGTTGGACAGAGCGATACGTAATCAAGGCAGCGATGCATCGGTCTATGACGGCCGTGGCATTTTGTTTATTTAAGGAGGACAGAAAGATGGGACTATTTTCAGGGCTGTTCCGTTCGCGAGATAAGCCCACAAACAGCACAGCAGGCAGCGCGTACACCTTTTATATGGGAGGCACGACCGCAGGAAAAACGGTAACCGAGCGCAGCGCCATGCAGATGACGGCGGTATATTCTTGCGTGCGAATACTCGCGGAGGCGATAGCAGGTTTGCCGCTTCACGTATACGAATACACCGAAAGCGGCGGAAAGCAGAAAGCAATCAAACACCCACTATATTTGCTGCTACATGACGAACCAAACCCCGAAATGTCAAGTTTTGTTTTCAGAGAGACGCTTATGACGCATCTTTTGCTCTGGGGTAACGCGTATGCGCAAATCATACGCAATGGCAAAGGTGAGGTTATCGCGCTATATCCGCTCATGCCAAATAAGATGCGCGTGGACAGAGATGAACGCGGGCAGCTGTATTACGAATACCAGCATTCAAGCGACGAAGCGGACACGCTCAAAGGAACGTGCGTAAAGCTGCATCCGTCGGATGTGCTGCATATTCCTGGGCTTGGCTTCGACGGGCTTGTGGGATACAGCCCGATAGCGATGGCGAAGAACGCAATCGGTATGGCAATTGCCTGCGAGGAATACGGCGCAAAGTTTTTTGCAAACGGCGCAGCACCGGGCGGTGTACTCGAACACCCTGGTACAATCAAAGACCCGCAGCGCGTGCGCGAGAGCTGGCAATCCACATATGGTGGCAGCGGCAATTCGCACAGGATTGCGGTGTTGGAAGAAGGCATGAAATATACGCCGATCGGGATATCGCCCGAGCAGGCGCAATTCCTTGAAACGAGGAAATTCCAAATCAATGAAATTGCTCGAATTTTCAGAGTGCCACCTCACATGGTAGGCGACCTTGAAAAATCGAGCTTTTCTAATATAGAGCAGCAATCCTTGGAGTTCGTAAAATATACACTCGACCCGTGGGTGATACGTTGGGAGCAGTCGCTTGCGCGCGTGCTTCTCTCCACGGACGAAAAGAAAAAGTATTTTATACACTTCAATCTGGAAGGACTGCTCAGAGGTGACTACCAGAGCCGTATGAACGGTTACGCCATCGGTAGACAGAACGGCTGGATGTCGGCAAACGACATACGCGAACTGGAGAATCTGGATAAAATACCCGCCGAGGAAGGTGGCGACCTCTATTTGATCAACGGCAATATGCTCCCGCTAAAGAACGCAGGCGCATTTGCTGATTTGACACCTATCGAAAGCGGAAAGGAGGATAGCGAGGATGAAGAAATTTTGGAAGTGGACGAATCAGGCAGCGACGGAGACGGCACCGGAGGCGAGAACCCTGTTTCTAAACGGCACAATCGCAGAGGAAAGCTGGTTTGATGACGATATCACACCGCAGCTCTTCAAAGAGGAACTCATGTCGGGCAGTGGTGATGTAACCGTTTGGATCAATTCCCCTGGCGGCGATTGCGTTGCAGCAGCGCAGATCTATAACATGCTTATGGATTACAAGGGCGAGGTTACCGTCAAGATTGACGGCATCGCAGCGTCGGCAGCATCGGTAATCGCAATGGCAGGCACCAAGGTCATTATGTCGCCTGTATCCATGCTCATGATTCACAATCCCATGACAGTGGCGATGGGCGATACGAGCGAGATGCAGAAAGCAATCGAAATGCTTGCCAGCGTGAAGGATTCCATTATCAACGCCTACGAGATTAAGACCGGACTTTCCCGCGCGCGACTTGCGCATCTCATGGACGCGGAAACGTGGATGGACGCAAACAAGGCAGTCGAACTCGGCTTTGCTGATGAGATTATGACGCGCACACCCACAGAGGATGTAGAAATCCCGAATGTAAGCATGGAGTTTTCCCGTGCTGCTGTGAAGAATTCTCTCATGGAGAAAATCGCAACCAAGTGCAAAATCGCACAGAAAACAGAAGAAACCAACCAAGGTCGCTCCGTGGAAGAACTCATGGACAGACTCAATCTCATTAAATATTAAAATTTGGAGGAATAAAAAATGACTATTAACGAACTTCGCACCAAGCGTGCAAAAGCATGGGAGGCAGCAAAGGCTTTCCTTGACTCCCACCGCAATGAAAGCGGCATGCTCTCCGCCGAAGACGATGCAACCTATGCACGTATGGAGAGCGACATCACCAATCTCGGCAAGGAGATTTCCCGTATGGAGCGCCTTGAGCAGATGGATAAGGACATGTCCATGCCCGTAAACGCGCCCATCACCGAGAAGCCCGCATCGGACAGCGCCAAGAGCGTAAAGACCGGTCGTGCAAGCGAGGAGTACGTAAAGGCGTTCTGGAACCAGATGCGCAACCGCACTTCTGCAGAAATCCGCAACGCACTCGCAACCAGCCCTGATTCTGACGGCGGTTACCTCGTGCCCGATACCTTCGAGAGAAACCTCATTAAGGCACTCGAAGACGCGCTTCACTTCCGTAAGCTCGCGCACGTAATCACGACTTCTCACGGCACCCACAAAATCCCCGTACTCAGCGGTCGCGCAACTGCTACTTGGACGGCAGAGGGCGGCGCAGCAACCGAGACAACCGAGACTTTCGGTCAGAAGGAACTCAATGCGCATAAGCTCACCGCGCTTATCCGCGTATCCGACGAACTCCTTAACGACGCAGCATTCGACCTCGAAAGCTATTTCGTAGGCGAGTTTGCAAGAATTCTCGCGGAGACCGAGGAAGCAGCGTTCTTCAACGGCGACGGCAACGGCAAGCCCACTGGTATTCTTAACGATACCGAGGGTGGTGAGGTTGGCGTAATCGCAGCGTCTGCAACTGCAATTACCGCAGACGAAATCATCCGTCTCTACCACAGTTTGAGAGCGCCTTACCGCAAGCGCGCTGTTTGGTATCTTAACGACGATACCATCGCAGCAATCCGTTTGCTCAAGGATCAGAACGGTCAGTACATGTGGCAGCCCGGACTCCGCGAAGGCGCACCCGACACCCTTCTCGGCAGACCTATTTACACTTCGACCGCAATGCCTACCATTGCAGCAAATGCAAAGGTAATCGCGTTCGGTGACCTTTCCCAGTATTGGATCGGTGACCGTGAGGGCGTGGCATTCAAGAGACTTGCAGAACTTTACGCAGCAAACGGTCAGGTCGGCTTCCTTTCCAGCAAGCGCGTAGACGGTAAGCTCATCATTCCTGAGGCGGTCAAGATTCTTCAGATGAAGAAGTCGGCTACTTAAAAATTATAGGAGGCAGCGGTAATGGACGAACTTCTTACAAAGGTGAGGCAAAACCTAATTCTTGAACACGAGGCCGACAACGCTTTGCTGAAGGGCTACATTACCGCCGCCGTCTCTTACGCGGAAAGCTATCAGCATATACCCGCAGGAACGTATACGGAAAACGCAATGCCGCCGACAACCGAGCAGGCAGTCATTATGCTGGCGTCGCATTTCTACGAGTCGCGAGACGGCTCGACCGGCGGCTTCTTTGCGGATAACGTTCAGGCATCGCAGCAGGTGTGGAATACGGTAAATATGCTGCTCCGCCTCGATAGAGAGTGGAAGGTGTAATATGAGCTTTGGAAAAATGAACGGTTTTGCCGATATCGTCATCTCGAAGCGCAAAAAGGACGCAGAAGGTTTTGCCACGGTCGTGGATGAGATAGTCGCGTCGGTGCGCGTATACCGTGAAGGCAGACACGGATCACAGCGATGGGCAAACCTCGCTGCATTCTCAACTGCAACCGACCTTTTCCGGTTGCGCGTCATTCCCGACGTTGATATCACTACCGAACACGTTATTGTTTGCGATGGCGCGAGATACGAAATTGTCTCGGTGGAGAATGTAAAAGGACGCGGAATGTATATCGAAGTACTTGCAAAAAAGGTGGTGGCGACCAGTGGCTAAAGCAGAAATTCAAATGCCAGACGATTTTCTTGAACGGCTGTCAAAGCTCGGTAAAAAGAGCGACGAAATCGCAGAGCGCGTACTGGAAGCAGGCGCGGAGGTGGTCGTAGATAAGGTGCGCGGAAATCTTGTCAGCGTCATCGGCAGCGGCACCACATACGACAGTCGCTCGACGGGTGAACTTGAACGCTCGCTGGGTGTGTCCCGCGTGCTGCAGGACAGAGACGGCAACAGCAATATCAAGATTGGCTTCTCCGAACCGCGTAGTGATGGCGGCAGCAATGCAAAGCTGGCTACGATCATCGAATACGGTAAACACGGCCAGCCAGCAAAGCCCTTCCTCAAGCCCGCAAAGAGCGCGTCGAAAAGCGCATGCGAGGAGACGATGAAGCGGAAATTTGAGGAGGAGATAAAGAAGCTATGAGTATTCTGGCAGACATCAATACAATTCTGGAACCGATCGGCATTCCCGTGGAAACGGGTGTGTTCAGTGACATGGCACCGGATAAATATATCGTGGTCGTACCTATGACGGATAAGTTCGATTTGAACGCAGATAACGCACCAGGATACGACGTACAGGAGGCGCGCATTTCTCTTTACGCAAAAGGAAATTACGGCGCGGATAAAAATCGAATTGTCCGAGCGCTGCTCGCGGCGGATATGACAATTACCGCCAGACAGTACATCGGATACGAAACAGAAACGGGCTATCACCACTACGTGGTGGACGTAGCCAATCATTATGAAATGGAGGAATAAAACCTATGGCAACAATTGGTCTTGATAAACTTTTTTATGCAAAGATTACCGAGGGCGAGAATGGCGAGGAGACCTACGCAAAGCCCCAGTCGATGGCAAAGGCGATGACCGCTGACCTTTCGGTAGAACTTGCAGAGGCAACCCTTTACGCGGATGATGGCGCAGCGGAAATCGTGAAGGAGTTTAAGAGTGGTACTCTTTCTCTCGGCATTGACGATATCGGCGCGACGCTTGCATCCGACCTCACGGGCGCGGTAATCGATAAGAACGGCGTCATTATTTCGACGACCGAGGACGGTGGCGCACCCGTGGCAGTTGGCTTCCGCGCAAAGAAGGCAAACGGTAAGTACAAGTATTACTGGCTCTACCGCGTCATCTTCGGTATTCCCGCAACCAACCTTGCAACGAAGGGCGACGGCATTACCTTCTCAACACCTACCATTGAAGGCACCATCCTTCGCAGGAACAAGCCCGACGCAAAGGGCAAGCATCCTTGGAAGGCAGAGGTGACCGAGGGCGATACTTCGGTTGCAGCAAGCGTTATCAGCGGTTGGTATAACGAAGTATACGAACCCACTTACGACGGCACCACACCCGCAGCACAGTAATAGGAGGTAGGATATGAATACGGAACGCACATCAACTATTATGATCGGTGACGAGGAGTATACGCTTCTCCTTACCACGAAGGCGACAAAGGAAATCGCAGGCCGCTACGGCGGGCTTGAAAACCTTGGAGATAAGCTGATGAAAAGCGAGAATTTTGAGTTGGCACTCGGTGAGATTGTCTGGCTCATTACCTTGCTCGCAAATCAGTCAATTCTCATTTATAACTTAAAGAACAAGAGCATGCCGAAAGAATTACTGACCGAGGACGTGGTGGAACTTTTGACACTTCCCGCCGACCTCGCAGGATACAAGGATGCTATTACGGAAGCCCTTTACAAAGGCACCAAGCGCAACATCGAGAGCGAAGCAGACCCAAAAAACGCGGTAGTCGGGTAAGTGACGAGGAGTTATTTACTCGACTTCTGTATTTCGGCATAGCACATCTGCATCTGACGCAGGATGAGGTGTGGCAAATGCCATTCGGGCTGCTACTCGACCTCTGGGAATGCCATAAACAGTATAACGGAACGGCAAAACCGAAGCGCGAGGTAACTATCGACGATATTATCCCTGACGGAATATAAAGGAGGTGGTGAGACGTGGCAGATAATTTCGGTCTGAAAATTGGGCTGGAGGGCGAAAAAGAGTTCAAAAAGTCCTTAGCCGAAATCAACCAATCCTTCAAAGTTCTTGGCTCGGAGATGAAGCTGGTAGAGTCGCAGTTCGACAGGAATGACACTTCTGTTGAAGCTCTCACCGCCCGAAATGAAGTACTCGGTAAGCAAATCGAGGCGCAGAAATCGAAAATTGAGGTGCTGCGCAGTGCCTTAAAGAACGCAGCGGAGTCATTCGGTGAGAATGATAAGCGCACGCAGGCATGGCAGATACAGCTCAATAATGCCGAAGCGGCGCTCAATGGCATGGAGCGTGAACTTCGGGACAATAACGCAGCCCTTGATAATGCCAGCGATGGCATGGACAAAGCCGGCAAAGAAGCCGACGATATGGGCGGCGAGGTCAAAGACGCTGGCAAAGAAGCGGACGACGCAGGAAGCAAATTCGAAGGTCTTGGAAATGTGTGCAAGGCAGCTGCAGCGACCATGGCAGCCGCATTTGCAGCAGTATCGGCAGCAGCGATAGCCGCAGGCAAAGCGCTGGTCGATATGACAAAAGAAGGCGCGGCATATGCGGATACCGTACTTACCGAATCGACGGTAACAGGTATCGCAACAGATAAGTTGCAGGAGTATATGTACGCCGCCGAACTGGTCGATGTTTCGACAGAGACACTGACCAAATCAATGGCGAAAAACATAAAATCCATGTCAACGGTCGCAAACGTCAGTGGCGAAGCGGCAGTGGATATGGAAAAGCTGGCAAAGGCAGAGGCAAAGGCGGAGAGCGCTTCTCTCAATCTGGAAAAAGCGCAAATCGCCTACGACGAAGCAGTTGCCAAAAGCGGAGACGCGGTCAAAAAGGCGTACTCTGCTGTGGAAGACGCGATGTATGGCGTTGAGACAGCGCAAGTTTCGTATAACGCAGCGGTAGAAAAATACGGCGCGGACTCCGAACAGGCGCAAAAGGCGGCAATCGCTCTTGAAAAATCCCAAAGCAAGCTGACATCGGCGCAGGACTCATACAACAGCGCACTCGAAAACAGCGGCACAGCATCGGCAGCGGTACAGAAAGCGGCAATCGCACTGCAGCAGGCACAGAATAATCTGGCAGCAGCGCAGGCGGACGTCGCAGCAGCATCAGAGCCGGTAGCACCGAGCATGAACGAGATGTCGAAGGCGTATGCCAAACTCGGCGTCGCGGTCTATGATGCCGAAGGAAACATGCGCGACAGCGATACGGTTTACTGGGAAATCATTGACGCACTCGGCAAGATGGAAAACGAGACCGAGCGCGATGCAATTGCAATGCAGATCCTCGGCAAATCAGCGCAGGAACTTAACCCGCTTATCGAAGCAGGTGCGGAGCGAATGCAGGAACTTGGTGAGCAGGCGCAGGAAGCAGGATACGTTGTAGGCGACGATATGCTCGCGGCATATGGTGCTTTAGACGACCAGCTGCAATACTTAACGGTCGGTACAACGGCCGCAAAGAACGCACTCGGTACGGTGCTTTTGCCTGTGCTGACCTCACTTGCGACAGACGGCGTCGGATTGCTTGGTGAATTTACTAACGGTATCCTCGACGCAAACGGCGACATCGGCAAAATGTCCGACGTTATCGGCGGCATACTTCCGAAGGTACTAAATACGGTAATGCAATACGTACCGGAACTGCTCGAAATCATCGGAGAAATCGTTGGCTCGCTTGGCAAAGCCATTGTGGACAACCTTCCGCTCATTGTAAGTTCGGCAACGCAGATTGTATTCTCAATCTTGAACGGACTGATAGCGGCACTACCGCAGATAGCCGAAGGCGCGCTGCAGCTGGTGATGGGACTGGTAAACGGAATCATCGACCAGCTACCGCTACTGATGGAAGCAGCGATACAGATGGTACTCACACTTGTGCAAGGAATTGCAGGCGCGATGCCGACGCTCATACCGACGATAGCAGCGGTAATAGCGCAGGTAGTGCAAACATTAGTTGACAATTTGCCGCTTATTTTAGATGCAGCACTGCAACTGATGTCAGGACTTGCGCAGGGACTGCTCGACGCAATACCTGTCTTACTTGCGGCGTTGCCTGCGATAATTGACGGCATTCTCAATTTCATTACGGGCGCAATCCCGCAGATAATCGACACCTGCATCTCGCTACTTTCGGGTATCGTTGACGCGGTACCGAAGGTGGTAAATGCGATCGTAAAAGCGTTGCCGCAAATCATAACAGGCATCGTGAACGCGGTGCTGAAGGCGGTACCGAAAATCATCAACGCGGGCATGCAACTGCTCACGTCTTTAATTGGCGCACTGCCACAGATCATAAAGAATATTGTGGAAGCGATACCGCAAATCATTGACGGAATACTCACAGCAGTAACAGACGCGCTGCCGCTTATCGTGGAAGCAGGCATACAGCTGATAACGGCGCTTATCGGTGCACTGCCGGAGATAATCGAGACAATCGTGGCGGCAATTCCCGTCATTATCGAAGGCATACTCACATCGGTACTGGACGCAATTCCGCTTATCATCGACGCAGGACTGCACCTGTTAACATCGCTGGTGGGCGCGCTTCCGACAATCATCGAGACGATACTTCCTGCAATACCGCAGATTATATCGTCGCTACTCGAAGCAATCCTCGGCGCAATACCGCAGATTATAAATGCAGGTATCCAGCTGATAACATCGCTCATCGGAGCGCTGCCAGAAATCATACAGACGATAGTGGCGTGCATACCGACAATTATCGACAGCATTATATCAACGCTACTGGCGGCGATACCGCTGATAATCGATTGCGGCATAACGCTCATAACGTCGCTGATCGGCGCACTACCGGAAATCATTACAGCGATACTCAACGCGGTACCGCAGATTATAACCTCGCTCATCGACGCAATCCTTGGCGCAATTCCGCAAATCATTCAAGCGGGCGTGCAACTGTTCCTTTCGCTCATTGACAACCTGCCGAAAATCATAACAGGCATTGTCGGTGCGATACCGGAAATCATCGGTGGCATTATAACGGCGCTCATCGGAGCAATCCCGCAGCTGATAGAGGCAGGCATCAAGCTGTTCGTCTCTATCATACAGAACTTGCCGACGATAATCGTGGAAATCGTGAAGGCGGTACCGCAGATTATTGCAGGTATCGTAAATGCATTCGGCTCACTGGTCGGCAGCATGGCGGAGGTCGGAAAGAATCTAGTAAAGGGACTCTGGGAAGGCATTCAATCCCTTGCCACTTGGATTTGGGATAAAGTCTCTGGCTGGGCGAGCGATTTGTGGGACGGCATTTGCGACTTCTTCGGAATCCATTCTCCGTCACGAAAAATGGCGTGGATTGGTGACATGATGATGGAAGGTCTGGCGGGCGGTATCGACGAAACCGCAGGCGAGGCGATCAGCGCAGCAACGGATATGTCGAAGGATCTGAACGCGGTCTTCAATGACCTGTCGGCAGACTTGTCAACGGCACTTCCCGAGGACATCGACGTCGGCGTTCACGGAGGCATGGACGGCAGTACGGCACCGCATGCAGCAGGCGGATTTATTCTCCAGCTTAGCATTGCAAACTTCAACAATTACTCAAGTGAGGATATCAGCGAACTGACAAATGAAATAATGGCGACCGCAGGTGCATTTGCGAAGCGGAAAGGAGTGGTGTTTGCGTGAATTATTTTGAATACAACGGAATACGCTCCTCCGATATGGGCGTGAGAATCAGTGCGAAAGACATCTTTTCCGCACCGAAATACGACATAAGTTTCTTCAGCATACCGGGGCGCGACGGCGAACTGATATCACCAAATAAACGGTACCCGAATACGACGGTTTCCTATACCTGTTTCGTACCCGCAAAAAGCATTGCGGAACTGGCAGCAAAGATAACCGCCATCAAGGGTTGGCTCTACGCAGAGCCGGACAGATACCATACGCTCAGCGACAGTTATGATACGGCATTTACCCGCAGAGCGATTTTTAATAACAAACTGGATATTGAGGACGAACTCAATAAAATAGGCGTGTTTACCGTAAACTTTACTTGTCATCCGATGCGTTTTTTGAATGCAGGACAGGCACAGGTGAGTTCAAGCACGTCGGGATTTGTCCTCAATAATCCGTATAACTTCACAGCGAAACCGTACATAAAAGTCGTGGGCAGAGGCAGCGGAACACTGACAATCCAGAGTAAAAACGCGACGGAACAGTGGCACTTTTCTACGCTGAACGGATACACGGAATGCGACTCGGAACTTATGAATTTCTATCACGGCACCGAGCCAAAAAATGATACGGTTAGCGGTGAGGGATTTCCGTGCCTGCACCCTGGTGCGAACACGATATCCTTTGACGGCGGGATAACCGAAGTGCAAGTGATACCAAGGTGGGTGAGTCTATGATACCTATTCTTTTCAGAGCAGACGCAACTGACTTTTCCACCTACGGTATTTGCGCACTTTCGGACACAATATCCTGTTCTGTTTCGGAGGAGCGCAACGGTGAATACGAGCTGGAATTGACGTATCCGATTACAGGTCGATTCTACTCGGAGATAGCGAAGGAACGACTCATAAAAGCGAAGGCGAATGATACGTCGAAAAATCAGATGTTCCGCATATACCGCATGACGAAACCCTTAAACGGTATCGTGAAAATATATGCACAGCATATATCCTACGACTTGACAACCATAGCAACACCCGCGTGGGAGTCAGCGCCGATCACACCGCAGCTGGCAATCGAGCATGCGTTTAGCGCGGCGCTCACGCAGCACCGCTTCACCTTCCGAACCGATTATACCGAGGCGAAACCGTTCGTTATATCCAAGCCCAAGAGCTTGCGAAAAGTGCTGGGCGGCGAGGAAGGCTCGCTGGTTAGTCTCTGGGGTGGCGAATTTGAGTGGGACAACTACGAGGTCATACATCATCAAGGGCGAGGCAAAAGCAGCGGCGTCGTAATCGAATACGGCAAAAACCTCAAATCGCTGGAGCAGGATTCGGATATCACAGACGTGTATACGGAACTGCTTCCATACGCGGTGATAAAGACCGAGGACAGCGAGACGGTAGTAACGCTGCCGGAGCAGGTGCTACCTATAACGACGGCACTGACACAGCGGAAAACTCTGATAAAGGACTTCACGGACTCCTTCGATATGGAGGAAACCATTACCGAAGAAAAGCTGCGGGCAAAGGCGGAAACGTATCTGCAAAACAACCCGCTCGGCGTGGAGACACCCGAACTCAAGGTGTCATTTGAGCCGCTTTGGAAGCAGCCCGAATACGCAGCGGTGCTGGAGCGCGTTTCACTCTGCGATAGAGTGACGATACGCTATACATCACTGGGCGTGAGCGCGACTGCGAAAGTCATCCAGACGGTATACGACACACTTGCGGAAAAATATATATCCATAACACTTGGTGCGGCACGCAGCACGCTGGTGGATACAGTAACCAGCACGCAGTCGAGCATAGACGCGGTGACAGAAAAAGCGGACAGACTCCCGTCGCTTATGGCGTCGGCAATCAGCAATGCAACGCAAAAGATAACCGGACAGCTCGGTGGCTACGTCGTATTAAAAGGCGATGAAGGTGGCCAGCCGTATGAACTACTCGTCATGGACGCACCGTCGATAAATGACGCGGTGAACGTGTGGCGCTGGAATGTCGGCGGGCTGGGATTTTCTTCACACGGGTATAACGGACCTTACGAAACAGCCATAACGGCAGACGGTCAGATAGTCGCGGACTTCATTACGTCAGGCACGCTGGTGGCGAATATCATAAAGGCGGGAATTCTCTCGTCGCAGGACGGCTCGTCATACTGGAATTTGGAGACGGGCGAGGTGGTACTGCGGGCGTATGCGTCAACGGAATCGGTGGAGGAAACCAATTCCCGCATAGACGAAATCAACGAGCAGAAGATGTACCGCCTGATCATCTCGTCTTCCAACGGCAATATTTTCAAAAACGGCAATATCAATACGACGCTGACCGCAACCGTTTTCTCGTGGGACGAGAATATAACGGATACGCTGGATGACAATCAATTCATCTGGACGCGCGTGTCGGATGACGCGGAAGCGGACAAAGAGTGGAATGACAGCCACTACGGCGGCACAAAATCCATCGAGGTAACAAGCGACGATGTGAAGGTGCGCGCTACCTTTTTCTGCGACCTGATTGATACAACAACTCGACTCAGCTTGCTGGGTTAATAAAAAACAAGGAGAAAACAAAATGAGCAAAGCACAAGGTCAATTTACAATCATTGACTACAATGACGCCTTAACCCTCACGGGGTATATTGGCTCGAATCTGGCGAAAACCCAGATGTTTAACCCTGATAACAACACCTACACGCCGAACTGGGCAAGCACAAACCTTGTTCTCACGCCCAGTCTTTACGTTATCGGCACGACAACCGACCAGATTACCTCGGCATCGGTAACGTCGGTAAAGTGGTATCAGGGCACCTCGACTACGGCAATTACCACCGCAGGCAACTTCGCACTCAGCGGCGCGAAGAGCCATATTCTTACGGTCAAGTCGAATGTCATGGCGGGACTTCCTGGCGTGGACTTCCGCTGCGAGATTACCTACAAGGACGCATCGACCGGACTTTCCATTAAACACCCTCTCAGCATTTCGTTCAGCCGCGTTGTAAACGGCGGCGGTATCGTTGACCTTATCGTAACGACACCCAGCGGCAACGTGTTTAAGAACAGCGAGGTGGCAACGCTTACAGCGAAGGCGGAACTCTGGCGTGGATCCGTTGTGGATACAACCAACGTTTCGTATAAGTGGGCGATTATGGACTCGGCGGTAACAAGCACGACCTCGACTGGATACGACGCTTCCTTCGGTGTGGGCTGGAGAAAGCTGAGCGACACCACAGGCAAATACACAGGCACGACTTCCGCAACCATTACGGTGTACGCGGCAGCGGTTGAGAGTTACGCAGTGTTCAAATGCATTGCGACCGACTCGGACAGCGCGTCGAACACTTACAACAGCACGTTCACTGACGTGGCGACCTTCATCGATAACGCGGATCCCATTCAGGTGGTTATTACTTCCACAGGCGGCGACGTTTTCAAGAATGGTCAAGGCAGCACGACGCTCAAGGCGGTGGTGTATCAGGCAGGCGTCGAGATTGACGCGGCAGGCACCGGCACTTATTCTTGGACGAAATATAACAAGGACGGCGCAATCGATACCTCTTGGGGTACCAGCGGAAAGAAGACCGGAAAGACGCTTTCGGTTTCCAATACCGATGTTACCACGAAGGCAACATTCATGGTGGAAGTCACAATCTAAAAGGAGGTGTGACCGATGCGGGCGCAGGCACAATATACAATTCATACGCTCAATGACGTGGTAACGGGGACAACCGCACCTGCATCGCCATACAAGGGACAGCTGTGGGTGAATACAAGTTATTCACCCCCGCGGACTTTTGTGTACAGCGGATCGGCGTGGAAGGAACAGAATGGTACGGATACGCTGCGAAGCAATATATCCACGTTAACCACGAAATCCAATACGATGCAAAGCAACCTCGACGGGTTGACAAGCACAGTATCGGTACTCACGCAGACGGTGAATGAAACAACGTCCGATGTCACCACACTGACAAGTACGGTATCTACCTTGCAGCAGACGGCCACGCAGATAAGCGCATCCGTTGCGACCAAAGCAGATAAGAGCCACGGCGATAGCAGCACTTTCGGCTGGGAACTTACCGACAGCGATTTCACCATATATTCAAACGGCACAGCGGTGCTGACGGTGGATTCAGGCGGAATGACGCTTGCAGGTCATATAGACGCAACTTCGGGTACACTCTCCGAGATGCGTATCACGGGCAGGTTGTATTTCGGAGGCGACGACAGCGGTGGATATTTTATTGACCCGAATTACAACGACAATTCCTATTACATTTACCTGCCAGGACTGCGCATTGATGAAGCATCAGGTGCGGTGTTCACAGGCAAATTGAGTGCGCCGTCTGGCACGATAGGCGGTTTCACCATTGCAACTACAAAGCTGTATAAGACGAAAACCACGTACAGCAGCAGCACCGCAGGTGTGTATCTTGGCACGGACGGTATCGGTCTTGGCGCGGGAACATTCTACGTAACCAGCGCGGGCGCGATAACGGCGAAAAGCGGTACGATAGGCGCGTGGACGCTCTCCGCAAATAACCTTTCCAGCGCATCGACGACGGCTTCGTTCTATATTGATTCGGCAACGAATACGGGCAGTTATTGGCTGCGCGCATATACGATCGCAAATTCAACGTCCACGCTGCAGTTTAGCGTTTCGAAAGCAGGCGCGCTGTTTGCAAATAACGCGGATATCACAGGCGAAATAAATGCCACATCCGGAACTATGACAAATCTGGTTATTAAGGGTAGCATCTATTTCAACGACGATAAGACCTATTATATGAATCCGAACTTGAATAACGGCTCGTGGTACATATATTTGCCGAAATTCCGCGTGGATGACACCTCGGCATATTTTTCAGGAACGCTGCAAGCACCAGCTGGTACGATCGGCGGCTTCACCATAAGCACAACCAAGCTATATAAGACCAAAACGGCGTATAACAACAGTACATCAGGCGTTTACCTCGGCACCGACGGCATCGGTCTTGGCGCAGGCACATTCTACGTTACAAGCGCAGGATACCTGTACGCGACAAGCGGTAAAATCGGCGGCATGAGCTTGACGTCCAGCCAGATGTACTCGGACAACTTCATTCTCGGTACGGTATATAATTCCGAAGACTCGTCGCAATCGTTTACGACGCTGTCCTTCGGTACGACCAGCGGCACGACGTTCACAGCAACAACCGTGCTGACAAACAGCGGTTGCTTCATGCAGTCGCTATCCAGCAACCTCATATCCTGCGGCGTTATCCGCGTGCAGTCGATAAGAGCAGACTCCAGTATCAGCAGCACGACCGGATTTTATTTCGGATATTCGGGCGGCTCGACGCAGTACTACGCGGAACTGTCGTGGAGTGGACAAATCATTTACCTGAAAATTTATAACTCCAGCGGCGTACAGACCGCGCTGACGGCAGCCAAGACATTCACCGTACACTATGCGTGTATCTGGGGTGGCGATACGACGTGGAATGCGACCGTCGCAAAAGGCGCGAGCAGCACATCCGTCGACACAAACGCGTTCTGGGGTATTGACTACGCGACGTTCAACTATTCCAGTTCCAATAAGGCGCAGCACACCTATTACTTCACGGTATCGGGTACCAGCGCGTCAACCACGATTACGAGCTACGGACATATTGTGCCGTGGTCGAATAACGGCTACGATTTAGGATCGGCAGCGTATAAGTGGCGGAATATTTACGGACAGGCGGGCGTCGTCAATACGTCGGACAGGAACGAGAAAAAGAACATTCTGCCTCTTGGCGGAGTGTATGATACGATTTTCGACAGTCTCGTTCCCGTGACATTCAAATTCATTGACAATACCAGCGACAGAACGCACATCGGCCTTGTGGCGCAGGACGTCAAGGATGCGGTAATCGCGGCAGGCATTACGACAAAGGACTTCGCAGGATACTGCGAGTGGGAAAATGACGATAAAACCATCGGCTGCGGTCTTCGCTACGGTGAGTTTGTCGCCATGAACATTCACCAAATACAGATACTGAAAGCTCGCATTTCAGAGCTTGAAGAAAAGTTAAATACATTGGAGGAACAACGCAATGAAACTTAATGACATTTTAGCGGCCAGAGAGCCACTGAAAAGACTCTCGGAGAAACGCTTTGCAAGCTATAAGAAAATGCGAGAACTCGTGAAACTCCGTAAGGCAGTAGAACAGGAATTTGACTTCTACTACGCCGAGGAGAAGAAAGCGGTATCGAATTATGCAGAGCATGACGAAAATGGCGCGCCTATTTTTCTTGATGACGGCAGACTTCGCTTGAAGGACTACGCATCAAAGCAGGCATTCGAAAAGGAAATCGCAACACTGCGCGACACCGAGGTGGACGGCATTGAGCGTATTACTCTCTCGGAGGCGGACTTCCGCACTTCCGAGGATTTGCCGACACCGGACGAGATGATCGCGCTGGAGGCGTTCATCGATTTTGAAGACTAAAAGGAGGTAGGCCATGGAGATTATCAGCACGGTAGCAGGCGTCATCACCGCTTTGGGCGTGATTTTCGGTCTTGTTTTCGCCATTTACAGATGGTATCTCAAGCAGGAGAAGCAGGACAAGGACATCAAGGCAATCAAAGAGGAACAGACGCTACTCACACAGGGCGTTCTTGCATGCCTCAAGGGCTTGCAGGAGCAAGGCTGCGACGGTCCCGTCACCATCGCAATCAAACAAATCGAAATGCA
Organism: Oscillospiraceae bacterium; assembly: GCA_015064445.1. Classification (GTDB taxonomy): domain Bacteria; phylum Bacillota; class Clostridia; order Oscillospirales; family CAG-272; genus RGIG2000. The sequence continues at coordinate 397,949 of SVSE01000001.1, read as the reverse complement.
CCTGAACAAACAGGCGCATAAATAACAGGAGGAAAAAACTATGGAATTTTTTACTGAATTTGCAACAATCCCCGCAATCGCGGCAATCGTTTACACAATCATCGATATCGTCAAGACCGCAGTCGGTGGCGACGAAAAATTCAAGCGCTTTATTCCGCTTGTATCCTGCGCGCTCGGCGCAATCTGCGGCGCGATCGCATTCTACATCGTGCCTGGCGTCATGGAGACACAGAACGTTCTTGTTGCAATCATTCTCGGCGCAGCCAGCGGTCTTTCCGCGACAGGTACCAATCAGGCAGTCAAGCAGCTTGTCGGTAAGAGTAAGACCGAGGTGAAAACAGATGATAGCCATTAAGAAAATTTATAAGGTGTCAGAGGGAGACACGCTCTGGGGTATCGCTAAAAAGTACCTCGGGCGTGTCTCTCGCTATACAGAAATCGTGCGTCTCAATAAACTTCAGACGGCGTACCTCACCGAAGGGCAGCTTTTAGTATTGCCCGTGGCATAAGGAGGCACCCATGAAGAAACAAAAAGAAGCACGCATTGCATTCGCACAGGCCATTATCCAGTCCATGTGGGTAAAGGGTCTTATCACAACTGCAGAACGCGAGCAAATCGCTATGAAAACAGAGGAAAAATTGCGAAAAAATAATTGCTAATTCTTTGTGTTTCTTCGGTTTTGGGCTGGACTTTCTGCAATTATTCTGGTATCTTTGTCCCTGCCTTAAAAAGGCGGGGACAAAAATTTTACGCAGGTTCAAACCCAGAACTATGAAAGGAGAAAAAGCAATGAAAAAACGCGCAGTGGCATACATCAGAGTATCTACGGCAAGCTCGGCGCAGCTGCACAGCTACGAGTTCCAAGAGCAGTACTGGCAGGATCGCTTCGAAGGTGACCCGAATATCGAACTCACAGGCATATACGCGGACAGAGGCATCAGCGGCAGCAGCATACACAAACGCCCGCAATTCCTCGTAATGATGGAAGACGCGAGGCAGCATAAATTCGATGTGATATACGTCAAAAGCGTATCCCGCTTCGCCCGCAACACAGTGCAGCTGCTGGAGGCGGTGCGAGAGTTACGCGATATCGGCATCGAGGTCATATTCGAGAACGAAAACATCAGCACCTTCCAGCCGACAAGCGAGATATTCCTCACGATCGCAGCGACGGTCGCAGAAAACGACCTGCAGGTCGACTCGGATAGAATGCGCTGGTCGATACGGCACCGATACGAAAACGGCTGGATCAGCATCGGCAGCAAGATATACGGATACCGCATGACGAAGGACAATACGCTGGAGATAGTACCGGAGGAGGCAGCGGTAATACGGCGCATATACGAGATGTACGTAGGCGGCGCGGGCTGCTGCGCAATAGCGGACACGCTGAATGACGAAGGATATCGGGCATCGGGCGGTAACATATGGCAGCATCAGGTGATACTCGCAATCCTGACAAACGAAAAATACATGGGCGACGCGATGATGGGCAAATCGGTATACCACTTAGGCATCAAGCACAATAATATGGACGGCACATACGGCAAGCGGTATTACATGGAAGACACGCACGAAGGCATCGTCAGCAAAGAACTATGGTACAAAGCGCAGGAGGTCAGAGTCCAGCGGACAAACAAGAAAACGGTCGGAGTGCCGAGACCGATATACGCGCTAACTTCGCTCATCGAGTGCGGGCAGTGCGGGACACACTTCCAGCATAAAGTCAATAACAGCGGCAAAAAGTGGGCATCGGACATCTGGGTATGCGGCGCGAAGCTGCGGTACGGCGTCAAGCGCTGCGACTGCACCTCGATAAAAGACAGCGTGCTGAAGGAAAAATTCGTCGAGGCATACAACGAATTCGTAACAAAGCGGCCGCAGGGCGAGTCGGCAATCATACTGCAGCGGGCGATAGAGCGACTCAAGCGCGAGGAACGCGAACTCTCCGAACTGCGTATGCAGCGGCTCATACCAGAGAGCGCCTTCCGCGAGGAGCAAAAGCGCATCAAAGCGCAGATAGCGGGACTGAACGCGCGGTACGCAGAACAGCGGACAAAGGTAGTACGCGAAAGCGACTTCACACTCATAACGGAATACAGCGACGAAAAGGTCGAGAAATTCATAACACGCATAAAAATCCACAAAGGCGTGATAACCTTCACCTTCTACAACGGGGTGGAAATCAGCAGAAAATACAGTAACGGTCAACCTGGAAACAAGGTCGGCTGGAATAAGAAGGAGGCATAAGATGGCAACAGCAACAAGGCGCGTCGTGCGCGAGATACCGAGAGCAATGCTGCTCAATATAAACGCAGAAGAAATCATAGAAAAAACACCCGTGGCAGCATACGCCCGCGTATCGACGGAGCGCGAAGAACAGGAAGACTCCTTCGAAAGACAGGTGGCACATTACACGGCACTGATACAATCCAAGAGCGAATGGAACTTCGTCGGCATATACGCAGACCCTGGTATCACAGGAACGCGAGCAGAAAAGCGACCGGACTTCATGCGTATGATCGCGGACTGCCGCGCAGGCAAAATAAAGAAAATCCTCGTAAAATCCATCAGCCGATTTGCCAGAAACACGGTCGACGCGCTCACGTACATACGCGAACTGAAGGAACTCGGCATCGGCATATACTTCGAGAGCGAAAACATCGACACGCTCACCCCTGGCGGCGAGGTACTAATCACCATTCTGGCAGCGATGGCGGAGCAGGAATCACGTACAATGTCCAGTAATATAAAATGGGCGTATGCCAAGAAGCGGAAAAACGGCGAGGTGGTTATAAACACTGGTCTGATGCTCGGATATACGCGGGTTGGCAAAGGCGAAGACGGTCATATAATCTACGAAATCAATGAGGCGGAGGCGCAAATTGTGAGGCGCATATACCGCGAATTCGTATCGGGCATATCGATAACCCGCATATGCAGAGGTCTGGAGGCGGACGGCGTGCCGACGAAGCTCGGCAGGCAGAGGTGGCAGCACAGCGTAATCGAGAGTATCCTGACAAACGAAAAATACACGGGCGACGCGATACTCGGAAAAACCTTCAAGCCGGACGTCCTCTCGAAGCACAGAGTAAAGAACGAAGGACAGATGCCGATGTTCTATGCAGAAGGCACACACCCTGCAATCATCGAGAAAGACCTGTTCGAACTGGCAAAGGCGGAACTTGAACGCCGTAAGGAAGCAAAGAACGACGCGGTCGGCAGCAGCAAATTCACCAGCAAGTACACCTTCAGCGGTATGCTGATATGCGGAAAATGCGGAGCAAAGCTCAGACGTCATACGCGCAGAGTCGGCAGCGGCAAGGTGGTACCCGCCTTCGGATGCAGCAACAGAATCGTAAACGGCAGGAGCGAATGCGACTCGCACCACATAAATGAGGATGTCATAGAGCGCACCTACCTCGCAGCGATACGCGCAATGGCGGAGGACGCGGACGAAATCATAGACGCAATAAGCGAAGGCGCAGAGCTGGCGTTGCAGCCAGAGAACGCAGCGGCGCTGGAGCGCATCGAGTCGGAAATAATCGAACTGCAGCAGGCGGTGCTGGAACTGCATAAGGCGAAGCAGCGCATGGAGATAAGCGAAGACGAGTATAAATCAAGGATGCAAGGATGCAAGAATCACATGCAATTGCTCGAAAAGCAGCAGGCGGAATTGCGAGCGACAGACAACCGCTACGCAGAGATACGCGCATGGCTGAACACCTTCGCAGAACACACAAAGAACGCACAAACGATGGTATCGCTCGACGCGGTCATCATAAAAGCGCTTGTCGATCACATCACGATGTACGACGACTATATGGAGATAACCTTCAAATGCGGCGCGAGCATCGAACAGAAATACGAAGAATAAGAGTAGCCCTCGGCATCAGAAACGGTGTCGAGGGCATTTTTTGCGTTAAAGAAGGACAAAATCGTTCACCTTTTCAAAAGCGGGTTGAAAACTGTGCAAAAGGTATATACAAATGCGATTTTTTGTGTTATAATATAATCGCACTAAAAATCATTACTGGAGGTAGCTATATAATGACGTTAAAAGAGACTGGTTTCAGAGCTTTATATCACAATTTTTGCGCGTTCCCGCTGAATAAAAGATTTAAGGAATGCATGAAGGAATATCCTAATATCGACAAAGCCAACTGCATGCTGGTGTACGGTTATATAGATACCCAAGCGGGACTGACATTAGAGGTCTTGGCAGCAGGCGAAAAAAGCGATGACGGATATCGTTTCTTTGCTCCGTCGGATGACACACGTTTCTTTATCCGCGCGGACGCAATCGAGGATGAACAATTCGCCTACTTCAAGGATGCAGATGATTTCAAAGAAAGATATGCCAAAAAGATTGAAATGCTGAAGGGATACGACGCTGACGAGGAGGTAGAAAAATCCCGCGAAATGCGCTTCCTCGATGAGAGCAGACATCTGCATTATCCCGATGACGTGGCGGTATTCCTGACACGTGAAGGCTTGCAGCCGGAAAGATGCTGGGCGAGGATAATCGGTCTGGGCGATCACTTTATAATGGCGACGCTTCTGAACGAGCCGAACCAGAACTTCGGATATCACGCAGGCGAAAAGATTGCCTTCTTCGTACAGGAGACTGAGGACAAACACGTTATCTGTTATTCCGATATGACACCGAGCAAGAAACTCACCGCAGAAGACTTGGCTGACGGCACAATGCTCAAAGCGGCAGTCAGCGCGTTCAATGCAGAGCGTAACGAGCCGAACTTCTTCGAGGTACTGGAATTACTGCGCGATAGCTGGGTATGGATTCCTTGTAACGCGATTATGGGCGATATGGATATGGAAGCCCTGCAGAAAATGCTTGAAGAAGCAGGCGACGATCCGTCTGCAATGGTCGGAAAGACGATCACCAGCGAAGAAAGTATTCGTATGGTACCGGATATCCTGCAGAATGGTGATAATTTCTACTTCCCGATATTCTCAAGTGCTGAGGAGATGGGAGAATACGGACAGGGCTTCTCGAAAGTGGAAAAGCATTTCCTTGAAGCATTGTCGCTGGCAATAAATAACGAGAAGAACGTGGCAGGCATCGTGCTTAACGCATTCAGCGAGCCGTTCGTGCTTGACCGCGAGATATTCGATATCGTACAAAAAATGAAATCAAGAATTGAAGGTGAGGAATAATGAAGTACAAGATAGGCTTTACAGCTGCAATATCTGAAGAAGACACAATTGAATCTGCGCCCGTCATTACGGCACCGCGCAGCAACGAAGCGAAAAAGTCTGTGGTGCAAATTCATTTCCCGACGCGCAACATGACGTTAGCTTATTACAACGATAAGTTCGATTTGCGTCGTGGAGACCTCGTTTATGTTGACGGTAAGCTGGAAGGCTTGCGCGGCCGCGTTGTAGATGTGGCATACAATTTTAAGATTAAGCTGTCAAAGTATCAGCGCGTCATCGCTCTGGTGGACACCGACGTACACGGTACGTTCCATTTAGCAGGATCACATTTCGTAACATTCGACCGTGAGGCGTTGCCGCAGTGCAAGGCGCGCACATGGTTTAAGGCACCGGACGCAGAGGATGAGGAGTATGTAAGCGGCACCAGCGACGAAGGCGCATTCGCACTTGACAATCTCAAGGACATGAAGATAAGCAGCGAAATCGCAGAGCGCGGACACGAATACTACATAGAAAATCGCGTGCGCTATATCTGTATTGATGGTACAAAGGGATATGCGATCGTAGAAGGCACCGAAGCATACGAGGTAGAATTCGAATACGCAGGTGGTATGATAAGCAAGCTAATTTGCGGTTGCTTCTGCAGCTACAACTGCAAGCACGAATTCGCAGCAATGCTTCAGCTGCGCGAGACACTGGAAATTATCGAAAAGAACTATGCAGCGGAGTACGCAAAGACCGGTTACTTTGCAGCTGTGTGCAAGGGTACGTTGTTCAACTTTGCCATCGACGGTAAAGAAGCAGGCAGCATTACATTGTAAAGGAGAAAAGAAATGTCAAAGGAACATATTGAAAAAATCAAATGCCCTGAATGCGGGCAGGAATGCGAGATTACAATTTGGGATAGCTTAAACGGTGATATAGATCCCGACGCAAAGCAGCAGCTGCTTGACGGTACATTGTTCCGCTTCCATTGTGAAAAATGCGGACACCAGAGCAATCTTTCATACGATATTCTGTATCACGATATGACGAATAAGGCGATGGTATATTTCGTGCGTCCCGAGGCGGTTGAATCCACGATAGAAGAACTGATTGCAATGGAAGAAAAGCTGCCCGTAAAGATGGATGATTATAAGAAGCGTGTAGTATGCGACCAAAACGCTCTGCGCGAAAAAGCCATTATATTTAACAACGAGCTGGACGATCGCGTAATCGAAATTATTAAATTGATGTATCTGGCAAATGCAGCAAAGCAGTTCCCAGATAAAGAAATTACAGCGGTGTACGTAATGATTGATCAGGACGGAGAGATGTCGTTGCAATTTATGACAGATGAGCCGTTGAGCTGCGGCGTTCCTAACGACCTTTACGACAAAATTCGTCAGAAATTTGCAGCAAATATTGATGCAGTAGGCGACGCAGACTTTGTGGTTGATATCGAGTGGGCAAAGAAGGCGTTGAGCTAATAAACAGGAGAAAAACAATGACAGACGTATCATGGCAAGACATTATTGATAGCTACAACACAGCGCGGTTTTGTCTGTGGTGCCCTAAAGGCACAGGATATTGGTCAAGGGATGATAAAAAAGGATATTATCATCTCTGGTTTGCATACTACCACGCGGAGAACGCAAAAGAAAAGCGCCAGCTGTGGTACGGACGCATTTTGCATATGATGGCGTGGGAGTATCAGCACCATGAGCAGCTTTATACAGTGTTGAATCGCTACCTTAAACCGTGCTTGGAGGCATATAAAGCCGCTATGGATACGGATGAGAAGCCGACCGATGAGGAGTATAAGCAGGCGCAAGATTTGTATGACTATTACGCGTACAAATTTGACAACTGCTGTTCGAGCAATTATGAAAAATCCTGTACGTACATTACAGGATGGGATGATTCGTCAGATTTTCAATTCCACGACAGTAAATTTATAGCGGTTACACAGGATAAGGAAACGGCTACGCTGCGGTTAGAGTATGATGGTATCTTTGCGACTTTCGTATTCGAAGACGTGATAGAATTCACAGCGCGGTCGATAGATCCAGAGTGTACGTGGATTGAGGATTTTAATTGCTATCCAGCACGTCACGATGCAACGCAGCTGATTTTCGATATTGGCTACATAAAAATTCAATGCAAAAAGATTACTATAACATACGATAAAAAATAACAGGAGGATTTAATTGACAAAAACATTAGTTAAACTCGGCGCAATTTCTGCGCTGGTGCTTGCAGTGTGCGGCTGGAGCGCACTCGGAGCAATGTGGGAAGTCATCTGGCAGACACTGGTAGCGTTCTTCCCGTGGCTCTGGGAGTGCGTAAAGTATATGGTGGAAGAATACCTGACATCACCGTACTTTATCACAGGCGCAATTATGTTGGTGGCATCAGGATTCGGCATTTGGTTTGGAGCGCGTGGCGGCAAGGTGCTTTACCTCGTCGTTTCGTTGATCGGCACCGTCATCAGCTTGGCAAGCATGGGCGTCAGTTTCATATAAGGAGCAAAGACCATGCCAGACTTAAATGATTTTCACGCTTTCAAAAGCACCAGCGGTGGCGGAGGAAGCGGAGGCGGCGGAATGGGCTGTTCCGGCGGATTTTGGGTGGTTATAATAATAATCGCACTTCTCACGCTGCTCGGTCAGTGCAGCGGATAAAAAGGTGGTAAGTAATGAAATTTGGATTGAGAACGCCCTCGCTGAAACGCTCTTTGCGCGCAAGGACAACTGGACGGGCGAAACGCAGCATTAAGAAGGCGCTGATACCTGGATACGGTAAAAAAGGCGTTGGATGGATAAAAAGCCCGAAGAAAGCGGCGTATAACAAGGTTTACAATAAAACGTCGTTCAGCATTTGGGACATATTCAAAAAATAAATACAAAATGCAAGGTGATAAAAAAGGACTATTCAATAAGATAAGGCGGTGATGGTATGCTGGGATTAAAAACTAATGAAAGCGAAAAATTTATCAAATACTTTGAAATCGTACAAGAGACTGCCCAGCAGCAAGGCTGCGTTTATTATCTTGACGCTGGCGATGGCCGCGATTTTGAAAACGACGAATATGAAGGCGAAGATTTGATGGGGTGGTTGATTCCCGCAAATAAAAGCGCTGATTTTGAAAAAGAGTGGCACGAGGATAATGTGTCAGATGAGTGGTCGACGTATTACGCGTGGGCAGAATGGGCTACGCCAGAGCGTCCTACGGTAGAATTTAAAAAGTATGATACTATGTCGATTGACGCTTATAAGTACATAATAGCGAGGGTGCTTGAGCGCGCGTTTGAATCAATCGACGACGCTAATGAAAGCAAAGACGATTTTCAAAACGGCCGTAAGCTTGCCTATTATGAAATTGCCGATATCATAAAGAGTGAATTACTTGTTCGTGATGCGGATTTGGTAGAGTTCGGTTTGGATATAGACCTTGAAAAAGCGTTTCTGTGACGATTGCTTTGCATAAAAATAGCGAAAACACGAAAATAACCCCACGAAGTGCCATATACGGATAGAAATTATCGCAAAAATATGTTATAATAAGAGGAGCAGCAGAGATGAAAAAGCACGACTGCGATTGTATAAAGGAATTAGCAGACACCGTGTGTCTGGCTGCTCTTTTCGTTTGGCTCTTTAACAGACCGAAAAAACAAAAAGTAAAACCGCGTAAAACACGAGAAGAAAAGCTCGCTGAAGCGCAAGCAAAATACGAAGCGACAAAGGCGCGTTATCAGGAAGTACGCCGTAAAATAAAGGAGGCAAAGCATGGCACGAATTAGTAAATACGCCGCTCTAACAGCATGGCTGCAGGAGCATGGTACAGATACAGTGCATTTTACATTCGATGATCTGAATAATATTATAACGCTTCCTAATTCGGCATACGTTGATAGACCCGCATGGGCGAACTGCACGACGATTCACGTTACATCGTTTCAAAAAGGATGGCTCGACGCAGGATATGTAGTCAGCGCAATTAACCTGCAGGAAAGGTGGGTTGAATTTACGAAGCGCGGCATCACTGTTGTAACAAACAAGCAAACCGCCGCAGCGAACCGCATGCAGCACAGAACAGTGCCGAAATCTTTCGATGAGGAGCTGCTGTTAACAGTACCGCACAACCTCGTTGATTTAGAAACCGACAATTTCTTGATGGTTTGTCTCAACAAGCACAATTCGGATATCGTAGAAGCGTGCATAGCTGTAGACCCAGCGTATCAGTCAAAAGGTAAAGCCATCATGGAGCAATACTTCAATGCTGGTGATTACTCCGCAAAAGCGTATTACGATATTATAAACCGAATCGCAACGGAAAACTCTACAAGAACATCGAAAGAAACGATGACACTTCTCGCGGAATATTGCGCGGATCCCGCCAATAAATTTCTCGAAAGAATAGCGGCAGGAGACGAATACCTTGTCGATGCTCTGTTGCAGCATTTGGTTGATAATAACAGCCGCAGAGATAAGAGCTTGGCAAGCAAAATGTGCCGCTACTTAAATGAGTGGCTGTACGGCGGCTGCGCATATACAATCAACGATTCCGTGGTGCGCGCAATTATGCCGTATTATCTCGCATATTACAAAATCGACAAAAAATTGTGGTTTGGGAAAAACTTTGAAGAACTCAGCTACATAGAATTTTATACAATATTCAGCGCACTTCGTGACAAGGTCGGCGTGTTGAATAATCACGAACTTGACCATCTGATTTGGTACGCATACAAAAACGACAATATCAGGAGCGAGGTAGCAAAAGCACTCGCGACAGTGCTTTAAGGGAGGGCAACCGATATGGTGAAGAAAAAACTTATTATAGTTTACGATAAAGCCACAGAAGCGACGGCAAATTATCTTTTGCAAATGATTAGTGGCAATGATGATACAGATGGCGCGCAGACAGGCACCAAAGATGGCGAGCTGGATGCGAATATTTGGAGTGAAAAAGAATACGCAAACAACAGACCGAAACTGTCGTCTGCGCAGTACGTTCTTTTCATCGGCAACAGCCGCACTGCAAAAACGATGCGTGAAAATGTTGCAGATACCTTCTGCGAGGCAGGCATGCATTACGGCTGGCTTGGTACGCAGGCGTTTATGTACGTAGACGCAGCGTCGCTTAACAAAGATAATATGGCTCGATTCCAAGAACTCTGCGAACAATACTCAAAGCACTTTGAGAAAAAATTCGATATGCAATACAGCCCGAATGAAAAGAATTTCTTCGTTGGAATGTATAATCGCGTCGGTGATATATTCCGCAGCAAAGACGCGGAAAAGCAGCAATATACTTTGCTGGCAACAATAATGTACATGGACGGGCTGACGGCGTTCCTTGGGGAGTAAAATATGGCAGGTGTAAGAGAAGGATATGAATTCTACTTGCATCACGCACCTGGAGCAGCAGTAGCGGAACTGACTGGAATATGGGTTGACGGTATCAGCGAACAGATAGAACAGGCCATCGAGCATTTGGAAGCGTTCGAAGGCAGCGCCAAAGGCATTGATTTTTTGAGTGGCGACGTGATGGAGTTCTGGCACGCTGACACTGCAAACATAGACGCAGCGGTCAAAGGGCTGACACCCGATTTTGTTGTGCCACGTTCTACGGGCTTTGGCACACCAGACGTTGTCCGCGAATCGACAGGCGAAATGTGGCAAGTAAAATACGGTGCCACCGCAGAATTAAGCGCAAAGTATCAGGATATCACTTTCGGAGAAGCAGCGCGCAGCGGCTCGACGACTGCAGCGGAGTTGATTCGTTCTGGACAGGTCAGCGAACACGATCCTGTGTACGGAGATATGGGCGCACTTATTCCCGAAGGACAATTAGAGGAAGCTCGCAAATTTGCGTTTCAGCGAATGGCAGGTAATGCCGAGGCAAGACCGGAACTCGTTGCTCGCGACCAGCGAATGCTCGACCACGGCACAGAGCGCATAGAGACGGCTGACGGTGTACGATCGCAGGAGATGAACCGTGCCGGCTCAAAAGAGATGGCGGTCGAATTGCGTGATGGAAAGTTCAATCCAGAAAAATGGGGATTGACCACAGAACAGTGGGTGAAGCTCAAAGACGTTTTCAATAAATCAATGAAGGCGGGTATGACCGCAGCGGTTATATCGGCGGTATTAAAAGCGACACCAGAAATTATAAAAACGATACAATACTTAATCGAGACAGGCGAATTGGATATCGAGCAGGTTAAGGCAACCGGCGTAGCGGCCGTTTCAGGCGCAGCAAAGGGATTCCTTGTCGGCTCAATATCGGCAGCAGCAGTGGGATTTTGTAAATCAGGATTGCTCGGAGAAGCAGCGAAGGACTTCAATCCGCACGTGGTTGCAGCAATCGCAGTTGTCGCGGTTAATGCCATTTGCAACGCTATACAGATAGCGCGAGGCAAAAAGACAGGACGCGAATTTGCGGACGAACTTACAAGAGACGCTTTCGTTGCAGCGTGCGCATTGATAGGCGGCGGTATATCGCAGGCGTTTATCGAAATACCCGTATTCGGATATTTGGTAGGCAGTCTGGTAGGATCCGTTGTTGGCAGCGTCGCATACAGCGTTGGTAAGCAGGTTGTCATTGCATTTTGCGTTGACTCTGGCTTCACGATGTTCGGTTTGGTAGAACAGGACTACACGCTGCCAGATGAGGTGCTGAAGGAAATCGGCGTTGAGATTTTCGAATACGAGAAATTCGAATATAAGGAATTCCAGCCCGAGCAGTTTGAATTCGCGCAATTCACTCCAGAGCAATTCACACCGGAGCAGATCGAGATAACATTTCTGCGCAGAGGCGTAATCGGCGTATCGAAGGTAGGATACGTGTAAAGTGGCGACATTTTACGCATCACATCACTTTTCTTAACTCGTTTACGCACCGTTTGCGCGGTCTTTCGCAAGAAAAAAGACCTCATTTGAGGTCTTTTTTTCTTGGACCACCAAAGGCGAGAACAAATCTTTTTCAAAGATATGGTTCCATCTTCGGTGCCATCACAAAATATCAACCTTGAAAAACGCGTTGAAAAAACGATTGCTTTGTGATAGAATATATATAAAGGTGGTGAAAACATGCTTGTAGTTGATAAAAATTTAAACCCTAAAAACGTTCATGGAGAAAAGCATCGTTCTCCCTCTTTTAGCATTTCAGCGATTTTTTCGATACCATTTTTAATTTTAGCCATAGTTACCTCTGCAAGTGTTCCACCAAGAGAAGGGCGAGGTGTAATTATCGGACTTCTTATTGTTGTTTGGATGGCGTTGCCTGTTGCTTTATTGATAGCTTGTCGAAAAATATCATATATCATAGGGGAGGATAAATTATATTTTTTCAACTCTCAGATTAACTTTCTTGCAAATGAAAAACGCAAGGAAATGCGTCGTGTTAGGACAAACGGAAGCGTAAATTATTCTGACATTACAGAGTTTCGTTATTTGGGAATTAAATTTGAGATGGAATATGCACGAAGAAAATATATTGTGCCTCCACGTGTCGTGATTGTTGGAGATGATTTCGAGGTGGAAATCTATGCATATAAAGGCTTGATAAACAAGCTTCAAAAAATAATCTCAATCCAAAAAGACCTCAAATGAGGTCTTTTTTTCTTTTTATATTGAAAGAATGTCTATATTATGGTAAAATAGAAAAGGTGGTGATATTATGAATAAAATAAAGGAAATAAGACTATTTTTGTTCGATATGGATGGAACTCTATATTTGGGCGATAGGCTTTACGACTTCACAAAGGAGCTTTTAGCGACGATTAGGGAGAATGGTGGCAAGTATATGTTTATGACCAACAACTCTTCAAAAAGCGTTGCTGATTACATTAAAAAGCTTGACAAGCTTGGTATAAAATCAAATTATGATGATTTTATTACATCCTCACAGGCAACTGCCTACTATCTTAAAAAGCATCATAATAACACAACGCTCTATGTTTGTGGAACAGAATCACTCAAAGAAGAGCTTGCATCTAATGGCTTCAAAACAACTGAAAATCTCGACGAAACTGACCTTATTGTAATGGGCTTCGACACCGAGCTTACCTTTAAAAAGCTTCATGATGTGTCTAAATTACTCCTTACAAGACCAAACATTCCATATATCGCTACTAATCCTGATTATGTTTGTCCAACCGAATTTGGAAGCGTGCCTGACTGTGGCAGTGTATGCGACATGCTTTACAATGTTTCGGGACGCAGACCGATTTTTATCGGCAAGCCAGAGCCACTTATGCCTATTCTTGCTATGGATAAAGCAGGGTATACAAAGAAAGAAACAGCTGTTATAGGCGATAGAATTTATACTGATATAAAAAGTGGAATTAATGCAGGCGTTACTACCATTTTGGTAATGAGTGGAGAAACCACAAAGGAAATTCTCGATGCATCAAACGAAAAGCCTGATTACGTAATGGATAGCGCTGAGGAAATTCTAAAAATATTAAAAACTAAATGAGGTTTTATGTATTATAGACACAATTTAGCATATGAATATCCTGCCCGTAGCGATGAGCATATGATTACTGTCAAGCACCTAAGAGATACACACTTTGACGAGAATTATCAATATCGCGAAAGAGGACTTTGGCTCAAAATAAAAAGAGCAGTGCTTCAGGTCGCACTGACACTGATAATTTTCCCACTTTTGCGTATAACTCACGGACTTCGAATTAAAGGCAGAAAAAACCTAAGAAAGCATAAAAAAGACTTCAAAAATGGAGCAATAACTATTTGTAACCATGTTTTTATGTGGGATTACATAGGAGTTATGAAGGCGCTTCGTCCAAGGCTTCCTTATTTTCCTGCTTGGAAAACAAACTTTGAAGGACCAAACGGACCACTTATTCGATTTGTTGGTGGAATGCCTATTCCAACTGACAATGTAAGAGCAATGGTAAAGTTTAATAAGGAGTTAAGAGAAACAGCCGAGGAGGATAAGTGGATTCACTTCTTTCCAGAGGGATCAATGTGGTTCTATTATCCAGATATAAGACCATTTAAAAACGCTGTTTTTAAGCTTGCCGTAAGATACGACAAGCCAATTATTCCTTTGGCGTATTCCTTTAAACCACGCAATCGCTTTCAAAGGCTTTTTGGCAAGGCGCCTCTTGCGCGCCTCACTATTGGAGAGCCTATTTTCCCAGACAAATCACTATCAACAGCCGAGGCTGTTGATAAATTGCACAGAGAAGCGTATCATATAGTTCAAGGGCTTGCAGGAATTACTCCTGATATGCCAAACTATAACACAAACCAAAACATTAATGAATATCAAAAAACGATGTAATTATGAACGAATATAAAAGACAAATAGACTATCTTGATTGGGAATTTGGTGTATTTTTCCATTTTGGAATACGCTCATTTTATCCCGGACATAAGGATTGGGACGGAATTGAAATGCCTGCCGAGGGCTTCAATCCCGACTCACTCGATTGCAAGCAGTGGATAAAAATTGCAAAGGAAGCAGGCGCAACCTATGCAATATTAACCTGTAAGCACCACGACGGATTTGCCGTATGGCCATCACAATATTCTAAATATAGTGTAGCTAATACACCTTGGAAGGATGGAAAGGGCGACGTTGTACGCGAGTTTGTGAATGCCTGCCGTGAATATGGCTTGAAGGTAGGACTTTACTATTCGCCGGCACAGTGGGGCTCTCACGCAATTCCTTTTAGCTCGGCAAGAGAATATGACGATTATTTTATAAATCAAATAGGAGAGCTTCTTACGGAATACGGAAAAATCGACTATTTATGGTTTGACGGATGCGGCTCTGAGGGGCACGAATATGACCATGCAAGAATAATTAACGCAATTGCCGAAATGCAACCGGAAATTTTGACGTTTTGCGATCCCGAATGGTCGCCGGGTGTGCGTTGGATAGGTAACGAGGACGGATATGCATCTCTTAATAATCCGTTAGTTGTATCAAAAACCGATTTTTCCGAGCTTTCAAAGGAAGAGCAAACGCTTAGTCAAGCAATGTTTTTGCCGTCGGAGTGTGATTGCAAAATAAGAGACACTTGGTTCTACGACAACAATGCCGAAACCATCAAAACCGTTGATGAGCTTTTTGGAATGTACGAGGCATCGGTTGGTAACGGCTCTAACTTTTTGATAAACGTAGGACCTGACAATCACGGACTTTTGTGCAAGGCTGACTCTGATAGACTTTTGGAGCTTGGGCAGAGAATAAGAGAGCTTTATTCCTCTGAAAGAAATTATAGCGCTCCTCAAAAGAACAATGACGTCTATACCATTACTCATAATGAGATAAATGACGTTGATTGGAGCATTCCAAAAGAGGAAAGACTCGTAAATTGCTTGTCTATAAAAGAGGATTTGACAAACGGACAGGCTGTCAGTGCTTTTAAAATTTATGCGTATTTGCCTTACTATAAGCACAAAAAGGTGCTTGTTTTCGAGGGACGCACAATAGGTCATAGAAAGCTTTGTAGAATTCCTGCCGTGCGCGCTTCAAAATTTGAGCTTGAAATAACCGAATTTGATAAGCCGTATGAGATAAAGGAAATAAAAGCCTTTTTTATCGATTAAAAATTGCACAAAAATAGGTCTTGAAATTCGATAAATTTTTTTAATTTTTATGAAAGAAAAATATTGAATTTTGCAAATAAATGTGATATTATATTTTTGTTAATAAATTTGTTTAAAAAACGAGGTATTTTTTATGAAATTGACTTATGTAGGAAAAACCAAGGATGTTTACCAGCTTGAAAATGGCAATGTAATGCTCAAGTTCAAGGATGATTGCACAGGTAAGGACGGAGTTTTTGATCCAGGTGAAAACTCTGTTGGACTTACAATTGAGGGCATTGGTAAGGCTAATCTTAGAACATCTGTTTACTATTTTGATTTGCTTAAAAAGGCAGGCATCAAGACACATTATGTAAGTGCTGATGTTGATAACGCTATGATGGAAGTTCTTCCTGCAGAGTGCTTTGGTAAGGACCTCGGTGGAAACGGTCTTGAGGTTATTTGTCGTCTTGTTGCAACAGGTAGCTTTATCCGTAGATATGGCGAGTACATTAAGGATGGTACACCTCTTGAGGGTGGCTATGTTGAGTGCACATTTAAGAATGACGCAAAGGGAGATCCACTTGTAACAGGCGAGGGACTTGTAGCTCTTAAGGTTATGACTGCCGAAATGTTTGAGAGCATGAAGGCTCAGACTCTCGCTATCACAAAGATAGTAGCAGACGACCTTAAGACAATCGGTCTTGACCTTTGGGACATCAAGTTTGAGTTTGGCTACAACAATGGCGAGGTAATTCTTATCGATGAAATCGCATCTGGAAATATGCGTGTTTATAAGGATGGCAAGATTGTAGATCCTGTTGAGCTTACAAAGCTTATTCTTAATAGATAAAATACAAAAAGTCCGACCCTGTGTCGGACTTTTGCTTTAAATAAGTATTGATTTTCTTGTTATATTGTGCTATAATATAACATATAAATTCATAAAAGTAGGATGAGAAATGAAAAGGTTTAAAAATTACTTTATAAATTTAATATGTCCTGCATTTGTGTTTGGTTCTATTACGGGAATATTCACAGCGGTAATAGTAACTCTCTATAAGCTGTGTGCAGCGCATATAATCGAATTTTCCGAAAAGGGCTATGATTTTTTAAGAGAGCATCTGTATCTTGTACCTGTTCTGCTCGTAGCACTGCTTGGAATCGCATTTCTTTATGCTTTTATTTATAAAAAAATTCCAAATTTGCGAGGCGGAGGAATTCCTACCTCTATCGGTATTTTGAGAGGAATAATCACCTTCAAGTGGCTTCGTAATCTTATAGGAACCTTTTTCCTTTCAATGACGACCTTTTTAATTGGAGTTCCCCTCGGTAACGAGGGACCGTCGGTTCAAATGGGTACCGCAATAGGTCGCGGAACGGTTTTTTCCTTTGCAAAAAAGCATAAGGCTTGGGACAGATATTCAATGACGGGCGGTGCTTGCGCGGGCTTTTCGTGTGCAACGGGTGCACCGATTTCGGGAATTATGTTTGCAATCGAGGAGGCGCATCAGCGCATTTCTCCTATGATAATAATCGTTTCCTGCGTGTCGGTTATGTTTTCGAGAATTACGACCGAAATTCTTGCACCTATATTTAATTTGAGAATCACCCTGTTTCCAAATATGAGCCTTGTATCCTTGTCAATGAAGGATATATGGATACCGATAGCTTTGGGAATTGTAATCGGTATTTTTGCGGTTTTGTTTTTAAGGCTTTATCGTATCATAAACGGATTTTTGAACAAAAAGCTAAAGAAAATCCCACATCAGTATAAGATATTCGCGATTTTCACCGTTACGCTGATCCTTGGACTCATTTCGTTTTCCTTTATATCAACGGGACACGAGCTGATAATGGAGCTGTTTGAGGGAAGCATTGCGGTATATATGCTTGTTTTGATTTTGCTGTTTCGTTCCGTGCTGACTCTTTGCGCAAATTCAAGCAGTATAACCGGCGGAATTTTTCTCCCGATTTTGGCACTCGGCACACTTTTGTCGTCTCTTTTGGGAAAGGGCGCACAGGCACTTTTTGGATTTAATCAGGAGTATTACGAAATAATACTTATTTTGGGAATTACCGCGTGTATTTCAAGTATGATGAAAACACCGCTTACAGCAATTTTCTTTGCCGTTGAGGCACTTTCGTGCTACGAGAACATTCTTTACGTTATCGTCGCTTCGGCGCTTGCGTTTATTATAACTGAAATCTTCGGAGTGAAGTCTATTAACGATAGCGTGCTTGATACGAGAGCAGAGGAGCAAAACGAGGGTAAAACTCCAAAGGTAATCGATACCTTTGTTGTCGTCCAAAGAGGAGCGTTCGCAATAGGTAAGCAAATAAGAGATATCTTTTGGCCAAATAACCTTTTCGTGTTATCCTTAAAGCACGATGAAACTAAAAGCGCAGAGCTTGACGAGCACGGTGGAAAGGCAATAAGGGAGGGAGATACTCTCCATGTCCGCTATTCAACCTATGACGAGGAGTCGACAACGGAGGAGCTTTTGGCAATAGTAGGAGAGCAAAAAATCAATTCTACCGAGGCGGATGTAATCTAAATCTAATTCCCTTGGAAATATTCGCAAAAAAGGCGACCAAAAAAGTCGCCTTTTATTAATTTTAATTATTGACAATATTAAGATTATATGATAAAATATAATACAGTATAAATCAGCTTAATAAAAAACTAAAAAAATTTCAATTTAGGTATTGACAATTTAAAATAGTTGTGATACTATATTCAAGAAAAAATTGTAGCAAAGGAGGATTCGATAATGAACGCTGTGTTTTCCGGTGCTACTTTTTTTAATAAAGGAAAGCTCGTACAGGGTGGAGAGCTCAAGGCTCATACCACTTCTTTTGACAGTCTTTTTATCGACTCATCTAAATATTTGATAATTCCCGGTTTCGCTGATTTGCATGTGCATTTTCGTGAACCGGGTTTTTCTTATAAGGAAACCATAAAGACAGGAAGCGAGGCGTCAAAGCACGCAGGCTACACAACCGTGTGCACAATGCCTAATCTAAATCCAGTCCCTGATAATCTTGAAAATCTCAATGTACAGCTTGACATTATAAAGAGAGATTCAGAAATCAGAATTTTACCATTTGGTAGCATTACCACAGGACAGAATGGCAAGGAGCTCTCAGACCTTGAAGCGATGGCGCCATTTGTTTGTGGCTATTCCGATGATGGACGAGGCGTTGATAACTCCTCACTTATGAAGGAGGCAATGCAAAGGGCTAAGGCTCTTGATAAGCTCATCAGCGCACATTGCGAGGACGGAACACAAATCAAGGACTCGCCCGAGGCTGAATGGAAGCAAATCGAAAGAGATATAAGGCTTGTCGATGATATAAAGTGTAAATATCATGTTTGCCATATATCAACAAAGGAAAGCGTGGCGCTTATACGAGAGGCAAAGAAGAGTGGTGTAAATATCACCTGCGAAACTGCACCTCACTACCTCACACTCTCCCAAAAAGTTATAAGGGATGAGGGAGGCTTTAGAATGAATCCACCTCTTCGCGAGGAGGAGGACAGGCTTGCGCTCATTGAGGGACTTTGTGATGGAACGATTGATATGATCGCAACTGATCACGCGCCTCACTCTGCTGAGGAAAAGAGCAAGGGCTTAAAGAGTCTTAACGGAATTGTGGGACTTGAATGTGCATTCCCAGTTCTTTACACAAGGCTCGTTAAGGAGGGTATAATCTCACTTGAAAAGCTAATTGAGCTTATGTCTGTTAACCCTTACGCAAGACTCGGTATAGAGCCAAATGGTTATACAGTATACTCGCTTGATGAGCAGTATGCAATAGATCCGTCGTCCTTTAAGACAATGGGACGCTCCACACCATACGCAGGCGAAATGGTTTTTGGAAAATGCCTTGCAACCGTGTGTGACGGAAAATTAATTTACATTGATAATAAAATAATAGTAAGATAAAGGAGAGAACAAAGATGGCAAAGAGAAAAGACATAAAAAGAGTAATGATTATCGGCTCAGGCCCTATTGTAATAGGACAAGCAGCAGAATTTGACTATGCAGGCACACAGGCTTGTCTTGCACTTAAAGAAGAGGGCTATGAGGTTATCCTTGTTAACTCCAACCCAGCTACAATTATGACCGATACAGTTATCGCTGATAAGGTTTATATGGAGCCACTTACACTTGAATATGTAGCAAAGATCATCAGACATGAGCGTCCTGATGCAATCGTACCAGGTATCGGTGGACAGACAGGTCTTAATATGGCTATGCTTCTTGAGAAGAAGGGCGTTCTTAAGGAAAGCGGAGTAGAGCTTCTCGGTACAAGCGGACGCAGTATTGAAAGAGCTGAGGACAGAGAGCTCTTCAAGGAGCTTTGCGAGTCAATCGGAGAGCCTGTAATTCCTTCCGAGATCGCTAACAATATGGAAGAGGCTATGAGCGCGATTGAAAAAATCGGCTTCCCAGTAGTTCTTCGTCCTGCATTCACTCTCGGTGGAACAGGCGGAGGATTTGCATACAATATGGAAGAGTATGTAGAGCTTGCACAGGGCGCGCTTGACGCATCTCCTGTTCATCAGGTTCTCGTTGAAAAGAGCGTAAGAGGCTTTAAGGAAATCGAATTTGAGGTTATGCGTGATGGCGCAGATAACGCAATCACAATTTGTGGTATGGAAAACATCGACCCAGTTGGTGTTCATACAGGCGACTCAATCGTTGTAGCTCCTATTATGACTCTTAACGATCACGACCTTAAGATGCTCAACGATAGCGCTATTAAGCTTATCAAGGCACTTAAAATTGAAGGTGGCTGTAATGTACAGTTCGCACTCAACCCAGCAACAAGTGAATATTATCTTATCGAGGTTAACCCTCGTGTTAGCCGTTCATCAGCGCTTGCATCAAAGGCAAGTGGATATCCTATCGCAAGAGTAACAGCAAAAATTGCAGTAGGCATGACTCTTGATGAAATTGAGGTTGCAGGAACAAAGGCGTCCTTTGAGCCAAAGCTTGACTATGTAGTAGCTAAGTTCCCACGCTTCCCATTCGATAAGTTTACAACAGTTCCAAATAAGCTTGGAACACAGATGAAGGCAACAGGCGAGTGTATGGGCATCGGCTCTAACCTCGAGGAATGTCTTCTCAAATCAGCTCGCTCACTCGAAATCGGTGTTTGCCACCTTCATATGGCTAAATTCGATGACTGGAGCGAGGCTCAGATCCTTGACTATATCGCAGAATTCCACGATGATAACATCTTTGGTATTGCACAGCTTCTTCGTCTTGGCGTATCAGTAGAGAAGCTTCACGAGGTAACTATGATAACCTCATACTTCCTCGAATCCGTTGAGAAAATCGTTAATATGGAAAAGAAGCTTTCTGCTAATGTAAAAGATACAAAGACTCTTACAGAGGCAAAGAAGATGGGCTTTGCAGACAAGTTCATCGCAAAGCTTTGGAATACAAGCGAGCTTGAGGTTTATAACCTTCGTCACGAGAACGGAATTGTTCCTGTGTTCAAAATGGTTGACACAGCTCATGTTGGCGCTTACATTCCTTACTTCTATTCCTCACACGAGGGCGAGAATAAGTCAATCCATACAGATAGAAAGAAAATAATCGTTCTTGGTGCTGGACCTATCCGTATCGGTCAGGGCGTTGAATTCGACTATTCAACAGTTCACGCAGTAAAGACCATTAAGGAGTCTGGCTACGAGGCAATTATCATTAATAATAACCCTGAAACAGTTTCAACCGACTATACAACCTCTGATAAGCTCTACTTTGAGCCACTTACAGTTGAGGATGTAATGGAGGTTATCGACTTTGAAAAGCCTGACGGAGTAATCGCATCTCTCGGTGGACAAACTGCAATTAACCTCGCAGCACCTCTCGCAGCACGTGGAGTTAAGCTTATCGGTACTGATTGCGACGCTATTGATAGAGCAGAAAACCGTGATTCCTTCGAAAAAATCCTTGAGGAGCTTGATATTCCACAACCAAAAGGACAGGCTGTTACCAATATCGAGGATGGTGTAAGAGTTGCAAAAGAGGTTGGATATCCTGTGCTTGTTCGTCCTTCATTCGTTCTTGGTGGACGCGCAATGCAGCTCGTATCTAACGAAAAACAGCTTCGTCAATACCTCAAAACAGCCGTTGAAATTGATGTTGATAAGCCAGTTCTTGTTGACCACTATATCAAGGGTAAAGAGGTTGAGGTTGACGCAATTTGTGACGGACGCGATGTATTCGTTGCTGGTATTATGGAGCTTGTAGAGCGTACAGGCGTACACAGTGGTGACTCAATCAGCGTATACCCATCATTCTCAATTTCAGATAAGGTTAAGGGCAAAATCCTTACCTATTCAAAGAAGCTTGGTCTTGGCATCGGCATTATAGGTCTTTTCAACATTCAGTTTATCGTAGACCAAAACGACGATGTATATATCATCGAGGTTAACCCTCGTTCATCAAGAACAGTTCCATTCCTTTCTAAGTCAACAGGCTACTCACTTGCAGATATCGCAACTGAGGTAATCCTTGGCAAATCCCTTAAGGAGCTTGGAATTTTCGACCTCTATCCACAGGAAAAGAAGAGATGGTACTGCAAGGTTCCTGTATTCTCATACAAGAAGATTAGCGGTATAGACGCGTACCTTAGCCCTGAAATGAAGTCAACAGGCGAGGCTATCGGCTATGACGATACTCTTAATAGAGCTTTCTATAAGGCTCTTCAGGCGTCTGGAATGCAGCTTCAAAACTATGGTACTGTTCTTGCAACAATTGCAGACGACGATAAGGAAGAGGCTCTCGAGCTTGTAAGACGCTTCTATAACCTTGGCTTCAATATCGAGGCGACCGAGGGAACTGCAAGATTCTTGAAGGAGCACGGAATTAGAACAAGAGTAAAGAAGAAGATAGGCGATGGCTCAACCGATATCCCTGAAACAATGCGTCAGGGACATATCGCATATGTAATTAACACAAGCGATGCAAGCTCACACGCAGGTACAACTCAAAAGGACGGATACGAAATTCGTCACCTCGCAATAGAGAACAATATATCTCTCTTTACATCACTTGACACAGTAAGAATTCTTCTCGATGTTCTTGAGGAAATCACACTTACTATTTCAACAATCGACGCCTAATTGAGGAAATAATGAAGGATTTAATTTTCACAATCGAAACAAACAAGAAAATCGCTAAGAACACCTATGAAATGGTGCTTCTTGGCGATACCACCGATATCAAATGTGGTCAGTTCGTAAATATAAAGCTTGATGGCTTCTACCTTCGCCGTCCTATATCCGTTTGCGATGTGGAGGGCGATAGGCTTACAATCATCTATAAGGTTGTAGGCGCAGGTACAGAGGCTATGGCTGAAATGGGAAAGGGCACACAGCTTTTAACCCTTACAGGTCTTGGCAATGGCTATAATACCGAAAAGAGTGGAGATAAGCCACTTCTTGTAGGTGGAGGCGCAGGCGTGCCACCTATGTATAAGCTTTGTCGTGAGCTTGTAGCACAGGGTAAAAAGCCAAGCGTAATCCTCGGCTTTAACTCAGCAGAGGAGGTATTTTACGAGGATAAATTCAAGGCTCTTGGCGCTACCGTTATTGTTGCAACAGCAGACGGAAGCTACGGTGTAAAGGGCTTTGTAACTGATGCCTTTGATATGGTTGATTATACATACTTCTACACCTGTGGTCCTGAGCCTATGCTCAAGGCTGTATATAATAAAAGCACAACAAGTGGACAGTTCAGCTTTGAGGAGCGTATGGGCTGTGGATTTGGGGCTTGTATGGGCTGTAGCTGTAAAACAAAATATGGAAATAAGCGTATCTGCAAGGACGGACCCGTGCTTGAAAAGGAGGAGATTATATGGTAAGCTTGAAAACTAATCTCTGTGGAATCGAGCTCGATAATCCTATAATTCCAGCAAGTGGAACCTTCGGCTTCGGCTATGAATTTGCAGAAATATACGATATAAATTGCCTTGGAACCTTCTCGTTTAAGGGAACAACCAAGGAACCTCGCTTCGGCAATCCAACACCAAGAATTGCAGAGTGCGAAAGAGGAATGATAAACGCAGTAGGACTTCAAAATCCTGGCGTTGATAAGGTTATTAGCGAGGAGCTTCCAAAGCTCAGAAAATGCTTCCATAAGCCTGTTATGGCAAATGTAAGTGGATTTTCAATTGAGGATTATGTGGAGGCTTGCAAAAAGCTTGATAAGGAGGACATTGTCGGCTGGTTTGAGATCAACATCAGCTGTCCTAATGTTCACGGTGGTGGAATGAGCTTTGGAGTTTCTCCTGAGCTTGCTGGTAATGTAACAAGAGCAGTTAAGGCTGTTACAACAAAGCCAGTTATCATTAAGCTTTCACCAAATGTTACTGATATCGTAGCAATCGCAAAGGCTTGTGAGGAAGCAGGCGCAGACGGAATAAGCCTTATAAACACACTTCTCGGTATGAAGATAGACCTAAGACGCAAGAAGCCAGTTATCGCAAACAAAATGGGCGGTTTTTCAGGCCCAGCGATTAAGCCTGTTGCTGTAAGAATGATTTATCAGGTTTATGACGCTGTAAAGATTCCAATCGTGGGTGGTGGCGGTGTAAGCTGTGCCGAGGATGTTATCGAAATGATGCTCGCTGGTGCGAGTGCAGTTGAGGTAGGCGCTGCAAACCTCGTAGACCCATATGCTTGTAAGAAGATAATTGAGGATCTTCCAAGAGCAATGGAAAAATACGGAATAAAAGATTTGAAGGATATAATAGGAGGAGCACACTAATGGGAAAAGATGTAATTATCGCTTGTGATTTTGCAAGCAAGGAGCAGGTATTTGACTTCCTTTCAAAGTTTCAGGATGAGAAGCCCTTTGTAAAAATCGGTATGGAGCTTTTTAATGCTGAAGGACCAGAAATCGTAAGAGAAATCAAGAGAAGAGGACACAAGATATTCCTCGACCTCAAGCTTCACGATATTCCAAATACTGTTAAAAAGGCAATGGCAGTGCTTTCTCGCCTTGATGTAGATATGACTAATGTTCATGCATCAGGAACAATCGCAATGATGGAGGCAGCTCTTGAGGGACTTACAAGAGAGGATGGCTCAAGACCACTTCTTATCGCTGTAACTCAGCTCACCTCAACAAGCGAGGAGAGAATGAGAGACGACCTTCTTATAAATGAGCCTATGGATAAGGTAGTTATGCACTATGCAATGAACGCTAAAAAGGCAGGTCTTGCAGGTATCGTATGCTCGCCACTCGAGGCTGAAAAGGTTCACGCAACATGTGGTAGCGACTTTATAACAGTAACCCCAGGCGTTCGCTTCGCTGATGGCGATAAGGGCGACCAGGTAAGAGTTATGACACCAGAGCAGGCTAAGAAAATCGGTAGCGATTACATAGTAGTCGGCAGACCAATCACAGCAGCTCCAGACCCAGTTGAAGCATATAGAAGATGCGTACGCGAATTCGTTGACTAATGCCAAACAAGACCAAAATGAACCAGTCTAAATTCTGCTATTTAAAGCGCTTTCAGGCTTCTCGTTGTTGCCTTACACCACGTAAGGCTGTCGCCTCGGCGCCCAAATTCATCTTTAAATAGCTAATCTTTAGATGTGAACATTTTGGAACGAGCCTGAAAACTCGTGCTTAAAACGAATTATGTTTATTACACTATGATAAAAATACCAAGGAGCCTGCCGTTCCAAAACAGGTTCGTTTCGGACTCGCTTGGCATAAGGAGAACTAAAATGGAAAGCTACAAGAGAGAATTTATACAATTTTTGCAGAACGCAGGCGTTCTCAAATTTGGAGATTTTACTGCAAAAAGTGGAAGAAAGATTCCTTACTTCATTAACGCAGGCGAAATCAAGACAGGCGAAAACATCGCAAAGCTCGGTCAATTCTATGCAAGAGCATATCTTGACAAGGTAGGCAATAAGGAAACCGTTCTTTATGGCCCTGCTTACAAGGGAATTTCAATCGCAGTTTCTGCTTCAATCGCTTTGGCAAACGAGGGACTCAATCTTCCATTCTTCTTCAACAGAAAGGAAGTTAAGGACCACGGAGAGGGCGGAGTTTTCGTAGGCTATAAGCCAAAGGCAGGCGACGAAATCGTAATCGTAGAGGATGTTATCACAGCTGGTACAGCAATCCGTGAAACTATGGAAATTATGAAGGGCGTAGAGGGCATTAAGGTTGTTGCTACCTTCGTAATGGTTGACCGTAAGGAAAAGGGACAGGGCGACAAGGGCGCTATGGTTGAAATCGAGGAAGAATTCGGCTTCCCGGTATACTCAGTTGTTGATGTTTACGATATCATCGAGTACCTCGAAGAGGATGAGGCAAACAAGGAAAATGTAGACCGTATCAAGAAGTATCTTGAGGTTTACGGTGCAAAGGCATAAATCCAATCGCAAATAATTACGAAAGGAAAACCTAAATGAAACATCTTATAGGAATAGAGGACCTCACAAACGAGGAAATTGACGCGCTTATCGCAACTGCAGAGGACATAATCGCAAATCCTGCAAAATATGCAGAGGTTTGCCACGGTAAGAAGCTTGCAACGCTTTTCTACGAGCCATCAACAAGAACTCGCCTTTCATTCGAGTCTGCAATGATGGAGCTCGGTGGAAATGTAATCGGATTTTCCGAGGCTCAAAGTAGCTCCGCTGCAAAGGGTGAGAGCGTTGCTGATACCGCCAAGGTAATCTCGTGCTTTGCCGACATTATGGTAATGCGTCATTTTAAAGAGGGCGCACCTATGGTTGCATCTCTCAACTCCACAATCCCTGTTATCAACGCAGGCGACGGTGGACATAATCACCCAACTCAAACACTTACCGACCTTCTCACAATCAAGCGTGAAAAGGGAAGACTTGATAACCTTACCGTAGGACTTTGTGGAGACCTTAAATTCGGCAGAACCGTACACTCTCTCATTAGTGCTATGGCAAGATATAAAAACATCAAATTTGTGCTTATCTCGCCTGATGAGCTTAAAATTCCTGACTACATTAAGCAGGATGTTCTTGAAAAGAACGGAATTGAGTATGTTGAAACTGCAAGCCTTGATGGTGCAATGCCAGAGCTTGATATTCTTTATATGACTCGTGTTCAAAGAGAAAGATTCTTTAACGAGCAGGATTATATAAGACTCAAGGATAGCTACATTCTCACACCAGAGAAGCTTGATAGCGCAAAGAGCGACCTTGCAATTCTTCATCCACTTCCTCGTGTAAACGAGATCTCCGTGGCAATCGACAAGGATCCACGCGCTTGCTATTTTAGACAGGTTCTCAACGGAAAGTATATCAGAATGGCACTTATCAAATATCTCTTGGAGGTGGCAAGATGACAGTTGATGAAATAAAGAATGGCATCGTAATCGACCATATTAAGGCAGGACAGGGCATGGATATTTACCACTTCCTCGGTCTCGATAAGCTTGATTCGAATATCGCAATTATAAAGAATGCATATAGCAAGAATATGGGACGCAAGGATATTATAAAGGTTGATACAGCAAAAAATGTTGACCTAAGCGTGCTTGGCTATATCGACTCTGACCTTACAGTAAACCTTATTGAAAACGGTAAGATTGTAAAGAAGTATCATCCAGAGCTTCCTTGCGAGATTGTCGATATCGTAAAGTGCAAAAATCCTCGTTGCATCACGTCAACAGAGCAGGAGCTTTCGCACATCTTCAAGCTAACCGATAAGGAAAACCGCGTTTACAGATGCATCTATTGTGAAACCAAGGCAAAATAATCAAAAAGACGGCATATGCCGTCTTTTTTTATAAAATGTAAACTTAAAGTTTACAAAATGTAAGCTTTTATTGCTTGAAAAATCGCTTATTAGGTGCTACAATATCTATAACAGGTAAGATGGGATTTTCAAGTAGCATTTAATCCCTACTAATATTTGTTTTATCCCAGTTTTTGAAGCTTGTTAAATTTTGTGATAAAATTATGATAAATAATTATAAGGAGAAAAACAATGGCAAAACGAATTTTTCTTGTGCTTATGTGTCTTTTGCTTGCGCTTGCACCGATTTCTCTTGTTGGATGTGATGATGCCTCCGAGAAGCTTGAGTCGTTCACCTCGCAAATAGACAACATAGAAAAGGTATCTAATAAGGAAGGAATAGAAACTTATAAGATAACCTTTTCCGATGGAACAAGCACCGAAATAAAAATTGAAAACAACTCCCCCGAGATAACAATCTCTAAGGCGGAGCTTGATGATGCTGGAAACCTCATTCTCATAATGAGTGATAATTCTACTCAAAATCTCGGCTGTGTCCTTGGCGAGCAGGGCGAAAAAGGAAACAAGGGCGCCAAGGGAGACAAGGGCGATAAGGGAAATGACGGAATAGGCATTGATAAAATAGAGATTGATGAGGGAGAACTTGTCGTTTATTACACAAACAATACCTCGAAAAATCTTGGACCTATAAACGAGCAAAAGGCAGATAATTGGGACACTCTATATTATCTTTGGTGTATAACATACCCTGATTATGAATATTCACAGCTTGAGTGGATGGCTCAAATTGTTTCAAACGCACTTGAGGTTGAAATTTATGAAATAACCTTCGATAGCAAGGGTGGCTCGGCTGTTTCAACGCAGTATATTGAAAGAGGCGAGAAGATTGCCATGCCTAAAAAGCCAAAAAAGGCAGGCTATACTTTTGATGGCTGGTATGTAGGTAAGGAAAGATGGTCCTTTGTTGGATACTCTGTTACCGAGAATATGACCCTCGAGGCAAAATGGATTGAGGGAGAAGAGCCTATTGAAAGCGTTGATACATGGGAAGGCGAGGAGCTAAATGTGCTCGTTACAAGATATAATAACGGTACCAGCTACGGAGTTTTCTCTCAAATGGAGCTTTCTCCATCTACATTTGGAAG
Source organism: Oscillospiraceae bacterium (assembly GCA_015064445.1). Taxonomy (GTDB): domain Bacteria; phylum Bacillota; class Clostridia; order Oscillospirales; family CAG-272; genus RGIG2000. Next base: position 369,297 of record SVSE01000001.1, on the reverse strand, counting down.
TGTAGTAAATAGCGCATATGCTGACCGTCAGGCGCTTTTTCTTGAAAATTTTGGTGTAACCGTAAACTGGATATCTGCATCTAATTCGCAGTTTATTAGCTCCGATCTTGTAACAGCTGAGTATACTGATGGGATAAACTATGAAATAGCAATTCCAAGAGCGCATGAGATTCAAGGCATTGTTCCTAATGTTTACGATATGGCGGGAAGCGAGTATATCGATTTTACGGAATCCTATTATAACCAAGCCTCAGTTGAAGCATTTACAATTTCCGACAGAACCTTGTTTGTTGGTGGAGATGCCACATTCGGCGATGAGCTCGTTTCGTTTATTTTGTATTATAATAAGGATCTTCTTGCTACAATAAATGATGAAATAAGCATTTATGAAATGGTTAAAAATGGAACATGGACATATGATCAATTTTTAAATCTTGCAAAATCCGTTCATACAGATTTGGCAGATACAACCGGAACAACAGGAACACAGGGCGATGAGGATATTTATGGCTTCTCAACCAAGGATGTTTCAAGATTTTATCATTACGCAGGAATTCAAGAGGCATATGTTGATCCTGACACAAAGGAATACGCAATAGCCTTAAATCTTGATATGAACAAGGTTAATGTCGTGATTTCAAGAATTTTGGAGGTAAACGCTGGCACAACTTGGGCACACACTAACTGGAGCCAATCCGAAAATGCTTATAACGCATTTGTTCAAGGAAGAGTGCTTTTCCAAGAGCAGTCCGTGTCTGAGCTTTTCTCTAAGGATTATACCTCACTCACATTCGATATGGGAATTGTGCCATTCCCAAAATATGATTCCGAAACACCATATTACACAATAAGCACAAATGCACAGGCAACATTTGTTTGTATTCCAAAGTCGACAAAGGACAGAGAAATGTCGGAGTTCTTTGTTGAAATGCTATTTAAAACTGGAAATGAATATGTTATTGAGCCATTTAAATCCTCTATAAAGGAAACAATGACCTCTGATGTCGCAGAGGAAAATGTCGAAATGCTCGAGGATTATGTTTTCCCCAATATTCTTTGTGATGTTGGATATCTTACAAGTGGTTGGTCAGGTTTCCTGTCAAATGTAAGAACGGGCTCGTATTCTAGTGGTAGCAATACGTTCCAACAGGCATTTATGGAAGGCCGACAGGATGCTTTAATAAAAATAAACTCTTGGAATGATCTTTGGAATCAATACTGGGAAGAATAAGGTAAAATTTATGAAAAAAATAACTTTAATATGCCTTGCTTGCATTTTGAGTGTTATTTTGTTTCTTTTTATCTCTTGCGATGATGTAGAGGATGTCAAGAACGCCTTCGAAAGCTTTGAAAATGAGGTCGCTCTTATCGAAAAGAAATATGATGCCGAAAATGGCGTCGAGAATTATAAAATCAAGTTTTCTGATGGTACCACTCAAGAGCTTGAGGTGAAAACTGAATCAACAGCAAGCATAGAAAGCGCCGAGCTTGATGATTTAGGAAGCCTCATACTTATAATGAGCGATAATACAACGAGAAATCTTGGTATGGTCAGAGGCGAAGCTGGACCAAAGGGTGAGACTGGCGATAAGGGAGATAAAGGACAAAAGGGCTCTCAGGGAGATGCTGGCAATAGCATTGATAAAATAGAGTTCGTTGGTTATGATCTTAAAATATCTTATACGGACGGAACAATTGAAACAATAGAAAATGCTCGTGAAAAGGATGCTTGGACAATAGTTTACGAGAATTTTAAGAGGAAATATCCCTCATATACTGCAACAGAAGAGGAGTTTATTGCAGATGTAGCTGTAAATCTTCTTTTCACAACTGAATATACCGTAAAATTTGAGGCTTTTGGCGTTGATATAAATATTCCCGACCAAAAGGTTGCTTGGGGAGGCAAGGTGAAAGAACCAAACATAGCTGATTATTTAAATGACGAGCGCTATACGTATGAGACCGAGGGCTGGTACGTTGGCAATGAAAAATGGTCATTTATCGGTTGTGTTGTAACCGAGGATATAACCTTGAAAGCAAGCATAGACAAAATTTGTACGCATTCTCAGGGCTTTGAAAATGAATCCGTAACCCAAGATGAGGCTACCTGTGAGGAAGCGTCAATATTGATATCTAGATGCCCTGTTTGTCAAGAGACAAAAGAAACTGTAATAGAGGATGCGCTTGGTCATAAATGGACATCTGACGCAGAAGAGAGCGACGGTTGGATAACAACTACATTTCTTAAAAGAAGACAATGCTTGAGAAGTGGTTGCGATAAGGTGGAAATTGAATATTTGGTAACAAATCTTACCAATCTTGCCACAATAACAGCCACCTCTGAGGCAGGAGGACATCCTGAGCTTGATAAATGGCAAGAACGCCTAACTGACGAAGACTGGAGACACACGGGAGTCAACGCAAGGGTAGGTGCGCCACTTGTAATAGAGCTTGATTTTAGTGCTGTTCAATGCATTGATGCTGATATACTTGCTTTTTCCGCTTGTGGTGCAAATGAAGAAGGAAACCAAAGCGCGTATAAGATCTATGCAGTTTATAAAGACGTTGAAGAAAAGGTTCTTATTTCAAATGGTAAAATAGGCTCTAACGATACCGAGCAGAGTGCAATTGTAGTGGATTTTGGAGAAAACAATAAGGAAATAGTAAAGATACAAATTGTCCTTGATAATCCAACAAATATTGATTGCTTCTTTGAAATTCTTGTAGGTAGATATATTTCCGACTGACAAAACAAAAACCGACACAACCGTGTCGGTTTTTCTTTATATTATTTAAAAATATGCGAATTTTCGCAAAATCCTCTTGACAAGCGCATTTTCGTGTGTTAGTATATTTACAACATCATAGAGGCGCATCTGCGCATTAGTAGCAAAATCCGTTAACCTCGGGCGAAAGGGTTGGATTTGTGAAAGGGCAGGATGCCGAAAGAGAGTCTCGCGAGCTTTTCTTGGTTTGTCAAATAAGATTTGACCGACTGTCGTTTTTACGGAGTGCTATGTGTTGGTTATAAAATTATATTTTTAGCCAATATTTTGTTTATGCGCTCCGAATTTTCGGAGCTTTTTTATGTAAAATTTTCTCAAAGGAGATTGAATATTATGAAGAAAACAATTTTTGAAGGCGTTGCAACAGCCCTTATCACACCATTTGACAAAAACGGAAAAATTGATTATAAAAAGTTTGCCGAGCTTGTTGAATTCCAAATTTCCGAGGGAATAAACGCCCTTGTAGTTTGTGGCACAACAGGTGAAGCCTCAACCTTGACAGATGATGAGCACAAGGATGCTATCGAATTTGTTGTTAAGCAGACAAACGGCAGAGTTCCTGTTATCGCTGGTACAGGTAGTAACGATACCGACTACGCAATTTGGCTTACAAAGCATGCTTGTGAGGTTGGTGCAGACGCAGTTCTTATAGTTACTCCTTATTACAACAAGGCAACTCAAAAGGGACTTATCAAAATGTACACAGCAATCGCTGATGCATCAACAAAGCCTGTTATCGTTTACAATGTTCCATCAAGAACAGGCGTTAACATTGAGCCTGCTACATATGTAGCCTTGGCAGAGCACCCAAATATCGTTGCAATCAAGGAAGCAAACGGAAATATCAGCAAAATTGCAGAAACAATAGCACTCGTTGGCGATAAGCTCGATATTTATAGCGGAAACGACGACCAAATCGTTCCAATCCTTGCCCTCGGTGGAAAGGGAGTAATTTCAGTTCTCTCAAATCCTATGCCAAAGGCAACCGTTGAAATCTGCGATAGATTCTTCAAGGGAGATATAAAGGGAAGCTGTGAGCTTCAGCTTAAGCTCCTTCCACTTATAAACGCACTCTTCAGCGAGGTTAACCCGATCCCTGCAAAGTGTGCAATGGCTCATATGGGCTATACAGAAAATGTTCTTCGTTCACCTCTTTATCCTATGGAGGAGGAGCACGAGAAGGTTCTTATCGAAAAAATGAAGGAACAAGGAATTTTATAATATGAAAGCTATAATAGTAGGCGCTCTTGGCGTTATGGGCGGGTATGTTATCGATGCTGTTAATCAGCACGGTGGCGAATGTGTTGCCCTCGTTGATATAAAATATCAAGACGATAGAGCCTCAAATGAATATACAAGGATTGCCGATGTTAAGGAAAGCGCAGATGTGATAATCGACTTTTCATTCCACGGCCTTACCTCTGAAATCACTGAATATGCTGTGAAAACAGGTACTCCAGCCGTTATTGCAACAACAGGACAAACCGATGAGGAAAAGGAAATCATCAAGAATGCATCTGAAAAGGTAGCTATCTTCTATACAGGCAATATGTCGCTTGGAATTGCAACTCTTTGCGACGCTGTTAAGAGGGTTGTAAGCGTTTTTCCTGATGCAGATGTTGAAATTATTGAAACACACCACAATCGTAAGCTTGACGCGCCCTCTGGCACTGCAAAAATGCTTTTTGATGCAGTAAAGGAGGCAAGACCTGACGCATATGCAAATCAAGGCAGAAACGGGCTCTGTAAGCGCGATAAGAACGAGGTTGGCATAAACTCAATAAGAATCGGCAACATTGTTGGTATTCACGAGGTTAGAATCGGCACAAGCGCAGAGCAAATCACTCTCAAGCACGAGGCTTATGATAGATCGCTTTTCGCACAGGGCGCACTTAAATCAGCGCAATTTATGTGTGGAAAGGGTGCAGGCCTCTACACAATGAAGGAATTATTAAAGGACTAAAAAATGTTACACGAAAATTTAAGCATAAATGCCATGGGACATCTTTGTATTGCAGGCGCTGACACAGTTAGCCTTGCTAAAAAGTATGGAACGCCGCTTATGGTAATGGACGAGCAAAGAATTAGAAGAAACCTTCGTATTTATAAGGAAGCTATGGCAAAGCATTTTGGCGAGGGCTCTTTCCCTGCATTTGCCAGCAAATCCTTTTCTTGTAAGTATATTTACCGTATAGCAAGGGAAGAAAATGTCGGCATCGACATCGTTTCCTCAGGCGAGCTTTATACAGCACTTGAGGCTGGCTTTGATGTTTCAAAATCGTTTTTCCACGGAAACAACAAGACCGATTTCGATATAAATTACGGAATCGACAATGGTGTTGGCTATTTTGTCGTTGATAATATGACAGAGCTTGATGCAATTGATAGAGTTGCATGCGAAAAGGGAATTGTGCAAAAGGTTATTTTGCGTTTAACTCCTGGAATTGACCCTCATACACACGCGTCAATTATGACAGGTCAGGTTGACAGCAAGTTTGGTATTGCAATCGAAACAGGACAAGCTGACGAGGCTGTAAAATATACCCTTACAAAGAAAAACATCTCACTTGAGGGCTTCCATTGCCATATCGGCTCACAAATTTTTGATATCAAGCCCTTCTGCGATGCGGGCAAGATAATGATAGAGTATATCTCTCATCTTAAAAAGGAGCTTGGCTACGAGGCAAGCATTCTCAATCTTGGTGGTGGCTTTGGCGTTAGATATATTGACGCACAGCCAGAGCTTGATTATGAGGAGTTTATAAGACTTATTTCGAGATTTATTGATGATGAGGTTAAGTCCTCGGGTATCAAAAAGCCTACAATTGTAATGGAGCCTGGCAGAAGCATTGTCGCTGACTCGGCTCTTACTCTTTACACCGTTGGAGGCACAAAGGAAATTCCTGGCTTTAAGAGCTATGTAAGCGTTGACGGTGGTATGCCAGATAACCCAAGATACGCTCTTTATCAGGCGGATTATACCGTTTGCTTGGCTTCAAGAATGAATGATAAGGCTGATTTTAGATGCACAGTTGCAGGAAGATGCTGTGAAAGTGGTGACCTCTTGCAAGAAAATGTTGACCTTCCAAGGCCACAAAGAGGCGATGTTTTGGCAGTGCTTGTAACAGGCGCTTATAACTACTCAATGGCAAGCAATTATAACAGAATTCCTCGCCCAGCAGTCGTTGGAATTAAGGATGGAGAGGACTTTGAAATCATAAAAAGAGAGACCTTCGCAGACCTCACAAGGAATGATTTATAAAATTCTTGATTTTAATAATTCAAAATATTTAGAATTTTTAAATTCAAAAATTCAAAACAAACGAAAAATCCTTTATATAAAAGAAAAATCTTGCCGAAAGGCAAGATTTTTTGTTTTTATTTATCTCTTTTTTGTAGCAACCTCGTAAACGAATTTGTTTGCCATTTCATCAACGCTCATAGAGCCGAGATCAACACCGCCACGGGCACGGAGAGATACAGTTCCACTCTCAACCTCATTGTTGCCAACGATGATAACATAAGGAACCTTTTGGAGCTGAGCCTCACGGATTTTCTTACCCATAGTTTCGTTACGAAGGTCGATTTCAACTCTGATGCCAAGCTCATCAAGCTTTTCCTTAACTCCGTTTGCATAAGCCTCGCAGTCGGAATTTATAGGAACGATAACAGCCTGTGTAGGAGCGAGCCAGAATGGAAGCGCGCCTGCATACTTTTCAAGAATAAGAGCAAGTGTTCTTTCGTAACAGCCAAGTGAGGTTCTGTGAATGATATAAGGAGTTACCATTTCGTTGTTGGAATCTACATATTCCATACCAAATTTCTTTGCCAAAAGCATATCAATTTGAATTGTAACGATAGTGTCCTCTTTACCAAATACATTTTTGCACTGAATGTCAAGCTTAGGACCATAGAATGCAGCCTCGTCAATACCAATCTCATATTCAAGACCGATATCATCAAGGATTTCGCCCATAATTCTTTGTGCCTCATCCCATTGCTCGGCAGTTCCCTCATATTTGTCCTTACGGTTAGGATCCCACTGTGAGAAGCGGAATGTGCAGTCCTCCCAAAGGCCAACGGTTTCAAGGCAATACTTTGCAAGGTCAAGACAGCCCTTGAATTCGTCTGCGAGCTGATCAGGACGGAGAACAAGGTGTCCCTCGGAAATTGTAAACTGTCTTACACGAATAAGTCCGTGCATCTCTCCGCTGTCCTCGTTACGGAAGAGAGTAGATGTTTCGCCAAGACGCATAGGAAGGTCTCTATATGAGCGCTTTTTGTTAAGAAATACCTGATACTGGAACGGGCAGGTCATAGGACGGAGTGCAAAGCACTCTTTTGTGTAATCATCAGGATCCCCCATAACAAACATACCGTCAAGGTAGTGGTCCCAGTGTCCTGAAATCTTATAAAGGTCGCGCTTTGCCATAAGTGGAGTCTTTGTGAGAAGATAGCCACGCTTTTGCTCGGTGTCCTCAACCCATCTTTGGAGAAGCTGAATAACTCTTGAGCCCTTTGGCAAGAGAATAGGCAAGCCTTGACCGATAGAATCAACGGTTGTGAAGTATTCAAGGTCGCGTCCAATCTTGTTGTGGTCGCGCTTTTCAGCCTCCTCAAGCATCTTGAGATGATTTTCAAGCTCCTCTTGATTTGCAAATGCAGTACCATTTACACGAGTAAGCATCTTGTTGTTCTTGTCATTCTTCCAATAAGCACCAGAAAGCTTCATAACCTTGAATGCCTTAAGAGCCTTTGTATAGCAGAGATGAGGGCCAACACACATATCAATATAATCGCCCTGCTGATAGAAGCTTATAACAGCATCCTCTGGCAAGTCATCAATGTGCTCAACCTTGTATATCTCTCCACGCTCCTGCATCAAGGCAATAGCCTCGGCACGGGGAAGAGTAAATGCCTTTATAGGAAGATTTTCCTTTGTGATTTTCTTCATTTCCTTTTCAATGTTGGCAAGGTCAGCATCGGTAAGCTTTGTGTCGCCCAAGTCAACATCATAATAGAAGCCCTTTTCAGTTGCAGGACCATAAGCAAAGATCGCCTGTGGGAAAAGACGCTTAATAGCCTGAGCCATAATGTGGGCTGCACTGTGACGGATAACCTGAAGCTCTTCAGCCTTGCTTTCGCATTCTCTTACTGTTCCGTCATTCAAAACAATTTTCATATTATATCCCCCTTGTAAAAAATCAAAAATAAAAACCCTTGACGCCAAAACGGCATCAAGGGTGCAATTGCACGGTTCCACCTTGTGTTTAACTCAAATCCTTAACGCAGAATATACGATAAAGGTTGTTACCCCTTTACAGCTCGGGAGTGGTCTTCACGAGTGTCGCAATAGATAGCTTTCACCATATGCCATCCTCTCTGAAAAGCAAAAATCTCGTTACTCTTTCCGTCAATGCTTTTAACGACTACATTTTAACATATGTTATCAAAGTTGTCAAGGCGAATTTTGAAAAAATTCAAAAATGAAGGCAGGGAATTAATCCCTGCCAATGATTTTAATATTCAAAGCTTGACATCCAGTTGGAGAAGTCGGCGAAAAGCTCGTTATATTGCACTTGCAAATCATCTGAAAGATACTCATATTGAGTTCTGTTGCCCTTGAATTGCTCAGAGTATTTAACAACAGGCTTATAAACGCTTGTGTTATTAAGACCTCTTTGAAGCTCTGAAACGGCAAGCTTTGATAGAGCCTCGGCTCTGTCTATTATTTCGAGAAGCTCCTCGAGCTCAGTTTCGCTGATGCTTTTAATATTGCTTCTTAAAGTGTCAAAATATCCGTCCTGATATCCGTAATTGAATTGCGCGCCACTTTCGGTTATAAAGTAGATTGCATCGCTTGGATAGAGATAATCCTCGCCACTCTCAAATTTTGCTGTGTAGGTAAACCAATGTGTAGAGAAGTAGAGGTAATCGTACATTGCATAAATGTCAGTTATAAGATTACTGCTTGCAATTTCTGTCCAAAGTGACTTGTCACCAAGCTCGCTTTCATCAAGAATATCATAATAAGCATCAACAATTTTGAAATTGAACTCGTATCCATAGTCGTCCTTGAAGAATGTATCCTTGTTTCTTGAAACCTCAAGAATTCCAGTGATTTTAATGGCTTGAGTTGTATAATCAAACTTCTTTTTATCCTGTGGATAAACTGCCATGGTGTTGGAAAGCTCATTTGTGTTAGGAAGACAGAATGGACAGCTTTGATATGGAAGGTTCATAAGGTAAATATATGAGCCATCAACAGGTGAGCTTGTTGCCATATATCCGTTGATTGTGATAGGCGTTCCATCAAGAGTTTTAAGATATTCATAGCTTAGAGCACTCTTGAAGCTTATCTTAGTTGGATTATCATAATTTGTATCATTACAGGACACAAGGGCAAATAGAAAAACACAAGCAAGCATAAGCGCGACTATCTTTAAAATAATGTTTCTTTTCATTGCTCTAAGCTATCCTTTCTTGCCATAGAATATGTGCAAATAATTGTTGGTAATACAGTTATTATAAATACTCCCAAGAGAATCACAAATTCAAGACCGTAAATCTTACCATAGTTGAGAACAACTCCCATTCCTTGTACATAATCGCTCATAAATAACAGACATAGCCTTGAAGCTCCAAATGCAAGTATCGTAGAAATAATGCCAATTATGCTGTTTTGAATTATGTAGAGAAGGTTAATCTTCTTCATGCTTATACCGATAAGACGCATAAGCGCAATTTCCTTTTTAGAGTTGTACATATTGAGAAGAGTGATAATTGAAATTATCAAAATGTTCATTGCAAGAATGATTCCGCAGAGAACAAATGTAATATATTTTGTATCTCCAAGGTCGTCAAGCACGCCACGTACGATGTTCATAGGCTCGATTGCTTGAATAGGATATTCTGTGCCATGCTCATCTGTGATAACTGTGTTGTTGAGCTTATTTACAAGAACAGAGGCGCCAGTTAAATTCTTTGTGTTTACCAAAAATGCATAAACATTGTGATTTTCATGCTCCTCGCCCTCATGCTCGTGCAAATGCCAAAGAGTTTTAACTTGTGTGAACACTATGTTGTCGTACGATGAATAGGTTTGCTCGAGGATTCCAACAACCTCAAGGTCGTGTCCGTGGTCCTCAGTTCCGTGACCTATTTTTATTTTGTCGCCAACCTTTAGGTTGTTTCTTTGAGCAACGGTATAGCCAACAACTACCTGACAGTCGGTATTGTCGTTAAATATATCGCCTGATGCAAATTCGTTTGACGCAAAAAGATCAGATGATGTTCCTACAACCTTATACTGATTTTTGTATGTTCCACCGCCGATTGCGAGAGGGATAACTCTTTTAACATTAGTGTCCTTGTAAAGTGTGTCAATATAAGAATAGGGAATAGTTTCAGTTGGATTGCCAGTGAAATACATAGAGTTCATTGCAAGGTCAGTATTCGAGCCAGCAGGACCTATAATGAGAGAATAATAACCAGCATTTGACGAGATTCCATCATCAATTTGCGAAGCAACATTGAACGCAAGAATGGCAACGCCAGCTGAAATAACAACAGATATTACGACAAGAATAATTTGAATTTTCTTAATCGCCATATTTTTAAGAGCAAACTTAAACATCGCGTCTACCTCCTGTCATCTCGTTCATATCAATTACACAGTCGAAGTATTTTGCAAGTCGCTCATCGTGAGTAACAGCAATAAGAGTTTTACCCTTTGAAATTTCAACAAGCTCCTTTATAACTTGCTCGCCAATGGCAAAATTAAGGTTGCCAGTTGGCTCATCTGCCAAGATAATATCAGGCTTTTTTACGATAGCGCGCACAATGGCAACACGCTGTCTTTCTCCACCTGAAAGGTTTTTAACCTTTTTGTTCTTTTTATCGAGAATTTCGAGCTTTTCGAGGAACTCGTCAGCCCCCGATGTATCAACACCCTCAAGATTCAAAATGTTTATGTTGTCTATAACGCTCATTTCAGGAATAAGCTTAAAATCTTGGAAAATATATCCTATTTTTTCAATTCTAAACTTGTCCTTTTCCTTTTGAGATTTTGATGACATTTCAACACCATCAATCTCGATTTCGCCACTTTCAGGGGAGAGAATACCTGCAATCATATTAAGAAGCGTAGATTTTCCACAGCCCGAAGCACCGAGAAGCATATAGGATTTGCCGTCCTCAAAAATTATATCCTTGTAGTCAATGGCGGTTTCATTTCTAAAATGCTTTGATAGATTTTTAACACTTATCATAAAAACACCTCACACTCCACATAGCATAAGCACAAATCCAAATATTGAAGAAATCAAATAGAGAATGCCCACTATGCGTAAATTTTCTTTCCAATTTTTGTTGCTCTTGAAGAGTACGGTAAGACCGATTCCAGCACCAGAGCAAAGTCCTGCAACAGCAGAGCCAAACGAGAGCGATCCACCAATATAAAGCTCTGTTAGTGCAACAGATACAGCACAGTTAGGAATAAGACCTATAAGCGCTGTTACAAATGGCTGTGCCAAGCTTCCACTCAAAAGAATAGCATTTAATCTATCGTGTCCAAGAAGCGCTATTGCAAAGCCAAGAATAATGTTGACAATTAAAATAAAAATACTTATTTTTACCGTGTGCTTAATGGTTGGAATCCAAATATTCTTTTCCTCATCACAGCCACAATCTTCACAAAGGTCCATAGGCGCTTTTTTCACCCTCATAAGCCTGTAAATTAGGTCAATTGCAAAGCCTGCAACAATTCCTATTCCAAGCTTGCAGAGCAGAAGCTTCCAAATAGCACCGTGCGCCTCGGGATTGCTTATCAAAAGTGGAATTGCCTCGTCTGATGTTGCAAGAAATACTGCGATAAGAGTACCCTCTGTGATAATTCCTGTTGTGTAAAGATTAGAGGCGGTGCCTGAAAATCCACATTGAGGGATACAGCCAAGAGCAGTGCCAATGGCAGGCCCAGCCTTATTCAATTTTCTAAGAGAGCTCTCCATTTTCTCCGATGCCTTATGCTCGATAAATTCCATTAGCAAATATGCAATAAAGAGAAATGGAATGCTTTTAAGTGTCTCCAAAAATGCGTGAAGGAGAACATGTAATGCTTCCGAAAAGGTCATTTAATCCTCGTTTCTAAAATGCAAATGATTTTCAATTTCATTATCAATTTGAGAATAATTATCAAATTACAAGTAAATTATACACCCGATGCTCAAAATTGTCAATATAAGAAATGTGAAAATTTTGTGAATTTTTAAAAACTATTGCAAATGCGTGTCGTATGTGATATTATATAGGCATAATTTAAGATTTTACAGAGTAAATGAGTGCGCGTCAAGTGTCGATTGAACGGGGAGTTGTCTTTCGAACGAAAACTTAGGTTGCGGTGCACTCGTTGCATCCCGCTGGACTTATCTCCAAGATGGTTGCTGAAAATCTGTATTTCATTGAGGAGGTATTTTTTTATGCAAAATTCTAAAAAAATGGCGCTTTTTGGAAGCATTCGTGCGTTGACAATTTCGGCGATGCTTACAGCAATAAGTGTCGTAATCGGTATCTTTTGTAAAACTGCTTTAAATTTTGATGGTGGACTTTTTAGAATCACCTTCGAAAATCTGCCGATAATTCTTTCGGGAATTTTATATGGTCCTATTGTCGGTGGAGTGGTTGGCGCTTGCTCGGACCTTGTCAGCTATTTGCTTTCAAGTCAGGCATACCCACCAAATCTAATCGTAACTCTTGGCGCAACGCTTGTCGGAGTTTTGTCGGGAATCTCATCAAAGCTTATAATTCGCAAAAAGGGAACACTTCAAATTGTAGTAAGTGGCGCACTTGCTCATATTGTGGGCTCAATGATAGTAAAGCCTATAGGACTTTATCAGTTCTACGGAGCGCTTGTGCTTTTGAGAATTCCACTTTATATGCTCATCGCCCCTGTTGAAATTTTGCTTCTTTGTGCCTTGCTTAAAAGGAAAAGCTTCGCTAAGGCTGTCGGATATGTCAGCGAAAAAGAAACACCCAAAATGACCTATGATGACGCGCTTGAATATATCCATAAAATCAACTGGACCTTCTGCAATCCAGGTCTTGATAGAATAAAAGAGCTTTGCGAGGCGCTTGGAAGCCCTCAAAAATCCCTTAAATTTATTCATGTTGCAGGCACTAATGGCAAGGGCTCATTTTGTGCAATGCTTTCGAGCGTGCTAAGCAAGGCAGGCTATAAGGTAGGTACATTTACATCTCCGTATGTTAAGACCTTCAACGAGAGAATGGCGATAAACGGAGAAATGGTTTCAAATGACGAGCTTGTCTCACTTACTGAAAAGGTAAAGCCTATCGCTGATAAAATGGCAGAGAAGCCTACTGAATTTGAGCTTATAACCGCTATTGCCCTCGAATACTTCGCTCAAAGCAACTGTGATTATGTTGTTTTAGAGTGTGGCTTAGGTGGTCGTCTTGACTCGACTAATATAATCGATACCCCTGTTTTATCTGTAATAACAGGAATTGATTTTGATCACACCTCGATTTTGGGAGATACAATAGAGAAGATTGCCTTTGAAAAGGCAGGAATTATAAAGCCTGGCATTCCTTGCCTTTGGTGTGGGGAAAGCAAGGAGGCTGAGAATATCATAAGCGCTCGCGCACTCGAGCTTGGCTCTGAGCTTTTTAGTGTTGACCATTCGAAAACAGAAATAAAAGACCTTACCTTAGAGGGCACAAATTTTGATTATGGTGAATACAAGAATGTGCATATTCCACTTCTTGGTAAATATCAGCCATTTAATGCATCAAATGTCCTCTCGGCAATCGATATTCTTAAATCGCTTGGTATAGATATACCAAACGAGGCAATATACGACGGACTCTCCGTTGTTGAATGGCATGCGAGATTTGAAATCCTTTCGAAAAATCCTTTGATTATCGCTGATGGTGGACACAATCCACAGGGCGTAAAAAGCGCTGTTGATAGCGTTAAGGGCTACTTTGAAAACGAAAAAATCAATATCATAACTGGTGTTATGGCTGATAAGGATTATAGATATATAGCAGAGCAAATAGGCTCTATTGCAAACGAGGTTTATTGCATAAGACCAGACAATCCAAGGGCGCTTGGCGCAGATGAGTATGCTCGTGTATACGCAGAGAATGGTATCACTGCATATCCTTGCGAATCTGTTTCTGATGCACTAAAAAAGGCTATCAAGGCATCAATCGAGCAGAAAAAAGCATTACTTTGCGTCGGCTCGCTTTATATGTATTCTGAGATTTGTAAGTGCCTTGATGAGCTTGATGTCTCATCAGCACTTGACAAATAATATAAAGTTTGATATAATATTAAAATAACATAGGCAATTTCGGTAAAAAATGAAGCAAGGAAAGTTCAATGAATATATTTAAATCACCAAAATTTTCTGCTTTTAAGGCTAAGGCAAAAGAGGTCTATATAAAGCAAAAAAGAGAATTGATAAAAAATAAAAACATTGTTGTTCAGCTTGTAAAGCGTGGTATAAAGCTACAGTACCGTAACTCTGCAATCGGAGTTTTGTGGACTATACTTAACCCACTTTTGAATATGTTCGTTATGTACCTTGTTTTCGGTACCATATTCAAGTATAACGACGACAGCACATATCTTTTGTACCTCTTGTGTGGTAACATAATCTTCAACACAATGCGTGCTGCCACAACACAGTCACTTCCTATACTTGTTTACAATCGCGGACTACTTACGAAAAATAAAATTTCCTACAATGTTTTCCCGTTGTCCTGCAATCTCAGCGCAATTGTTAACTTCTTGTTTTCATTCATCGCGCTTCTTGCAGTTATGCTTTTCGTAAGCATCAAAACGCCGGTGTTTGGCCCTGCAATTTTTATGACAATACTAATGCTTCCTGCATTATTCTTGTTTAATTATGGTATGTCCCTTATTTTGTCAGCGCTTTATGTCTTCTTTAGAGATGTAATGCACTTCTACAATGTATTCCTTACACTTTGGATGTACCTAACACCTATTTTCTATAAGCTTCAAAATCTTGGAGAGAGCTGGAAGGTTCTCGTAATTCGAGTTGTTATGAAGCTCAATCCTATGGCGCACTTTGTAGAGTATTTTAGAGACATAGTTTACCGAATAAAGCTCGGCACAGTAGCAGAGGCATCGGTTTATAGTGGTCTTGGAACACTTTACCTTTGGGGAATTGCATTTGCATTGCTCGGCACAGCAATATTCGAATTGACAAAGAAAAATTTCATATTTAGCATCTAAAAGAGGTATTTATGGAAGAAATTAAAGAAGCTTCCTTGCCCATTGAAGATAACATACCAAGCGAAGAGCCGATTATCGAGCTTAATAAGGTCGCAATGGAATACTATATGCAGACCGAGAAAATTGATAATATGAAGGAATTCTTTATTCGTCTTGTTAAGGGAAAAATCAAAAAGATGAAGAAGAGAATTTTGGAGGAAATAACATTCTCCGTAAGAAAAGGCGAAAGCATTGGAATTATCGGTCATAATGGTGCAGGTAAGAGTACAATACTTAAGTTAATAACCGGTATTATCAAGCCTACTGCAGGTACTGTTAAGGTGCATGGTAGCGTTGCCCCTCTTTTGAACCTTGGCGCAGGCTTTGACTATGAGGCGACAGCAAGAGAGAATATTTTCTTGAATGGCGCTATTATAGGCTATACCCAAAAGGAAATAAAAAGTAAGTTTGCAAGCATAGTTGAGTTTGCTGAGCTTGAAAATTATGTAGATGTTCCCCTTAAAAACTTTTCATCGGGAATGGTCGCACGCTTGGGCTTTGCAATCGCAATAGATGTCGAGCCTGATATTCTTTTGGTTGACGAGATTTTGTCAGTTGGAGATGAGAATTTTAGGCAAAAATGCTCGCAGAAAATAGAGGAGCTTCAAAAGCGAGGAGTAACCTTTATCATCGTATCGCATAATATGTCTCAGGTAAAGAAGCTTTGTCAACGCGCTATTTGGATTGAAAACGGTAAAATCGTTGAGGCAGGAGACTCTAAGGAAATCTGCGATAAATATCAGGAGTATTCAAAAAACAAGCAATAAACGCTTAAATTTTTAGAGAGGGAATTATGGTACAGAACAATAAGACATCAATTAAATACCTTGGTGCTTTTCTTGATTTCTTTTTGAACGCATGCGTCATGTCAGCATCATTTTTTGTGGCTGATAGATGGCTTGGCTATAACATAAATGCCCAATCTGTAATGATAGGTGCACTCCTGGTGATTTTTGCAACCGGCACATATTTTATATTCGATTTGTATTCGGCAAAGCGTTGGGAAAAGCTTATGTCGCAAATCGTCAAGCTTGTAATTGCGCAGGCAGTTATTATGGGCGTTGCTGTTGTTGCCGTAACGCTTATCATAAATAATGAAAATGATTCCCGTAACTTTGTTCTTACAATAACAATATGCTTAATCTCCTTGGCCGTGCTCACTGTCAAGAAAATTATTGCAACAAAAATTCTTCACTATATTCGTATCAAGAACAAAAATCCAAAGTATGTTCTTATTGTTGGTAATGGATATGGTGCAGTAGAATATGCAAGACAAATAAACGACAACCTTCATTTTGGATATCGTATAATCGGTTGTGTTTCTGACGCAGAGAAGCCTCGCTTCAAAAAGCTCGGAGATTATGCAGATCTTGATCGCGTTATCAAGGAGCATCGTCCACAAGAGGTTGTGCTCGCACTTGAACCAAAGGAAGAAACTAAAACACAAAAAATAGTCACAATTTGTGACCAAAATGGTATTCGCGCATCAATTATTCCTGTAGTTTATAAATACTTCAAATCAAAATGTCAGGTTGATATGGTGGGAAACCTTCCACTTATCAATACAAGAGCCATTCCTCTTGATAATATTGCAAATGCTGCTCTCAAAAGAGCGATTGATATTATCGGATCAATTATATTGATAATCCTCACCTCGCCTCTTATGCTTTTTGCAGCAATTGGAGTGCGCCTTTCCTCAAAGGGACCTGTTATATTCAAGCAGGTAAGAGTGGGTAAAAATAATAAGGAATTTACAATTTATAAGTTCCGTTCTATGAAGGTCGAGGGACATGAGCCTATCGACAAGTTTGGGGATGCACACGAGTATGACGAAAGCAGAAAGACAAGATTTGGCACATTTTTGAGAAGAACAGGTATTGATGAATTGCCTCAATTTTTCAATGTTTTGTTTGGCTCAATGTCACTTGTAGGTCCAAGACCAGAGCTTCCTAAGTTTGTTGAGGAATATAGCAAAACAATTCCTCTTTATATGGTAAAGCATCAGGTAAAGCCAGGCATTACAGGACTTGCTCAAATTTATGGCTTCCGTGGAGATACATCTATTGAGAGAAGAATAGAGCTTGATATCAAATATATCGAAAACTGGACACTCTTCAATGATATAAAAATCATTTTTGCAACTCCATTCAAAATAATTAACAGAAATGAGAAATTTCGTAAAAAGAAATGAAAATATTGATAGTAGCATCTAATATGGTGCATATAAAGAACTTTCACCCCCCTTATATCTCAGCTTTTCGAGATGCAGGGCATGAGGTGTCTGTTATGGCGTCAGGTGAAGGGGCGGATTTTGACATTCCCTTTAAGAAAAGGGCATTTTCCTTTAAGAACCTGCGCCTTTCTTTTTTGATAAAGAAGATTATAAAAAGAGAAGGCTTTGATGCAATTTTCTTGCATACAACTCTCGCCGCCTTTTGGACAAGATTTGCCTTGAAGGGATTAAAAAATCGTCCTGTTGTTATAAATACAGTTCATGGTTATCTTTTCTCCGAGCATTCGTCCTTTATTAAAAGGAAGCTTTATCTTATGGCGGAGCGCATCGTCCGTAAAAAGACCGATTATATCGCTGTTATGAACGAGGATGACCTCAAAATTGCAAGAGATAATAAGCTTGCTTTAAATGAGCCGTTTTTAATAAACGGAATGGGAGTTGACCTGTCACGCACTGAGGATTCGGAAAGACACGAATTTGACGGCAAATTAAGGCTTGTATATGTAGGCGAGATAAGCAAGAGAAAAAATCAAATTTTCCTCGTGAAATCGCTCTTGAAGCTTGACAATGCCATTCTTACCTTGGTTGGTGATGGCGATGAAAGAAAAAATCTTGAAGCGTTTGCCTCTAAAAATGGAATTTCTGACAGGCTTGTAATAACAGGCTTTACAAAGAATGTAAAATCACATTTAGAAAACGCAGATATATATGTTTCAGCCTCTACAATCGAGGGCTTGCCGTTTAATATAATGGAGGCGATGAGCGCAAAAATGCCTATCGTAGCAAGTAACATAAAGGGACAAAAGGATCTTTTGCCAAAGGATTGCCTCTATACCTTAAATGATGAGGAGCAATTTATAAGCCTTGTAAGGAAAACAGCGCTTGGCAAAAGAGAATATGACCTTGAAAAATACAAGCTTGATCGCGTTCTTTGCGAAAATGTTCGTATTTATTTGGACAAAATCCAATAATTGTGCAAAAAAATTTATTTAAAACAATTTACACATGTTTTTATTTGTGATATGATATAAGTATAAGGAGGTAATTATATGATGTGGATTTGGTTCGCACTTGCGATTTTATTGCTTGTTGTTGAGCTTGCTACAACTCAATTTGTATCAATTTGGTTTTCAATATCAGCACTTATAACAGGTGTTGTGGTTGCAATTTTTGATGAAATGGGCTTGATATGGCAGATTGTTATATTTGTCGTGCTTGCAATTGGCACACTTTTTGCAACAAAGCCATTTGTCAAAAGGATTACAGGCAAGCCAAAGGATGCAAAGACAAACTTGGAGCTTAACATAGGCAAAACCGCAATTGTAACAGAAACAATTGATAACATAAAGGAAACTGGTGCTGTTAAAATAAATGGTCTTGTTTGGACTGCGCGCTCAGACGATGGCTCGGTAATCGAGCAGGGAGAGGTGGTAATCTTCAAGCAGGTTTCAGGAAATAAGGCAATAGTTTCTATAAATAAGGAGGAAAACAAATGACATCACTCGCACTTATGGCGCTTGCAGGCGCTGGAACAGGAATTGTAATCGCTCTTGTTGTAATTGCTCTTATTATAATAATAGCGGTTATTGCAGGAATTAAAATCGTGCCACAAGCACAAACCTATGTAGTTGAGCGTCTTGGCGCATACAACAAGACATGGGATACAGGAATTCACTTCCTTTGGCCTCTTGTTGATAAGATTTCAAAGAAGGTTTCAATGAAGGAGCAGGTTGCTGACTTCGACCCACAGCCTGTAATTACAAAGGATAATGTAACAATGCAAATCGACACAGTTGTGTTCTTCCAGATCACAGATTCAAAGCTTTATGCTTATGGTGTTGAAAATCCTATTAGAGCAATCGAAAATCTTACTGCAACAACTCTTCGTAATATCATAGGCGAAATGGAGCTTGACCATACTCTTACATCAAGAGATACAATCAATGCAAAAATTCGCTCAATTCTTGACGAAGCAACAGACCCTTGGGGAATTAAAATTAATAGAGTAGAGCTCAAGAACATTAAGCCGCCTCACGAAATTCAAGACGCAATGGAAAAGCAAATGAAGGCTGAGCGTGAAAGAAGAGAGGCTATTCTTCGTGCAGAGGGAGAAAAGGCAAGTAATATTCTTGTAGCACAAGGTAAAAAGGAATCAAAGGTGCTTGAGGCTGAGGCAGAAAAGCAGGCGGCAATTCTTTTTGCAGAGGCTGAAAAGGAAGCAAGAATTAAGAAGGCAGAGGCAGAGGCTGAGGCTATTCTTAAAATCAATCAAGCACAGGCAGAGTCAATTCGCTTAATAAACGAGGCGAAGCCAGAGGAAGCGTACCTCACTCTTAAAAAGCTTGAGGCGTTTGAAAAGGCTTCAGATGGTCAGGCAACAAAGATAATCGTTCCAAGCGACCTTCAGGGCGTTGTAGGACTTGTTAACGCAGTTGCTGAGAGTGCAAAGAAATAAAACAAAAATCCACTCTTTCGAGTGGATTTTATTTTTAAAAAATCAATGCAAAAATATTGACTTTGTAATAGAAATATGCTAAAATAAAAATATATAAGGGAGTAGTTTGCATCGATAGGCGATGCTATGTGGTCAACAATCGACTTCGGTCTGGCCTCATATTAAATGACGAGACTTATCTGTTTTAGGCAGATGGGGCTCGCTTTTTTGTTTCCCTCTGCCAAGGAGGAGAAAATGGATTCAACCAATACAAAAAGAACACTTGCTATGTCCCTAAAGGCTCTATTAAAGGAGCAACCTCTTTGCAAAATTAGCATAGGGGAGATTTGCGACCTTTGCTCGATGAGCCGAAAAAGCTTTTACTATCATTTTAAGGATAAAGAGGATCTTGTAAACTGGATTTTTGATACCGAATTTGAAATAGCTTCTAAGGGCGAGGAAAGAATGATTGATGCGCTCATAAGGTATTTTTATGAAAATAAGGGCTATTATAAAAAGGTGTTAAAGGAGGAGGGGCAAAATTCCTTTTCAGAGCACCTATATAGCTTCTGCTGTTGTTTGATGGAAAATGCTCTTAAAAAAGAACTCGAAATGGCGGAGCTTACAAGCTTTCAAATAGGATTTTTTGCCGATGGGTTTGTTTGCACAATCAAGCGCTGGATGACAAGCTATAATGCCGCATCTCCTGATGAGCTGACAAGGCAAATAAGCGAATCTCTCTCGGCATCGAATAAGCTTTATAAAAAGGAAAAGGCTCTCGCATAGCGAGAGCCTTTTTATTTTATGAATTTTTAAATTCTAAAATTCAAATTTCTCCGTAAATCCTTTCGTCATCAGAGCTTATAAGCTTTACATTAACTATTTTTCCACTTAGATTTTCGCTATACTTTGCTTTGATTTCAATAAAGCTTGGAGAGTGTCCTGTGACATATTCACCATCAAAGGCTTCAAAGAGAACATCAACATTTTCATTGGCTTTTATATACTCGGAAAGCAACTCGCGTCTTACGTCCTTTGCAAGAAGCGAAAGCTTTTTAAGTCTGTCCTTTTTAACGGATTCCTCAACCTGATTTGGCATATCATAAGCAACCGTGTCTTTTCGCCTTGAATACGGGAAAATGTGAAGACGCATAAACTTTTCTTCCTTGAAAAATTCAATTGTCTTTTCAAAGTCCTCGTCGCTCTCGCCAGGGAAGCCTGTGATGACATCGGCACTAAGCATAACATTTGGAATTTTGCTTCTTAAATATTCAATGTTTGCTCTTGCCATATCAATATTGTATTTTCTACGCATTGAATTTAGAGTTTTGGTGCATCCACTTTGCATTGAAAGATGGAAGTGAGGCATAACCTTGTCAAGAGATGATACCGTATCAACAAATTTTTTTGTCACCTCAACAGGATCAATCGATCCGAGTCTGATTCGCTTGAGCCCCTCAATCTCATTAACCTCGCAAAGCAGGTCAAGCAGAGAATAGCCGTTTTTGAAATCTCTTCCATAAGACGCAGTTTCGATTCCGGTTAAAACAACCTCGACACAGCCCTCTGACACAGCACCTCGAACCTCGCTTAAAATGTTTTCGCGACTGTCGGAGCGAATATTACCTCTTGCCTTTGGGATAATGCAATAAGCGCATTTTGACTCGCATCCGTCTTGGATTTTGATAAATGCCCTTGTCCTAGTAAGAGGAGCGCCTACCTGCATTTTGTCAAAGCTTGCGTTATAAATATCGGGCATAAAGAGTGCTTTTTCTCGCTTTCCGTCGAGCAGGTCAAGAGCCTTTTTTGCAATTATAGATTTTCCGTTGTTTCCACAAACAAAATCAACACCATCAATTGCCAATGCCTCGCTTGGATTGATTTGAGAATAACAGCCGGTTACAATGATTACAGCATCGGGATTTTTTGAGGCGCATCTGCGTATAAATTGCCTCGATTTCCTGTCACTTTCAGCTGTTACAGTGCAGGTGTTTATGATATATATGTCGCATATTTCATCGCTTTGGCATATTTTTACGCCATATCTTGCAAGCTCTTGCATAATTGCATCGCTCTCATATTGATTTACACGACATCCGAGAGTAAGAATACTCGCCTTGATTTCTTCGTTCATAAAGCACCTCCTTGTGACAAGATAAATCTATTTTAGCATACTTTTTTTCGTATGTAAATTGAAAAACGACAAAAAGTTAAATAATACTTGAAAAAATCCTGTTTTACTTATATAATAAAAGTGAAAAAGAAATTATGGAGCTTTTTGTAATTTATGAGAGAGTTTAAAATAAACGCAAATGACGCAGGACAGCGCCTTGATAAGTTTATTCAAAAAACCGTAACAGGAATTCCTGTGTCCCTAATGTATAAGGCTATACGCCTTAAAAAGATAAAGGTCAATCGAAAAAGAGCAGAGCAAAAGCAAATTCTTGTACAGGGCGATACTGTGCAAATGTTTTTGAGTGAGGATTTGTTCTCTGAAAAAATCACAGACAACGAGCTTTTTGCTATAAAGCCAAAAATAAATGTTCTATATGAGGACGAAAACATTATTTTGTGCGACAAGCCGGCAGGAGTGTTGGTTCATAGTGGCGACGGAGACGGTAAGACGAGTGGCGAGGGTGCGTGCGAGGATAGAAACACCTTGGTGTATCATATGCAGGCTTACCTTGCACAAAAGGGCGAATATGATCCAAACGCAGAGAATTCCTTTGCGCCAGCGCTATGCAATAGAATTGACAGAAACACCGGTGGAATTGTAATCGGCGCTAAAAATGCACAGGCACTTCGTGATATGAATGCGAGAATAAAAGACAAAGGTATTACCAAAAAATACCTTTGCGCAGTTCACGGAAAACCACAAAAAAACAGCCACATATTGAAGGATTTTCTCATAAAGGATGCAAAAACCAATATGGTAAGAGTCTTGAAGGAGCACAAAAATGGCGCCAAGGAAATCATAACAAAATACGAGGTGCTTGAGTATAATCCTAAAATGGACATTTCCTTACTCGAGGTTGAGCTTTTAACAGGAAGAACTCATCAAATAAGAGCTCATATGGCATCAATAGGCCACGCGCTTCTTGGCGATGGAAAATATGGCAATATTTCAAGGGATAAAAATTACTCCTATAAGCACCAGGCGCTTTACTCCTATAAGCTCATTTTTAATGATGCAGACGATAGTCTTTCATACCTTAACGAAAAAGTGTTTGAGGTCAATAAAGCCAATATTTACTTCCTTCGCGAGTTCAAAAATATATAATCGCGTATGCCAAAAGCATTTTATTTTATTGTAAAGCGCATAAATATTATTAAAAAGGTGTTGACAAGTCACCGAAATTGATATATAATAAATATATAAATTTTTACTCAACCGGTAAAGGAGAATCTAAAAGTGAGCAAAAAAATCATCGAAAGAAGAAATGCTTCTGTAAATGTTCCTGAGGCGAGCCGTGCGAGCATTGTAAACGCTCCACAGAACAGAAAGCGTTCACCAATAAAGGGAATCATTCTTACAGTGCTTATTGTTTTTGCACTTCTTGCATTAGCTCTTACAGCTATTAACTTCCTTATCAACAACATTTTTGGTAAGGTTGCACCTAATGGAAGCTATAAGGATACACTTCCTTCAATTGTTCATTCCTACAAGGAGGGCAATCCATTCTATAACGGAAAGGCAGCAGAGTATTCTGGATATTACAAGTTTGCTTATGATGCTTCAAGCAATCATAGTGCGACAGTAAACAACATTAAGGATCAAGACAATGTTCTTAACTATGCTATTTTCGGTATCGAAAACGAAGATCCTAACAATCCTTATGCAGATATGATCATTATTGCATCTGTAAACAAGGATACAGGAAACCTTACATATGTTCTTATCGATGCAAGCTCATTTGTTCAGATCCCTTATGCAGACGTAGTTGGTCCTCTTAAGGATGCTTATAAGCTTGGTGGCTCTAACTTGCTCGCAAGAACAATCGCTCAAAACTTCGGAGTTGACATCGACGGATTTGTTGAATTGAAGATGAGTGGCGCTGCTGATATGGTAGACGCAGTTGGTGGCATCGAAATCGCTATGACTGATGAAGAGGTTGCTAACCTTAACCTCGCAATTCAGGCTTACAACGAAAGATTCAATGCAGAGGTTCTTGAAATTACAAAGAAGGGCGCAGCTGTTAATCTCAATGGCGTTCAAACCCTCGCTTATATCCGTGGCGTTGGTGATAACCGTGAAATCGCTGTATTTAACATTCTTGCACAGGTAACAAAGATTGCTCTTAGCCAGGGCGTTTCTGGTATTAATAACCTCGTAACAGAGCTTACAGAGAATGCTGTTGCTTCAACCAATGGAGATGATTTCTCAACACTTCTTCAAATTGCTATCAAGTCTAAGGATGGCTCAAACGGTGTTGTTACAATCAACCTCGGTAGCGATCTTAAGCAGGAAACATGGTATCATGGTGTTAGATTCGTTACATACACTGATTATTCAGAGGTAGTTTCACAGCTCCAAGCAGCTCTTTACACTCCAGTAGAGTAATATTAAAAACGGCAGGCAACTGCCGTTTTGATTTAGATTTTATGTCACCAAGCTCTTTCAAAAAAGTGACAAGAGGTAGTATGAAAATTAAAGAAAAGGTATTATGCCTTCTTGAGGAAAATCAAGGAAGGTGTGTTTCGGGAGAAGAAATTGCC
This sequence comes from Oscillospiraceae bacterium, assembly GCA_015064445.1. Taxonomy (GTDB): domain Bacteria; phylum Bacillota; class Clostridia; order Oscillospirales; family CAG-272; genus RGIG2000. The sequence continues at coordinate 344,812 of SVSE01000001.1, read as the reverse complement.
AAGGCGTTGGGAGTTACTCGAAATTGCGTTTGGCGCTCGATTAATTCTCTTAAAGAGGACGGTCATAAAATAACATCTCAAAGCAATACAGGCTATATTCTTTCGCTTGACGAGGATGTTTTTAGTGCATCTCGCATTAAGAGCCTTTCTAAAAGCGATATTGAGGTTATTTTGATTGATGAGGCTGATTCATCAAACAATGTCGCATCAGAGCTTGCAAAGCAGGGAGCTCCTGAGGGCACAGTAGTTGTTGTAAGACGACAAGCCTCGGGCAAGGGGAGAATGGGCAGAAGCTTTATTTCAAACGAGGATAACGGTCTTTATTTAAGCCTTATTCTTCGTCCCAAAATTCCAGCAAGCGAAAGTGTAAGCATAACCGTCGCTTGCGCTGTGGCGGTTCTTGAAGCAATAGAGGCGCTAACTAATATTAAATGCTCAATCAAATGGGTAAATGATATTTTTATTAACGATAAAAAGGCTTGTGGAATTTTAACCGAGGGCGCTTTGAATGTAGAAACAGGATGCTTTGATTATGCCATTTTAGGAATAGGAATTAATGTAACACCACCAAAAAATGGATTTGCTCCCGAAATAGAGAATATCGCAACATCAATATACGAAAGCAAGGCTCCTAATGGGCTCAAAAGTGCGCTTTGTGCACTTGTTGTTGATAGATTTCTTCATTATTATAAAAGCATTGAAAATAAGTCTTATATTGCCTCATATAGAGCTCACTCTAATTTGATAGGCAAGAGCGTGGAGGTTTATCGAGGAAACGAGGTAATAAACGGAGTCGTTTCCGATATTGATGATAACGCAAGACTTGTTTTAAAAACTGAGCAGGGCGAGATAGCATTCGGCTCGGGAGAGGCGAGGGTGCGTAAAAATGAGCACTAAGCACGAGAAAATAAAATCAATTGTTTTTGTCGCGGTTTTTAGTGCGATGCTTTGTGTGGTTTCTCAAATCGCAATCCCTATGCCAAGTGCAGTGCCGATAACTCTTCAAATTCTAATGGTAGCACTGTCGGGATATTTTCTTGGCATTACGAAATCGCTTTTGAGCGTGCTTTTATATGTTTCAATCGGTGCTCTTGGCTTGCCAGTCTTTTCCTCGTTTAATGGTGGAATTTCGGCGCTTGTAGGACCAAGTGGTGGATTTATATGGGGATTTTTTGCAGTAGCTCTTTTGTGCGCAATCTTTGCTAACACAAAATTTGCAATTCCTGCAGGAATTATATCTGTTTTTGTCTGTCATAGCCTTGGTGTGATTCAATATATGCTTGTGTCAAGAGTAAGCCTTTGGGCATCGCTTTTGAGCGTTTCCTTGCCATATATAATTAAAGATATAATACTCATAGTGCTCGCATATTTTATAGCAATCAAAATCAAAAAAATACTTAATAAAGAGGTGTCAAAATGAAAAAATATTTGGCTTTTATACTATGTATAATAATGGCATTTTCCCTTTGTGCGTGCAAGGGTGGAGATGAACCACCTCAGCTCCCCGAGGAAAGCTCCTCGAGCAAGGAGCCGGAAAGTGAGCGTGGGCAGGGCAAGCTTGTAATAAACGGAAACGAAATCGACGCGTCCTTTACTGTATATCAAACCTACGCAGAGCTTCCATTGATAGCTGTTCTTGAGGGACTTGGATATGTAATTTCTTGGCAGAGTGATACTCAGGCATTCGTTGCTGGATTGACAAGCACCTATACTATTAACTTGACCGATAAAACATTTAAAAACGAGTCAAATGGCAAAAATGCACTTCCTCTTTATGGAAATGATAATTACAAATGTGAGGTTGTCGAAAGAGATATAATAGTTGATGATGTTACCTTGTACGAAATAATGACAAGCATAGGCCATCCCGTAACCTTGGCGCTTGATTATGATACACTTACAGTAAAAATTGATAACAAATAAAAAAATGCCTCGATTGAGGCATTTTTTATTTGTTGTAATGACATGGAGATATGTAAAATTTATCAAGGTCGATTTCGTAATTTCCGTCCTTGTCCTTGCCATATGATGAAAGGTCGAGAAGAGATTGTGGGGCAGAGTCGGCAAGAAAAACAGATTTTTTCAAGCCACATCTATGCATAAAGTTCATCGCAGCGCGAAGCATAATTATCATTGCCTCGTCGTCCTTTGTGTCAGGGGCATATTTAAGGGCGCTAATTTCTCCTACTCCAAATGCGAATCTGAACTGACAAATGCCCAAAAAAACGCCATCATCGGCTCTATAAGCAAAGGAATTTGTATCAAATTCAGCTCCACAAATCTTGCAAAGCTCCTCTTGAATATTTTTGTCTTGAATAGGTAGTACAGTAAGCATTTTAACTCCTTAAATTTTGTTAGTTTTTCCTGATAAATAATTAACCTCTGCCTCTGTGAGGTCACGCCATTTTCCTCTTTCAAGCTCTCCGAGCTTTAACGAGCCGATTGAAATTCTTGTAAGACGCATAATTGTAAGGCCACAGGCATCGCACATTTTTCGAATTTGTCTGTTTCTGCCCTCACTCAATGTGAAAAGTGTGTTTGTAGCACCGTTTTTAACAGATAAAATTCTAACCTTAACAGGCTTCAATTTGTATCCATCAATCTCCATAGGAGAGGTGAGACGAGAGAGCGCCTCGGCAGAAATTTCTCCTTTTATAACAACACTATATGTTTTTGGCATATTTCCCTTTGGATGAGTTAAACGGTTTGTTAGCTCTCCATCGTTTGTTAAAAGGAGAAGTCCCTCGGAATACATATCAAGGCGTCCAACAGGATAAACCCTTTGCCCAACATCCTTGACAAGCTCCATAACAGTATCGCGCCCCTTTTCATCACTTACCGTGCAAACATATCCAAGAGGCTTATTAAGCATTATGTAGCGCTTATCGCTTTTCGGCAAGGGCTTTATAACCTTGCCATTAAAGGTAACGGTGTCACTTTCTGGATCAACCTTATCTCCAAGTCTTGCGATAACGCCATTTATTTTGACATTTCCAGCCTCGATTACCTTTTCAGCATTTCTTCGAGACATAATGTTGTTTTCTGTGAAAAACTTTTGAAGTCTAATTTTTTCCATGTCGTTTAAAAATTCTTTCAAAAATAGATTTTTTATTTTGAATAGGCAACACCCTTTCAAGTGCGCATATGTCAAGTGATGCAATCTCGTCGCCATTTATAGAATAAACAATTCTGCCAACGCGAGTGCCTTGCTTTATAGGTGCAAAAAGAAATCTTTCGCACTCAAATCGAGCGCTTATTTGCTCAGAAAGCCCCTTTTTCAAGGTTATTCCAAGAGCAGATAGATTTCCACAAATAATCTCGTCCTTGCGTCCGTTAACGCAGTGTAGAGAAAGGACATAGTCGCCAACATCGGCTAAGCTCAAATGCTCGTATTCATTAAATCCATGTCCAAGCATAATTGCGTGGTCGTTCCAATCGCTTGGAGCGTTAAGCGTAACAGCAATAAGCCTAACACCATCTCGCTCTGCACACGAAACAAGACAACGCCCACTCTTTTTTGTAAAGCCAGTCTTAATGCCGATAGCGCCTTCGAAGCTTTTCAAAAGCTTATTATGATTTATGAGAACCCTTTGACCATCAAGTGATGGAATAATTTCCTTTTTTGTTGATACAATTTCGCAAAAGCAGGGATTTTGCATGGCATATCGCGCGATTCTTGCAAGGTCGTAGGCAGTTGTGTAATGGCTTTCGTCATCAAGTCCGTGTGGATTTGTGAAATTCGTGTCCTCAAGCCCAAGCTCGCGCGCTTTATCGTTCATCATTTCGGCGAATTTTTCGACGCTTCCAGCAATTTCTATTGCAATTGCGACACTCGCATCGTTTGCACTCTCTAAAAGAAGGGCATAGAGTAGTTCTCTTAGAGTGAGCTCCTCACCATCCTGTAGATAAATTGACGAGCCCTCAACACCGATAGCCTCAGAGGGGATTTTAATCCTTTTGTCAAGGTCGCCATTTTCTATTGCAACAATAGCTGTCATTATTTTTGTCGTGCTCGCCATAGGCGCTCGACAAGATGAATTTTTTGAAAATATAATATCTCCGCTTTCGTATTCTATTAGCACCGCATTTTTGGCAGAAACCTCTAATGCGCACGCCTGCATACAAAGGAAAGCTAATGAAAAGAGAAGCGAAATACAAAATAAAAGTTTTTTAAGCATAAAATCTCCCTAACAAATATCATCAAGAATATTATGCTTAAAAATTCTTTTTTTATTGTGGTTTTATTTGTCGATTGAAGATGCTTCTTCCTTATTTGCAAAAAGCTTCTTGATTTTTTCGAAAATTTCAGGCGTGTCCTCTACAAGGTCGACAAGCCTTGCAAATGGGTCCCTTGAGCCCTCAACGCTAATAAAATCAACATTACCATTTCTACTAACCACCAAAAATCCGACAGGAGAAACAGTAACACCTGTTCCGCCACCACCGCCGAAATTTTTTACAGAGGAGTTCCTTTTCCCAAAATAATCAACTCCACCGGAGGTCATTCCTACAAATACCTTTGAAATAGGAATGATGACAGTGCCACCTTCAGTATTGATAGGAGTACCGGTAACAGTGTTAGCATCAATTATGCTCTTAACATTTTCAAGAGCAGATTTGATGATTTCACTTTGTCTCGATTGTTCCATTATTTATAACCTCCGATAAAACTTCCTCAATGCTATCGATTTTTAATAGCGTGATAAGCGTATCTAATCTTAAAAATAGAGCATTAACGACTCGAATGTAAAAAACAAGCTCGCCTTGGACCTGTAATTTTTGTGATAAAAAATCAGGTTGAATATCAATGCCTGAGACATCAGACAATTCTATATTAGAATAATTGTCCAAAAATTCAACGAAATATGCAGCACATTGAAGAAAAGCTGAGCCGACAAGAGCAGTTGTGGTCGCATTTTTTGTGCCAACAGATGCGCTGATTTTTATTACTGTTATTTTTATCTTATCAAGCAGGTCAAGCAAAACCTTTAAAATGAATTCTCTTAGGGAGATAATCATTTTCAAAATTTGTCTTGGATCTTCGCTATCGATTATTTGATCGGTGGTTTTCTTTAATTTGGATTTTTTCTTGTATTTTTTTGCTTTTGGATAAGCTTGAAGCTTCAGAAAAAGGATTTTTTTATGTGCCGTGAGCCTTCCGTCCTTAAAGGATATAATAACTCGTATGCGAATAGAGAGAACAAACGCAATAATTAAGATGATTATGCTTAAAATTGTCCCCAAAATTGCAATAACACGCATAAAACTCCCCTTCATTCTTAAAGGCCGTCGCTTTGCTCCTCGTTTGGCAATTGGGAATCCTCGGCTGGCATAAATTCTATGTCAAGAGGAATAATTTCGCCCTCGTTTTCAGCTCTCTGAATTTCAACATAAGGGAGCTGTTCAAGAGTTTCAATTCCAAAGCATCTTAAAAATGTAGGTGTTGTTCTGTAAAGATTAGGTCTGCCAGGAACATCAAGTCTTCCACAAATCTCTATGAGATTTTTTTCAAGAAGACTTCCCATAATATATGAGCTATCGACGCCTCTTACTTCGTCAACAAAGGCTCTTGTAGTTGGCTGGTTATATGCAATGATTGCAAGCACCTCAAGAGAAGAGCCAGAAAGATTTCCACCCTTTCTTATGCCCAAGGTAGCCTTTATGTATGGCAAAAATTCCTCTCTTGTACAAAGCTGACAGGAATTTTCAAACGCAAGAAGCATAATGCCTCTTCTTTCGTTATCATTGTACTTCTCAGCAAATGCAATAACCTTTTTCTTAATGGTCGCCTCAAAATATCCAAGCACCTCAGCAAGCTTTGCATATGTAACAGGATGTCCTGCGGCGAAGAGAATAGCCTCAATCGCTTTTTCAAGGTTTTTGCTGTCTATTTGCTTTATTTCTTCATTGTTTTGAATATTATCCATTATTTTCTTCCTCAGCATTCCTGATTTTTCCGGGATAAAGCTTTAAATAAATATTATCTCCAAGGTCAATAACGCCATCCCTTTGTATCGCATCTACATCCTCCATAATGGATATTCGTCCTGCCTTAAGCATTTCCAAAATGGCCATAAATGTAGCAACCACCTCGTGCCTTGTTCTATTATCAACAAAGCATTCAAGGGCATTTATTCTGCCGTTCTTTTCAAGCAAAAGCCTCAATATGTAATAAACTCTTTCCGAAACAGAAACTGTTCTTGTGCTGATAAGAGGCTTTATTTTTTCAGAGGCAATTTCCTCATCCTGAACACGAATTGTGTTCATAACCTTCATAACAGCGGCAGAAAGTAGGTTTACATCGTGCTCTGCAACATAAGAGCGGTCAGCAGAGATTTCATCAGTATCCTTCACGAAGCGTCCGCTAAATTGAGTGAACATAGCATTAAGCTCCTGTGAGGCTTCCTTTGCACGCTCGTACTCAGCTTGAAGCATAAGGGCACGGGCAAGCGCCTCTCGTGGGTCCTCCTCATCCTCAGAGGGCCTTGGCAAAAGAATCTTGCTCTTAATGTGCATAAGGTGAGATGCCATAACTATAAACTCGGCAGCAAGCTCGATATTCATAGATTGCATATCCTCGATATATTGCATATATTGATCGCAAAGAACTGATATTTGGATATCTTTGATATCCATTTTATTCTTTGTAACGAGCGTTAGTAGAACAGATAGAGGTCCTCTAAACTCATCAAGAATATAAATGATTTCGTCAGAGTTAAGCTCTTCCTCAAGCTCGTCAATTTCAGTGTTGATTTGATTTTGTTCCATTTTAACCTCAGAAGATAAGTGAGAATAATGACATCATTGCGTTGAAAATGAAATTTACAACAAATGAAAGTCCACCTGTTATATAGCCACCCAAAAATCTTGAATCCAAAAAGAGAAGTATGAAAAAGCCCGCGGCAATTTCTCTTTCATATTTCATAACCTTGAAATACGCCTTTTCTGGCAAGAAAATATAGAAAATTCGTGAGCCATCAAGTGGTGGCAATGGTATTAGATTGAAAATCGCAAGAGCAATATTAAGCCAAGCAAAGTTGAATACAAAAAGACTCCAAGCATAATAAAGCCAAAATGCGAAATTTGTTTCAGTAAAGGCTATGCTTGAAAAAATACGAAGAGATATCGAATAAATCAAGCAACCTATAAATCCGAGCAAAAGATTTGCGACAGGACCTGCAAGCGCGCTTAGTGCAATATCTCTTTTCGGCTTTTTGAAAAACCTCGAATTGATAGGAACAGGCTTTGCCCAACCAAATCTGAAAAAGAGCATACAAATAGCGCCTACTATGTCTATATGCTTAATTGGATTAAGCGTTAGTCTTCCAAGATTCCTTGCAGTGGGATCTCCCAATTTATATGCAATGAAGCCATGGGCACATTCGTGAAAGGTCAGCGCAATCAAAATGATCGGCACTGATATAAGTAGTTCAATTATTTTATCCATTTTATTCAGCGTATCTAAAAATTTCCTTCCAAAGATCCTCTTTTCCCTCACGAGTTTCTGATGAAAAGAGAATAATTGTGGTTTCTGGTCTTAATACTGGGTTTGTAATAAGCGCTTCAACAGACTTTTTGCGTTCCGTTTTGTTAAGCTTATCTGTTTTTGTAGCCACTATTACATAAGGAATATCCATCTCGTTCATAAACGAAATCATATCAAGGTCGTCCTTGGTATATCCAATTCTTGAATCCACAAGCTGAACAACCAACCTCAAAAGGTCGATATTTGGATTTTTAGTAAAATATCCGTCAACAAGGCTTGACCAAATAAGCTGCTCCTGTGCTGTGCGCTTTGCATAGCCATAGCCAGGCAAATCCACCAAGAAAAGCTTCGAGTCAACATCGTAAAAATTGACTGTTATAGTCTTGCCAGGCGCGCTACTTACGCGTGCGAGGGATTTTCTTCCCAAAAGAGTGTTGATAAGAGAACTTTTTCCAACATTTGAACGTCCCGAAAATGCAATTTGAGGTATGGGATTTTTCAAAAATTGTGATGGCTTTCCAGCACTTATTTTAAGAGAAACATTATTTGTGTTAATTTTCATTTAAATCACCTATTTGTTGCATAGTGTCCAATAAAGGTTGTAATAATCTCATCGCCAGCAAATGCAACCTTAAAGATATCATCAAGAGTCTTGCAGGGAACAAATTTTACATTTTCCTTGACAATAGGCTCGATTTCCTCTAAATTCTTGATGTTTTTCTCAGGAATAAGTATTGTTTTAACTCCTGCCGAATATGCAGCAAGAGTCTTTTCACGAAGACCACCGATAGGAAGCACCTTGCCACGCAAGGTTATCTCGCCTGTCATAGCAATATCGCGTCTTACAGGGCGCGCAGAAAGAATACTTACAAGGGCAGTGGTCATAGTAACACCTGCGCTTGGTCCGTCCTTTGGAATCGCTCCCTCTGGTGCGTGAATATGAATGTCCATTTTTGAATAGAAATCAGGGTCAATCCCAAGCTTTTCGGCATTTTCGCGTATATAGCTTATAGCAATCTCGGCAGATTCTTTCATAACCTCGCCAAGCTGACCTGTAAGCTGGATTTTTCCAGTTCCCTTCATAACAGATGCCTCGATTTTGAGTAAATCTCCACCAATAGAGGTGTAAGCCATACCGTTAACCACGCCAACTTGATTATATTCATCAATCTTTTCAGCCTCGAATTTCTTCGCACCGAGAAGCTTGCCAAGATTTTTAGTAGTTATACTTACTGTTTTAGCTCCGTCCTCGATAATCTGCTTCGCAGCCTTGCGACAAAGAGAAGCAATTTCGCGCTCGAGATTTCTAACTCCAGCCTCGGCAGTATAGGAGTCGATTATTTCTAAAATAGCAGAATCAGAAAGCTTAAATGAGCGCTTTGTAAGACCGTGCCTTTTAATTTGCTTTGGAATTAAGTGATTTTTAGCGATATTAAGCTTTTCAACCTTTGTATAAGAGGAAAGCTCAATTATTTCCATTCTATCGATGAGAGGCTTGGGAATTCCATCAAGCGAGTTTGCAGTCGCAATGAACATACAATGCGAGAGGTCAACGCTCATCTCGACAAAATGGTCTCTAAATGCCTTATTTTGCTCTCCGTCAAGAACCTCAAGCATAGCAGAGGCAGGGTCTCCACGAGAATCTGATGCCATTTTATCAATTTCATCAAGAACCATAAGTGGATTTGCACTCTGACACTCAATTAAAGCATTTATAATTCGTCCTGGCATAGCACCTACATATGTTTTTCTGTGTCCACGAATGTCAGCCTCATCTCTTATGCCACCAAGAGAAACACGCACATACTTGCGCTTAAGCGCGCGAGCAATGGACGAGCAAAGAGAGGTCTTTCCAACACCTGGAGGGCCTACAAGACATATTATTTGATTTTTAATTTCAGGATTCAATTCCTTGACAGCAATAAATTCAAGAATTCTTTCCTTTACCTTTTGAAGACCATAGTGGTCATCATCAAGCACCTTTCTTGCAACGCTTACATCGGTTGCATCTTTTGTGTATTTGTTAAAAGGAATTTCAAGACAGGTTTCAAGATAAGCACGCAAAACAGTCGATTCGGGAGTACCAAACGGAGCCTTGTTAAACTTGTAAAGCTCCTTCAAAAGCTTGTCCTCAACCTCCTTTGGAAACTTCTTAGATATGATTTCATCATAAATTTCCTCGGAATCGCTTTGTGTATCGTTACCAAGCTCGCTTTGAATTACCTTTAATTGCTCACGCAAGTAGTAGTCTCTTTGACTTTCGTCGATTTTTTCCTTTGTTTTCTTTTGAATTGCAGCCTCAAGCTTGATTATCTTTGCCTCGGCTGAAAGAATTTTAACAAGCACCTCAGCTCTCTTATAAGGATCAAACTCGTCAAGAACAGCCTGCTTGTCCTCAAGCTTAACCAAGAGATTAGATGCGATAAAGTCGCAAAGAAAAGCTATGTCCTCTGAAAGAGTAATTTTTGAAATAAACTCCTTTGATGGAGTAGGGAACATTGAAACAATGGAGCTTGCCTTCGCCTTAATAGAACGCAAAAGCGCTTCCTTTTTTGCTTCAGAATAGCCCTCAACCTCAATGCTTTTCTTTGAAATGTCGGCAATGTAATAGCCCGATGCTCTTGAAATTTCAACGAGCTCAGCACGTGCAACGCCCTCAACAACAGCCTTTAAGTTGCCATCGCTTGATGCAATAACCTGCTTGATTTTTGCAATAACGCCAACATTTTCAATGTTGGAAATTATCTTTTCCTCCTCGTTTTGGTCCTTTTGAGCTACAAGGAAGATGAACGAGCCAAGCTTTTGCGCAGTTTCAAGCGCGGTCTTCGAAAATGAACGCGCAACCTCAAAGCTGAGTGAAACTCCAGGGAATGCAATCACTCCACGCATAGGCAAAAGAGGTAATGTATATTTTTCGCATACTTCGTTATATGTAATCATTTTTAATCCTTCCATAGGGGTATTTGGCACTAAAATGCCATAAGTGTTCAGTTTAGTATAACATAAATGAAACGGAATTTCCACAATATTTTATAAAATATTATAAAAATATTTGACTTAGGTGCTTTTTTGTAGTAAAATAGGTATTGTAATTTGATGTTTTGCGAAAGGAAGAGAAAATGGCATACGATGCAGGTATTCTTCGTTTGGTTGTCGATGAGATAAATGCTCTTGGAGTATGTAAGGTTGAAAAGGTATATCAGCCTGTCAATGATGAGCTTGTAATATTACTACATGCAGGTAGAGAAAGCTACAAGCTTTTAATTAATGCAGGCTCGAATTATCCAAGGATGAATTTTACATCATCGAAGACTGAAAATCCAATAAAAGCACCTATGTTTTGTATGCTGTTAAGAAAGCATCTTGGAGGTGCCAAGCTTCTCCAAGCAACTCAATACGGATACGAGCGCGCTTGTGAGCTTGAATTTGAGGCCTATGATGAAATGGGCTTTAAATCAAAGAAATATCTTATTTGTGAGATAATGGGCAAATATAGCAATATAATTCTTGCAGACAGCTCCAAAAGGATAATTTCCGCACTTAAAACAATTGATTTTTCTACGAGCACTCAAAGACAAATTCTTCCCGGAATGACATATGAGCTTCCGCCAAAGCAGGATAAGCTTGATACAATGCAAATTTCCTTTGAGGAGCTTGAAAGTGTGATTTTCAATGCAAGTGCAGAGATGAAATGTGATAAGCTTATTACATCAGCTCTTCAAGGCATCGCCTTGCCAGTTGCAAGACAAATTTGCTACGAATGCACATCCGACATTGACTCAACCCTTGGAGAAGTCAATAGAGAGCTTCTTGCTAAAAAACTGTTTTCTGTAATTGAATCTATAAAGAATGGCAGATGCAAGCCATATCTTACCTCGTCCTCTGATGGCACTCCTGTTGAATATTCATATATTCCACTTGATTTTTACGGTAGCTCATACAAGGTTGAGGAGCTTGATAGCTTTTCGTCCTTGATTGATGCCTTTTATGCAAAAAAAAGTAAAAATGAACGAATTCGCCAAAAATCAACCGATATTACAAGGCTTCTAACTAATGCACAGAATAGAGTTACAAGAAAAATCGCACTACAGCGCGAGGAACTTCTAAATTGCGCTAAAAGCGAGGAGCTGAAGCTCATGGGCGACCTCATTACTGCCAACATTTATCAAATCAAGCGTGGACAGAAAAGCGTATGCGTGATAAACTATTATGATGAAGCCTGCCCAAGCATTGAAATCGAGCTTGATGAGCGACTTTCTCCATCTCAAAATGCTCAAAGATACTACAAAAAATACAACAAGGCTAAAAAGGCACAAATAGAGCTTGCAAGGCAAATTGAGCTTGCAAGTGCAGAGCTTGAATATCTCGACACGGTTTTTGAAGCGCTCGAAAAGGCGGAGACAGAGAGCGACCTTTCTGAGATAAGAGATGAGCTTTATCATAGTGGATATGCTTCGAGAATGAAGAATTATAATGTCTCAAAGACACAAGCGCCAAAGCCACTTAAATTTGTCACAACAAATGGCTATACGGTCCTTTGTGGAAAGAATAATAAGCAAAACGACTATATCACAACAAAGCTTGCTTCAAAAACAGACTGGTGGTTTCATGTTAAGGGTCTTCCAGGCTCTCACGTTCTTATGCAAACAGACGGAGAGGAGCCACCTGAAATCGACTTTACCGAGGCTGCTGAGATTGCTGCATTTTACTCAAAGGCGCAGGGCGATAATATAGGTGTCGATTACACTCCTGCAAAGAATGTTAAAAAGCCTGCGGGAGCAAAGCCGGGATATGTAATTTATCACATAAACTGGACAGCTTATGTTACACCGAACGAGAAGAAAATAGCGGATATGCAAACGAAAAATTGAATTTAAGAATTTATGAATTTTTAAATTCAAAAATTAAATATTATAAAAATTAAAAAGCGTTGCAAAATGCAACGCTTTTCCTTTATTTATCAATGTTTTAGCTTTCCTCTATATTCCAAGAGTGACATTAAAATTTGAGCAGTTTGAGCACGAGTTAAAGGAGAATTGGGGCTTATTTTTCCGTTTTCACAGCTTAAAATTCCTATCTTGCAAAGAGAGGTAATTGACTCTCTTGCCCAGTCGGGAATTTCATCGCCATCAGAGAAGGTTGTAGTAGCTCCCTCGCCACTTGCGCCTATGATTTTATTGATAATAACCGAGGCGCTCGCAGTTGTGATTTCGGACTTTGGATTTACATAAATTCCGTCGCTTTTTCTTTCGCCATCGATGATGCCAAGTACGAATGCACTCTCAAAATATCCCTTGTATTTTGGATCAATGTTTTCGTCATCTGCGAATCTTGTTTTTGAAATAACAGGAACATCTTTAGCTCCCATTACATCCATTACAAGTGCTAAAAATTCCTCGGTTGTGACATTCTTGCTTGGCTCAAATAAATATGTACCATCTTGATTTTTTTGTACACTCATATATTCGTTGGCAACGACGTTAACTGCATTAAGGGCTCTATTGCCACTCATATCAGAAAAAACAAGGGTGGTCTTTAATTTTTCAATTTTCATGTTCACAGTAGCTTCCGAGGAATAATTACCAAACTCATCTACAACTCTATATGTAAAGGTGTCCTTGCCATGTGCTCCTGCATATGGTGTGTATTTATAATCGCCTGTTTTGCTGTTTGTAATTTCTATAAGCCCCTTTTCTGGCAAGGAAACTATTTCAAATTTGATTTCATCTCCGTCTGGATCATAACCGTCAAGTGCGCCAAAGCGTGAAATGTCTGTTCCAGTCCATACTGAAACGGATGCACCATTAGTTGATACAGGAGAGTAGTTTACTTCTTTGACGCTTTTTAAAATGCATTCAAGCTCGTAGCTTGCCCCATTTGGAGAAAACCTAAACGAGCATTCGACATCCTTGCCCCTTGGAATAAATACAATGGATGAGAAATCCTCTCGCTCTATTATCTGACCATTTACTATGTAAAGATTGCCAAGCATAAGCTTGCCTTGCTCTGATGATGGAATTTCGGTCACCTTTATTGAATTTACATTTGCGCCAGTTGGCTTGTCAAAATCATTTGTGTCAAAGGATATTTTTCCGGACATGTAAGAGCCACTTTTAACCATTACATTTTCGCTCGCTATTATATCAATTGCTGGCGAAACACCTTCAAGGGCAAGAGTGCACATTGAAAGGGCAAAAATGCAAATTACAAAGAAAAACAAAAACTTTTTCATAATACCTCCAAAAATCTTTCTTTGCTAAAAGCATATTTTATTTTTTCTCAAAATATACCAACTCGGCACTATAATTCTAAAAAATCGCTTTTAAAACCAAAAAAGCCCTTATCATCCATAATTTTTGCGTTGAACAAAAAAACGATCAAAATATATAATGGTTATAGAGTATTAATTTACGAGGTATATTATGGAAATTATAAAGATAGGAAGCGATTCCTTTAAAATATCTCTTACAACCGAGGAGGCAAGGGAGCTTGAAATAACGACCTCATCTGACGAAAGGCTCGGAGATAGTGTCAAGGCGCTTCTTGATAAATCAAATTTAAGGTCGGAAATAGATTTTACAAAAGACAGAATAGCAACGGAAATTTTTGTTGCCAAGGATGGCGCTTGTGATATTTTTGTCAGCAAGCAGGTAAAAGGAACAAAAGATATAAAGACTAAAAGGGAAGGTGTTCAAAGGTCGCTTTATAGCTTTGAGAATATACATAATTTATGCTTGCTTTGTAGAAGACTCTTTGAAAACTCCTATAAAGGCCGTGCAATGGTCTATTACGACAAAATAAATGCCAAATATTATCTTTTGCTTCTCGGAATATATCCAAAGGATATAAAATATGCATTTATTAGCGAATATGGAGAAAGAGTTAAAGGCAATTTAATCTCAGAAATAGAGGAGCGATGCGAAAGAATTTGTCGTAAAAATCCAGTCGAAATCTTATCGAGCCTGTGTGCTTCAATTCCGTGATTTTAAAAAGCGCTATTTAAAGGCGCTTTTTTATTGACATTGTAGATGATTTGTGATAAAATATATAAAAAGTCTAATGAGGGAGGATTACTATGGATAACGAGAATTCTTTTGAATACGAAGAAGAAAAAAATGAACAAGTAGTCTCCTGTGAGGACGAGGCAGAGCAGATGGCAGAAAATATAGCCACCGAGGATGCACCAGTAGAGGACCCACCTGCCGAAGAGCCTGTTTTAGACAAAAAAGAGCTTGAAAAGAAGGAAAAGCTTAAAAAGAAGCGCAAGAGATGGAAGGTGTGGTATATCGTTCTTTTGTGCTTGGCAGGTTTTTACACCATGGTGCTTATTATGGCTGGTGGAATTGGCTTGATTGATTATATCATCACAAGAGAAGAGGAGATTGATATTGATGAGAGCTTTGAACTTTCGGATTTGACTGATAAGCAAATCATCTCAAAGCATAACTATTATATCGCTTCCACAGATAAGTTCTTCACAAATGGCTTTGATTATAGCGATGTTGATTATGATTATAGCTCCTGTGATGCGCCAGAATGCTATTTTGAGGCAACTGGCTTTAGTGGTGTAAAAACAATTTCGGCATCCTGTGCCGAGGAAGCATATATCATCTTTACAATAGAAGCGAAGAGTAATTCACCAAAGGACGATGTTAAAATTGTAATCACCTCGGAGAGTGAAATCCTTGCAGAGATTGACGCAAACACCTCTATTATGTACAAGGTTAAAAGCGAGGATGATGAGCATATATTCGTTAAGGTTTTGGGTGAAGAGGCTGATGTTTCCGTAACCATTACAAGAAGAATCATAGGCTTTAATGAGGCTCCAGATATATAAAATAAATCCACTACAATTGTAGTGGATTTTTCTTTGTGACCTCGCAAATAGCTCTTGAAATTATCGTGCTTGTAGAGGAGATAATGGCATCAATTTCGTTTGGAGAAACAAGTAGACCCGAATGCTCATTTATCGAATTATAAACACATATCGGCACTTTTTTGATGTCACATCCCTGCATTATGTCAAAAAACATTCCAGAAAGACTGATAGCAGTTGGCACACCTATCGACACAATCGGAACACCCATCTCATCCTCACTTATTTTTTCTCTTGACGAATTAGTGCCAGAGCCGGGGCACAAGCCGGTGCTTGAAATTTGAATTGTAGAGCACAAACGGTCAAGAGAGCTTGTAGCGAGCGCATCAATTAAAATTAATTTCGTCGCCCCTGTGGCTTTAATTGCAGATTTTATTAGCTCCTTGCTTTCAATCCCACTTTGTGAAAAGACACCAGGCGAAAGTAAAAATACATTCCTTCTCTTGCTCAGAAAACCCATTTTATCGATACATATAGGACCAAGGGAGTCCGAGGTAATAAATCTATTTCCAAGCCCAACTACCAAAAAAGAGTCATCTACTTCAGCTTTGAAAATCTCTCTAATTGCATCACATAAAGCGCTGATTAAGCTTTTTTGACTGCTTTCATCCAAAATTGCAAGCTTTCCACACACCAAGGTAATATATGTGCCTATTTTTCTTTTGTAGGCGCGCTCTGCATCCTTTGTCAAAATGTCAACTCTTATGCATTCTATACCGTGTAAGGAGCATTTTTGCACATTATAATCCTTTCCCTTATAATCGCCAAAAAGCGAAGTGCTATCAAGCGCTAAATCGGTTCTTTTTTCTAAATCCATAAATTCCCACCTGTCAAATTATGTAAAAAATAAAAATTTTAGTTGATTAAATGCGAAAAATGTGATATGATATAAAAAATCGCTTTGGATAGGAGGATAAAAATGGACATTCCGATGACTGACAAAAATGAAATAAAGATTTTTATTTTGTATCTTATGGAGAGAATAGGATACCCCGTTAAGTTTTCTGATGTTTGTGGAATTTTGCATCAGGAAAATGTAGTAAGCTATTTTGACGGCGGAGACTGCTTTGGAGAGCTTGTTGATGCAGGCCATGTGCTTGAGGTTTCAAAGGACGAGCTCGGAGAAAGCCTTTATGTTGTTTCTGCAACGGGTAAAACTATTGCCGTCGAGCTAAGCGATACCATCCTTCCAAGTATAAGAGAATCAAGCTACAGAAGTGCGATTAGACATCTTTCCTTCCAAAAGCGTGGTGCAAGGCTTGATTGCTATCATAGACTCCAAGAAAACGGAAAATATATGGTGCACTGTGAAATAACAGAGTTTGGAAAAATAGTTTTAAATATCGATGTTGAGGTTGATTCTAAGCTTGAGGCAGACAAAATGCTTTTCAACTTTAGAAGAAGACCTGAAATCGTATTTAGAGGCACTCTTGCACTCGTGTCAGGAGAGACAAATTACATTTTTGAATGACAAAATTTTACAATTTGTGAAAAATATACAAAAAATCGCAGGTTTTATGCGATTTTTTTAAAAAAGTGTAAAAAACTTCTTGACAAAAACATAATTTGTGATATAATATTTTTATAAATGGAGTATTTATGGACGAAATTTTAGAGCTTGTTGCTTCTGCTAAAAATGGCAACAATCGTGCATTTGAGGCATTACTTGATAAATATCAGGGCTTGCTTTATAGTATGTCCAAAAAATATTCTGATATGTGTCATGAGGTCTTGAAGGATAGAGAAGATTTTCTTCAAGAATCCAAAATTGCTTTCTATAATGCCGTAAAGACATTTGATGAGAGTAAGGATAGGACATTCGGCGCATATGCAAAGGTCTGTATTAGAAACAAACTTGTTTCGTGTATTCGAGAGCTGAATTCAAAAAAGAGGCTTAAAAAAACTGATCCCCTAATCGAAGGAACTACCCCCGCAAACATCCAGGATAAGGCGATACAGCGAATGCATCAAAAGGAGCTATATAAGCTTGCAAAGACGCATTTGTCGGATTATGAGTATTTGATTTTCGAAATGTATTCATCTGGGCAAAAAGGAAAAGAAATTTCATCTAAAATCGGCAAAACTGAAAAATCTGTAAACAACGCTATTTGTAGGATTAAGGCAAAATTGAACGGACTTTAAAGAAAATACTATGGCGAAAGCTTGGTATAAATTTATACCTGAAGGGGAGAAGAGAGATGTTTCAGGACAAAACATTAACATGCAAAGACTGTGGACAGGAGTTCGTGTTTACCGCTGGTGAGCAGGAGTTCTATCAGGAAAAGGGCTTCCAGAACGAGCCTCAGAGATGCAAGGCTTGCAGAGATGCAAGAAAGAATGCAGCTAAAGCGCCCAGAGAGATGTTCACTACTGTATGTGCACAATGTGGTAAGGAAGCGAAGGTTCCTTTCCAGCCTAATAGCGACAGACCTGTATACTGCAGTGAGTGCTTCGCTGAAATGAAAAATCAATGATTATCTATGAAATAAAGTTCTATATTTTGTAAACTAATTTGAGATTTATGAAAAACAGACCGTAAGGTCTGTTTTTTGTATTTTTTGCGAAAAAATACTGTACAAATCATAACCTTTATGTTAAAATAATAGTAACTATAAATTTACGGAGTAATTATGGATAATAAAAGATACGACCGTTCCAGGGGAAAGGGCTCGTTTGATAGGACTCAATCAAAGGGCGACTTTAAGAAGAAAAACGAAAAAATATTCAAGGAAAGAGATGAAATTGACGAGCTTGGTATCGTCATTGGAAGAAACGCAGTTTCCGAGCTTCTCAAATCCGATAGAACAATAGATAAGCTTTATGTTAAGAAGGGCTCTCGTGAGGGCTCTCTTACAATGATTGTTGCACAGGCTCTTGAAAAAAGAGTCCCTGTTGTTGAGGTTGAGGGCTCGAAGCTCGATTTTATGAGCTCTGGCGCAAATCATCAGGGAGTTGTGGCAATGGCGGCTCTTAAGGATTATGTTGATGTTGACACAATACTTGATATTGCAAGACAGAGAAACGAAAGGGCGCTTATTGTTATCGCCGACTGTATTGAGGACCCTCATAATCTCGGTGCACTTATAAGATGCGCTGAATGCGCGGGCGCACACGGAATTATTATTCCAAAGCGACATGCAGTAGGAATAACACCTGCTGTTTATAAATCCTCTGCTGGTGCAATTGAACATATGGCAATCGCCAAGGTTTCAAATATTGCCACCACAATTGATGAATTAAAGAAAAAGGGCGTATGGATTTTCTCCTGCGAGGCAGGTGGAGAGCCGTATTACGCTGTCGATTATGATTGCCCTTGCGCTATCGTCCTCGGCTCTGAGGGAAATGGCGTAGGTAAGCTTATCAAGGACAAAAGCGACTTTATCATATCAATACCTATGTATGGAAAGGTTAACTCTCTTAATGTGTCAACTGCCGCGTCTGTAATACTTTGCCACGCAGCAAGAATGCAAAGAGGGGATAAATAAGGAGGACAAATGGAAGAGCAGTACGACCAAATAGAAATGGATGTTACTCTTGGTGAAGAGCCTGCCGAAGAGGCAAACGATAACCAAGAGCTTCAAGACATTCCTCAAAATATTGAAGAAGATACCCCCGAAAAAATCGAGGATGACGATGATGTTGAGCTCATCTCTCCTGATGTCGAGGTTTTTGATCGCGCGTCTGATACAGGTATATCGACTCAAAAGGCTAAAAAATCGCCTTTATCTGAATGGACTCAGCACGCATTCAAGCCACAGGAAAATGAGCAGATTGAATATGATGAGGCATATGCAAACACCACTCGTGGAGAGCACGACTTTATGAAGGCGTTTGGAATTGCTGATAAATCTGGAAAATCACTCAACATAGACGATTCTCTTAATCCTTCAACTGCTGAAATTGAATCACTTCAAGGTGATATTCACTCTGACTATTATGAATATACAGACCGTCAGCAGAGAAAAGAAATTATGGGAATGTATAAGTATGCTAAGAGAAGCATAAGAACAAAGATGATTCTTTCAAGCATAATTGCACTTCTTTTGCTCTTTGTTGAGAATATAACGCTCTTTTCAAAGAATCCAACAGGCATTTTTAGTGCAGTAGCGCATCCTTATGCACATTTTCTTGTTGATTTTGTGCTTGTTGTGCTTTCTGCTGCCTGTGCTTATGAACAGCTATATCACGGAATTAAATCGATTATGTCGAAGGAATTTATTCCAGAGGCAATTTCCGTGTTTGCAGTAGGTGCAAGCTTGCTTTATTCGATATTCACAATAATTTTTATTCCATTCTACTATAAGCCTAACTCAATTGCACCTGTATTCTTTAATTTTCCAGTTGCAGTAATTTGCCTTATGTCTATCGCTTTCTCGTACATAAATGTTGTAAGAGAAAGATATAGCTTCAGCATCGTTTCCTCAAAGGACTCGAAATTCGTCCTCAATAAGGTGTCAACTGACGACGCAGAGGCTGAAACTGAGGCGTTTTCTACAGCATCAAAGGATTTTGTTGGAGATTTGATAAGAGTAGATAAGACAGAGTTTGTAAAGAAGTATTTTGCAAGAACTAATAGAAGCGTTAGTACAATGAAGGTTATGTATCCTTATTATGTGCTTGCAATCTGCGTTCCTCTTATTATGTCAATTATCTCCATTTTTCAAGGCAAAGCCTTTATGTCAGCTATGTCAAGCTGGTTCTCGGGCGCTATGATGGTTATGCCTATCGGAGTGCTATTTATGTATAGCGTTCCATTCCTCGTTGGAAATAAGCGCCTTTTCGAAGAGGAAACTACAATCGTTGGCGAGGATACAATTGATGAGTATGCAGGCGCTAAGGCTGTGTCTGTAAACGATACAACTGCATTCCCACCTTACAATGTTAAGCTTCAAAACCTTCATGTTTATAACGAATATAACCTTGAAAAGGTTCTTTATTATGCATCAAACGGCTTTAATACCGTAGGTGGACCCTTGGCAGAGGTGTTTGAGCTTGCTACAAAGGACGCATTTACAAAGAGCAGACGTGCAAGATTTGTATGCTCAGGCAGAAGCTATCTTTGTGTAAAGGTTGATAATGATACTATCATTTTTGCCGATAGATATGGTATCACCTCACAGGGCATCGATGTTCCAAACGAAAGAGAGGAGCTTGATGAGGATGTAAGCGTAATGTATATGGCTTGCAATGGTAAGCTTTGTGCAAGAATGCACATCAAGTATGAAATGGACGATGACTTTACACAAACCGTTAGAACCCTTAATAGAAACGATGTTTGCGTGGGCATTAGAACATTTGACCCTAACATAAATAACGAACTTATAAGACGCCAGTCAAGCCTTAAAAAGGCAGATTTGCGTGTTATAAGACTCTCAAAGCAGGACGAAATTCCAACAACTCTTGAGAAGGCTGATAGCGGTGTTGTTTCAAAGGGACATTCAAAGTCGCTTATCAAGGCAATTCCTGTATGTAAAAATATTTCAAAAATCAGAAAGGTCGGACTCGTTGTAAATGTTATTGCTTCGATTATCGGCGCAGTGCTTATTGGTATGAGCATATTTGGAGCAATCTCCTTTATCAGCTCGCTTTTAATCGTTGGCTATTACGCTGTTTGGCTTGCTGTAATGCTCATTTCAACAGTAACACTTTTACAATAAATCAAAAATGCAAAATCTAAGCTCAATTTTAAAGTCTGTTTCTAAGCCAGGTAGATATACTGGTGGAGAGTATGGACAAATAATCAAGGATAAAAAGAATATAAAATGCAGAATTGCGTTTTGCTTTCCAGATACCTATGAAATAGGAATGTCTAACCTCGGTGTTAGGCTCCTTTATGGCGCACTCAATTCAATGCCAGATGTTTGGTGTGAAAGAGTTTATGCGCCTTGGACAGATATGGAGGAGCAAATGCGTGAGCATAAAATACCTCTTTTCGCCCACGAAAGCAAGGATAATGTTAAGGATTTCGATATTGTAGCATTTTCGCTTCAATATGAGCTTTGTTATACAACAGCAATAAATATGCTCGATTTGGCAGGAATTCCTATGCTTGCTTGCGATAGAGGAGAGGACGATCCCGTTATTTTGGGAGGAGGTCCGTGTGCATATAATGCCGAGCCAGTTGCTGATTTCTTTGACATTTTCAGCATAGGCGAGGGCGAGGAGGCTCTACCAGAGCTTGCCGAGCTATATATGCGAATGAAGGGAAATGGTACATATACCAAAACTGCCTTTTTAAGAGAGGCATCTCACCTAAAGGGCTTCTATGTGCCATCTCTTTACGAGGTTAGGTATAACGAGGACGGAACAATTAGCTCCTTTGAGCCAAAGTATGACGATGTACCAAAAAGAGTTGAAAAGAGAATAATAAAGGATCTTAATACCTCTTGCTTCCCAACAAAGCCAATAATGCCTTTTATTGAGGTCGTACACGATAGAATAATGCTTGAAACCTTCCGTGGCTGTATAAGGGGCTGTCGCTTCTGTCAGGCAGGAATGGTATTCCGTCCTGTTCGTGAAAAGAGCGCAGAGGTGCTCAACTGTCAGGCGCGCGAGATTTTTGAAAATACAGGATATACTGAAATATCCCTTACCTCACTTTCTATAAGCGATTATTCGTGCTTACACGAGGCGACAGATAAGCTTCTTGAATGGACTAATCCAAACAAGATAAATCTTTCCTTGCCATCACTTCGTGCAGATAGCTTTACTAAGGAGCTTATGAATAAGGTAAGCTCAATCCGTCAGTCAGGTCTTACATTCGCACCCGAGGCAGGTACACAGCGCCTTCGTGATGCGATAAATAAGAACCTTTATGAAAAGGATCTTATGAACGCAGTAAGACTCGCATTTGAGGGTGGAAAAAGTCAGGTCAAGCTCTATTTTATGAACGGATTGCCAACTGAAACCTATGAGGATATCGAGGGCATTTCCTCTCTTGCCTCAAGAGTCGTTGATGAGTATTATAAAACTCCAAACCGTTCGAAAAAGCCTGTCACCGTAACCGTTAGTGTTTCTTGCTTTGTTCCAAAGCCACACACACCATTCCAATGGGAGCCTCAAAACTCTCTTGAGGAGCTTTGTGATAAGCAAAAATATCTTGCAGAGAAGATTACAGACCGTAAGATAAGATACACATGGCACGAGGCAAAGGTTTCAAGGCTTGAGGCAGTATTCTCAAAGGGCAACAGACGCCTTTCAAGGGCTATTTTGTGCGCTCAACAAAAGGGAATGCGCTTTGATGCATGGGACGAGCATTTCGATTACGAAAAGTGGATGCAGGTCTTTGAGGAGTGTGGAATAGATCCCGATTTCTATGCAAATAGAAGAATGGGCTATGATGAAATACTTCCTTGGGATGTTATCGACATCGGCGTTTCAAAGAAATTTATGATGAGCGAGAGCAAAAAGGCATACGAAAGCGTAACAACGCCTAACTGTAAGGAAAAATGCTCAGGCTGTGGAGCAAATAAGCTTGGAGGAGATATGACATGGTGTCCGAAAATGAAGCAATAAAGGTCAGAATCAAATTCAAGAAGTATGGCTCTCTTATGTATATATCGCACCTTGACCTTTCTCGTACAATGCAGAGAATAATGGTAAGGTCTGGTATTGATATTTGGTATAGCGAGGGCTTTAATCCTCAACCAAGAATCGTGTTTGCTTGCCCACTCCCAGTCGGAGTTGAAAGCGAGTGCGAGCTTATGGATATAAAAATAAACACTCCTATGGAGTGCGATGAGATTAAGCGTCGCTTAAATGATAATTTTCCATCAGAAATGGAAGCGCTTGATGTTTATTTCCCTGAAGCTAAAATAAAGGAAATTGCTTATATTGATTACGAAATTCGTATCAATTCAACAAAAATAAGTGATGGGATTTGTGAAAAACTTGAGAATATGTTCTCACACGACCTCTTTGTAATCAAAAAATCAAAGGGAAGCGAAAAGGAAATAAATATTAAGGAATATATAAACTCATTTTCTGCTAAAATTGAGCAAAATGAGCTTGTTATTCACACCGTGCTTTGCTCAGGTGGAGAGAAAAATCTCAGCCCTGAGCTACTCGTTGATACAATAAGAAAAAATACCGAGCTTTTAAATGGCTCGCCACTTGAGGAATATTATTCAATTTTAAGAAAGCGAATTCTCAAAGGCAATTTAGAAATCTTTAAATAAAAAACCAAGCCCCCGATTCTTTATCGGGGGCTTTGATTTTAGACATTAGCAGGGCTTCTTTTCCAAAGAGCAGATAGCTTGCTCCTGTCAAGATTTGCTATTTCGTCCTTATTCAAATTGAGCATTTCAATAAGCTCATCAATTGAGATGAATTCAATGCTTCTTTCGCCACTCTCGGCACACTTTAACGCCTTGTTTAAGCGGAAGCACTCGTATTCCTCATCATTTTTATTTTTCAGTGAATATGTTACAAATATATCACATGCATATGGCTTGTGAGTATATCTTACACCGTGCTTTGCGAGCTCGGAAACTATATTCATCATTTCGCTGAAATGAAATTCCTCATAAAGATTGCTAAAGCATATTCTTTTGCCACAAAGAGGAGATGGAGAAGAATAGTGCACGAAAACATTCGATGCATACTTTACAAACTCATTGTGATTATCACTTTTGGAATACATCCAGTTTGAGCGCTTACTACCTGTAAGCTTTTCCATTTTAGAGAGCCTGTTTGCCTTTTGAATAGCCTTAAACTTGACAAATTCATTGTCGAGCTCTCCGTTTTTGCTCCAACACTTGCAGTTGGGATATTTTTCAATAAGCTCAAGTGGAGAAAGCCTTGATTCCTTACATAAGCCCTTCATAACGCGCATAGTAAAGAAGGCGTCATCATCACTTTTATGTATCTCTTGCGTTTGCTTTACACCATATTCGGATGCACATTTGATAAGTCCAGGAGTGTTTGTAAGAGAGTGCATATCGGTATATATTCTTTGAACATCAATGAAGTTGTAGTCGAATACCTCTTTTTTGTATCTTTCGCACTCGCTTTTTATAAATCCTGCGTCGGACATAACCGAAAATCCAAAAACAATGTTATTTTCGTCCTGCAAAAGCTCTCTTATTTCATCGTAATAAGCAGAGAACAACGGAGCAGCTTTGAATTCAGCCTCATCATAGGCTAAAACGATACCAGGATGATTTCCTCGCCCAGCCAAATGGAACTTTGAACGGGGGTTTATAACGATATCTCGCTTTTCTAAAACTCTAAATCGCTCGTTTGTGATGACATATCCAAATGAACATATTTTTCCCTTTCCTTGAAAGCAGTTGGCGCATTCAATGTCGAAAAAAATGTAATTCATTGTATACCTGACAAAATTTAAATATCTCTTCTTCCTTGAATTGCACGATAGAGTGTAACCTCATCTGCATATTCCAAATCTGCACCAACTGGAAGACCGTTGGCAATTCTTGTAACCTTTATTTCAAATGGCTTTAAGAGCCTTGAAATGTACATAGCGGTAGCCTCTCCCTCAACTGTGGGATTTGTGGCAATAATAACCTCAGAAACATCCTCGCTGTCAATACGGGCAAGAAGCTCCTTGATTTTAAGCTGATCAGGGCCAATTCCCTTCATAGGAGAAATTGTACCGTGAAGCACATGGTAAACGCCATTAAACTCCTTGACCTTTTCAAGCGCCATAACGCCCTGCGCATCCTCGACAACGCAAATAACCGAACGGTCACGCGATGCGGAATCGCAAATAGAGCAGATTTCAGATGCTGAAATATTTTGACAGCACTTGCAAATGCCAATTTGAGTTTTTGCCGCAATGATAGCGTCAGAAAACGCCTTAGCCTCATCCTCGCTCATATTAAGCACGGAAAAAGCCATTTTAACAGCGCTTTTCTTACCAACACCGTCAAGAGAACGAAACTTGTCTGCAAGGTCCTGTAATGGCTTTAACAAAAGCTCCATTAGAACATACCTGGCATACCGCCAAGAGGACCAGTAACCTTCTTCATTTCCTCATCAGCGTCTGCATTTACCTTCTTAATAGCCTCGTTAACGCCTGCAACGATAATATCGTTCAATGTGTCAATATCATCTGGATCAACGATTTCAGGAGCAAGGTCAATAGAAAGAATCTCGCGCTTACCGTTGATTTTAATTTTTATAACACCGCCACCTGCGGAAACATCGTATTCCTTTGCCTCAAGCTCAGCCTGCTTATTCTGCATATCCTCTTGCATTTTTTGAGCCTGACGGAGCATTTCATTCATACTCGGACCCTTTGGAACCATAGCCTTCATAATCTATACCACCTTATCATATAAAATCGTCAAGATCTGATTTTTCAGCCTTGATAGTTTTTAAAATAACCTCGATTTGAGATGGAGAGGAAACCTCAACATCACAACAAATCATAGAATCAAAAATGTATTTCTTATTTTTCTCACTTCCAAGCATAGTCGCCATAAGCTTGTTGCCTGAAATAATGTAATATTTATTATCCTTTGATGAGTAAACGCACTCGCAATTCTTCAAAAAGCTTTCGACTGCGTGGTCAAACTCGCCAACCTTTGCAATAACTTCTCCCCAATTTTCAAGCGAATGCTCGCGCTCGGAGCGAGGTTCCTCTTCCTTTTCGGTAAAAGCAGGCATTTTAGGCTCTGGAGTAGTATTAGCATCCTCTTTCTTGCCTGATTGCTCATTAGCAGGAACAACGCCTCTTGACATAAGAGTAACCTTGTCCTCAAGTGATGAGAGTCTTGACAAAATCGCATCATTTGATGCAGAGAGCTTTGGATCGCACATTTTCATAAGCGTCATTTCAGCACAAAGGCGCTTATTAGTTGGATTTCTCAGCATATTATTGTATGCCTCATCAAGCAATCTCGAATGATAGAGAAGAGTCGGCATATCAAACAGTGATGCTGTTTCCTTGAGCATTTCCTTTTCTTGAGAAACAAGGTCAAGATAATCAGCATTTTTGCAAGAAATCTGTACCATCATATCTCTATAAAAGGCTGTAAGGTCAGCAAAGAATACCAAAATATCCTTTGATGAAACGACTATGTCGTTTATAACCCCAAAAAGCTCACCATAATTGCCCTTTTTGATGTTTTGTGCTACCTTGCAAATTTTATCATATGAGCTTGTACCAAGAATGTTGTTTACAAGCTTATCATCAATCAATTTGTGAGAGCCTGCGCAAAGCTCCATCAAGCTGATGGCGTCACGCATACCACCCTGTGCAGTTTTAGCAATAAGCTGTGCACCGTCGTTTGTGATTTCAATGCCTTCCTTTTCGGCAATGTACATAAGCCTTGATGCAAGGTCAGACATTGTAATTCTTCTAAAATCGAAGCGTTGACATCTTGAAATGATAGTCGCAGGAATTTTATGAGGCTCGGTTGTCGCAAAAATATAGAGAACGTGCTCTGGTGGTTCTTCAATAGTCTTTAAAAGAGCATTAAAGGCGCTGTCTGAGAGCATGTGTGCCTCGTCTATAATGTAAACGCGCTTTTTGAGCATAGCAGGAGTATAAACAACGCTATCTCTTAGGTCTCTTATGTAATCAACACCTGTATTTGTTGCAGCATCCATCTCGATTACATCAGTTGCAGTTCCATTGTCAATAGAACGACAATTTTCGCACTCGTTGCATGGATTTCCGTTAATAGGATTAAGACAGTTAACAACCTTTGCAAGAATTTTAGCACAGGTTGTTTTACCAGTACCTCTTGAGCCTGCAAAAAGGTAAGCGTGGGATACTGAATTATGAAGAGCTTCATATTTCAATATAGAAGTAATATGCTCCTGTCCCGATACATCTGTAAAAACGGCAGGACGGTATTTTCTGTATAAAGCCTGATGCATAATAGTAACCCCCTAATTTCAAAATTAAAACAAGCTGTCATGTAAGATCATACATCCAAAATTCGAAATGCTTTTACATGCGCAAACCAGAAACGGATGCTCAGAACAAGCGCCCTCACGGCACATCTCCAAAACTGCTTAGTGCTGCTTGGTCCCCCACCTGACACGGTTCACAGCCGAAAATTGCGTAAGACTCATCCGTCAACACACCCCTTTAAGGCGCAGACCACACAAAAACAGTCCTCAGATTAGCGTTCACCCCTGCATATAGC
The DNA here is from genome assembly GCA_015064445.1 of Oscillospiraceae bacterium. Lineage (GTDB taxonomy): Bacteria > Bacillota > Clostridia > Oscillospirales > CAG-272 > RGIG2000. The sequence continues at coordinate 317,331 of SVSE01000001.1, read as the reverse complement.
GGATTTCAGGTTCAGGGCACCGCTACCGCCCCAGCTAGTATGACCTTACATCACAACTTGTTTTTTCGCAAATATCGTAAAAATAACGCTTGCGCGCTAAATTCTTTAATAGTATACCATACTTATATAATAAAGTCAAGGCAAGAATTTAATTTTCTTGCCTTAAATTTATTCCCATTTTTTCTAAAATTCGTCCTCAATTTCAAGAAGTCTGTTGTATTTTGCAACTCGCTCCATTCGGCATGGCGCACCAGCTTTTATAAACTCTGTGCCACAACCAACGCCAATGTCGGAAATAGAGGTGTCATCAGTTTCTCCGGATCTGTGAGAGATTATGGTATAATAGCCATTGTCCTTTGCAAGCCTTATAACATCTATTGCCTCGCTTAAAGTTCCTATTTGATTTGGCTTTATCAAAATTGCATTTGCAAGCCTGTTTTCAATTCCGTATTTCAAGCGTCTTTCGTTTGTTACAAACAAATCATCGCCTACTAAAATTGTATCCTTTCTAAGCTCAGAGGTACATTTTTCCCAAGCAGAGTAGTCCTCCTCGCCCAAAGGATCCTCGACGGAAATTATAGGATAGTCCTTGACAAGGCGCTTCCATTTTTCTATCAAATCATCACTTGAAAGCTCCTTGCTTGCCTTAGGCAAGAAATATTTGCTTCCCTTTGCCCATTCGCTTGATGCAATGTCCAATGCTATCTTAACATCGTCAGTTGTATAACCAGCTGTTTTTATAGCCGAAATGATAAGCTCTATTGCTTCTTCCTCGCTCGAAAGATTTGGCGCAAATCCACCCTCATCGCCAACTGATACAGAATAAGAGTGAGATGTTAAAATCCTCTTTAATGAATGATAAATTTCGCATCCTGCACGCAATGAATCCCTAAAATGCTCAAATCCAACTGGAACAATCATAAATTCTTGTATGTCAAGATTGTTAGATGCATGCGCACCACCATTTAGAATGTTCATCATAGGCGCTGGTATGCGTCTTGCATAAGCTCCACCTAAAAGCTTGTATAAGGGAAGCTTATAGGAGCTTGCACAAGCCTTTGCAACAGCTAATGAAACCGCCAGTGTAGCGTTTGCACCTAAGCTTGATTTGTTTTCTGTTCCATCAAGGGATTTCATAATGTTATCAGCAACTCTAAAATCGGCATCGCATCCACACACACTTGAAGCAATGGTTGCATTGATGTTTTCAATAGCTTTTAACACACCCTTTCCAAGGTATCTTTTGCCACCATCACGAAGCTCGTGCGCTTCATATTTTCCAGTCGATGCGCCCGATGGAGCAGAGGCTTTTCCAATCGCACCATCGCTTAGCATAACAATTGCCTCGACTGTTGGATTTCCTCTCGAATCTATTATTTCTCTTGCATTTATTTTACAAATTTTTAAACTCATAATTATCTCCTAAAATCGTTATAAAATTATTATTTTCATAAGATAAAAAGTTATACAATCCCTTTTGCTAAGCGACTTTATCAAATAATTACAAATTTTCAAATTTTTGAATTCAAAAAATCACAAATTCAAAACAAAAAAATCGGGGAATTCCCCGATTTTTTGTTTTATTTATTTTCACTATCAGAAGAGGAAATATCAATTTCAGCGGTGTTGACATAAGCCTCGTCAGGAGAGGTGTGAGCCTCCATGGCAACCTGTTCCTTTTCGCTTGTAATACGCTCCTCAGCCTCGTGAACAGCAAGCTGGTGATTTTCAAGGTTTTCCTTTGCCTTTTCAACAGCCTCCTTCATTTCGAGTCTTGACTGAGCCTCAATCTCGAATGACGCCCTTTTGAACGCTTCAGTTTCAAAGAAATTTGGATGGTCATATAGAGCTATATCTGCAGGCATATTTTTCTTTCTAAGCTTTTTGTCAACAACCTTTTTGAGTGTATATGCAAGAACAGCGAAGAGTGGAACTCCAATAACCATTCCAAGAACACCAAGGAAGTGCGAGCAAATAGTTACCGCAGCGATTACTCCAATAGGAGTAAGACCAACTGAGCCACCTATGATATGTGGTGCAAGTACATTTCCGTCAAGCTGTTGAACGATTACAATAAGAATTACGAATGCAAATACCTTCCAAATCTGTCCATCTTCAATACGAATATTTTCGATGAAGATAATGATAGCAGATGGAATAGCACCAATAAATGGACCGAAGAAAGGAATTACATTAGTAATACCGACAATAACACCGATAAGCACTGAATAAGAGGAAAGTCCGAGCAGACCTGTTAAAATTCCAACAATGATTCCAACAAGCACTGAATCAGCTAAAGTTCCTATAAGATATCTTCCAAAGGTTTTGTCAGAATATCTTGCAAAATCAATGATTCTATCGTAATTTTTCTTTTTGAACATCGCTGCAAGGAGCTTTCTCATCTTTGCACCGATGGTTTGACCATGAATTAAGAAGTAAATTGAAAGAATAATTCCTACAATTAAGGAGAACAAAACGTCAATTGATGAAACAAGGAAGCCGAGAAGATAAGAGCTCAAGCTCTCAATACTATCAAGTCTAAGCTTTCCATCTTCATCAATGAAAATGTTCTTAACTATTGTGAAAATCTCATTTGATAATTTATCAACATCAATATTGATATTTAATTCAGGGAAAAGATCGTTAACTAAGCCTATAAAATTGTTGAATAGGTTTGCAATATTTTTCTCGGAAGAGAACTGACTGACTAAGTCATAGAGATTTTTTACAATTGAAGGAACAATTGTGAAAAGCAAAATTGCAATTATAAGGAAAACAACTACATAAGTCAAAAGAATTGAAAGTGCTTTCTTTAGCCTTGGTCGAGGCTTGCCCTTGTCAACAAATCTAAAAATGTATTTGCTTATAAGCTTATACAAAGGATTGCAAATATATGCTATAACAAAACCATATATAAAAGCTGAGATTGCCTTTAAGAACCCAGTTATTATGGTGTTTATTCTATCAAGGTTAAATAGGGCAAAAACAAGAAGTATTAAAAGCGCGCCAACAGTAAATGCTGCAAGAGCGATATTAAAGTACTTTTCGTTCTTTTTGAAGTTTTTGAACATCGCCATACTCCATTTCATAATTTTTCAATCTTATTTTAAACTATTTTAAAATGCAAGTCAATAGATAAAACAAAAATTTAAGTTATTTTTATATAATAATAAAAAAATCGGGCGAAATTCGCCCGATTTCATATTAGTTACCGTTAGTGCTGTAGTTAGGAGCTTCCTTTGTGATGTTGATATCGTGAGGATGTGATTCGCGAAGACCAGCACCGGAAATCTTAATAAATTGTCCCTTAACCTTGAGCTCCTCGATTGTTTGGCTACCACAGTAGCCCATACCTGCACGAAGACCGCCCATAAGCTGATAAACAGTGTCAGCAAGAGGACCCTTGTAAGGAACTCGACCCTCAACTCCCTCAGGAACAAGCTTTTTGTTACCCTCTTGGAAATATCTATCCTTCGAGCCCTTTTCCATAGAAGCAAGAGAGCCCATTCCGCGATATACCTTGAACTGACGGCCTTGGTAAATTTCGCTGTCTCCAGGGCTTTCCTCGCATCCTGCGAGAAGAGAACCAACCATTATTACATTAGCACCTGCTGCAATAGCCTTTGTGATATCGCCACTATATTTGATACCACCATCTGCAATAACAGGAATTCCATATTCCTTTGCAACGCTGTAAGCGTCGAAAATAGCTGTGATTTGTGGAACACCGATACCTGCAACGATACGAGTTGTACAAATTGAACCAGGGCCGATACCAACCTTGATAGCATCTGCACCAGCCTCGATAAGATCGCGTGCAGCGCCAGCAGTTGCAATGTTACCAGCGATGATTTGTGAGTCAGGATATGCAGCCTTTATCTTCTTGAGGCATTCAACAATGTTTCTTGAATGTCCGTGAGCAGAGTCAAGAACAAGGAAGTCAGCACCAGCGTTAAGAAGTGCGCCAGCACGCTCAATTACATTGTCAGTAACACCGATAGCAGCACCGCAGAGAAGTCTACCGAACTCGTCACGAGCTGTATTTGGATATTTTGTAGCCTTTTCGATGTCCTTTGTTGTGATAAGACCCTTGAGCATTCCGTTGTCATCAACAATAGGAAGCTTTTCAATCTTGTGCTTGCAGAGAAGAGCCTTTGCGTCATCAATTGAAGCACCCTCTTTAAGAGTGATGAGGTTCTTCTTTGTCATATGATCCTTAATAGGAACGTTGAGGTCGGTCAAGAATCTCATATCACGGTTAGTGATAATACCAACAAGCTTTCCCTTTTTGTCGCAAATTGGAACACCAGAAATGCGATATTTTGCCATAAGCATATCTGCCTCAGCAACAGTGTTGTCAGGAGCCAAGAAGAATGGATTTCTAATAACTCCATTTTCACTTCTTTTAACTCTTTCAACCTCTTCAACCTGTTTTTCGATAGGCATATTTTTATGGATAACACCAACACCACCCTCACGAGCAATTGCAATAGCAAGAGCAGACTCTGTAACAGTGTCCATTGCCGCACTCATAAGTGGAATGTTGAGCTTGATTTTTTTAGTAAGCTGTGTTTCGAGTGTAACCATTTTCGGAACGATTTCACTCTTAGCAGGAACGAGCAATACATCATCAAATGTAATACCCTCGCGTCCAAACTTGTAATCAAAAAGATTTTCAGCCATTTTGAATTCCTCCGTAAGTATCACGAAAATATAAAATATTTTTTCTATTATAAATCTTATTTAAAGATTTGTCAACAAAAAAAGCGAAAAAAATCTAAAATCAAAGCGTTTTACATAAAAAAGCTTGAATTTTTTCATTTTGCAAGGCATCAAAGGCTCTTTTTTGGTCATTTTCGTTTTCAAAAACGCCAAAAACCGATGGGCCACTTCCACTCATAAGCGCACCAAGCGCGCCATTTTTTAAAAGCAACTCCTTGATCTTCAAAATCGATGTATTTTCAGGAATGATAACGCTCTCAAATTTATTAAAAAGAGAAGAAGAAACGCCATTTAAATTGTCATTTTCTACATATGTCAAAAATGCGTCAAGATTTGATGAGCAACTTGCACTTGTGCCATATTTTTTGTCGAGCATTGAATAAGCAACAGGGGTAGAAACGCTTGACTTGTCTATTGCACAAACCAAAAGCTTGTCCTTGAAGGCCTTGAGAGGCACAAGAGAATCTCCGATTCCCTTGCAAAGACAGGTTCCACCTAAAATGCAAAAGGGCACATCTGCACCGATTCTTGCACCAAGCGTGCAGAGCTCTTCCTTTGAAAAAGGCTCTCCAAAGGCTCGATTTAAAAGTAATAATACTGCACCAGCATCGGTGCTTCCACCTGCCATTCCTGCTGAAATAGGAATATTCTTTTCAACGAAAATATCAATTTTATAATTGCTTGTTTTTGCCTCGTTTAGAAAGAGTACACAGGCTTTATAAGCAAGATTTTTTTCATCCCATGCAATCGACTCGCTTGTGCCATCAATGCTTATTTGTAGGTCGCTTGACTTTTCTATATTAATTGAAACCTTATCGCAAAGCGATATGGACTGCATAACAGACTCAATTTCGTGGTATCCGTCCTCGCGTCTTGATAGCACATCAAGGTACAAATTTACCTTTGCGGGGGCTAAAATAGTGTCTTTCATATTATTTTGCGTCAAGCCAAGTTTTACCAACACCGGTATCAGCGGTGAGAGGAGCGAGAAGCTTGGTTGCGCTCTCCATTTCCTTTTGAAGAATTTCTCTTGCCTTATCAGCGCAAGATGCGTGAGCCTCAATTATAAGCTCGTCGTGCACTTGTAGAATGAGCTTTGCATCAATTCTTGCTTCTTTGAGAGCTTTTTGAACCCGTATCATAGCAATTTTAATAATATCAGCAGCACTTCCTTGAATAGGAGAGTTCATTGCAACGCGCTCTCCAAAGGCACGAATATTGAAGTTCTTTGATTGAAGCTCTGGAATGTATCTACGACGGCCAAACATAGTTTCTGCATATCCCTTTTCCTTTGCACTCTCAATCAAGCGTTGAATGTATGCGTGCACATCTGGATATGTCGCAAAATAGCTATCAATATAATTCTTTGCTTCTTTTTTAGTAATATGAAGGTCCTTAGCAAGAGAGAAGTCGCCAATGCCGTAAACAATACCGAAGTTTACAGTCTTTGCACGCTTTCTTAGCTCAGGCGTAATCATCTCAGCAGGTATATTAAATACCTGTGACGCAGTCATAGTGTGTATATCCATACCTGAATTAAAGGCATAAATCATATTTGCATCGCCCGAAAGATGAGCAAGCACCTTTAACTCGATTTGAGAATAGTCGGCATCAATCAAAACATATTCATCATTTTTTGGAATGAAATATTTTCTGAATTGCTTACCAAGCTCTGTTCTAATAGGAATATTCTGTAAATTAGGCTCAGAGGAGGAAAGCCTGCCGGTCACAGTAACTGTTTGATTAAAGGTAGAGTGAATTCTGCCGTCAGGTCCTGCAACCTTCAAAAGTCCCTCGCAATAGGTGCTTTTGAGCTTCATAATTTGTCTGTATTCCAAAATTTCGTCTATTATAGGCGATTCGGAGCGCAATTCCTCTAAAACATGCGCATCGGTTGAATATCCATTTTTGTTTTTCTTGCCGTGCGCAAGACCCATTCTCTCAAAAAGAACCTCACCAAGCTGTTTTGGAGAATTTATGTTAAATTCTTCTCCTGCAAGCATATAAATTCTTTGCTTGAAATCCTCTGCCATAGATGATAAAACCTCGGAATAGGATTTGAGTCCCTCGGTATCAACCAAAAAGCCCTCCTTTTCCATAGAGGCAAGCACCTTTGCAAGTGGGATTTCTATGTCGGTAAGAATCTTTTTTGCGTCTATTTTTTTAAGCTCCTCGTCTAACACACGATAAAGTTCATAAATGAGTTGTGCACCATGCTCGTGCTTGAATTCTGTTGCAAGATACTTAATACAAAGGCTGTCAAGACCGTAAGACGAGTCGGACGGAGATACAAGGTAGGATGCGAGCATAACATCAAATACGCAATCGAACCTGTAATCCCTTGACCAAGCCTTGATGTCGTGGCAAATTATCCTATTACTAGTTAGAAAATCAGCTATATCATCACCATCGTAGAAGAAGTTGTATTTGTCGGTATAAATGTATAGCTTTCCGTCGTGATTGTAAATTGAAACAAGCTCGTCCTTAATGTCATCAAGGACACCGATAGAGAATGCATCGGCCATAGACGCACTGTTAATGCCAGCGCGAGCCTCAGTTCTTTTTGAAGGATCAAATTCAATATTGAATTTTTTCAAAAGGCTCTCAAATTCAAGCTTTAAGAAAAGGTCGGAAGCGAGCTCTGCATCAATACCACGATACTCAAAATCGTGTATTTCCTTGCCGATAGGCGCATCACATACAATAGTTGCAAGAAACCTTGAAACAAATGCCATTTCCTTGCCATTTTCTATCTTTGCCTTAAGACCGTCAGAAATAGATGCTTCTTTATAATTTTCATATATCTCATCAAGAGAGCCAAAGTCGGAGATGAGCTTGAATGCGCCCTTTTCGCCAATTCCAGTAATACCTGGAATGTTGTCTGATGAGTCGCCCATTATTGCCTTTACATCTATAAATTGAGTAGGAGTAACACCGAATTCCTCACAGAACTTGTCCGTGTCGTAAACGATATCCTCCTTTGTTTTAACGAGAATGACAGAGCAGGATGCGTTTATAAGCTGAAGCGAGTCTCTATCTCCTGTGAGAATGTAGGAGTGAATGTCCATATCCTGCATAGCGATACGAGAAACAGTGCCGATAACATCGTCTGCTTCGTAGCCCTCGAGCTCTACAACATTAAACCCAAGCGATTTTACCGCCTCCTTGGCATATGGAAGCTGAACTGCAAGCTCCTCTGGCATAGGCTTTCTATTTGCCTTGTAAAAGTCGCACGCCTTATGTCTAAATGTTTTAGCGCGCAAGTCAAAAGCCACAACTGCGTAGTCGGGCTTCAAATTATCAAGATGTCTTTTTAAAATAGTTAGCATTCCATAAACAGCGTTTGTCGGAATCCCTTCCTTGTTAGAAAGAGGTCTTATTCCGTAAAAAGCGCGGTTGAGAATACTGTTACCGTCTACTATAAGAAGCTTTTTCATCAGTTATTACCAGCCTTCATAGCTTCCTCTAACGCAATAGCAAGCTGATCAGCACACGAAGTTCCACGACCACCACAGTCATTGCCTCTAAGAATATCTATAACCTTTTGCGCTTCCATACCGTTTATGAGCTTGGAAATAGCCTTGAGATTACCATTACAGCCACCCATAAAGCTTACATCCTTAACAATTCCGTCCTCAAGCTCAAAGCTGATATTTCTTGCGCAAACGCCCCTTGTTCTAAAAGAATATTTCATAAAATTCTCCTTTTATCGAAAATATTATACAAATTTCAAAAGAAATGTGTTAATATATAGTGTGTTACAGTTATTTTATCAAAAAACGGAGAAAAATTCAATATGAGAATGAAAAAAAAGCGCCACGGAGGCGAAAGATTATCATTACTTTCTGCACTTACTACTCAAAATCCAAGCGAGCTTGTTAAAAATGTAGAGGCAGAATACGCAAATTCAAATCCACTTCGAATCGAAATAGGATGTGGTAAGGGAGATTTTGTAAGAGGAAAGAGCGTTCAGGAAAAGGATTACAACTATCTCGCAATTGAAAAAATCGCAGATGTTTGTACTCTTGCTGTTGAAAACTATGCAACCTCTCGTGGTCTCGGCAATCTTGCTCCTAATGGTGGATGGATGACTCCCGATGGTGTTAAATATCCTCTTGGTGGAGATAGCGTGCCTTTTACAGATGAACAGAGGGGAAATGTACGTTTTACAGTAGGAGATGCATCACAAATTTTGTGTGATTTTCCTGACAACTCAGTTGATGCTATATACATAAACTTTTGTGATCCTTGGGGCAAGAAGGGATATGCAAAGCGCCGTCTTACTCACATTAACTTTTTGAATATGTATTCAAGAATACTCGTAAACGGTGGAAAGGTGTTCTTTAAAACTGACAACAGGGAATTGTTTGACTTTTCAGTTGAGCAGGTAGAGGAGTCGTGCTTCGACTTGGAATATAAGACCTATGACCTTCACGCATCTGATATGAACGCAACGAATATTCAAACCGAATACGAGCGTAATTTTACCGAAAAGGGCTTTAAGATAAATATGCTTATTGCCAAGAATAAAAAATAATACCGATTTTCCCGAGTCGCATATTATATAAATGAGAATTATTTCTCAAATAACATTTAAGGAAAGTATATGAACGAAGTTAATATTGTTTCCTCGGATGCAAGATATGTGACTGTTAACGGTATGTTAAATGAAAAGGGCTTTAAATCAAGCATTTGTACACCAAATATGGTCAAAAGCCCAGATATATTAATATTGCCAATCAAAAGCACTCTTAGTGACGAGGAATTTTCAAGAATTTTCCAAGGACTTAAAAGCAGTGCTTTTGTTTTTTGTGGAGATAGTGATAGGGTAAGAAAGCTTTTCAATGGAAGAATTATTGATTACTCTCAGGATGAGAGCTTTTTAGATAAGAACGCATATATAACTGCCGAATGCGCTATCTCCATTGTGTTAAGTCGGCTTGGAAAGGTGTTGTCAAAGACATCTACGGCAATTATAGGCTATGGTAGAATAGGAAAGCATCTTTGTAAGCTGTTAAAGGCTCTTGGCGCTTCTGTTACAGTTTTCGCAAGACGAGAGGAAAGCAGAATAGAGGCAATCGAGAAAGGCTATAGGGCATACCCTATATCGAGTCTTACAAAGAACTATTATGATGTTGTTTTCAACACCGCTCCGTCCCCGATTATTTCAAGGGTGGAAAGTGATAAAATTTCAAGAGAAAGCATTGTTCTTGATTTAGCATCACTTCCAGGAGGCTTTGAGGATGGCACATTTCCCGAGAGGGCACTTGCTTTACCGGGGAAAATGAAGCCTGTAAGCGCAGGAAGAGCGATATTTGAATTCGTATACGACTATGTTTCTAAGGAAAGGAAGTAGTATGATAGGATACGCGTTTTGCGGTTCCTTTTGCACTCATGCACAGAGTTTAGAGGAGCTAAAAAAATTAAAAAATCAGGGCTACGATATTTTGCCAATAATGAGCGAAAATGTATATGCAACAAGCACGCGCTTTGGCTCGGCTGATGATTTTATAAAAAAGGTGGAGCAAATAACGGGCAGAGAGGTAATTCACACGATTGTCGATGCAGAGCCCTTAGGACCAAAAATAGCTCTTGACGCCTTAATAATAGCTCCTTGTACGGGTAACACACTCGCAAAGATTGCAAGAGGAATAACTGACACCGCAGTTACTATGACAGCCAAGGCGCATCTTCGTGCCGACAGACCTCTTGTAATAGCACTTTGCTCAAACGACGCATTGAGTGCAAACTTGCAAAATATAAGCATACTTTTAGAGCGTAAATGTGTGTATTTTGTGCCTATGAAGCAGGATGATCCAACGAGAAAACCACACTCTCTTATATCAGAGTTTTCTCTTGTTTCACAAACGCTCTCTTATGCTCTTGACGCAAAGCAATTAAGACCATTATTTATCTAAGAAAAAGTGCTTCATTGAAGCACTTTTTCTATTAAATTCTTCTTTGAAGAATAGAGTGAGTAAACAAATTTAACAATTTCCAAATTCAAAAATTCAAAAATTCAAAATATTATGAATTTTTTATCCAACCACCATCTTCTGAAAGCCCATCAAAATCCTTTTGGCGAAGCACCTCGTATACAGCAATTGCAACTGAATTTGACTGGTTGAGAGAGCGCAAGCTCTCACGCATAGGAATTCGAAGACATCTTTCAGGAAATTTTGCCAAAAGCTCCTCTGGCAAGCCACAGCTTTCGCGTCCAAAAAACAAAAATGAATTTTCTTGATAGCGAATATCGGTGTATTTTTTAGATGCCTTTTTTGTGAATAAATAGAAGTTGGCGTTTGGATTTTTCTCAAAAAATTCATCAAGATTTTCGTAGTAGTGAATGTCAAGATGATACCAGTAATCCATTCCGGCGCGCTTTAGCTTTGCATCGTCAATTTTGAATCCGAATGGCTTTATCATATGCAGAGAAGCACCCGAGGCAGCACAGGTTCTTGCAATGTTCCCTGTGTTTTGTGGAATTTCTGGCTCTAATAATACAATATTTAACTTGCTCATATAAGCTCCTTTTACGCTTTTATGCTACTATCATAACATTAAAAATGTCAAAAAACAATGATTTTTGAACTAAATTCCAAATAAAATTTTAAAATAACTATGGAAATCAAGGAATATGTGTGTTATTATATATGTTGTGAAGTACAGAAAACCCGAAAGGAATTTAAAATGGGACTTTTTTCTAAAATTTTTGGAACATATAGCGATAAGCAGATTAAGAAAATTGAGCCTATCGTTGATCAAATAGAGGCGCTTGGCGATGAGTATGCCAATATGAGCGATGGCCAAATGAGGGCAAAAACCGATGAATTCAAGGAGCGCCTTGCAAATGGTGAAACACTTGATGATATTTTGCCAGAGGCGTTTGCACTTGTAAGAGAAGCAGCAGATAGAGTTCTTGGTAAGCGTCCATTCCGTGTACAGCTTATGTGTGGAATTTTGCTTCATCAGGGCAGAGTTGCCGAAATGAAAACAGGAGAAGGTAAAACTCTCGTTGCAGTATTACCATCATATCTTAATGCGCTTACTGGAAATGGTGTTCATGTCGTTACGGTAAACGATTATCTTGCGCGCCTTGGATGCGAGGAAATGGGAAGAATTCACGAATTTTTGGGGCTTTCCACAGGACTTATCGTTCATGGTCAATCAAGAGAGGAAAAGCAAAAGGCATATAACTGCGATATCACATATGGTACAAATAACGAGTTCGGCTTTGACTATCTTCGTGATAATATGGTTATTTATAAGCAGGATATGTGTCAAAGAGGACATACCTTTGCAATTGTTGACGAGGTTGACTCAATTCTTATCGACGAGGCGAGAACTCCTCTTATTATCTCAGGCGCAGGCAGAAAAAGCACCGAGCTTTATGATAAAACCGATGCCCTCGTTCGCAATTTTTCAAAATTTGTAATAAAGGAGCTCGATTTAAAGGTAGAGCACGAGGACATTGAGCAGGATTACATTGTTGATGAAAAGGCAAGAACAGCAACTCTTACTAAGCACGGTGTTGCAAAGGCTGAAAAATATTTTGATATTGAAAACCTTACATCTCCTGAAAACTCAGAGCTTCATCATCACATTCAACAGGCTATCAAGGCACATGGCACGATGCATAGAGATACCGACTATGTTATAAAGGACGGTCAGGTTATTATTGTTGATACCTTTACAGGTAGACTTATGCCTGGTAGAAGATATTCTGATGGCTTGCATCAGGCAATTGAGGCAAAGGAAAGAGTAAAAATTCAAAGAGAAAATAGAACTATTGCCACAATTACCTTCCAAAATTATTTTAGAATGTATAAAAAGCTCTCTGGAATGACTGGTACAGCGCTTTCTGAGGAAATGGAATTTAGAGAAATTTACGACCTCGATGTTGTAGTTGTTCCTACAAATAAGCCTATGATTAGAACTGACTATAATGATGTCGTTTATAAGTCTAAGGCTGCAAAGGATAGAGCTATTATAAGACAAATTAGAGCTTGCCACGAAAAGGGACAGCCAGTGCTTGTTGGTACTGTGTCCGTTGAAAAGTCTGAGGCGCTCTCTCAAAAACTTAAAAATGTAGGCATTCCTCATAATGTCCTTAACGCAAAGCATCACGAAAGAGAAGCAGAAATCGTTTCTGATGCAGGTAAATACGGTGCTGTAACCATTTCTACCAATATGGCAGGTCGTGGAACCGACATTATGCTTGGTGGTAACGCAGAGCATCTTGCTAAAAAGGAAATGAAGAAGCTTGGCTACGATGACGAAACTATAACACTCGCAACAGGCTCATCTCAATCCGTTTCCGAGGAAATATTTGAGGCAAGACGCGTATTTTCCGAGCTTAACGAAAAATATAAGCAGGAAATCGCTCCAGAGGCTGAAAAGGTAAGAGAAGCCGGTGGACTTTTCATCATAGGAACTGAGCGCCACGAGAGCCGTCGTATTGATAACCAGCTAAGAGGACGCTCTGGCCGTCAGGGAGACCCTGGTGAATCAAGATTTTTCTTGTCCTTTGAGGATGATCTTATGCGCCTTTTCGGTAGCGATAGAATGATAGGCATTGTTAATAGACTTGGTCTTGATGAGGACACTCCTATCGATGCAAAAATCCTTTCTGGAACTATTGAGAATGCTCAAAAGCGTCTTGAGGACCGCAATTTCCAAAGGCGTAAAACAGTTCTTTCATACGACGATGTTATGAATCAGCAGAGAAATGTTATATATTCTCAAAGAGCTGATGTTCTTGATGGCGTTGATTTGAAGGAAAAGATTAAAAATATGATTTGCTCTACTATTACCGATGCTGTTGATATGCATACAATAGGAGAGCGCTCTGAGTGGGCTCTTGCTGAGCTTAAAAATAAATACCTCGGACTCCTTTGCTCATCTGATGATTTCAATTCCGACGAGGATAAGGATGTAATCCTTAACACTCTTCTTGAAAGAGCAATCGCTCTCTGGGAAAGCAAGGAACAACTCTTCGGCGAGGAGGGAGCAAGAGAGCTTGAACGAGTTATTTTGCTGCGCAATGTTGATGAAAAATGGATGGATCATCTCGAGGCTATGGACGATTTGAGAGATAGCATCGGACTTCAATCCTATGCTCAAAGAAATCCTATCAACGAGTATAAAATCGCAGGTGCAGACCTCTTTGATGAAATGGTTTTGGCTATTCGTGATGATACAGTAAGAGGTATTTTGAGCGCAGTTCCAAAGGCACAGCCTATGAAGCGTGTTCAGGTTGTAAGACCAAGTGACGAGGGCTTTATGAAGTTTGGCTCTGCAGAGAAGAGAGTTGTTCGCACAGCACAGCCTGTAAGAGTTGAACAAAAGGTCGGCAGAAACGATCCTTGTCCTTGTGGAAGTGGCAAAAAATACAAAAAATGCTGTGGCGCAAGCCAAAGCGGAGAATAAAAATGGGATTTGGAATAATGTTTATCGGATGTTGCTTTATGCTCTTAGGAGCATTTACAACATTCGCTCCCTTTACCTATGTTTTAGGTAGCGCAATAGTTATGTATTCGTTAAAGGAGCTTATAAGGCAAAACAAGGTGTTTTTTATTACTTTAGTAATAACATCTCTTGAATTCATTGCATCAATGGCATATATGTTTATATATGTTCTTTCGTCAAATCAAGCTCTAATTAATACAATGTCGCTTGTCCTTTCGATATCAAATGTTGTATTCTGCGCTCTTGCACTTACGTCGATTTATCTTTTGGCAAAGCAGGTTGAGCTTCCTTCTATTCAGACAAAGGTCATAATAACCTATATTCTTATGGTGATTTACATAATTTGCGTGCTTTTATTGAATGTCTTTTTCAGAGAAAGCGAATTTGCCATGTCAAGACTTTCGCTCATCATATTTATATCGCAAATACTGTATTCAATTATGGTGCTTGTTACTATTGCCAACTCGTATATTCGCATTTGCTACGAGGATGATAAGAATATGGACAAGAAAACAGGCAATACACCTCTCGATTTTCTCAACGATAAGCTTAATTATGCTATGACTCCACGAGAAAAGAAGGATTTGGAGAAAAACAAAAATGACAAAGGAGATAAAAAGGAATGAAAAAAAGATATTTCATATGGGCTGCAATATTCCTTTTTAATCCAGTTGTCAGCGTTTTTGATGTTTTTCCTGATTTTATAGGCTATTTACTTATAATGCGTGCCTTTTCCGAGGCATCATATGTATATGATAACGCAGGCGAAACCAAGGATGCCTTCAAGCAAATGGCGCTTATATCGGTGTTTAAGTTTATCAGTATGATAATCGTTCCGTTTACAGATGCCACAATGGCTCTTGTGTTTTCATTCTCATTCTCGGTAATCGAGGTTATTTTCGGAATTGGTGCATACCAAAAGCTCTTCGATAGCATTTCGTTTATTTGTATGAGATGTGGAGAGGACCGATATGTTGCAACAAGTGAAAGGCTTAAGAAGTTTACAGTTTTCTTTTTCCTTACAAGAGTTTTGTGCTCAACAGTTCCAGACTTTTGCGCGCTGTTCTTGAGCAATCCTCAAAAGGAATGGATGTTCCGTTTTAGAGCATTATTTTTCTTCCTTTTCACAATTTTCGCATCAATAATAGGAATTGTATGGCTTATAAGAGCAATTTGCTTCTTTAAATCAACACTTACAGATGAAGTAAAAGAGAAGATAAACGCTGATTTCACCGAGGAGATGAAGGATAGACAAAGCGTATTTTTTTCAAAGGATTTCATTTTCTCAATAGGAATAATGTCAATAGCTATGCTATTCAACATTGATTTTTACATTGATGGAATAGAATTTTTGAGTGATATTTTACTTGCCCCACTATTTGCAACAGGATTCTTTTTCCTTCTTAAAAAGGGCTATATAAGAATTGAAAAGCACGAAAAGCTGCTTATTGCCTCGCTCGCTGTTCATTTTGTGTCAAGTATTCTCAATACGATTTTTACAATGACCTTTGACAAAAACCATTACATAGGCACAGTGTTTAAGTATTCAGAGTCTGAAATTGCGTATATTCCTGTTATTATTGCAACAGTATTAGAGGCAGTCTCATTTGTCGGTATTGCAATAGTAGGGCTTTATTTGATCAATAAATATGCTATTGAAAGAGTATACGAGAATCCAAGATTCTTCTCTGAATATAGCGTTGAGGGATATGTAAAGGAATTTAAGGAAACAGCTAAAAAACGCTTTGTTTTCTCGATAATTCTCACAGCTGTAAGCGCACATTGCTCGATAATGTATGTCTTTTTAAGGCCGTCAAATGACGCATTTGTAGTTATCAATATTTTGTGGGCAATCATATTCTTTATGACATATACGTATTCAGCATCCTATGCAAGGGATGAGGTCTTTAAGAGAATTTATAAATACTCATAAAAAATGCTCTCGAAAGAGAGCATTTTAAATTTTTTGATTTATTTTCAAATATCTATTGAATATTCAAAAATATAGTGCTACAATGAAATCAATATCATAGATATTGCTTGTTTGGAGATATTATGTCAGAAAAAATAGATATGCTTAATGGTGGATGTGCGAAGAAGATCATCGCTTTTACTGTCCCCATTATGCTTCAAGGAATTTTACAAAGCATATATAACTCTGCTGACCTTGTAATAGTTGGAAGATTTTCGGGAGATATTGCACTTGCGTCAGTTGGAGCAACAGGTGCTATTTTCAATGTGCTTGTCGCGCTTTTCATGGGCATTTCTGCTGGCGTCGATGTTGTGTCCTCATTCCACCACGGAATGAGAGACGAAAAGGGCGTAAAGCAGGTTATAGACACTACCGTTATAACAGCCCCAATTTTGGGAATTCTTGTAACGATTATAGGTTTCTTTTGCTTTGAGCCTGTTTTGAGGCTAATGAATACGCCCGAAACGGACGGAGTTCTTGCAGGAGCAGCCATATACCTGAAAATTATCGTTTTAGGTGTTCCTTTTTCGATGATTTATAACTTCTGCGCCGCTATTTTGCGTACCGCAGGAGAAACACAAAGGCCCTTTATGTACCTTGCAATTTCAGGTGTTGCGAATGTCCTTCTAAACCTGCTTTTTGTTGCTGTTTTTCACTGGGGAGTAGTAGGAGTTGCTCTTGCAACCGTTATTTCGCAGGCGATTTCGGCAGCTCTTATTATGATAAGACTTATCAAAAATGAGGGCTTGTTCTCATTTAGCTTTAAAAATATAAGCTTTTCTTGGCAAAAGCTTGGTAAAATCATAAAAATAGGTATTCCAGCTGGAATTCAATCCTGTGCTATGAATCTATCAAACGCATTTCTTCAGTCTGGAGTTAACTCCTTTGGAAACGATGCAATTGCAGGAAGCACCGCGGTATCTACGGTTGAAAGCCTTTTGTGGGTAACTCTTACGTCATTTGTAAATGCAGCCACCACATTTGTCAGCAAAAATGTCGGTGCTGGTAAGATAGAAAGAGTAAATAAGATTGTTTTTACGACAATTTCTATGACCGCTGTGCTTGGCATAGTTCTTGGACTTGGCTCGTTTGCTTTATCAGATCCTATAATGTCAATTTTCATAAAGGATAATCCGGTGGCCGTTCAATATGGCTATGATAGATTGAAAATAACATTTCCAATTTATTTTCTTGCAGGAATTATGGGAGTGCTACCAGGCGCTGTAAGAGGACTTGGATATAGCACAGCACCATCATTGATTGCAATTTTTGGAGCTTGTGGAATAAGAATTGTATGGATATATACTATTTTTAAAATGTATCCATCTCTTACCACACTTTATCTTGTTCATCCTATTACTTGGGTTATCACGAGCCTTGCCTTGACAATTAACTACATTATTTGCTATAAATTAGTGAAAAAGAGAATAAAAGGTCCAAGTGTATCAGAAAAAGAAGAGCTCGCGTATCAAACTTGAATTATTTAAAATAATTTTAAAAAAGGTATTGACAAACAAAGAATAAATGTGTAAAATAAAATGCGTGACTTCGGTTACGCAAAGGACCAATAGCTCAGTTGGTTAGAGCAACCGGCTCATAACCGGTTGGTCCGGGGTTCGAGTCCCTGTTGGTCCACCAAAACAAAAGCACTCCAAAAGGGGTGCTTTTTTGTTTCAATGATTTAAAATATAGAAGCTCTAACTCGTTATTTCTTGACAATTTTCTTTACTTGTGATATCATAAATTAAACTAAAAGAGAAGGAAAAATAAATGAATACCTGTTACATTGTATGTGCGCTCGATTGTACGCTTGATTTTAAGCCTGATTCTACCGATTTTGTTATAGGCGCAGATAGAGGATATTTGGTTCTCGAGAAAAACAAAATAAAGCCCAATGCTGTAATAGGGGATTTTGACTCATATTCAGGGGCGATAGAATGCGAAAATGTAATCCGTTTTCCTGTTAAAAAGGATTATACTGATAGCGAGCTTGCTATAAAATATGCTATCGAAATGGGCTACAAAAATATAAAAATTTTTGGCGCAATTGGTGGGGCTCTTGACCATACAATCGCCAATTTGTCATTGCTCTCAAAATATTCTATCAAGGGTATTGAAATAGCCTTTTACGATGGTGAAAATGTAGTGCTTGCCATTACAAATTCAACCGCTTTCTTTGATGAAAATGCAAGTGGCAGAATATCTGTTTTTTCCACTTGTGAAAAGGCTTTTGGCGTTTTTGAAAAAGGGCTTTTATACGAGCTTGATAATGCGATTTTGGAAAGCAAGGAGCCTCTTGGCGTAAGCAATGAATTTATTGGTGTGGCATCTGAAATTTCTGTGCAAAATGGAACACTTATTTTGTATACCTCAAAGGAAAATTATGAAAAGTACTTGACAAGAAAATAAAATGGTGTTAAAATCTTCTCATCGCACAATTAAATATTCAGGGGTGCTGTTATGGCTGAGATGGAAATTCCAAACCCTTTAACCTGATACGGATAATGCCGGCGTAGGAAGATAATATTGATTCTTAAAATATTGTTACCGCATGGATATTTTCCTGTGCGGTAATTTTATATTTTAGGAGGTTTCTTATGGAAACAAAATCACAGCAAAGCAGGAAAATTCTTGCTCTCACACAAAGCGCAGTTTTTGTCGCGCTTGCAACCGTTTTAAGCTTTTTGCCAGTTTACAAGATGCCTATGGGAGGATCTGTAACCTTAGCAAGTATGCTCCCGATTCTTTTCATCGGCTTGAAATTTGGCTACAAATGGGGGTTTGCCTCATCTGGAATTTATGCCTTGATTCAGATTTCACAGGCCTTGATAGAGGGGGATGTGTTTATTTATTGCACAACCTTTGGTACGGTTTTAATTTGTGCACTCTTTGATTATATTGTGCCATTTTCAATTCTTGGATTTTCTGCATTCGCAAGACCAAAGGAAGAGAAGAAGCTCTCGATTGTTAAGGCATCAATTACGTTTGGTGCAATCATTGCAGCGCGTTTCGTTTGTCACTACATAACCGGTGTTGCAATTTGGGGACAATGGGCGCCAGATGGAATGGGAAAATTCCTTTATTCATTGCTCTACAATGGTCAATATATGCTTCCAGAGCTTATAATTACACTCGTGATTGCAGTACTTCTTATGTCATCATCTCAAATAGAAAAGCTTCTTACAAAGGAAAACTAACAAAAAGCACGCATTTGCGTGCTTTTTTCTTGACTTTGCGCGCGAAAAATTATAAAATAGAAGTAGCAAATTATAGAGAGGTACATATGGAAATTATTACTGAATATAAATATGATGGATTGCGCCATATTGAATTTTATTTCAAAAGCAAAAAATGCATAGTGGTTTCTTTGGAGGATGAGAGTAAGAGAAACGGAAAAACAATTCTAAAAACAGAGTATTTTTCTGCTTTTCCGGAGCTTCAAAATGAAATGGTTAGAAGAGGCTATACTCTTATTTTCATTGAGAACCGTAATCGTTGGGGCACCTCTGAGCAAATTGAGGATCAATATGAATTTATAAATTATACTTCAAGAGAGCTTGGTATATCTAATAAAGTAATTACAATAGGAATGAGCTGTGGTGGAATGATGTCCGTGCATCTTGCTGCCTCGCATCCCGATTGCATTGATGCATTGTATATTGATGCTCCTGTTATGAACTATCTCAGCTGTCCTGGTCGCTTCGTTGACTCAACTGATGTAACTGACGGTATGTGGACTGAATTTGAAAATGCATGGCATATGACAAAAAGCGAGCTTTTGCTTTTTAGAGGTCATCCAATTGATAAGCTCGATAAGCTCGTAGAGAATAAGATAAAGGTCTACATGGCATATGGAGATAGCGATAAAACCGTTCCATATCACGAAAATGGAATAGCCCTTGAGCGAGCGTATGTGGCAAATGGTATTGAAAATTTGCTCTTTGTTGACAAAAAGGTAGGCGTAGATCATCATCCACACGGTCCAAGCGATATTGATAGGGCTATAAAATTCTTGGAAAATTGAAAAAACTTCAATTATATTCCAAAATCTCTTGATTTTGAGATGCTAAAATATTATAATTAAAATAACAAATAAATATTTAAAGGGGAAATAAAAATGGCAAAAAACAGATATGTTGGAGAATATCCTGTTATTGGAATTCGTCCTTGTATTGACGGTCGTCGTGGCCCAATGCAGCTCAGAGAAAATCTTGAGCCTACAGTATGGGCAATGGCAAATGCTGCAAAGAAGCTTTTTGAGGAAAATCTTTTCTACTCAAACGGAACACCTGTTAAGGTAGTTATCGCTGATACCTGTATCGGTAGAGTTCCAGAGGCTGCTGCATGCGCTGAAAAATTTAGAAGAGAAGGTGTTGATATTACACTTTCTGTAACGTCATGCTGGTGCTATGGCTCTGAAACAATGGATATGGATCCTAACACAATCAAGGGTGTTTGGGGCTTTAATGGTACTGAGCGTCCTGGTGCTGTGTATCTTGCAGCTGTTCTTGCAGGTCATGCACAAAAGGGACTTCCTGCATTCGGTATTTACGGACACGATGTACAGGATGTTGGAGATGTTGGCGAAATTCCTGAGGATGTTAAGGAAAAGCTCCTTCGCTTTGGAAGAGCAGCTGTTGCAGTTGCTACAATGAGAGGTAAGAGCTATCTCCAAATCGGTTCACAGTGTATGGGAATCGCTGGCTCTATTATGGATCAGGACTTCATGGAAAGCTATCTCGGTATGAGAGTAGAATCCGTTGATGAGGTTGAAATCCTCAGAAGAATGGAAGAGGGAATTTATAACGAAGAGGAATATCAAAAGGCTCTTGCTTGGACTCGCGAGCATTGTAAAGAGGGTAGAGATGATAATCCTGACTCCGTACAATTCCTTGGAGAAGATAGAAAAATTAAGTTTACTAAGGAAGAAAAGGATAAGCAGTGGGAATTCACTGTTAAAATGTACTGCATTATAAAGGACCTTATGGCTGGAAATAATGATCTTCCTGATGCATTTGTAGAAGAAAGAGCTGGTCATAATGCAATCGCAGGTGGCTTCCAGGGACAAAGACAGTGGACTGACCACTGGCCAAACTGTGACTATCCTGAGGCTCTTCTTTCCTCAACATTTGACCATAACGGAGCAAGAGAGCCATATACTCTCGCAACCGAAAACGATGTTCTTAACGGAATTTGTATGTTGTTTATGAGACTTCTTACTCATAGAGCACAAATTTTTGCAGATGTTCGTACATATTGGTCAGGCGAGGCTACCGAGAGAGTAACAGGCTACAAGTTTGAGGGTAAGGCAAAGGAATGCAATGGTATTATTCACCTTCTTAACTCAGGCGCTGCTTGCCTTGATGCTTGTGGAGAATGCACTGACGAAAACGGAAATGCAGTTATGAAAAAATGGTGGGAGGTTACCGAAGAGGATATCAAGAAGATGACCGACGCTACTGTATGGTGTGAGGCAGGCTTTGATAACTTCAGAGGAGGCGGATTCTCCAGCCACTTTACAACAAGAGCAGAAATGCCTTGTACAATGATAAGACTTAACCTTGTTAAGGGACTTGGTCCTGTTCTTCAAATCGCAGAGGGCTGGACTGTTAAGCTTCCTGATGATGTTTCTGATAAGCTTATGGAAAGAACTAATCCTACATGGCCTTGCACATGGTTCGCTCCTAGATGCGATGGTAAAGAGGGAAGCCCATTCAAGACAGCTTATGAGGTTATGCAAAACTGGGGCGCTAACCATGGCGCTATCAGCTATGGACACATCGGTGCAGACCTTATCACACTTTGCTCAATGTTGAGAATTCCTGTTTGTATGCACAATGTTCCAGAGGATAAGATTTTCCGTCCTGCTGCTTGGAACGCATTTGGTATGGATAAGGAAGGTCAGGACTACCGTGCTTGTGCTGCATATGGTCCTATGTACAAATAATTTTAGGAGATAATTTAGATGAAAAAGACAGCACTTGTAATAATGGCTGCTGGTATCGGATCCCGTTTTGGTGGTGGTATTAAGCAGCTTGAGCCTCTTGGACCTAACGGAGAGGTTATAATGGAATATTCCATTCACGATGCTCTTGAGGCAGGCTTCAATAAGGTGGTTTTCATTATCAGAAAGGAAATGGAGGACTACTTTAAAGAGGTTGTGGGCGATAAAATTTCAGGCATTTGCGAGGTTGCATACGCATATCAAAACATTGAGGATCTTCCTGCAGGATTTACAAATCCACCTGAAAGAAAGAAGCCTTGGGGAACAGGTCAAGCAATTCTTGCTTGTAAGGGCGTTGTAAATGAGCCATTTATGGTAATAAATGCTGATGACTACTATGGCAAGGAAGCATTCTCAACAGTTCACGATTTTCTTGTAAATGAGCAGGAGCAAATCAAGCAGTATAACTTCTGTATGGCAGGCTTTATTCTTAAGAATACACTTAGCGACAATGGCGGTGTAACTCGTGGAGTTTGCGAGGTTGATGATAAGAATTATCTTACAAAGGTTGTTGAAACAACTGATATTGTAAAGACCGCAACAGGAGCAGGCGTTGAAAAGGATGGAGTGGTATCTCCACTTGATCCAGAGGCTTATGTATCAATGAATATGTGGGGCTTGACACCTGACTTTATCGATGTTCTCGAGGGCGGATTTGTTGAATTCCTTTCAAATCCAAATCTCAACCAGCTTAAAGGCGAATATCTTCTCCCATCCGTTATCGGCGAGCTTGTAGAGAGCGGAAAGGCATCTGTAAAGGTTCTTCACACTAACGATAAGTGGTTCGGCGTTACATATGGCGAGGATAAGTACGCAGTTAAAGAGGAATTCTTGAAGCTTCAGGCTAACGGTACATACGGAAAAACACTTTATTAAAAAGAAAAGCAAGCACATTTCGTGCTTGCTTTTTTATTATTTAAGCTCAAATTCAGCAAAAGGCTCGCAATCACTGCTTGCGCCGATAAATACTTGGAATTTACCACTTTCAGCCTTTTTTGTGAGGTCTGCACCATAAAACGCCAAGGATTCCTCGTCAATTTCAAATGTAACGGTCTTTTCCTCGCCTATATCAAGCTCGATCTTTTCAAAGCCCTTAAGCTCCTTGACAGGTCTTACTATCGATCCTACCAAATCTCTTATATAAAGCTGAACGATTTCCTTACATTTGTAGTTGCCAGTGTTTTTAACCTTAACGGAAGCGATGATTTTCTCGCCTCTTGTCATTGTGGTTTTGTCAATAGCTTTGTCTGAATATTCGAATGTAGAGTAGCTCATACCGTATCCAAATGGATAGAGAGGAGAATTAAGCACATCGAGATAAGATGAGGTGTATTTTTCTCTTACTAAGTCCTTTTGAAGCTTTGGTCTGCCTGTGTTATAGGAGTTATAGTAGATAGGGCATTGACCACTTACTCGTGGGAATGACATTGTAATCTTTCCGCTTGGAACACTTCTTGCGAACAATAGATTTGCTGCAGCATTACCACCCTCGGTTCCTGGCATCCACATATTTAATATTGCAGGGGCAATTGCATCAAGCCTTTCAATAGCTAAAGGTCTACCGGTAAAGAGAAGAACAACAACATTCTTGTTTACCTTCAAAACCTCGTTCAAAAGCTTGTATTGAACCTCTGGCAATTCGAGTATCGCCTTGCATTGACTTTCTCCACTGTCAAATTGATGCTCGCCTAAGCAGAGAACAACCTTTTCGCATTTCTTTGCAAGCTTAACAGCTTTTGCAATTTGCGACTCATCAGTTGAGGTGATTTCGATATCACAGCCCTTAGCATACTTAGCCCTATCGCCAATGATAGATTTAATTCCGTCAAGAACAGTAATGGTTTCCTCAGCCTTGGCACCACAATGCCAGTTTCCAAAAATTTCTCCTGTATTAGCAAGAGGACCGATAACAGCAACTGATGATACATCCTCTTTAAGAGGTAAAATGCCATTGTTTTTCAAAAGAACAGCGCTTTCCTCGGCTGCATATCTTGCAAGATCTCTGTGTTCCTTGCAAAGAATAATCTTTTCAGCCTCTTCTACATCAGTTGAACGATAAGGATTATCAAACAATCCGAGGTCGTCCTTTAATTTAAGAACACGCAAAACCGCCTTGTCAAGCTGTTCCATTGAGATTTTGCCCTCGGAAATAAGCTCCTCAAGGTACAATGGATAGTTGGTAGATGACATTTCAATGTCGCCAGTTGCTTCCATCGCCTTATAAGCAGCGTCCTTTCCGTCCTCGGCATATCCGTGAACAATCATTTCTCTAAATGAAGCATAGTCGCTTATAACAACTCCGTCAAAGCCCCATTCATCTCTTAAAATGTCTTTAACGAGCCATTTGTTACCAGCAGATGGAACACCATTTAAAGAGTTAAAGGATGTCATAAGAGTCATAACGCCTGCATCTATTGCCGCCTTGTAAGCTGGCAAATAATAATTTCGAAGAGTAGGCTCTCCCATATCAACACAGTTGTAATCTCTACCACCCTCGGCAGCTCCATAAGCGGCAAAATGCTTTACGCAAGCGGCAATGTTGTACTTGCCCATATCTCCTTGGTATCCTTCAACAGTAGCCTTAGCCATTTTACAGTTCAAATATGGATCCTCGCCACTCGACTCCATAACGCGTCCCCATCTTGGATCGCGAACAAGGTCAACCATAGGTGCAAATGTAACTTGAACACCATCAATGCTTGCTTCCTTTGCAGCCATTTGCGCACAATCGTGTGCAAGCTTTGTATCAAACGAAGAAGCAATAGCTAAATTTACAGGATAGAGAGTACGATAGCCGTGAATAACATCCTGTGTAAAAATCAAAGGAATTTTATTTTTGCTATTTTCCAAATAGTTTTTTTGAATATCAATCATGCGTCTTGCGCCAACAGAGTTGAGGGCAGAGCCTGATTCAAAAAGATAATTTTTGTCAAAAATTAATTTTGCGGCAGGGCCAGTAAGATTTTCTTCCTTTTTGCCTGCATAAGCCAAGGTATTCATCATCAAAAGCTGATAAATTTTTTCCTTGACGGTCATTTTATTCAAAAGCGCTTGAATGTCCATATTTTTCTCCATAAGTTTTTTTATTTATTTTACCATAGATAACATTAAAAGTCAATAAAACGCACATAACATAAAAATATATTTTTTTTGAATATTTTTCTAAAAATGTCTCATAATTACAGTGCGAGGTGATAAAAAATGAACAGTGATACAGTAATGTTACTAAGAGAATGTAATTCAGGCATAAAAATGGGCGTTTCTTCGATTAGCCGAGTTATGCCATATGTAAAAAATCAAGAGTTAAAATCTACCCTTAATGCGTCCAAGGATGAGCATGCAGTTTTAGGAGATGAGGCACATAAGCTTTTGCTTAAATATAAGGCCGAAACCAAGGAGCCCCATCCGGTTGCAAGAGCAATGAGCGATATGAAAATAAGAGGAAAGCTAATGTTCAGCGAAAATGATAGAACAGTCGCATCTCTTATGACTGACGGCTGTAATATGGGCGTAAAATCTCTTTCAAGATATTTAAACGAGTACAAAAGAGCAACAAATGAGGCGAAATCGGTTGCTAATCGTTTAATAGGAATAGAGCAGAAGCTAAATGATCAAATTCGCCAGTATCTATAAGAAAAAGCACTCTGAAGAGTGCTTTTTTATTTGTAAAACTTCAAAATGAGACTTGTAGGCAAAACCTTAGATGCCAAATGTACTAATTTAATAGAAAATGTAGGTGTATATATTCTTTTGCCTTTTTCAGAAGCCTTTAATGCGCCTGTTGCAACAGCCTTGGCTGAAATTAGATGCTTTTTCTTATATTCCTTTACATTTTCAAGATTAGAGAAGAAATCTGTGTCAACAGGTCCTGGACAAACAGCGGTGACAGAAATGCTTTTCTTTGAAAGCTCGTGACCAATTGCCCTTGAAAAGCTTATAACATATGATTTAGACGCAGAATATATCGCAAAATCAGGCTGTGGAGAAAATCCTGCTCCGGATGCAATTTCGATTATTTTCGAGCCAGCGCTCATATATGGAATTGCAATTCTTGTAAGTAATGATAGCGCAGAGCAATTTATAATTATAGTATTTTCTATATTTTCCTCAGAAAGATTTTCGAAGGCACCGTTAAATCCAACTCCTGCAGAGCAAACAAGATGCTTTATCGTGGGATTTTTATCAGAAAGAGCCTTTTTTAGCTTTTTAAATGGAGATTTTTCACTCAAATCGGTGTGGAACACACGAATAGGTGTCTTAAACTCAAATGAAGGCGTATTTTGACCACAAACAAGCCAAAGCTCATCGAGATTATATGAATCGAGAATTTTCGCAAATTCCAAGCCTATACCGCGTGAGGCGCCACTTATAAGTGCAATGTTCATAAAACCCCTCCTTTACTATCACTTGCTTATATTTTATCATTAAAAAACTAATAGGTCAATAGCAAATTTTTTCCTTGCTTTTAATATATAGATATGGTAGAATATAGGTAGCGTACTTTTAGGAGGGGTTATGGAGCAGAATTTTCAAAGCAACGAATCCGTCAGGGATTATGTCTTGCAGGATGAAAGGCTCTTGTGGACAGGTAAGCCAGTAAAGCCGATAAAGCTTTTGCCGGGCGAAAAATTCAATATAGTTTTTGGTGTTTTTTGGATAGTGTTTTCGATTTTTTGGATGGGGCTTGCTTTTGCAACAGTTAAAAAGTTTGATGAGCAGGACATACTTATGATGAAAATATTTCCATATTTTGGAATACCGTTTTCATTTGTGGGCTTATATCTTGTATTTTTGTCGCCTTTCAGAATTATGAATAAGCGAAAATATATTGAATATGCACTGACTAACAAGAGAATATTAATTTTCAATAATGGAAAGAAGAAAACACTTAATACCTTTAAATATTCGGACATTCACAATATTAGCTTTGGCTGTGATGAGAATGGTGTAGGTGCAGTTACATTCTTTATCAAAAAGACTGGTGCTACAACCTTCGTGGACGGACACCCCTCACGCTCTGCTATGCGTACAATGGCAGGAATGTATAATATAGAAAATGTAAAAAAAGTATATAAAATTTTTTGTTATCAAACAGGAGAAAAAGAACAATGAAATGCGTGCATCTTGATTTTCATACAAGTCCCTATATTGAAAATATAGGAGCTGATTTCAACAAGGCGGAATTTACTAAAACCTTAAAGGACGCCAAGGTTGATTTAATAACAGTTTTTGCAAAATGCCATCACGGATATTGCTACTATCCAACTAAGGTTGGAAAAATGCATCCACACCTCAAATTCAACCTTTTAAAGGAGCAAATAGAGGCTGTGCACGATGCAGGGGCGATAGCGCCTATTTATATCACAATGGGATGGAGCGAAAAGGATGCAAACGAGCATCCTGAGTGGCATCACGTTGATTTTTGGACAAAAAAGAAGCTTGCTTGGGGATTTAATGGCGGAAAGTTTGATGAGCCTGCCGACACTCCTTTGTCCGATTGCTCTTGGATAACTCTTTGTCCTGTTGGGGGATACAAAAAGTATCTTGAGGATATAACAAGAGAGGTTTGTGAGCAGTTTGACATTTCAGATGGTATTTTCTATGATATTTGCTTTATGAAAGATGCTTGCGTTTGCGATAGCTGTGTAGCTGGAATGAAGGAAAAGGGACTCAATCCTGAAAACTATGAGGATGCAAGAAAATATTATAGAGAAAAGCGTATCGAGCTTATGAAGGATTTGACTGGAATTGTGCACGAATACGCACCAAACGCAACTGTTTTCTATAATGGTGGCGCAGATATGAATCGCCCTGAATATGCTCCATATCAAACTCACTATGAGCTCGAGGATTTGCCAACTGCATGGGGAGGCTATGATCTTATGCCGTTGCGTGCAAAGTTCTTCGAAAAATATGGAAAAATCTTCTGGGGAATGACAGGAAAGTTCCATCACGCATGGGGAGAATTCGGTGGATTTAAAAACAAGGATGCCCTTAAATACGAATGTGCCGATATGGTTAGTATAGGCGCGTCAATGTCAGTTGGCGATCAGCTTCATCCTCTCGGAAAGCTTGACGAAAGTACATATTCTGTAATAGGATATGCGTTCGATTATGCATCTAAAATAGAAAAATTCTCTGAAAACACAAAGGCATTTACCGATATCGCGCTTTGGATTAGTCATAATAATCAGGCAGATATGGGATGCTCTAAGATGCTTCAGCTTATGCACCTTGAATTCGATGTTGTTGATAGTGGAGAGGACATCTCAAAATATCAATGCATTGTTTTGCCAGATAGAGTAAAATTGACTGATGCAGACAAGGCGCGCCTTGTTGAATTCAAAAATAATGGTGGAAAGATCATAGCAAGCGCTGAAAGTATTTTTGAAGAGCTTGGAATAAAGGTAAAGGGACATTCTGGCTCCGACAACGACTTTATTTCTTGCGAAATTGATGAAATTACAACTCCTTTCCTTACATATTCAAGCGCATATGTCCTCGAGGGCGAGGGAGAGGTTCTTGCAAAGGTTCATGAGCCATATTTTAATCGCACCTATGGACACTTCTGTGGACACAAAAACACTCCTTTTAAGAGCGAAAGCGCTTCTTATCCCGCATTGATAAAGCAAGGAAATGTGCTTTGTTTTGCACATCCAATTTTCTCGGCTTACGATAAATCTGGAAGCTATGTTCTTGAAAGATATATCAAAAAAGCCTTTGATTCGATTTATGAAAAGGGAATTAAAACCGAAAACCTTCCATCATGTGGACGCGTAAGATTTAGAAAGAGCGAAAAAGAGGATTTCTTTGCACTGCATATTCTTTATGCACCACCTGTAAATCGTGGAAATGTTTGCTTGCTTGAGGACTTCCCAGTTCTTCATGATGTGAAAATTACGGTAAAGGTAGACAAGAAAATAACCTCGGTTGTAAGCCAACCAGACGGCGAAAGCATAGAGTTTGTTCAAAATGGAAATGAGGTTTCATTTGAGCTTTCTCCATTTAGCTTACATAAGCTTGTAATTTTAAAGTAATAAATTTTTTGAAAATTATTGACTTTGAAAATATTTAGTGATATAATTAAATTACTTTAATTAAGGAGGAAAAACACAATGAAGAAAACAATTAGAATCGTTGCTTTGATGCTCGTTCTTGTTATGTCTGTATGTGCTCTTGCATCTTGCGGAAAGAAGCTTTCTGGAGAGTATGCTGCTGGTGGAGATCTTGCTGGAACATCCTATACTTTCAAGGGTAGCAAGGTTACCATTAAGTATACAGTTTTTGGCTTCGAAAAGACAATCGAAGGCGAGTATGAAATCACTACTAATGATGATGATAAAGAAGTAATCATCTTTACTTTTGGTGACGATGCTGAAGACGCTGATAAGTTCAAAGGCGAGTTCGCTTTTGCTGAAGGCAAAGAGGGCGATACTGAGTACATTAAGATCGGTATTACTAAGTACACAAAGGTTAAGAAATAATTAAAAACCGAAACGAGAAGGATTTTTCCTTCTCGTTTTTCCTTTTGAAATAAAAAGAAAAAGCACTGTTTTTACAGTGCTTTTATCATTAATTAGAGCTCCTCTGGATTTGTTTGAAGCTTTGAGCAAAGAACATCGAGATTTCCGTTTCTTGTTCTTATTTCGTCAATAAATTCCTTTTCAAGACTTGGATCCTTAAGAGTGATCGAGTAGGAAAGACGGAACATAGTTCCGAGATTTCTTAGCTTAACCTTGTCAAGAGAAAAGTGTGTTGTATACTTTTCAAAAATATCATCAAAAAGTGATGTGTAGTTGAGATCCTCTGGAATTGTTATTTTAAGAGTTCTTCTATTGTCTGTGATAGTTCCAAATTTAGTAACAGCGAAGATTATATTAAGTGCTTCTACCAAAATTACTAAAATGATTGCGATCGCAACAAAACCAAGACCAAGTGTTAAGCCAACAGCCATTGAAAGGAAAATGTGAGTGATTTCCTTGGCAGTACCTTGCGCAGAACGGAATCTTGTAAGGGCAAATACGCCACCAACAGCAACACCAGCTCCTATATTTCCATTAACGAGCATGATAAGAACTGCAACGATAACGGGAAGAAGAGCAATTGAGATTACAAGATGCTTTGAAAATTCGCTTTTGAACATATAACAAAATGCAATAAGCAATCCAAGGGCAATTGCAACTCCGACGCAAATCCAAAAGTCGCTTACCTCAATAGTTGCGTTTTTAAAGCCTGTATACGCATCGTATCCAGGATTTATTCCTACCGGATTTTCCGATGAGGAGATGTAAAATATGCTTTGTAATAGTTTAGTCATTTTATGTAACTCCTATCATTTTTAATCAATCTCATAAAAGCATTTCCGACCTTTGAAAAAGATCTTGTATAAACCTTCATTTCAGATAAAAGGTCAGTTAGCCAAAGGGGAATAGCAGTTGGAACCTTTATTTCCATCAAAACCTCTCCCTCGCCAAGAAGCTTTTCTCCGTAGACGCCTTTTGTTAAGTCAAGGTCGTAGCCACGCCAAGTCAAATTTCTGTCAAATGTGATTCTATAATCACGATTTTCCTTGCCAAAAAAAGCGCTTCTGTCATAGGAAACATAAAACATAGGTGCTAAATTTCCATAAAACTTCAAAAAATGCTTGATTTCCTTGGTTATTTGAGTAGGGTTTTCAATATCAATTTCATCATTTAAGAATTTGATCGCATTTGCAAGAGGCATCGTCATACGCCTTTTATAGACAACACCGTTAAATTTTCTCTTTACCTCGATAAAGCCAGTAGAGGAGTCGGTTGGTACTCCGTAGGTTCTTAATCTCAATTTCTCCTTGAAAACAGGCTTCTCAACGGATCGAGTAATGAGCAAATAGTCAGGGGTGTCATAGTATAGATTGCAAATAGTTGTTTCTCCATACTCATCGGGATCGAACCTTTTGTCTATTTCTTCCTTTATACGAAGGTATTGCGCTTCGGTCAATATGAACTTTTTTTCAAGACGGTTAAAGGTTAATTTTGTCGCCAAAGCAAGCCCTCCCCTCGCATTATATATTACATTTTAACATATTATAGCGCGATTGTCAATCTAAAACTAACCATATTAGCCAAATTTTGAATTTTATGCCGAAAAAACGGCAATTTCCTTTCGTTTTGCAAAGCAAAATATTTATTAGAGCTATTGTAAAGAAGTTGGAAATATGTTAAAATATATATGGAAAGGTGGTGAAATAATGCCTAATGTTTTTGATTATCTTATATGGCGCTCTGATCTTACCTTTGATAATGCAGAGCCAAATGAAATAGATGCGCTTATTTTCTCAGAGCTTTCTTATGTCCCATTTGAAAATATTGTTCCAGAGCTCGGTACAAATCAGTCGATTTCCTTGGCCGAGGCATCTAAAAGATTTTTCGAAATTAACGGGGAAAAATTTTCTCTTGGCCTTATTTTGCCATCTGATATTCTTGTTCTTTTGAAAAAGGCAGCCCAGAGCAAGCGTTTTTCAAACGTTTCTCTTTGGGGCTACAAAAGTGACACGTGCCTTGATGCTGAAAAGCAATTTTCAGCAATCTGTTTTTCATATGGTAAGCTTACATATGTTACTTATCGAGGGACAGATGACACAATAATCGGCTGGAAAGAAGATCTAAATATGTCTCTTTTCACGCCTGTTCCGTCTCAAAAAGAGGGCGCTGAATATCTCGAGGAAATTGCAAAGCTCACTCAAAACAAGCTCATCGTTACAGGCCATTCTAAAGGAGGCAATATCGCTGTTTATTCGGCACTAAACTGTCCAGAAAAATATCACAAGAGAATAGAACAGGTTTATAGCTTTGATGGTCCAGGCTTTATGAACGAATATATTTCTCACTACAAGGATATAGATATAACGGAAAAGATCACAACAATTTTACCTTCCAAATCCGTAGTTGGACGAATTTTCGAGATAATAGGCAACTATAAAATCATAAAAAGCTCAACCAAAGGCCTTATGCAGCATGATGCATTTACTTGGCATATTTTAGGTACAAGATTTCTTGAGCTTCCTTGCTTTGAAAAGCCAAGCGATAACTTCCATGAGCTTCTTAAGGCTTGGGTGTATAAAATGCCTATAAGTCAACGCCACGAGTTCGTAGATGCGTTCTATAAATTGGCTATTTCAAGCGATGCCGCAACACTTACCGATATCAACTCTCAAAAGCTAAGATTTATTAAGGCTTTGTTGAAAACAGAAAGCTCGAATAAGAAGGCTATGTTTGATGCCATTTTCTCGCTAATAAAGGAGAAAAACGCTATTGCAAGCTTTAAAAAGGCACAACTTAAAATGCAAAAAAAGGCTCTAAAAAGTGCCAAAAAGGAAGAAATAAAAAAGCTTAAGTGAAATTGATTGATTTTAAAATTGTTGAATTTTTAAATTTGCAAATTCATAAATTCAATTACACATAAAAACTAAGGTGGCAAACGAATTTTGCCACCTTTTTCATTTTATTTTAAGTGATTTTTTATGTATATAAGAGATGAATTTAATTTTTCAATATCAGCTCCGTTTTGAATCATAACAGGGGATTCTAAAGTGAAAGAGCCATTATAAGCTTTAGTTGACAATTTTTCGAAAAGTGAGTCGAAATCGATAACACCCTCGCCAGGATGTAAAATAGGTCTGATTTTGGAAAAATCACGAGGATATGAGGAGTAGTCGCTTATGTGAATATGCGATACAAAATTCCATAATTCATCTTCTAAAATCTCATTTATTTCATCGTGGAATGAACCAAATCTTGTGTCAAAAATAAAATCAATTTTGGGCAAGAATTCTTTGATTCTTTTCCAGTTTTGCAGTCCTGAATGTGTGGTACAGGGAATGTTTTCAATGAGCAATTTAAGCCTAAAACCCTCTGCAATTTTTATTAATTTTTCAAGAAATGAAATGTTATATTCAATGTGAGAATCGCTTTTTTCTCCACCCCATAAATGAAAGACCATTTTTTGTGCGCCTATTTTTTCTCCTGCCTCGCAATTGATTTTAAAAAGCTCAAAAGCGCGCCTTGTGGATTCTTCGTCGCAATCTGACAGCAAAACGCCAACATCCTTTTCGCAATGAATTATAGGGGAGGGCACATTAGAAGACTTAACTGTATCAATAACCTTGCATAAAATATCATAATAAAACGGTATCATCATAAATTCCATACCGTCAATTGTTCCGTTTTCGTATAGCTTTGGCAAATGTTTGCTTATAAGAGAATAATCATATCCACAAACCCTTCCGACGAGCGTTCCTGTCGAGCAGTAAATTTTGTTCATCAAATCACCTCAAGAGAAATTTTATCACAGAAAAATGCCATTTTCAAGGAATAAAAGTGGAAATTTCAAAAAAATGCTTTTCAAAAGCTTCATTTTATGATATTATATTTTAAAATAAAATTTTTTTAGAGGAATAAAATGCAAAACATAGAAATTAGTCTTCTTTATCCAAATAGCGATGCTCTTGAAAGAGAGGAAAACGGAGAAAATAGAGTCGACATTTCAAGTGAGGTTTTAGGCGAGCTTGAGCTTGATACTATTTTCGATTTGAAAAATAGTCTTTTGAGCGACTTTTTCACATGCGATCCAGAAGTTATCAAATATCGTCAAATGGTTTTTGATGATATGGTGCACAACCCAGAGCTTTGTAATGTTCTTATGAGCGTTAGTCCTATTTTGTCGGATATTTCAGAAATTCGTCGTCTTTCAAGCGATACTGATCCGTCTGAGGCATATCTATATAGCATAACAGAGGTTGAGCTTTATATTTCTGCTATGGAGCTTCTTTCAGAGGGACTTTATCCTATGAGAGATAACCTGAAAAGCGATGCTTTTGTTACTTTTGCTACAAGAATAAAAGAGCTTACTCAAAGCGAATACTATATTGACCTCAATAAAAAGCTCAAAGAGCTTACATCGAGAGTGAGAGAAATTAAAAGCATCACAATCGGTGTAAATCTTGACTCTAAGCTTCGTCCTGATGCTGCGGGAGTTTTGAGCGTTAATAATGAGAAGTTCAAGTCGGGAGAGCTTATTGATAAGATTCTTCGCCTTGATTTTAAAAATGATGAATATACCTGCATCGCCCCACTTGTGCCTTTTAAAAAATCGCAGTCGGAGAATCAGCAGATTGCCTTGACAAATGCTTTCAATAGTGCCCTTAATGATGTCTTTAAATCATCAATGCGTGCATGGAGAAAGACAGTTCAGGCATATGTTCTTGAAAACGCAAACTTTCTTATAAGACTTTTGCCTGAAATTGAGTTTGTTGTAAAGGGAACGGAGCTCATTAACTCGCTTCGCGATACAGGAAATCCTTTGTGCTTTCCAACAATTTTGCCTGTTTCCGAAAAGAAATTCAGCGCAAGGGGAATATATAATCCAGTTGTTGCATCTAAAATCAATGATGTTATGGTTGAAAACGATTTTGATTTTGATGAAAATGGGACATTTTATATTTTATCTGGACCTAATAGAGGTGGCAAGTCCGTTATTACTTGTGCAGTTGGGTTAACCTTTGCCCTTGCACAACTCGGACTTATGGTTCCTGCTAAAAGCGCTGAAATTAGTCCAGTTGACGCTATATTCACTCATTTTCCAACTGGCTCTGAGGACACAATTGACAAGGGAAGACTTGGCGAGGAGTGCGCTCGTCTTGACGATATTTTTGGCAAGGTTACTGAAAATAGTCTTGTTCTGCTTGACGAATCACTTTCATCAACAGGCTCTTTTGAGGGCGCATACATTGCATCTGAGGTGCTTTGTGGCTTCTCAATGGCGCGTTGCAGAGGTGTTTTTTCAACTCACCTGCACGAGCTTTCAGCAATGCTTGATGAAATAAATGAAAAATGCTCAAAGAATGGTGGTGCAAGGATTGATACGCTTGTTGCTGGCATGGATAAGGGGCAGAGAAGCTTTAAAATTACAAGAGCAAAACCAGACGGAAAGAGTTACGCCAAGGATATAGCCGATAAGTACGGAATTTCCCTTGAACATATACTCGAAAAAATAAATAAAAAATAATTTTAAAAAAATTGAATTTTACTATTGCAATTGAAAAAATACTGTGCTATAATACTAATCGTGAATTTTGGTAGGTATCTTTTCTACTTTAATGGAGGTGTAAAAAATGGCTAAGTGTGCTATCTGCGGAAAAGGCGTTACATTCGGACACAATGTATCACACTCAAACCGTAAAACTAACAGAGTTTGGAAACCTAATATTAGAAGAGTAAAGGCTGTTGTAGACGGCTCAAACAAAACTGTTAATGTATGCTCTCGTTGCCTTCGTTCAGGCAAGGTTGTTCGCGCAATCTGAGTATTTTGAGAATAAAGACCGTCTATGGCGGTCTTTTTTTCATAAAAGGAGTTAAAAATGAAATTGTTTGCCAGCACTTTTGTTGCCGAACCTCTTGCTAAGGCAACAGGATGTGAAGTTTTATCACTTCTACCATACGATAAGCTTGATGGGCCTGTCTCAACTCATGCCGATATGCTCATTTTCTCGCTTGGCAAAAGGATTTTTTGCTATGAGGACTATTATTATAAAAATGAAAATATATTCAAAATAGCAGAGAATGAGGGGTATGAAATTGTAAAAATATCATCGCCTACCTCTGCTAAATATCCAAGCGATATCGCTCTTAATGCTCTTAAAATTGGCAATCTAATTTGTGGAAAACTCAAATATGTTGCCAAGGAAATCATTGAATATGCAAAAGCCTTGGGCTTTCAATTAATTGATGTAAAGCAGGGATATAGCGCTTGCTCAACGCTCGTTCTTGACGATGATACTGCGGTAACTGCTGATAAAAGCATTTATAACGCCCTTGCGAAGGCAGGCAAGAGAGTAGTTTTAATAAGTCAAGGTGACATAAAATTAGATGGTTATGACTATGGCTTTATAGGTGGCGCATCGTGCGTGATTGATGATACAGTTTACTTTTTTGGTGACATAAAAAAACACAAGGACTATGAGAAAATTCATAGTGAAATTGCACGCTTGAAAATGAAAGAAAAATCAATTTCGTGCGAGGATGTGTTTGATTTTGGTGGTGCAAGAGCAATTTGAAGACAATTTTAAAAGTTAAAAATCGCTATTTTTTAAAGAAAATGGCGATTTTTTTGATTTTTATTTGAAAAGTAGCCTGTATTTAAGAAAAATATTCAAAAATGTGTTGGCAAAGCTAAATATTTATGTTATAATTATATAAATTGATATTTTTGCCCGCGATAGCGCGCGTTTGTATACGTAATTTTTGAGAAAGAGAGAGTTGACTTATGAGAGCAATATGGAATTTTATCGTTCATATATTCAGACACTTCACGGTAATTTCATTTTTTGACATACTTGATATTTTGTGTCTATCACTCGTTTTATTTGTTGCCTTCCAGTTTGTAAAGGAAAGGCGTGCAGGAAAGCTTGCACTTGGCGTTGGACTTTTGTTTGCGTTTATGATTCTTTGTAATCTTTTGAATTTGCATTCTATGCAGTTCATTTTGTCGCACTTCTTTGATTTTGGTATCATTGTGCTTGTTGTTATTTTCCAACCAGAATTCCGTTCTGCGCTCGAAAAACTCGGTGATAACTCTATCAAGGGTGTAAAGAGCATAGGTGAAGCAAAGAACTCCACACAAACTATCGATATGATTGATACGATTTCAAATGCTGTATTTGATCTTGCAAAGACCAAAACAGGCGCAATTATAGTTTTTGAAAGAAATACCAAGCTTGGTGATTTCATTTTGAGTGGAACAATACTTAATGCACAGGTTAGTACATTCCTTTTAAGAAATATTTTCTTCAACAAGGCACCACTTCATGACGGAGCTGTTATTGTTCGTGATAATAGAATTTATTCGGCTGGATGCTTGTTGCCACTTTCTACAAATCCTGATATTATCAAGGACCTTGGCACAAGACACCGCGCTGCTATCGGTGTTAGTGAAAACAGTGACTGTGTTGCAGTAGTTGTTTCAGAGGAAACAGGAATTGTTTCTATTGCTAATGAAGGACATATTTATAGAAACTTCACAAGAGCTACAATGAAGAAGAAGCTCGAGGAATATTTGCTCCAGGATAAATCATCTCAAAAGAAGCACGGGGCAAAAATAAAAATGACTCAAAAGAGAAGATAAGGAGGGCGCAATGGATAGATTTTCTAAAACCACAGAAATCGATACAGCCGAAATCGCTGCTGCAGCGATGGAGGACGATACTCCCCAAAAGAGTAAGGTAACTCTCGTAATCGCGCTTATCTCATGTATTCTTATTGCTATTGTTATTTGGATGGGTGTTATGGAGGCTGATAACGACATTTTCCAAAGAGATTTTGATGATGTTAGCGTCTATGCACCGTATACTGATGTCGAACCCACTGGCTCTATTACAATTACCGTTAAGGGCGTACGCAGAGTAGTTGTCGACTTTAAGTCATCTGATTTTAAGGTTGTAAAGACCGCCGAAAATGAATATGCCGTTTTTCTAATTGAGAGCAAGGCAGAGGCTTATGAAATTAAAAATGAATCAACTGATGATTCTGTTATTGTCTCAATATCGAAAAAATGAGAATTTTAGTAGAACAAATAAAGGCATCAATTTCAAATACTGATGAGGATATTTTCGAGATAGCAAAGGCGCGCATTATTAAAACGCGTGCCTTTTCGCGTATTTTAAATCTTTATTTGCATAAGCGCTCGATTGATGCAAGAAATAAAAATGATATCAAGCTTGTATGTACGGTATGTGCTGAGGTTGATGGTACAAGGGCATCAAAGGAAAGGCTTGCTAAATTTGGCATAAAAGTTCTTTCTAATGAAACTCTCTCCTTTGAATATACCGGAGAACCATTAGCAGCACCACCTCTCGTTGTAGGCTTTGGACCTGCGGGAATGTTTTGTGCATTGGCACTTGCAAGGGCTGGACTTAAGCCCCTTGTTATTGAGCGTGGTGCAGATGTTGATACAAGAGTAGCGCGTGTAAATAGCTTCTACAAAACAAAGGAGCTTGACACTGATACAAACATTCAGTTTGGAGCGGGTGGAGCAGGCACATTTTCTGATGGTAAGCTCACTACCAGAATAAGCGATCCAAAATGTGCATTTGTTTTGGAGACCTTTTGCCAGCACGGAGCTCCAGAGGATATAAAATTCAAGGCAAAGCCACATATCGGTACAGATTATTTACGTGGTATTGTTAAAAGCATTGATGCCGAGATAAGAGCGCTTGGTGGAAGTGTTTTTTATAACACGAAGTTAAATTCATTTACCGATGGTGTTGCTAATACTACGATGGGCGAAATTAAATTTTCATCCATTGTTTTGGCGCTCGGTCATAGTGCAAGGGATACCTATGCATATCTTATGGAAAAGGGAATGGCAATCGAACCAAAGGCGTTTTCTGTTGGTGTGCGTGTAGAGCATCTTCAAAGTGACATAAACGAGGCTATGTACGGCAAATATGCAGGCGATAAAAGGCTTGGCGCAGCTGATTATAATGTTTCCTATAGGAAGGACGGAAAGGGCGTTTATTCGTTTTGTATGTGTCCTGGCGGAGAGGTAGTTTGTGCATCAAGCGAGGAAAATGCTGTCGTTGTAAATGGTATGAGCCATTATGCAAGAGATGGTAAAAATGCCAATTCTGCTATTGCCGTTCAGGTTGATAAGGAGGATTATGGCTCTGATCCTCGCAAGGCTATCGCATTCCAAAGAGAGCTTGAAAAAAGAGCCTTTATTACAGCGGGCTCAAATTATAACGCCCCTGTGCAAACGCTTGGCGATTTTTATGAAGGAAAAGCATCAAACGTGCCTTCAAGAATTATGCCGTCATATATGAACGGCTCTATAAGCGTTTGCGATCTCAATGGTGTTTTGCCAAAATTTGTTTGTGACTATTTGAAGCTTGGATTTGTAGAATTTGGCAAAAAAATAAAGGGCTTTGATGCAAAGGATGTGCCATTAACTGGCGTTGAAACAAGGACATCTGCCCCACTTCGTATTTTAAGAAATGAAAATTATACTGCCTTTGCCCATGCGAATGTTTATCCGTGCGGAGAAGGGGCAGGATATGCCGGTGGCATTATGAGTGCTGCAGTTGACGGACTTAATGTCGCGTTAGCAATTTTAAGAAAGTAATATAGGTGTTAAATTGAAAAAAGACAGAAAGAAATGGAATATAAAGGGCAACCTCGTTGATGCCTCGTTCTCAAAAGAGCTTTCAAGCGCTCTTGGAATAAGCGATGTTTTATCCACGCTTATTATCAATAGAGGATATACGAGCATTGATGATGCAAGAGCCTTTATATCGAAAAGTGCAGAAACATTGCACGATCCCTTTTTGCTCAATGATATGGAAAAAGGATGCAATAGGATACTTGACGCTATAAAAAATGGCGAAAAAATATCCATTTACGGTGACTACGATGTTGACGGAGTCACCTCTGTAAGCATACTCTATATGTATCTTGATGCAAATGGTGCAAATGTAAATTACTATATTCCAAGTCGT
The DNA here is from genome assembly GCA_015064445.1 of Oscillospiraceae bacterium. GTDB lineage: Bacteria > Bacillota > Clostridia > Oscillospirales > CAG-272 > RGIG2000. The sequence goes on along the minus strand of SVSE01000001.1, from coordinate 277,638 downwards.
AAGGGCGAGGGATATGGTGTTTCTGAGAATGCAATAAGAAAGCTTGCAGATGATGGAACACAGCTTATTATAACCGTTGATACTGGTGTGACTGCAAACGCAGAGGTTGAAATTGCAAAAGAGCTTGGAATAGATGTTGTCATTACCGACCACCACGAGTGTCGTCCTGAACTTCCACAGGCTCTTGCTATAATTAATCCAAAAAGAGTGGACTCGACCTATCCATTCCCATCTCTTGCAGGTGTAGGAGTAGTATTTAAGCTTCTTTGCGCCCTCGAGGCTATGAGAACAGGCGATGAAATGATCGATTGTGTAAGACGCATTTCTATAGATTATGCTGACCTTACAGCAATCGGAACAATTGCTGATGTTATGCCTGTAAAGGACGAGAATAGACTTATTGTATCCCTTGGACTTAACTTAGTTGACCAAACTAAAAATATCGGTCTTGGCGCACTTTTAGAGCTTTGTCGCTCTAACGAAACAAGATCAAGAACTAAAACAAAGAAAAAGGCGTCCTCTGGATTTATCGGCTTTACTGTTGCTCCAAGAATAAACGCAGCAGGCAGAATTAGTGATGCGTCAATTGCTGTTGAGCTCTTCCTTTCAAAGAACGAGGAATATGCGCAGGAGCTTGCCTTGAAGCTTTGCGACATCAATAAGGATAGACAGCTTGAGGAAAATAAAATAGCAGAGCAGGCTTATGCAATTATTGAGGAAAATGGACTTGCAAGCAACAATGTTATTATTCTTGATGACGAAGCTTGGCATCACGGAATTATAGGAATAGTTGCGTCAAGAATTTCTGAAAGATATTCACTTCCTGCAATTCTTATATCTTTCGAGGGAAATGAAAATTCAAACGATCCCGAGGCTATAGGAAAGGGCTCTGGTAGAAGCGTTAAGGGAATGAATCTTGTTGACGCACTCTCATCTTGCTCTGATATTCTTGATAAGTTCGGTGGACACGAGCTTGCAGCAGGACTTACTGTTAAGAGAAAATACCTTCCAGAGCTTCGTGAAAGAATGAATGAATATGCAAGAAAATGCTTTGAAAATCAAGCGCCAGATTGCGCTCTTGATATTGATTGCTATCTTTCTCCAAATCAGATAAGCCTACCTCTTGCTGGCGAAATAGGTATTCTTGAGCCCTATGGCGTTTCAAATCCAGTTCCTGTATTTGCTATCAGCAATATGATAGTTGAGGATATCGTTCCTATAGGAATGAACAGACACCTTAAGTTAACTCTTTCAAAGGATGGAATAGCCTTTACAGGAATGCTTTTCTGTGTTTCCTCGCAGGATTTTCCTTACGAGATATACGACGAGGTGGATGTAGCCTTTAATCTTGAAATTAACGAATTTTTGAATACAAAATCCGTTCAATTCAACATTAAGGATATAAGAATGAGCGAGCGAGCTTATACCGAACAGCTTACCTTGGAAAGCGAATTTATTAAGGTTAAAAATGGCGAAAGCACTCTTTCAAGTGAGGAAATTATTCCTCAAAGAGAGGATTTTGCGCTTTTGTATAGCTTCTTGACAAAGGAAGCAAGAGAAGGCAAGGAGCAATATTCATATGTAAAGCTTCTTAAGGCAATAAAGCGTAAATATTCTGGCGTTACAGCCAACTACATAAAAATAAAGCTTATGATAAAGATTTTTAGAGAGCTTAACATCATTTCTATTGATGAAATTGACGAATATTCCTTTACCTTTAAGGTAAACTATTCCAAAAATAAGACAAATCTCGAAAAATCTAATATTTTGAAAAAGATAAAGTCTAACTATTCGGCAAATTAAGGAGTAATTAATGGACACCATTAAGCTAAAGCCTATTGAACAGCTATTTGAAATTTTGGCTGGCAATGGCAAAAAATATGACCTCGAAAAAATTAAAAAAGCCTTTTTGTATGCCGATGAAATGCACGAGGGGCAATTAAGACAGAGCGGAGAACCATATATTTCTCATCCTATTGCTGTCGCTGAAATCGTTGCCTCACTCGGACTTGATACCGACTCTATTTGTGCTGCATTTTTGCACGATACAGTCGAGGATTGTCCTGAAAAAACTAACATTTCAAAGGTAAGAGAGCTTTTTGGCGAGGATGTTGCATTGCTCGTTGATGGCGTTACTAAAATCAAGTCTATAAATATCGTAGACAAGGAAGAAACACATATTGAGAATATTCGAAAAATGCTTCTTGCTATGTCAAAGGATATTCGTGTAATTTTCATAAAGCTCTGCGATAGAATGCATAATATGCGTACCTTGTATGTTAAAAAGGACGAAAAGCGTAGAACAACTGCCCTTGAAACTATGCATATCTATGCGCCATTGGCACACCGTCTTGGTATGCAAAAGGTTAAGCAGGAGCTTGAGCATTACGCACTTCAATACCTTGATCCAATAGGCTATAAGGAAATAAAGGGACATATTGAGGAAAAATACGGAAAAAATGTAGATTTCATTGAAAAGCTGAAGTCTTATGTAACCGAAAAGCTTGAGCATACAGACATTGATTTTAAGCTTGAGGGCCGTGTAAAAACCGTATATAGCGTATATCGTAAGATGTACAATCAAAACAAGTCATTTGATGAAATTTACGACTTTTACGCGCTTCGTATTATCGTAAATACCGAGCTTGAATGCTACACAGTGCTTGGAATAATACACGAAATGTTTAAGAGCGTTCCTGGACGTTTTAAGGACTATATTTCAACACCAAAGCCTAATATGTATCAGTCGCTTCATACCACCGTTATTGGTAAAGATGGTATTCCTTTTGAGGTGCAAATAAGAACAAGCGAGATGCATCAGGTCGCTGAATATGGTATCGCTGCTCACTGGAAATATAAGAGTGGCGAAAGAGCGTCTGCTGATGTTGATCAAAGACTTGCTTGGATTTTGAAGCTCATTGACACAGAAAATGAGGCTGCTGACTCTGAGGAGTTTATGCATGCCTTTAAAATTGATATTTTCCATGACGAAACCTTTGTATTTACTCCAAAGGGAGATGTTGTGGCATTGCCACAGGGCGCCACACTTATCGACTTTGCTTATTCTATTCATACAGGCGTTGGAAATAAGATGGTTGGTGCAAAAATCAACGGTAGAATTGCGCCTATTGATTCTGCACCTCAAAACGGAGATATCGTTGAGGTTCTTACCTCAAATGCTTCAAAGGGACCAAGCAGAGACTGGCTTAGCATCGTAAAAACGAGTGAAGCAAGAAATAAAATTCGTCAATGGTTCAAAAAAGAAAAGCGTCAAGAGAATATTGTCGTTGGTAAGAGCGAAATTGATAAGCTTTTTGCCCGTCATAGACTTGTATGTAGCGAAAGTGAGAAGATCGAAATCGTTACAAGCGTTGGAAAGCGCTTTGGAATGAACGAGGCAGACGATCTCTTTAATGCACTTGGCTATGGTGGTATAGCGCTTACTAAAATTGAGCTTAAAATTCGTGATGAATACGAAAGAAACCATAAAAATAACGATAAGGATTTCAATATCATTGAGACCACACCTCAAAACACAAGGCGTAAAAAGTCAACAGGTGGCGTTATAATTGATGGAGAAGAGGGATGTGCAGTTAAGTTCGCAAAGTGCTGTAATCCTCTTCCAGGCGAAAAAATCATCGGATTTATCACTAAGGGATATGGAATATCCGTCCATAAGGCAGACTGTCCTAATATCAGCAACGCTTATGCTAATGAAGAAAACGCTAACAGATTTGTTAAGGCAGAGTGGGATAAGCCGTCTTCATATAAGTCATCTTATGATTCTGCAATTCAAATTGTTGTCAATAATCGTATGTCAATGCTTGCTGAAATTTCAGTAGCCTTGGCAGATATGCGCGTAGATATCGTTGCTATAAGCACAAGGAATGTCGAGGATACAACTCTTATAAATATGACCATTTCTTGTAAGGATATAGGACATTTTAACTCGATTATTGCCAAAATCAGATCCATTAAGGATGTAATTAGAGTAACAAGACTTGTGGGAGCATCGTAATGATAGCAGTTATTCAAAGAGTAAAAAACGCCTCTGTTACAATTGATGAGGCACTACATAGTAAAATAGACAACGGACTCTTGATACTTTTGGGGGTAAAGGAAGGCGATAGCGAAAGAGATGCAGAGCTTTTGTCAAATAAGATTTCTAAGCTTCGCATTTTCTCCGATGAAAACGACAAAATGAATTTGAGCGTTATTGATGTTTCTGGCTCTGTGTTGGTCGTTTCTAATTTCACCTTGCTTGCTAACTACAAAAAGGGAAATCGTCCCGATTATATGAATGGAGCAAAGCCAGATGAAGCAAATAGGCTTTATGAGTATTTCTGCTCTCATATTTCTCAATTTGTTCCAACCGAAAAGGGTATATTTGGCGCTGATATGAAGATTGAGCTTTTAAATGATGGACCTGTTACAATAGTAATGGATAGTGAAGTGCTAAAATGAGGATTTTTTTAGACGGAAAAATAAACAGAACATATGTTCAAAGCCTTTGTATGGCGTTTTTCCACGGAATTAGCTTTCCTGAAAGCCAAGATGAGGACACGGACGGAATGTCTCTGTATGCGTCCTTGTCGCAACTTGATAGCCAAATATACGCAAGCGTTCGCTTGTGTGTGAATGGTTCCGAGACCGAGAAGAGCGTGAATTACTTGTTAAACCAAGACGAGAGCGAGGAAAGGTCCGCTAAAACCGCAATAGGACAGGCTATTTATATGGCTTGTAAGGAAATTACAGGTAGAGATATTCCGTGGGGACTTCTTACAGGAATTCGCCCATCAAAAATTTGCTATGAGCTTTTAAATGCCTTTTCTGAGGATGAGACAAGGCAAATTTTAAAAAACAGATATCTTTTGTCAGAGCAAAGGACTAACCTCGTTATATCGGTTGCCAAAAACGAGAGTGCTATAATGTCGTTGACCAATGACAAAAAATGTAGCATCTATATTTCGATTCCCTTTTGTCCGTCAAGATGCAATTATTGCTCGTTTATTTCTTATGCAGGAAAGAAGCTTTTTGACCTAATTCCGTCTTATGTTAGCAGAATATGCTGGGATATTAAGGAAACAACAAGGTTAATAAATGAGCTTGGACTCGAAATTTCCTGTATTTACATAGGCGGAGGAACTCCAACTATGCTAAATGAAGCACAACTTGAGGAGGTTCTTGCTACAATAGCTAACGAAATTGATGTTTCATCTCTTGATGAGTTCACTCTCGAGGGCGGTCGTCCTGATACAATAACACCACAAAAGCTTGAAATAGCCTATAAATATGGAGTTAATAGAATCAGTGTTAATCCACAAACTCTTAATGATAAGGTGTTAGGTGCAATCGGCAGACATCATACTGTATCGGAGTTTTTTGAGGCATTCGACAAGGTAAAAAATAGCAAGATAAGAAGTATAAATACCGACCTTATTGCTGGTCTTGATGGAGATAATTTTGAAAGCTTTAAAAACACAGTCGATAAAATAATAGACCTTTCTCCTGATAATGTTACCGTGCATACCTTCTGCGTAAAGAAATCTGCACGAATCTTAAACGAAAATGGCGAAATTTATAATATGAGCGATGATGACGCTGGCGCAAGCGTAGAGTATGCATACAAGGCGCTTACCTCTAACGGATATTTGCCATATTATATGTATCGACAAAAGAATACCGTTGGAAATCTTGAAAATGTTGGCTATGCAAGACCAGAGTATTTTGGACTTTATAATGTGTTTATGATGTCTGATGCCCACACCGTCTTTGGTATAGGTGCAGGCGCAACCACAAAATTAGTGAAGAATGGTGCTGATAAGCCCGAAATTTTAAGAATATTTTCCCAAAAATATCCATATGAATATTTGCGAGAGAATAAAAAATCTGATGTCCAAATAAAGGAGTTTTTTGATAGGAGGTGAAAATATGAGACATATCAATATCTCTTTTTTGAACGAGCAGGACAAAATAAACTTTGTAAATAGGTGCGAGGCAGAATTTGAAGAAAGACTTTGTGAGGTTTCAAATCGCGTAAAAAATACAGGAGTCGAGTCACTTTTGCTATCTGGTCCTACCTGTGCTGGTAAAACCACAACAGCAAATAAAATCATCAGCGATTTTGAAAAGAGTGGAAGACCTGTTACCATTGTTTCCTTCGATAATTTCTTTAAGGAAAGAAAAGAACAGCGTTCCGTTGTAGGCAACGATGATATTGATTACGACTCTGTCAATGCTCTTGACCTTGATGTTCTTGAGCGTTGCGTTAATGCTACAAGACAGGGTACAAGCGTTGATATGCCTGTTTACGATTTCATCACTCAAAAAACATCTCATTATGAAAGACTTGATATTCCAGAAAATGGAGTTATAATTTTCGAGGGAATACAGGCTGTATATCCTGAGATTACAAGGCTTTTTAAGAATCGTAGCTATGCAGGCGTATTCATAAATGTAGATGAGGATGTTGAGGTAAACGGAGTAGTCTTCGAGCGTGATGATATAAGACTTTCAAGACGCTTGGTAAGAGACTATAAGTTCCGTGGCGCTGATGCAGAATTTACACTTTTCCTTTGGGATAAGGTTCGTAAAAACGAGGATGAAAGCATTTATCCTAACAAAAACGATATTTGTAAAATTCAGCTTAATTCCTTTATGGACTATGAATTGTTCCTCTTAAAGGGCTACATAATTGATATTTTGAATGAAGTTGAGGAAAATAGTAAATATTATAAAAAAGCAAACGAGCTTAAACAAAAGTTCTTAAAGCTTGACTCTATAAGCTATGACTATGTTCCAAAGAACTCGCTTTACACTGAGTTCCTTGGCAAAAAATAACTTAAAGAGGAGTAGCCTTGAATAATAAGTGTGATTTAAGAAACAAACCAAAAAGCGCAAAAAATCTATTCTTTTCGGGAGTTTTAGTACTGACCTTAGCAAACTTTCTTGTAAAGGCGGTAGGACTTATATCTAAAATCGCGCTTAATCGAGTGGTTGGAAGCATAGGCGCAGGCTATTATAGCTCTGCATATGAAATATATGCCTATCTTTATGTTATTTCAACAGCCGGGCTTCCTGTTGCACTCTCAATAATGATAGCTAAAAGTCGCTCTAAGGGGCGACTTTTAGAAACCAAAAAAATATTTGATATAGCAATAATTTTATTTCTAATAATAGGATTTGCCTTTTCCATTATTATGATAGCCTTTTCGAAACAGCTATCACAATTAATCGGCGCACCTGAAACCTCACTTTGTATAGTTGCAATAGCTCCAACAATGCTTTTTATCTGCTTAAGTAGCTGTATGAGAGGCTATTTTCAGGGCTATCAGCTAATGGCACCAACTGCGATTTCTCAATTTATTGAGGCAATTTCTAAGGTTCTTATAGGAATTTCGCTTGCTCTTTGGGCGAAATCCAAGGGGTGTGAGGATAATGTTGTTGCCTCATATACAATATTAGGTGTTACAGCAGGCGTTCTTTTAGGAATGATATTTTTATATATAAGAAAAATATTTTTTAAAGAAGAGCGCTTTTTCTCCTTGAATGAAATAAACAAGGAGAAAAGAAGCATAAAGGAAATATTGAAGGAAATGCTCGCAATAGCAATTCCAGTAACAATTAGCTCGTCAGTTTTATCTCTTACAACGATTTTAGATACTATAATGGTGCAAAATCGTCTGCTCGTGTATGGAATGAATGAAATTGCGGTAAGAATATACTACGGAGATTATACATCTCTTGTTATATCAATGTTTAATCTTCCAACAATCATTTTATATCCAATTGCAAATGCGCTTGTACCTATGATTACATCAGCACACGAAAGAAAAGATATAGATGCTCAGAAAAGGATGAGGTCGTTTAGTTTTCGTTTTATTGTAATAATTGCATTGCCGTGCGCAATGGGATTAGGCGTATTTTCAAGGCAAATTTTACAGCTTTTGATGTTTAGAGCAGAGTCCGTTGAGCGAGCCTCGCCTTGGCTTGCAGTTGCCTCGGCGTCAGTCTTATTTTTAGGAATTATAGCAATTACTAATTCTTTTTTGAATTCCGTTGGCAAGCAAAGGCTTCCGATAATGTCAATGCTTGCTGGAGCTTCTGTAAAGCTTGTATCAAATTATATTTTACTTGCAAAAATAGGCGTTATGGGCGCACCTATAAGTACAGTTTTGTGTTATTTAACTGCATCTACTATAAATATTATTTTTGTAGTTAAATATGTTGGCAATTTGCCGGGTGTTTTCAAGACAATTGTTTTACCACTTTTGTGCTCGGTTACCTCAATTGGTGCATCTGCGTTCTTAAATCGTTTTATTTCATCATATATTCCTTCGTCAATAGCTACAATTTTGTCGATTTTTATAGCTGTTTTTCTATATTTGGTGCTGATTTTAAGAACGAAAACAGTTTCGGAGAGTGAGCTTGCGATTCTTTTTGGTGATGGAAGAATGCTAAAAATGTTGAGAAAATTAAAGATTTTGCCCTAAAAAAGTGAAAATGTATAAAAAACAATGAAAAAAATAGGTGTTTTTGTGACAAATTTCCAATTAACACTTGAATTTTCGTTCTCATAGTGGTATAATAATAGTACGAAAACCAAATGGGATTTCGGCAAAATAAAAGAGGAGAAAAAACCATGAACAAGACAGATCTTATTGAAGTAGTAGCAAAAGAGGCAGACCTTAAGAAGAAGGATGCAGAAATAGCAGTTTCAGCAGTTATCGCAGCTATCGAGGACGCTCTCGTAGCAGGAGACAAGGTTTCTCTCGTAGGATTTGGTACATTTGAGGTTAAGGCTACAGCGGCTAAGACTGGTATCAACCCACAGACAAAGGAGAAGATCCAGATCCCAGCTAAGAAGGCAGTTAAGTTTGCTGCTGGTAAGGCTCTTAAGGATAAGGTTAACGCTTAAGTCTTATATAAATAAATCCTGCGATTTTCGCAGGATTTGTTTTTGGAGAAAATATGAGAATAGATAAATTTCTTAAAATTTCAAGAATTATAAAAAGACGTACAGTTGCAAACGATGCGTGCGACTCCGCACATGTGAGCGTAAATGGTAGGACTGTTAAGGCTTCCTATGATGTTAAAGAGGGCGATATTATAGAAATTGCCTTTGGCGAGAAAAAGCTAAAGGTTAGAGTCCTTGATGTGCGCGAGGTTGTTAGAAAAAATGATGCGTCTGAGCTTTATGAGGTGGTGTCCGAGTAATAAACTCGGGCACTTTTTCATATTATCAATATGAAAGGGCTGGAGGTTATTATGAACATTGAAACGGAAGAACAGATTATAAAGCATGATGTGAGCATCAAGGGGAGAAAAAGAACGGAAATGACAGGAATAAGCGATGTTACAAGCTTCGATGACGGAACAATAATTGCGCAAAGTGACAATTTTGGCGTTTCTATAGAGGGAGAAAATTTAAAAATCGAAAAATTCAACGCAGAAAGCGGAGAATTTGTTTTGAATGGACAAATAAACGGAATCTTCTACTTTACAAATACATCACAAAAAAAGAAAAGATCAATAATGGATATTTTTAAGTGAGGATTAAATGGAAATTTCCTTTGCCGAACAGCTATTAGTTGCCTTAAATAGTGTGTTGTTGGGATTAGGGCTTGGGGCTTTTTATGACCTTATAAGAATAGTACGAGTTTTGCTTGGCGTTTCATATGTAAATAAGTTCAATCTTAGACTCAAAAACATAAGGCTTCCACTTATAAAAAATCCATTGAATAGTGATAGAAAAAAGAAAAAAATAGCAGAAGGAATTATGATATTCATAACGGATATTGTATATTTTTTCGTTGCAACGCTTGTTATGACGATATATACATATCACATTAATTTTGGCATTGTTAGATGGTATATTTTTGCAGGCGCAATTGCAGGAGTGCTTTTGTATTATGTGACCTTGGGCAAGCTTGTTATATCAATTTCCGAGTGTATTGCGTTTTTTACAAAAGTCGCGTTTTTGTATCTTGTATATTTTATATCAAGACCCTTTTCTTTTTTATATGTGAAAATAAAACCATGTTTTTTAAAAATAAAATTGTTGAAAATAAAAGACAAAAAATCAGAAAATAAAATCTTGAAATACAGAGCAGAGCTATATAAAATAGGAAAATAACAATTTTAGAATTTGTAAATTCAAAAAATCTAAAAACAAAAAATCACCTATAAAGGTGATTTTTTGTAATATCAAAGTCGTTTTATTTAATGGAACACTTTCCGTCGCCGCATTTATCAAGAACAAACGATTCGCAATCTACACATTGGGAAACGGTAGGATTGCATTCGTGTGTGCCGATAGAAACGGTATCGAGAACGCAGTAATTAGTTGTTTTTGCGTGATGTGCACATGACTTAACTGTGCAATGAATACAGTGATTTGCCTTATTTTGCATAACAAACTCCTTGATAAAATTTTGAAATCTGAGATTTCAATTTTAGTTTGTCTAAATAGCATATAAATAATTCAAAAATATAAAAAATATCTATTGACATAAGATTTTTTGCGTGATATAATAACAAGCGTATCTGGGTATAGCGCAGCTGGGAGCGCGCTACCTTGGGGTGGTAGAGGCCGTGGGTTCAAATCCCGCTACTCAGACCAAAAACCGAATGAGCACTTGCTCATTCGGTTTTTTGCTTTATATAAAATAAAATATATTGATTTTTATAATCTAATATGATAAAATATAATAGAATAAGTTTACAAGGAGCTCAATATGGGACTTTTTACAGGAAAAACATTAATGATAACAGGTGGAACAGGTTCTTTTGGAAATGCTGTTCTTAACAGATTTTTGCAAACCGATCTTGCTGAAATTCGCATTTTTTCTCGTGATGAGAAAAAGCAGGATGACATGCGTCACGAATTTCAAGTGAAAATGCCTGAGTATGTTGATAAAATCAAGTTTTACATAGGCGATGTTCGCGATATTTCATCTGTTAAAAATGCTATGCATGGTGTAGATTACATTTTTCATGCAGCTGCACTTAAGCAGGTTCCTTCGTGTGAGTTTTTCCCACTTGAAGCAGTAAAAACTAATGTTTTGGGAACGGATAATGTTCTCACAGCTGCCATTGAAGAGGGAGTAAAGTCTATAATTTGTCTTTCTACTGACAAGGCTGCCTATCCTGTTAATGCTATGGGAACGAGTAAGGCAATGATGGAAAAGGTTATTGTTGCAAAATCTCGTACAGTATCTTCTGACAAAACTAAGATTTGCTGTACAAGATATGGTAATGTTATGTGTAGCCGTGGCTCTGTAATTCCTCTTTGGATAGAGCAGATTAAGAATGGACAACCTATCACAATTACCGAGCCTTCTATGACAAGATTTATTATGTCACTTGAAGAGGCTGTTGATTTGGTTCTTTTCGCGTTTGAAAAGGGTGTTAGCGGTGACATTCTTGTTCAAAAAGCGCCTGCTTGCACAATCCAAACACAGGCAGAGGCTGTTTGTGAGCTTTTTGGCGCTGATAAGAGCAATATAAAGGTTATTGGTATAAGACATGGCGAGAAAATGTACGAGACTCTTCTAACAAACGAGGAATGCGCTCGTGCTATTGACCTCGGCAAATTTTATCGCGTCCCATGCGATGATAGAGGCTTAAATTACGATAAGTATTTTAAAGATGGAGATCTAAAGCGCAATACATTAACAGAATTTAATTCTAATAATACAGATCTTCTAAATTTAGAGCAGGTAAAGGACAAGCTCCTTTCTCTTGAATACATAAGAAACGAGCTTGATGCCTTAGGCATTAAGTATTGAGGTGTATATGAATATACTTGTTACAGGGGCAAAGGGCTTTGTAGGAAAAAATCTTGTGGCGAGTCTTTATAATATTAAGGATGGCAAAGACAAGACAAATTCGCACTTATATATCGATAATATATTTGAGTGTGATATAGATACAAGTTTTGAATTGCTTGACAAATATTGTAGAGATGCCAATTTCGTTTTTAATTTGGCAGGAATTAACCGACCAAAGGATCAAAACGAGTTCATGCAAGGCAATTTTGAATTTGCAAAAATGCTTCTTGATCTATTAAAAAAGCACGAAAACAAATGTCCAGTAATGCTTTCCAGCTCAATCCAAGCAACCCTTGAAGGAAGATTTGCAAACAGTGAATATGGAAAAAGCAAAAAGGCTGGCGAGGATCTTATACTTGAATATTCGAGACAAACCGGTGCAAAGGCGCTCATTTATCGCTTCCCAAATCTTTTTGGTAAGTGGTGCAGACCTAATTATAATAGTGTAATTGCTACATTTTGTCATAATATTGCAAATGATTTACCAATACAAATAAATGACCCAAGTGTAGAACTTGATTTGGTTTATATTGATGATTTGATTGACGAAATGATTCGTGCTCTTAAGGGTAAAGAAACAAAAAATGGAAATTTCTGCTCAGTTCCCGTGCAATATAGCACAACTCTTGGTTTTATTGCTGAAACGATAAAGAGCTTTCCGCAAATTCGAGAGGCGTTTGGCGTTCCGAACTTTGAAAATCCACTTGTTTCCAAACTTTATAGCACATGGCTTTCATATTTACCAACCAAAAAGCTATTTTATAATTTAAAAACCAACGAGGATTCTCGCGGAACATTTACTGAAATTGTAAAAACTGCGAATTCGGGGCAGTTTAGTGTTAATATTTCAAAACCCGATATAACAAAGGGTAACCATTGGCATCACTCTAAAAACGAAAAATTTGTTGTTGTCAAAGGAAAAGCTCTTATTCAGCTTCGTAAGCTTGGCAAGGACGAAGATGGAAATGATTACCCTATAATCGATTTTTATGTTAGTGGAGAAAAGCTCCAGGTCATTGAGATGATTCCTGGATACACTCATAATATCATAAATTTATCAAAGACAGAGGATTTGATAACATTCATGTGGGCTAACGAGCCATTTGATCCTAATAAACCAGATACTTTTTTTGAAAAGGTGTAATAAAAATGACTGTTAAAACCGACTATTCAAAAATTAAATTTCAAGATAACGGAAAAATTAAGCTTCTTATTATTGTTGGCACAAGGCCTGAAATTATTAGACTTTCTGCAACAATAAATAAGTGTAGAGAATATTTCGATTGTATTCTTGCGCACACAGGTCAAAATTATGATTATAATCTTAATGGTGTTTTCTTTAAGGATTTGAAAATTGCAGAGCCTGATGTGTATATGAATGCAGTTGGAGAAAATCTGGGAGAAACAATCGGAAATATCATTAGTTCTTCTTATACTCTTATGACACAAATTAAGCCGGATGCTTTGCTTGTTTTAGGAGATACCAATTCTTGCTTGTCTGCTATTTCTGCAAAAAGACTTCATATTCCTATTTTCCATATGGAAGCTGGAAATCGTTGTAAGGACGAATGTTTACCAGAGGAGACAAATCGTAGAATTGTTGATATTATCTCAGATGTCAATCTTGCATATTCTGAGCATGCAAGAAGATATCTTGCAGAATGTGGCTTGCCAAAGGAAAGAACATATGTAACTGGAAGTCCAATGGCAGAGGTTTTGAGGGCTAATATTAGTGAAATTGAAGCTTCTGATATTTTATCAAGGTTGAACCTTGAAAAAGGAAAATATATTCTTCTTTCTGCTCATAGAGAGGAAAATATTGATACAGAGAAGAATTTTTTATCACTTTTTAATGCTATTAATGAAATGGCGAAAAAATATGATATGCCGGTTTTGTATTCTTGTCATCCAAGAAGCAAAAAGAGAATAGAAAGCATGGGATTTGAGCTTGATAAGAGGGTTATTCAACATGAGCCACTTGGCTTCCATGATTACAATAACCTTCAAATGAATGCTTTTGCTGTTGTTTCCGATAGTGGAACATTGCCTGAGGAATCAAGCTTCTTCACATCGTTAGGCAAGGCTTTTCCTGCTGTTTGTATAAGAACTTCTACCGAGCGTCCAGAGGCTCTTGATAAGGCTTGCTTTGTTCTTGCTGGAATTGATGTAAAATCCTTGCTTCAAGCTCTTGATGTTGCGGTAACACTTGTTAAAAACAAGGATTTTGGAATTCCTGTGCCTGATTATACCGACGAAAATGTTTCTGGTAAGGTTGTTAAGATTATTCAATCCTATACTGGAATCGTTGACAAGATGGTTTGGAGAAAACATTAAAAAGAAAAGGGCTTTTTAAAGCCCTTTTTTCTTATTTTAAAATATATTCGGGTTTCGATACACCCTTAATGCAATCGGCGTTAATAATAGCCTTAGAAACGTCCTTGCGAGATGGTAACTCGTACATAATCGAGGTCATTGTTTCTTCCATAATAGAACGGAGTCCACGCGCACCGGTAGAGCGCTCCAAGGATTTGCTTGCAACCTCAATTAGAGCATCGTCTGTAAACTCTAATTCAACACCATCAATTTCAAAAAGCTTCTTATATTGCTTTACGATTGAATTCTTTGGTTCTTTAAGAATTTTAACAAGAGCATCCTTGTCAAGATTTTCAAGACCTACAATTACAGGAAGACGACCAACAAGCTCTGGAATAAGTCCATATTTTACAATATCGTGAGCATTTGCGTCCTCAAAAACCTTAGTGCCCTTATTTTCTTGCTTGCTCTTTATTGTGCCACCAAAGCCCATAAGCTGCTTGCCCTTGCGAGACTCAATTATGTCAGAAAGACCATCAAAAGCGCCACCACAAATAAACAAAATATTTTCTGTGTTAATCTTAATGAATTCTTGATTAGGATGCTTTCTGCCACCTTGTGGCGGAACATTAGCAACTGTGCCTTCAAGAATTTTTAGAAGCGCCTGCTGAACACCCTCGCCTGAAACATCACGAGTAATAGAGCGATTTTCGCTTTTTCTTGAAATTTTATCAATTTCATCAATGTAGATAATACCTTTTTCGGCCTTTTCTATGTCAAAATCTGCAGCTTGAATAAGTCTTAAAAGAATATTTTCAACATCCTCACCTACATATCCCGCCTCGGTAAGAGTAGTGGCATCTGCAATAGCAAATGGAACCTTGAGCGCACGCGCAAGAGTTTGCGCAAGATATGTTTTACCAACACCAGTAGGACCAATCAAAAGAACATTACTTTTTTGAATGTCAACATCGTTTTCGCTTGCTTCCTTTGCCTTTTTCTCATTGTAAAGAATTCTTTTATAATGATTATAAACAGCAACAGAAAGAGTTATTTTTGCTTTGTCCTGGCCGATTACATATTCGTCTAAAATTTCCTTTATTTGTGCAGGAGCAGGGAGATTAGAAAGAGAGAAGCTCTCGTCATTAGACGATTTCTTTTCCTCACTTTCAAGATACTCATCGATAATCATCGAGCAAGCATCAATACATTCGTCACAAATGCAAGCGCCTGTTGGAGAAGGAATGAGTAATCCTACTTCCTTTTCACTTCTGCCACAAAAGGAGCATATTTTAATTTCACTCATATGAATTAAACTCTCTTGTCAATTACTTTATCAATAAGTCCGTAAGCCATAGCGGCATCAGCCGACATAAAGTTATCACGCTCTGTATCGCGCTCGATAACATCAAGAGGCTGATTTGTGTTCTTTGCAAGAATTTCATTAAGTCTTGCTCTTGTCTTCAAAATATGGTCTGCATGAATCTTAATATCAGTTGCCTGACCTTGTGCCCCGCCGAGAGGCTGATGAATCATGATTTCGCTGTTTGGAAGCGCAATGCGCTTGCCCTTAGCGCCACTTGAAAGAAGGAAAGCGCCCATGCTGGCAGCCATTCCAACACAAATGGTAGAAACATCACACTTAATGTAATTCATTGTGTCATAAATAGCCAAGCCTGCGCTAACACTTCCACCTGGGCTATTAATATAAAGATAGATATCCTTGTCTGGATCCTTTGCTTCAAGATAGAGAAGCTGTGCAACAACAAGAGAAGCAGTAGTGTCGTTTACTTGGTCGCAAAGAAATACAATTCTATCCTCGAGAAGTCTTGAATAAATGTCAAAAGAGCGTTCGCCACGGCTACTTTGCTCAATGACCATAGGTACGTAAGGCATAATAAATCCTCCTTGAATTTTAGGTTTAAAATTACCGCTGTATTTATTAAACACAGCGGTAACAAGAATACGAATGTTAATTTACGCTTTTACTTTTGCGTTAGACTTAACAAAGTCAACAGCCTTCTTTACGCAGAGGTCGGACTTAATTGCGTCAGCCTCAACAAGCTCTTTAACCTTATCAGCCTCGAGACCATAAGCTGTAGCGAGATTAGCATATTCAGCTTCAACCTCTTCAGCAGTAGCGTCAATACCTTCAAGCTCAACAATCTTTTCGAGAGCAAGACGAGTTTTAACCTGTCTTTGAGCCATAGGCATAAACTGCTCGCGCATAGATTCGAGCGTTTGACCAGTATATTTGCAATAAGTATTGAGATCAAGGCCTTGCATTCTGAGTCTTGAATCGTAATCACGAACAAAGTTCTCAGCCTCGTTTTCGAACATAGCAGCAGGGATGTCAGCCTCAAGAGCCTCAACCAAAGCATCTATGATTTGAGCCTCAACTGCGTTGTCAGCATCCTGCTCATTTTTCTTTTCGAGTTTTGCCTTGATATCGGCCTTATATTCATCAACAGTATCAAATTCGCTTACATCCTTAACGAATTCATCGTCAAGAGCAGGAAGCTCGTTAAACTTGATAGCATTAAGAGAAATCTTGAAGATTGCTTCCTTACCAGCAAGATCAGCAGAGTGATACTCAGTTGGGAATGTAACAGTTATATCAAACTTTTCACCGATGTTGTGACCGATAATTTGCTCCTCAAAGCCAGGAATGAAGCTACCTGAGCCGATAGAGAGGTCATAGCCCTCAGCCTTACCACCATCAAAAGCAACTCCGTCGCAGAAGCCCTCATAATCTATGTTTGCGATGTCTCCGTCCTGAACAGCACGGTCTGTAACATCAACAACGCGAGAGTTTCTCTGACGAGCTCTGTCGATATCAGCTGCAATATCCTCTTCGGTTACCTCTTTAACAGTCTTGTCAACCTCGATACCCTTGTAATTCTTGATTTCAACAGTTGGCTTTACAAAGAACTTAGCCTTGAGAACAACACCATTATCATCAATTGTAACAATGTCAAACTCTGGACGGCTTACAACCTTGAGGTCAGCCTCCTTAATTGCATTTTCGTAAGCGTCAGGAATGATTTCGTTGATAGCATCTTCATAGAAAACACCCTTGCCATACATTTTTTCAATCATTGAACGAGGAGCCTTACCCTTTCTGAAGCCAGGAACATTAATTTTTTTAACTTCCTTGCGGTATACCTTCTCGATAGCAGCCTCGAAGGTGTCCTTGTCAACGTCAAATTCGATTTCGTAAAGGTTCTTTTCAACCTCTGTGGTTTTTTTCAAAGCCATTTTTATTATCCTCCAAAAGTAATTGGTTTTTTATTTCTATAACATTATATATAAATAAACTTGAAAAGTCAATATGATTTCGCAAATTAAATTAAAAATTTAACATTTATGGCTTAATTAGCGAAGGAACGAAATTAAGATAATCTGCAGAAATTAGAGTAAAGGAGATATCATTGTAGGTTACGGTCTTTGGAATATTATAAACTCCGTGAATATGTCCGTGATAGCAATGAGTTATATTAAACTCCTTTAAAACATCAATTATACTATCACAAACGAAAGAGCCATAATAGGCAGGGAAGTGAAGAAACACAAGTATTTGCTTGTCGGAATTTCCTTTTAATTTTACAGCCTCCTCGAGACTCATTCTCAGTCTTGAGGCTTCGCGAGAAATGATCTTGTCATATTCAGGATTATTTGTGACATTTTGAAGCTTTTCATCTATGTACCAGCCTCTTGTTCCACAAACGATATAGTCCTCCACCTCGTAGGCATTATTAAACAAAAAGTCTATGGATTTGAACCCTTTTTTTGCTACATAAGCTCTATTTTTGGACATTGTCCCCCACCAGTAGTCGTGGTTACCCTTGCCGAGAAGCTTCTTCCCAGGCAATGAATCGATAAATTCAAAGTCCTTGTCAAGGTCATCAATATTGATAGCCCAAGAAATGTCACCTGGCACTATCACCGTGTCCTCATCCTTTACGATGGCACACCAATTTTTCTTTATTTTATTTACATAATCCTGCCATCTATTTCCAAAAATATCCATAGGCTTATCGGCCGAAAGGGGAAGATGGAGATCTGCCATCGCAAAAATAGCCATTTTAACTCCTAATCAAGTATGTTTTTTACTGTAAAGGTATAAGCATTTTCAAAAAATATTTTATCGCAAATTTTCTTGCCAAAGCGTTTTTCGATGCTTAAATAAAGCTTATCTAAATCGGAAATATCGTTAATTTCTCTTGGCAGAGAGGAAACTCCGTCAAAATCACAGCCTAAGCACAGAGAATTTTGAGCGCCAAGCGATAAATAATAGTCAATATGCCTTAAAATATCGTTTATATCAGCATTAGAGGAATTGTTCAAATGCTCAGGGGCGAGTGAAATTCCTATAATTGAATTCATTTTTATTAAATCACAGGCCTGTGATTTTGAAAGATTTCTTTTGTGTGGGCAGACAAAATATGAATTTGAGTGCGACGCAATCGGTATTTTTTTGCTCTCTGCACATATCAAAAGAATGTCATAAAAGGCTCTTTGTGATGCGTGTGATAAATCGACTGTTATGCCAAGCTCTATCATTTTTGATATAGACCTTTTGCCAAAATTGCTAAGTCCTATATCAGTGTTCCAAGCCCCGCCGATTTGATTAACACCCTCCCACATAGGCGTTATCACTCTTACACCATTTAAGTACATAGACTCTAATCTTGAAAGACTGTCTCCGATAATTCTCGCGTCCTCAATAGACAAAATTAAGGAAAAATCAGACAAATTTTTAGCAAGAGTAGTAAAGGTTATTCCTTGAGCTTTGGCAAATTTATAAATATCTAAATACCTTTTGTAGCCCTCACAATCGCTTAAAGTGTTGTTTGTCCATATTGCCGTTATTTGAATGTAAGGGGAAAATTTTTTAGATTTGCATAAGCTCGCTTGTAATGAAGAATCAAAAAGAGAATATCCGTTTTCATAAGAGCTTGAAAGTGTATCAGAATGCAAATCAAAAAGAGGAAGCATATTATCACCTCGAAAAAGCGTTCTCTATATAGTTTATGTCGCAAACTCGAAGAGTTCCTTTCTCGGACGCTTCAACCATAACCTCACAAACATCCATTCTTGGTTGCTTTGAGGCGTGCTTTCTTGGAAGCGTCTTCATATAATAATATGCAAATTTTAACAAATTATCTTTTTTTGAGGAATTTACTGCGTCAGCTGGGCGATTAAAGTTAGATTTATCGTTTCTGCGAGTCTTTACCTCGATGAACAAAATATTTGATTTATTAGTGGCGATAATATCGGTCTCAAGCTTGCCAAGACGACTATTTCTTGCAAGAATCCTGTATCCCTTTTTCCTTATGTATTTAACGCAGGCATCCTCGCCAAAGATGCCGACATCCATTTTTGAAAAGTCACTCATTTATCAAGAAATTTCAAAAAGCTTCGTCTGTGAACAGGGCAGGGGCCATATTGTCTTATAGCATCCATATGCGCCTTTGTTCCATATCCCTTATGCTTTGCAAAGCCATATTCTGGATATTCCTTGTCATATTCGTCACACATACGGTCTCTTGAAACCTTTGCAAGAATAGACGCCGCAGCAATACAAGGAACGGTAGCGTCGCCCTTAACAACGGTTTTTGTAGGAATATCAAAGCCACGAGACTTATCTCCGTCAATCAAAGCCATATCAGCTGGAATTGAGAGCCCCTTGACAGCACGATTCATAGCGAGCATAGTAGCATTTAGTATGTTTAATTCCTCGATTTCCTCAACGGTCGCCATTGCAACGCAGTAGGAAAGAGCATTTTCGGTTATCAAATCAAAAAGAGTCTCGCGTTTCTTTTCAGTAAGCTTTTTCGAATCATTTAATCCTTCAATTACAAAGCCTTCTGGCAAAATGCAAGCAGCAGCAACAACAGGCCCCATAAGAGGACCTCTACCTGCTTCATCTATTCCACAAATAACCTTTATTTTGTCGTTTTTGAAAGCATTTTCAAAGGTATAATCAAGCATTTTTATCCTCCGGTGATTCGATGGTTATATTACCGATTTTCGCGCTTCTAAACTCCTCCAAAAGAGTGTTGGCTGTGCGTTCTGTGTTAATTTCACCACCGGAAATCAAAAATCCACGTTTTCTGCCAACAAGCTCAAAAAGCTCAAAATCCATCTCGCACGAGTCAAGCTCGTCCTTGGTAATTTTATATCTTGCCATAAGCTTTTCTGGTGCGATTTTACGAAGACGACCACAGAGAAGAACAGCAATGTATTCTGTGTCTAAAATAGCATCCTTAATAGCACCTGTGATTGCAAGATTTTCTCCAACCACCTTTTCCTCAAATTTTGGCCAAAGAACACCAGGCATATCCATCAAATCAAGTCCTATTGTGGTAGGAATCCATTGCTTGTTAAGAGTAACGCCAGGACGGTTTTCAACCTTTGCCTTCTTAGAACCACAAAGCTTGTTTATAAGAGAGGATTTTCCTACATTAGGAATACCAACAAACATAGCCTTGAGCTTTCTGCTCATGCCCTTTTCTTCGTATCTTTTAAGCTTGTCAGAAAGGATTTCCTTAACGCCTGTCGCAAGAGCAGAAAAGCCCTCGCCAGTTATACAGTCAACAGCAATAGCATATTTGCCTTTTGCCTTGTAATATTCTATCCATTTTTTTGTCATTTCCTTGTCGGCGATAGAGCACTTGTTAAGTACCGTAAGACAAGGCTTGTCCCCGATAATTTTGGCAATTTCGGGATTTTTAGAGCTATATGGAATTCTCGCATCGAGAATTTCAACAATAATATCAACCTCTTTAAGATTTTCCGATATAAGACGGCGAGTTTTCGCCATATGACCGGGAAACCACTGAATAACCTCAGATTGCATAAATACCTCTTATCTTACAAGTCCTGTATTTGGGAAAATTCTAAATACACATTTTCCAACTATATGTTTTTCGTGTACAAAGCCTATTTCGCTCGAACGGCTGTCCTTTGAATTGTTTCTATTGTCACCCATCAAAAACAGATGATCTTCTGGAACGATAGTAGTAACAGTAATCAATGTACCCTCGCTTGTTTTTGTCCAATGAGAGCCGGATGGAGCAATGTACAAATAGTTAAACGAATCGTAAAAGGCGTAGTCCTCTTCGAGAAGAACACCATCCACATAAACATCATAAACACAATCGCCATAGCGACCAAGATCCATAGAGTAGACTATTTTAACCTCTTGTCCCTCTTTTGCAATAACTCTTTTAACGATAGGCTCGTGATAATTGTCAGGCTCAGCAACCACTACATCTCCATGCTTTGGATTGTACGAGAAAAAGAGATTGGACACAATAAGATAATCTCTATCTCGAAGAGTAGGATTCATAGATGCACCTGAAACGATGCTTAATCTTGCAATAAAGGTAAAAATTAAAATAACACAAACAATGGCAAGAACAAGAGACTCAACAATTTCATATAGGCCACTTGTAGTCTTATTTTCTTTTCTTGTTTCCTTAGTATATTCCTCTTGCATAATATCTCCTATTAAGGTAAAAACATAATAACACATCTTATTTTACCACGAAAAGAAGAAATTAACAATACTTTTTATAAAATTTATAAATATATTATTAGATAAGAGAAAAAATTTTCAAAAAAGTGAAAAAATGTCTTGCAATTTAAAAACTTCTGTGATATAATGTGCCCAAGTGTGCATTTTATGCACCAACGGGATGGTCCGCTGCGAAGCTCTGCATGAACATCCTATGATTAAATGGAGGGCGCGAAAATGGATAAGATCCAAGCACTTGTAAACGAGCAGTTGAAGACAGAAGTACCACAGTTCAACATCGGTGATACTGTAAAGGTACACAACCTCATTAAAGAGGGAAACAGAGAAAGAATTCAGATTTTTGAAGGCACCGTTATTGCAAAGCACGGTGGTGGAATCTCTGAAACATTCACAGTAAGACGTGTTGCTTACGGTTGTGGTGTTGAGAAGACATTCCCACTTCATTCTCCTCATGTAGCTAAGGTTGAGGTTACCAGACTTGGTAAGGTTAGAAGAGCAAAGCTCTACTACCTCAGAGACAGAGTTGGTAAGGCTTCCAAGGTTAAGGAGCAGATCTAAATTAAAGAAAATATCTCCGTTGAAAAACGGAGATTTTTCTTTTTTATCTTAGATTTTTTGGTGTTTTAGGCTTTGCTTTTTTAGTAGAGCGTTTTCGTGCTAAAAAAGACGTGCAAAGAGAAGTTAAAACTATAAGAGCTCTATAAATTATGGAGCTTGAATTAGGTGCATCCTTTATAAATATAGATAGGAAGAGAGTTACAATAAATATCATAGCTCCCAAAATGAGCCCACCGAAAAGCCATTTTTCTCGATTCACTCTCGTCATTATAAACGAAGTAAGAAAAACCGATAAATACAGCCCTATATACCCAAGCATAGGGATTTTTGCAGTAGGATTTTGAGAACCATAAAATATGCACGACATTAAAAGAATGCATAAGGCCGATATTAAAGAAAAAATCAAAGTGAATAGGGCACATCTTATTACAAGCTTGTAAAATGGAAGGCAGGAGCCTTTTGTAGAATCCATAAATAAAAACCTCGCAAACAGTACTTTATACTAAAGTATATTTGCGAGATTTTAAATATATGAAATTATTTTTCTTCGTCAGCCTTTGGTGCTTCTTCAACAGCTTCCTTTTTGTCGTCAACCATTTCAGCCTTTTCGATCTTAGCAGACTTTTCAGCTGGCTTATCGTTCATAGGAACCTCGCCACGCTTTTGAGCTGCGCTAACATCAACATTACGAATAGCAGTCTTCAAGAATCTAATCTTTGTTCTATCCTTGCTTGTTTCGATTGTGATAGTTTCGTCCTTAATGCTTACGATTTCTCCGACAATTCCACCAATAGTAGTAACCTCATCGCCAACCTCGAGATTGTTTCTCATTTCGTTAGCCTGACGCTCCTGCTTCTTGTTGGATCTGTACATAAAGAAGAATACAACTACCAAGAGAACAATCATAATGATAGGCATAAAATTGAAGCCACCACTTGTTGTTCCGCCAGTTGAACCCTCAGTAAACAATGTTATAAATGACATTTGCAATACCTCCATATCAAATTTTATTCTATTGTATATTATTTTAATCCTTTTTTCAAGGCTTTAACAAAAAATTTACAAAAAAATAATAATTTGCCATATATAATATGTGTTGAAAAGACTCATGTTTTGTGATAATATATAAGTATGGAATATATTATTAATGAAAAACAAGACAAAATACTTTTAAGAGATTTTTTGAGAAGAGAGTTAAAGCTTTCGGCAAGGCTCGTTAAAAGCTTGAAAAAGTACGAGCGCTCAATCCTTGTAAACGGAGTCCATTCTGATGTTACAAGAAGACTTTCTATAGGCGACATTGTAACACTTGACTTTACTGACAAGGAAGATGATGTAAATGAGTATCTTGAAAAAACCGACCTTCCCCTCGATATAATTTATGAGGACGAAAATTTTACGGTTGTCAACAAGAGCTCTAATATGCCAACTCATCAATCATTAAGACACTATACCGACACTCTTGCTAACGCACTTGCTTTTAGATACAAGGATAGACCGTATGTTTTTAGGGCTATAAATCGTCTTGATATGGATACAAGTGGTGTCGTTGTTACAGCAAACAATCGCTTCTATGCTGATTTTCTTTGTGAAAAGCTTCAAAATGGAGCATTTCATAAGCAATATATAGCTATTGTAGAGGGAAAACTCGATGGCGAGGGAGTGATCGACGCACCTATTATTAGACTTGAAAAGAGCATCATCAAAAGAGGAGTTTCCGAGAATGGAGACGAGGCGATTACAAACTACAAGACCCTTTTGTCAAGTAAAAAAATAAGTGTTGTGCTCGTAACTCCTATAACAGGAAGAACTCATCAAATACGAGTACATATGGCTCATATAGGGCATCCTATTGTTGGAGATTTTCTTTATGGCAAGGAAAGCTCGGAAATGAAAAGACAAGCGCTTCATGCCTACCGTCTTGATATAGATGGAGTTGGTAGCTTTGAGGCAAAATTACCTGATGATATGCAAAATTTGATAAGGAGATATTTCGGAGATGATAAAAGCATTTCGTAAGACAAGAGAATATGTGTCGCTTGGCTCGCTAATCATATTTTTATTGACTCTTATAAGTATAATTCTTTTTATCATCGTAAATTGCTCAACTACCTTTGCGGATTTTTTTAATTATTATATAACTGTACCATTTAGGGCGTTTATTACCACAATGACCTCGTGGATACCATTTTCATTGGCTGAAATGGCGATTATTTCGATTCCGATTTGGGCGACTATTCTCGTCGTTTATGCAATAAAAGAGGGCAAAAAAGGCGCTAAAAGCGCTTCGAAATACCTTTGCGGAATTGCATCAGCGCTTTGCGTTGTATTTATGACCTTTGTTTGGACATATTCAAGTGGTTATCACACTACAACACTTGATAAAAAGCTCAATATTGATAGAGAAAATATAAGCGCTCAGGAGCTTTACGAAACAGCTACTTGGCTGACCGACAATATAAACGCACTTGCTCCTGAAATTTTATATGGCGAGGACGGAGCCTCGATTATGAACTATTCTTATAGCGAAATGAGCTCTAAAATTTGTAATTCTTACGACAAATTTGTCTCTGAATATCCTATTTTAATCAATTTTGATAGCAAAATAAAGCCTATCGTTTTAAGTGAGCCATTCACCTATACGCACATTTCAGGCGTATATACCTTTATGACGGGCGAAAGTAATGTTAATGTAAACTATCCTGATTTTATTGTGGCCTCAACTGCTGCTCATGAGCTTGCACATCAGCGAGGAATTGCAAGAGAGGAAGAGGCGAATTTCGTGGCATTTATGGTTTGTATTTTGTCAGATGATCCGTATCTTCAATATAGTGGCTATTTGGATGTTTACTCTGATGTTATGAACGCCTTATATTCGGCAGATAAGGAGCTTTATAGCGCTGTTTCAGCTCGCCTTTGTGTTGAGGCAAAAAGAGAAAGAGCAAGCTATTCAAAATTCTTCAAAAAATATGCCGATTCAAAGACATCTGAAATTTCTAATAGTATAAATGATTCGTTCTTACAGGCTAATGGTCAAGAGCAGGGCACAAAAAGCTACGGAATGGTCACTGATTTGACAGTTGCATATTACAAGGCGAAGATAAAGAGCTAAATAGCGAAAAATACCTTTTGTGAATATAATGATAACAGTTTTATTCACGAGAGGTAAAAATGAAAAAAATTATTATTGATGGTGGGCAATCTCTTGATGGTGTAATTGAAGTAAGTGGAATGAAAAATTCTGCACTACCTATAATTTTTGCCTGCTTGCTTATAAAAGAAGAGTGTGTGCTTGATAATATGCCAAGAGTGAGCGATGTGCATAATTCGCTCGAAATTTTGCGTCAAATGGGCGCCGAGGCTGACTTTATCGATGCCCATACAATAAAAATTAACACTAAAAATGCCCAAAACATATATTTTGATATGGATTTAATATCAAAAATGAGGGCATCTGCTTATCTTATGTCAAGCTGCCTTTCAAGATACGGAAGTGTTCATATGGTATATCCAGGTGGATGCAACTTTGGCGCAAGACCGATAGAACAGCATATAAAGGGCTTTAAATGCCTTGGCGCAAGCTGTACTGAGGACGGAGAATTTATAGCGCTTTCGCTTTCTAAAAGACTACAAAATGTAAAAATAACCCTTGACAAAATTTCTGTTGGTGCTACAATAAATATGATAATAGCTTCTTGCGTAGGAGAAGGCACAGTAACTATCGAAAATGTGGCTAAGGAGCCCCATGTGCTTGATCTTATTGCCTTTTTGAACATTTGTGGCGCTAATATACGGCTTTTTGGCAATTCTATAAGAGTTGTTGGGGTGAGGTCCTTGAATGGCAAAAGATATCGTATTTATTCTGATATGATAGAGGCACTCACATATGCGACATGCGTAGGTAGTGCCAAGGGCAAAATTTATCTTAAAAATGTTGATTATGAGCATATTTTGCCTATTATTCCTCATTTTGAAAAGACTGGAATATCGATAAAATACAAAAACGGATTTGTATGTATAAAATCCCCAGAAAAGCTTGTATCAACAAGCGTTTTTACGGCCCCATATCCTGAATTTCCAACAGATTTGCACCCTCAATTTTCGGCGATGCTTTGCTTTTGCGATGGTGTCGGAGAAATTACAGAAACAATTTTTCCAGAACGCTTTGCCTATCTTTGCGAGCTTGAAAAAATGGGCGCAAAATTCAAAAAAATCGGCAACAAGGTTGAGATTTACACGTCATTGCTTCACGGTGCAAGCCTTGATGCAACCGATCTTCGTGCAGGTGCAGCTCTTATAGTGTCTGCATTAGGAGCAAACGGAAGAAGCGAAATAAACAATGTTAATTACATCGTCAGAGGATACGAGGACATAGTTCCCAAGCTATCATCTGTCGGTGCAAAAATATTTTATGATAACAAATAAAAGGAGATACAAAAATGGAAGTAACAAAGGAAACTCTTATCGGTGATGTTCTTGATTATGATGTTGAAACAGCACAATTTTTCTTTGAAATAGGAATGCATTGCCTCGGATGCCCTCATTCAAGAGGCGAAAGCATTGAGGATGCTTGCGTAGTTCACGGAACTGATGCTGATGCACTCATTGAAAAAATCAATGCTTTCTTGAATGGCAAGAAATGAAAGAGCTTAAAATAAGCAAAAGACTGTCCACCGCCGCGTCCTTTGTACGCGACGGTGCTGTCATCGCTGATGTTGGTACTGACCACGCATATATTCCTATTTTCTTGACGCAAAATGGAAAGGTTAGCAGAGCAATAGCGACAGATATAAATGAAGGACCTATTTTGCGCGCCAAGGATAATATAAGCGCATTTGGTTATCAAGAAAAAATAGAAGCATATATTGCTGATGGGCTTGATGGAATAGAAACCAAAGGTCCAAGCGATATTTTTATTTGTGGAATGGGTGGAGAGCTCATTGCCGAAATAATTGATAAATGCGATTATGTAAAAAATGAGAATATATCCTTGATTCTTCAGCCTATGACAAGCATTTTGGAGCTCCGTACATATCTTAAAAACGGATTTTTCATCTATGATGAAGAGGTCGTTTTCGAGGACGGAAAATATTATCAAATAATTTGCGCTCGCTATGATGGAAAAAAGCATAGTTACAATGAAATAGAGCTTGAATTGGGAAAAATCAATATAAAAAAGAGAACGGATACCTTTTTAAGTATGCTTGACTTCTTTATTTCTAAAAAGAAGAAAATAAGACAAGGGCTTGAAAAGGGATCGCAAGATACAGCTGAAATTTCAAGCTTAATTGAAAGGATGGAGGCATTAAAATGACATTTTATGAGCTTTATAAGGCGTTAGATGCCAAGTTCCCGCAATCTCTTAGGTGTGAGTGGGATAATGACGGTATTATGTGTGCTGACAACCTTGAAGCACCATGTAAAAAGGTGCTAATTTCCCTTGATGTAACTGATGAAGTGGTAAAATACGCAATCGAAAACGGATTTGATACAGTGATTTCGCACCATCCCTTAGTTTTCAAAGGGCAAAAATCACTTTCTGCACTTAATTTCACTCAAAGCAAGCTTATTTCACTTGTGAAAAACGGTGTTAGAGTAATGTCATTCCATACAAGACTTGATGCAGGAGAAGGTGGAGTAAATGATGCGCTTTCTGCTATCATCGGCTTTGCAAAATCCGAAAAGGATCCACTTGATCCAATAGGCAGAATTTGTACTCTTGAAAATGAAGTGACAATCGAAAAATTTGCATCAATGGTAAAGGACAAGCTTGGTTCTCGCGTTGTTTCATATATCGGAAACAGACCTGTAAAAAGAGTATATATCGTTGGTGGCGACGGCAAGGATTTGATTGAAAATGCAATCAGCTGTGGCGCAGATACAATGCTTACAGGAAACGCATCATATAACTCAATGCTTGAGGCAGATGAGATGGGCTTAAACATTGTCGAGGCAGGACATTTTTACACGGAAAATCCTGTTTGCAATTTGCTCGAAAAATATGTAAAAGAGCTTTGTGATAATCTGAAAACAGAGCAGTTTAACTCGAATAAAATAAAAACTATTTTTTAAAAAACAAAAATTAGAAATCGGCAAAAATGCCGATTTCTTCTTTTGTTAAAAGGATTTTTTAATATTTTGAATATTATAAATTTAAGGTTTCACAAATTCGTGATTTTATAAATTCAATGTTTTTGGAATTTTTGGTACTAAAAATTCAAAAAAAGTGTTGACAAATGTCGAATAATGTAGTATAATCTTTTTATAAAGAAAATATATGGAGGACATAATGGCACGCAAAATTTGCTTTATTAACCAAAAGGGCGGTGTCGGTAAAACTACTACCACAATGCAGACCGCCGCTTACCTTTACACTAAAAAGGGCAAGAGAGTTTTGATGATTGATATGGACCCACAGGGCAACCTTACTACCTGTGTTGGTGTTAATACTGATGGAGAAAATACAATTTCCGAATTGCTTCTTGGAGAGGCTAAATTTGAGGAAACTATAATGAAGACTCCTTATGGAGACATTATTCCAAGTGACTCTGCACTCGGTTACAGAGAAATGGAGATTAGTGGTAAATTCGGTAGAGAGCTTTTGCTTTTCCAGGCACTTAAGGACAAGCTTGGTGATTACGACTATGTTCTTATCGATTGCCCACCAGCGATAAATACCTTTACATACAATGTATTTATGGTAGCAGATAGCGTTGTTGTAGTTTCCGAGGTAGGTCTTTTCTCAGCAAGAGGCTGTGGAAAGATGATAGATACTGTAAGACAGGCTGTTGGCGTATATGATAGAAACATTCATATCGCAGGAATTCTTTTCACTAAAAACAATCAAACAAAGCTTGCTAAGGAAATTCGTGAGCAGGTATCACTTGTAAGCAACGAATATGGTGTTAAAGTCTTCGAAACAATGATAGGTACATATCCTGCACCTATTGGCGAGAGCCAGGCACTTTGCAAGAGCTTATTTGATTACGCACCAAAGCATAAGGCAACTGCACAGTATGCAGCAGCAATAGAAGAAATGATTGAAGCAGTAGAAGAGGAGAAATAATTATGGCAAAGAAGAATTATGGTATAGCAGATGCTATGAGATCAGAGGTTAAGACACAAGAACCAGCACCAGTAAAGGTTGAGGTACAAAAGGAAGCTAAAAAGCGTGGTAGACCAAGAAAGGTTACCGATCCTAAGGATGCTCGCACAGCTTTTGTTAGAACAACCGTTAGCCCATCCCTTAAAAAGAAGCTCCAAATCGTTTGTATGAGCAAGGGAGTAAGCGAGGATGCATACACTCACGACCTTCTCGAAAAGGCTATCAATCGTGACTACGAAAAGGCACTTTTGGCAGTAACAGCAGAGGAATAATTAGAAATAAAAAGCTCTTATCAGTCCGATAAGAGCTTTTTTATTAGTGAATAGCATATAAATTTAAGTCCCAAGCAGGAATATAAGGCAATCTTCTTAAAAAAAGCTTATATTCAGGGCAAATCGAGTGTAAAAGCAGAGGCAAATCAAACAAATCCTCGCTTTTGTGATACATTGAAACAAGCAGGTCTGGAGTGAATTTTTTTATCAAAGTAGTGCTACCAACAATTGCCTTGTGCTCAGCACCCTCAACATCGTATTTTATAAAATCAACGCTCGGAATTACACTATCAGGGCATCTTGCTTCAACGCTAACCATTTTTGTTTGATGGGAAACAGTACCGCTTCCAGACGAATTTCTATTACCAGAAGCAGAGAATTCGAGTGTTGTGTCCTCGTCCCAAGAAGCGTAATTAAACGCATTTATTACGATATTTTCACCCTCTGTATATGCTTTTAGCTTCTTAAAATTGCGAAAATCAGGTTCAAAAGCATAAATTAGCGAAAGATTAGGGCACAAATTGCGATATTTTTTTATTGTATCGCCATTATAAGCACCTAAATCGGCATAAGAGCGATATTTCTCATAGGGCACGATTGCGTCAACAGTTGCCTCGGCATCCTCGCTTGCTTTAAGGTATTTAATTCTTCCCGTAAGCTTAAAGCGAATTACATTGTCAAAAACCTCCTTTGAGCGCGTGTCAAAGAGAAGCTCTCTTGCTTTTTCTAATTTTTCACTGTTAAAATCGAAAAATTCATCGCAAAATAATTGTCCCTCGCATACAGGCACATCTGGTGCATATAACTCATGAAGCTTGTCAAGTGCGTAAATTTTTTCCATAACATCACTAAGATGAGTGCCAAAGGAGAGAAGAATGATAAAATCTCCATATTTTTCCTTAGCCTGCGAATATGAAAGCACAATTTTGCCACGATAAGAATGTCCACGCACAAATCCGTCGCTTGCAAAAACATCCTCATATTTAATCCCGTATGACTCCAAAACAGCTATTATCTTGTCAGCGCCATTTCCCATGCCATAAATAAGAATAGGCTTGCTAACAGTCTTTAAATAGTGCCATAAATCACAGGAAAATTCATTAAAAATATGTTTTTTAAAATTATTCATAGCATTCCTTGAAAAATAAATGAAAATGTGTTAAAATCTATTTACAGTATACAATAAAAATAGTTTTAAATCAAGGAGAAAAAATATGGATTGTCTTTTTTGTAAAATTGTAAACGGAGAAATTCCATCAAGCAAGGTTTATGAGGATGAAAAAATTCTTGCCTTTTATGACATTAGCCCTGAGGCGAAGATTCATTTTTTGGTAGTTCCAAAGACTCATATTTGCTGTGCAGATAAAATTGATAGCACAAATAGTCATAATATCGCATATATTTTCGAGAAAATTCCCGAAATCGCGAAGCTTGCAGGCATTACCAATGGTTATAGAATTATAAATAACTGTGGAGAGGACGCATGCCAAAGCGTAAAGCACATACATTTCCATATTTTAGGTGGAGAAAAGCTCCCAGAACACATAAAATAATAAAAAGACCGTTTCAAACGGTCTTTTTTTCTTAAAATTGCTTTCGTATTCGTTCGAGAGCAGACTTTTCGACTCTGGAAACCTGTGCTTGTGATATTCCTATCTCCGAGGCTATTTCACTTTGAGTTTTACCAGCATAAAAGCGCATATTTATTATTCTTTTTTCGCGCTCATTTAACTTTTTAATGGCTTCCTTTAAGGCTATGTCCTCAATCCATATTTCGTCGCTTGCACTTGCGTCGCAAAGCTGATCCATAATAAATATTGAATCCCCAGAATCGCTATAAATAGGCTCGTAAAGAGAAACAGGCTCGCTTATCGCCTCCATAGCACAAACAACATCCTCCTTTTTTTCTCCAAGCTCAGTTGCTATCATCTCAATAGATGGCTCACAGGAGAGCCTTTTTGTTAGCTCCTCCTTCTTTTGTAGGGCCTTGTACGCTAAATCCCTTACCGATCTGCTAACTCTTATAGAGTTATTATCCCTTAAATATCGTCTTATTTCGCCGATTATCATAGGAACAGCATAGGTGGAGAACTTAACCTCAAGCTCTATGTTAAAATTATCGATTGCCTTTATAAGTCCAATACAACCAACCTGAAAAAGATCGTCCATATTTTCGTTTCTTGTGCTAAATCTTTGAACTATTGATAAAACAAGTCTTAAATTACCATCAATTAAAGCCTCCCTTGCTTTATCATCACCATTTTGCGATTTTATTAAAAGGTCCTTTTTTTCCTCATCGGAAAGTGTTTTTAAGCTTGCAGTATTAACACCGCAGATTTCAACCTTATTGTAATGCATTTTATACTCCTATCTTTGATAGGATTATTGACTTCAAAAAATAGAAATTATGCAAAACAACAATTGCCAAATAAATGAAAAAGAGCCTTTGGGCTCTTTTTACTTAAATATTTTCTTTAACTTTGATAGCTTTTCCTTGCTTGGCGCATTAAATTTAAGTATGTCAAGACCAAGCGCGCAATATTTATGCTCTCCCATTGCGTGATAGGGTAGAAGCTCTATCTTTTCGGGATATCCGTATTCATCAAAAAACGCTTTTATTTTTTGCATTTCATCATTTGATGCATTGAATTCTTCAATTACAGGGATTCTTACCCATATTTTGCATTTACCGCCTAACAATTTCTTTAAGTTTTCCAAAATAAGAGAATTGTCAACACCAACGAAATTGTTATGTAGTGCGCTATCAATGCATTTTACGTCGTATAAAAACATATCAACGTAGGGGAGAATGCTTTCAAAATAAGAATAGGGGATATGCCCGGCGGTGTCAACGGCGGTATTTATATCATTTTTCTTACATTCAATAAGCAATGACCTCAAAAAATCAATTTGAAGCATGCATTCGCCACCGGAAAACGTAACTCCACCGTCTTCTCCATAGTAATCCTTATCCTTTAAGATAATTTCCATTATTTCGTTAATGGAAAGCTCTTTTCCGGAAATTTCTCTCGCACCCTGCGGACAATATGTAACGCATTTTTCACAAAAATCGCAATTTTTAAGAGAATTAGGGCATATTTTTTCACATTTTCCGCAGTCGATACACTTGTTTTTAAAATGCATCATTTGCTTTTCAAAAAGCTGACCCTCTGGATTGTGGCACCACGCGCAACGCAGGTTACAGCCCTTGAAAAATACGGTTGTTCGTACACCGGGACCGTCAACAAGCGAGCCTCTTTGTATATCAAAAATCATGAATTAGTCCTTTTTATAATATCGTCTTGAATATCGTTGTTTAATCTTACAAAATAATCCGAAAATCCTGAAACTCTAACTCTCAAATTACCGTAATTTTGAGGATTTTCTCTTGCCTTAAGAAGCTCGTCCCTTGAAACGTAGGTAAGCTGAAAATGAACGCCGCCTTTTTTAAAATATGCTTCAAAAATATCAACAAGCTTTTCAAATTGCTCATCATCCTCGAAAATTTTCTTGTCAAGAGAAATATTTGTTACAGTAGAACCGCAAATAATTCCGTTTTCATCACAGGATGCAATCGAATTCAAAAGAGAAGTAAGACCGTTTCTGTCCTTGCCCTCGTTTTGCCCAAGTCCGAATTTCATTAGCTCACCTGAAAAACGCCCGTCGGGAGTAGCCAAGGTGTCGTCGCCATACCATTTGTAATGCTGATTATAGCCGGCAAGGTCTCCTAAAAGCCATTGATAACCAAATATGTTTTTTCTATTTCTTATATGCTCGTAAATATCGTCAAAAAACCGTTTGGCAAGCGAGCTGGAAAGGTCGGTGTCATTGCCAAAAAACTCACATTTTTTGAGAATTAAGACCCTCATATCCTCATATCCCTGCCAGTTCTTGTGCAAGGCGTCTATAAGAGAGGTCATAGTAATAATTTTTTCATCAAACACAAATTGCTTAACCGCGATAAGCGAGTCGATTACGTTAACAGTGCCCATTAGCATAGGAGAGGCAATACCAACGCTTGAACCACCTGCGGTTACGCTTTTTGCATTTTCGATACAGTCCGAAGCAAACAGGCTCGATATGTAATTTGTGTCCTTGGCGCGCAGAGAATTGTACATATCATCATACTCGAAAACTTTATCAAGCTCCTCGAAAAGAATTGTCAAATATTCCGAGTAAAACTCCTCAAAATCCTTACAATTTGCAATTTTTTCGTGCTTTTTATGAAAAAGCGTTTCAATTGAATGCAAAAGATTTCCCTTTGAGGTGCTACCGGCAATAGAGCCCTGAAAAGCAGGCTCGTTACATCCAACGGTAGTGTAATTTACCGCCTTTTCGTAAGGGATTTTGCAAATTTCCGTGTATGCCTTTATTCTTTTTTCATCGTTTGTGAAAGCAATTCGCTTGTGAGGATCCTTTCTTTCCATATCCATCATAAATCTAAGCACTTCCTTGGGCGTTTTTTTAGTCCAACGAAGCGTAATTTGCGGAATATACGTGGGAAGCTCCATAAGTGCCTCAACAATAAGCCTTGAAAGCTCATTAAATCCATCCTCGCCGTTTGGTAAATAACCGCCGATGCAAAAATGAGATTGCCCACCGCGACCAAAATGAGGAGAATTTCTGTGCGTTGTAGCCTGAAGCATTAAAAATAGCTCCTGCAAATATTCCTTTGCAAGCTCAGGCGTGATATTTCCGTTTTTCAAATCCCTTTCATAAAAGGGAGTCAAATATCTGTCAAGCGTGCCAACGCTATCAGGATTCGCACCAAAGCAAAAATAAATGGTCAAAATAGCATCGTAAAAGGTTTGAGGCGGATTCTTTGGAATATGCTGGAGTGTGCTGGAAAGCTTCAAAAGATTAGCCTTGTAGGTAGGGTTTTCAACCTTTTCGGCTAGCTCTCTTGCGCGAGTAGAGCACTTGTAAGCCCAATATATCATAGCCTCGCAAACGCTTCTCAAGGCGATAAGAAATTCCTTTTCTTCCTTGCCGTTATGGTTTTTATAAGAATTCATAATATCCGTGCACATGCCAAAAAGTCCACAGCTTAAAACTCTGGAATAATCGCCTGTTGCGTGTTGCCATTCCATAGTTGAAAGATTGTCGATTTTTTTGAGGTAATATTTGTCAAGCGCCATTTGATTTTCAATATGACCGCTACGCTGAAAAGCATCTCCAACAACCGAGCCGTCAAAATTAAACATTCCTGTGAAAAGAGAATACTCGGTTATCATCGGCTCTTGATTTAAAATATATTCGCAAAGCCTTTTTGACTCTCTTTGAATCTTGGAAAGAATGGCATCATTCTCGTCAAAAGCAGTAGAAACGGGCTTAACGTACATTTTTCCGTCAAGAGTTAGCTCAAGTAGTCTGGAAATCCTTTCGTTCATAATTACCTCTTAAAATTGAAAATTTCTATTTTTATTATAACTATTCTCATTATGAAAGTAAATACTTTTTAAGAAAAAAACAAGCTCCTTTTAGAGCTTGTTTTTCCTTTATTTTAGCATTTCGGGCATTGAAGAAAGCATATTTTCGATGAAAATTCCATATCCCTGTGTTGGATCGTTAATCAACACATGAGTTACAGCACCGATTATTCTGCCGTTTTGAATTATAGGTGAGCCACTCATTCCTTGGACAATACCACCGGTTTTTAAAAGAAGTCTTGGATCTGTTACCTTAACTCTAAAATTCTTTACGCTTGATGATGTTAAATCAATATCGGAAATTGAAACAGAGTATTTTTGAGGACCACTTTCATCAAGAGTGCACCAAATATACGCCTCGCCTGATTTTATTTCTTCCTTTGGACAAATGTGCATTTTTCCCTCTGGCGAGCAAATAGAGCCGAGCGAAATAACTCCAAAAACTCCGTTCGAGCTGTTTCTTGAAAGAGAACCTATCTTTTTTGCATTAAAAGAGCCACGCAGCTCTCCTGCATCGCCAACCTTGCCCTTAACAACACCATTTATTGAAACATCCATAATTATTCCCTTGGATAGAGAAACGAGTCTGCCAGATGAGGAGTCGCAAATACCGTGTCCGAGGCCACCAAAGGCGCCTGTGACAGGATTTATAAAGGTTACCGTTCCAATGCCCGAGGTTGAATCCTTGACGAAAATTCCGGTCTTGTACGAGCCATCATCACTTGAATACATGGGTTTAAAGGAGAAGTCCAACTCGTTTTTTCCTCTTAACACAGTAACCGTTACTATTTCGCCAGGCTTTGATGAGATAATCGAAGCAAAATCGTTTATTGATTTTATTTCGCTTCCATTTACCTTAATTATAATGTCGCCATTTCGCATTCCTGCCTTAAATGCAGGCGATGCATTATCTCCCTCTGTCGAGGAAAATCCTACCACCGTAAGCCCCTTTGATATGATTTTCACACCAAATGGCATACCACCAACATAAAGCTCGATTTTTGATAAATCCTTGCTTTTTCCTTCTATAGAGCTGACAAATTCATCAAATACGCCTTTATTTTTCCCATTTGATTGAGTATTAGAATACACTCTTGCGCTTGATGAAATACTAAAGGCAAAAAGCATCATTATCATTATCAAAAATCGAATAAAAATTTTCGATTTTTTCATTATTTCCCTTGTCTGTCCTTTCATTTTTGTACATACTTAATTTGTGTAGAAGCGCACTTTTTATGTCTAACAAAATTATATGTTTTGTAGATTAACTACCAATAAAAAATGAAAATTTTGCCATCAGTATTGAATTCTTTAAGGAAAAGAGATATAATTAGTTAGTAAACTAATGATTTAGGTGGTAATATGAATAAATTAGATTTAGAAAAACTTCGTGAAAATCCGAATAGAACACTTTTAATGATTGCAAACGAGCTGATAAAGCTTTTTGAGAATGAAATTTCGAAAAAAGAAGTTGTTATGTTTAAGGACAAAACCTCAAGGTTAATACTTGCATACCTTTCTATGTGGGATGGCGCAACTCAGCACGAGCTTGTTAAGGCGACTCAAATGAAGGGCTCAACCGTAAGCGTGGCAATAACAAAAATGGAAAACGAGGGCTATGTAAAGAGAGTACAGGACGAGTATGATATGAGGGCAACTCGTGTTTATATAACGAAAAAGGGCTTGGAAATTTCGACAGAGCATAAAAGGCTTCTTGATTCAATTGACTCATCACTTATGACGGATATTTCAGAAAGAGATATAAGAGTAGCAAGATATGTTCTTGAAAAAATGCTTGATAATTTAATTGAAAATTAAAAAACCACCATTTTGGTGGTTTTTTCTTATTCCTTGTTATACTGTTCAAGCCATTCAGCACCAATGTCAAGCGCCTCGTAAAGACCAGCCTTGTTAAGCTGCTTGATAACCTTATTAGTATCATTAGTTGGACAAATAGTACCGAAAACCATTGTAGGATCTCCATTTGTGTCCTTCATAAAGATATCAATTCTCAAAATATATGGATCGTTTACAAAGCCGTAATAGAGAGTATCGCCTTCTCTTACAAGTGGCTTGCCCTTGTATTCAACATAGTTTTTATTCTTAAGCTCCATAATATTATCACCTTCCAAAAAATCATTCAATTCATTTTACTATATTTTTTCATCTTTGTCAAGACAAAACTTCTAAATGAAAAATCCCGAGTTAATCGGGATTTTATAATTATTTCTTTTCAATAATTTTAAGACCTGTTGGAAGGATTCCTGACTGCTCATAAACGATTTCGTTGATTTGAGCTACTTCACTTGCCAAAAGACCATCAGTTTTAACGATAACAGTCGCGCTATCGTCGCTAATTACAGCAATACATTCCTCAAAGCCCTTTGCTCTTACAAGAGTTTCAATCTTTGATTCGCTATCAATATCCTTTGCAATTTGTGCGATGTCTGCAAGTGCTGCGTCTATCGCCTCAGGCAAAGCAGAGGAGTTGGTAGCAACAGCCTGTAAAACCTCAAGTGCCTCATCGCGAGCCTGTTGACGACTCAAAACTGTTTGTGCAAAGTAATCAGAGGTGTTTTCATCCTTGTCAAGAGTATCTTGAATGTTTGTATCGCCAAGGTCGATATCGACATCTCCAGCTGGCTCATCTGTATTAGGCTTAGAATAAAGTATGTAATTTATGCCTACAGCGCCACCGATAAGTAGTACAGCACAAATAACAACGAGGTTTCTAACGCCGATTTTCTTGAAAAAAGCCTTGATTTTGCCTGGTTTCTTTTGAATGTTTGGATTTTCTGGTTTCATAATTTTGCTCCTATATTGTTATTATGTTAAATTATATTTTTGCCTTTTAAAAAATATGCTATTTTGTTGCCACAATTTTTACTTTGTTTGAGGAAATTCCAAGATAACTGCACACCACAGCACTTACATTTGCCTGCACGGTATAGCTATCTCCGTTTGAAACGGCAACTGCCACTCCTCGTATTTTAGGAATAGTCGTTTGATTTGTGTCATTTGAGGAAAAAACCGAGCTTGATTCGCCCTTGACCTCGTATTCATCAAGCATAATAATAACATCAACCTCTTTTATGCCTTCAACGCCCTTCAAAAAGTCCTCAAGCTTTTCTTCAAGCGTGCTTACATACTCCTCATAAGTGCTTTCTTTTTTTGATTTTCCCTGAAAAGAGGCAAGCAAAATCAAAATGCATCCCAAAGCAAATAGAGAAGCAATGATAATTTTACCCTTGTTTCCTTTCAGCATTTTACCTCCTTGTTACATTTATTTGACATCCTACGGTCTTGTCAAGGTATTCCTTTACCTTGTCAGTATCGGACCAGGACGCCTTATTTGTGAGAACAACATTTACACAGCGTATTTTTATTGCGCTTATATCATACTCGTCAAGCTCAAGCGTTATGTAAACATCATTTTCATCAAATCCAAATTTTGCTATCACAAGCTCCTTAATGCCCTCGCATACACGCTCGCTTGTGGTGTTCACTATAAGAGTATTTGAGTTGTCAATTATTTCCTCTGTTTTAATGCTATGAGAGAAGTCTTTTATATATTCCTTAATACTATCAAAAGATGAAAAAATCTTAAAAAGTGGTGTGAGAAGCACTACAAGCATTATCAAACTCAAAAAATAAGAAACATATCTTTTAAGCGCCTCACTTCCGCACAAAATAGAGCTTACAATTCCCGAGGCAATCGCCAGTACAAGAATAGAATTCAAAAAATAGCTCATTATGACATACCACCTGACGATTTGATAAAAATAGTTAGTGCAAAAATAAAAACTATAAAGGTAAGACAAAGAATTGCGAGAATGAATGAGCAAAGAGTTCCTGCCTCATCACAGCATTTTGCCTCGCTTCCTATACCTAAAATTTTTGTTGTCGTTGATATAATTCCAAAGGAGAGCCTATAAAGGAGAAGTGAAACAATAACCGGCAAGGTAATAAGAACAATAACAATAATTGCGACAACACCACAGGAGCTTTTTACAAAGGAAAGGCTTGAGGAAATCGTTTTTAACGATTCGCCAACAAATCCTCCTACAATCGGAATAAAATTTCCCACAGCAAATCTTGCTGTTCGCATTGTCAAGGTATCTGCACTCTGCGATAAAACTCCTTGATATGACATTACAAACGAAAAAATCGACATTATAAACACGCAAATCCCGGTAAAAGTGTTTTTAATCATTTTAGAGCCCTCGCTTAAATCGATTCCACCAGAAACCGAGCCAACAACAGAGAAGCAAAGGCATATTTTTATTATCGGAGCAAGCGCTATAACAATAAAATTTTCAACGATTGATAAAAATAGCATCATCGATGCGTTCGAAACAGCTGCGCTTGAAATTGAGCCTGTCATAATGTACATAGCGCTCATTACAGGTGCAAAAGTGTTCATCGTATCGCAAAGCGTTGTTATGTAGCTGACACTGGTATCGATAATCCCATTTACAATAGTAAAAACACTAACACAAAGAGATAGTGATGCACAGCAAGAGAATGCATTTTTTAAGCCCTCAGAGGAGAAGGAGTTCTTCAAAAGATTAAAAATCGAAATCAAGAGCACCAAAATTAAAAGAGAGGAAAATCCTTTTATAACACTTGGCATCAAAAATAAAATATAGTCAATTACATAGTCAATAAAGGTGCCCTGATTTATTTCTCCATTTGTAAGGGAGGAAAAATCCCCCTCAAAAACCTCATTTGGCACAAAATCCGTGACATATTCAGGCAAGGAGTCCTTGAAGCCTTGCATTTCGTCGCTTATATAATCATTTATTTGCCCTTGTACATTTTCCTCTGCGCTTATAACTTGAACAAAAAACAGCACAAAAATAAGCAAAAACATAATTTTTTTCATCATTTTATGATATCTCCACAAAGAGAAAGCAGATTTTTCATTATGGGAATAGAAATTATTAAAATTTCTGCTTGTCCAAACAAATAAATTCTTGATGCAATCGCTTCCTCTCCTGCATCCTTACAAATGTCAGCAGTTATTTGCACGGAAATTGCTATTCCTAACGCTTTAACAAGCGATGGCAAATATTTTTCCAGAGCAGTCCCTGATGAAATTTCAATTATGTATGTCAAAATAGGATAAATTAGCACAGTTGTCACAAGGCTGACTCCAAGAGTGAGAATAATGCGAATAAAAAGAGAATATTCTGAGCGCAAATTTTTAAACATTAAAAGCACGCAAAGTGAACAAATAACGATCCCACATATCTTTATGGAGTCCATATCAAATACCAAAAACGCGCGAAAGCGCTTGAAATAGCGCTTCGATTTCGCTTATTATAAGTAGCATAACCATAATTATGCCACCGATTGACAAAAGAGTGGCTTGCTCATCACGCCCACTTTTTGAAAGAATTTGACAGGCAACAGATATTAAAATTCCTATTCCCGTTATTTTTAAAATCAATGAAATATCCATTTAACACCTTATATTAGTAAAATTACAACGCAAAAGCCAAAGAACAAAGCCATAGCGCGAAAAACCTTTATTTTGTTGGGATAATCCTTTTCCTTTTTTGATATGCTATTTTCAAGTGTTTCAATAGAATAAGAACAGAGTGATGCTTCATCATCCTTTAAGCCCTTGCCAAGAGAATTAAAAAAGTCGCTAACAGTCTTGAAATCATCCTTTTCGAGTGATTTTTTAGCTAAATCAAGCTCTTTTTTACAAAGGTGATCCACAAGAACACTTTTTTCTGTATATGAGGCGAAAATTTTGTTTATCGGAGTGGAAAAATGCTCAATTTGAGATCTTATATAGCGTATAAATTCGCAAATTTCCTTCGCTGAAGAGATCTTGCATTTTTCATTTTTCTCATATATAATACAGGAGCAAATAGAAGCAATTAATATCAAAAAGGCGCCTAAAATCTTCATTTGTCTGCCTCGTGAAATGAGTTTAATGTAAAATCATATTTTTTCGAGCCTGCATTTCGCTTAACACCAAGCGCATAGTCAAAAACATTATGTGAAAATAGCTCCTTTAATATTTCCTTAGAGCAGAGCTCCTCAAACGAATCTGCGTGTGCGCTGGCAATAAGCTTGACGCCAGAGTTCGAGGATTTTAAAACAGCAATAGCCTCATTTTCAGAGGAAATTTCATCACAAATTATTAATTCTGGGGTCATACTCTTGGTTGCTATTTCTATTGCTATCCCTTTGGGATAGGAAATAAAAATATCGGAGTTTATAAGCTCGCCCCTCATAAAAGGAGTAATTTCCTCGCGAGTATCAATAACTGCGTGCCTTGGCGGAGGATTTTCTTCTGAAAGCTTATAAATAAGCTCTCTTAAAATTGTTGTTTTGCCAACACCAGGTCGAGAATAGAGAATAACGGAGTTGGAAAAATCATTTTCCTTTAAAAGGTTAAAAAGATAGTCAGCACTATGAAAAATCCTTTTTGGAAGTCGAATGTTTATGGAGGTTATTTCGCTAACACCACATATACTGCCATTTTCAACGCTTGCACGCCCACAAATTCCAGCTCTTATTCCTTTTCCTATGCTTATATATCCCTCTTTAATTGTGTCAAAATGCGCGTATAATGAGCCCTCGCAAATCATATCTATAATTTCATTTATATCGTTTTGAGTAAGAGTTATATCTGTCTTTATATTTCTTGAATCGGCAATAAAGGTTACAAAAGAATTACTATGTAGGCGAATTTCATTGATGCATGATAAATTGTTTTTCTCGACAGCCTCGGTAATACTTGTCCCAAGCCAACGGGGAAGCTTTTTTAGAGTATATGACAGAACCTCGTCGAGCTTTTTCTCAAAAATCATTTGATATCGCATATATTCACCTCCAACCTGTACAAGCATATTCAAAAAATTAGATAAAAAGAACAAAAGCAAGGAAAAACCTTGCTTTTTAAAAATTTTATGATAAAATTATTTTGGCATAGGAAGAGTGTGGATGAACCCTCTCGCATCGGCAGAGCATATATCTCCTGCTATTACCTTATCTCTATAGACTATAACATTTGCATACACGGTTCCGTTATATTCAGGATAGTTTGTCACCTTGTATGTATATCTTTTAGCGCTTTTTTTGGCATATTTTGAAAGGTCAAGTCCTTGTTGCTTTTGAATTTCATTGTACGAGGTCATTACCTTATCAAATTCCTTTGGAATCGTTATTTCGCATTCCTCAACAGGCGCTTCCTCAACCTTCCAACCGTATTGAGAAAGAAAATCCCTTACATCAGATGCCCCCTTTACCTTGTCAAAGGATATATTTTCATTAAAAAGCGCAATTTCAGCAGTTGTGTCCTTTGAATATGTAGGGATTAAAAATACAAGGGCTATAAGCAAAACAACGCTTATTCCAATAACTCCGAAAAATTTTAAGGTAGATGCCTTAAACGAATAAACAAACATTTTAAATCTCCTTGGTGCATTTTAGTTTTTACTATATACTATTTTGCATTTTCGGAATTTATTACAAAAGGTGAAAAATGGTACTTATTTTTGATGATAACGAATTTCGCATAAAAGAAATAAAAAGATCGCTTCGTGGTACGGAAATATCCTTTAAAATAGAGAATTACGAAAACTGGGAATATCTTACTAAGCCCCTTTTAACTATATTTGTGATGCCAAAGGCAAGTGAAATAGATTATTATACAAGAAGTCTTAAATCACAAGGCACGATTGTCGCCTCGCTTTTGAAAAGAGAACCACCAAAATCGGAAAATTTTAGAAGAATTATTATATCAGATAATTGTATTGTAACGCCTGAAATGGTGCGAAAAATAATAAAAAATGAGTATGGATATAATTTGAAACAGGATTTTGTTGGAAATGCCCTTGTTGATGAAGAAGACCAAGACATTTATTATGCACGCAAGCGCCTTTTTCTTACTAAGACCGAATATAAAATAGCGAGATTTTTAGCATATAATCCCAAGAAAACCTTTACCGATGAGGAAATTATTGAATATACAGCCTTGAAGATTTCTCCATCATCCATTTCAAAATATGTGTCATACATAAACGGAAAATGCAGGAATAATTATAGAAAGCCCCTTATATTACGCACATCATACGGATATCTAATAAATGATGAAAGAAATGTAGTTACAAATTCCATAGAATAATAAAAAAATTCAGGCATTGCGCCTGAATTTTTTGTTTTATTTATCATTCTTGTCAAGATAATTGATATATCTTTCAGCTTGTGCAGAGAATAGCTCGTGATATTTGCCATTTAAAGCCATAAGCTCATTGTGATTTCCCATTTCAACAATTTCGCCCATTTCAAGAACTATAATTACATCAGCTCTTGTAGCACTTGATAATCTATGGGAAACGAAAATGGTAGTCATATTCTCTCGTAGTGAGTCAATTTCATTGAAAATTTGTTGTTCTGCAAGCGCATCGAGAGATGCAGTTGGCTCATCAAGAATCAATATATCAGAATCCGAATAAAAGGCTCTTGCAACAGCAAGCTTTTGCCATTGACCAATAGAAAGCTCAGTACCGTCATCCTCAAAGAACTTTGAAAGGTATGTGTCGTATTTTTTAGGAAGCTGTTCTATAAAATCGTTTGCTCCACTTTGAATTGCTGCACGAACCATATCTTCCTCGTTGTAGCCCTTATCAGTATCTCCAAAGCAAATATTTTCACTTGCCTGAACTGCATATTTACCAAAGTCTTGAAAGATTATTCCGTAAATAGAGTATAGCTCGTCAAGGTCATATTCGCGAATATCTCTACCATCAAGAAGAATAACACCCTCGCTTGGATCATATAGCCTTGTAAGAAGCTTAATAAGCGTTGTTTTTCCAGCACCGTTAAGACCTACTAAAACAGCTGTATCCCCACCATTGAGCTTAAAATTTATGTTTTTAAGAACATATTTTTCAGAGCCAGGATAAGCGAAATATACATTTTTGAATTCGATTGTGTGAGGTGTATGTCTTTGTACTGAGGCAGGCTCGTCCAAAATAGGAGTAATTTTTCTTTCTACCTTATTAAAGGCAATCATATTGTCTATAAAAAGCGTGCCCTCATAAATAGTAGCAGTAGTCGAAACAAGCGTGCCTACACAGCCTATAATTGAGTTAAGAGAGCCTGAATAGAGTGAAAAATCTCCGACTGTAAGCCCGTTCGGCGAAACATTTAAGGCAATATACAAGAATAAAAGAGCATTTACAGCAGCTGTTACGATTGTAATTATGATATGCCAAATATTTTCGCGTATAACAAGGCGCTTCATGCCCTTGTAGTATCTCTTAAAGGTGTTTTGGAACTTATCAATGAAGATATCGGACAAATTGAAGAGACGAACCTCTTTTACAATGTCCTTGTTTGTCATAACAGAGGAATAGTATTCCATAAGTCGCCTTTCCT
This sequence comes from Oscillospiraceae bacterium, assembly GCA_015064445.1. GTDB lineage: Bacteria > Bacillota > Clostridia > Oscillospirales > CAG-272 > RGIG2000. The sequence goes on along the minus strand of SVSE01000001.1, from coordinate 233,185 downwards.
TGGAATGACGGCGCATATATAGGAAATTCTTTCTACCGTAAACAAATTTGATAATCGCAGCAGGCAATGCAAAGACAATTATCAAAAGAGGAGCTCTCCAGTCTAAAACGCAGAGAACAGTGATAAATGAAATTACACTAATAATGTTGCTTAGCATGCTAAAGGTAGAACTCAAAATCTGTACAGGACGGAAGCCAGCCTCTCTTGACGCATTCTCGAGCTTTTCATAAAATTCGGGAAGATCAAATTGAGCCAAATCAATGTCCTTTGATTTAGTTATTATTTTTACCTTTATATGATTAACAACCTTTTCGCTTAAAATTCTAATGATAGCATTGTAAAGAGTCGAAACTATTCCTTGTATTACCAAATAACCAAATTGCATTGAAATCCAAAACAAGACATCGGATTTCACATCAAGTCCGTGATAAAGGTCAACAAGAGAATTTATAAGCTCAGCCGATACAAACGCACCTAAAACGGGCGTAACACCGTTAAAAAGTGATGAAAACGCCATCGCAAAGAGAATAAGGGGACTCGTTTCCCAAACCAGCTTAAATATGTAAGCATATCTTGAAAAGAATCCACCGATCAGCTTACCAAGATAAGAAGGAACTTCCTTTATTGATTTAGGCTTTTTAAGACCATTATCGAACTTTTTGAATGGTGGAGGACCTCCAAACATTGCATATCTCCTTTCAAGAAAGAAATAACTTACAAATAGTATAGCATTTATTAATTGGAAATTCAAGATATAAATTCAAGTGTTTTTTGTCGTATAAAAAATTTTTTCTCTCCCATATTGTGACATTTTTTTAATATTGCATAGCTTAAAATATATGTGGAGATGAGATGAATGAAAATATATGCAGATATGCTTTTTGCAATAAATTTTAGCATGGACCTTGTTTCGTTGTTTATAACCGCGTCCATTATGAGAAGAAAAATTTACAAAAAGAGAATTCTTATAGCCTCAATTATAGGTGGATTTTATGGAGTTTTTGATGTGGTTTTAACATTAAAGCCAGTAATTTCAGTCGTTTTAGGAATTCTTGTATCCTTTCTTATGTGCTTTATTACCCATTTTGAGAAAAGCATCAAAAGATTTGTTTCAATGTACTTAATTTACTTGGGAGTCAGCGCCTCTCTTGGTGGATTTATGAGCGTTTTATATTCGTTTTTGAACAAGATTCTGGCAAAATACATAGAAAGCTACAACTATACAACCGTTTACACAGGTGCAAGATTTTTCATAATTGCATCCTTGGCGATTTTGTTGTCTATTTTCATAGGGCGCTTGTTTTCCTCGGAAAAAGAAATTAAAAGTGTAAAAATAATCGCTCGCATAGATGACGAGGAGTTTTCCTTTGGCGCTCTTTGCGATTCGGGAAATCTTCTAAGAGATCCCTTGTCAGGAAAAAGCGTAATTTTGGTGTCATCAAGCACACCTATCGCTCGAAAAATACTTAAAATCCCCGACATTTATAAAAGATATATTCCTTATAGCGCAGTAGGTGGCGAGGGGCTTTTAAAGGGCGTTATCCCTACCTCAATAAGCATCGAAAATAACGAGGTGAGTGCCGTTATTGCATCGATTGATAAAAAGGATTTCGCAGGCTATGAGGCGTGCGTTTCTACAGCATTAACAAAATAGGAAAGGATAAGAAGATGAGAATTTTTGAGAAAATAAAGCTCTTTTTTGCAAAGATATTCGGTAAAAAAGAGGTATTTTACATAAATGGACCGGAAACTCTTCCCCCACCTCTTGATCCAGAGGTAGAGGCAGAAATAATAGCAGAAATGGAAAGCAATCCTGACAGGTCAGGAATTTTAATAGAGCATAATTTGAGGCTTGTTGTCTATATAGCGAAAAAATTTGAAACAGTAGGCACACCGCTTGAGGACCTAATTTCTATCGGCACAATAGGCCTTATAAAGGCAATTAATACCTATAAAGCGGACAAAAACATAAAGCTTGCTACATATGCATCAAGATGCATTGAAAACGAAATTTTGATGTACATAAGAAAAAATAGCAACAGGCATATGGAAATATCAATAGATGAGCCCTTGAATACAGATTGGGACGGAAATGAGCTTTTATTGTCCGATGTTTTGGGTACTGAGGAAGATACGGTTTACAAAAACATTGAGCAAAGTGAGGATAAAAAGATTATCGCCGAGGCGCTCTCGAAATTAGGCAAAAGAGAGCAGATAATCATAAATTTGAGATACGGATTTATAGACGGACGAGAAAAAACGCAAAAAGAGGTAGCAGACGAGCTTGGCATATCTCAATCCTACATTTCAAGACTCGAAAAAAAGATAATTAAGCGACTAAAAAAAGAGATAGAAGCAAAAATTTAAAAATATTTGAAAAAAGTCTTGACTTTTGTATTAGATGTGTAGTATAATGAATCGAAAATTATAGAACTATTTTGCAAAGAGGTGAAAATAATGAAAGCAGGACTTCATCCAGAATACAAGGAAGCGACAATCAAATGTGCTTGCGGTAACACCGTAGTTACTAAAACCACTAAAGGTGATATCTCAGTTGAAATTTGCGCAAAATGCCATCCTTTCTTCACAGGAAAGCAGAAATTGGTAGATGCTGGCGGACGCGTTGACAAGTTCAAGAGACGTCTTAACGGTGTAAAATAAGTAATTAAAACGGGCAAGCAATGCTTGCCTTTTTAATTTCCTCGGAGGATTTATGGAAAAAATTGATAATAGAGTAATAACGGTTTCCGTTTATCCTCAAGGTGCACAGGAGGAGGCGGAGCGCTCGCTTTTAGAGCTTGAAAGACTTGTTGATACAGCTGGTGGAGAGGTTTTTGCAGTGCTTACTCAAATGAAAAGCTCTCCTGATGTTGCTACCTGTGTTGGCGAGGGCAAGCTCGAGGAATTAAGCGAGCTATGCAAGAATAACGACATTAAAAAGATCGTTTTTGACTGCGAACTAACACCAGCTCAAATCAAAAATATAGAAAATGCAACTAATGCTGATGTAATCGATAGAAGTATGCTCATTTTGGACATTTTTGCTCTTCACGCAACAAGCGCAGAGGGGAAAATTCAAGTTGAGCTTGCACAGCTTAAATATACAGCACCAAGGCTTATGGGTAAGGGTAAGGATATGTCGAGGCTTGGCGGTGGTATTGGTACAAGAGGTCCAGGTGAAAGTAAGCTCGAAATTGATAGAAGAAGGCTTTCGTCGAGAATTGCTTTTTTACAAAACGAACTAAGAGAGCTTGAAAAGAATAGACTTACGATGCGCGCTCAAAGAGATAGGAGCGGTGTTGTTAAGGCTTGCATTGCAGGCTACACAAACGCAGGGAAATCTACACTTTTAAATCTTCTAACAGGCGCAGGAATCTTGGCAGAGGACAAGCTTTTTGCAACTCTTGACCCAACTACAAGAAAGTACGAGCTTCCAAGTGGAATAAATATGCTTATAACCGATACGGTTGGCTTCATACGCAAGCTTCCACACCATCTCATTCACGCCTTTCGCTCAACTCTTGATGAGGCGGTTTATTGTGATTTTCTAATAATTGTTGTCGATGCATCGGACGAAGAGTGTCTTTCTCATATGGCTGTCACAGAGGGCATTTTGGAGAATTTGAATGTGTCTGAGAAACCAAGATTGTATGTATTTAATAAATTTGATTTGTGTACGCCTGAAAGACTCTATGATTTAAGGCTTTTTAAATCATCCAGCGCTCGTGTTGTGGCGATCAGTGCTAAGAATGGAGAAGGTCTTGATGAGCTTCAGGATCAGCTTGAGCAAATGTGCAGGGCAGGTAAAAGCGCAGAGCTATTTTTATTCCCTTACACCGAGCAGAGCGCATTAAATTCGCTCTATAAAATGGCTGAAATAAGAAACACAAAATATGTTGATGAAGGAGTTTTGATTGAAGCAGTTGTAGATGCTAAAACAAAGGGAATGTTCCAAAAATTCCTTAAAAATTAGCATTTTTACATTTGCCTAAAATGAATTATGGCTAACGAAAAAATTAAAAAGCTCAAAAAAACTGCTGAAATTGAATTTACAGAGAAAAAGTCCGTTTTTATAGCGATTGCAGTGCCTATAAATAGTGAGGAAGAGGCTCTTGAAATCATAAAGCAAAGAAAAAAGAGATATTCTGATGCCACTCATAATGTTTATGCATACACATTAGGCGACGGAACGCTTTCAAGATATTCTGATGATGCAGAGCCACAGGGAACTGCCGGAATGCCTGCCTTAAATGCTATCAGAATGTCTGGAATTACTGATGTTTGTGTCGTTATTACTCGATATTTTGGAGGCATTTTACTCGGCGCGGGTGGACTTGTAAGAGCTTATTCTACAAGCGCATCAATGGCATTAGAGGCTGGTGGAATTGCTGTTTATGAGGAGTTTGTCGAAATAAAGGCTACCTGCTCGTATTCCGATTATCAAAAATTACAGCCTATTTTAACCTCGTTTGAGGCTATAATAGATGAAACCGAATTTGCAAGTGATGTTAATTTGAGATTCGCAATTTCCCAAGAAATATTCGAGAATTTCAAACTGAAAATAAACGAGGCATTTGCTGGCAAGATTTCTCTTGAAATTACGGGAAATAGATTAGATTCTAAATAGGATAAAAATGGTGCAAAAAAGTATTTGCACCATTTTTTGCGTATTTTTATATATGTATGAATTTGAAAGGAGGAATAATATATGACCGCAAATGAGATTTTTTTGGAAAGAGAAAAATCATTCCTGTCAGAGCATGCATTTTTGACCTCAAATACACGAGGTAGAGAAAAGCCGTGTCCACCTTGTCCTAACCGTACCGAATTCCAAAGAGACCGTGATAGAATCATTCACTCAAAGGCTTTCCGTAGGCTAATGCATAAAACACAGGTCTTTTTGTCTCCTGAGGATGAGCATTTTAGAACAAGAATGACTCATACACTTGAGGTTGCACAAATAGCAAGAATTATTTCTCGTGCGCTCCGTCTCAATGAGGATTTGTGCGAGGCTGCCGCCCTTGGACACGATTTGGGACATACACCATTTGGACATTCTGGCGAAAGCGCTATGCAAAAGTTTTATTCCCCTGATTTTGCCCATTATAAGCAGAGTATAAGAGTTGTAGAAAAGCTCGAAAACGATGGCGAGGGATTGAATCTTACGTGGGAGGTTAAGGACGCAATCCTTAATCACACAGGCTCTTGTGAGTCAGCAACGCTTGAAGGTAAGATTATAAAGATCGCTGATAGAATTGCCTACATAAACCATGATATTGATGATGCTTGTCGTGCCGGTATACTTTGCATTGAGGATATTCCTCTGGAAATCAGAAAGACCTTAGGAGATGGACATAGTAAGCGTATAAATACTCTTGTTTCATCTGTTATTTCTGAGAGCTGGGACAAGCCTTATATAAAAATGTCCGATGAAATAGGTGAAGCTATGATGGAGCTTCGTGCATTTCTTTTCAAAAATGTTTACACTAACAAAATGGTAAAAGGAGAAGAGGAAAAGGCAATTGATATGCTTGGAACTCTTTTCGCATATTTCGTGAAGAATCCTCAAGAAATGCCACCTATATTTGTGAAAAATCTTGACTCAGAGCCTGTTGAGAGATGTGTATGTGACTACATTTCGAGTATGACTGACAGGTATGCAGTTGATTTGTTTAGAGAGCTTTATGTTCCTAACTCGTGGAGAAGAAGATGATTGATCCACAAATAATTGAAGAAATAAAGTTTAGAAATGACATCGAAAGCGTTGTTTCCTCGTATGTCACATTGAGAAGAGCTGGCTCTAATTATAGTGGCTCATGTCCTTTTCATAGCGAGAAAACGCCTTCATTCGTCGTTTTTCCTGCTACACAGTCCTTTTATTGCTTTGGATGTGGTGCAGGTGGAGATGCTATTTCCTTTGTAATGCGTGCCGAAAATGTTGATTATATCTCGGCAATTAAGCTTCTTGCTCAGCGAGGAGGCCTTGTTTTGCCTGATAGCATCGATGGCGATAACAACAAGCGTGGAGTTGGTAGACAACGCGTGCTTGATATGAATAAGGAAGCTGCAAAATTCTTCCACAAGTGCCTTTTTGATGAAAAAATCGGCGCAGAAGCGCGCGACTATCTTATGAAAAAGCGTGGCTTGCCATCTGCTATAATCAATCGTTTTGGTCTTGGCTTTGCTCCTAATTCCTATGGAGCACTCCACGATCATTTAAGAAAGCTTGGCTATACTGATGAGGAAATGTGTGTTGCTTTCCTTTGTGGTAAGGGCGAAAAGGGAATAGCATATGACTATTTCCGTAATAGAGTTATGTTTCCTATCATCGATACATCGGGCAATATTGTTGCCTTTGGTGGACGAGTTATGGATGACTCAAAGCCAAAATATTTGAACACATCTGATACCCCCGCCTTTAAAAAGAGCAAAAATTTGTTCGCTTTGAACTTTGCAAAGAACAATTGTGAAAATATGATGATTCTTTGCGAGGGATATATGGATGTTATCGCTCTTCATGCAGCAGGCTTTGAAAATGCTGTCGCCACCTTGGGCACTGCAATCACCTCAGAGCAGGCGAGAATATTCTCGAAATATACTAAAAAGGTTATAATTTCTTACGATAGTGACGAGGCTGGTCAGCGTGCAGCGAATAAAGCCTTTAACTATTTGCAAGAGGTTGGAATTGATGTTAAAATCTTGAAAATGTCCGGCGCAAAGGACCCAGATGAATTTATAAAGACCTTTGGCGCTACCAGGTTTAAGGACATTATCGAAAAATCAAGAACAAGATTTGATTTTGAGCTTGAAAAGGTTTTGGCAAAATATAATATTGCTGATTTTGATGAAAAAATTAAGGCATCAAAGGAAATTTGCAATATAATTGCAAGCTTTTCATCGGATGTTGAACGAGAGGTTTATTGCATAAAGGTTGCAAAGCTTCTTGAGCTTCCAAAGGAAAGCATTAAAAAAGATGTTTCCTCTATGGTTAATAAGCACATACGAGAGGAAAAGAAAAATCAAAAGAACGAAATATACCGTGCAACAAGTGGTATAGGCGATAGAATAAATCCTGAAAGCGCCGCTAATATCAGGGCAAATAAGATAGAAGAGGCTATTTTAGGGCTTATGCAGCTTCACGAGGAGCACTTCAAAAAGTGTATAGAAACCTTGACCTCGGAGGATTTCGTTACAAGCTTCAGCAGAAAAATCTTTGAAAAAATGAAAGAGCTTCATAGCTTAAATGTAAAATTTGATATTGCATATTTTTCAGAGGATTTCTCTCAGGAAGAGGTTTCGAGAATTGCGAAAATGCAAACCGATAGACAAATGCTCAACTCAAACGGAGATGATGTTTTGATGGGCTGTATCGATTCGCTTCGCGCAGAAAAGAATAAGAAAAAATCCGAAAATAGCCTTGATTCTCTTGAAGCGCTATTGAAGAAAAAGAAATAAGAGGGGTAAAAAATGAGTAAAAAGGAATTTGACATTGACGATATTCTTAACAGTAATTCCTCGAATGAATCAGAAGACGATATCAAAGAGGGCGAAATCGACTATTTTGCCGACGATCAGCTCGATGAGCTTTTGAGCATAGTAAGTAAAAACTCCGATGACATCAACGCAGAAGATGTAGACGATCTTGAAAAAGAGATGGAGCAGTTGATGAGTACAGAGGAAATCGAAAAGCTTCAGGAAAGCTTTGCAATCGATGATCCTGTAAGAATGTACCTCAAGGAAATCGGCAGAGTTCCACTTTTGAGCGCTGATGATGAAAGAGAATTTGCAACAGCCATGAAAAATGGCGATGAAAATGCTAAAAATAAGATTGTTGAGGCTAACCTTCGTCTTGTTGTAAGTATTGCTAAGAAGCATGTGGGCAAGGGAATGGCATTCCTTGATTTGATTCAAGAGGGAAACCTCGGCCTTATGAAGGCTGTTGAAAAGTTTGATTCTGAAAAGGGCTATAAATTCTCAACCTATGCTACATGGTGGATAAGACAGGCTATTACAAGAGCAATTGCTGACCAAGCAAGAACCGTTCGTATACCTGTTCATATGGTAGAAACCATTCATAAGGTGTCAAGAGTTTCAAGACAGCTTCTTCAAGAGCTTGGCAGAGAGCCTACTCCTGAGGAAATTGCAGATAAAATTGATATGACGCCTGAAAAGGTAAGAGATACTATGAAATACGCCTTAGAGCCTGTATCTCTTGAAACTCCTATCGGTGAAGAGGAGGATAGCCACTTGGGCGACTTCATTCCTGATGAGGATTCACCAGCACCAGCTGAGGCCGCATCCTATACGCTTCTTAAGGAACAGCTCAACGATGTTCTTAAAACGCTCACTCCAAGAGAGGAAGAGGTTTTGAGATTGCGCTTTGGACTTGATGATGGAAGAACAAGAACTCTTGAAGAGGTTGGAGAAAAGTTCCAAATCACTCGTGAAAGAATTCGTCAAATTGAAGCAAAGGCTTTAAGAAAGCTTCGTCATCCAAGCCGTTCTAAGAAATTAAGAGCATATCTTGACTGATTAACATTTTGTTAACAATGTGCAAAATTGCTTGACAAATCTCTTTCTTTATAGTAAAATTATTATAATTCGTAATTACAGTCGTGGAGGAACGATTAAATGAAAAAAAGATTGCTTTGTTTTCTTCTTGCTATAATGATGGTGCTTTCACTCGTGCTTACATCTTGCAAAGATGAGAAAACAGATGACGAAATAAGAAAGGAAAACGTATGTGCAGGTGATACTGCTTATACACTTTCTCTTTGGATTCCAACTAATAGCGATTCTAACTCTGATGCTTTCAAAAAGAGATTAGAGGCAGTAGAGGAGGAGATTAACTCTCTTATCGCTACTAAGAATACAAAAATTAATATTATTGCTGTAAGCGACGCTGAATACGATGCAAAATTGAGTGAGAAATTTAATAGCATCAAGGCTTCAACGCTTGCAAAGCCTATTGAAATAGGTAAAACTTATGTAAATGATGCCGAAAAGTATCCGCCAAATTCTGAGGATTATTTCTATAAGCTTAAATATCCAGAAATTTTGGAAAACCAAATCGATATTTGCTTGATTAGAGACTATGCTACATATACAAAGCTTGCTAACGATAGAATGCTTTATTCTCTTAATCCATATGTAACAAGCGAAAGTGCATCTTATCCAAGATTCAAGAAGCTTATAAGAAACGAAATCATTACACCACTTGTTATCAACAAGAACCTTTATGCAGTTCCCAACAATCGTGCTTATGCAGAGGATAGCTTCCAGTATGTTCTTATTAATAAGGCTCTTGTAGAGGCTTCTGGCTATGAATTTGACCTTGATAGCATTACAAGTGTTCTTGATTGTGAGGAGCTTATCAACGCAATCGGAGAGGCTGGCACTGCTGGAGTAGTTCCATTTGTTGGCACCGAGAAGGATGCCCCAGGCATCATTTATTGGGCTGATGAGCAATCTCTTATCACATCTGCTGATGGCACAGTAGCGCCAGGTGGCATATTTGATAATGAGGCTTATATGGCTTATACATCACTTTACAAGTCGTTGAAGGATAAGAGCTACGTAAAGAATGCTCTTGGCGAGGGCGAGAAGGCTGGTGTTATGATTTATAATGGCACTAAGGCTGGCGCTGAGGCTTATGCAAATGATTATTATCTCGTGAAAACAGGCAATCCTGTTATGACCGAGGAAGATGTATATGGCTCTATGTTCGCTATAAGCGAATATTCAATCAACTATGATAGAGCAATGTCATTCTTGTACATGCTTTACACAAACACCGAAATCCGCACACTTCTTCAGTATGGTATAAAGGATACTGATTATGAGCTTGATTATTCCGAAAACGAGGATGATCCAAAAATTAAGCTTATCAAGGATGCAAACGGAAATGTTGTTTATGATATGAACAACGATTATACCGGTAACGGCTACAAGACATATAGAGAAGACGGAACTGTTATTGATGATTGGGATTATGTAAAGTCTGTAAACTATGATGCAACCGTTTCAAATTATCTCCACTTCCTTTCAAATTATAACAAGAACGCATCTGCTACACAAAAGACAAAGGTTGATGCCCTTGTAACTGCCTTGAAGGCGCTTAATGCAGAGATTTTTGCAGAAATAAGTGCTATGACCAGCGACGAATTCGAGGCATTTAAGGAGGCTTATGAGGCTTCTAAGGGCTTCGATGTTATTGCTACTGATAAGAAGCTCGCTGATGGTCTTGAAGAATATAATACTCTCAAGCCAGATGAGCAGACTAAAAAGGATAAAATCGAGGCAAATAAGCTCTTGATTGAAGAATATAAGGGCAACACTGAAAAAGCCGAAGAGGTTAAGACCTTAGAGGATGAAAACAAGGCTCTTCAGGCTGAACTAGATAAGATTTCTGATTATGATAAGCTTTTGGAGGATAAGGCTATTTATTCTGAAAACGCAACTGTTTATAAGCTTTTGAGCGCTGAAATCTATAAGAATGCTCTTAGCGAATTTACTTCTCTTAATTCTACCTATAACAAATAATTTTAAAGCCGAGGCTACACAGCCTCGGCTTTTTCATATCATTTAATAAAAGGAGAATTTTATGAAGCTTTCAGAACTTGTAGAAAAGGAAATAGTAAATATAAGAAATGGTGATGTTTTAGGCTATATAACCGACCTTAAAATAGATACTTGTTCAGGGAAAATTTGTTGTATTTATGTAACCGAGGCAAAGAATTTTCTTACTTTAAAGTCTTGTAAATGTTTAGATATACCTTGGTCAAGTATTTGTAAAATAGGGAAGGACGCAATTTTAGTGGATTTTTGCCACTGAAAAGGAACAAAAGTTAATAAACTAAAAACAAATTGTAAACTTTTTGTGAACTAACAAAAAAATATTGCAAAGCCGATTATATTATGATATAATTCGAAAGCGTGTGCGTGAGAAACACACGAAAACATAACACACACAACCGCTCTGATGCGTTGCTCGGTGCCGAATTCGGTAGTGGCGTTAAGCGATTGTGGTGGAAATAACCAAAGGAGGACATTAAAATGTCAGTAATCTCAATTAAGCAATTGCTTGAAGCAGGTGTTCACTTCGGACACCACACAAGAAGATGGAACCCTAAGATGGCAGAGTACATCTTCACAGAAAGAAACGGCATCTACATCATCGACCTTCAGAAGACTGCAAAGAAGTTTGAAGAGGCGTATATGTTTGCTCGTGACATCTCAACAGAAGGTGGTAGCATTCTTTTCGTAGGTACAAAGAAGCAGGCTACTGATGCTATCCGTGAGGAAGCACAGCGTTGCGGTATGTACTATGTAAACGTTCGTTGGCTCGGCGGAATGCTCACAAACTTCAAAACAATTAAGAAGAGCATCGCTCGTCTTGAACAGCTCGAAAAGATGAAGGAGGACGGAACATTCGATCTTCTTCCAAAGAAAGAGGTTGCAGGTCTCACAAAGGAAATGGCAGACCTTGAAAAGAACCTTGGTGGTATCAAGACAATGACAGAGCTCCCATCTGCTATCTTTATCGTAGATACAAAGAAGGAGCACAACGCAGTTCTCGAAGCAAAGAGACTCGGTATTCCTGTAATCGCTATCGTTGACACTAACTGTGATCCTGACGATGCAGATTACATCATTCCTGGTAACGATGACGCTATCCGTGCAATCAAGCTTATCGCTGCTGCTATCGCTGATGCAGTAATCGAGGGCAAGCAGGGTGAAACTCCTGTTGAGGCTGAGGCAGAGGCTGAAGCTGAGGCAGTAGACGCTGAATAATTTAGATTTAGAACACGGAGGAAATAAAAATGGCAGCTATTACAGCAAAAATGGTTCAAGACCTTAGAACTAAGACCGGTTGTGGTATGATGGAGTGCAAGAAGGCACTTACTGAAACAGACGGTAATTTTGATGAAGCAGTAAAGGTTCTTCGTGAGAAGGGTCTCGCAGTTGCAGCAAAGAAGGCATCTCGTATTGCATCTGAGGGTGTTGTTGATATCCTTGTTGCTGATGACAAGAGAAGCGCTGCAATGATCGAGGTTAACGCTGAAACAGACTTCGTTGCAAAGAACGCTTTGTTCCTTGAATTCGTTCAGGGAATCCTCAAGGCTATACTTAAGTATAGACCTGCTACAGTTGAAGAGCTTCTTACAAAGGCATATAACGATAATATGACTGTTGAAGAGAAGCGTATTGAAATGGTTCAAACCATCGGTGAGAACATGAACATTCGTCGTTTCGTAATCGTTGACGGTGTATTGTCTTCTTACATTCACGGCAAGGGCACTACAGGTGTTATTGTTAAGTTTAACGCTGATGATGCTATTGCTGATACAGATGCATTTGCAGAATTCTCAAAGAATATCGCTCTTCAGGTTGCAGGCATGCCTGTTCCTTATCTCAACAGAGAATCAGTTCCAGCTGATGTTTTGGCTGAGGAGAAGGAAATCATCTTGGCTCAGCTTAAGAACGATCCAAAGAATGCTAACAAGCCTGAAAATATCCTTGAAAAGATGATTTTTGGTAAGATCGGCAAGTTCTATGAGAGAAGCTGCTTGGTTGAACAGCCATATGTAAAGGACGACAAGCTTTCAGTTGGCGAATATGTTAAGGCTACTGCTAAGGAGCTTGGCGGAAACATCGAAATCGTTGATTTTTGTATGTTCGAAAGAGGCGAAGGTCTTCAGAAGAAGGAAGAGGACTTTGCTGCTGAAATCGAAAAGATGGTTAACGGTAAATAAAAACAACTCAAAACCGACAGGAAACTGTCGGTTTTTTGTAAATATAAGAAAAAATTTTCAATATTGCTATTTACAAAATCAAAAATATATAGTATTATTAATATAATAAGTATTTATGAAATAGGAGTACGCTCGTGAAAAACGAAAAGCCAGTTTACAAAAGAGTCTTGCTTAAACTCTCGGGAGAGGCTATTTCTGCCGGCAAGGACGGAATTTTAAACTTTAATTACATCGAGGAAATTGCTTCAGTTATCAAAAAATGCATAAATGAGGGAGTTCAAATCGGAATCATCGTTGGCGCAGGTAACATTTGGCGTGGAAGAAGTGGTGGAGATATGGACAGAATTAAGGCTGACCATATGGGAATGATTGCCACCTGTATAAACGCAGTTGCTGTTCAAGAAACTCTTATTAGATGTGGAGTTGATGCTGTTGTTATGACAGCTGTTGAAATGAAGGCGTTTGCGGAGCCATTTGTGAGGGATAAAGCAATTCAAGCATTAGATTCTGGTAAGGTTGTTATCTTCGGTGCTGGACTTGGAATTCCTTGTGTATCAACTGACACAGCAGCAGTTGTTAGGGCGAAGGAAATCGGTGCTGATATAGTTCTTATGGCTAAAAATATCGACGCTATTTATACTGCAGATCCAAGAAAGGATCCAAGCGCTCAAAAAATTTCAGAAATTACTTATAAGGAGATTCTTGCGAGAGGTCTTGCTGCTATGGATTCAACAGCGACATCGTTTGCAATGGAAAACAATCTTCCAATCCATGTTTTCGGTCTTGATAAATCAGAAAATATCTACAATGTAATAATGGGTGCAAAAATGGGCACCGTAGTAAAAGGAGAATAATTATGAAACTCGACACTAAACAGTTTGAAGCAAAAATGCAAAAGTCTATTGAGGCTTATAAGAACGAGCTTGATACAGTTCGTGCAGGCAGAGCAAATCCTAACATTCTTTCAAGAGTAATGGTTGATTATTACGGAACACCTACACCTGTTAACCAAATCGGTTCAGTTTCTTGTCCAGATGCAAGAACAATCGTTATTCAGCCTTGGGATTCTACAACTCTTAAAGGTATTGAAAAGGCTATTTTGGCTTCTGATATCGGAATTACACCTGCAAATGACGGTAAGGTTATAAGACTTTCGTTCCCACAGCTTACTGAGGATCGCAGAAAAGAGCTTAAGAAGCAGGTTTCAAAGCTTGGCGAGGATGCAAAGGTTGCTATCAGAAACATTCGTCGTGATGCGATTGATGCAGCTAAGGATATGAAAAAGAATAATGAAATGACAGAGGATGAGCAAAAGGCCTCCGAAAAGTCAGTTCAGGATCTTACAGATAAGTACATCAAGGAAATCGATGTAATTACTGCTTCAAAAGAAAAAGAAATTATGGAAATATAATCGAAAAAGACCACTTTCCGTGGTCTTTTATTCGCTATGGTGATAATATGCTTTTTAAAAACAAGAAAAAAGAGGAGCTTCGTGTAGACGAGTCCTTGTCGCATATCGCTTTTATAATGGATGGTAATGGCAGATGGGCTAAGGCTCGTGCCTTGCCGAGAAGGATGGGGCATAGACAAGGAGCTATTGCTTTTGAAAAAATCGTAAGAGAATGCTCCAAAATCGGTATTAAGACAGTTACAGTATATGCATTTTCTACTGAGAACTGGAAGCGTCCAAAGGAAGAAATTGATGCGATAATGGAGCTTTTAAGTAATTATATTGATCGCGCCGAGGACGAAAAGGGCACAAGATATGTATTTTTAGGCGACAAATCCGTTTTGAACGAGGATCTTCGTATTAGAATGGAAAAATTAGAGCGCGAGTCAGTTGATAGAGAATACACTCTTAACATTGCTTTTAATTATGGTGGTCGTGCAGAGCTTGTAACCGCATTTAATGAGCTCGCTTCACTTGGTAAGACTTCAATTACAGAAAATGATATATCTGAGCATCTCTATACAAGAGATTCAAAGGATCCAGATCTTATAGTAAGAACTGCAAACGAATGTAGAATATCAAACTTCCTTTTGTGGCAATGTGCGTATTCTGAATTCTACTTTACAGATGTTTTGTGGCCCGATTTTGATGAAAGGGAGCTTCATAAGGCAGTAAAGAGCTTTTATAAGAGAAAAAGAAACTTCGGTGGGATATAAGGAGAGACTATGTTAAAGAGAATTATAACTGCAATAGTTGCAATAGCGATTTTCATACCTATTTGCATCTTTTCGGATTATATTGTATTCCCAATAGCAATTTCAGCCCTTTCAGTAATCGGTGTTTATGAGGTTGCAAAGTGCGTAGGACAGCACAAAAAATGGGTTTTGGTAATCCCTATGTATATTTTGGCGGGACTTATTCCAATGTCAAGATTTTATCTTTTAAAGCAATCACATTTCTTTATGCTTGCTATGATTTCCATATTTTTTATGCTTATTTATAGCTTTGCATATGTTATGTTTGGTAAAAATAAAGAAAAAATCTCTGATGTAACCACACTTTATGCACTTTTTGTGTATGTTGTTGGATGCTTCTCATCAATTTTGTGCGTAAGATATATGTCAGCTGGAAAATATATCTATTTGCTTGTATTTCTTGGTGCTTGGGTATGCGATACCTTTGCTTATTTTACAGGAAGATTCCTTGGCAAGCACAAGCTTATTCCAGACATTAGTCCTAAAAAGACAATAGAGGGCTCAATCGGTGGAATTATTTTCACAATAGGTGCATTTGCGCTTTATTGCTTCATTGTAAATAAATTCTGGGGCGATAAGGTTCATCTTTCATATGTGACACTTATAATTTTGGGATTCTTTGCATCAATTATTTCTCAAATAGGAGATCTCATTGCATCTGCAATCAAAAGACAGTATGACATTAAGGATTACGGAAGACTTTTCCCAGGCCATGGTGGAGTAATTGACCGTTTTGATAGCGTAATGCTTGTTGCACCTGTTACTTATATTGTATTTACAGTTGCTGGAATGTTTTAATTATGGAAAATACTATTAAAAAAATCGCAATTTTAGGCTCGACCGGCTCTGTTGGAAAGCAGAGCGTAGAGGTTGCTCAAAATATAGGCGCCAAGGTAGAGCTTTTAAGCGCAAATTCTAATATAGATGAGTTAGAGCGTCAAGCAAGACTCTTGAAGCCAAAAATGTGCGTTGTTTCGAACGAAAATAGCGCAAAAGAGCTTAAGTTACGCTTGTTCGATACCGATATACGCATTTATTCTGGAGAAAATAGCCTTTTAGATGCTATTTGCGAGTGTGATGCAGAGGTCGCAGTTAATGCTATCTCTGGCTTTGCAGGTCTTTATCCTGCAATTGCTCTTGCTAAGAGTGGAAAAAGAATTGCTATGTCCAATAAGGAGGCAATAGTTGTTGCACATAAATTCCTTTTCGATGAAATCAAGAAGAGCAATTCTCAGCTTGTCCCAGTTGATAGCGAGCACAGTGCTATTTTTCAATGCCTTCAAGGTGCAAATGGTAATAAGATAAAGAAAATTATTCTTACATCATCTGGCGGACCATTTAGAGGCAAAAAAAGAGGTGAGCTTGTGGGGCTTACAGCAGAGGACGCCCTAAAGCATCCAACATGGAAAATGGGGCCTAAAATAACCGTAGATAGCGCGTCTCTTATGAACAAGGGCTTTGAGGTAATCGAGGCAGTAAGGCTTTTTGATGTAAAGCCAGAGCAAGTGCAGGTTGTTGTTCATCCTCAAAGTATAATGCACTCAGCAGTCGAATATATTGATAATAGTGTTATAGCTCAAATGGGCACTCCTGATATGAGGACCTGTATTCAATACGCAATTACATATCCTCAAAGGCAAGAGCCTCTTTCGAGCTCGCTTGATTTTGCCAAATTAGCAACTCTAACCTTTGAAGAGCCTGATTTTGATACATTTTCACTTCTTTCTCTTGCTTATTATGCTGTTAACGAGGACGGAGTAATTCCTGCGGTATTAAATGCCTCTGATGAGATTGCAGTAGATGCGTTTTTAAAGGGAAAAATCAAGTTTACTGACATTTTTGATACAGTTTCTCATATGGTTCGCAATTTCAATAACATTAAAGATCCAACTCTTGATGATATAAGAAATGCTGACAGGGAAGCGAGAATTAAGACAAAAGAGTATATATCAGCTTCGTATAAATATTAAAACGAGGTAAAAAATGGTAGTTTTGTATATCCTGATAGCTATTTTTACATTTGGCTTTCTGATATTCATTCACGAATTAGGGCACTTCTTGTTCGCTAAAAAATTTGGTGTTGCTATAACCGAGTTTTCTATCGGAATGGGCCCTAAAATCTTTTCAAAAAAGGGCAAGGACGGAGTAGATTACTCTCTTAGAGCCTTTCCTATAGGCGGATTTGTTGCTATGGTAGGCGAGGAAGAGGAAAGTGATAATCCTAATGCCTTCAACAAAAAGCCTGCTTGGCAGAGATTTATAATAGTTATAGCTGGCGCAGTTATGAATTTGATAGTTGGAATAATAATTATTACAATTCTTATGACAACGCACTCTGAATTTGGCTCTACAACCGTAAGTCGCTTTGCAGAGGGCGCAAAAACAGAGCAGGCAGGATTACAAATAGGCGATGAAATCATAAAAATTAACTCTTCAAGGGTCCACACCTCAAGTGAGCTTGGCTATGAAATTATGAGAAATGGATATAAGCCCGTTTCTATAACTGTTAAGCGTGGCTCTGAGAAGATAGTTTTTTATGACGTTCAATTCCCACAGGTAACATCTCAGGGCATTGTTTTTGGAGCTCCTGATTTTAGTGTTTTACCAGAGAACAAAACATTTTCTACAGTTGTAAAAAATGCATTTTTCACTTGTAAATCTACTGTTAAGATGATTTGGGAGTCACTTTTTGACCTTATAAGTGGTAGATATGGAGTAGAACAGGTTTCTGGGCCTATTGGAGTAACTGGTGCTATTACAGATGCTGCAAAAACAGGTCCATATTCGCTATTTTATATGATTGCAGTTATAGCAATGAATTTAGGTGTATTCAATCTTTTACCAATCCCCGCATTAGACGGTGGATCACTTCTTTTGCTTTTGGTAGAGATGATTACGAAGAAAAAGCTTCCACCAAGAGTTGAGGGAGCAATAAAGGGCGCAGGCTTTGCTGTTTTGATGCTAATTGCACTTTTAGTTTCTGCAAAGGACATTATTTATCTTTTCAAATAGAGGAAAAAATGAGTTATAACGAGATAAGACGCAACACAAAAGAGGTTAAAATCAAGGATTTGACAATCGGTGGTAGCTCTGATATTTTAATTCAGTCTATGACTAATACCGACACTCTTGATTTTAATGCTACAATCGCTCAAATCAAGGCTCTTCAAGAGGCAGGCTGTGATATAGTAAGAATTACTGTCCCAACTGTTGAAAGCGCACAGGCGATTAAGGAAATAAAAAAGGCAGGTATTACGATACCTGTTGTTGCTGATATCCATTTTGACTATAAAATCGCTCTCGAATGTGTAAAAATGGGAGTAGATAAAATAAGAATAAATCCAGGAAACATAGGAGAAGAGTGGAAAATCAAGGATGTTGCAAGCGCTTGTAAGGGCGAGGGTATTCCAATTCGTATAGGCGTAAATGGTGGCTCTCTTGAAAAGCACATTTTGCAAAAATATAGTGCACCAACTCCAGAGGCACTGGCAGAAAGCGCATTTTATCACGCATCACTGCTTGAAAAATTTGCATTTGATGATATTGTTATCTCGGTAAAGTCGTCAGATGTAAGAAATATGATTTTAGCTAATAGAATTATTGCAAAATCCTGTAATTATCCTATTCATTTGGGCGTAACTGAGGCAGGAGATGATTATAGCGGACTTGTAAAAAGCTCTGCAGGTATCGGCTCACTTCTTTGCGATGGAATAGGAGATACAATAAGAGTTTCCCTTACAGCAGATCCTGTAAAGGAAATATACGCAGGCAAGGAATTGCTTACATCTCTTGGATTTAATAGAGGTGGGGCTATTAAAATCGTATCTTGTCCTACCTGTGGAAGAACAAAAATCGATCTTATATCTCTTTCAAAGGCTTTTAAAGAGGCTACAAGGGGCATTGATACAAAGGGCAAGACCATTAAGGTAGCGCTTATGGGATGCGTTGTAAATGGTCCTGGCGAGGCAAGAGAATGTGATTTAGGTATTGCTGGTGGAAACGGAGAGGCAGTACTTTTTAAAAATGGAGAAATTATAAGAAAAATCCCCGAGGACAGCATTATTTCAGTGCTTGTTGAGGAGATTAAGACCTTTATAGATAAAAAATAAGGAATAGAAATGAATTTAATTGAACGATTCCCCAGGTATAGCCCGTCTAATAGATTTTATTCCATTATGACGGATGCTGAGGTTATAGCTACAAGAGTAGACAAGGAAAAGCGAATAATGCAAATCGATGCGTCATTTAGCGATGTTGTGCGTACCGATATGCTTTTGGCGCTTGAAGAGGAAATAAAGGTAGCTTATAGCCTTAATAAATTAAGAATATGTCCAAAATATCCCAAGGAGCTCTTTTCTCTTGATAGCATTGATGATATTATCGAGGAGAGCTATGTTTGTGGTGCTATCACAAGGGGATTTTTTGGTGATTATACAGCCACAAGAGACGGAGATGTTATAGAAATAAAAATTCCATTTATTCAAGGTGGAATTAACTTCTTAGGACACGGAAAGGCTAATGAAATCATTGAAAAAATTATTTTTGATCAATATCTTCTCAAATTGAAGGTTGTAATCTCTCAAAGAGAGGACTATGAAAGATCAGAAATTAATTATCAAAATGATATGATGGCACAGCTTAAAAAGGCGCTTGAGGAAAGTAGCAAGGGACAAGCCTCGAAAAAGGCAGATAGCGCGAAAAAGGAAGCCGAAGAGAAGGAAATGCGCGCTAAATTCAAGAAATCAATGTCCTTTAACTCAAATGTAGCAACAGCCGAAATCAAGGACAATATTGTTAAGTGTGGCGCCTTGAGCTTTGACATATCAGCCCCTGAGTATGTAATGGGCGCAGAATTTGATATAGAAAACATAGTTCCTATCGCAAATTTAAGAAGCGATATGCACTCAGTTGTATTCCTTGGCGAGATTTTTGAGGTTACGGAAAAGCCAATTAAAAGAGGCAAAAGCTTTTCTTTGAGCTTTGGAATTACTGATAATTTGTCATCAATTTATATCAAAAAGGTAGTTGATGCAGATGAAAAGGAAATGGTAAAATCTCTTTTTAGCGTAGGAAACGGCTACGCTATAAGAGGAAATATTAAAATTGATAATTTCGACGGAGAGCTCTTTGCTGAATATGTTGACATTAGCAAGATAAATGTTATAAAAAGAACAGATAACGCCCCTGAAAAGCGCGTTGAGCTTCATTTGCACACATCAATGTCACAAATGGACGCTACAATCGATCCTGAAACAATTGTAAAGGTTGCAAAGGCTTGGGGACATAAGGCAGTTGCTATTACTGACCACGGTAATGTTCAAGGCTTTCCACCTGTTATGGTTGCAGCAGAAAAGGCTGGAATGAATATTATCTACGGTATGGAGGCATATTTTGTAAACGATACATCGCTTCCTATATATGGAGATAAATATGAAACCTTTGATGGAGAATTTTGCGTTTTTGATATAGAAACCACAGGTCTTTCTCAAAAGAACGATAAAATTACTGAAATTGGTGCTGTAATCCTTAAGGATGGAGAAATTATTGATACATATAACTCGCTTGTAAATCCTGGAATTACTATTTCTGAGGAAAACATAAAGATTACAGGAATTACAAATGAAATGGTAGCAAATGAGCGACCTATCGAGGTCGTTTTGCCTGAATTTTTAAGCTTTGTTGGCAATAGAATACTTGTTGCACATAATGCAAAATTTGATACAGGCTTTATTCGTCGTGAGTGTCGCGCTAATAATTTACCATTCAATTATACGTATCTTGATACAGTTGGGCTTTCAAGGTTTGTAAATCCTGACCTTAAAAGACATAAGCTCGATGTTTTGGCTAAGCATTATAGCCTTGGCGATTTTAATCACCATAGAGCAAGCGATGATGCCGAAATGCTTGCAAGAATTCTCCACTGTATGTTTGAAAAGTTAAAGAATGACGGTGTTGATGATACTAAAAAGATGATTAAAGCAATCAGAATCAATGCTGATCCTTTAAAGCTTGATATGTATCACCAAATAATTCTTGTAAAGAATAAAATCGGTCTTAAAAACTTATACAAGCTTATTTCTAATAGCTATTTGAAGTATTATAAGAGAAGACCGAGAATTCTTAAAACTGAGCTTGCCGAGCTAAGAGAGGGTCTTATTATAGGCTCTGCATGTGAGGCTGGAGAGCTTTTCCAGGCAATAAAGGATAACCGTAGCGAAGCTGATATTGAGGAAATAGCAGATTTCTATGATTATCTTGAAATTCAACCTCTTTGCAATAATATGTTTATGGTTGATAATGGTGACGCAACAGTTGAGGACCTCAAAAACTATAATAGAACGATAGTCGCTCTTGGCGAAAAGCTTGGGAAGCCTGTTGTTGCTACCTGTGATGCGCATTTCTTAAATAAAGAGGATGAAATAGTAAGAAAAATACTCCTAAGTGGACAAAAATATGAGGACGCAGATAGAGATATCGGTCTTTATTTCCGCACTACCGAGGAAATGCTCGCTGAATTTGAATATTTAGGCAAGGAAAAGGCTTATGAGGTTGTTGTAACTAACACTAATAAGATTGCCGATATGATTCAATATGAGGATATAAGACCATTCCCTAAGGGTACATTTACACCTCATATGGATGGTGCAGAAGAGGATCTTCAAAAAATGTGCTGGGATAGGGCGAAAAGCATGTACGAATTTGAGGGAAAAATACCTGATGTCGTAGCTAATCGTCTTGATAAGGAGCTTACATCCATTATTAAGAATGGATTTGCCGTGCTTTATATAATCGCACAAAAGCTCGTTTATTATAGCGAAAGCCTTGGCTATCTTGTAGGCTCTCGTGGCTCTGTTGGATCGTCTTTTGTTGCTACTATGGCGGGAATATCAGAGGTTAATCCACTTCAACCACATTATAGATGTCCTATGTGTCGTTATAGCGAGTTTATAACAGACGGTAGCATAGGCTCTGGCTTTGACCTTGAAACAAAGAATTGTCCTCATTGTAACACGAAGATGGCACAGGATGGACACGACATTCCTTTCGAAACATTCCTTGGCTTCTACGGAGACAAATCTCCTGATATTGACCTTAACTTCTCGGGAGATGTGCAGGGAAAGGTTCATAAATACACAGAAGATCTCTTTGGAGAGGAAAATGTGTTTAGAGCAGGAACTATCGGTGGAATTGCAGAGAAAACCGCTTTTGGATATATTGCAAAATATATGGATGAGCACGAGGTAAGTGTAAACAAAGCAGAGGTTTCTCGTCTTGTTAGTAAATGTACGGGTATTAAGAGAACTACAGGACAGCATCCTGGTGGAATAGTTGTTGTGCCAAAGGAATATGAAATTTACGATTTTTGTCCTGTTCAGCACCCAGCAGATGATGCTAACTCTGATATCGTCACAACACATTTTACCTTTGAATATCTTCACGATACACTTCTCAAGCTTGATGAGCTTGGACACGATATGCCGACCAAATATAAGGCAATAGAGAACTTCACCAATACCTCGGTTCTTGATGTTCCTATGAACGATCCTAAGGTGTATGAGTTGTTCTTGTCAACCGAGCCTCTTGGAGGAAAAGACCTTTTAAAGGACTTGAAATGTAAGGTTGGAACATTTGGATTGCCTGAATTTGGTACAAAATTCGTACAGCAAATGCTTGAGGATGCAAAGCCTAAGAACTTCTCAGACCTTCTTCAAATTTCTGGTCTTTCTCACGGTACTGACGTATGGCTTGGCAACGCAAAAGACCTAATTGACGATGAAATTTGTACAATTTCAAATGTTATAGGAACTCGTGATAGCATTATGACATACTTGCTATATAAGGGCGTTGAGCCTAAGCACGCGTTCCAAATAATGGAGGATACAAGAAAAGGTAAGGCGCCAAAGACCTTTACCCCGGAAAGAGTACAAATGCTCAAGGATCACGATGTACCACAATGGTATATTGATTCCTGCTTAAAGATAAAATATATGTTCCCGAAGGCGCATGCCGCAGCATATGTAATATCTGCGATTCGTTTGGGCTGGTATAAGGTGCATATGCCTCTTGAATTCTATTGCGCATACCTTAGTGTAGCTCCTGGTGGCTTTGAGGCATCGATGGTTGCAAATGGCAAGGGCGAAATTTTAAAGCAAATTGCCGAGCTTGAGGCAAAGGGAAATGAGGCTACTCAAAAGGAAAAAGAGCAAATTGTTGCACTTCAGCTCGCTTTTGAATGCTTGGCGAGAAATATTCAATTCTTACCTGTTGATTTGATGAAATCCGATGCATTTAAATTCTTGCCAGAGGACGGAAAAATAAGACTTCCATTCTCATCAATTGCCGGAATAGGTGATAATGCCGCAGAGAAGATAGCGCAGGTCCGTGATGGTGGAGATATTTTCTCGGTTGAGGACTTCCAACAGCGCTCACGCCTTTCAAATTCTGTTATTAAGACTCTTCAAGATAACGGAGTTTTCTCAAATATGGCTGAAACAAACCAAATTTCCATGATATTTTAAACAAAAAGTCCCACAGGATTTCCTGTGGGATTTTATATTAGATTTTCTATTTCTTTTAAGGTAATTCTTTGCAAAGAGGCAAAAATCTCTTCATAAAATGGCTTTTTAATCGTATAAACAGTGGCATTTGGAAATACATGTTGAATTCCTCGCACCCTTGCATCAGTATTTATAAGATTTCCATATACATTTATAATACATTTGTCTGGAAACTCAAAAATCGAAATTTCATTATCATTTCTCATTGCATTTGCGATAAATTCATATTTAGAAATTCTTGTAAAATCACTTGGTAAATATTTAGCGCTTTCATCAGAGCAGTCAATAAATATGCCTCTACAAAATGCATCAAAATCATCTCTTTGACGCAAGGTATCACTAATTCTTTTAATAACCTCGTCCAAAGGAACAGAATATACAAATTTTTGCTTGTCAAATCTATCGATTGCGTATTGATTTGCATCAATTAAAATACAACTGAAATATTGCTCGTTTTCTTCTATGTAAGCAGAATAATGGCTTGGACAAAGAGAAAACTTAAATTCAGGTCTGCCACAGGTATCCTTTATTTCCTTGTATGAGCTTAAAATTCTTTTATCAACAAGAGAAGTGCATATTTTTTCAATAGTTGTGTGTCCTATATTTAAATTTTCAATGAGACATTGAATTGTATTGTGTCCATTAAGTACTGCACGAAATACCTCTAACGAATTGCTTTTACGCATCTCACTATGCTTCATATCATCACCCATAAAAATTATAAACAAATATATAAATAAAGTTAATAAATTCTTGAAAAATATATCAAAATGTAGTATAATTTACTTATAAACTATTTAGGAGTTAAAAATGTTAGAAAGAATTAGAGAAATTGTTGCAGGATTTATGGGAATTCGCGTTTCCGATATAGTAGATGATAAGAGCTTTATAGAGCTTGGAATGGATTCCTTGACTCTTTTGAAAATTATAATTAATATTGAGCAAGAATATAATATAAGCTTTGGAAATGATGAAATCGTTGAAATCAAGAATATTATTGATATTTTAACCCTTGCTGAGAAAAAATTTTTTAATTGAAAACAAACACATCCCGCGCCCTTTTTTATGGGCGCGTTTTTTTATCAAATTTTTTTGTAAAATCCTGTTGACAAATATATTAGGCAAGTGTATAATATAAGAGCGTCACTCAAAAAGAAAGGATATGAACATGGACAATTCAAGAAAGTTGCCGGAGGCAGAGTATGATGTGATGGTCGCTCTGTGGAGCAGTAAGGTCTCACCGGTCAACACCGCGTATCTTATGGAGAATGTCGGTAATAGCAAGGGCTGGAAGGCTCCTACGCTAATCTCATTCCTCACAAGACTTGAAGACAGAGGGTTCATTCATTCCGAAAAAAAGGGAAAAGAGAGATATTATTACGCTGATGCGATTAAGGACGATTACATAAAGTTTGTAACTAATGATTTCTTAACCAAGTATCACGACGGGTCGTTTGTAAAAATGATGGATTTACTTTACGACAAGCATTCGTTATCATCGGAAGAGTTAGATGAAATGCTAACATGGCTTCAAGCTCAGTATTGATGAGGAAACGGCATTCAATCGTCGTCTAATGAAATTATTATAGGGTTTTTTCATTAGACGCGCGATTGCGGTGCAGACGCCAAAATTGAAATTAGAACTGTTTTTCAGTTCTTTTTTTATTTTACTATTTATTTTTAGGATAAAGTATGATAAAATATATTATATCATTATGAAAGGAGCGCCAGTATGTTCAAAATATTTAGCAAGGTTGCCAAGGCTTTTGGCGTGGGAAAAACACCATTTACATCTGCAATTATTTTGTGTGCAGGTGCTTCAAGCAGATTTGGTTCAAGTAAGCAGACTGCAACAGTCCTTTCAAAACCTGTTGTTGCAAGAACTATTGATGCATTTGAAAAATGCGAAAAGATTAATGAAATTATATTAGTTGTCCCCAAGGACGATCTTTTGAGCTTTCAAGATATAGTAGCTGAAAATGACTATGCAAAAATAGGAGCTATTGTTATAGGTGGAGAAACAAGACAAGCCTCTGCTATGCGTGGCTTAAAGCATATTTCAAGCAAAGCAAAATATGTTGCTATTCACGATGGCGCAAGATGTCTTGTAACTCCTGAAATTATTGAAAATGTTTTGATGGATGCAATAGATTTTGGATGTGCAACAGCTGCCACAAAAGTGACAGATACAGTAAAGCTCTCTGATGGGGACGGATTTATCAAAAAAACCGTTGATAGAAGTAATCTTTGGAATGTTCAAACCCCTCAAATTTTCGAGGCAGAGTCCTATAAAGGTGCCTCATATGTAGCTTGGGAAAAGGGAATAGAGGTAACTGATGATTGTATGCTGGCAGAATATGCTGGCTTGTCCATAAAGCTCGTTGAAACAGGCAAGGATAATATCAAAATCACTTATCCCGAGGACATTGCTTTAGCAGAGCATATACTTATGAAAAGAAATGGAGAAGACAAATGAGAATAGGACACGGATACGATGTTCATAGATTTACCGATGGAAAAGAGGTAATTATAGGTGGCATCTCTATACCATATGAAAAATCTCTTTTGGCACACTCCGATGGAGATGTCTTAATTCATGCAATCGCAGATGCACTTTTGGGCGCTGCATCCGAGCATGATATAGGCTATCATTTCCCTGATAACTCAGCTGAATATAAAAATATTGACAGCAAAATATTACTTAAAAGGGTAAAAGAAATAATATCTAAAAAGGGCTTTGAAATTGAATATATAGATTCGACGATTATAGCCCAAGCCCCTAAAATGTCTCCGTATATTGAAAAAATGAGAGAGGCACTTTCGAAAACGCTTGATATTGACATTTCACTTATCAATGTAAAGGCAACAACCGAGGAAAAATTAGGCTTTACTGGTAGAAAAGAGGGCATTAGTGCCCATGCAGTATGCCTTTTAAAGAGCAAGGAATGAGAAAAACGTTCACGACCTTGCTTTTTATAGTCCAGCTCATTCCTCACTCTTGAGATTTCTCTCTATATATGATACTCACAATATAATTAATTGACACATAAATCCATAAAACGACAAGAGGTAATTATGAAGCACTTATCCCCATCAATTTTAGCATCAGATATGCTTAATTTAGGCGCAGAAATCAAAAAAATCGAGGCATCAGGCGCAAAATATGTCCATATAGATATTATGGACGGTTGCTTTGTTCCAAATATTTCGTTTGGAATGCCTATTATTAGTGCTGTGCGTTCATGCACAGACCTTGTTTTAGATGTTCACGCAATGATAGTTGAGCCTCAACGCTATGTTGATGAGTTTATTAAAAATGGCGCAGATATTCTTACTTTTCATATTGAAGCAGTAACAGAAGAGAGCGCAAAAGAGGCTATTGACAAAATAAAAAGTCACGGGAAAAAGGTCGGAATTTCAATAAAACCAAAAACTCCAGCATCAGCTGTTATTCCTTACATAAAAGATATTGATATGGTGCTTGTAATGACTGTTGAGCCAGGATTTGGTGGTCAAAAATTCATGGGCGAAACAATGGAAAAGGTATCTGAAATTAGAGAATATGCCTCAAAAATCGACAAAGAGCTTGACATCGAGGTTGACGGCGGAATAAACGACCAAACAATAAAAATCGCATCTGACGCAGGCGCTAACATTTTTGTTCTTGGAACAGCATTTTTCAAAAGCGAAAAGCCTGTTTTAGCTGATGAAATACTTTCGAAAACTAACTAATATGAAAAAATATATTATTCTTATCACATCTTGGTTATGCGTTTTGCTAACAATGCTTATGATTTTTTGCTTCTCAGCCGAGGATGCAGAGCAGTCAACGCAAACAAGCGGTGGCGTAATTGAGGATGTGCTTGATACAGTATTGCCAGAGGATAAAGTTACCCCTGAGCTTGTGAATAAGTTTCAATTTCCATTTAGAAAAATAGCTCATTTTGGTATTTTTATGCTTCTTGGATTTTGCCTTTCAAATGCATTTAATGTAACAATTAAAAATAAATGGTACATTTCTTATCCTTGTGCGCTTGTAAGTGGAGTTTTATATGCTATATCTGACGAATGGCATCAAAATTTCAGCTTAGGTAGAGGTCCATCTTTTAAGGATGTTCTAATAGATAGTGCAGGTGTTGCTGTTGGAATAGGATGCTTTGTGCTATTTCTACTCGTTTTAAATCATTTAAAAAATAAAAAGCCTATCATTTGATAGGCTTTTTTCTTTTTGTTATATCACATAGAGCCTCATAAAAGGAAAACACCTCTTTTTGAGTATTAAAAACGCTAAATCCAATTCTTACAGCTCCAAATGCACCGGTATTTATTTTTTTATGAGCTAACGGAGCACAGTGAAATCCACTTCTTACGCAAATTTCTCGTTTGTTAAGCTCTGCGCCTAATTGCGATGCACTAATACCATTCACATTAAATGAAAGAGTGTTTCCGTCATATTCATTCATAGGATATAAGATGATATTCTCATTTACACCCATAATATCGATTGCAGTTCTATAAAGCTTTTCCTCGTGAGAGCGAATGTTCTTCATTTCAAGCGATTTGAGCCATTTTAGACTCTCTGTAAGCCCGCAAATGAGTGGCGTCGATAAAGTGCCTGCCTCATATCTTTCAGGCAAAAAATCGGGCATTTCACCATCAAGAGAGCTAATACCAGTGCCACCCTCGATTATCGTTCTTCCCAAAACATCCTCGCCAAAGAGAATCATTCCCAATCCCTGTGGGCCATACAATCCCTTGTGTGCAGGTATGCAAAGCGCATCAATTTTCATCTTTTGTACACTAATTTCGTGAATTCCTGCGCTTTGCGCCCCATCTACTATAAATATAAGACCTTTTTCTTTACATAATGCTCCTATTTTTTCAATAGGCAAGCGCCTGCATCCTATATTCGATATATGAGTACATATCAAAGTGCTCGTATTTTCTGTAATCGAGGATTTAATGCTTTCGAGTATATCTTCATCGCTACCATCTGTGTTGAAAAAGCTGTACGAGCACGATTTTTCCCTTGAAAGAGCAATTACAGGGCGAAGCACAGCGTTATGCTCAATATCGCTTAAAAGGACGTGTGAGCGCTCTCTAACAAGCCCCTTGATAGCAATATTAAGCGCATATGTTGTATTATAGGTGAAAACAACATTTTCTGGAGCACAATCAAACATATCCGCAAGGGCAACTCTTGCCTCGAAAATTTTTTCAGAGCTTTTTATAGATAGAAAATGAGCGCTTCTGCCTGGATTTCCACAATAATTTTTTAGGCATCTTGTGATTTCCTCACCTAAAACGCTTGGCTTTGGAAAGGTAGTGGCAGGATTGTCAAAATAAATCATAAATTTATAATTTCCGTATAATTAATGTGTTTTTTTGATAAGGCATCCTGTACGGAATATAAATTTACGCAATCGAATTTTATACCGTATGCACAGCCATTATGCGTCATTTGAGGCTCTAATCTTATAATTTCCCCCTCTAAATCGAATGCTGAAAGCGCCTTTTTAGCCTTTATAGCATAAGTCATAGAGCGTAAAGAAGCAACACACATAAATCCACCTCCTTGGATGCCTATTTATATTCTATGCCATAAAAATAAAAAAGCCCACATAAAGTGGGCCTTTATCAAATGCTTAATATAGATGCTGCAATATTGAAATAAATCAAAAGGGAAACCGCATCAATTATTGTTGTGATAAACGGACTCGCCATAACAGCAGGGTCAAATCCAATGCGTTTTGCTAAAATAGGCAATGTACAGCCGACAATTTTTGCAACAATAACTACTAAAACAAGAGTTAATGAAACTGTAATTGCTACTGAAACAGTAATGTTTGGATTGCCGAAGAGAAGATTGTCAACTAAAAGCATTTTTCCGAAGTTAACAATTGCAAGAGAAATACTGCAAAGAATTGATACCTGCAGTTCCTTGAAAATAATCTTTAAAATATCTCCCATACGGATTTCTTCAACAGCAAGACCACGAATGATAGTAACAGAGGATTGTCCACCTGCGTTACCACCGGTTCCCATAAGCATAGGAATAAACGCAATCAAGGCAGTACCAGCAATAGAAGCAACAAGCTTGTCCTCAAAATAAGTTATTATAGCTCCTGTAAATGTAGCAGAGAGCATAAGAAGGAATAGCCACGGAATGCGGTTTTTCCAAATTTCAAATACGCTTGTACTTAAATAAGGCTTGTCAGATGGCGTAATAGCAGCCATTTTCTCAACGTCCTCTGTTGCTTCATCCTCCATAACGTCGATCGCGTCATCGACAGTTACAATGCCGACAAGCCTGTTTTCCTTATCGACAACAGGAAGCGCCAAAAGGTCGTATTTGCTCATTTCTTTAACAACATCTTCTTTGTCCTCGTCGGTATGAGCAACAATTACATTAGTTTCCATTATATCGGAAATAAATTGCTCATCATCAGACAAGAGCAGTGTTTTTGCTGTTACATATCCTAAAAGAGTTCTGTTAGGCTTGGTTACATAGCAGGTATAGATAGTTTCCTTGTCAACACCAGTACGCCTAATTCTTTTTAAAGCATCCTCGACAGTAATATCCTCGTCTAAGCGAACATACTCAGTGGTCATGATGCTTCCTGCAGAATCAACAGGATATTTCAAAATCTCATTGATAGATTTTCTTGCCTCAGGAGAAGAGTTTTTGATAATTCTTCTAACTACATTAGCAGGCATTTCCTCAATGATATCAACGGTATCATCGATGTAAAGCTCATCAAGAATTTCCTTAATCTCGGTATCCGTAAAGGAAGAGAGAAGCAATTCTTGGTTGTCGCTATCCATTTCTACAAAAGCCTCTGCCGCGAGATCCTTCGGCAAAACTCTAAACAAAATGCCGATCTTTTTGTCAGGAAACTCGTCAAGAACAAGGGCAACATCGGCGCCCTCCATTTCTTGGAGCAATAGCTTTAAAGCGTAGAAATTCTTTTCTTCAAGAAGTCTTTCGGCTTCTTCAATGATTTCTTTGAGTTCTTCAAGCTCCATGTCATACCTCCATAAATTTTTAGATTATGAAGGTGAAGAGAACTATTGTGCAAGGCCGAAAACCGAGGCGCAAGCGCAATTATAAAGTTCAAAACACCCTCGGGGAACGGAATTACCGTTATCGACGCTTACGGTCACGATTTTCAACTCCTTTTCAAAATTCTATACTCATTATAATTACATTTTTCGCAAAAATCAATATTATTTTCAAAAAAATATTCTTTTATAATAAAAAGTTTTTAATTATTATATAAATAACACAGAAAAATCCACACAAAACCCCGTGAATAGCCTTAAACAGAACGAACTGCAATTTCTTTAACGGATATTCCTCGCAGACTGCAAATGTTTGAAAATGGACGCATATTCCACCAAATCCAACACAAAAGCCACTCATAAAAGCACTTAAAAGAAGACTTTTGGTATTAAATACAAGAAAGCTTCCTTTACAAAATTCAAATAATGCGCTTATAATTGCAAACCATATCGAATCTTCCTTTATACCAACTACATTTAAAATCACGCTTGTAAAGCAAGAGAATACGACTACAAATGCACAGATTGAAATAACGGTTGAGCAGGAGGTGGTAATAGCACGCGTAAAAGCGGTGGATAGGCTAACCGATTTTTCTTCTTTCTCGCTCTCATCTGAGAAGAATTGCGGTTTCTTTAAAATCATTTTTCCAAGGAAAAGAGCACTTGAAATTTGTAACAAATACAAGAAAACTCCAAGCCATATATCATTCCATATTGTCACTCCAACACAGCTTATCAAAAAACCAAATCCTGCATTAGAGGAGAGAATGATTGCATTTGAAAATGCCACCTTATTTCCACCATTTTTCTTATAATCCTCGCATATGAGCTTTGGACCACTAACAAACCCGCAAAGCGAGCAGAGCAAAATGATGAAAAAATATTTTCTACAAACGCCTAATTTAGAAATCGCGTCTTTTGATAATAGTCTTGAAAAATCCGAAAATGCTGATGAATAAAGGAGAAACGATGAAATTATCATAAAAATAAAAATAGATGGAACTAACGAAAATACGCAAAACCTAATACTTTCATTTATCGAGGATTTTACATTTTCTACATTTGCAAAAAATAATAAAAACAGCAAAAACGAGCCAAAAACAACAATAAACTTCTTTATGTATGCAGTTATTATTCTCACCACCATTTCATAGGATATACTACTGTGAAAATTATATGACCATATAGGGGGAGAAAATGCGAAAAAAGAAATTTGAAGAGGTTATTTTTGATAAGTTTGATATTCCTCTCGTTGGTATTGCATCGATACCGAACGCTCAATTTGTAGGTAACTCGCAATTAAGCATAGATGGATGTATCGGTATTAAGAAATATGAGGGGACAGAAATTATTGTAAGAGCAAAGGATTACATACTCAAAATCACTGGCTCATCGCTCAACATGATGACATTTTCTGGTGGAAGAGTTACGATACGAGGATATATTTCAACCTATTGTGTGGAGAAGCTATGAAACAAATTGAACCAGGATATGTAAAGATAAAAATTCCATCTACACAAAAAAGTGTAGCAATGAATGCGATTTTGATAAATCAAATTTATTATAAGAGCTCGAAAATATTGGATGATGGAGCTCTTGAAATAAAAATCAAGGCATCATCAAGAGATGTTTTTCAAAGCATTTTAGAGAGCAACGGAATCGATGCCGAATTTTCGAAAAATTTAGGAAATTGGGCATATATTTGGCGATATCATCATCGCTTCGGATTAATATTTGGTGCTTTTTTCTTGCTTTTGTGCGTTTATTTATCGTCACTTTTCGTATGGAGAATAGACATCGAGGGAAACGAGTCTATTTCAAATGAAGAAATAATAGAAACTCTTGAGATGTCTGGATTTTCTCTTGGTAGCTTTATTCCGACTATTGATTATGATGAATTACATAACAAATTTTTGTTAAAATCAGATAAAATCTCTTGGATATCGGTAAATATTAAGGGAAATATAGCTACCGTTCTTGTAAAAGAAAGGATGACAGAAAATGAAAAGCCAAGCAATACTTATACAAATGTTGTTGCGTCAAACGATGCACAAATTCTAACAATTCAATTATATGAGGGAAAAAAGGTTGTAAATATAAGTGATATTGTTAAAAAGGGCGATCTTTTGGTAAGTGGTGTTATAGATTCTCAATCTCAAGGCACAAGATATGTACATGCAGATGCAGAGATAAAAGCTTATGTGAATAAACACATTTTTGTAAAAATTCCACTAAATTCCACCAAAAAGCAATATACAGGCAACTATCATATCGAAAAAAGCTTAAAAATTTTCTCAAAATCAATAAATTTTTCGCCAAAGTATAGAAATTCCTATAATAATTATGATAAAATAGAGGAAAGAAGAAATATATGTATTCTGGGGCGCATACAATTGCCGATACAAATCACGACTGTTAAATACCTTGAATACGAGGAAACGCCTGTTTCTTATTCGTATGACGAGGCTGTTGATATGGCTTTTGTAGAGCTTCGCAATAGGCTAGATGCAGAGCTTTCTGATGCCGAGTTAATCTCAAAAAGCGTCACTACTTATAAAAAAGATGATGGTTTTTATATCGATTGCGAGCTTTATTGCATAGAAAACATAGCATCTCTTGTTGAATTCAAGGTTGAATAAGATTGATAAAATATAGGAGGCCAAATGGCAGAAAAAATCTTTAATACGCTCTCGCCAGACATCACAAGCGCAATTTTCGGTCCTTTTGATGTTAATGTTAGTAGCATTGAGAGAGTATTTAGCGTAAACATCGTAAATCGCCCTGCAAACAACGAAATCGGTGACCGTGTTACCATAACTGGCGACGAGGAAAATGTAAAAAAAGCTTATGAGGTTCTTATGTATCTTAATAAAATGGCTACTTTGAACTCTCCTATAACCGACCAAAGTGTTGATTATGCCATTTCTATGGTTGTTGATAATAGAATCGAGGATTTAAATGAGCTTGATGACGATTGCTTTTTAGTTAGCTCAAAGGGCAGACCTATAAAGGCTAAGACATTAGGCCAAAAAAAGTATGTAAATGCGATAAAAAAGAATACCGTAACCATAGGTATTGGCCCTGCAGGTACAGGAAAAACCTTTCTAGCTGTTGCAATGGCTGTAAAAGCCTTGAAAGATAAAGAGGTAAGTAGAATTATTTTGACTCGTCCTGCCGTTGAGGCAGGTGAAAGGCTTGGATTTTTGCCAGGAGATTTGCAGAGCAAGATTGACCCTTATTTGCGCCCACTTTATGACGCATTATATGAAATGCTTGGCTTTGAAAGCTGTGCAAGGCATATGGAAAAAATGACAATCGAAATAGCTCCCTTGGCTTATATGAGAGGAAGAACTCTCGACGATTCATTTATAATCCTTGATGAGGCTCAAAATACTACTCCCGAGCAGATGAAAATGTTCTTAACTCGTTTGGGAATAGGCTCAAAAATAGTCGTTACAGGCGACCTTACGCAAACAGATTTACCCGATGGAAAGAAAAGTGGACTTGCCGAGGCTGTCAAAATTATAAGAGATGTCGATGGTGTCGCAATTCATACATTTTCTGATAAGGATGTAGTACGCCATAAGCTTGTCCAACGCATTATTTTGGCTTATGATAAGTATGAAAAGGAAAAAAACGAAAATAAAAACGCAAGGCAAAAGCGAGGAAATCAAAAATGACACTCACAACATATATAACTGACGAGCAAGACGTATACGAGGTTAGAGTAGCTATGAAGGCTATTGTAAGAAAAGCTATCTTTAATACCTTGGTTTATGAGGGCTTTGACGCAGATGCAGAGGTTTCTGTGACCTTTGTTGATAACGATAGAATAAAGGCGCTTAATTCCTCTTATAGAGGCAAGGATAGCGCAACCGACGTCCTTTCTTTCCCTTTGTACGATGATTTTAATGAAATTATCGAGAACGAATGCGCTGTTCCCTTGGGAGATATAGTTATTTCTCTTGAAAGAGCAGCAAGACAGGGCTATGACATAGGGCATAGCATTTATCATGAGGTTGCATTCCTTTGCGTACACTCAACTCTTCATCTCTTGGGCTATGATCACGAGACCTCAAAAGAGGATGAAGAGGAAATGTTCCAAAAACAAAGAGAAATAATGGAGATAATAGGATTCTAATGAAAAAAACAGCATTTATTGCAATCGTAGGAAGACCAAATGTAGGAAAATCAACTCTTTTGAATGCGCTTTTGCAGGAAAAAGTCGCTATTGTTTCCTCAAAGCCACAAACAACGAGAAATAGAATAACAGGTATTCTCACAAAAGGCGACAATCAGTTCGTTTTTCTTGATACGCCAGGCTTTCAAAAGCCACGCACAAAGCTTGGAGATTATATGTTAAAGGCATCAAAGAGTTCAATTGGCTCATCAGATGCCGTTGTTATAGTTGCCGACTCTTTTCACGCACCAGGAGATATTGAAAAAAATATAATCGAGCAGGTTGTAGCGAACAAGCTTCCTGCTATTTTGGTGCTTAACAAGGTTGATATGTCAAATCCAGAGAAATTAGCGCTCACAATTGCACAATACGATGAAATACATAAATTCGACGCAGTTGTGCCAACAAGCGCATCAAAGGGAGATGGTGTTGATATCGTTCTTTCTGAATGTGAAAAATTCCTTTCTCCAAGTGAGTGGTTTTTCCCTGATGATATGATTACGGACCAGCCTGAAAGAATGATTGTTGCGGAAACAATTCGCGAAAAAATACTCCGCACCTTAAATGATGAAATTCCTCACGGAACTGCTGTTTCAATAGAGGAATTTAAGGATGAGGGCAAAATTATTAGGGTCCGTGCTGATATTTATTGCGAAAAAGACTCCCACAAGGGAATTATAATAGGCAAAAAGGGTGCATCTCTTAAAACCATAGGCTCGTACGCAAGAGAAGACCTTGAAAGATTTTTCGGTGTTAAGGTCTTTATCGAGCTTTGGGTAAAGGTAAAGGAAAAATGGAGAGATAGCGCTGTTAACTTAAATAATTTCGGATATAATCCAAAGGACATTCAATGACAGACTTTAAAGTAAACGGTCTCGTTATAAAAGAGGCAGAAACTGGCGAATACGATAAGCTTTTAACCATTCTAACAGAGAAGCACGGAAAGCTCTATGTTGTTGGTAAGGGTGTCAAAAGCGTTAGAAGTCGCCATATGGCATCAACACAGTTATTTGCATATTCATCCTTCAATTTAAGGCGCAAGGGAAGCTATTACTACATTACCGATAGTGATCTTTTAGAGAATTATTACGATATAAGAGATGATATGCTAAAGCTCGCACTCGCAAGCTTTGTATGCGATGTCACCTGTGAAATCGCAAAAGAGGGAGTTGAGGAGAGAGAACTCTTAAAGTTGACTCTAAACACACTTTTTGCAATTGCCAAAAATCTTCG
Source organism: Oscillospiraceae bacterium (assembly GCA_015064445.1). Classification (GTDB taxonomy): domain Bacteria; phylum Bacillota; class Clostridia; order Oscillospirales; family CAG-272; genus RGIG2000. The sequence continues at coordinate 197,192 of SVSE01000001.1, read as the reverse complement.
TCCGCTCGAAATGATAAGGGCTTCTTTTGAGCTGAGAGTCGCTTCTGATGCGGGTTTTATGCCCGATTTGACCTCTTGTAGAGTATGCGACGAGGCAAATCCCGATATGATGTGCCTTGATATCATGGACGGAACAATTATATGCGATAAATGCAGGAAAAACGCATTTTCTACAATTGTAAAAGATACATTTTATGAAACCGGCACACCAAAGCCTATTTCTATAATATCGCTTTCTGTGCTTGCAACTATGCGATATATAATTTCAGTAAGGCAAGAAAGATTTTTAGCCTTTTCCTTAGGAGAAAGCGAGCATCAAATGTTTTTTGATGTTTGTGAAAAATATTTGCTCAATCAATTAGAGCGAGGCTTTTATTCCTTGGACTTTTATAAATCACTTTTATAAGGAGTTATATGCTTAATCTCGACAAGTCAATCCGAATTTTAGAATTCGATAAGATTTTAAATATGCTCGTGTCGGTTTCGCCAACTGCTGGCGCTAAGAGGAGAGCTATGGCGCTTTTGCCATCTTCTAATCCCGATACCGTTAAAAGAAGACAAGAGTTGACCTCAAATGCCAAAAAAATGGCAGGAATAAAGGGCGCACCATCATTTGGTGGTATGCCTGAAATTCTTGATGCAATAGAAAAGGCCGAAAAGAATTCAATTCTTTCACCAAGAGAAATACTCGATGTTGCATCCGTTTTGCAATCTACAAGGTCATTAATTGAATATATTCACTCCGATGCGCTTGAAAGATGCACTCTTACTGAGTTTTTCGATCAATTAGTGCCAAATAAGGCTCTTGAAAGCAGAATTTTCAAGGCTATTATAAGCGAGGACCTTATTGCCGATGATGCAAGTCCATTGCTTGCCGACATTAGAAGAAAGATTCGTTACCAAACAAATCGAATTCGCGAGGTTCTTCAAAGCTTTTTAGTAGGTGATAACGCAAAGCATTTAAGAGATAGCATTGTAACAATGCGTAACGGAAGATATGTTCTTCCTGTAAAGAGCGAAAACAAGAACGAAATCAAGGGATTGATTCACGACACATCTGGTACAGGCGCAACATTGTTTATTGAGCCTATGGGCGTTGTAGAGGCTAATAATGAGCTTCGTACGCTTATGGGAGCAGAACAGGCAGAAATAGAAAGAATTTTGGCAGAATTTTCAGCTGAAATCTCAGATTTTGGAATGCAACTTGAAAAAAATTACAGAAACATTACCGAAATCGCTTTTTATTTTGCTTGCTCTGAGCTTTCATATAAAATGAATGCTGTTGAGCCCAAAATAAATACTCAAAAATATATCAGCCTTGAAAGGGCACGACATCCCTTGCTTGACAAGGCAAAAGTAGTTCCTATTAATATTTCGCTTGGCGAAAATTATAAAATGCTTGTCATTACAGGTCCAAATACAGGAGGAAAGACAGTAACTCTTAAAACTCTTGGTTTATTTTCTCTTATGGCGCAATCGGGTCTCCAAATCCCCGCAGACAATGCTGAAATGTGCATTTTCGATGGTGTTTTTGCTGATATCGGCGATGAACAAAGCATCGAGCAGTCGCTTTCCACATTTTCTGCTCATATGTTATCAATTGTCAACATTCTAAATGGTGTTACAGAAAACTCTCTCGTGCTATTTGATGAGCTTGGTGCTGGAACCGACCCTATTGAGGGCGCAGCTCTTGCACAATCAATATTAGAAACAATCTTGTCTAAAAATGCGCTTTGTGCATCCACAACACACTATGCAGAGCTAAAAGCTTTTGCTTTAAATACCGAAAATGTATCAAATGCAAGCTGTGAATTCGATATTAACACCTTAAAACCAACATATAAGCTCGTAATAGGCGCTCCAGGAAAATCAAATGCGTTTTTAATATCACGGAAGCTCGGAGTGCCCGAAAATGTCGTTTCTAGAGCTATGGCTTTAACATCTGACGATTCAAAAAGCTTTGAAGCAGTTATAGAAAAGCTTGAAATCGCACGCGTTGATATGGAAAAGGAAAGGGCAGAGGCAAGTCGTCTTCGCAAGGAATTTGAGGATTTCAAGAACAAAGCAGAAGCAGAGCTTAAGGACAAGCTTGGTAGGGCACAAAAGGAAAGCGATGAGCTTCTTCGCAGAGCAAGAGAAACTATTTCTGGTGCTCGTGCAAGCGCAGAGCTAATATTTGAAAGACTCGAAAAGCTTCAAAAGGATTCATCAAATTATAATGAAAAGAAAAAATCCATAAAAGAAAAGCTATATGAAGCAGACGATATTTATAATCCAGTTGAGAAAATTGATGAAAATTATGTTCTTCCAAGAGATCTTGTCAAGGGAGATACCGTAATTTTGAGAAATGTCGGCACGGAAGCAATTCTCTTGGAAAATCCCGATAAAAATGGCAATGTTTTGGTAAAAAGTGGAATCGCACAAACTAAAACCAACATTAAAAATCTTATGCTGATAACCGAAAAAAGAACTCTTAAGCAAGCGCCAACCACTAAAACCAAAAGCGTTGTTTCAAGCACATTTTCAATATCTCTCGATGTGCGAGGCAAAAATATCGAAGAGGCTTGGATAGATGTTGATAAATACCTTGATGAGGCAATTATTCATGGCGTTAAGAGCACCACTATTGTTCATGGAAAGGGAACTGGTGCTTTAAGAAAAGGACTATGGGAGTTTTTCCGCAAGGATAAGCGAATCAAAAAATATAGAAATGGAGAATATGGAGAGGGCGATTTTGGTGTTACGGTTGTTGAATTAAAATAATTGTAAAAATTTCAAAAGGTCTTGAAATATAATCCCTTTACTGTTATAATACCTATGTATTAAAAATATAATGCATTTTATGCTGAAAGGAATAACTATGGCTGAAATCAAAATGCTTGCTATCGACCTCGGCGCGTCAAGCGGACGCGGAATCGTTGGTTCTTTTGATGGCAAAAAGCTTTATGTAAGAGAAAATCATCGTTTCCCAAACGAGCCTGTAAACACCTGTGGCAACTTTTGTTGGGATATTTTGAGAATTTTCCACGAAATCAAGGCATCCATTTCAAAATGTGCCTTGTCCGATGATAAGGATATAAAGAGCATCGGTATTGATACTTGGGGAGTTGACTATAGCTTCATTGATAAAAACGGAGCACTTATGGCAAACCCTTATCATTATCGTGATGCGCGTACTGATGGAATTCAGCCTTACGCATTCAAAACTGTTCCTTTCGCTGATATCTATTCAGTTGCAGGAATTCAAACAATGAATTTTAACACCTTGTATCAGCTCTGTGCTGATTTGAGAGATAGAAAGTACATTGTTGACAACGCATACAAGCTTTTGTTTGTTCCTGACCTTCTTAACTATTTCCTTACTGGAGAAAAGGTTACTGAATATACAATCGCATCAACCGGTTCTATTCTTGATGCTAAGAAGAGAGCGCTTGCAACAGATCTTCTTAATAAATTCGGTATTAGAACTGATATGTTCTGCGATATAGTTATGCCTGGCAACAAGCTTGGCAAGCTCACACCACAGGTTTTGTCTGAGGTTGGTAATATTTCTGCCAATGTTGTAAACGTTGCATCACACGATACTGCAAGTGCTGTTATTGCTGTTCCTGCGAAGCGTGGAGATGATTTCGTTTACATAAGCAGTGGAACTTGGTCACTTATGGGCGTTGAAAATGATGAGCCTGTTATAAATTCTGCATCTCTTAATTACAACCTCACAAACGAGGGTGGTGCAGGTGGAAAAATCAGATTCCTCAAAAACATTATGGGCTTGTGGCTCGAGCAAGAGTCAAGACGCCAGTGGAAGAGAGAGGGACTTGACATTTCCTTTGATGAGCTTACTGAAAAGGCGCTCGCTACAAAGCCATTTAAGTGCTTCATCAATCCTAATGATGATTTGTTTACACCACAAGGCGATATGCCTAATAGAATTAGAGAGTTCTGTAAGAAAACTGGACAAGAGGTTCCTGAAACTATCGGTGAGGTAGTAAGATGTATCTTTGAAAGCCTTGTTCTTTGCTATAGACAAACAATAGAAGCAATTGAATCCATGACTGGCAAGCATTATAATTCAATTAACATCGTTGGTGGAGGAACAAAGGAAGCTATCCTTTGTCAATATGCAGCCGACGCTTCTAATAGAGTTGTTTATGCAGGTCCTGTTGAAGCAACTGCTATCGGTAACATAGCAATGCAAACCATTGCATCTGGCGAGCTTAAGGATATCGCAGAGGCAAGAGAGGTTATAAGAGATTCATTTGAAATAAAGGTATATGAGCCACATCATACAGCTGAATGGGATGAGGCTTATGCAAGATTTATTGACATTTGCGGAAAGGAATACAAGTAATGGCTAAAATGTACGATATCGCAAAAGAAATGTATGCAAAAATCGGTATTGACACCGATGCAGTTATAGAAAAGATGAAAAAGGTTCCTGTTTCAATCCAATGCTGGCAGGGCGACGACGTTAAGGGCTTTGAAAGCAAGGGACCATTGACTGGTGGAATTCAAACAACAGGAAACTATCCTGGCGCAGCTCGCAATATTGAAGAGCTTCAAGCAGATTTTGATGTTGCCGCATCAATGATTCCTGGTAAAAAGAAGCTTAGCCTTCACGCAATCTACCTTGATAACAAGGGCGAGAGCGTTCCAAGAGATCAAATTAAGCCAGAGCATTATGATGTTTGGATTAAGTGGGCAAAGGAGAAGGGCTACGGTCTTAATCTCGATCCTACATGTTTCTCACATCCTCTCTCTGATGATGGATTTACTCTTAGCCATCACGATGAAAAGATTCGTAAATTCTGGATTGACCATGTTATTGCTACCAGAAAGGTTGCAGAATACATAGGCAAGGAAATGGGAGAAGTTTGCGCAAGCAACTATTGGATTCCTGATGGATTTAAGGACATTCCTGTTGATAGAAAGGGATACAGAGAGCGCCTTGAGGATTCTCTTAATCAAATCTTTGCAGTAGAGGTAGATCCTAAATATAACATAGCTGCTCTTGAAGGAAAGGTATTTGGTATCGGTGCAGAAAGCTGTACTATCGGTTCAAATGACTTCTATCTTGGCTATTGTGCTAAAAACGGACAATTCCTCACTCTTGATGCAGGACACTTCCATCCAACCGAATTTATTTCTGATAAAATCAGCACAGCTCTTCAATTTACACCTGGACTTTTGCTCCATGTTTCTCGTCCTGTAAGATGGGATAGCGACCACGTAGTAATCTTCGATGACGAATTAAAGGCTATTGCACAGGAAATTGTAAGAAGTGGAGAAATGGATAGAATCCATATCGGTCTTGACTTCTTTGATGCAAGCATTAACAGAATTGCGGCTTGGGTAATTGGTGCAAGAAATATTCAAAAGGCTTTGCTTTTTGCTATGCTTGAGCCAACTGAAGCTCTTAAAAAGTATGAGCTTGACCTTGACTATACATCTCGTCTTGCGGTTCTTGAAGAACTCAAAACCATGCCATTTGAGGTTGTTTGGGATAAATACTGCGAGGAATGCGGTGTTCCTTGTGGAATGGAATGGATTTCTATGGTTAAGGACTACGAATCAAAGGTTCTTTCTAAGAGATAAGCAATAATTATTACGAAATAAATTTTACTATCACTTTTACTTGGGGGTTTTTATGAACGAGAATTGTTACGGAGAATTGAAGGTTATCGGCATGAGAGGCTGCGAGGAGTTTGCAGCTCAGGTTGATTACTATCTTAAAAAATGGAGAAATAGCGAATCTACCTTTATCGCAGATGCTCATTGTCCAAGATTTGGCTCAGGAGAAGCAAAGGCTCTTATCAACGAGTCAATGAGAGGACTTGACCTTTACATCATTTCCGATTGCTTCAATTACGGAGTAACTTATAAAATGTATGGCATGCAGGTACCTATGAGTCCTGATGACCATTTTCAGGATTTGAAGAGAATTATTGCTGCAACAGGCGGAAAAACAAGAAGAATTTCTGTTATTATGCCTATGCTTTATGAAGGAAGACAGCATAAGAGAAGCGCAAGAGAATCTCTCGACTGTGCACTTGCTTTGCAGGAGCTCACCAGCATGGGAGTTACAAACATCATTACATTTGATGCACACGACCCAAGAGTTCAGAACGCTATTCCTCTTAATGGATTTGATAGTGTAAGACCTACATATCAAATGCTTAAGGCTCTCGTTAAAAACATCCCTGATATTAAGCTTGACAAGGACAACCTTATGGTTATATCTCCTGACGAGGGAGCTATCGGTAGAGCTATGTATATAGCTTCTGTTGTCGGAATTGAGCTTGGTATGTTCTATAAGAGAAGAAATTATTCTGTAATTATCGATGGTAAGAATCCTATCGAGGCTCACGAGTATCTTGGCAAGGATCTTCATGGCAAGGATGTTATTGTAGTTGACGATATGATTTCTTCTGGTGATTCTATGATTGATGTAGCGCTCCAGCTTAAGCAGAGAGGCGCAAAGAGAGTATTTGTATTCTCAACATTCTCACTTTTCTGCAATGGTCTTGAAAAGTTTGACAAGGCTTATGCAGATGGCATCGTTGACAAGATTTTCTCAACAAACCTCACATATCATACTCCTGAAATTCTTTCAAGAGAGTGGTATTGCGATGTAAATATGAGCAAATATGTTTCATATATCATCGACACCTTGAACAAAGATGCTTCTATTAGCGATCTTCTTAACCCTGTTAAGAAAATCCACACATTGCTTGATAAGTTCAATTCGAACTCTATGGCAGATCTTGAAGAAGACGATAACTAAGGAAATTTCAAATGAATAACTTTAAAAATACAGTAGCATCCGATTTACTTTCGTGCATTTCGGAGCTATCTGCTGATATTAGCTTAACAAAAGAAGATATTTTGGATATGTTTGAGTATCCACCAGACTCATCTCTTGGAGATATTGCATTTCCTTGCTTTAAATTGAGCAGAATTTTAAGAAAAGCTCCACCCATTATTGCAAAAGAAATATCAGAAAGCCTTAAATCTGATGTTATCTCAAAGGCAGAGGCTGTAAACGGATATCTTAATATTTTCGTCTCTAACGAATATCTTTTGAGTAATGTACTTTTTAAAATTGAAGAAGAAAAGGAGCATTACGGCTCTGATGATTCAGGAAAAGGAAAGGTTGCAGTATTTGACTATTCATCTCCAAATGTTGCAAAGCCATTCCATATCGGACATCTCGGCACCACAATTATAGGCCACTCTCTTAAAATGCTTCATCAGTTCCAAGGCTACGATTGCGTAGGAATCAACTACCTTGGCGACTGGGGAACACAGTTTGGAAAGCTTATTGTAGCTTACAATTTGTGGGGAAATAAAGAAATGGTTGAAAAGGGCGGAGTTGACGAGCTCGTTGCTCTTTATGTAAAATTCCACGAGGAAGCCGAAAAGGACGAAACTCTCAATCAGAGAGCAAGAGAGGAATTTACAAAATTAGAGCATCACGACGAAACAAACATTGCTCTTTGGAAATGGTTTGTCGAAATAAGTCTTACAGAGTACAAGAAAACATACAAACAGCTCGGCATCGAGTTCGATAGCTATAAGGGCGAAAGCTTTTATACCGATAAAATGCCTGCTCAAATCGAAATTTTAAGAGAGAAGAACCTTCTTAAAATTGACGGTGGCGCATCGATCGTTGATCTTTCAGAATATAATATGCCCCCATGTCTTATTTTGAAAAGAGACGGATCAACTCTTTATCCAACAAGAGATATTGCTGCAGCAGTTTATCGTAAGCAAGCATACAAGTTCGATAAATGTATATATGTAACATCTGCTGGACAAAGCTTGCACTTTGCACAGTGGTTTAAGGTTGTTGAGCTTATGGGCTACGACTGGCACGATCAGCTCGTTCATGTTCCATATGGCACAGTAAGCATCAATAACGAAAAGCTTGCTACAAGAACAGGTAATGTAATTCTTTTAAAAGACCTTTTCGCGACTGCAATTGAAAAGGTAAATGAGATTATGGATGAGAAAAATCCGAATCTTCCTAACAAAGAAGAGGTTGCCGAGGCCGTTGGTGTTGGATCTGTTATTTTCTACTACCTTTATAATAATAGAATTAAAGACATCAACTTCGTAATGAAGGATGCCTTGAGCTTTGATGGAAATACAGGCCCATACGCGCAGTATACCTATGCTCGCACATCAGGAATACTTGATAAGGCAAAAGACCTAAATTACGGCTCCACGGCGCCTCAAATCACAACCTCAGAGGAAGCAGATCTTCTTAAGGTTCTTTCAAAATTTAACGAAGCAGTAAGAGGAGCAATTCGGGATTACGAGCCATCTATTATAACAAGATATATAATCGATGTTTGCTCGGCATTCAATAAATTTTATCATAACTGTCAGATTGTATCTGCTGAGGATGAGACTGTAAGAAATACTCGTATAAGGCTTACATCTGCTACAAAAACCGTACTCGGAAGCGCTTTTGAGCTTATTTGTTTAAAGAAAACTGAAAAAATTTAATTGTTAAGAGGTTATTATGTCAGGACATAGCAAATGGAAAAATATAATGCATAAAAAAGAGAAAACCGACGCTCAAAAGGCGAAGATTTTCACAAAAATCGGTAAGGAAATGTCTATTGCTGTAAAGGCAGGTGGACCTGATCCTTCCGTAAACGCAAAGCTTGCTGCGCTTATCGCAAAGGCAAAGGCTAATAATGTTCCTAACGATAACATCGAGAGAACAATTAAAAAAGCAAGCTCATCTGATGCAGCTAATCTCGAAGAAATGAGATACGAGGGATACGGTCCTGGTGGAGTTGCTGTTATAGTTGAGGCTGCAACAGATAACACAAACCGTACAACTCCTGAGGTTCGTTCATATTTCAGCAAATATAAGGGAAATCTCGGAACTACCGGTTGCGTTGGCTATCTTTTCGAGGAAAAGGGCGTAATTATGATTTCCAAGGAAGAGGGCTACGATGAGGATGCTTTAATGGAAGCAGCGCTTGAGGCAGGAGCTGAGGACTTCGTTTCTGATGAGGACGCTTATATCATCTATACTGAAACAAGTGATTTGGCATCTGTTGCAGAGGCAATTGAGGGCGCAGGCTTTAAATATGTTTCTGCTGAAGAGGATAAAATTCCTTCAACATATGTTACACTCACATCCGAAGACGATATCAAGTATATGAATTTGCTCATTGAGCACCTTGAGGACAACGATGATGTTACCGAGGTATATCATAACTGGGAAAACTGCGATTAATACAAAAAATCCAAGCTTACAAATGCTTGGATTTTTTTGTGAATATAAATTTCACATTGTGAAAAGATAAATTCACTTTACTTTTTATCAAAATTCATTTATAATCAAATTAGAAGGGAAGTGAATGCTTTGAAATTCAAAGACAAATTAAAGAAATATAGAATTGAAAACAGTCTTTCGCAGGAGGAATTGGCGAATAAGCTTTTCATATCAAGGACTTTAATTTCAAAATGGGAAAATGGTGTAATTTATCCGTCTTATAATAATATGGAAAAATTAGCACAAATTATGGGAGTTAATATTGACTATTTGCTATCAAATGAAGAAGCTAAGCAAATAACTCTTAATACAAATTCACGAAGAGAAGGAACAATTACACAAAAAATATTGCTCATTGTATCCATAATCCTTTTGACAGCTGGAATAACACTTTTAACTACAGGCTTTCTTTTTCCACAGGATTTAACAAGGCCAAGTGACATATACAATTCTGTAAATACAGTTACCGTTATTTGTTTTTTTCTTAAAATCATAGGCGCACTGTTTGGTTTTATTGGTACTTTGCTGATATTTATAGATTCATTTTTATATTTTAAAAAAGTATAGCGTAAATAAAAAAGGAGCTAACAGCTCCTTTTTTGCCGAATAGTGTAAGAAAAATACCGAACACCTAAAACCTATTGAATTATTTTTGAAATGCGATACAATAAAAGTACAAGGAGGAAATAAAAATGAAGTGCACTGTTAATATTGATCAAAAAAGAGAAGAAGAAATTATAATATATGCACACAAAAGGTCCGAATTGATTGACGAAATTGAAGAGTTGGCTCTTTCAAATTCAGTTGAAATACTCGGTTATGATGACGCATCTATTATAAAGCTTTCCCCTTCGGAAATTTATTGCTTTGCAATAGAGAATGGCAAGGTTTTTGCCCACACAAATAACCAAACACTCCAAATCAAAAGACGACTATATGAGCTTGAAGAGGTTTTGGATTTAGATTTTATTAAAATAAATCAATCTTGTATTATTAATACAAAGAAAATAAATCGCTTTGATGCATCTTTTGGTGGAGCGCTTATGGTTACACTTAAAAATGGATATAAGGATTATGTATCCAGAAGACAATTAAAAATGGTAAAGGAAAGGATTGGTATTTAATATGAATAAGTATTTAAAGGGATTTTTACAAAGAGGTTTAGCCTTTGCTGGATTCGGTCCTATAATTGCAGGAATTGTTTTCTTGTGTATATCATTTTCTACAGAAAATCTTTCTCTTAGTGGACCTCAGATTTTTTTAGCAATTGTATCAACATATCTTCTTGCTTTTATTCAAGCAGGAGCGAGCATATTTAATCAAATTGAGAGTTGGCCAATTGCAAAATCGCTTTTGTGCCATTTAGGTTGTATTTATTTGGCGTATGTTTTATGCTATATAGTTAACTCGTGGATTCCATTTGAGCCTGCTGTAATATTGATATTTACTGCAATATTCTTGGTAGCTTATTTTGCTATTTGGTTTATTGTATATGCCTGTGTTAAATACACAAGTAAAAAAATAAACAATAAAATTTCCAAATAAAAAGAGAAGCCTGTATGGAAAAACATACAGGCTTTATTTTATATTTTGGATACGATGATTTCAACCTTTCCGACAACGGAATATTTGCCAATTCCAGCTGGAACAAAGTAGCTATCTCCCTTTGTAAGAGAGAAACTCTCCCCATTATATTCAATTTTTCCGTCTCCATCAAGACAGAGAATAGAATTAAAACTTTCGGCATTTGTCGAAAACTCGAAATCCCCATCAATAAAGTGTTTTTCGACATTGAAATACTCGCAAGATGCTAAAAGATTATCATTTTTTGCATTTGTAGAAAATCTAATTTTATCAATTTCCGCATCAGTTCTATTAACGATGACATTTAGCGCATCCTCAACGTGAAGCTCTCTTGGCTTACCATCCTTGCCAAGTCTGTTATAGTCATAAACTCTATATGTAATATTCGAGTTTTGTTGAATTTCAGCAAGCAAAATTCCAGCGCCGATTGCATGAACAAGTCCAGATGGAATAAAGAAGACATCGCCTTTTTTTACATTAACAAAATTAAGCTGTTCCTCAACAGCTCCGTTTTCAATGGCAACGCGAAGCGTGTCAACCGTGCATCCTTCCTTCAATCCATAAACAAGTTTGGCACCAGGCTTTGCATCGATTATATACCACATTTCAGTTTTACCAAGAGAATTAGCAGTTTTCATTCCATATTCATCATCAGGATGGACTTGGATTGAAAGATTGTCCTCGGCATCAATAAACTTTATCAAAAGAGGGAAGCGATCAAGCTCCTTGTTAGTAACGACGCTAAAACCATTCTTATCAATGTATTCTTGCATTGTAAGTCCGTCAAACTCGCCACCTATAATCGTGTTCATTCCATCATCACGAACTGTAAGCTCCCAGCTTTCCGCAATATTGTTTAGATCAGAAATCTTATTATAGTCAGTTTTGAGTCTGTTTCCACCCCAAATTATCTCTTTAAATATAGGTTGTACCTTAATTGGCTTAAGCATAAAAACACTCCTAAAATCATTTAATTTTAACAATATAATTTTAATATAAAAGAGAATAAAAGTCAATAGAAAAAACAAAAAGCGGAGAATATCTCCGCTTTAAGTTATTTAATTTCCACCGTAACTTTTTTGTCGTCAAATTTTGCGACAGTTTTCATTATGGTGCGTATTGCCTTGGCAATCTTACCGCGTTTGCCGATAACCATTCCCATATCCTCTTCGGCAACATTTAAGGTAAGCAAAACCTCATCGCCTTCGATATGCTCGGTAACAACAACCTTGTCTGGATTATCCACGATAGATTTAACCATATTACCAAGGACTGTGCTAAAATCTTGCATGTGCACACCCTGATTATCCGTAAATAATCACCTTTCCTTGAGATTATTTTACGATACCGCTCTTCTTAAGAAGAGATTTAACAGTTTCAGTTGGCTGTGCGCCATCGTTCAACCACTTTGTAGCCTTGTCGCTGTCAATCTTGATTTCAGCTGGATCTCTCAAAGGATTGTAGTAACCGATTTCATCGATGAACTTGCCATCTCTTGGTGATCTTTCATCTGCAACGATTACACGGTAGAAAGGAGCCTTCTTAGCGCCCATTCTTCTAAGTCTGATTTTTACTGCCATTGTGATTTCCTCCAATAAATTGAATTATTTTAATTTTTTATTTTTCTATCTAAAAATCCGTATTAAAACGGCATTTTCGTTCGTTTTCCAAACATTCCACCAAATTTTCCGGATGTCATTTGCTTCATCATCTTTTTCATTTGGTCAAATTGCTTTAAAAGTCTGTTTATATCTTCAACAGTAGTACCACTTCCTGATGCAATTCTTTTCTTGCGAGAAGAGGTAATGATGTCGGGATTTATGCGTTCCTTTTTGGTCATAGAAAGGATAATAGCCTCGGTTTTAACAAGCATTCCCTCATCAATTTTGGCATCCTTCATTGCACCCGTATTCATACCAGGAATCATACCCATAACGCTCTCTAAAGAGCCCATACGCTTAAGCTGGGCAAGCTGTTCAAGATAATCAGTGAGAGTAAATGTACTTTCTCTCATTTTCTTTTCAAGCTCCTGCGCCTTCTTTTGATCGAAAGCCTCCTCAGCCTTTTCTATAAGAGAGAGAACATCGCCCATACCAAGTATTCTTGAAGCCATTCTATCTGGATGGAAGGGCTCGATTGTATCAAGCTTTTCGCCAGTTCCAACGAACTTTATAGGCTTTCCAGTAACATATCTTACAGATAGAGCAGCACCACCACGAGTGTCGCCGTCGAGTTTTGTAAGAACAACACCCGTTATTTCAAGCATTTCATTAAAGCTTTCTGCCACATTTACCGCATCCTGACCGAGCATAGCATCAACTACCAAAAGGATTTCGATAGGGGAAACAGCACTCTTAATGTCTTGAAGCTCCTTCATAAGGATTTCATCGACATGAAGTCGTCCAGCGGTATCTATAAACACCATATCGTGCCCGTGCTTTTTAGCATAGTCCAAGGCGTTTTTAGCAATAGAAACAGGCTTTTGATTTTTTTCCTCGGCATATACAGGAATATTTAACTTTTCGCCAACTATCTGTAATTGCTTAATGGCAGCAGGACGATATACGTCACAAGCTACCAAGAGAGGATTTTTGCCTTGCTTTTTATATAAGCCAGCAATCTTACCACTATGAGTAGTTTTACCAGCACCTTGAAGTCCTACCATCATTACAACAGTTGGTGGCTTAGGCGCAATTTCAAGCTTTGCTTGAGTTGTACCCATAAGATTGATAAGCTCTTCATTTACAATTTTAACAATTTGTTGAGCAGGGAGAAGGCTTTCGAGCACTTCAGAGCCAACTGCACGTTCAGAAACAGTGTTTATAAAGCCTTTTACGACCTTAAAGTTAACATCTGCTTCGAGAAGAGCAAGCTTTATTTCACGCATTCCTTCCTTTACATCAGCAGGTGTAAGTTTACCTTTGTTTCGGAACTTTTTAAAAGCATTAGCGAGTTTGTCCGCTAAATTTTGGAACATTGCCATTATAAAACCTCCGATTTAGTACGCCAAATCCTTGATTTGAGAAGTTAAGGCTTGAATTTTCATTGAAATTTTCTCGTCGTTGATAGAAGAGGTTATTTCTTGAAGTTCAAGGGCAATCTGGGATGATTTTTCTTGCACAGAAGAGAAGCGTTCAGCCAAATGAAGCTTTTCTTCCATTTCAATAAGAATGTTTTCGCCTTTTTTCAAAACGCTACGCACGCCTTGACGAGAAATGTCGTAATTTTCGGCAATTTCAGCCAGCGAAAGGTCATCATTATAATAAAGGTCTAAAATTTCCTTTTGGCGCTCAGAAAGAATATCTCCATAAAAATCAAGTAGAAGCGAGATATTAAGGTTTTTCTCAAACATATAGTCAAGCCTCCCAAAAGGTGTAAACCAAATTGCTTTACACAGTATATCATATTATCATTGCCTTGTCAATAGTAAAATTAAATATTTTATAAAATGTTAGATCCCTTTCTGTAACCTCCAAATATCTTATAGAACTAATTATACAAAATGCAAATTTTATATAAACGAGAGAATAGCAAATAATATGAATTTGCGTATTCTTTCAAATTTGCACTTATAACAATATTATAAACTAAAAAACGCTCATTTGCAATAAATGGCGTTTTCGTTGTTATTTTTAATATCATAATAAATTTAGCAATTTTATTTTTGAACATGAATAAAACATTATGCTATTGAAAACACGATTTTTTTAATTCAAATCGATATTGGCATCAATTCAAATAAAAATTTTCCTGTTTTCCGAAATAATCAATTATAAAATTTTTGTTCATTTAGATGCTTACCCCTAAACGGCTTATAAAAAATGCGTTTTCAAGAATTACCCTCAATTCTTTCCTTTATGTATTTTTGCTTTGTTGCTTCGCCACCTCTAATATGCCTTTCTAATTTGTTTGTCTGCAAAATCTTGTCAACCTCATTATAAAGGAAAAGATTTATTTTGTATAGTTTGTCCGTGAGATCTTTATGCACAGTCGATTTGCTTATCCCAAACTTTTTTGCAGTTTCTCGAACTGTTGTTTTGTTATCTATAAGATATTGCGCCATCTTTTCACATCTTTCATCAATGCTTGAAAAATATATCATATCGACTCCCAAAAAATAGTATTCGATATAACATATGAAAAAAACCGCATAAAAATGCGGTTTTTATTAAAATTCAAATTTAAATACTGTTGTATAATCGTAAAGCTGACCCTTGTCAAGCTCGCAAGATATAAAATTAGGCTGATTAGGAGCGTCAGGCGAATGCTGAGTTTCAAGACAAATTCCACATCGTTTTACCTGTTTTACACCTTTTTTAAAGCAAGGATCATCAGGATTTATGCAGTTTCCGGCATAAATTTGCACACAAGGCTGATTTGTATAAGCCTTCATAATGCGTCCCGAGGCTGTATCCTTAAGGGTTGCAAAATGCTTAACTGTACCATCAAAATTAAGAACAAAATTATGGTCGTAGCCCTGTCCGTTTTTGATGTTTACATCGTCAGCATCAATCTCTGCACCTACAAGCTTTTCCTTTCTAAAATCAAATGGAGTTCCCTCAACATTGATTTCCTTGCCTGTAGGAATAAGCTCGGAATTGGTTTCTGTGAATTTATCTGCATCTAACCACAAGGTGTGATTCATAATATTTCCACTATCATATCCACCGAGATTGAAATACGCGTGATTTGTAAGATTTATAACGGTCTTTTTATCTGTTGTAGCCTTGTAATTTATAGAAAGTGTATTTTCATCATTAAAAGAATACAAAACAGCAACAGTAAGTTTTCCTGGATAGCCCTCTTCTCCGTCCTCACTCACAATAGAAAGCTCAAGAAACATTTCAGAGCCAATTTGCCATGATTTAACATCCCAAATTTTCTTGTCAAAGCCCTTTTCGCCACCGTGAAGATGGTTATTTCCATTGTTTTTATAAAGCTTATACTCGACACCATCAAGAGTAAACTTTGCATCTGCGATTCTGTTACCAAAACGACCTATAAGAGCGCCCTGATATGCGCTATCGGAAAGATAATCCTTAGCATTATCAAATCCACAAATAACATCTGCCAAAACGCCATTCTTGTCAGGAACATTTATTTCGTTGATTCTTCCGCCTAAGGTTATGATTTTTACGCTTGCTCCACTTGAATTTTTAAGTGTATAAGCATAAATTTCCTCGCCAGATGGCATTTTATCAAAGTAAGATCTTTCAATCATATTACTCACCGTATCCATCAGGATTTTTCTTCTGCCAATTTGCGGAATCCTGACACATTTTATTTATGTCATACTGTGCCTTCCAGCCAAGCACCTCGTATGCCTTTGTAGGATCTGCATAGCACGCATCAATATCACCAGGACGACGCGCAACGATCTCATATTTAACAGTAAGACCAGTCGCCTTTTCGTAAGCCTTTACGATATCGAGAACGGAATATCCATTACCAGTGCCTATGTTAAAATGCTCAACACCTGTAACTATAGCTGCTCTATCAAGCGCTTTAAGGTGCGCATTTGCAAGGTCAACTACATGGATATAGTCACGAACACCTGTTCCATCGTGAGTGTTATAATCATTTCCAAAAACGCTCAAGTGATCGTATTTTCCAGATGCAACCTTAACAATATATGGCAAAAGATTGTTAGGAATTCCCTTTGGATCCTCACCTATCAAGCCACTTTCGTGAGCTCCAATAGGATTGAAGTATCTAAGAATTGAAACACTCCACTCAGGATCAGATTTTACAATATCTGAAAGAATTCTTTCGATCATAAGCTTTGTTTCGCCATATGGATTTGTAGTTGAAAGAGGAAAATCCTCTTTGATAGGAACACTCTTTGGATTTCCGTAAACAGTTGCAGATGATGAAAATACAATTTTCTTGCATCCGTTATCTGCCATAGCCTTTGTAAGGTTAAGTGTTCCTGTTATATTATTATGGTAATAAAGCATCGGCTTTTGAACGCTTTCTCCAACTGCCTTAAGTCCTGCAAAATGTATTACAGAATCGATGTCATTTTCTTTGAAGATCTTATCAATAGCTTCAAAATCAAGTAAATCTGCCTTATAGAACTTAACATCCTTGCCAGTAATGCTTTTTATTCTATCAAGAACGCAAAGCTTTGAGTTGCAAAGATTGTCAACTATAACGACCTCCCTACCATCATTTAAAAGCTGTACGACGGTGTGAGAGCCTATAAAGCCTGTTCCACCGGTTACTAAAATTGCCATATTTTTCTCTCCTTTATTTCTTATCAATATAATGATATCTTATTTGTTCAAAAAAATCAAGATATTTAAGGAAAATATATTGACAAATTATCAAAAATAATTTATAATAAGTGTATCAAATGATACACATTTTGAAGAGGTGGCAATATGGAATCGCTCCAAGAAATTCTCTCTGGCATTTTTCTCTTCAAGGGCATCTCAAAAAAGGATATTGACCATTGTTCCTCCTTTGATGGCGCCGAGTTTATAAGCTATGAACGAAATGAGATTATGCTCAGCTCAGAAACTGATAAAAAAATAGGAATTCTTTTGTCTGGAAAGGCATCAATTTTCTCTGGCGATAGTGGGGTTATAATAAAAAGGCTTTCTGTAAATGATATTTATGGAGTTGCTATTCTTTTTGATGATGCGCATTATTCAACCAAGGTGGTTGCAACTGGAAAATGCAAGATTTTATCTCTAAATCGTGACTTTGTGCAAAGCTGTATACAGTATAATAGCAGGATTTCATTAAATTATATTGAATATTTAGCCAAAAAAATAACATTCTTGAATTTAAAAATAGATGCTTACACGGCAAAAACCGCAGAAAATAAGCTCTATTCATATCTTCTCCAACTACCAAGAGATGACGATAAAATTGTATTAAAAACCGACTTTTCGGCTATCGCTAAAATGATAGGTATAGGGCGTGCCTCTCTATATCGAGCATTTGAAAAGCTTGAAAAAGACGGATTGATAATAAAAAATAATAAAGAAATAACACTATGTGAGGTATAAAAATGAAAAAATTTCTTTCTTTAACATTAGCAATCATTTTAGTGATAGTATCGGTGCTTGCCCTTTCATCCTGTGGCAAAAAAACCGATGATGCCATCAAGGTTACAACCCTTAACGGAACAACTGGCTTCGGAATGGCGCCTCTTATGAAGGATCATTCCCTTGGCGATACCAAAAACGACTATGAATTCTCCGTTGAAAGCGATCCAAGTGTTGTTACAGCAGGACTTATAAACGGAACTATTGATATCGCTGCTCTTCCAACTAATGCCGCTGCAAATGTATATAACAAAACAAACGGTGGCGTGCAAATTATCGCAATCAACACTCTTGGAGTTCTCTATGTAGTAACAAATGGTGTTGAAATCAATTCGATTTCCGATCTTGAGGGCAAAACCATCTATTGCCCAGCGCAAAACCCTCTTTTTATTACTAAATATATTCTTGAAAAAAATGGACTCACTGGCAAGGTAACTGTTTCAACAGCCTACGCAAAGCCTGACGCGCTTCGCGACGCTGTAAAAGCTGGTGCTGTTGAAATCGCTATTCTTCCTGAACCTATGGTTACAATCGCAAAAAGTGGCAATCAAAATGTAAAGGTTGCTCTCGACTTGACAGAAGAATGGAACAAAATCTCAGATGGCAAGCAGCTCGTTCAAGGCTGTGTTGTTGTAAGAACAGAATTTGCAAATGAATATCCAGGTAGCGTAAAATCATTTTTGAAGGAATATAAGAAATCTATCGAGGCTGTAAACGACGATCCTGAGGGATCTGCTTCTGCTATCAAGGAATTCGGCATATTCGCCAACGAAAATGTTGCTAAAAATGCTATTCCAAAGTGCAATATCGCATATATGGATGGCGAGGATATGAAGGAAGCAATGCAAAACTTCCTTGAAGCAATGAATTCAATTGCCCCCGAAAGCATAGGAAAAGCTATTCCGGGAGACGATTTCTACTATGGCGCGTAAATTTAAAAAGCCACTTAAAATATTTTTAATAGTATTGTTTTGGTTCATGGTCTGGGAGGTGGCTTCGCTTGTTATTGGCAAGCCACTTCTTTTTCCATCTCCTATAGACGTGTTTATAAAGCTTTTAGAGTTATCTATTACTAAAGCATTTTGGCAAAACACTCTCTTATCTCTTGGTAGGGTTAGCCTTGGAATTGTCATAGCTATCGTTTTAGGCTGTCTTGTAGCGCTCTTGTGCTCTTTTTCAAAGCTTTTATACGATGTTTTATATCCACTTGTAACAGTTATTAAATCTACTCCTGTGGCTTCATTCATTATTCTTGTATGGATCTTTATCGGAAATAATGCAACTCCTATCGTAATCTCAGCGCTTATGGTCTTTCCTATCGTATTCGCAAATGTATATGCTGGAATAAAAGGCGTAGATAAAAATATGATCGAGGTTTGCAAAATTTACAACATTCCGAAGAAAAAGATCATATCATCCTTGTATGTTCCAAGTGTTCTCCCTCACTTTAGCTCTGCGCTTCTTTCTTCTATCGGACTTGGTTGGAAGGCAGGAATCGCAGCTGAGGTTCTATGCACTCCTATAAGATCAATAGGAAGGGCTATTTTTGACTCCAAAACATATATCGAGTATGTAGATCTGTTCGCTTGGACTCTAACCGTTGTCATTTTAAGCCTTGCTTTAGAGTTCGCTCTTACAAAGCTTATAAAAGTGGCTTTCAAAAAATACATTACATCGTCAAAAGGAGGTAAAAATGGAAATTAAAAATTTATATAAATCCTTTGGCGAAAAGCTTATTTTTGATAATTTTTCCTTGGAAATACCCGAGCAAAAAACGACCTTTATAATGGGAGAAAGTGGTTCTGGTAAAACTACTCTTTTGCGTATAATTGCAGGACTTGACAAGGAATTCAAAGGAGAAATATCAAGCGATTTCAATCGTATAAGCTGTGTTTTTCAAGAGCCCAGACTATTTGATGCATTAACCGTTAAACAAAACCTTGAAATAATAGAAAACCACTCTTATATGTCGATCAATGATTTACTCGAAATAGTTGAGCTTAACGGCGAGGAGGATTCTTATCCATCCACCTTGTCGGGTGGAATGAAAATGCGTCTTTCCTTGGCAAGAGCTCTCTGTTATAATGGAGATTTATTCTTAATGGACGAACCGTTTTCGGCACTTGACGAAAATATGAAAAATCGCATCATTCCAAGAGTTTTCGATCTTTTGAAAAACAAAACTGTTCTTATTATATCACACGATCAGGACGAAGCATCAAAATATGCCGACAAAATTATAAACATATAAAAAAGCTCTTACAAAAGTAAGAGCTTTTTCTTTATGAGCAACCGCAACCGCCCTTATGTGGTGGCTCCTGCTTATTATGGCAAGGACCACACGCTGGGAATGTGTTAATTGTTGGTGGTGAAAACTCATTTATCGGGAATGACATAGCCTTAAAAAGCTTGCAAGGATCGTTTTCAGGGGCTACAATGCACTCTTTTTCAGGAATATTGTATTCTGTCGCATTTATCAAAAGCTGTGCGGGACGCTCTATTCTAACGACCGAGAAAAATCCAAGAGACACAACAAGTGATTTTTCATCTCTATCGCAAAGATTTCCATTAACGCATCCACGAACATGGTCGGGAATGTCATCTATGCAACAGCAACAACAGCAAGGAAATACTCTTGGTTCAATTATTTTGATATCCAAAACAATTGGATCTACAGTTTCAACAACTGCAATTGGAAGATTTGTAGATGACGGTGCTTGGCAAGGAACATCTGAACAGAATCCACCCTTTCCTACCTCACTTTTGAAAACCTTTACATTGCCTTCGCTTCCAAAAAGGATTACCTTTTTCTCAACTACTGCAATTCCCTCAAACTCCTGAATATTACAAGGGCTAATGCACGCCTCAAAGCATATTTTTGTGTATATTTTAATGTTCAACTGATAGAATCCCCTGTTAAAAGGAACCTCGTTCACATCGATATACGCACAAACAACGCTTGCATGCTTAACTCGAATATTACAGGTGCGGTCTATTATTTCTTCACCGAAATCGGTGAGATACACCTTGACATTTTCAAAGCAATCCTTATCTCTGCAGGAATCAAGCACTCTGTTTGTATCGATGCATATACACTCCTTGCCATGAGAGGACTGACAAAGTCTGTTATCAGGCATAAGGTTAACCTCCTATATTTATTGAAGAAACGATATTCTCGCCTTCCCTATCATACTATGCACTATAACAAAATTTGTCATATTTTGCAAAAAGAAAAGCCCTTGATTTTCATCAAGGGCAATATTCTTTTAATTAAAGATACTTTTTGATTGTATCGGTTGCGTTTTCAGCAGGCATTGAAACAGTCATAACAAGGTTTACACCAAGCTTTGCTGTAAGTGCGTCTGCCTCGAGCAAGAACTGCTCGAACGCGCCAAGATCTCTCTTGCAAATTCTAAATGTAGCATCGATAAACATATCTGTTATGTCGTGATTGCTTGCCAAAAGACCTGCAATAAATCCATAAAGTGCTTCTGCGTCTTCTACCATATATTCATCAGAATTAATAAGTCTGCACTTGTGGCTAACTTGTAATCTGAGGTTATCGCCCTTTTCAATACATACAACAGAACCGTCCGAAGAATTAAGAGCAGAATTGATCATATCAATAAGCACCTTTGTCTTGCCAGTTCCTTTTACTCCAATAATAATTTTCGTCATTTTCGTTTCCTCCCGAATATTATTTCTGTAATTAAATTATACATTAAACACTTGAAAAAATCAATAGTTTTTGTTAAAATTGTCTAAATTTTTGCCATTTTTAAGATTTTTTCATTAAAAATCACTATAAAGCATAAAGTAGGCGATAAAAATCGCCTACTTTTACTATTTTTTAGTCCATTCTCTTGTTGAGCTCTGCTCTCAATTCCTCGTATCCGTCCTTGCCAAGAAGAGCGAACATATTCTTCTTATAGCTTTCAACGCCGGGTTGATTGAATGGATTTACGCCAAGAGTATATCCAGAAACCGCACAAGCATATTCAAAGAAGTATACAAGATTTCCAAATGTATAAGCGCTTCTATCCTCAACATCAATAACAATATTAGGAACATTGCCGTCAGAATGTGCAAACAATGTGCCGAGCATTGCCTTTTCATTTACAAAGTCAAGCTCTTTTCCAGAAAGGAAGTTCAATTTATCAATATTATTAGGATCATCAGGAATAATGATTGTATCATTCGACTTCTTAATGTTAAGAACTGTCTCAAACATAACTCTCGAACCATCCTGTATAAACTGACCGAGTGAGTGAAGATCTGTTGAGAAAATTACAGATGATGGGAAAATTCCCTTTTGATCCTTGCCCTCGCTCTCACCAAAGAGCTGCTTCCACCACTCGCAAAGCATTTGTGCTGCTGGCTCATATGACACGAGAATTTCTGTTGATTTTCCACTTCTATAAAGAGCATTTCTTATAGCAACATATTTAAGAGCATCATTGTTGTTAATATTAGAAACAGAATATTGCGTTCTTGCATCTGCTGCACCCTTCATCATAGCGTCAATGTCAATTCCAGCAACTGCAATAGGCAAAAGTCCAACTGCTGTAAGAACGGAAAATCTTCCACCTACATCGTCAGGAACAACAAATGTTTCATATCCCTCGTCATCCGAGAAGCTTTTAAGTGTTCCCTTTGCCTTGTCAGTTGTAGCAAAGATTCTTTCCTTTGCGCCATCTTTACCATACTTTTCTTCAAGAAGATTTCTAAAAATACGGAAAGCAACAGCAGGCTCTGTAGTTGTTCCAGACTTAGAAACAACATTTACACAAATATCCTTGCCCTCACAAATTTTAAGAAGGTCCGCAAGTGCGCTTGAACTAATAGAATTACCTGCAAAATAAATGTCAGGTGTATCCTTTTTAAGATTGTTGTAAACAGGAGACTTAACAAACTCAATCGCTGCACGAGCACCAAGATATGAGCCGCCGATACCAATTACAACTAAAATATCGCAGGTCTTTTGGATTTTTTCAGCAGCCTTTTTAATTCTCGCGAACTCTTCCTTATCATAATTAACAGGAAGGTCAAGCCAACCAAGAAAATCGTTTCCAGCACCACTTCTGTTCATAAGAGTATCCTGCGCTGAATAAACCTCGTTCTTTATATTTTCAATATCATTTTCAGTTACATAATTCTTAACGAATTTGTCATTCAATGAAAGTGTCATTTTCGATTCCTCCAAGACAAATATAAATATCTTTTATAATATTACTACATTTGTCCCGAAAATTCAACACTTTTTAATCAACTTTTTTCTATTTTAATAAAAAACTTTTAAATATTCTAAATGCATACTCAAGAAAGGTTATTTTTTCCACATCCTCAGCGCAAAAAACAGGCGTCTCACCTATGTTTTCACCATTTATAGAATAGACAATTTTTCCCACAACATCACCCTTTTTAACAGGTGCTTCTACATATTCATTCATCTCAATTTTAGACTCAATTTTTCCTGTATTTGCTTTGTTTATAAGTGTCTTGAATTCATCATATGTAGTAGCCACAGCATCACTTTTACCACCATAAACGCGAATCGACTCTGTTGTCAGGCTTTTGTCAGAATATACAGAATAATTTGCAAAACCAAAATCCAAGAGCTTTGTTGCAGAAACATTACGAAGATCAGAGCTCTCTGCCCCCATTATAACAGCTATAAGATGCGTATTATCTCTTTTCGCGCTCGCGCTAATGCAATATCCAGCTCCTGAGGTGTAACCTGTTTTTAAGCCTGTTATTCCTCTATAAAATCGCACGAGCCTGTTGGTGTTGGTAAGACCGAATTCTCCATTTCTAATTGTGTCCATCCATATAGTCGTATAATCTGTTACCTTTTCATGCTTCAAAAGCTCTCTTGACATAATCGCTATATCTCTTGCTGTAGTTTTGTGATCCACAGTGTCATCATCAAGACCAGTTGCATTCTCAAATTTTGTATTTGTCATTCCAAGCTCGACGGCCCTTTTATTCATTGCCTCAATGAAAGCCTCCTCGCTGCCGGCGACATGCTCTGCCAGTGTTACTGCCGCGTCGTTTGCTGAAGCAATAATTACACTTTTAATCAAATCCTCAACAGACATTTTCTCCCCAGGCTCCAAAAACACCTGTGAGCCCCCCATAGAGGACGCATTTTCGCTTACAACCAAAACATCGTCCCATTTAAGAGTGTCCTCTTCTATCGCTTCAAAAACGAGCAATAAGGTCATGATTTTCGTAACAGATGCTGGCGATAGTCTTTCGTCTGCATTATTCTCGTAAAGAACCGTTCCAGTAGTTGCATCCATCAAAATAGCACTTTTCCCATTTAACTCAAGCCGTGTTTCCTTGATTTCAAGCGCAAAAGCACTCATACACAAGCTAAAAGAAAAAATAACAATGAAAAATAAAGCTGTAATTTTCTTAATTTTCTTCATACAAATCACCTCAAGAAATCATATGTATTATGAGCTTCAAAAATTCCAATTAGTTAATTATTGAAAAGGCCAAGCAAACATACGCGTTATAAAGCAACCACAAAAAATGTATTACTAAAAATATTGTCCACAAGGAAAAGTACTTTCCCAAGCAAATAATCTCGATAAAGCAAGCAAATGATGCAATAAAAAGCGATAAAAAGGCTAAAAAAGGCGCGCTTGCTCCCAAAAATAACGCATAGCTAATATATGTAAAGACCTGCATTATCACCAAAATTAGTATGTCCTTATATATCAAATGTCGCCTAAATCTCTCAATTCCATTAAAACAAGCAGAAATCATTACTCCAAGCAAAAAATATGACACCGCCCAAATCAAATATAAGAGAAAAATGGGCATAGCGCATTTTGGTATTTCCCAAAAGAAAGCAACACGCACTCTGTTCGTGCATAAAATCCAATTTATAATTCCTATAAAAAGAAAAATCAATCCACAAATAAGTGCTTTTTTAGCACAAAGAATCTTAATTTCCTTGTTAATTCTCAAAATAAACCTTGAGCATATAGATATTTTCTTCAAAAAACCACCTCACAATAAAATATGAGGTGGCTTTTAATTTAATTCTTTTCTCTCGATTTCAAAAGATACTTTCTATCAAAAATATTTAAAAAATCAAATTTTTCTTCTCTTTCATAATCAACAAGCGCGATTTTGCGCCTAAAAATCGAGGGGGTATTGACATTTGCTACCATTCCATCTCTTGCGTCAATTATTATATCCTTGTGTAGCTTGCACTCATCTTTTGGCTCTGTGCCCTCCATAAAATAGCCGTATTGAATTCTGTTAGCTCTCAAATCAAGGGCGCATCGATCACTCGGTATCATTCCTGAATCAACACAAAACTCTCTTGAAATAATATTGTTAGATTTGAAAATTTCAGCATCCTCATCCTTTCCCTCATGCGCCCTTGTCATAACAGCATCAAAAAGCGAGGAGGCATATCCAGCACTGCCACTCATGCTCATCGGCTCATCATAGCCTACCCAAACGCCACAAAGATAATAAGGAGTATAACCTATAAACCATTTATCCTCATTCTCTCCTGAGGTTCCAGTTTTAGCACAGGTTTCGTACCTGTTTTTTATTGTTACTGCCATTCCTGTGCCATTATCTACAACATTTTTAAGCATTATATTCATGATGGTCGCTGTTTCCTTGCCGATAATTCTTTCGTTTTCGTAATCATTTGACAAAAGCATATTTCCATAATTGTCGGTTACATAATAATAGCTTCTTGGCTTTGCCAAGCATCCACCGTTTGCAAACATTGAATATGCATTTGTTACACTTAAAAGATCCTCTCCCACTGTTAATTGACCAAGCGCGAGTGGAGCTTCGTTTTTGTCAGACTCTTTAAGATCAAATCCAAGCTTATTTTTACAAAAATCAAACGATTTTTCGATTCCAACATCTAAAAGCGCCTTTACTGCAACCGTATTTATAGAATGCTCGATTGCATAATTCACGCTCATAAGCCCTAAATAGCTTCCACTTGCGTTGCTTGGCCATAACTCTCCGTTTCTAATAAGTGGTGTATCATCATAAGGAGTTGCATATGTGAAATTTCTATTTTCTATACCAAGAGCATATACGGAAAGGGGCTTTATAACCGAACCGAGAGGTCTTTTTGCATCAGTTGCTCTATTAAAAATTCTATTTGCACTCTTTTTTCCAACTCCACCAGCTATTCCCAAAATATCAGAGGTATTTGGATCTAAAACCACACAAGCTCCCTCTGGGTATTTTCCATTTTGAGGCTTTAAATAAGCTATATAGCCTTCAAATGTCTTATCGACAGCCTCTTGAATCCTTGCATCAACGGTAGAATAAATATTCAAACCACCCTTGTTAATCATTGTCATAGCGCCCTCATAGCTCAAATCGTAATTTTCCATCAAATCCCTTGCCACATCTGTTATTAGCTTTTCTGTAAACCACGAATAAACGCCACTCGTTCTCTCGACCTCAATACTTGAATCAATCTCTATTTTTTCACTTACAGCCTCGTCGTATTCCTCTTTTGTCACCATTCCATACGAAAGCATCATATCAAGAATTATTTTTCGTCTGCTCTCGTTGTTTTCGGGATTCGTGTATGGATCATATTTTACAGGACTTTTTACGATAGACGCAAGCGTTGCACACTCTGCCAATGACAAATCTCTAACATCCTTGGCAAAATAAAGCCTTGAGGCGCTTTGCACACCATATGCATTTTGCGAAAGATATACAACATTCAAATAAAGCTCCAAAATCTCATTTTTGCCCAAATCCTTTTCGAGATTTATTGCCCTAAAAATCTCCTCAAGCTTCCTTTTGGGTGTCGGTTTATCATCTCCTGTGAGGTTTTTTATAAGCTGTTGAGTAATTGTAGAGCCACCAAAGCTTGTTTTTTCAAGCTTAAACAAATAATTCATCGTGGCTTTAATCGTTCTCGGCCAGTCAACTCCATTATGCTCATAAAATTTATGGTCTTCAACCGCTATAAAAGCGTTTATAAGATTTTTGGGCATATCATAAAACGAGCACCATTCACTATTTTTGTAAAAAATCCTTTCTTCCTCAAGCTCCACTGGATTTTCTACATCTACAACACCATTTTCTCTTTCAAACGCGTAAACTCTCGTAACTGACGATCCACCTGTCCTTATAAGAGACAAATCAATTTCTCTATTTAGTCCAAAATAAACATAAAGAACAAATGAAAACAACAACAAAAAAAGAATCAGCATAGAAATAAGCGCTATTTTTCCAACACTATGTTTTTTCTTTTGCATAAAAACCTCCTTTCTATCAAAAATATTATTTGAAAAGAAGCTTTTATAAATTCAACTTTATTTTTCATATAATTACACTTTTTGCAAAAAATAAAAATCGGCTTGCGCCGATTTTTATTCCTTATAAATTACCGATTCCTCTCCCAAAATTGATTTTAATATGCTCAAAATCTGCTCGTTTACAGATATTGAAAGCTCAGTTGCCTTTACATACTTTTTTGTTTGAGAATCATAGAAAATAATTTCAGAATCGCCAGAAAAGTCCTTTAAAAGCTTTGTTATTTCCTTTACAACAGGTGCTTTCATCGAGTTTACCTTTAGGTAAAGCTTCGATTTCTTAGACGATTTTTCTTGGAAATCCGAGTTCTGAATTACATTTTCGGCATTTGCCAATAATATCTTACAAGGCTCATCCTCTCTTACACTTACATTTCCGGTAATAGAAACAACATTTTCAACCACAAGCACATCAGCATACTTTTCATAAAAGGTCGGAAAAACAATGACCTCAACCTCACCGGTTGCATCTTCAACAGTTATAAAAGCCATATTTTCCTTCTTTTTGGTTTGCTTAACGGTGCGAGAGGTTATAATTCCTACAATAGTAACCTTATCCTTTTCCTTATAAGCACTCTCCTTTTCCTCATTTCCGGTTATATCAATAACATTTATGGGAGAAATTTTGGTTATGTGCTTGCTATAAGAATCGAGGATATGTCCCGAAAAATATATTCCAGAAACCTCTTTTTCAAACATAAGAAGCTCTTTTTTTGAAAATTCTTCGAGGTCTGGATATTCAAATTGTGGCAAAATGTCCTTATCGGAGCCGTCATTCATCATAGAAAAAATATCCGTTTGACCGTGCGCCGTTGTTCTCGAAAGATTTGTTGCGCTATCAACGATTTCCTCGTATTTGCTCATAAGCTGTGAGCGCTTTTTACCGAGCGAATCAAATGCGCCCGCCTTGATAAGCGACTCTATTTGGCGCTTATTAATATCTGCACTTTTTAACCTAAAAACGAAGTCCTCAAACGATTTGTAGCTTCCATTGAGTTCTCTTTCCTTTACAATAGCTGAAATAAAGCTTCTTCCAACATTTTTTAGAGCCAAAAGACCGAATCTTATATTCGTTTCATCAATTGAGAAGTTAACATCGCTCTTGTTTACATCCGGTGGCAAAACATGAATATTAAGCTTTTCGCACTCATCTATATATTCGTTTGTCTTGCTGATATTTCCAAGCACCGATGTAATAAGCGATGCATAGTATTCCTTTGGATACTTTACCTTTAAGTAAGCAGTTCTATACGCAATCACGGCATAAGCAACAGCATGGCTCTTGTTAAAGGCATATTTTGCAAATCCAAGCATTTCCTCAAAAAGCTCATTTGCAACTGGCTCTGAAATACCATTATTCAAGGCACCTTTTATAAACTCGCTTCTTTCCTGCTCCATTACAGATGCCTTTTTCTTAGACATTGCGCGTCTTACAATATCAGCATGTCCATAAGAATAGCCTGCTATTTTAACGCACATCTGCATGACCTGCTCTTGATATACAATGCATCCATAGGTTGAACGCAAAATAGGCTCAAGAAGTGGTGTTTTATACTGAATTTTCCCCTGCGAATGTCTTCTTTCGATATAATCAGGTATAGAATCCATAGGGCCAGGACGATACAAAGCAATACACGCAATAATATCATCGAATCTATCTGGCTGTAATTGCATCAAGACCTGTTTAATACCAGCGCTTTCAAGCTGAAATACTCCATCTGTTCTTCCAGAAGACAAAAGCTTGTACACATCCTTATCGGAAAAATCAATCGTTTCAATGTTGAAATTAGGATTTTTCTTTCTTATAAGCTTCTCTGTGTCGCTTATGATTGTCAAATATCGCAATCCTAAGAAGTCAAATTTCAAAAATCCGAGCTGCTCAATAGCATCCTTTGCATATTGCGTTACTACCATTCCGCCATTTACCGACAACGGAATGTTATCAAACATAGGTTCCTCGGTGATAACAACACCAGCAGCATGAGTAGATGCATGTCTTGGCAAGCCTTCAATAGACATAGAGGTGTCAATTAGCTCTCTTATTTCATCCTCGTTATCGTATAGTTTTTTTAATTCCTTGTTTTGCTCAAGAGCTTCTGCAAGTGACGCGCCAAAAGGAATCATTTTGGAAATCATATCTACCTGTGCATATGGCATTTCCAAAACTCTGCCAACATCTCTTATGGCGGCCTTAGCAGCCATTGTTCCAAATGTAACAATTTGAGCCACATGATCAGCGCCATATTTACTCTTTACATATTCGATAACCTCATCTCTGCGCTCATAACAGAAATCGGTATCAATATCAGGCATACTTACTCTTTCAACATTAAGAAAACGTTCAAAAAGCAAGTCGAATTTAATAGAATCTACATCGGTTATTCCTAGAAGGAATGCTACAAGGCTTCCGGCACCCGAGCCTCTTCCAGGTCCGACCGGTATAGAATTGCTTTTTGCATAGTTTATAAAGTCCCAAACTATCAAAAAGTAGTCGTTGTAGCCCATTTTATTTATGATCTCGAGCTCATATTCAATTCTTTGCTCATATTGCTCCTCAGTATGCTCGTCCGAAAAGCAAATAAGCGAATTGTCTACCTTATTTTTAAAACCTTTATATGTCAATGATCTCAAATATTCGCTTGATGTAAGTCCATTTTCTATTGGAAACTTGGGCAATCTTATCTTGTCAAAATCAAATTCAAAATTACACTTATCAGCAATTTCAAGCGTAACATCACATATTTGTGGACAATTTTTGAAGGCAAATCTCATTTCATCATCGCTTTTAAGATAAAATTCACTTGTCTTAAAGGCAATGTTTGAATTATTTGACTTTGTTGTATTTGTTTGGACGGACATAAGAATCAGCTGCTTCTCTGCATCGTCATTTTTCAAATAATGGACATCGTTTGTTGCAACAATCTTCGCGCCAGTAGCTTCAGAAAGGTCAAAAAGCGCCTCGTTAACGACTATTTCCTCTTCTATGCCATGATTTTGCATCTCAAGATAGAAATCTTCCTTGCCAAAAATGGACTGCATAAGCCTTACATGCTTTTCTGCCCCATTTAAATCGCCCAAAATAATGCTTTTTGGTATAAAACCGGAAAGACATGCAGACAAGCAAACAAGTCCCTCAGAATGAGCCTTTAAAAGCTCTATATCAATTCTTGGCTTAACATAAAAGCCCTCCGTAAAGCCAGCAGATACCAAAAACGAGAGATTTTTATAACCAATTTCGTTTTTTGCAAGTAAAACAAGATGTGAATAAGAGATATCGTTCACTCTTGCTCTCTCAAATCTACTTCCAGGAGCGAGGTAAACCTCACAGCCTATAATAGGCTTTATGCCCTCAGCCTTGCAAGCCTTATAAAACTCAACAACGCCGAACATATTTCCGTGGTCAGTTATAGCTACAGCATCTTGTCCCAAGCTTTTAACAAGCTTTGGTATTTCTTTTATTTTGCAAGCACCGTCCAAAAGACTGTATTCACTATGCAAGTGCAAATGTACAAAGCCCGACATTGTTTTCTCCTTTCAGTTATTTGTTAATTTGATTATAAATTTCAAGTATTTTTTCAAGTCTATGATACATTCCAGACTTTGAAATCGGTGGTTCAAACCTTTTTCCAAGCTGCTCGAAGTTAAGCTCCTTGTATTCAAGGCGTTTCATGGCAGTTTCTTTTAATTGCTCTGACAAAGCATCAAAGCTTCCTGTATCAATCAACCATTGAATAGCATTTATGTATTTCTCGTTAGCCTTCAGGGATTTGTTAATGTTAGCATTATCGCAATTTGCAGCACGATTAGCGTTATTAACAAACTCCTTATATATTTTGCTATTCATCACAACAAATGTGGCATTAACGGCACCTATAAGAGTTAGGAAGTTTTCGATTTGCTCACTCTCTCTAAAATAAATTATTTGCTTTCCATTTCGCACACTTATTTTAGGAAGAAATCCCAGCTCATTCAATAGCTCAGCTATCTCATCGCACTTTGATTTTTCATCAAAAACAAGCTCTAAACGATACGACTTCTCGGGATCGTTTACACTTCCGCACATTAAGAATAGTGCTCGTAGGAAAAATCCCTCACAGCTATCGCATTTGAAAATATTCGTTTTATATTCGGCAATTGTAAAAAATCTAACAATTCCTTTATCTATACGCATTTCGCGCTTTTTTTCGTCATAGTAAACTTCTTTATTTTTAAGCACAGACGCCAAAAGAGTTTGTATAGATTTTGCATTTTCGGCATTTGTCTTTTTTAACAAACACTCTCCATTTATCTCGTTCGAAAGATAAAAATACCCATACAAGAACGAAAATGCACAGCACTTTTTCAATTTGCCGAATTCTAACAATTCTCTTTTAGTTGTATTTGAAAATGAACTCATAAAAACCTCATTCTACAAATATAAATTCCTCTTCTAAAGCAACACCAAAATTATTAAAAACGCGTTCTTTCACAAGACCACTCAATTCAAGAACCTCGCATGCCATTCCGGCACCTAAATTCACAATAAAGCCAGCGTGTTTTTCTGATATTGCCACATTTCCCACTCTTTTTCCCTTAAGCCCTATTTCATCAATCATCCTTGAAGCATATCCATTTATAGGTCTTTTAAAAGCGCTACCGCAGTTTCCCTTGTCAAGCGGTTGAGATGAAACTCTCTTCAATGCTATTTCCTTCATTTTTGAACACACACTTGTTTTTTCTTGCTTCTCCAAGAAAAACTCTGTTTTCAAAATCACAAGAGAGGTATTTTTTAAAAATATAGAAGACTTACTTCGAAAAAGATGCTCTTCTTTGCTTATAAAATATCGTTTGCCCAGATTCAAATCAAACACCTCGGTTTTCAAAACGACATCCGACATAGCTCTGCCAAACGCACAAGCATTCATAAGCACCGCTCCACCTACGCTTCCCGGGATTCCAACACAAAACTCCATTCCCGATAAATCATTTTTCATAGACAGCATAGACAAATCGGTAATTGATGCCCCACACATAGCACAAAT
The DNA here is from genome assembly GCA_015064445.1 of Oscillospiraceae bacterium. Taxonomy (GTDB): domain Bacteria; phylum Bacillota; class Clostridia; order Oscillospirales; family CAG-272; genus RGIG2000. The sequence goes on along the minus strand of SVSE01000001.1, from coordinate 164,911 downwards.
AATATTGTTTTCACATATGCTTTTATTCAGAAGACTTGTGCAAACAACAACACCATCAAACCCATTGTCTGAGAAAAATGTGTTTGTACAGCTTCCCACAATATAGAATCTTATATTGTTCTCCCTCAAAAAGCATAACAAGTTGCAAAAATCTTGAATTTCCTTGGGGAATGCCACAATTCTTGCGTTTCCACCAAGCTCAAATGAGCTTAGCTTAAATGTTGGGAAATCAAGGGCATATTTTATTTGATTTGTAATCAAATAGTTAAAAAGATAGTTATTCATACAAACTCCGCACATTCTTTTTAGTAAAAGTATATGCGAAATTTCACATAAAGCTATTTAGAAAGTCCTTTTGATTGATTTATAAGCTCCCTTGCAGCTGCAAATTGTTTGTCGGTTACATTTATACCACCAATTATTCTTGCAATCTCTGCAATTCTCTTTTCATCACTAAGAAGCTCAATCTGCGCTTGTGCACGATTATCAATCTCAACCTTCTTTATGAAAAAGTGAGAATCGGCCAATGCGGCAATTTGAGGCGAGTGAGTTACGCAAATGGTTTGTGTATTAGACGCAATTGCGCGAAGCTTAATTCCTATCTTTTGAGATGTGCTTCCTGATACACCAGTATCAATTTCATCAAAAATAACAGTTTGTGCACCATTTTTATCAGACATCGCACTCTTCATAGCCAACATTATTCTCGAAAGCTCGCCACCAGATGCTATTTTATTCATAGGTGCAAGCTCCTCACCAGGATTTGTCGCGATCATGAACTCAACATCGTCTATTCCAAGTGACGATAGCGTTGTTTTGCCATTAGAGCTATTTTTAGCCACTTTTATCTCAAACATAACCTTTGGCATATCCAAGAACTCAAGCGCCTCTTTTATGGTGTTTCCAAGCCTCTTGGCACCATCACATCTAATCTCGTGCAGTTTTTCAGCTGTTTCCAACGCATTTTGATAAATTTTCTTATATTCTACGCTTAATTCTTCAATTTTTTCTTCGCCACGTTCAAAAGCCTTGAGTTTTTCCTCTGCATCCTGCTTAAACTTTATTATTTCAGTAATGCTTGAGCCATACTTTTTCTTTAACTTTTGAATAAGCATGAGTCTCGCTTCAACATTTTGAAGTTCTTGCTCTGGATCGTCTATTCCACCAAAAGAACTAAGTTCACGCGCTCTATCGGCAATATCGGTTATCTCGTATTTGTATGAGGTAAGCTTTTCGGCCATTTCAGAGGCCTCAGGCTCTACATCGGCAAGCTTAATAAGAGATTCTATTGCCTTGTCAATCAAATATGTGACACTTATTCCGCTATCATTTTTGCAAATCACCTTATAAACATTAGATGATTGCTTGATGATTTTTTCCGCCTCCTTAAGCTTTGTACGAAGCTCAGAAAGCTTTTCCTCTTCTTCCTCATCCTTTAACTTTGCCGAGGTAATCTCTGTAACCTGATAGTTAAGAATGTCAATCATCATATCTTTTTGCTTGCTCATCTCGCGAAGCGAGGTAATCTCGTTCTTTAAAGAGGTTAACTTGGAATAAAGTGCCAAATAGCTATCAAGAACCTTGTCACACGCAGCAAATTCATCCAAAAGCAGAATGTGATTAGCCTTATTCATAAAGATATGATTTTCATTTTGGCCGTGAATATTTATAAGATAGACACCGATGGACTTAAGCTGTGCAAGAGAAACTGTTCTTGAATTTATCTTAGCAACGCTTTTTCCGTCAACCGATATCATTCTAGATACAGAAAAAAGGTCTTCCCTGTCATAGTCGATGCCATATTCATCACAAAGAGCATACACGGATTCACACGGATTTGAAAAAAGTGCACTTACAACAGCCTTCTCTGATCCTTGTCTAATAAGCTCTCTTGATCCCTTAGCGCCCAAAATTAAGCCTATTGAATCAATAATAATTGATTTGCCTGCTCCTGTTTCTCCAGTAAGAACATTAAATCCGTTTTCGAACTCAATGTCAATGCTTTTGGCAACAGCTATATTTTCAATATGTAAAGAATAAAGCATATTTGCTCCTTTAACACTTCTAATTTCTTATCTTTCTGCTATTTTTGAAAGCTTTTGCACTATTTTTGCGCTCGCTTCCTCTGATGAGGTTACCAAAATTATAGTATCATCGCCAGCAACCGAGCCTAAAATGTCACTTTCTCTTAAAGAATCAACTCCAGCAGCAACCGCCTGAGCAAGGCCAGGGGCTGTTTTTATAACAACATTGTTAAGCGCATATTTAATTTCTCTAATCGACAAAATCAATGCACTATTATATTCAGACAACTCATCAAGCTCTTTTTTAGGTGCAACATACTTATAAACACCGTCGACCATAACCTTCAAAAGCTTAAGCTGTCTTATATCTCTTGAAGCGGTAGCCTGAGTTGCGGCAATCCCTTCCTTTTTAAGAGCCTCGATTAGCTCCTCTTGCGTTTCTATGTTATTTTTCGAAATAATTTCAAGAATTTTTTCTTGTCTGTTGGATTTCATATATATTCTCCTTCATTTTTCGAGTACAATTCTTTTAATTTCAGCCATTTTAATCGAATCATTTGCATTTTTTGTAAAAATTGACAAATATTCAGTGTTACCATCTCCACCAAGAATAGGAGATTTGGAAAAATAAATACATTTCATATTCAAAAGCTCAGCAGACTCTAACACCTTTTCAACGCCAAAAAGCCTGTCCTCTGCATTCTTAACGATTCCGCCCTTGCCTATCCTCGACTTTCCAACCTCAAACTGTGGCTTTATCAAAGAAATGTAAAATCCGCTTTCTCTCAAAAGATTAACAGCCGACGGCATAATCAAGGCTTGAGAAATAAAGGAAACATCTATTGTTATAATATCACAATATTCCCCAATATCCTCGAAGCAAATCGCCCTTGCATTGTAATTTTCCATTGATACAACCTTAGAATTGTATTTCAAGGCTGTATCAAGCTGATTAGAGCCCGAATCAACAGCATATACTATTCTGGCACCGTGTTTTAATAAACAATCCGTAAATCCACCTGTAGAGGCTCCTATATCAATTGCCGTTTTGTTTTCAATATCAATATTTCCCTCAGTTATCGCCTTTTCAAGCTTTAATCCGCCTCTCGAAACATAAGGACACGGATCTGATATTTCTATTTTGTTTTCAATCGTCTCGTCGACCAAAAACGAAGATTTAAGGATTTTCTTTCCGTTAAGCTCGACAAATCCCTCTTCTATTAATGTTTTTGCCTTTTGACGACTTTTTACATACCCAAAATTACTTAAATATAAATCAAGTCTTATCATTTGTTTCTCTCAACAAGATATTTAGCAAGCTGTATTAAAGTGTCGTTCTCGCTTGAATATTTACTAATAATGTCAATTGCCTCATTAGTTAAATTATCCACCGTCGCTTGCGCCTCTTCAATCGACATATAAGAAAGCGATGTTAATTTGTTGTTCTTCTCATCAGATCCAACAGGCTTTCCCAAAATCGCCTCATCAGCAATTTTATCAAGAATATCATCTCTTATTTGAAAGGCAACGCCGATATTCAACGCAAATTTAGTTAAATCACAAACTATATTTTCATTAGGCACATCGCAATAAGCGTAATATCCTAAAAGCATTGCGCATTTTATAAGCGCTCCTGTCTTCAATTCATGCATTTTTTTAAGATCGTCATAGGAGCTCATATTAGAGTTTATGTCGAGCATTTGTCCGCCTGCCATACCAGCAAAGCCTGCACAGTCAGCAAGCACCTTTACAGCATTTTTAACGCTCATAGGACTTACATTATCATTTGACGACGCAACAGAAAACGCATATGTCAAAAGCGCATCTCCCGCCAAAAGCGCATTTGCCTCTCCAAACACCTTATGATTTGTGAGCTTTCCTCTTCTATAATCATCATTGTCCATAGAAGGCAAATCGTCATGAATCAACGAATATGTGTGAATCATCTCAAGCGCGCAGGCATAAGGAAGCACCTTTTCTATGTCATTTTTCTTTGAAAAAAGCTTATAAGCCTCTATTGCCATAAAAGGTCTTAATCTTTTTCCACCTGACAACAAGCTATATTCCATTGGCTTCTCAAGACCGTATCCATTGACGTTTATATAACTCTTCAATTTATTTTCGACAATTGCAGAATTTGCCAAAATCAGTTCTTCAATTTTCATTTTCTAAATCCTCAGAAAAGTTTTTCTCAATGAACTCGCCATCTATATTGATAAGCTGTTTTACAGCCTCTTCTGCACTTTCAAGCTTATTGTTGCAAAGCTTAACAAGCTTAACACCCTCCTCAAAAAGAGCTAATGACTCATCCAAAGGAGCCTCGCCGTTTTCGAGTGATGCAACTATATTCTCAAGCCTTTCAAGAGCTTCTTCAAATTTAACTTCCTTTTTAGCGGGCATATTATTCTCCTTTTACTTTCTTCGAATTTACGGTAGCTTTCACAGTACCGTCTGCCATTTTTACATATATTTTATCGTTTATTTCGATTTTTTCTACGCTCTTTACAACCTCATCGTTCTCATTAAAGACCGCGCCATATCCTCTTGACAGCACCGAAAGAGGGCTAAGAGCATTGAGCGAGGCACTTAAGGCAGCAAGCTCAAGTTTAAGCTTATTTGTCTTTGACAAAATTGCATCAGACATATTTTCGGCAATTGTAAAAAGCTGCATTTTTTTCGTATCAAATAGAATTTGAGGATTTTTTAGTACCTTATTATTTTCAAGGGCCGAAACCTTCGTTTTATAATTCTCTATCTTGTGAAAAATCGAGGTACACATACCTCTATAATAAGAGCCAAGGGTTGTTTTCAGATCTAATACATTAGGCGTAGCAATTTCTGCCGCATGTGAAGGTGTTGCGGCACGCACATCAGCTACAAAATCACAAATTGTAAAGTCAATTTCGTGTCCAACAGCAGAAATAACTGGTATTTTAGAGGCATATATTGCCCTTGCAAGACCTTCATCATTAAAAGCCCATAAATCCTCTATTGAGCCACCGCCTCGCCCGATAATTATAAGGTCAACATTCTCAGCGAAGTTAAAATACTCTACTGCTCTTGTAAGCTCCTCTGAAGCGGACGCGCCTTGAACCGCCGACGGAAACAGGACAAGCTTAACAAAAGGACATCTTCTTTTAGCAACCTTTATAATATCTCTTACCGCAGCCCCTGTTGGCGAGGTTATAATACCAATTTTCTTTGGAAATTTTGGCAACGCCTTTTTGTGAGAATCATCAAAAAGTCCCTCATCTGAAAGCTTTTTCTTTAATTGCTCAAAGGCAAGATATAAGGAACCGACTCCGTCAGGCTGCATAGCATCGACATAAAGCTGATATACTCCGCCCTTTTCATAAACTCCAACTCTTCCATGAACAAGCACCTTTAAGCCATTTTCGGGACGAAATTGAAGCTTAGAGGCATATGCGCGAAACATAACAGCCTTAATTTCGCTTTTTTCATCCTTTAATGTGAAATACAAATGCCCCGTCGAATGGCTTTTGAAGTTCGAGATTTCAGCCAAAACATAAACATCTTGAATCTGAACCTCTTCCTCAATAAGAGACTTTATATATTCATTTAGCCAAGAAATAGATTTAGGCTCAGGCATAAGCTGATTGCCATTTTCGTCAAATCTATATGAAACAGCCATTTTTACCTCTCTTCTTTTAAATACCTTTCTAATGCAAGCAAAGCAATACCAGCACCATTATCAGCACTAAATTCAGGCATAGCAAAATAAACATCCTTGAATTTAGCGCCTAATCTTGCTTGTATTATTTTGTTACTCATGACACCGCCAGCGTAAATAATTTTCTGATTATAGCCAGCGCTTCGTATATTTTGTGTAATTTTTTCTAAGGTTTTACCAATAAATTCAAGCACATATGCGCAAACAAGTGGCTTGTCTGCTGTTGATGCGTATAGCTTTATTGCTAAATTTTCAAGACCAGATAAATTACACGACAATCCATTAACGCAAATCTTAGGGCTTTCTATTTTAGCTGTATTTTCCTTTGCCAAAGCCTCCATATGCTTTCCACACGGGAAATCGAGCCCCATCAAAACGCCTATTCTATCAATAGCCTGTCCTGCATGAAGGTCAACACTACCACCAAGACATTCTATATCATAGTATCCATCAGTCGTTTTTTTAACTAATAATATGTCGGTTGTACCACCAGAAACATGAAATGATATAAATTCATCATCAACCTCTGCTCCCGAGGAATAAATAGCGGCACGAATATGTCCCGCCTGATGAGAAAATTTGTAAGCCTTACAGTCAAGAAACGAGGATAACATTTGCGCAACGGCCTCTCCTGTTAAAAAGCAAGGCATATATGAGCCCTGCGCATCTCTTGGAGTTCCAGAATATCCGATTGCAACAACATCCAAGCCCGAGCATTTCTCTTTTATCATTTCAGAAATGAGCTTAAAGTTTTTGATATGAGCAAACACCGCATCACTTTGTCTAAGACCTCGCTCTCCCTCAGAAACAGGAAGCAATATCTTGAAATTATGCAAGATATTGCCACTCTCGTCCGATATTGCGCAGGATGTTGTGTAATTGCTCGTATCAATTCCAACAAAAACCTTATTTGACATGATTAAAGCCCGTTTTTAATGTTGTTAAGAACACCGTTTATGTAAGAAGATGCTCCATCCTCTGCATATTCCTTAGCAAGCTCAACAGCCTCGTTTATAGAAATTGCAGGTGGAAGCTCAAGATACTTCATCTCATAAACACTAACTCTCAATATAGAAAGTGTTACCTTAGAGAGCCTTGAAATGTTCCATCCCTTAAGATTGGCAGAAATAATCGCATCAATTTCTTCAATATTGTCACAAATACCGAAAAAGCTTGACTTTACGCTCTCTTCCTCGTTATCCTCACAACAAAAATTATCGTATGCGTCGTTATAATATTGAAGCTTGTCAATCTCCTTGTTAAAATTATAGCCAAAAACAAGGCCAAAGACATTTTTTCTTATTTTCCTCTTACCAAGCATAATAACCCTCATTTGAATAAATATAAACAATTCATTGTTTACCTATATTATATAGTTTTGCGTAAGTAAAGTCAAGTGAAAATATTCATTTTTTATGCATATTTTCATTTTTGCTATTTTTTATAGAAATCACTTGAAAAAAACTGTAATTTATGGTATGCTTTCAATGTAATCACTTGAAAGGAGTTTGTTTATGAACGCAAAAAGGTTAATTTCAAATATGCTTGTCTTTTCTTGCGCAATTTTCGCTCCTTTAACTCTTTTTACAGACCTATTTATTGGATTTTTCATATCTAAAACAGGTCTTCTAAGTCTTGGCGCAACTCTATCACTTCTTATTATTGCGTTTGCAATATCTGCATTTGTCGTTATCTTAAAGGACGGACTTGTAAAGCCTCTTGAAAGAGCCAAAATGATGTGGTATAGCTTCTCCTTTTATACATGTATATCTGTAATTTTAAAAATCATTGTATATCTAATCAATGTATCAAAAAAGGTACTTTGGTCAATTGATATATATTCAATTATCATTATTGCTGTTTTTTCAGCGCTTATTTCGGCACTTCTTTGTTATTTGAAGCTACAAAGCTTTTCGATAAAAGCGTTGATTTACTTTGTTACAGTCGGAATTTTCTATTATCTCATCACAGTCACTATCGGTGGTTTAGATGTTGGAAACAACCTAATTCTCATCTTAGGAATCTATATCGGTGCATTTGTTCTCTGCACAATCTTCACACTTCTTATAAAGCGCTTAAAAGAAACAAAACAACGAGAAAGCCAAAAATACAAAAATCAATTTTAACATAAAAGCGAGTGCCGATTTTTCAGCACTCGCTTTTTTATTATCTATGATTTATGCCCCAGATAGCAAGATTTGTTTTTTCTTTTGGAACAGTCAAGCTACCATTACCTATAAGCTCATTCACCACAAAGCCCATAACTCCACTGCTATAATGTAACTGTGCTATGTTTTTACACTGGTCTTTTACGAAGTTTGGAGTAACCTTTACAAGCTCAATTGCAGCTTTTTCGAATATTTGCTCCATATATGATTTGGTATATTTTGAAATAGGTAGAAGAAGCTCACAAATTGCCTTATAATTTTCTTTATCAAATACACAAAAGTTTGGATATACAATTCCATTTTCACAATATACATAGCCTTCTTCTATCATTACAGGAAGCAATTCGTTAGTTTCATCGGCTTTATTTTGTAAAATGGCATCCTTCATAACCCTTGCTCTGTCCATAAAACGGAAATGCTCGTAGTTTTGCACATTTTGTGTTTTCTTATAGTTTACAGCACAGAACTCAACATCATCAACATAGCAATGTGAAACTCCATTGATAGACATATTAAGATAGTCGTTATCATATCCATACACAAAGCCACAGCCACCAAGCACCAAATCGGGATAGCTTTCGGGCATATCTGTTGCTTCAAGCAAAACCATACTGATAATAAGCCACAAAAGTCTGTTATCATCAAGGTCGTTGCCTTTAAATTTCAGTTGTCTTACCTTATCAAGCAAGGATTTTGAGCTTTCAAAAATCTCTTTCGCTGCTTTTGTATAAATGCTTTTAACTGACTTTATAAAATTCTTTTCAAAAGCATCTGTAATTATAACAATGTTTGTTTGATATTTAGTGCCTATTCTTTTAATAAGCTCAGCACTTTCAAGTATTTCAAGCTCTTCTTCAAGGTATGGCATTGCAACGCCAAGCTCGATTGATAGTTCTTCTGCTGTAAGTGGCTTTTCGTAAGCGGATAGCATTATTGCTCCGGGCAATGAACGGTCAAACAGTTCTCTATATTTTGGTGAAACATTACCCCAAAAATCTACACGGAATACACCGGGATTGTAGCTTTTTTCTCCTAATTTTCTTGTCATACTAACACCTTCCTTTAGTATCTTTCTTGATTTGAATAAATGGTACTTTACCATTTCAACACTCATATTTTGCTCATTTGCAATTTCTTGACAGCTTTTATTATGAATGTAATAAGAAACAGTAATTTTTCTATGCGCCGAGGAAAGCAAGGACAGTTCCCTTCTTAAAAGATAGGTTTGCTCATCCTTTTCTTCCTTTTCAATGTATTGGTCTAAAGGAGAATGATAAAAACCAACATTATCAGTATTTTCGTTTAAATCTACTGTTTTTGATATGATTTTATTTCTGCGAATAAATTTTCTAAAGGTATTTTCTGCAATTTTCCAAGCATAGCCCCAAAACGCCTCATCGTTTTCAAGGTTTTCGGCAGAGGCAAGAATTTCGCATATAATTTCGGAGGTTAAATCCTCTGCCGAGCTCTTGTCATACAATTTGTCAAAGGCATAGCCATAGAATGCAGACATATTTTTAGAAATCAATTCTGCTAATATCTGTTGTTCCATATTGTTCTCCTGTCAGTCCTTTTTGAAAGCTTTCAACCATATAGTACCATTTACTTGGTGTCGGTTAACAAATTTTCGAAAAAATTCTAAATTTATTTTACTATAATATAAATATCAATTCAAGAACAACAAAGAAAAAAGGACCACAAAAAGTGGTCCTTTTGAAGTTAAGAATTACAAATTATTTGAATTTGCGCTTTCTTGCTGCTTCAGATTTCTTCTTTCTTTTTACACTTGGTTTCTCGTAGTGCTCTCTCTTACGGAGCTCCATAAGAACTCCAGATCTTGCGCACTGGCGCTTGAATCTACGAAGTGCACTGTCGAGTGATTCGTTTTCTTTTACTCTGATTTCTGCCATCTATATCCCTCCCCCCGCGTGTAGCAAGAGAATAATCTCTATGATATTATATTACAACTGACCTCGCTTGTCAATAGTAAATTTGTAATTTTTTTAGATTTTTTATTACTTAACTACTATATTTACAATTTTTCCGGGAACATAAATTTCTTTTATGATATTTTTGTCCGCCAAAAACTCTGCAATCTTCTTGTCAGCCTTTGCAACTGCAATAACACTGTCCTTGTCGTCATTCTTATCAATCACGATAGTTGAACGAAGCTTTCCGTTGATTTGAACTGCAATGGTAACAGTTGTATCAACAGTCTTTGACTCGTCAAATGTAGGCCAAGATTCGTAAGCAATAGTGTCGTTATGTCCCATAACAGACCAAATTTCCTCGCCGATATGTGGGCAAATGCAAGAAAGCATCTTAATAAATCCATCTGCATAAGCCTTTGGACACTTTCCTTCCTTATAAACGGCATTAACAAATACCATCATTTGGGAAATAGCTGTATTAAAGGCAAGCTTTTCGAAGTCCTCGGTTACCTTTTTCACAGTCTTGTGATAAATCTTTTCAAGCTCAGGAACATCCTCATCTACAAGATTTTCAACCTCTGTAAAGAAAGCCCAAACACGGTTAAGGAATCTCTTAGCGCCCTCAACACCTGCATCGCTCCAAGGCTTTGACACCTCAAGAGGTCCCATAAACATTTCATAAAGACGAAGTGTATCTGCACCATAATCACGAACAACATCGCTTGGATTTACAACGAATTCAGGGAAACGCTTACCCATCTTAATACCATTAGCACCAAGTATCATTCCCTGATGCACAAGCTTCTTGAAGGGCTCCTTTGTAGGCGCAAGTCCCTTGTTATAAAGGTATCTGTTCCAAATTCTTGAATACATAAGGTGTCCAACCGCATGCTCAGGTCCACCTATGTAGAGGTCAACTGGCATCCAATGCTTAAGAAGCTCTTGATTTGCGAACTCGTCACTATTGTTAGGATCAATATAACGAAGGAAATACCAGCTTGATCCTGCAGAGCCAGGCATTGTAGAGGTTTCTCTTACGCCCTTCACGCCGTTTTTATCATACTTTTTCCACTCAGTAGCGTTTTCAAGAGGTGCTTTTCCGTTTACTCCCTTATAATTTTCAAGTTCAGGAAGAACAAGAGGAAGCTCTGCATCATCAAGAACATGGATTTCTCCGTCCTCTCCGTGTACAACTGGAACAGGCTCACCCCAGTAACGCTGTCTTGCGAATATCCACTCTCTAAAATGGTAATTAACTGTTCTCTTCGCAACTCCCATTTTTTCGAGCTTTGAGGTAATAGCCTCCTTTGCCTCTTCAACAGTAAGACCTGTAAACTCCTCGGAATTTATAAGCTTATAGCCCTTTCCAAGATATTCTCCCTTTTCGAATGCCTTTTCAGAAACATCAACATGTCCAAGCTTTTCATCCCCGTCAATTACCTGAATCATATCGATGTTGTGAGCAATAGCATACTCGAAATCACGCTGGTCATGTGATGGAACAGCCATTACAGCTCCTGTACCATAGCTTGCAAGAACAAAATCACCGATAAACATTCTTACTTCTTTGCCATTTACAGGATTGATACAGGTAACGCCCTTAAGCTCACAGCCAGACTTTGTCTTATTGAGCTCAGTTCTATCCATATCATTCTTTTTCAAGGTTTCATCAATATATGCCTGTACCTCATCCTTGTTTTGAATTCTTGGCATAAGAGATTTTACAATTTCTCCGTCAGGCGCAAGAACCATAAATGTGATACCATAAATGGTTTCTATACATGTGGTAAAGATGGAAAATTCTCCACCACCAACAATTTTAAAATCAACCTCAACACCCGTAGACTTGCCAATCCAGTTCTTCTGCATAAGCTTTGTGGATTCTGGCCAATCAATTTCTTCAAGGCCCTCCAAAAGCTCCTCTGCAAAAGCAGGCTGATTGATAACCCATTGCTTCATATTTTTTCTTACAACCGGAAAGCCACCACGCTCAGATTTTCCATCAATAACCTCATCGTTAGAAAGAACTGTTCCGAGTTCCTCGCACCAGTTTACGGGCATATCAATATACTGAGCATAACCATCGAGATAAAGCTGTTTAAAAATCCACTGTGTCCATTTATAAAACTCAGGATCACTTGTAGCAATCATCTTGCTCCAGTCATAGTCAAAGCCAAGCTCCTTTAACTGCTTTGAAAATGTCTTTATATTCTCCTGTGTAAAGCCGTTGGGATGATTTCCTGTATTAACAGCATATTGCTCAGCAGGAAGACCAAATGAGTCATATCCCATAGGATGAAGAACATTATAGCCCTGCATTCTCTTCATTCTTGAAACAATGTCAGTTGCTGTATATCCCTCTGGATGTCCTGCATGAAGACCTACTCCTGATGGATATGGAAACATGTCCAAAGCATAAAATTTAGGCTTTGAAAAATCCCAAACATCTGTTTTAAATGTTTCGTTTTCTTCCCAGTACTTCTGCCATTTCTTTTCTATTGATAAATAATCGTACTTCATTTTATGCCTCTCAATTTATGAATTCAAAATTTTAGTTATATCAATTTCCTCGCAATCAGCCCAAAGCCTATCAAGCTTGTAAAAATCTCTTGCTTCTACCGAGAAAATATGAATTATTACATCCTTGCAGTCAACAATCTTCCACTCATCAGATGCGCTTCCCTCGAGTTTTGGCTCGATAACACCTGCCACCTTTAGCTTGTACTCAACCTCATCAGCCAAGGTTTTAATTTGTGTTGTTGATCTACCAGTACAAATAACAAAGTAATCCGCAATTACTGTTTTTGCATCTATTTTCAAGAGCTTTATCTCCGATGCAAGCTTGCTATCAAGAATTTTAACCGCAAGCTCTGCCACCTCTTGTGAGGTTGCGCCTTGAAGACATCCCTCTTTAATTTCCAAAATATTTTCCATCTATTTCCTCCATTTTAAATTCTTTTCATTTATTATGAGGTAATTTCGAGCACTCATAGTGTAAAAATCTACGACCTTACCCTCGTCAAGCAAATTCCTAATTGTCATATCAAATGATAAAACAAGCGTACTTCTAAGAACCTCTAATTTATCTTCATACGAATGCACTTTACCAATATTATCATAAAAATATTTTCTCAATTCTACACAATCTGCAAAGGTTCTATTTTCCTCGATATAATCCGCCAGATAAATAATCGCCTCAAACAAGCTCATTTGCGCCTTGCCAGTTGTATGATAATAAATTGCCGAATATATTTCATCATCAACTATTTGATTGCCAAAATATCTTCTAGCAAACTCACAACCAGTTTTAGCATGCAAAAGCTTTGGAGCAATATATTTGTCAAGCTCTATTCCATATTCATTACATAACTCAATCTGTTTTTCATATGAAAAATTCTTGGTTATATCATGTAGTATCCCTGCAATTTGAAGCTTTTCACATTTTTCAGGCAAAAAGATTTTTCCTAACTCGCAAGCCTCTTTTTCTACTCCCAAAACATGAGAAAATCTTTTTTCGACCGTAAAGCCCTTAACAACATCCCTTATAGCAGAAACATCATAATGCACACTCATAATTAATTCTCGTTTTCGTATAAATTATTTGCTTCAATGTATTTCAGTACATTACTTGGTACTAAATCTTTCAAATTCACTATATTTTTTCTCAAATCACTGGACGAAGCTTCAATCGCTTCCTTGAGAACAAATTCAATATCAGCACCAAAAACTTCTCTATACATCTTACTTTTTTCATCTATTAAGGCTGTCATTTCTTCATCGTTTTCTCTACGAATACAAACAACAGTTGCAGTTTCAAAGATGTATTTTGGATTATACCACATATCAAGAGTTACAAACATATCGGTTCCACACAAGAGATATATTTTTTCGCATCCAGCATTCTTGAATTCCTTAAGAGTATCTGCTGTATAGCTCATTCCTTGTCTTTTTAGCTCGATATCTGATACTTCTACATTATCTGCAATCCCTTCAAATGCCAGTTTAGACATTTCCATTCGCATTTCTGCACTGATATTAGAATCTCTTACCTTATGTGGAGGAATAAAGGTTGGAACAATGTACATCTTATCAACCTTATAAAACTCCAAAAAAGATTTGCAAGCATGAACGTGACCATTGTGAGGTGGATCAAAGGTGCCACCATAAATTCCTATTTTCATCTTATTTTGCTCAAATCAATTTTTCTGTTCTTTTCGTTTGATGAAACCTTGAAAAGAACGATTTTCATACCTATTGTTTGTACAACCTCTGCTCCAATCGCCTCTGCAATCTCGCTTGCAGCATCCTTTACTGAGCAAGGACAGCTTTCGAGAATCTTTATTTTAATCAATTCCCTTGCTTCAAGCGCATTGTTAAGTTGAAAGCAAAGCTCGTCTGTTATTCCACCCTTTCCAATTTGAAAAATGGTGTCCAAATTAGAGGCCATACTCTTCAAATATGATCTTTGTTTACTTGTCATTTTCAATCACCTTGGAAAATTTCTCTATAAATTTTCTAACCGCAATTCCTCTATGGCTAACTGTATTCTTTTTAGAAAGCTCGATTTCGGCAAATGTTTTGCCAAACGGCTCATAATAAAAGTACGGATCATAGCCAAAGCCTGCAGTTCCACGCCTATCGTCGATAATTTTACCATGGCATTCGCCACGAACGACAAAATTTTTATCTTTGTCATTTGGGAAAACACAGGCAATTGAGCAAACATAGCTTGCATTACGGTTTTCTTTATCGGCCAAAAGCTTTAATAGCAACGCATTATTATCCTCATCGTCGCCACCTGAAAATCTTGCCGAATAAACGCCAGGAGCGCCATCAAGAGCCTCTACGCAAAGCCCTGAATCATCTGCTATGCCTATATATCCTATAGAAGCAGGAACACTTGCCTTTGTAAACGCATTTTCCTCAAAGGTTTCTCCGTTTTCAACAATATCTCCAACAAATCCTATATCATCAAGTGACAAAACCTTAACCTTGTTTTCAAAAGCGTTTTCTAAAAGCACCTGAAACTCTGCAATTTTCTTCTTATTTCTAGAAGCAAGTACAATTTCTATCATAATTATTCAAATAACGCATCAACAAAATCGTTTGCGTCAAACTTCTCCATATCATCGATCTGCTCGCCAACCCCAATGAATTTAACTGGAATATCAAGCTCGTTTTTAATTGAGAAAACAATTCCACCCTTTGCAGTACCATCAAGCTTTGTAAGAATAAGTCCTGTAATATTAGCAGAATTTTTAAATTCCTTAGCCTGATTTACAGCATTTTGTCCAGTGGTAGAATCCAAAACAAGAAGTGTTTCTCTTGTTGAATTTGGAAGTTCTCTTGAAATAACTCTATCAATTTTAGCAAGCTCATCCATAAGGTTTTTCTTGTTATGAAGTCGTCCAGCGGTATCAATGATCAAAACATCTGCTCCGCGCTTTTTTGACGCATTTATAGCATCAAAAACAACTGCTGCAGGATCTGAGCCCTCAGTATGCTTAACCATATCAACTCCAGCACGCTTTGTCCAAACCTCAAGCTGGTCAATTGCTGCAGCTCTGAATGTATCAGCAGCTGCAACAACAACCTTCTTGTGAGACTTTTTCATCGAATGTGAGATTTTTCCTATTGAGGTTGTTTTGCCAACTCCATTAACACCAATTATCAAAACGACAGTTATATCGTCCTTCGAATAATTGATATCTGCCCCCTCACCTATCATTTCAAGCATTATCTGACGAAGTTCTTTTTTTACATCCTCAGAATCCTTGAGACCCTTTTCCTTTATTTGCATACGAAGCTTATCAAGAATAAGCTCGGTTGTATTAGCGCCTACATCGGCACAAATAAGGATTTCCTCAAGCTCGTCCATTAAGTCCTCATCTATTCTGCGAAGACTCTTAAAAAGGTCTGAAAATGGCTTAAAAAGCGCGTTTTTTGTCTTTTGAAGTCCTTTTTTAAGTTTTTCAAAAAATGACATTTGTTTCTCCCATTATTTTGCGTTATTAGCATTAAGAATATTTTCTTTACCAACATCTCCCACATCCATTGTGAGAACCTTGGAAATACCCTTTTGTGGCATTGTAACACCATAAAGCTTATCTGCAATTTCCATAGTTCCTCTTCTGTGAGTGATAACAATAAATTGAGTCTGCTTGGAATATCTCTTTATGTA
Source organism: Oscillospiraceae bacterium (assembly GCA_015064445.1). GTDB lineage: Bacteria > Bacillota > Clostridia > Oscillospirales > CAG-272 > RGIG2000. The sequence goes on along the minus strand of SVSE01000001.1, from coordinate 148,916 downwards.
CTGTCCGAATCTTCCAACATTGACCTCATCAAGTGCCGCCTCAATTTCGTCGAAAATACAGAATGGTGTTGGATTTACCTTAAGAATAGCAAATAAAAGCGCGATAGCAACAAACGATTGCTCTCCTCCTGAAAGAAGCATAAGGCTCTTAATAACCTTGCCTGGAGGCGCCGCCTTTATCTCAATTCCACAGTTAAGAATATCATCTGGATCATCAAGCAATAGCTCTGCATGACCACCACCAAAGAGCTCCTTAAACACCTCGTTGAAGTTTTCGTTTACAGCATTAAACGCCTCGATAAACTGCTCCTTCATCTTAGTTTCAAGCTCATCTATAATTTTGAGAATATCCTCTTTCGCCTTAGTCAAGTCAGTCAATTGTGCACTATAGAAGTCATAGCGCTCCTTAACCTCCTTGTATTCCTCAACAGCATTAGTATTGATGGAGCCAAGGCTTCTGATTTTTTGTCTGCATTCATTTGCTTCAGCTGAAATTTCCTTGTAGTTGCTTTCGTTAACCTCTGGATATCCCAACTTCAAAGCATCCGATGGCTCAAGCTCATAGTCCTGCTTGAGCTTATCTCTCATCTTTTCCAAATCGATATTGAGCTGAGCAAGCTTAGTCTCGTTCATACCGTGAGAACGAGCAATAATTTCCTTTTTAGAGCTAATTTCCTTGCTCTTTAGATTCAATTCGTTTCTCTTTTGCTCAATTTGCTGTTCGAGAATGAATAATCTTTCTCTTTCTTTCTCGTATTCAGCAAGTCTTTGCTTAGCTTCCTCATAAGCCTTACGATTTTCAGCATTTTTCTCAGCAAAGGATGTAACATCGTCTTGCAAACGCTCCATCTTCGCTTTTCTTGCATTTATTTCCTCAACAACCTCATCAAGTTTGAGCTTTGCTTCGCTAACCGACTGCTTAGCAGACTCAATGTCTTTGTTAATTTCCGCAACTCTTATAAGATTTTGGTTGATTTTATCAGTATAGCCCTCAACATTTGTTGAATACTCGTATTTTGATTCGTCAAGCTCAAGTCTTTGAGAGTTAATTTCTTCAATTTGAGCCTCGAGAGCATCCTTTTTAGCCTTCAACTCTACAAGCTCAACGGCACTTCTTTCCTTTTCCTCGAAAATTCTCTTGGTATCTGCCTCGAGTCCCTCAACAAGCTCTCTATTAACAGAAATTTGTGCAACAAGAGTTTCGTACTCTGTCTTTTCAGTTCTATAAACTGTATCAAGGATATTAAGCTGTTGCTTATCAGATGCACGCTTTTGTGTAAGGTTTCTCAATCTTTCACCAAGCTTTTGACCCTCGCTCCTAATTTCATCGATTTTAGCGAGAATCTTCTTGTTTTCATCCTGCATATTTTTAATATCTGAACTTCTTGAAAGCATATTGCTCTCGTGCTTTGCAGAACCACCAGTAAACGAGCCTCCGACATTAATTTGCTGACCGTCAAGAGTTACAACCTTAACACGATACTTTTGAGATTTAGCCATCTCAGTTGCGTTATCTATATTGTCAAAGATCAATGTTCTGCCAAGAAGTGATGAGAAAATCTCCGCAAATTTGTTATCAAAGCTAATAAGCTCGTCAGCAACACCGATATATCCCTTCGATTTCTTAGCATTTATCATTTCCTGTGTAGCATTCTGTCCACTTACAGAGGTAACAGGATAAAAAGTAGCTCGTCCCGCCTTATTTTCTTTAAGTGTAGCGATACAAGCCTTTGCAGTGCCCTCGTTATCAACAACTATGTGCTGAAGTCCAACGCCAAGCGCTGTTTCAATAGCTGTTACATATTTTTCATCAACAGTAATGAGCTTTGAAACAGGACCATATATAGTTCCAGCACCAGGAATTTTATTCTCCTTGTATTCGTTCATTATAAACGAAACACTCTTCGCATAGCCCTCAAAAAGCTCTTCAAGACTATTCAAAGCATTTATTCTTTCAACAAGCGCAAGAGATTTCGATTTAAGATCGTTCATCTGCTCCTTGAGTTCATCGTATCTTTGTGTCTTCTCTTCAATTTCCGAGTCAGCGTCACCAACCTCTTTTTCAAGTGCTGAAAGCTTTGACTCATATTCAGCAAGAGTCTTGCTAAACTCCTCTGCTTTATCGGTCATTTCAGAAAGCGATTCACGATATGTGCCGATATTAGTGTTTATAGAGTCTGCGCGCTCATCCTCATTATTAGATGAGTTTTCAATTACAGAAATACGAACCTTTACCTCATCTCTTTGAGCCTCCAAGCCCTTTATTTCTAAGAAAAGCTCATCGATTCTCTTAGCAATTTCATCGCGCTTTTTAGCAAGATCCGTTTGCTCCTGATGAATGCTCATATATTCCTCTTGAGCCTTTTGAAGCTCAAGTCTTATTTCATCAGTGTACTTTATCTTTTGGTCAATTTCGAGCTGTGCAGCAATTCTTTTTGCCTCAAGCTTTTCGATTTCCAAAATCTCATCGCTCGTGTTATCCTTGGCATGCTTTACATTGTTCTCCATAACCGCAAGGTCGGAGTTAAGGTCCGAAAGCGTAGTATTACAAGCTCTAATTTCGCTATACACTCTATCCGCTTCAATTTTGGTCTTGCTATAACGCTCTGCAAGATTTGCCTCTTGCGCCTCTATTTGTTGCAAGGAATCGTTAGCCATTTCAAGCTCGTGAGTAGACATTTTATAAGTTTCTGACAGCTTTTCAATATCATCACGAGTTTTCTTGGACTCGTAAATCCAAAGCGAAATATCCGCTTTCTTTCTTCTCTCGTAAAACTCGAAGTATTTTTTAGCCTTTTCAGCCTCTTTTTCAAGAGGACCTACTCTATTTTCAAGCTCATAGTAAATATCGGATACGCGATCCATATTTTCTTGAGTTTGCTTCAAATTCTTCTCAGTTTCATTTTTTTCATGCCTGATTTTAGAAATTCCAGCAGCCTCTTCAAAAATATTTCTTCTGTCCTCACTCTTTTTAGAAATGATTTCAGCAATTCTACCCTGTCCGATAATAGAATATCCCTCACGTCCAACACCGGTATTCATGAACAACTGATAAATATCTGTCAAACGACACATATTTTTGTTTATAAGATATTCACTTTTTCCCGCACGATAGTATCTACGAGTAACCGTAATTTCATCATATGGGCTATTAAGTCTTCCCTCGGGAGATGAATTGTCAAATGTAACAGAAACCTCAGCATAGCTCATAGGCTTTCTTATTTCTGTACCAATGAAAATTACATCCTCAAGCTTAGAGCCACGAATATTCTTGGTAGAAAGCTCTCCAAGAACCCATCTCATAGCGTCAGTGATGTTAGATTTTCCACTTCCGTTAGGTCCGACAATAACCGTTGCACCGTCATCAAATGTCAATGTTGTTTTGTCAGGGAAAGATTTAAATCCCTGCAATTCAAGCGATTTTAAATGCATTGTCAGTCCTCCTTATCATTGATAATTATGTTATATGGCTCTAAGATATCGTTTTCAATGACCTTTATCTTCTTAAAGCCAAAAATCTCTTTCAATTTTTCTAAATTTTTGCGTTTGTTACCTACAATCTGCGAGGTTGCCCCCCTTGGGCACTCGATAATAACGCTGTTTGAGCAGTTTTTTTCATTTAATTCCTTGATTAGAATCGACAAATATAGCTCACTCTTAATCATTTCTCCAATAGATGGATGATTCGGGCCTGCTACAAAGGTTGAATCCGAGTGCAGGTTTTCGCTTTCGCAGAGACCTATTCTTATACAAGGAACGTATTCTCTTACAAAAACTCCAAGAACCTTAGAGCTCCTATAAACAGCCTCATCTAATGTCAACGGAATATATTCTCCATTGAATAGAAGCTCTTCAAGCTCAGTTTGCTTAAAAACCAAGGTCGGATAAATTCTCGCTCCAATCGCACCGCTTTTACATATAAATTCGGCACATTCAAGCTCGTCCTCAAGTGTAGTGGTAGGAAGTCCCACCATCATTTGCCCTACAAATGGAATTTTCCTGCTTGTTAGCAATTTTATTGCCCTCTTAGTATCATCAGTTGTATGTCCACGCTTTAAATATGACAATACCGCATCGTTCATAGATTGAATTCCAAGCTCTACACAGTTAACAGTATACTTAGATAAAATATCTAAAATCTCATCACTTATGTAGTCCGGACGGGTCGACATTCTAATTCCTGTTACTTTACCTAAACAAACATAAGTCTGTGCAGTATCAAGTAATCTTATCATCAAGCCTCTATCAATGCCTGTAAATGAACCACCAAAAAAGGCTATTTCAACCTCATCTTTATCGGTAACAGTGCTTAAAACCTCTTCTATTTGCTTTACAACATTCTTTTCATCAAATTCTATTTGTCCAGAAATATGTCTCTGGTTACAAAATATACATTGATTAGGACATCCGAGATGAGGAATGAAAATCGGTATATTTATATGTCCCATTTCACATCAAAAAGCACGCATGCTTCCTTTGCTGCTCGTTGCTCTGCCTCTCTTTTGGTTTTTCCCTTGCCCTTACCAACTACATTTGAATTAAGACGAACCTCAATTTCAAATTCCTTTGCGTGGTCTGGGCCATGCTCTGCAACGCACATATAAGATAGCTTGTCAGTTCCGTTTGATTGAACAAACTGCTGTAAAGCGCTTTTATAGTCTCTATTTATCTCATTTTTAGATGCTTCTTCTATTTCGTTTTCCATAACAGGAAGTAAAAATTTAGAGACAATATCTTTTGAATGATTTGAATCCAAATAAATTGCCGCGAGAAGCGCCTCAAAGGCGTTTTCGAGGATTTTAGGATTGGTCCTACCTGTTTCCTCCTCGCCCTTGCCAAGAAGCAAATATGCGCCCAAATTAATTTTGTTGGCAAAAAGAGCCAATGATTTAGAACAAACCACAGCTGCTCTAACCTTTGTTAAATATCCCTCAGGGCTATCGCTGAATTTATCAAATATATACTCGCTTGTAATAAGCGAAAGCACGCTATCGCCCAAAAACTCAAGGCGCTCGTTAAAAGCACACTTAGCTTTTTTACCATGAATTCTTTGCTCATTAGCATACGAAGAATGCGTAAGAGCTGTTTTGATTATTTGCTTGTCTTTAAATTCATATCCTATCGTTTTTTCAAGCTGCTCGATAGGAAAAGGATATTCAGCCATTACGCTCTCCTCTCTTTTTTTATTACAAAACTCTTGAAACCTCTTCGATTATATTGGAATTAGTATACTCAATGGCCTGTCTTATTGCATTTTTAATTTCCTTAGCCTTTGAACTTCCATGAGCCTTGATAACAGGCTTAGAAAGTCCCAAAAGTGGCGCTCCACCATATTCAGAAGCGTCTAATTTAGTTCTAAATTTACTAATTTCTTCCTTGAATGTGATCAAATACGAAAGCTTTGTGAAAACATTAGATCTAAATATATCATTCAAGCTCTTACCTATAAACTTTCCCATTCCCTCAATAAGCTTCAAGGCGATATTTCCTGTGAATCCGTCCGTTACAAGAACATCACAAGGCGAATTTGGGATTTCCTTTGACTCAATGTTGCCAACAAAGTTTATGTCCTTAGATTTTTTCAGAAGTGCAAATGCTTCACACGCAACTGGTGTTCCCTTATGTTCCTCAGTGCCATTGTTAAGGAGTCCTACTCTTGGATTTTCAACACCAAAAACATTTTTCATATATGCAGAGCCAATTATAGCCCATTGCAAGAGCAAATCAGCTGTAACAACTGGATTTGCGCCAGAATCTAAAAGCAAAACTGGTGGATCAAATGGCAAAATAGCCGCAATTGCACTGCGTCTAACGCCTTTCATCTTTCTTACAATCAATGTAGAAGCAGTATGAAGAGCTCCTGTGTTGCCAGCGCTTATAAACGCGTCCACACTCTCTTCCTTCAACAGCTTCAAGCCCATCGCCATTGAGCTATCTTTTTTCTCCTTCATAACAATCATAGGATCATCTTCCATAGTAACCTCGGAATTACTATGAACGATTTCTATATTGTTAGGCATAATAACGCCAAGGTCTCTTGAAATGTCGCGAATTTTCGCCTCATCTCCGACAAGAGTTATTTTAAGATCTCTATATTCTAATGCAGCATTGATAGCACCCTTGACAACCTCAAGTGGCGCATTATCTCCGCCCATTGCATCAACAGCTATATTCATATTGTAATCCTTTCCTTCAAAGCCTCAATCATAGATAAAGCTCTTTTTGCAATTTCCTCGTTTCTCGCCTTTTTTCCACCCTTTACCTTGTAATCGAGAGAAGCTACAATGCCAAAATTAGCATTCATAGGCTGAAAATTAGATGAAATTGTTGAGCCACTTACATAATGAGATAGGGCTCCGATTACGGTTTTATCAGTGAAATCTATTTTTTCAAGTCCAAGAGCGCGTCTTGCCGCGTTTATTCCTGCAACAAAGCCGGAGGAGCAAGATTCTATATATCCTTCTACTCCTGTCATTTGACCTGCAAAATAGATATTTCCATTATTTTTAAGTGAATAATCATAGTCTAAAAGACCTGGGGAGTTAAGATAAGTATTTCTATGCATAACTCCATATCTTAAAAATGTTGCATTTTCAAGACCTGGTATCATTCCAAACACTCTTTTTTGCTCAGCAAAGGTTAAATGTGTTTGAAATCCTACGATATTGTACATTGTTCCGTTGTTATTTTCTTTTCTCAACTGAACAACTGCAAAATATGTTTCCTTCGTTTCTGGATGCTCTATTCCAACGGGTTTTAATGGTCCAAAAAGAAGTGTTTCAAAGCCTCTTCTTGCCATAACCTCAACAGGCATACATCCTTCAAAAACCTTCAACGATTGACTTTCCTTATCAAAATCGTGAAGCTCTGCCTCCTTAGCCTCTATCAAAGCGCTATAAAAAGCCTTATATTCAGCCTCATTCATAGGACAATTGATATAGTCTGCATCACCTTTATTATACCTTGATGCAAAGAAAGCCTTTGTCATATCTATTGATTCGAAATCAATAATAGGAGCTGCGGCATCGAAAAAATGTAAATTCCCAAGTCCAAGAGCCTCCCTTATATGCTCTGCAAGAGGATCAGATGTTAAAGGACCAGACGCAATTACAGTAATTTCATCTGGATTAATTTCTTTAATCTCCTCATACACAATCTCTATGTTAGGATGATTTTTAACTTTTTCAGTAACATAATCCGAAAAAAGCTCTCTATCAACGGCTAACGCAGAGCCAGCAGCAACTCTTGTAGCATATGCAGATTCCATTATCAATGAGCCGAGAGCGCGAAGCTCCTCCTTCAAAACGCCTATTGCGTTTGAAAGCTCGTTTGAACGAAGTGAATTTGAGCAAACAAGCTCCGCAAATTTTGGGCTATGATGCGCGGGCGTATATATATTTGGCTTCATCTCATAAAGAGTAACCTTTACTCCCATTTGAGCAGCCTGATATGCCGCCTCACAACCTGCAAGACCAGCACCGATAACATTTATGTGCGGAGTTGTCATTGTTTTTAACCTTTCGTTTTATAATCACACTTATAATTGCTACAAGCCAAAATGCCATTTTTCTTCTGTAACAATATGCTATCGCATTTAGGGCATTTTTCATTAACAGGAAGATCCCAAGTTGAGAAATTACATTTAGGATAGTTTATACAGCTATAAAATTGTTTTCCTGTTTTTCCTATTCTTGATACAATCTCATCGCCACATTTTGGACATTTAACTCCAACTGTGACAACCTTTGTTTTTGTAAATTTGCACTTTGGATAATTTGAGCAAGCATAGAATTCGCCAAATTGTCCGTTTCTAATGAGAACATCCGAGCCACAAATTTCACATTTAAAATCTGCGATTTCGGTTTTCTTAGCCACAACCAGAGTGCCATCCTTATTAAGCGCCTTTGTAAACTTGCATTTTGGATAGTTAGGACAAGCAGCAAATTTGCCAAATCTGCCATTTTTTATAATCATTTTGCTTCCACAGCCATCACAAATGATATCAGTTTCCTCAGCAGGAACCTCTGGCGCACTTTCGGCAAGCTTACTTTCCGCTTTTGCAAGCTCGGATGAGAACCCCTTGTAGAAATCTGACAATACCTCACTAAGAGCTTCCTCTCCACTCGCAATTGTATCAAGCCTATTTTCCATCACTGCGGTAAATTGATAATCCACGATATCAGGAAAATGCTCATTCATAATCTTTGTGGTAATTTCACCAAGCTGAGTAGGCTTTAAGAATCTTCCGTCTCTTGAAACATATCCTCTCGAGATAATTACCGTAATTATAGGAGTATATGTGCTTGGGCGTCCTATTCCCTTTTCTTCAAGAAATTTGATAAGACTCGCCTCGTCAAATCGAGGCGGTGGTTCAGTAAAGTGCTGAAGCGCATCAATTTTCTTAACAGTCAAAATTTCATTCCCTGAAATAACTGGAATTTTATTATTCTTCTCAGGATCAAAAGCGTCGTCAACACCAGCAGGCGCCTCATCAACGGTTTCCTCATATACAGCCATATAGCCAAGGAAAGAAACTGTATATCCACTCGAACGGAAGACATAACCATTATTTTCAAAATCAACTACGACGGTACTAATTTCAGCAGATTCCATTTGGCTTGCTATAAATCTATCCCAAATAAGCTTATAAAGCTTGTATTGATCTGAAGAAAGAGCCTTTTTAATAACTGATGGCTCAAGTTTTAGGTTAGATGGTCTTATTGCCTCGTGCGCATCCTGAGCATTTGTCTTAGACTTATATACTCTTGCATTACTTGGATAAAAGTCATCTCCATATCTTTCAAGAATAAATTCCTTTGCGCTCTTTTGAGCCTCCTCGGAAACTCTCAATGAATCCGTACGCATATAGGTTATAAGACCTTGAACTCCTCCAAGCTCTGCGCCGAGATTTATTCCCTCATAAAGCTCTTGGGCGAGCTTCATAGTCTTTTGAGACTGGAAATTATATTTTTTAGATGCCTCTTGCTGTAATGTAGATGTTATAAATGGGGGAGATGGCAAGCGTTTCTTGCTTCCCTTTTTAATGTCGCAAACTCTAAACTCTCCACCCTTAACAGCCTCAAGAATAGCAAATGAATCCTTTTGGTTTTTAAGCTTTATTCTCTTAGATTTGCTACCATAAAATCTTGCAGAAATATTTTTTCTCTTTCCATCAGTAAGAGTTGCATCGATAGTCCAGTATTCAACTGGCTTAAATGCTTGAATTTCTTGTTCCTTTTCCACAATTATTTTTGTAGCGACAGACTGAACGCGTCCAGCAGAAAGTCCACTCTTTACAGTTTTCCAAAGAACTGGACTAACCTTATAGCCGACTATTCTATCAAGAAATCTTCTTGCCTGCTGAGAATTTACAAGATTTAAATCAATCTCTCGAGGATTTTTGATCGCCTCTTTTACCGCAGCTCTCGTAATTTCATTGAAAGAAATTCTTTTTGCCTTTTTTGAATCCTCGCCAAGAATAGATGCAAGATGCCAAGAAATCGCCTCTCCCTCACGGTCAGGGTCAGTTGCAAAAAATATTTTATCTGCTTTTTTAGCCTCTTTTTTAAGTTCCTTTATAACATCGCCCTTACCACGAATGTTAATATAGTGCGCTTCGAAGCCATTATCTATGTCAATTCCGAGGGACGATTTAGGGAGATCTCTTATATGTCCTACGGAAGCGATTACTTTATAGTTTGAGCCAAGATAATTTTTTACTGTTACTATTTTACCTGGTGACTCAAGAATTACCAAATTGGTTGCCATGGGGTATGATTTTTCCTTTCGATCAATCTTTAACTATTTTTCCACCGGGAAGCTCAGATACACATCCGTTTATTTGAAGAGTGCATGCAACACTCATTACATCACCCACACTAAGACCCGTTAACGCAACAAGCTCATCAATAGAATAAGCTTGCCTCTTTTTCATAGCGTTAAAAACCTTAAGCTCTTCTTGTGAAAAATTAGATGTATCAACATCATTTTCTTCGCTATCATCGGTAGCATTATCATCAATTTGCTCTTCGAATTTTTTCATATGAGCTCTTGATGCCTTCACATTCTTCCTGTGAGAATCATAAAAATGAGATTTGTTTGGTCCAGGAGCAGCAAGCTTCAAGGCGTTAATTGAAAATTTAGGACGTTGCTTCGCCTTTTTCAAATCAATCTTGTGAGAATAGTCCTCAAGAAATTCCTCGAAGATATCTATTGCATCGTTTGTAAGCTTTGCTCCATCCTCTCTTATAAGCAAATTTGTTCCTGCACTTGAATGAGTCCTTGCAGGACCTGGAACAGCAAACAGTAGTTTTCTTTGCTTGATAGCTCTACGTGCAGTAATCAAAGCGCCACTATGCTCAGGAGCCTCAACTACAACAGTTCCATTTGAAATTCCACTTATAATTCTATTCCTTATAGGGAAATTCCAAGAATTCGGTGGTGTATGAGGTGGATATTCAGTTATAACCGCTCCACTTTCAATAATTTTATTCATAAGACTAGCATTTTCTCGTGGATAAACAACATCAATGCCACAGCCAAGCACAGCAACAGTGGTCCCTAATGCATTGATTGTACCTACAGCAACAGATGTATCAATTCCACGTGCCATACCGCTAACAGTAATTGCTCCACCTCTTGAAAGCGTGTATCCGAGTTCAAATGCAATCTTTTGACCATATGTCGTCATGCCTCTCGTTCCAACGAGTGAAATCGAAAGCTCATTATCGAAATCAGGAAGCTCTCCCTTACAATAAAGAATAGGGGGAAAATCCTCAAGCTCTCGTAGTGATTTTGGATAATTATCGTCTGAATACGCAATTATCTGAACCTCGTTCTCTTCACACCATTCAATTATTTCCTCGGCGTGATCAAGATTTTTATCGAGAAGCTTAGATTTTTGAGAATCGTGTAGCCAACCTATACGGGCAACATCAGCATCGTCACAGTCGTATATATTCTGCTCATCCTCGAAATAAGTTATGAGCTTGCTATATATTTCTGCTCCTGCACCAAAGTGCAAGGACAACCATAGCCATATAGTTGATCTATCCATTTCTCAATCCCCCTAAAATAATTATAATATATTATATAATAACATTTAAAAGACGGAATGTCAATGTAAAGAGCAAAATTTATTTAGAAATTTCCCACATTATTATTGCAGAAGCCATCGCAACATTGAGAGATTCGGTGTTTTCATTCATTGGAATAAACAAAACATCGGTGCATGAATCAATCAATTTTTGACTCATTCCATGACCTTCATTACCCAAAATAATAACATCGTCGGCGCTAATCCTATCCTTACCAAGAACAAGCGCCTTATCATTTAAAGCGGTAGCAATTACTCTTCTACCACCAGCTTTGATATTTTCAACGGTTTCGATCAAGTCATCAACAACATATATATCAAGCTTGAAAATAGCTCCCATAGATGCTCTTACAACCTTTTGAGAATAAATATCTGCACAGTCGGATGATATAATCATTTTTTCAATACCAAGTGCAACTGCATTTCTGAAGATAGCACCTATGTTTCCTGGATCTCTTACAGACTCCAAAATCATAGCCTTTTTTTTGCAAATCTCATCATTTTTTACATTTGCAGAAAACGTGTGCCTCTCGGTGTAAAATTCACAAACTGTTATTATTCCCTGTGGTGCATTTTCGCTCGAAATCTTTTCGAAAACATAACTCTCAACACACAGTATTTTTGCGCCATTATTTGCGCATTTACGCACACATTCTGCCACTTCCTTTGACAATTCAGCATTATTATCAAGCACAATATATCTTATACATGCCCCATATTTTACTGCCTCTAAAAAGAGCTTCACGCCATCACAAACAAAGAGCTTATTTTGCATTCTATACTTCTTTGCGGAGAGCTTCGTAATGTCAGTTATTGTAGGATTGTTTTTTCCACTTATGAGCGGAACATTGAATATTGTATTATTCATATATACCTCGCAATTTCAAAAAAACTCGGCTTTTGCCGAGTTTTTTAACTAATTAAAGAGCTGCCTTTGCCTTTTCAGCGATTGCTGCAAATGCTTCCTTGTCAGAAACTGCAAGTTCAGCAAGCATCTTTCTGTTAAGATCAATTCCTGCAAGCTTAAGACCATGCATAAGTGTAGAATAGTTCATTCCACAAACCTTAGCCTGTGCAGAAATTCTTGTAATCCAAAGAGAACGGAAATCTCTCTTCTTCATCTTACGGCCTGCGAATGCATAATTGCCGCTCTTCATAACAGCCTGCTTAGCCATCTTGAAGTGCTTGCTCTTAGCGCCCCAGTAACCCTTTGCCATCTTTAATACTTTATTTCTTCTCTTACGCGCCATCATTGCGCCTTTAACTCTAGCCATCTTAAAAATCCTCCTTGTTTAATGCTTCACGACTTATTTGTTGATAAGTTTCTTGATTGTAGGTGCCATGCTCTCGCTCAAATAAGAATGTCCACGAAGAGTTCTCTTGCGCTTTGCAGTCTTAAGACCGAGGTTGTGACGGTGCTGTGAGTGAAACATTTTTACCTTGCCTGTACCGGTCAAAGAAAATCTTTTGCTTGAAGCCTTATGTGTTTTAATCTTTCCCATGATATTTATTTCCTTTCATGTGCATAATAAACTGTTTTATTTTTTGATAGGTGAAATAGTAACATTCATTCTTCTGCCATCAAGAACAGGAGCCTTATCAGCAGCACCAAATTCAGAGCAGGTCTCAATAAATCTCTTTATGAGTTCAAGTCCAACATCGGTGTGTGCCATTTCTCTTCCCTTGAAAAGAAGAACAACTCTTACCTTATCTCCACCCTTTAAAAACCTGATTGCATTATTTGCTTTTGTGTTAAAATCGTGTGTATCAATTCTGCAAGAAAGCTGAACCTCTTTAACATCGACGGTTTGCTGTTTCTTCTTTGCTTCCTTTTCCCTTTTGTCTCTGTCATAACGATATTTACCGTAATCCATAATACGACAAACAGGTGGGTTTGCTGTAGGAGCAATCAAAACCAAGTCAAGGCCTACTGCATAAGCCTTTTCAAGTGCGTCTCGCGATGAAAACACTCCAAGCTGTTCTCCTTCGGAGCCAACAAGTCTTACTTCCTTAAGCTTGATTTCCTCATTGATAGACAATTCCTTTGCGCTAATACTAAGCACCTCCATTTACTACAAAAGTAAAAACAATCTAATAAAACAAAAATCGTGCGTAGACAAATCTCCGCACTTTATACAAAACCTACACCTATATCAATAGATGTAAATGAACTGTATTAACCACAGTCTGCCTCTTGCAACTGGGTGAGAACGGAGTGTTCTGCTTCTTTTTGCTCTATGATTATATCATATGATCTTTGCCTTGTCAATACCTTTTTAAAAAAATTTCAAAAACTTTTTTGACCATAAATTAGTATAGCACCGAATCGAAAAATTCGGTGCTATATCATAGATTTTTAGCGATTTTCAATCACATAATTGCTTCTCAAAACAAGATCAAGAACTCTGCATGCACACTTTTGAGCACTTGCTCTACTTATTTCTCCGTTAGCAAGACCTTCAATAATTTTTTGTCTATGACAGCCAGGCATTATAAGATCGTTTCCAGCATATGAATGCTCCTTTGGATTCGAGCAGGGATTCCAGTCAGTCATAACCAAGCCGTCAAAGCCCCACTCTCCACGAAGAATACCATTCAACAAATCAAAGCTTGTCGATGAGAATTGTCCGTTGATTTTGTTATAAGCAGTCATAACTGCATACGCTCCACTATCCATAACTGCGATTTTAAACGCCTTAAGATAGATTTCTCTTAATGCTCTTTCGCTTACAACGCTATCAGAAACTCCACGCTCATATTCAATATTGTTACAAGCAAAGTGCTTTATTGTGACAAATCTTCCAGTTGGATTTGTATCTTCATCATATTGAACTCCAAATGTAACATACGCGCCCGTTTTTCCAGCAAGAAGTGGGTCCTCTGACATATATTCAAAGTTTCTTCCATTAAGAGGATTTCTGTGAATATTTATACCAGGAGCAAGCCAACCCTCAATATTAGAATATTCAAGATCATCTCTTACACAAGCACCAAATTCGTATGCAATATCCGAGTTCCATGTGTTTGCAAAGCATGTTCCAGAAGGATAAGCAACCATCTCATGGCAAACATCCGTATCGCTTTCCTCCGGAGTACCAAAAATAGAAAGTCTAATGCCACCAGGGCCGTCTGCCACAGCATTTGTAGGAATTTTATACTTTTCGCTTGACCAAAGCTCGCCTGCAGCGCCACGAACCTTAATAGCCATACTACCAACATTCGCATTTGCGTTCGTTCCCTCGTAAATAACTCCGTTAAGAACATCTGCGAGTTCTTGATCGCTAAATTGTGCCACAACATCTTCTACTGTCGCTTTTTCGTTATAAACATCCTCAAGAGTATACAAAGCACCATCGTTTTTAGGCACTAATTCAGTATCAGGATTATCCTCATACTTGCCAAGGAATATTGTTTCTATAGCAGATGAATCGAGCTGATAAACAGCTGCATTTTCTATCTCCTTTTGCTCATTTTCATATGTATAAGGAGCAATTCCTTGCTTGCTAATGAGCTTAAGAGCATCACTTTTCACACAAAGTCTATTTGTAGCCTTTGCGCAAACAATTTCTTCTTTTATTTCAATTACACACGCAACATGTGTATTTCTTGAGGAATTACCTACTCTCACAACATACCTTCCAGCCTCGAGAATATATTGCGCATTTTCCTCATCATAGCTTGCCATATCTGTCATATCAAATGACAATACAACATCCTCAGAGCGCTCAGGTAAAAGCTCGCTTGTTTTTGCATAAGCGCAAAGATCCTGATAAGCCTTTTCAAGCTTTCCGTCAGGAGCGGAAATATAGCATTGAACAACCTCTTTTCCAGTTGTTTTGCCGATGTTGTTAACTCTTACATACACATTAACCACAGATTCATCAATGATTACATCATAAGACTCAATTTCAAAATTGGTGTAAGAAAGTCCATATCCAAAATGATACATAGGCTCTACATTGAAGGTGTCAAAATAGCGATATCCAACATAAATTCCTTCATTATAAGGCACAAGCATAGTATCAATGCCCTCAGTGGTAGGATAATCCTCATATTTTTTAGCCCAAGTAGTAGAAAGCTTACCACTTGGTGTTTCTCTACCTGTCAAAATATCGGCAACAGAATTACCAAACTGCTCTCCGCCCATTGATGCATACAAAATACTATCAATTTCGCAACCCTCGATTGATCTTAGGTCAAGAGGACCACAGGTATTAAGAACCAACACGACGCGTTCAAAATTGTCACTAACATTTTTTATAAGTGCTGTTTCATCTGCATGAAGCTTGTAAAATCCCTCTGTGTTTTTAAGGTCATCTGCTTCTCCACTGCATCTACCGATGCTTACAATAGCTATATCTGCCTTTTTAGACGCATCCTTAATCGCCTCAACTGGCATCTCAATTTCATTAAATCTAAATGTCCATTCAGCCCAGTTTCTATTAACGCGCTGATATTCGCTTGCATGCTCTGCAACCCAAGCTTTATTTATAGCGTCAGTTTTAGGCTCAATTTTATATCCCAAACTTTCAAGAGCCTCATTTGTTTGAATGATTCTCTGAGCAAGCATATCTCCAGAACCCCATCCGAGCTTGAAGCACTGATACGAAGCTATTCCGAAAAGTGCAATTTTTGCCTTTTTTGAGATAGGCAAGGTGGAATTTTCGTTCTTCAAAAGCACCATACCCTCTGACGCAGCACGGCGTACAAAATCAACCTTTTCCTGTCTTAACATTGTGTTTCTCCTTTGTTGTGTACCATAATCTAATATATTTATTATAGAATATCATATTTTATAATAATAGTCAATAATAAAACGGGGAAAATTCCCCGTTTTTCTTATTTTTTAGGATAGCTGTCTTTAAGTCCAACAATTCTATTGTAGGTGTTTTCATATTTTGAATCCTTGCAATAGTAGCCATTTCTTACAAATTGGAATTTGTCGCCCTTTTCAGCCTTATCAAGGCACTTTTCAACAAGCGCATTTTCAATCTTCATAAGAGAATTTGGATTGAGATAATCATTATAAGTCTTATCCTCTGGAATATCGCCTACATTCTCAATAGTAAAGAGCTTATCATAAAGCATAAGAGTAACCTTATCGGCATTTTCAGCGCTTATCCAATGGATTGTTCCCTTTATCTTTCTACCATCTGCTGGCATACCGTTTTTAGCCTCAAGATCGGCAGTACAATGAATTTCAACAACCTTACCGTTTTCATCCTTTATAATCTCGTTGCACTTAACGATATAAGCGCCCATAAGGCGAACCTCTCCATCAGGCTTCATTCTAAAAAATTTAGGTGGTGGAACCTCTTCAAAATCGCTTCTATCAATATAAATTTCACGAGTAAACATAAGATCACGAGTACCAGCCTCTGGATCGTTAGGATTATTAGATACAGGGAAATATTCAACCTCGCCCTCATCATAGTTTGTAATAACAACCTTTATAGGATCGCTTACACAAATTCTACGAGGTGCGCTCATATTAAGCTCTTCTCTAATACAATGCTCCAAAAGCTCGATATCTACGATGCTATAAGCCTTTGCAACGCCTGCTCTGCTAACAAAATCGAAAATAGATGCAGGTGTATAGCCTCTGCGTCTCAATCCACAAAGAGTTGGCATTCTTGGGTCATCCCAACCGTCAACCATATTGTTTTCAACAAGATAACGAAGGTATCTCTTGCTCATTACAGTGTAGGTAACATTAAGTCTTGCAAACTCTCTCTGTTTAGGCTTCTTTTCAAACTCGATATTATCAACAACCCACTCGTAAAGAGGTCTGTGATTTTCAAATTCAAGCGAGCAAAGTGAGTGAGTAATTCCCTCAAGAGCATCCTGAATAGGATGAGCATAGTCATAAAGAGGATAAATACACCATTTATCGCCTTGACGATGATGATGTGCCCTCAAAATTCTATAAATCGCTGGATCACGCATATTGATGTTAGGCGAAGCCATATCAATTTTTGCACGAAGCGTCTTTGAACCGTCAGGAAATTCTCCGTTTTTCATTCTTTCGAAAAGATCGAGGTTTTCCTCAACACTTCTGTCTCTATATGGGCTATTCTTACCAGGCTCGGTAAGAGTGCCTCTATATTCTCTTAATTCCTCTGCATTAAGGTCGCAAACATACGCCTTGCCAGCTTTTATAAGCTGAATTGCGAACTCATAGCACTTGTCAAAATAGTCAGAACCATAGTAAACACCACCAGTTGGCTCTGCCCCAAGCCATTTGAGGTCCTCATAAATGCTGTCAACATATTCGGTATCCTCTTTTGATGGATTTGTATCATCATATCTCAAGTTAAAGAGTCCACCATACTTCTTTGCAGTTTGGAAGTTAATCCAAATAGCCTTTGCGCTACCTATATGCAAATATCCGTTAGGCTCAGGTGGAAATCTTGTATGAATTCTATCCGAAAAACCATTTGCGATATCCTCATCGATGATATCGTGTATAAAATTAGAGCTCATCTCTTCCATGCGAACACCTCTTAAAGTAAATTAATCATATTATTGATTCTGGAAACCACTCTATCGTAGCCCATAATCTGCATTACGCTATACATATCAGGAGAGTTTTCCTTGCCTGTAATAGCAATTCTTATAAACATACTAATATCGGAAACATTTCCTCTATATGCCTCTGGATTTTCTCTATATGCTCTCATATCGGATGCGAATCCAAGCATATCAGCGATATCCTTAATTTTTTCAAACCAAGTATTAGTATCGTCACTAATATCGAAGGTTTTCACAAACTCACAAAGAGTTGTTTTAATATCCTTTTTATCAAATCTTTCGGGATATTGATCCTTTATTTTAAAGAGATTGTCGTAGAAAAAGTCCATATAAGGACGGACATCTGTCCAAACAGCAAGATCCTTTCTTGGCTTCTTTCCGCCTCTACCGATAGCAAAAATGGCCTTTGTATAGTCAGGATTTGCGCTCATCTGCTCATAAAGCTCTTGATCAAATTCCCTTGCCCACTCGCTTGAAAGGTCATAAACCTTGTCAGCGGACATTCTTGATATAACATTCTTTGAAACATCATTAAGCTTTGCAAAATCGAAAAGGCATCCAGAAATTGACATCTTTTTGATATTAAATGGGAACTCGGTGTATGGCTTGTCAGAATTTTTCATATGCCATTCCTCATAGTTTGAATTGAGCAATGTCATAACATACTCGCAAACTGCCTCTGGACAATATCCCATAGATGTGTAATCATCCATATTTGCGCCCATATCACGCTTAGAAAGCTTTTTCTTGTTTCCATTCTCATCAATACGCATAATTTGTGCTATATGCATATACTTTGGAAGTCTAAATCCAAGATATGAGAAAAGTTGTATGTGCTTTGCAAGGCTTGGAAGCCACTCCTCTCCACGAATAACATGAGTTGTGCCCATAAGATGGTCATCAATTGCGTGTGCAAAGTGATATGTTGGTATACCATCTGATTTAAGAAGCACAAAATCCTCATCATTTTCAGGAATTTCAAGAGTTCCCTTTACAAGGTCGGTAAATTTAAGCTTTCTTTCTGGATCGCCATTTGCAAAAATTCTTAAAACAAATGGGTGACCAGATGCCAAATGCTCCTCTACCTCTTCAATTGTAAAATTGCGTCTTGCTAACATTTCGGCACGCTTTGCCTCTGCTTGTGCAAGCCAGTCAGTATTTTTTATTTCTTCTTTTTTGTTGATTGCTTGAAGCTCGTCAAGCTCTTCCTCGGTTGTAAAGCAAGGATAAGCCTTTCCCTCACGAACAAGCTGTTTAGCATATACCTGATAAATATGACCACGAAGGCTCTGCTTATAAGGTCCATAAGCACCTTGATCACAAATGTTGCCATTTTCATCAAGAATTGCGCCCTCATCAAAATTGATACCATATTTAGCAAGAGTCTTTATAAGTCCCTCTGCTGCGCCCTCAACCTCGCGCTTTGCATCGGTGTCCTCTATTCTCAAATAAAATACTCCGCCCGATTGATGCGCCAATCTCTCACCAACAGTTGATGGGAAAAGTCCGCCAAAATGAACAAATCCAGTAGGACTTGGAGCAAATCTTGTCACCTTTGCCCCCTCTGGAAGCTGGCGAGGTGGATATTTAGCCTCGATATCCTCGGGAAGCTCAGTTATATTTGGAAAAAGTAATTCCGCAAGACGATTATAGTCCATTTCATACCTCATTTTAAGTTTAAAAACAATAATTTAATAAATTATATCACGGAAAAACAAAATTGTCTATATTTATTTTTTAAAAATATATATTTTTTCCTTAAATCTCATAAAAAGTCAAAAGTGAACGCATTTTTTGCGCTCACTTTATGAATTTCTTATAATTCTCCACTCATTAACCAATTTTTCAAAAGACCAACTCGCGTTAGCTGGAGAGGTCGAAGGCAAGCAAATGGCTTCTCTATTTATTTTAGATTTAATGAATTTATTGTAATATTTTTCTGCGGTTTTCCCATTTACAATTATTTTTTCTATTTTAGCAGAATTCAAAATCGTCGAAATATCATTCGCAAGAACATTTTTTATCGAGCTATCGGAGCTACCAATAATATCACACGATGCTATTACGTCCCAAAGAGCAATATTATTTTTCAAAAGCATAGTTCTTTTTTCGTCAACCGTATTTGGAATTGAATCGTTAAAAATATGAGCAATAACTCTCCAAAATCTATTTTGTGGATGACCGTAAAAAAAGGCTTCTTCTCTTGATTTTACAGACGGAAAGCTTCCCAAAATAAGAATTTTGGAATTTTTATCAAACAATGGTGGAATAGGGTGCTGAATAGTCATTTTTACTCCTATATGCAAAATGTTTTAATTCATTATAACATTTTAATAGGATTTTTTCAAGCTTATAAAAACGAAGCGAGTGCCGAAAATCAGCACTCGCTTTTATATCAAATTCAATGCTTTTTCAAATATTCACGCAAACGGTATTCTTCTGTTTTCACTTTTTCTAATTTTAAAAACGCAGTCTTTACTCTTTCATCATCAATAATCTTGTCAATTCCTTTTATCTCTTTTAGTTCTGACAAAAGAATTTCACTGCATGACTTTCCGTCTACTCTTATTCCTCCGGCTTCTTGAATGTTTTTCAACAATGGGGTTGTGTGATGATTAATTTCATATGTATCAAAATACACGCTGAAATCACTTGCTCTTTCAAGCCACATTATTGAGTTTTCTGTATCTCCAACTTCAAGATATAATCTTAATAGTGTTTTACAAGCATCGACTGCGACTTGCGAATGGAATTGATAATCACCGTTTGGAAATAACACATCCATTATACCTACGATTTGCTTTTGTATAGCTATTTTTTCTTCTGTTGAATACACTGGCTTTTTGTCAATAAAATGATATGATATTAAATCTATGCATTGAAGCATTTCGCTAAATAACTCAAGCAAATAGCTTTGTTTTTTCTCTAATCCTTCTTGACCATAATCTCCCCATTTATGTAGCATAAATTGCTCTTTTGAATATAAAAACGGAACCATTTGCTCAACGACATGCATCATTTTTTCTTTTTCGCCTGTGTAATCGTAAGCCGTCGCTAAAGAATCAAGCGCCTGATTTCTTATTCCACTATCGGTGCAATGCTCAAGTACATAATTTAAAATGTTAATAACTTCATTATAAACCGCCTTGTCTTTGTTTTTAAAATTGGATGAAATTAAAGTATTAGCAAGCCTGACTTTTATTAAATATGACCTTGGAAACTTCGATTGAGCCTCTCTTAAAATCTCTATTGCTCTTTCATAACCATTTGTAACAATAGCTTTGTAAGATGAAAAGATATACTCTTCCACTTGTTTTTCATCGTCACCAAAATTCACACCAAGTATTTCATCTGTTGACACGCCAAATGCCTTTGACAATGGAACTATTTGTGTAATATCAGGATAACCTACGTCTCTTTCCCATTTTGATATTGCTTGAGGAGTTACACCAACAAGCTCCGCAAGTTCTTCCTGTGTTATCTTTCTTTGTTTTCTTAACTCTTTGATAATTTCGCCAATTGTTCTTGCCATAATAGTCCTCCGTAAAATGTATTTCGGTACCGTAACTATATTGTATCACATCTATTATACCATTTACACATACAGAAAAGCAACAAAAACTAAACGGAAAGTTGAGTTTCAACTAAAAAGGAGTGCCGAAAATCAGCACTCGCTTTTGTTTATTCAATTGAAAAAGTAAGGTTTTCTATTGATTTTTTAGTTTTGAACAATGCGAGCTCACAACCTGAAAGCGATTTTTGAATCTTATTATTCAAGAGATTTTTCAAAGAAAAGCTTGCATCAATATTGATGCTTTTTTCGCCACGGTTTACAAGCGTTATAATACTTGATTTTTCGTTATATCTCGCAAAAGCAAGGCAATTGCCATCACAATGCAAAAGCTTGAAAAATCCATCCTTATAAAGACTCTCGGAAGTTCTTATCTCGCCTATTTTACGATAAAAATCAAGAAGCTCTTGATCCTCCCTGCCCCAAGGGAAAGGAAGCCTATTAAATGGATCGCGATAGCCCTCCATTCCTGCCTCATCTCCATAAAAAATACACGGAATTCCGGGAACAGTTGCATTGATAAGATACGCCATTTTAAGCTTATTTTTTGCAATTTTTCGGTCTTGCGATGACAATTTCATAGTGGACAATTGCTCATTTGTAAGACCATCTGAGCTTTTTCCACCTAAAACAGTTAAAATTCTCTCTGTATCATGAGTACCTAACACATTCATAAGAATATCAGTCGCACTCTTCGGATAATGCGAATAAAGCATCACAAATGTATCCTTCAAGAGCTCCGAATTACCGCATTTTATGTAGTCGATAATTGCTTCTCTTAATGGATAATTCATAACAGAATCAAGCTCATTACCAAGGAAATACTGCTTCCTTTTGTCATAAGCAATTTTATTTGATGCATCCTCCCAAACCTCTCCATAAATTACTCCGTTTGGATTAATACTTTTTAGCTTAGAATTCAAGGTTGCAAGGAAATCATCGCTTAACTCATCAGCGACATCAAGACGGAATCCACCGATTCCCTTTTCCATCCACTTTTCAACAACTCCACCATCGCCTAAAATAAACTTTTTATAGGATGGAGTGTCGCTCTTTACGCGTGGAAGGATTTGAACATCCCACCAGCACTCATATTTATTTGGAAAATTCTTAAAATTAAACCACTCATAGTAAGGAGATTCCTTAGACTGGTATGCCCCAAGCGTTTTATATGTGCCATATTTGTTAAAATACACACTATCTGCACCTGTGTGGTTAAAAACGCCATCAAAAATTATCTCAATTCCCCTATTTTTAGCCTCAAAAATAAGCTTTTCAAGCACATTTTCATCGCCAAACATAGAGTCAACTCTCATATAATCTGCTGTATCATATTTGTGATTTGAATATGCTTCAAAAATAGGGCTCAAATAAATACAATTTACTCCAAGAGACTTGATATAATCAAGCTTTTCGATAACTCCACAAAGGTCTCCACCAAAAAACATATTATTATCAACATCAGCACCAGGATATTCTGGAAATTGAGGTATCCCATTGTACCAATCCTCATTAATAATGGCGTAATCCTTCTTCTTAAAGGTTCCACCTTTTGCAAATCTATCAACGAAAATGTGATACATAACACCACCATTAAGCCATTCAGGGTGTTTTCCCGAGTCTTTATACACAGTCATCTGAATCAGCCCATCATAGCGGTTTTCGAGCCTTGTAAGAGCCCCATCAAGGTCGCGTTTCCCATAGAATTCTGACTTTTCTGCGTTTACAAGCTCATATTCATAATAAAAAAGTCCAACACCGATGCTCGATAGGTCAATCGACACCTCGTAAACATCCTTGCCTTGAGAAAGCGAATTCCATTTCAGTGGTATTCTCTTATAAAGTTGACTATTCAATCCATCTGAGGATAAATGCATAAATACCTCAGAAACCCCACGATATCGTGGGATTTCGAGGCTAAATGTTATTGTTTTATCGTACTCAAATGCACCAAAATAGCCAAGACTTCTATTCTGCTCGTATTTTGATTCAATAATCATATTATTTAACAGGCTTCAAATGCCAAATGTTATCTGCATATTCCTTTATGCTACGGTCTGCTGCAAAAAATCCTGCCTTTGCAACATTAACAAGAGACATCTTGCCCCATTTTTCCTTATCATTATAAGCCTTAACAATTTCCTCTGACTTAATATAGTAAGAATCGAAATCTGCAAGGCACATATATGGATCGGAAATTCCGTATCCACCTATGAGATAGTTGGCAATATTCGAGAATGAAACGCCGTTAAAGCCCTTATTAAGTCTATCAACAGCCTTCTTTATACGAACACTGTTAGCATAGTAATCAAGGGATTTATAGCCCTTCTCCCAAAGCTCGTCAACCTCTTTTGAGTTGAGACCAAAAATGAAGATATTATCATCTCCAACAGCCTCTCTCATCTCAACATTAGCACCATCAAGAGTACCAATTGTAAGAGCGCCGTTAATCATAAACTTCATACAGCCAGTACCACTTGCCTCTTTTCCTGCAAGTGAAATCTGCTCGCTTATATCCGACGCAGGCATAAGGACCTCGGCTGTGCTTACATTGTAATCCTCAAGATATACAACAGAAATCTTATCTCTAACCCTTGGATTCTTCTTAATATCCTCCCCAAGATTCCAAATAAGCTTAATAATATCCTTAGCCATATAATAGCCGGGTGCTGCCTTACCACCAAAAATAAAGGTTCTTGGTGTGAATTCCTTCTCTGGATGCTCCTCAATATCTACATAGTAGTAAATAATTTTGAGAACATTAAGAAGCTGACGCTTATATTCGTGCATTCTCTTAACCTGAACATCAAATACAGAGGATGTATCAAGCGATCCACCGGTTTTATTGAAGAGATACTTAGAAAGCGCAAGCTTATTTTCCTCTTTTATTGCTCTCATCTGCTCGTGAACAGTCTTGTCGTCTGTAAATTTAAGCAATTTTTCAAGCTCTTGAGGATTTTTAACAAATCCATCACCTATACAGTCCTTTATAAGGCCGCTCAAGCTTGGATTAGAATAGCAAAGCCATCTTCTATGAGCTATACCATTGGTTACATTAGTAAACTTTTCTGGTGTTGCCTTGTAAAAATCGTGGAAAACAGTCTTTTTAAGAATATCAGAGTGAAGCTTTGATACTCCGTTTACTGTATGAGAAGCTACAACACTCAAATTAGCCATTCTTACCTGTGAATAAGCAATAACAGCCATCTTTGAAATTCTGTCCCAATCTCCTGGATATATGTTCCACAAATCGTTACACAAACGACGGTTAATTTCCTTTACAATCATATGAATTCTTGGGAGCTTAAAGCTAAACAAATCCTCGTTCCAGCATTCAAGCGCCTCAGGCATTACGGTATGGTTTGTATAAGAAATTGTTCTTGTAACTATATTCCATGCATCATCCCAAGAATAATTATAGATATCCATAAGGATTCTCATAAGCTCAGGAACACAAAGCGCTGGATGAGTATCGTTGATATGAATAGCAACCTTATCGGCAAACTCATTAAGCGAGCCATAAGCTGCAAGGTGATCGCTTATAATGCTTTGAAGAGATGCAGAAACAAGAAAATACTGCTGTGTCAAGCGAAGAAGCTTTCCCTCGGTATGCTCATCAGAAGGATAAAGCACCTTTGAGATAACCTCTGCATTAGTTGTCTGCTCTATAGCCTTTACATACTGGCCTTGTGAGAATAAACTCATATTGAAGTGGTTTGTATTATGAGCCTTCCAAAGACGAAGTCTATTAACAGCATCATCTGCACCAGAAATCATCATATCATAAGGAATAGCCTCAACCTCTTCATAATTTTCATATTTGAGGTCAAGGTGTCCGTTAACCCATTCTTCCTTCAAATGTCCACCAAATCTAACATTGAATTTTTTGTCAGATCTTGGAACAAGCCAAGATTCGCCATTAGGAAGCCAAGAATCAGGAAGCTCTACTTGGTTTCCGTCAATAATCTTCTGCTTGAAAAGTCCATATTCATAAAGAATAGAAAATCCATCACCAGGATAATTAAGTGATGTAAGAGAGTCCATAAAGCACGCAGCAAGGCGTCCAAGACCTCCGTTTCCAAGGCCTGGATCTGGCTCCATCTCATAAATTTCTTGAATATCAACGCCAAATTCCTTAAGCGCGTCAACATAAGCCTCGGCAACACCGAGGTTTCTCAAATTATTTTTAAGAGATCTACCTATCAAAAATTCCATACAGAGGTAGTAAATCTTCTTTGCGTGAGCATCCTTTACCTTGTGTCTAAAATGCGATCTTTTTTGTGTCAAAATATCCTTGACTGTCAAAATTGTCGCCTTGTAAATCTGCTCCTTTGTGGCGTCCTCTGGATTTACACCAAAATATCTTGAAAGCTTTGTCTCAAGGGCAAGCTTAATATCATTCTTAGTTAATTGCTTGTTCATTAAATTTTATTCTCCTTTTTTCAACACGAACAACTTTTAAAATACATATTTTGCCAAAAGCATCAAATTAAACTGTCCCGCACAAACGGGACAGTTAATTTAAACATTATCCAATGAGCTTTTTGTACAAATTTATATACTTTTTCGCAGATACATTCCAAGAAAAATCAATATCCATAATTTTTCTAACAAGTGCGTCCCACTTTTTTTCATCATTATACAGCTCAACAGCGCGTCCAATAGCGTCCTTCATTTCGTGAGCATTATAATTTGCGAACGTAAAGCCATTTCCCTCGTCAGTATATTTATTATATGGCTTTATTGTGTCATAAAGACCGCCTGTTTCTCTTACAACAGGAACAGTTCCATATCTTGATGATATCATTTGCGCAAGACCACAAGGCTCGCTCTTTGACGGCATCAAGAAAATATCAGAGCCAGCATAAATCTTCTTGGAAAGATCCTTATTAAATTCAAAGAAAACCTTTACCTGAGAAGGGTATCTATTATGAAGCTCTCTAAAATAATCCTCTATATCCTGCTCTCCTGTTCCCAAAAGAACAAACTGAACTCCAAACGAAAGAATTTCAGGCAAGATGAACTTTACAAGATCAAATCCCTTATGAGATGCAAGTCTTGAAACCATTGATATAACTGGAATTCTCGAATTTTCAGGAAGACCTGCAAGCCTTTGAAGCTCTTTTTTGCATATTGCCTTTCCATCGAGATTTTTAGAGTCGAATTTACTTGCTATTACAGTATCGTTAACAGGATTGTAGTAATCAACATCAATTCCGTTAACAATTCCACAAACCTTATCTGCGAACATATGAAGAACGTGATGAAGACCACTTGAATAAAATTCAGTTTGAATTTCATTCGCATATCTTTCACTAACAGTAGAAACCTGATCAGCACAAACAATAGCACCCTTTGTAAGATTCATACAGTCGTTATATTCAACCGTAACCAAATCATCCATTGAATCAAGTCCAAACACATCACCAATCACATGAAGTGGGAAAACTCCTTGATAATCGATGTTGTGAATTGTGTAAATTGTCTTGATTTTACTATATTCAGGAATAGAAGCATATTTTCTCTTCAAATAAACTACAGACATTGCACTCTGCCAGTCATTTGTATGCAAAATATCAGGATAAAAATCGATAAGTGGCATTATATCAAGAACCGCCTTGCCAAAAAATCCATATCTTTCTGCATCATCAAAATTTCCATAAGCAGAATCTCTTTGGAAATAGTACTCATTATCTATAAAGTAATAGGTAACTCCGTTGTTAACGCAAGAAAATACGCCACAATATTGACATCTCCATGACAAATATACATAAGTTTCTCCAACAAAGGTTAATTGCTTAATGAATTTTTCCTTTGTTGATTTGTGGAGTGGCAAAACTACTCTTACATCCATATTTTTTTCGCTGGCAAGAGCTGCTGGTAATGAGCCAAGAACATCTCCAAGACCGCCAGTTGACATAAAAGGAATAGCCTCAGAGCCTACAAAAAGTATTTTCATAAGTCCTCCTTAAATCATCTTTCCCTTTGAGAGATAGAACGGAAGTGTTTCATCTCCTGAAAGCATCTTGTTGTCACGAATAACGACATTCTTATCTGCTATAACACAGTTAAGCATAACATTTTCGCCCGTAAAGGTATCTTGGAAAAGTATGCAATTCTTAACAACGCTTCCCTTTCCTATCTTTACACCTCTAAACAAGATAGAGTTTTCAACCTCACCATAGATTTGACATCCATCGGCAATAAGTGAATTTTTAACCTTTGAATCAGGGCTATAATATGTTGGTGCAGAATTACGAACCTTTGTATAAATAGGTCTATTTTTAACCTTAAATAGCTGATTTCTTATATCACTATTTTGAATCAATTCCATACTGCACTTATAGTATTCCTCTGATGAGGAAATGCAAGCGAAGTAGCCGTCATATCTGTAAACACGATAATTTTTGCCCTTGATATTTTTAAGTATTATATCCTTATTAAGGCTAACATAGTCGTGTGCTACTGCGTCAAGCACAATTTCCTGAAGATATTGACGAGTCATAACCATAATATTAAGGTTAATATCGCTTTCGCCCTCAAATGATGTAGGATATGCTTGAAGATCGGTTATTCTTCCACTTTCATCTGAATCTATCAAAACATTAAGCTTTGCAGAAGCCTTTGTAAGATTAACCTTCTTTACAGCAATTGTAATGTCCGCCTTGTTTTCAATGTGATTTTTTATCATATCATTGAGGTCAATGTTACAAATAACATCGCAGTCAGACAAAACAACATAGTCATCAGTTATTTTTGTAATTGAGTGGCTTACACTCTTAAGAGCCTCAAGTCTTGTTCTATAAAGAGAGTTAACATTATTAGCATAAGCGGTAATGTAAGGTGGGAGTATCTTTATACCACCAGATCTTCTCGCAAGATCCCAGTCCTTACCAGCACCAATATGGTCCATGAGGGATTGATAATTGTAGTGAGTGATTACGCTTACATTGTGAATGTTAGAGTTTACCATATTCGAAAGAGCAAAATCTATCAATCTGTATCTACATCCAAATGGAACAGACGCCATTGTTCTGTTTCTTGTAAGTTCTGGAATATTCGCATCGTGTATATTAGAAAAAATTATTCCTGCAGCTGACATTTTCTCTTCCCTCCTTAATTAGCACCGTTTCCGTTATTAAAATCGGTATCAATCATAAGACCAGCCTCAACCCTTGAGCCTGCGCCGATAACTATATCGCTACCTATGACTGTAATTCCCTTTGCGCTCTTCTTGTCTTCGCCAACAATAGCATTTTCGGCAATAGTTGTATTACTATCAATGATTGAATAATTAACTGTGGCGTTTGCTTTTATGGTAACGCCACTCATAATTACAGCATCTCTTACAACAGCGCCCTTTTCTACTGTTACGCCATTAGAAAGAACGGAATTTTCAACAAGACCTTCTATAACACAGCCCTCTGTAATGATAGAATTAACGGCATTTCCACCATTTCCTACAAATTGAGGTGGCTCTGCATAGTTTCTTGAGAATATTCTCCACGACTTGTCGTGAACATTGAATTCAGGATTTTCTCCCAAAAGATCCATATTAGCTTCCCAAAGGCTGTCAATTGTACCAACATCCTTCCAATAGCCAACAAATGGATATGCATACATTTTCATTCCATCCTCAAGCATATTTGGAATGATATTCTTTCCAAAGTCATTGCTTGATTTAGGATCATTTTCATCAGCAATTAAATATTCCTCGAGCACCTTTCGATTGAATATGTAAATACCCATCGAAGCCTTCGTGCTTATAGGATTTTTTGGTTTTTCCTGGAACTGAGTAATTTTTCCAGTCTCATCAGTAACCATAATGCCAAAGCGACTTGCCTCAGACAATGGAACATCAAGAACAGCTATTGTACAGTCTGCTCCTGTCTTCTTATGTGCTGTAAGCATCGCATTATAATCCATTTTGTAAATATGGTCACCAGAAAGAATTATTACATAATCAGGGTTATATCTATTTATAAAGCCCAAATTTTGATAAATAGCATTAGCTGTTCCCTTGTACCAGTCTGCACCTTTTTTTGCTTGATATGGAGGCAAAACCATAACTCCGCCACTAAGTCTATCCAAGTCCCATGGCTGACCATTGCCTATATACTCGTTCAAAACGAGAGGCTGATACTGTGTAAGAACTCCAACGGTCTCAATTCCCGAATTGATACAGTTAGACATAGGAAAGTCAATGATTTTATACTTTCCACCAAAGGTAACTGCTGGCTTAGCAGTCTTTTCAGTAAGAGTATAAAGTCTACTTCCCTGACCACCTGCCAAAAGCATTGCAACGCATTCTTTTTTCTTAAACATAACTTATCCTCTCCTTATTTTACCGTTCGTTTTGCGAAAAACAACTCCACCCAACGCCGGAAGATTTATTTCTATATAATTTTGTTTGTCCGAATTATAGCATTTGCTCTTTATCGCCTTCTCATTAACAAGACCATTTCCGCCAAAGCGATACTCATCCGTTGTAAGTACCTCTTTGTATGCTCCTGACTCATCGACAGGAATAGGATAATTTGACCTTGCCACAGGCGAAAAGTTTATAACAACATAAAGCACCGATCCATCTATTGCTTTCCTCTTATAAGAAATAGCATTAGTGTCGCTTTGATTTGTAGCAATCCACTCATATCCATCCCAAGAATTGTCTATTTCCCACAATTCCTTGCTTTCGAGATAAAAGCTATTTAAATGTGCAACAAACCTCTGCATTTCGGCGTGTCGTGGATATTTGAGCATAAACCACTCAAGCTCATTCTCATAATCCCACTCTCTAAACTGAGCAAATTCGGAGCCCATAAACATCATTTTCTTGCCTGGTGTTGTCATCATATATGTCAAAAACGCTCTCATTGTTGAGAATTTTTGATCATAATCGCCAAACATTTTGTCAACAAGCGATTTTTTACCATGCACAACCTCATCGTGAGATATAGGCAAAATATAATTTTCGTTAAAGGCATACATCATCGGGAAGGTCAGCTTATCATGGTTAAACTGCCTAAAATACGGATCAGTCTCGATATATTTATAAATATCGTTTGCCCAACCCATATTCCACTTGTAGTTGAAGCCTAAACCGCCTTCAAAAACAGGCTTTGTAATCATTTGCCAGTCGGCAGATTCCTCGGCAATCATAAGCGCGTCGCCAAATTCTGCAAAAACCTGTGTATTTAGCTTTTGGAAGAATGCGATTGCCTCTTTGTTCTTGTTAGAGCCATCCTCGTTTGGGATCCACTCCCCAGGCTCTCTATCATAGTCAAGATAAAGCATTGAAGCGACAGCATCAGCTCTTAATCCGTCAACATGATATTTTCTAAACCAAAATAGCGCATTTGATATCAGGAAGGATTGCACCTCTTGTCTGCCCACATCAAAAAAGCGTGTGCCCCATACCTTATGCTCCATTCTATCCTTACCCTGATACTCATACAATGGTTGTCCGTCGAACTCATAAAGACCATGCTCGTCCTTTGGAAAATGAGCCGGAACCCAGTCAAGAATAACTCCAACACCACACTCGTGCATCTTGTTTACAAAATACATAAAGTCCTGTGGAGTGCCAAATCGAGATGTAGGTGCATAATAACCACAAACCTGATATCCCCAAGAGCCATCGTAAGGATGCTCCATTATAGGAAGAAGCTCTACATGAGTAAAGCCAAGGCTTTTTACATATGGCGCCAGTTGATCTGCAATTTCTCTATAGTTTAGATAATGCTGTCCATCTACATTAGACGCAGAATCCTTTGTTTTCCATGATCCCAAGTGAACCTCGTATACATTAAGAGGTGCTTGATAGAAATATTTTCTCTTTTCTGGTGAATCGCAATTTATTTGAGGAATTTTTCTTCTATATTCAAGCCATTCCTTGTCTTTCCACTCAAACCCGTCAATATTCGCTACAATTGAAGCAGTTTGTGTGTTGGTTTGAGAATGAAATGCATAGGGGTCTGCCTTGTAATGAGCAATTCCGTTGTTGGTAATCTTAAATTTGTAATATTTACCAACAAGAGAGCCCTCGGAATGATAAATGCATTCCCAAACGCCCATATCGGTAACCTTGCAAAGCTCTATACCACTGTCCCAAGATGTGAAGTCGGAAACAAGCTCTACCTTATCTGCATTAGGCGCCCAAACTCTAAATGAATATTCATATCCACCGTCAACTATGCTTTCATGACAGCCTAAATAATCGTAAGCGCAATAATTTGTTCCTTGATGAAAAAAATATGCGCCTTGATCTTCATTTATGCAATTATTTTCGAGCAAAATTCACACCTCCTAGCAATCGTATATAATTATTATACATTATAGTATATAAGAATTCAATAAAAGATTAAAATCTTTTTGCAAAAAATGTTAACATTTTATTCCATTTTGCCACAAAAAACAACAAGAGCAGGATTATTCCTGCTCAAGATAGTATTCACTTTTGAGAATCGAGGATGTTCCGATAGTTCTATATTTTCCCTTTACAAACATCAAATCTCTCTGATATCCCTCGAATTTCATACCGAGCTTTCTCATAACAGCAAGACTTGAATCGTTTCCAAACATAAACTTTGCCTCTACTCTATGCATATTCAAAACCTCAAAGGCGAATTTCACAACAGCTGCACCAGCTTCAGTGGCAAGTCCTCTGCCCCAGTAATCAGGATTTAATACATATCCTATTTCAGCAACGCGATTTTCCTCATCAATTCGAGTAAAGCCCGCAGTGCCTATCATTTTTCCGTCCTCTTTACAAACAAGCGCCCAGTCGGTATATTCACCAGACTTGTACTTGGAAATTACATAATCTATGAATTCTCTTGTAAATTCAGGGCTTTTATGAGTATCCCATAAGAGATATGCAGATGTTTTTGGATTAGCAGAATATTCATACATATCCCTCGCGTCAGAGCGACGCACTTCTCTTAGAATAAGTCTTTCAGTATGTAAGGTAGGAATTTTGGAGAATATTCTCTTTATCAAATTAAGCTTCATCAATGTCCTCGCAGAATTTCATTATGTAAATTATATACTAAAATCGATTTTTAGTCAACACTTATTTTATTTTTTATTCTCTATCTTGATATCTTTGGGAAATTATGCTATACTTATTAGGAAATCTTACCAAAAAGGGTGTAAACAATGAAAAAAATTGCTTTTATAGGTGCTGGAAATATGGCTTCTGCCATCTGTGGTGGTGTTTTGAGGGCAAAAATTGCCTTGCCATCAAATATAATTCTTTTCGATAAAAACGCCGATCAATTTTCGCGTTTTGATAAAGATTGCATCAAGGAAGAAAATATAGAAAATGCTATCAATATGGCTGACATCGTATTTTTCTCGGTAAAGCCACAAAATATGAAGGAAATTTTGGCACAAATTTCAGTTCTTGACATAAAGGACAAGCTTTTTATATCAATTTGTGCTGGCATTTCAATCAAAACTATCGAGGATGCTCTAGGAGAGGTTAAGGTCGTAAGAACTATGCCTAACACTCCTCTTCTCATCGGTCAAGGTGTTACCGCACTTTGCCGAAACAACAAGGTAAGCGACGATGAATTTGAATTTGTTACATCTCTTTTTGCTTCATCTGGATATACCACTGAATTAAAAGAGGATGAAATAAACCGAATCACGGCCATCACATCAAGCTCCCCTGCTTATGTCTATCTTTTTGCCAAGGCAATGCTTGTTGGCGCACAAAATATGGGAATTGATGCTGAAAATACACTCGAAATGATTTGTAAAACCATAATCGGCTCTGCAAATATGATTCTTTCCGACTCGCGCTCTGTTGATGAGCTTATTAGAATGGTAAAATCGCCAAACGGAACTACCGAAAGGGCGCTAAATGTCTTTGAAGAAAAGGGATTTATCGATATTGTAAGCGAGGCTATGAAGGCTTGTGCCGATAGAGCCGATGAGCTCTCTAAACTAAATTAAGAGGTAAACAATGAACAATTACGAAGAATACGATGAATATGAAGAGGAGCTTGAAGAGGCTCCCAAGAAAAAGAAATTCAACATATTCGACTGGTATTTCAAGCGCGAGGGAAAGGGCGATCCTGATGACATCAACGCTCTTGAACAGCCAAACATAAAGAACTTTTTCAAGCTTGCTTGGCGCAGGCTCGGAAAGCTTATGTCTGCCAACATAATCTTTATCGTGGCTAACTTCCCTATTTTCTTCCTAATTCTCGCTATGTCAGGAATTTTGGGTGAACGCGCATATGCTCCTTTAAATCAACAATGGGGCGTGTTGAAGGGCGCAATGCTCTTTGAGCAAAGTGGCGAAATGTCTGGTTATATTAGCCTATTTGGAACTAAGGCGTCAGTTAGCGTAATCAATACTTCAACAATAGTATTTTTCTGCCTAACTCTTTTGCTCCTCTTCACAATGGGCTTTGCAAAGGTTGGAACAACATATATTTATAGAAACATAATTTTGGGAGAGCCTATTTTCCCATTTGCAGATTTTTGGTATATTATAAAGAGAAATATCAAGCAATCCTTGATTTTCGGATTTATAGACACCTTAATCATCGCTATGTTTGCATACAACATTTATTTCTTGTTTATCAACTACTCTGTTTCTACTATGAATTCGATAATGCTGTTCTTTACAATATGTATGGCAACTATCTATTTGATAGCAAGAAACTATGCTTATATAATGATTTTCACATTTAAGCTTCCACTCAAAAAGATTATTAAAAATGCATTATACTTCGTAATTTTAGGAGTAAAGCGTAATATGGCAGGAGTATTCTTTACCTTGCTTGTTGTTGGCTTAAATCTCTTGATTTTCTATCTCTATGTGCCCATTGGCTCTATATTCCCATTCATCATTACAATTGCACTTGTTGATTTCATTGGAGTATATTGCGCATATCCAAACATAGACAAATATATGGTTGACCACTCTAAGGACGACGAGAGTTCCTCGGAAACAGTAACTGAATCAGCTGAATAATAAAAAACGAGCGCTGTATCGCGCTCGTTTTTTCTAACCCTCGGCAAAGGAAAACTCCGCTACATTGTTTTTGAGAGGTAAATTTTAAGGAGGTAACTACCGTGCGCCAACACGGCTTGTGGTGCTGACAGTATGAATTGAACATACTAAATCAAGGCTCGTTATTCTTGATTTATACCTATGTCAGCATAAGAAAAGGACACGCTTAGGTGTCCTCTTTTGAGTTGTTTGTTTTCTTTTCGCTATTTTTCTGCTCTTTTTCTTTATCATCTAAAAACTCAACATCGTTTTCTTTCCACCTGTTGAATATTGATGTTTTATCGTTTTCGTCCTTTGCTCCCATTTTCTAAATCTCCTTTACCTCAATATATGTTCTTTTTCCTTTTGTGTATCATTTTGCTTGTGTCTTTATATTTGCCTACATATCCATAGCATAGCCTTACGAAAAAACCGCCCTGTTTTGCCATTTACATTTTAACTCCTCTGCATAATGTTTGTCAAGCAAAAGATGTCATTTTTTCTCGACTTTCCCTTTCGCTTGACTTGTCCATTATACATTTTAGAGCATTATTTTGTCCCATTGGGTATCATTAGGCATCAACTTTAAGCAATTTTTACACTTTTTAATGCTTCTCTCCACCCTTTACAACAATATCGCTATAATTGGCTGTTGGCGCGCTATATGCCTTAAGCCTTATTGCGTTAAGCTCGTTTATGCAAGACTTTATAAATTCAAAAACCTCGTCAAAAATGACGAGGTTTTTATTATTGCAAAAGCTCACTTACGGTAACAAATTCATAGCCTTTTTCAAGCAATATTGGTATTATAATTTCAAGTGCATCTGGAGTATTATATTCTCCACTCACATAATCGTGAAAAAGGATTATATCTCCATCCTTAACATTCTTTAAAATGTTTTTTGACATTTGTTTAGCAGAGGTATGCGACCAGTCGAGTGTGTCAAGTGACCACAAAACAATTTTACTTTTCTTTTCCTCTGCTATTTTCTCCAAGGATTTATCATATAAGCCACACGGAGGGCGCAAAAGAGTTAGATCATAATCTCTAATTTTCTTAATCTGCTTTTCCGTGTCAGAAACTTCTTTTTCTATCTTTTCCTTGGGAAGTGACTTTAAAACATTGTGAGAATAGGTGTGATTTCCTACCTCGTGTCCATTATCTAAAATCATTCCAAGCTGTTTTGGATAGTTTTTTACATTCACGCCTATCACAAAAAACGTCGCTTTTATCGAATACTTGTCCAAAATCTCGAGAATTTTTGGTGTTAATCTTGGATGCGGACCGTCATCAAAGGTTAATGCTATCTTCTTTCCTGCGTGAATATTTGAATTATAAACAACACTTTCAGCTCTTATTACAGTAACTCCTGCAAAAGCAAGTAAAATCACTGCAAAAAGCAACATAATTCTCTTAACACAACTCATCTATTGTGCCAAAGCGAAAGCCCTTTTCCTTCAATTCCTTTATCAAATCTCTCATAATTTTGGCATTTGTCGAAGATGTCGGATGCAATAGCATAATTTCGCCATTGTGAAGATTACTTATTATCTTTTCCTTAGCCCTTTCAGGTGACATTTGCCTACCGTTGTCCCAGTCGGCATACGCGAAGGACCACATCACCGTCTTATAGCCAAGCTCTGATGCCCATTTGAGGTTGTTTTCGTTAAATTTCCCCTCTGGTGGACGATAGATTTTCGGCATCGTAGCACCGTATTCTCTTTCATAAATCTCTTCAAGCGCTCTAAGCTCTGACTGAAACTCCTCTTTTGAGGCGATTCTTGCCATATTTTTATGCTTTGCAGTATGGTTTAAGACCATATGCCCACCATCAATCATTTTGCTTATTAAATCGTGATTTTTTAAAAGAATATTTTCAAGAACAAAAAAGCTTCCTCTAACATTTTCACTATCCAAAATATCTAAAATTTTCTCAACATTACCATTTTCATATCCTGCATCAAATGTTAAATAAACAACCTTTTCTTCGTCCATTCTGCTATGACTCTTATCAATCCAAATAACGCCATATTTATCAATAACTTCAAGGTTTGAATCCAATAGTGGTTGCGAATGATCCTTAGTCCTTTTGCAATACCATGAAAATTCATTTGATGCTTGCACACTTATCACCAACAAGCTTGCAATGAAAACAAGTAAAAAGCCTTTTAAAATTTTTTTCATTTGTTCACCTCACTCTTGCAAAAATATTATTTGTATTACTTCTCTTTTAAAACATAAGAAAAATTTCTTGAAATGTATTATTTATCATAAAAAAGCAAATAATCTTTTTGTAACAAAAAGTAAAGGAGATTGTTTATGAACTCACATCCAATATCAAATATTCTTATGGGAATGGTTGCAGGTGCAGTAGTCACAAGTGCTGCTATTATTTTGACAAGCAAAAGTGCAACTCAAAAGGTTAAAAAGCTTGCAGAAACCACTGCCGACAATGTTACAACAATGTTTAAAATGTAAAAAAATCAGCGAAAAGCTTCGCTGATTTTTTATTTTACCAATCATTAAGCGCCCCGTTACCTTGACCGATAGTTATATTTTCCTTCCAGTCCTCAAATTCCCCGTTATATATCGCCATAGGAAGTCCAGAGCATCCACCTATTGCATTATCTTCAATAACCGTTACAGAATAAGGAATTTTTAAAAGCTTTGTGAAAATTCCCATTCCAAAAAACGCGCTATCTCCTATAACAGTAACAGGATATCCTTTATATTCTGCTGGAATTACAAGAACATCTGCATATTCTCCACAATATCCAGTAACAACTGCATGATCTGAAACTATCTCAAAAACAAATCCGTCAAGCTGATTTGTAATTTCACTGGAATTTATCCAATTTCCATAATAAACACGGTCTCCGTAGCTTCCCTTTGGAATAGCAACCGCCCTTTTTGTGCCTTCAATGCCAGTTCCACTCCATCCAAGAAACATTTTGCCCGAAATCTTTTTAGGAGTAGGAAGCATAAAGTCATCAGTTTCACTTGTAAAGCTTTCAACAGCCGTGCCATAATGTGGCTCCATATTATAAGTGATATAATAGGATTTCAAAAGCCATTTTGCTTCAAGTGTCGCATCAGATGAATATGGCCATACACCATAGGCCTCAAAGCGCTCCTTACCATACATCCAACAATCAAAGATGTATCCATCTCTTTGAGGAACTGGAAAGCTATAATTTTCTCTCCAACCAACATTGTATGTTGAGCCATCAATGCTACTATCCTCAGGGCAAGACAAGGTTATTTTATTTCTTTGAGTTTCTCCACCATTAGATTCATCGGGAGTGCGATTGCAGGAAAAGCAGGACAAGCAAATAATGAGCGCCAAAAGCAATACTATTATTCTCTTCATTACTTGTAAACACTCCATCCAATCGCAGGGCGCCTACCCTTTATAACATCAACAACATGGTCATTTCCCTCAGCGACCTGCAAGGAATCAGCCCAAGTAGAAAGGTCTACTCCGCTTTTCATAATTACATTTATAGATACATCATCACAATTTGAGAATGCGTTTGCACCTATTTTTTGTAATGTATTAGGAATTTCAATAGATACTCTTGTTACAGCACTTTCCTTGCCTTGGCTATTTACCTGAACGATTTGCTTTTTAGCAATTTTCTCGCCCATGCCGGCGAAAACAGAGCTTCCAATTTCAGTTACAGTATATTCAACACCTTGATAATTTACGGTTTTAGGAATTACAATCTTGCTTCTTGTTCTCAAGAAGGCATAGCTTACAACTGTTGCTGTATTTTCATTAAAGCTATATGAGAACATAGACCAAACAGCAACATACCTTTTCTCGCCGATTGTTCCCTTATTAATGGTAACATCTTGATAAATTGCTGTTCCGTCAGCCTCTTTCCAGCCAAGGAATATAAATCCGTCCTTAGTTGGCTTTGGAAGCGCAAATGTATCCTCAACAGTATAAACATTCTTCAATGTTTCAGTTGTTGTACCACCTGCAAGGTCATACGTAATTTGGTAAAGAATTCTTTCCCATTTAGCAACTACTGTTATATCAGTGTCAGAATCCCAAACTCCGTCTGCCATCAAGTCTTCTCCATTATACCAGCCCATAAACTTATAGCCAGGATATTCAGGAGTCAAGAGCTTGTATGAATCGCCCTTTTCGTAGGTGACAGAATCCTTTGATACTGTTCCACCATTAGCATCATATTTTAGCTCGGAGGCCACAATATCGAATTTTGCGTACAAAACAATATTTTTAGCTGTTCCCTTCGCAATCTCAGTCACAAGCTGATCGTTTTCATCAAACCAACCTTTAAAGGTTGCGT
Source organism: Oscillospiraceae bacterium (assembly GCA_015064445.1). GTDB lineage: Bacteria > Bacillota > Clostridia > Oscillospirales > CAG-272 > RGIG2000. Next base: position 110,393 of record SVSE01000001.1, on the reverse strand, counting down.
TAGGTCTTGTAGGATTCAAGAGAACAATTGTATCAGTTTCAATAGTAAAAGTCAATGTGGTGTTTGGATTAGTAGTTTTGCCATCTATAACAAACTGAATGGTATAGGACTTCGCTTCCCATTTGATTGTAAGTGTTGTATTCTCTTTAACGGTCCAAAGTCCACTTGTAGGAATAACTTCTCCATTAGCAAGCCAACCAACAAAATCATATCCGTTTATATCAGGAACAACAGGGAGTGAATATGTTTGTCCGTACTTTATCGAAAAAGTATTTCCATCAAAATCAAATCCATCTGCGTCAATCACAACATCATAAAGCTGTTCTTCTGGAACAACCTGCTGTTTCCAGCTCGCATATAGCTTTAAATCTCCACAAGAGCCGGCAGGAATAGATTCCACCTTGTTTGTGAGCTGTTGGTCAGAATACCAGCCATCAAACTCCAATCCATTAGGATGAACAGGTGTTTCAAGAACAACTGTATCGAGAATTGTATAATTTACAACCTTGTTATTGATGTCTGCATTGTAAACATAGGTAATAGAATAACTTTCGGGATTGTAAACAGCGCCCAGCACAAGGTCTTCTGTTTCATTAAACTTACTTGACAAAGCAAATTCATTGCCGTCAGCATCAACAAGCTTACTAAATTTATATCCAGGTCTATTTTGAGGAGTAATTAAATAATCCTCGCCAAATTTAACGACAATTTCCTCTGCCTTGGTGTCGTACCAAGTGATTGAAATTTTGTAGGATTTTGCACTCCACTCTGCGCTTGCAGTGATGTTTTCGGTTATGGGCTGTGAAAAATCATAATCCCACTTTACAAAATCGTATCCAGCTTTTGATGTTGTTGGTGGTGCTATAATACCACCCTCATCAACAGTAACCGATGAGCAAGCACTTCCACCATTAACCTCAAAATTAACGGTCAATAGCTTTTTTTTCACAACATTTATAGTAAAATTGCGCTTTGCGCCATTGTCCTTGACTTTAACATAAAACATATTGTCGCCCGACTGAAGAGAAACCGTAGTTTCAATTTCATCATTCATATCAGAGGAATCATAAAGCTTCCATTTAGCCTCCTCTGAGACCACGATATACTGCGACAAATCAATTGTTTCTGTTCCCGACGGAACATATATTGTGTAAACCTCGCCTTTTAAGGTTCCATTTTGCAGAGCAAAATTGACTTCCTTTTCATCGTCGCATGAAAAAAGCATAAGGCACAATAAAATTGATATTGAAAGAATAACAAACGATTTTAAAAATCTTGACATTTTAACCTATCCTTTACGATATAAATTACTATTTTTATAATAACATAAGGATTTAAGTAAGTCAAGTCAATTTTTACTATGCTTTTGAGTTTTTTACGAGCCTTTTGATCTCCTCATAAATTATTTTGTTGGAATCCTTGACCGAAAAGGCTTTTATTCTCTTTCCATATAATGCTCTCTTTACATCATCATCTAAAAGCTCCTTTACAGTGTCGGTCAAATTAAATATTTCGCTTTCCGTCATCAAAATCGCCGCCGATGCCGAGCTTAACGCATATGCATTCTTGTATTGATGATTATCAACCACATTAGGCGATGGTATAAAAATTGCACATTTACCCGCAAAAGCCATTTCAGAAATGCTCATTGCCCCGGCTCTACATATAACCACATCGGCACTCGCTATTCTTTCAGGCATATCGTAAATATACTCGTTAAAATCAAGGTTTTTTAGCTTTTCAAAGCCCTTGTCCCTTAATAAATAATACATTTCTCTATATTCTCTTTTTCCACTAGCCCAAATGAATCTTATGCTTTTTTCTTCTTTTATGAGATTTTCTATTATTTGCATCGCCCCTTCGTTTATTGCCTTTGCTCCAAGGGACCCCCCATAGCATAAAACCACATATTTTTCCTTGATTTTTAGTTTTTTTCTCGCCTCGTCCTTATTCAACACGCCAAATCCATCTCGCACCGGATTTCCTGCATATATAAGCTTGCTTTTATCCTTGAAATATTTCTCTGCTTCCTTAAAATTAAGAAATATTTTGTCCACCTTATCTTCAAGCATTCTTAAAGCCTTACCTGGCAAGGCATTTGATTCATGAAGAACCGTTTTTATGCCTAATGAATGCCCTGCATATATAACAGGATAACAAGCATAACCACCCGTTCCTACTATAATGTCTGGTTTAAATTCCTTTATTATTCTCTTACACTCGGAAATAGCCCTGAAGGTTAAGAATATCGTCTTCAAGTTAGACAAAGAAAAGTTTCTTTTTAATCCTGTTACATTTATTTCGTATTGCTTATATGGAACCAATCTTTTTTCTATTCCATTTTTTGTAACCACATAGGAAAATTCCGAGGATGGAGAGTTTCTTTGTATTGTTTGCGCTATTGCTAACGCAGGATTCACGTGCCCTGCTGTTCCTCCACCACATAATAATACCCTCATTTTATCCCCCTTTTAGCTTTGATATTCTTGACACTGATAGTAATATTCCCATTTCCGCAAGCAAAATTACAAGCGAGCTTCCACCATATGAGAAAAAAGGCAATGAAATTCCTGTATTAGGAATCAAATCCGTTACAACAAGCATATTTAAAAGAACCTGGATCCCTATTTGTGCAGTAATTCCAAATCCAACAAGCGAGGAAAACGCATCAGGCGCATTTATTGATATCTTGTAGCCTCTCCATAATAGCAATACAAAGAGCATAATAACTACAATTGCTCCCAAAAATCCCATTTCCTCACACCAAATCGTGAAAATAAAATCATTTTGTGGTTCTGATACATAGCTATATTTTTGCCGACTATTCAAAAATCCAACGCCAAAGAAGCCACCCGAACCAATCGCATATAATCCTTGCGTTGTTTGCCATTTATCACTTAAAATATCGGCATTTGGATTTAGAAATGACTCGATTCGCTTCATTGCATAGCTGTTTGTCAATAAGAATATTGTGCCACCAACCAGCGCTGTTATTCCATATATAAGTGACATTTTCTTTATACTACTTCCTGCAACAAACAAAACACAAATTCCAATGAATGCTATGATTAGTGTTCCGGAAAGATGCTTTTCTAACAATACAAGTCCACAAGCAGAAAACAAAACAACTCCAGGCAAAATTATCTCGCTAACTATTGTTCTCTTTTTCTCTTTTTGCTTATCTATGTACCAAGCTAACATCAAAATTATTCCTAATTTCATAAGCTCGGACGGTTGAAAACTAAGTGGCGTGCCAGGAATTCCAAGCCATCTTTTTGCTATTCCCTCGGAAAATCCACCAAAAAGCACCGCAACAAGCAAAAAAAGGCATACCGAGTAAACAATAGGAGATGTTTTTTTGTAAATCTCAACAGGAATATTGCTCGTAAAAATCATAACAATAATTCCTATTGCAAGAAATATAACCTGCCTTTTTATGTAGTATGCCCCATCCCCGTAGTGAAGACTGGCATATGGATAACTTGCGCTAAAAATCATAAGTGTACCTAAAAGGAGTAAAAGCGACAAAGTCGCCACAATAGGCATATCCACTTTTTCTCTTAGCGTTTTATTCTTAACTTTTTCTTTTTGTTCGATTTGGTTTTCTCTACCAAAAAATAGAACATTACTCATAAATTTCCCATCCCAAAATATGCTAAAAAGCAGAAAATAGCATTAACAATCGTAAAAGTCACTACTATTTGAATCTCGCTAAATCCAGATTTTTCAAAATGATGATGAATCGGAGCCATTTTAAATAATCTTTTTCCCTTTGTTACCTTGAAATAAAACACCTGTAAAATATCGGAAAATGCCTCAACTATAAAAACAAAGCCATACACTAAAACAAGAAGTATGTTGTCAATAAGAAACGCCATTGATATAACTAAAGCCCCTAAAAATAATGATCCCGTATCGCCCATAAAGATTTTAGCTGGATAAAAATTATAAACTAAAAATCCCAAAGTAGATCCCATCAAAATAGCACTAAAAAACGCTATATTAGCATCTTTTATTACTATAAAATTGACTACCATAAAAAAGATCCCAACAGTAAACGTAACCGATGAGGCAAGTCCGTCTATTCCATCGGTTAAATTAACACTATTTACTACTCCACAAAGCGCAAAATACGCAATTATATAATAGAAAAACCCTAAATCCACATAAGCATTAAAAAAAGGAATAAAAAGGGTTGTTGAAATACCAACAGAATATCGCATAGAAATCAAAAACAATATGGCTATTATTGACTGAAAGGTATACTTAGCTAAAGGACTCAATCCCTCATTCTTCGATTTTCTTATTTTAGCAAAATCGTCAATTATTCCTATCATAGCATTTAAAATAGCATAAACAACTATGTTCAAAGAACATAAAATATATTTCATATCTACATTTTTATAAGAAACGAGCATAAACACAGCATAAACAATAACAGAAGCGATCACAAACGCAATCCCTCCCATTGTAGGAGTTCCCTCCTTGCTCTTGTGCCATCTTGGACCAATTTCTAATATTTTTTGTCCCATTTTCTTTGATCTTAAAACAGGGATAAGAATTCTCAATCCCAAAACCGTCAAAAAAAGAACTATTAAAAAGCAAATAAAAAACAATTTTTCAATACTCATTTATCTTCTCTTTCAAACCATCTATTATTTTTTCAAAGCCCATTTTTCTGCTTGCCTTTATTAATAAAACTGATTCTTTTGGGACATTTTTTAATATCGTATCTACAACTTGCTCGCGAGAATCAAGTGCTATTCCTCCAGAAAAGCCTTTGCATAAATCTTTCGAAAAGTTTCCATAACAAATCAACTGCTTTATCCCATATTTTCTTGCTATATGACCTATTTTTTCATGATATTCCTTTGCCATCTCTCCTATTTCATGCATATCCCCCATTATTAGTACAGAGTACTTTTTAACAATTGAGCTATAGCTCGCAAGAGATATAACTGCTTGTTCAGAGCTCTCAAAAGAAGCATTATATGTGTCATCTATTATCTCAAAGCTACCTATTTTGAATTTAGAGCCTCTGCCGTTACAGCTTTTAAAATTCATGATTCCTTTTGCAATATTCTCATCTCTAATTCCACAAATTTTTCCAATCTTATACGCAAACAACGCATTCGTAGCATCATGCTTATAAATTGAGGGAACTATAAATCTTAAAATTTTATTTTGTTCGTTGTCAATCACATCAACGGTTATGGCGGTTTTATCGTAATTTATTCTACCAAGCTCTACATCTCCACCGTCTCCTATAAAAAAGGGTCTTAATTTGCCATAATGTATATTTTGAAATCGTTTTTCAAAGGGAACAAGCACAAAATCAGTCGTATGATTTAATAATTCGCATTTTGCAAGAAAAATATTCTCTTTAGTTCCAAGACGTTCAATATGAGCACTGCCACAATTTGTTATTGCTCCTACATAAGGAGAACAAGCACTTGCGAGGAGTTCTATCTCTCCCAAACCTCGCATTCCCATTTCAACAACGCAGAAGTCCTCATCTTTTATTGAAAATAAAGTTTGGGCAACGCCTATCTCATTGTTGTGATTTTGATATGTAGAATGCACTCTATATTCCTGAGACAAAACTGAACAAATCATTTCTTTCACAGTAGTTTTTCCTGCACTCCCAGTTATAGCTATAATTTTTGTGTTTTTTATTTCTCGGCTCGCGAGCTTTAAAAGTGCCTTTTTAGTATCAAAAACTGTAACAAACGACACTTCCCCCGACATTTTTTCATTTGAAAGAATGCATTTCGCACCTTTTGCTATTGCATATTTTATAAAATCATTGCCAGAAAACCTTTCTCCTTCTATAGCTACAAAGCAGGTATTTTCTCCAAAATTTTCTCTTGTATCAATAGAAATTTCTGTTATCAACACATTCTCTTTTGGTCTCGGAGCACCCAAAAAATCTGCCATTTCAAAAGTAGTTATTGGACTTATTTTTATCATTTATTGCCTCGCTGACTATATCTTTTTCTGAAAAATAATGCTTTCCATATGTATCTATTTCATATTTTTCGTGTCCTTTGCCCAGCAAAAGAAGAACATCGTTCTCTCTTTTTATCTCTATCGCGCGCTTTATGGCATCTCTTCGATTAGGAATAACCTCAAAATTTTCTCCATCCACACCATTTAAAATGTCGATTATTATCTGGTTTTTCTTCTCGCTTCTTGAATTGTCCGAGCTAATAATTACCTTGTCAGCCATTTTAGAGGCAATTTTACCCATTTGAGGACGCTTTTCCTTATCTCTATCTCCTCCACAGCCGAAAACCACAATTATTCTTCCTTTTGGACTCATCTCCCTTACCGCTCTTAAAACATTCTCAAAAGCGACTGGAGTGTGTGCATAATCGATAAAAACGTCATCAAATACCTTCTCCATTCGCCCTGGAATAATCTCTAACGATGATATTCCTATTAAGGCTTCATCCTCATTTATTCCAAGTCTTATAGCGCACGCTAATGCAAGCATAGAGTTATAAACAGTATATCTTCCGCTTATTTTTGTTTGAATCTTTAATTTTGTTTCTTCAAAGCTCAAAAAATAGTCAATCCCTTGAGTTGATAATTCTATGCCGTTTGCATAAAAATCTGCATTTCTAATTGTAGATACAGACCAAATTTCGCACACAGCATCCGACAAAATTCGCTTTCCATAATCATCATCTGAATTTACGATTCCAAATTTAGTTTTTTCAAAAAGCTTTTTCTTCGAATTAAAGTATGACTCCATATTTTTATGGAAATCAAGATGTTCAGCGGATAAATTTGTAAAAACAGCACCAAAAAACCGTATTGGATCAACCTTACAATGCTCTAAAGCATGCGAGGAAACCTCCATTACAACAAATTCGACATTTTCGTCTCTCATTTTAGAAAAAATGCCGTACAAAATCTCGGGATCAGGTGTTGTCATAGCAGAATCGATATCAACAACCTCTCCGCCTCCATTGATATCAAGACTTTCTCCGTTGATCAAGCACTCTACTGTCGAAATTAGCCCTACTCTCTTTTTTGCATTCATTAAAATACTGTGCAAAAAATATGCACAAGAGGTCTTCCCATTTGTTCCGGTTATTCCAATAATCTTTATATTTTCACATGGAGAGCAATAATAGTTATTCCAAACGAAAGCAAGAGCCCTTCTTGAATTCTCCACCAAAACGCAATTATCAATCTTCAAAAAGATACTTTCTTGATCTGTTATAACGCATTTTGCACCATTTTTAAAAGCCTCGTCTATGTACTCATTTCCATCGCGTTTTTGGCCTCTTATAGCTATAAATATGCTATTATTTTTGCATTTTCTCGAATCAGAACAAGGTTTTTCAATCTCCTCATCAAGCGACAGCTTGGAATTTATTATTTGAACGCCCTTCAAAAGCTCTTCAAGCCTCATTTTTACTCCTTTTCGTTTGTATAAACAACTTTTATCGTTACAACATCACCGCGTTGAATAGCGCTTCCTGAAGCGGGATATTGATATGTTATTGTGGCGCCTTGACTTACGCTAAAATTCATAGCGCCCTCTATTTTCACATTAAAGCCAGCATTGTATAAAATCAAATTTGCTTCTTCTGGAGTTTTGCCAATTACATTTGGCACTTTTACTGTAATCTCCTCGTTATAATCCTTGGAGGTATATAATAAAACTCTTCCTTTCTTTATATATATATGGCTTCCTTTTGATGGCATTTGCGAAAGAACGGTTTCTCCATCTCCGATAATTTCATATTTAATTCCATCCTTAGAAAGCGCTTCTATCGCCTCATCTACACTTTTTGAGGTATAATCCTCTACAGTAATCTGTTTATGCTCGTTGTCAATAGCGCTATATTCTGGCTTCATACCCAAATAAGGCAAAATCAACTCCATAAGATTAGATACGTACGGAGCTACAACAACGCTTCCGTATTTGCTTCCAATCGTAGGCTCATCAACCAATATTATTACTGCTACCTGTGAATTTTCGGACGGCGCATATGCGACACATGATGAAACTCTATAAGACGTGTTTCCGTTTTCATCGTATTTGTCCTTTTTTTCCGATGTTCCTGTCTTTGCAGCAACACTATATCCGGCAACATAAGCATTTTTGGCACCACCTGCACCATCTACGCCTTCCTTTAATATTTTTGATATGGTATTGCATACCTCTGTATCAATTATTTGCGAGCCTTTTTCGCCTTCATAATCGAAAATAACATTTCCGTCATTATCCACGATCTTATCTAAAAAATGTGGTGTAACCCTATATCCACCATTTGCAACCGTGCTTATAGCACACAGTTGCTGAATTGCCGTTGTTTTAAAGGTTTGGCCAAACGAATAAACTGCCAGCGAAACATTCGAAAAATCATCATAAGAATGGTAATATCCGATACTTTCGGAGGGCAAATCGATTCCTGTTTTCGAAGTATATCCAAATCTTTTAAAATATTCGTAAAAATTAGCCTTACCAATTCTCATAGCAAGTGTCATCATAGAGGGATTGCAGGATTGCTGTAAGGCTTGTGCAAAATTTATCGAACCATGTCCTGTGCGCTTATGACAGCTAATAGCCCTGTAATATCCATCAATTTTTAGCGATCCACTGCAATGAAAGCCCGTATCGAGCGTTGCGACCTTTTCTTGAAGCGCCACCGAGGTTGTTACAAGCTTAAAAGTTGATCCTGGTTCGTATATTTCCGTTACAGCCTTGTTATTCCACATAGAAAACAACAAATTTAGATATTCTTTTTTATATTCAGTAGATTCTTTATCGTATGAATCAATCTTGTTTTTAGATAGTTCATCAAGCTCATAAGGATTGTTTAAATCAAAAGAGGGATATGTCGCCATTGCGTATATTTCGCCATTTTGAGGATTCATAACAATTCCAGTGGCCCTGTTTTGCGCTCCTGACTCGATTGATGCGTTTCGTAAAACCAATTCAAGCTGATATTGAATGTAAGTGTCCATAGTTGTCACAAGATTATATCCGTTTTCATCCTCTATATATGTTTCATACTGAAAAGGCATATCCCCACTTTGCGCGTTTTGAGCGGTAATATATTTACCTTTTGTCCCCTCTAATATGTTATTATAAACCTTTTCAAGACCATAAATCCCCACTCCATCTGCATTTACAAAGCCTAAGGCATGCGAGCCTAAATCGTTATAAGGATAGTATCTTTTTGCGCTTGCACTTAATTTTATCTGCTCAGAAAGATTGTTCGAATCTATAAATTCTCGCACCTTATCAGAAGTTTCTTTGTCAAGCGAATTGTGAATAATTTGGTATTTATATCCTCTTTTTTTAGCTTTTTTCAATATACTTTCTTTATCAACTCCTATAATCTTGGATAAATTTTCCGCTATCATCTCGGGATTATCAATGCTTTTTGGACATACATAAAGAATCCAAACTGTTTTGTTAGTGGCTAAAATTTTTCCATTAGCATCGTAAATTGTACCTCTCATAGGATTGACATTTGTTTCTACGATAAGCTGTTCTATAACATTTTCTTGATAAAAATCGTAATCTAAAACCTGCAATTTAAATAATTTTATAACAACAAAAAGACCTATAACCAAAAAAATAGAAATAACTATGAGTCCTCTCATCACGATTTTTGATGACCTTCCTAAATTTTCCATACACACCATCCTCTCATAAAATATATATTTTTACTTTCGATTTATATTACTAAAAAAGGCACTCCATAAGGAGCGCCCCAAAATTTTCTTTTAAAACAACAAAAAAGCGATGCCAAGCATCGCTTTTTCCTATATTCCACCGAAACCGAATGCAAGAACCATAACCATCATAGTAAATACTATTGTAAGTATTACTGATGCGATTGGGAACTCGCTCTTTGAAGAGTTATTGTTATTGTTTTCCTGTTGGAAACGATTGTTGATTGATGGTTTTACATTCTTTGAAAATCTTGAAGAACCCTCAACATTCATATAAGATGTTTCCTGAAAAACATCCTCTTCAACCTTATTTTTCTTTTTTGCGCCAAAAAGGACTCTGCGCTCTTTCTTTTCTACATCGCGGGATGCCTTTTTTGCACCATAGCTTTTTCTTATTGAACCGTACATAGTAAACATCCTCCGTTTTCTACTTATATTTTTTCTGCCACTCTAAGCTTTGCGCTTCTTGAACGAGCATTTTCTTTTAATTCTTCTTCATTTGCTATTATCGGTTTTTTGTTGATTACCTTTAGCTTTGCCTTGTTTCCACAAACACATACTGGAAAATTTGGTGGACAAGTACAAGCTCTTGCGTAATCATTAAATTTGCTTTTTACAATTCTATCTTCCAATGAATGGAATGTCATTATAGCTATTCTTCCACCGAGATTCATTCTCGAAACTGCGGTTTCAATAGCTGGATCAATAACATCAAGCTCATGATTAACCTCTATTCTGATGGCCTGAAAGGTTCTCTTAGCTGGATGCTGTGATTCTTTCTTTGCTGCGCCTACAGGAATTGCACTTTTTATAATAGACGCAAGCTCAAGAGTTGTTTTTATAGGGTTTTCTTCTCTTGTTGAAACAATCTTTCTTGCAATTTGTGGAGCGAATCTTTCCTCTCCATAATCAAAGATTATTTTTTTAAGCTCCTGCTCACTATATGTATTTACAACATCATATGCTGAGAAAGGAGAGCGTGGGTTCATACGCATATCTAGCTCTGCGTCACTATTATACGAGAACCCACGCGACGGTGTGTCAAGTTGATGGGACGAGACACCAAGATCCATTAGGACTCCGTCAATATGAACAATTTCTAATTCATTAAGAACTCTTTCGAGCTCTGAAAAGTTACTTTTTACTATTATTGAACGCTCGCCAAACTTGGAAAGCCTTTTTTTACAGGTTTCAATTGCCTCGTCGTCTTGATCAAGAGAAATAAGCTTTCCTCCGTCAAGTCTTTCGAGAATTGCTTCGGAATGTCCACCGCCACCTGCTGTGCAGTCAACATATATTCCGTTCGGTTTTATATCAAGTGCTTCTATGCACTCCTTTAACATTACCGAATAGTGTGAAAATTCCATAAACTCCTCTTAGAAGCCAAGCTCCATCATAAGATTCTTTATCTTGTCCATATCCACAGACTTTTGCTTTTCTGCGTATACCTCTTGAGACCAGATTTCCAAGTGAGATCCAACTCCCATAACAAGAACATTCTTTTGAATATCAACCTTTTCCTTTAAAAATTGAGGAATTACTATTCTTCCTTGAGAATCGACTTGAACATCTACTGTGTTTGAGTAAATAGTTCTTATAAAATCTTCAAACTGTAATGTTGGCAATTGAGCAATTTTGTTTTCGTACTTTTCCCATTCAGCATCTGAATAAACGAGAATGCACTTGTTAAAGTCATTGTAGGTTACTTTGAAGGATGCACCCAATGCTTCTTTAAACTTCGCAGGCACAAACATTCTATTTTTAGCATCTACAGTGTGCTCATATCTACCATAAAGCATTTGGTTTTCCTCCTTTCGCTCCACTTTTCTCCGTTTTTGCTCCACTTTCCACCACTTTTATGTACTCATTATATACTATGTGCAGAAAAATTGCAATAGTTTTTTTAAAAATTTTTTCAATTTTTTTGATTTTTTTGTTTTTTGGCTTTTTGAAATCAATTTTTGAAAAGAAAAAGGTAGGAATTTTTCATTCCTACCAGTCTTTATTTTTTGGAATTATAGATTTCTAAAATCCTATTTTTCGCATTTTTGTGAACAATTCCGTCCAAGCTTTCTCCCTTTTTTAGACATTCTCGTACAAAAGTGGAGCTTATGTGAGAATATTCATCATCGCTTTTAATCAATATCGTTTCAAAATCCTTATCATATGACTTCATAGCGTCAGCAAGCTTCTCCTCATACTCTCTATCAGCGTCGCTTCTTGTACCTCTTACAATTTTTTTAATGCCATGATTATGCATATAGTCAGCTGTCAATCCACTGTATGCATCCACAATTATATTTGGATAATCTTGCAAGGACAGCTCCATTATTTCTTTCTTCTCATCAAGGGAAAAGACATATTCCTTTTTTTCATTTAGTAAAGCGACAACATAAAGCTCATCAAAAAAGCTACTTGCTTTTTTTATCACCTCTATATGCCCGAGCGTAATCGGATCGAAGCTACCAGTAATAATTGCTTTCATATTACTCCTCGTCGTTTTTCAATGTTAAAACTGTTACATAACTAATAGAATATTTGGACTGCTTAAAAATATTAAATTGCGCTGAAAGGTCCTCGTCGCCACAGAAAACATCGTTATCCGCGCTCTCGCAAATGATTTTAGCTCCATTCGCAAGAATTCCAGCCCTTAAGAGCTCTCTTAAAACATTTGGAATTATTTTGTCCTTATATGGCGGGTCAATAAAAACAAAATCAAATAATTCCTTGCCAGAAAGCCCTTTTATCATTTGCTTGTAATCACAACAAGAAACTCGACATCTATCGAAAAGTCTTGTTTTCTTTGCATTTGCTATTATTATATCCACGGCATCTCTTGATAAATCGCAGAATGTCGCTTTTTTAGCGCCTCTACTCAATGCTTCAAGTCCAAGCTGACCAGAGCCACCAAAAACATCCAAAACTGTTGCGCCCTCTATTTCAAATTGTATCATAGAAAAAACAGCTTCCTTGACTCTTTGAGATGTTGGTCTTGTCGCATCTCCCTCTAAGGTCTGCAAATTCATTCCCTTAGCGCTTCCAGTAATAATTTTCATTTTGTACCTCGATTTGTATTAAAATAATCGTATATGCTTTTTGCATCAGCAGAAGATATTCCCTTAACTTCCAAAATTTCATCTATTTGTGCATCTTTTATTGCAGAAATTGTCTTAAAGTGTGAAAGCAGCCTTCTCGCCTTTTCCCTACCTATTCCTTGAATCTTTTCAAGAGAAGATGTTTTCAAAGTTTTTCTTTTAGAGGAATCCATTTTAGAGACAGTAAACCTATGAACCTCTTCTTGAAGCTTATAGACAAATACAAAGACGGATTGCTCCTTTGCAATGCTTATCTCTTCCTTGTCCGTTACAATTGTTCTTGTTTTATGATGCTCATCCTTGACCATACCAAAGACAGGAATATCAACTCCAAGTTCTGAAAAAAGCGCTTTTACAACGCCAACATGAGTCATTCCACCATCAAGCAATATGAGGTCTGGCATTCTTGAAAAACTACCCTTTGCGTCCTGCAAATGAGCTATTCTTCTTGAAAGAACCTCTCTCATAGCAGAATAATCGTCTGCCCCATCTTGATTTTTGATTTTGAAAACACGATAACTGTCTTTATTAAGCTTGCCATCCTCAAAAACAATCATACCAGCGGTAATGTGCTCGTTTCCTAAATTTGAAATATCATATGCTTCTATTCTTTCGGGCAAGGCTTCAAGTCCAAGCATATCGGCGAGTTTGAAAAGCGTTTTAGTATCTCTCTCGTGTCTTTCTCTATACTGTAAGGCTTGTTGCTTAGCATTCAAAAGCACCATATCACAAAGCTTTTTGTTGTTTCCCTTTTGAGGAATCCTAATATTTATAGCTCTATTACTAATGCCTCTTAAATAACCTTCAACGAGAGCTCTTTCGTCCTCTGGAAAATCAAAGGAAAGCAAAATTTGCGACGGAATATACTCTCTTCTTGAATATAGATCCGTCAAGAATGAGGACATATATTCATAACCATCATCAGCATTTATCTCACTTGCACCAAATGTGAAGCTTTCGCTATCCGATATAAGACCGCTTCTTACATAGAAGACTGACACGCAAGTGCAGGTATCATCGCTATAAACCGCGATAACATCGTGCTCATCATCAGGCGCACCGACAACCTTTTGTCCCTCGCCTAATCTTTTCATCGCTTCAATTCCATCACGACAACGCGCAGCATCCTCAAAACGCTCGTTTTCTGCATGAGCATACATTTGCTCTGTCAAAGCCGAAATTGCTTCCTTAGTATTTCCTCGCAAAATGCTTACTGCACATTGCATAATCTTGTAATATTCTTCTGCGCTTATGCTATTATCGCAAGGTGCAACGCATCTACCAAGCTGTTTATATATGCAAGGACGCTCTTTACCTATATCTCTCGGAAATTGTCTTTTACACATAGGAATCCCAAGTGCTCTTTCAAGTGTTCCCATCACTCCGTAAACAACAGACATTCCAGAATATGGTCCAAAATACTTAGCACCATCAGAGAGTCTTTTTCTCGTTTGCAAAATCCTTGGATATTCTTCATTCATAGTTACCTTGATATAAGGGTATGACTTTGAATCCTTCAAGAGTATATTGTATTTTGGTGTATATTGCTTAATTTTAGTGTTTTCAAGAGCAAGCGCTTCTATTTCCGTATCACAAAAAACAGTTTCAAAATTATCTATTTGAGAAACCATTCTAAATGTTTTTAAATTTGCATCAGGGGAAAGATGAAAATATTGTGACACTCTGTCCTTCAAAGAACGTGATTTTCCGACATATATTACCTTTCCATTTTTGTCGAGCATTATATAAACGCCTGGAGTGCGTGGAAGTTTTGAAGCCTTGTCTCTAAGATATTTAAGCTTTTCGTCAGTCACAAGAATCCCCCTTTCAAAGAAATAGGCGATAGTTAAAAACCATCGCCACAATTTATTAAATTAGTCGTTGAGTCCATTGGAAATCAATTCTATAAGACCTTCAACAGCAACTGCCTCTTCCTCACCGTCAGCGATGATAGTAACAACAGTGCCCTTTACAATTCCCATAGAAAGAACTCCAAGCAAGCTCTTAGCATTAACTCTGCGATCGTCTTTTTCTATCCAAAGAGATGCCTTATAAGAATTGGCCTTCTGGATGAAGAATGTAGCAGGTCTTGCATGCAATCCAACATCATTTACAATTGTAACATCACGTGATATCATATTTTTCTCCTCTTTTTAGGCATTTCTCAAAATACTGAAACCTATTATAACAAAAACTTTTTTAAAAATCAATAGCTTTTTTTATTTTTTTCAATTCTTTTTGATTATTTCAATTTCATGCATAAAAAACCGACAAAACAAGTCGCAACATTTGTGCCTATTATACAAATTTATTTGTATTTTATTATATTTTTAAATTTATACTTGAAATCGTGATTTTTTTACTATATAATATATGAGATAATAATTTTCATTTGAGAGGTTTCAATTATGAATAACGCAAGTAAAACAATGGAAAAGGTTGTTGCTCTATGTAAAAATAGAGGATTTGTATATCCAGGCTCCGAAATATACGGTGGCCTTGCTAACTCCTGGGACTTCGGCCCTCTTGGAGTAGAATTTAAGAACAACATCAAAAAGGCTTGGTGGCAAAAATTTGTACAAGAGTCAAAATATAATGTAGGTCTTGACAGTGCTATCCTTATGAACCCACAGGTTTGGGTTGCATCAGGACATGTTGGTGGCTTCTCTGACCCACTTATGGACTGCAAGCAATGCAAGACAAGACATCGTGCAGATAAGCTTATTGAGGACTTCGCATTCCAAACTGGAACAAATGTAAATCCTGCTGGAATGTCAAACGATGAAATGTTCTCTTTCATCAAAGAAAACAAAATCGTTTGCCCATCATGTGGAAGCGGAGACTTTACCGATATTAGAAAATTCAACCTTATGTTTAAAACATTTCAGGGCGTAACAGAGGATTCCACATCCGAGCTTTATCTCCGTCCTGAAACAGCACAAGGTATTTTTGTAAACTTCAAAAACATTGCAAGAACAACAAGAAAGAAGCTCCCATTTGGTGTTGGACAAATAGGAAAATCCTTTAGAAACGAAATCACTCCTGGTAACTTCATTTTCCGTATTCGTGAATTTGAACAAATGGAGCTTGAGTTCTTCTGCAAGCCTGGCACTGACCTTGAATGGTTTGCTTTTTGGAAGGACTATTGTGCTAACTTCCTCTACAACCTCGGCATGAAGAAGGAAAACCTTAGACTTCGTGACCATGACCCAGAGGAGTTGTGCTTCTATTCCAAGGCTACAACAGACTTTGAGTATCTCTTCCCATTCGGCTGGGGCGAGCTTTGGGGAATTGCTGACCGTACTGATTACGACCTTACTCAGCATGCTAATCTTTCGGGTGAAAATATGGAATATTTTGATCCTGAAACTAACGAAAAGTATATCCCATATGTTATCGAGCCATCTCTTGGCGCTGACCGTGTAACTCTTGCTTTCTTGGTAGAGGCTTATGACGAGGAAGAGGTTGGAGAAAACGATGTAAGAACCGTTATGCACTTCCACCCCGCTCTTGCTCCTGTTAAGGCTGCTGTTCTTCCTCTTTCTAAAAAGCTTTCTGACAAGGCTGAAGAGGTTTATTCAGAGCTTTCAAAATACTTCAATGTTGAATTTGATGAAACAGGTTCTATTGGAAAGAGATATCGCCGTCAGGATGAAATCGGTACTCCATTCTGCATCACCTACGACTTCGACACCGAAAACGATGGTTGTGTAACTGTTCGTGATAGAGATACAATGGAGCAAATCCGTCTTCCTATTGCAGAGCTTAAAAATTACATTCAAGAAAAATTGTATTTTTAATTGACAAATTATTATTTTAATGTTAAAATCTAATCAATATTAAAAGCTGTGACGAAGACAGTAATTCAAATCGAACGCCTTAGCGAATCAGGGATGGTGAAAGCCTGATGCTATTAAATTTGAACGAATATCACTTCCGAGCTTCGAGGACGAATTCAGTAGTCTGCGACGGGCTCCTACCGTTAAAAGGGACGCATATAGTATGTATGTTGAATAGGTGGTTACGGTATCAATCTCGTCCTGTTTTCATACGGGACGAGATTTTATTTTTGAAAAATTCATTGAGAAAGGAATATAAATATGTACGACAAAGTCGCAACTAATCTCAATTTTGTTGAAAGAGAAAAAGCAACTGAAAAATTCTGGAAGGACAATGCTATTTTTGAAAAAAGCATAAAAATGCGTGAAAATGCGCCTTCCTACACATTCTATGATGGCCCCCCAACCGCAAATGGTAAGCCACATATAGGACATGTATTAACGCGTGTAATAAAGGATATGATTCCTCGTTACAGAACAATGAAGGGCTACATGGTTCCTCGTAAAGCAGGCTGGGACACTCACGGTCTTCCTGTTGAGCTTGAGGTTGAAAAGCTTCTTGGTCTTGATGGCAAGGAACAAATCGAGCAATATGGTCTTGACCCTTTCATTGGCAAATGTAAGGAAAGCGTTTGGAAATACAAGGGAATGTGGGAGGACTTCTCCGCAACCGTTGGTTTTTGGGCTGATATGGACGACCCATATGTTACTTATCACAACAACTTTATTGAATCAGAATGGTGGGCACTTAAGCAAATTTGGGACAAGGGACTTCTCTACAAGGGATTTAAAATTGTTCCTTATTGCCCTCGTTGTGGTACTCCACTTTCCTCTCACGAGGTTGCGCAGGGCTATAAGAGCGTTAAAGAGCGTTCAGCTGTTGTAAGATTCAAAAAGGCAGACGAGGACGCATATTTCCTCGCTTGGACAACAACCCCTTGGACTCTTCCATCAAATGTTGCGCTCTGCGTTAATCCAGAGGAAACATACTGCAGAGTTAAGGCTGCCGATGGTAAGGTTTATTACATGGCAGAGGCTCTTCTCGACAAGGTTCTTTCTCCTCTTGCACAAGAGGGCGAAAAGGCTTATGAAATTACCGATAAATATACTGGTAAGCAGCTCGAATATCTCGAATATGAGCCACTTTTTGAGTGCGCAGGCGTTGCCTCTAAAAAGCAAGGCAAAAAGGCTCACTTTATCACTTGTGATAACTATGTTACAATGTCTGACGGTACAGGTATTGTTCACATCGCTCCTGCTTTTGGTGAGGATGACTCAAAGGTAGGTAGAATTTACGACCTTCCTTTCGTTCAATTCGTAAACGGAAAGGGCGAAATGACAGACGACACTCCTTATGCAGGAATGTTTGTAAAGAAGGCTGACCCTATTATCCTTAAAGACCTTGACGAGCAAGGAAAGCTTTTTGATGCTCCAAAGTTCGAGCACGATTATCCGTTCTGTTGGAGATGCGACACTCCACTTATCTACTATGCTCGCGAGTCTTGGTTCATCAAGATGAGCGCTGTAAGAGATAATCTTATCAAAAACAATAATACAATTAACTGGATTCCTGAATCAATCGGAAAGGGCCGTTTTGGCGCTTGGATTGAGAATGTTCAGGACTGGGGAATTAGCCGTAACAGATACTGGGGAACTCCTTTGAACATTTGGGAGTGTGAATGTGGTCACAAGCATTCTATTGGATCTATTGAAGAATTGAAGGCAATGTCCGATAATTGCCCTGATAACATAGAGCTTCACCGTCCATATGTTGACGAGGTAACTATAAAGTGTGAAAAATGTGGTGGACAAATGCACCGTGTTCCAGAGGTTATCGACTGTTGGTTCGACTCAGGTGCAATGCCATTTGCACAGCATCACTATCCTTTCGAAAACAAGGATCTTTTCGATGCGCAATTCCCTGCTGACTTCATCTCCGAGGCAGTAGACCAAACAAGAGGCTGGTTCTATTCTCTTCTTGCTATTTCAACTCTTATCTTTGATAAGGCACCTTACAAAAATGTAATTGTTCTTGGACATGTACAGGACGAAAATGGACAAAAGATGTCAAAATCAAAGGGAAATGCCGTAGATCCATTCGAGGCACTCGAAACCTATGGTGCCGACGCTATTCGTTGGTATTTCTACACAAACTCTGCTCCTTGGCTTCCTAACCGTTTCCACGGAAAGGCAGTAATCGAGGGACAAAGAAAGTTTATGGGAACTCTTTGGAACACATACGCGTTCTATGTTCTCTATGCTAACATCGACAAGTTTAATCCTATGGATTACAAGCTTGAGGATGCAAAGCTTTCTGTTATGGATAAGTGGCTCCTTTCAAGAATGAACTCAACTGTTAAAGAGGTTGATAGTTGTCTTGAAAACTACAAGATTCCAGAGGCTTGCAAGGCGCTTGAAGCGTTTGTTGACGATATGTCCAACTGGTATGTTCGTCGTGGCCGTGAAAGATACTGGGTACAGGGCATGACAGACGATAAGATTGCAGCATATATGACTCTTTACACTGCCCTTGTTACAACAGCTAAGGCAAGTGCGCCTATGATTCCATTTATGGCAGAAGATATTTACAGAAACCTCGTTTGCAACCTTGACAAAACAGCTCCTGAGAGTATTCATCTTTGCGATTTCCCTGTTGTTGATGAAAGCGCAATAGATTCTAAGCTTGAAGAAGATATGAAAGCGCTTCTTGACATTGTTGTTATGGGACGTGCAGCAAGAAACAACTCTTCTCTTAAAAATCGTCAGCCTCTTGCGACTATGTATGTAAAAACTGCTCACACCTTGTCTGATTTCTATCTCGAAATCATCGAGGACGAGCTTAACATTAAGAGTGTAAAATTTGTTGATGATATGTCTGAGTTTTCATCTTACACATTTAAGCCACAGCTTAAAACTGTTGGACCCAAATATGGAAAATATCTTGGTGCAATAAGAACATGGCTTAGTGAGCTTGACGGAAACGAGGCGATGAACGAGCTTACTACTAACGGCTCTATCAAGCTCGTTGTAGCTGACGGAACAGAAATTTCTCTTGCAGAAGAGGACCTCCTCATCGAAACAAAGCAAAAGGAAAACTACTGCTCCCTTAGCGATAAGTGCCTCAGTGTTGCTCTTGACACAAACCTCACAAGAGAACTTATTGAAGAAGGATATGTAAATGAAATTATTAGCAAAATCCAAACAATGAGAAAGGATTCCGGCTTTAATGTGACTGATCATATCAAGGTTTGTATAAGCGAAAATGAAAAAATCGCTTCGATTATCAAGAGAAATGAGGCAGAAATTGCAGCTGTTGTTTTAGGCGATAAGTTCGAATACGATGCTATTGCTACTCACTCAAAGGAATGGGATATAAACGGAAATAAGGTTACAATTTCCGTTGAGGTTCTCTAAAATAATAAAAAACGAGCGAAATTCGCTCGTTTTTTATTTAAGCATTTTCTTCATAACTCCGATTTTATAAGGACAATTTGGCGTTTCATATTCTCTATCAAGAACAAAATCCTTTGACAAAAACCATTTTTTCAAAAGAGTATTTTCAACCATCATTTCAAGCACTGCACCATCGCAAGCAAGATCTTTTGCAAATCTAACTGCATAATCCAAAAGAGCCTCTCCTATTTTGGAATGTCTATATTCAGGATGAACGGACAAAATACTAAGCTCTGCCATATTCTTTATCCTATTGTGATACAAGGCTATAACACCTAATATTTTTTCGTTATCAATGTATGCAAAAATATATTGATTTGGCCGTCTATAATAGAATTTAGTTAAAAATTCGTTAGTAACCATATATGCCGCAAAATTTGGGAAGGTCTCTTCGGAAAATGCATATGTGTCGGCAACCGTTCTGAATGCTAATCTTATTACCTCAACCGCCTCTGGAATGAGTTCTTCAGAAATAGCATCAATCATGCAAATTTCTGATTTTACAGGTTCTTTGTCACCAAATCCGTATGTAAATATAGAACAGCGCTCATCAGTAAGATTAGCAATTGCTTGAGCAATATCGCCACCCTTTTGATAACGATGCAAGCGCTCCCTCGGTATCCATTCAATAGCGCTTCTTTCATCTGATTTAGGACTTCCATAGCACTCTGTGGCTTTATACAAGAGAATCTTTTCTGTCGTACCATTTTCGTCAATAGTCCTGTTTATTATTCCTTTGAAAATAAGGTTTATGATCTCATATCCCATTTTAGCCTTATATCTTGTTAGAATTGTTTGCTCGGGAGATATACCTTCTTCTTTTTCAAAGGTTGGAATCGAGTATCTACGGTAGGTATTTCTCTCACGATATACCGCAACACCTTCTTCTCTTTCAACAACGACCATGTATTTAGATGCTTCGAGTTTTAAATCACTGAGTCTTTTTCTTCCCATCTTATTTTTTACGAGAAAATCGGCTTAATCGGCTTTTCATCTCCGCCCTCTTATTTTCAGTTTCATCTGTCAATAATCTTACATTTGAAATTGCGCCATTAGAATAATCAGCCTCTATAATCACGCCAGAATATAGCTTATCGA
This sequence comes from Oscillospiraceae bacterium, assembly GCA_015064445.1. GTDB lineage: Bacteria > Bacillota > Clostridia > Oscillospirales > CAG-272 > RGIG2000. The sequence goes on along the minus strand of SVSE01000001.1, from coordinate 89,206 downwards.
TTAAGCCATCTGGCATTTGCTCTTCAGAAACATTAATAAAGCTATCATCGTTTTCAAAAACGGCAATCTTTTTTCCCAGTTCGTTTGATACAATTCGATCAAGAATTAATCTCATAATTCGCTCCTTGAAATATTACTGTTAATATCGTACCACAAAAAACGCAAAAAATCAATTATATTACAAGTTTTTAGCAACTTTTTTGCGATAATTTTAAAAAATGTTTGTTTTTTTTAGAGTTATATGATATACTTATCCTATATTATATGTTTTTAACTAAATTTGGAGGATTTTATAGTGATTATTGCACTTGAAAACGCAAAGCACGAGCTTCAAAATTTCAGAGCTAATATTGAAGAACTTGGAAATGCTCTTCGCATCAAGGAATTAAAAACAGAGGTTTCAGAGCTCGAAAAGATAACCTTTGACCCTGATTTTTGGTCTAGCCAAGACAATTCCACCAAGATTTTGCAAAAAATAAAGCAAATGAAGGACAAAATAGAAAAATACGAGGCACTCGCAACAAAGCTTGAGGACACTATTATGATGGCTGAAATGGCTATTGAGGAAAATGATGAAAGCTTGACCGAGGAAATTTTAGCTGATCAAGCTTCTATTCTTGCAGAAGAGGAAAAGCAAAGAATTGAGGTTCTTCTCAATGGCGAGTATGACAAGAATAATGCCATTATCTCATTTCATCCAGGCGCAGGAGGAACAGAGGCTCAGGACTGGGCTCTTATGCTCTATCGTCTTTACACTCGTTGGGGTGAAAAGCACGGATATAATGTCAAGCTTCTCGACTGGCTTGATGGCGAGGAAGCAGGTCTTAAAAGCGCAACTATTTTGATCGAAGGAATTAATGCTTACGGATATCTAAAAAGCGAAAATGGCGTACACAGACTCGTAAGAGTCTCTCCATTCGACTCATCTGGAAGACGTCATACATCATTTGCATCGGTTGAGGTAATGCCTGAATTTGATGATGACAACTCCTTTGAAATCAATGAGGCAGACTTGGAAATCACCGCTCACCGTTCATCTGGCGCTGGTGGACAGCATGTAAATAAGACCGACTCTGCCATCAGAATCGTTCATATTCCAACTGGAATTGTTGTTGGTTGCCAAACTGAGCGTAGCCAGCTTCAAAACAAGGAAACCGCCCTTAAAATGCTTAAATCTAAGCTTTTGGAAATCAAGGAACGCGAAAAGCTTGACAGAATCGAGGATATCAAGGGCAATAAAACAAACATTGAATGGGGTTCTCAAATTCGTTCGTATGTATTTATGCCATATACTCTTGCTAAAGATACTCGTACAGGCTACGAGGATGGAAATATCCAGGCTGTTATGGACGGAGAAATCGACGGATTTATAAATGCTTACCTTAAGGATAATGCAAAGAAATGATTAAAGAAGAAAATCGTTTTGTTTCCTCTACCATTTTTGAGGGAATGACATCTATTAGGGCTCTTATTGACAACCTTAAAGCTGGCAAGAAAAATGCTCGGAAAATAGAAAAAATCCTTTATGATAAGGAAAAATCCTCTAAAAAAGCAAAAGAAATCGGATATTTAAAAAAGATGAGTGAGCTTTTTGAGTTCGCACTTATCGAAAGTGACGAAGCCGAAATCGCTTCTCTTTCAATCGGTGCTTCACATGGTGGAATAATCGCCATTTGCAAAGAGCGAGAGTATCCTATTCTAAGCGCTGATGACATAAAAGAAAATGGATTTTATGTGATGATTGAGGGGATTGAGGATCCATACAATTTTGGTTATGCAATGCGTTCAATTTATGCATCAGGCGTTGATGGTTTCATCCTTTCAAAAAGGAACTGGCTTTCTGCATCAGGCGTTGTTTGTCGTTCCTCGGCAGGAGCAAGCGAAAGAGCTAATATTTATATCACAAATGATGATTTTATCGAGCTTTTTAAATCAAAGTCATATAAGATTGTTTGTGCAGATATAAAAAATTCTATAAGTGTTTACGAAGCAGATTTAAGCAAGCCTATATTTTTAATTGTAGGTGGCGAAAAGCGAGGAATTTCCTCCTCCGTTTTATCAAAAGCAGACCAAATTGTTCGCATCGACTATGGTCGCGAATTTTCCTCTGCGCTGTCCGCCGCATCAGCTTCAACAATCCTCGCATTTGAGGTTCTTAGAAGAAACAAATACTGAAAACGAGTGCTGAAAATCAGCACTCGTTTTTTCTTAATATTCTAATGCGTTTACTTTTTTCGTTAGAGCTATAAATCTCGGGCAGCTGCGAATACTATCGAACCACTTTTTATTTAGGCTTGTGAGCATTGGTTCTTTTGTGTGCATCTAAGTGCTACAAAATTTAAACTCGCATTCCTTTAAGGTAGGATGTTATCAAGATTGTTTTTATCATATCCAAACTTGCCTTGTCAAGAAAAACTAAAAAAGCCCCCTTAAGGGCGTTTCCCATAGGGATTTTTTAGGGCATTATAAAAGAGCAGCAAAATATTGCTACTCTTTACTTTTTGCTTAGCAAAAACACACGACTTTCATTTGAAAGTATAGTGTGCTACACTTTTGAAAATTTTCCCACAAAGACTATCAACTCGATAAATTGGAATTTGTTTATGTTTCAATAAATGCGTAAGCTATAACCGCAATGATAACTGCAAGTATCACTAACCGAGAAAGCACATACGGCAGTACCATTTTCCTCGCAGCTATCCTCTTGTATTTTGGCTTAGAAAGCAAACCTAACACGATGTATCCAATCACTCCCGAAAAACTGATAATGTTGAGATATGGTATCTTTGTGAAATAGTTGATTACTGCGCTGACCGTTGCTACTGCAAGACAAGTAATAGCGAACCAATAAAATTTGCGACTTTTCGCTTCATCAAGCAATCGCTTATTCTCGATATCGGTATCGGATATTAACTCGTCTATACTGATATGAAAAAGATTAGAGAGTTGTTTTAAGCTATCTATACTTGGATATCCTTTGTCCGTTTCCCACTTTGAGATAGCTGTTCTTGTGACATAGATCTTTTCAGCCAACTCGTCTTGAGTAAGCTGATTGTCTTTTCGCAGCTTTTTTAATTTTTCACCAAAAGTCATAATGTAACCTCCTTGCTTTTGTGAGTTCATTATAACATCGCCACCGCAAAAAGTCACGACACTATCCGTCACATTGTACCATACAGATTTCTTTATACAAATTCTTATTTATCGGTAAGTTTATTATATCAAAAAAGCCAGTTTAATTCAAGTAGTTTTGTGTGGGCAAAAGAAAACTCGACTTATTAAAAGTCGAGTTTCTGAACTATTTAATTTAAATCCCTAAGAGTGTCGCGGTTAAGGGGGCAAGTTTTTTAATAATTGATGTTTTCCATATAATCAATGCTCATTTTAGCACATTCAAGGCGAGATTTGCCCATTGATGGCTCATCTTGCTCGGCGATTACCCAAGAAGCGCCTGCGTCGCGTGCACTGTCAACGATTGCTTGAATGTTTTGAACACCATAGCCAAGAGGTCTAAATTCGAATGTTGAAGCCTGCTCCTCGTTGCTATCAATTCCTATGAGCTTATACATATTTTTGCTCTTTTGACCGTGGAAATCCTTAAGATGAACAACTGGTGCTCTGCCTGTGTACTTTCTTACATAATCGCAAGGATTTTCTCCACCAACGTTTACCCAACAGGTATCAATTTCAGTTGCTAGCAAGTCCGGTCCAATTTCGCTATACAAAGCGTCAAGAACGTATTCTCCGTCCTCGGTTTTTTCGAACTCAAAATCATGGTTATGATACAAAAGAGTGATTCCGTTTGCTTTGCAAACCTTTCCAATTTCCTTCATATCCTCAAGAAGCTGTGGATATTTTTCGCTACCGTATCTCAAGTCGTTTGGAAGATACGGAATTACTATGTATTTACAGCCAATTTCCTTGTAAATAGCAACAGTTTTTTCGATATCTGGCATCAAATCCTGATATGCAACGTGCGCAGAAATAGGAACAAGTCCTACCTCATCAAACATAGCTTTAACCTCGGATGCGCTTTTGCCATAAAGACCCGCAAGCTCTCCACCCTCGTAGCCCATTTCCTTAACCTTTTTTAATGTTCCGAGAAAATCCTTTTCAAGGTCCTCTCTTACTGAATAAAGTTGTAATCCAAGCTTCATTTTACACCTCATAATATTTAATAAAATTTTTGATTATTTTAATTGCCTGCACAGCAGCACGCTCTGAAAAAGTGAAATAATCAAGAACCTCTCCCTTTCCGTCGGATATCGTTCTCAATATAGCAAATGGAATCTTATTAACATAGCAAGCCTGAGCTATCGCTCCGCCCTCCATTTCGCACGCACTTGCACTAAATGTGTCCTTTATATACTGTTTTTTCTCGTTGTTTGCGATAAACTGATCTCCAGAAGCGATAGTTCCTCTTTTAACAGAGATTTGAAGCTCTTTAGCGCTATTTTCAAGCGCCTTTGACACCTTCTTGTCTGCTTCTATGTTGACAACATTTATGCCCGAAATCAAGCCCACAGGATCTCCTAACGGACTTGTATCCATATCATGCTGTACAACGCTCGTAGCAACAACAGAGTCAAGCACACAAAGCTTTTCATCAAGAGCACCTGCAACTCCTGAATTTATAATAATTTTAGGAGCATATTTAAGAATCATTGTTTGTGCACAAATTCCAGCAAAAACCTTGCCTATTCCACACTTGCAAACAACAATTCTTTTTCCGTAAAGCTCTCCGCTAACGAATTTCATTGAGGAAATCTCCTCAAATTGAGTATTGGTCATATTTGATATGATTCCATCAACCTCAATGTCCATAGCACCGATTATTCCGATAATATCACTCATATTTGAATGTTACCTCCGTACTATTTAAAGCATCTAAATATCTTTGACACTCGATTTGCGCACTTTCGAGATTAAGATTGCGATAATTACCACATTCTTCTCTCTTGTTGCCAAAGATTTCGCCCTTATGAGATATTATTTTAATCAAGGTTTCTTTAATTAGAGTAAGAACATCAGCTGGTTCTAAATCTCTTACAAGCAAATAAAAGCCTGTTTGACAGCCCATAGGTCCAAAATAAATGATTTTATCACTCATTTCACTATTCCTTACATAAGTAGCAAACATATGCTCAACCGAATGCATTGTAAGGTTGTCCATATAATCTCCCATATTCGGTCTTCTCGTCCTCATATCATAGGTAGTAATGTCGCCGTCAATTCTCGAAATATAAAGTCCAACACCTATATTATCGTGATTGACAGTAAAGCTCGCTATTTTCTGCATTTTTATTCCTCACTTCCTAAAATAAAGGTTCGTAGCGCCTCCGTTACTCTTTCAGGCTCTACTAAATATGAAAAACCGTGAACCGCTTCCTCAACAATAACCTTTTTCTTTTTTGACGCACACGCCTCGAAGTTTTCTTCCGTCATATAACAAGGGACAAACGAATCCTTGCCACCATGTATAAATAAGACAGGAACATTAGTTTTTGCAAGAGATGTCTTTGCGCTATACGAGTAATCAAACCCAGCAAAAATTCTTGCCATAAGTCCAATAGGTGCAGCAAACCATTTAGGAAGATGCATATCTTCCTTGGCAACCCTTTGAATTATCTCCTTTGGAGATGTAAAGCCACAATCAGCAACAATACCACTAACGCCATCTACAATATCAGATGCCATCATAACAGTCGCAGATCCCATAGAAATGCCACTCATATATATTTTGGTATTTGGAAACTCCTTCTTGGCAAATTCAACCCAATCACGGGCATCATACCTTTCCTTTACACCAAATGAAATTATTTTTCCCTCACTTTTTCCGTGGGCACGCTGATCAACAACAATAATATTCATATTAAACGACGAATACATGGCTATTGCACATGCATAATCCCTCTTACCAGTTGAACGATATCCGTGAAACAATATGATTGTTTTATCGGCATTTTCACAAAAAGCAAGCACAGAAGCGTGAAGCTTCAAGCCATCATAGCTTGTAATGTAGACATCTTTTTTAGGCTGTTCATCAAACCACTTCATACTATCATTCATTTGATCAATATAGCCTAAATATTTCTCGGATTTAGGAGTAATTGCAGTTATATCAGATACTCTTCCTTTTACAAAAGCCATTCTGTAAAAATAGATTAGGAAAAATATTACAATCAACAAAATTGCTCCCGATACAATCGGTATCCAAATCATTTTTTAGATTTTTGAGAGCTATGCTCTCAACCTCCTAACCAAATATAACATAAAGTGCTATTAAGACTCTGCACCAAGCAAGAAGCTTCTTGTTCTTTGATATTCTTCCTTGATTTTCGCAAGTCTTTCAGCATCAACATTTTTCTTTTTAATTGCCTTCAAAATTATGTTTTTAGGCGTATCCTCTGGATCTATGAGCTCCAATGCAGAAACCTCATATCCATCTCCCTCAAGCTTCATAAGCCTTAAAGCGTCCGTTGCCGCATCACAAAGCTTTTGACGAAGCATAGAATGCTTTGTTATAAAGCCCAATGAATCGCAATTTATCTTATGATTAAGCTCATGATGACAGCAAGGCGTTGAAAGAATAACGCTTGCGTTATTTGCACTCGCCTTGTTCAGTACTATATCAGTCGCAATATCACAGGCATGTAAAGAAATCACAAGGTCTACTCTGTTTTCAATAGGATAATCATTTATATCCGCACAAATGAATTCCATTCCATCAAATCCAAGCCTCTTTGCAACCTCGGAGCAATATTCGATAACATCACTCTTTAGGTCAACGCATTTCATAACGACATCAGCGCCCTTAATATTCTTGAAATAATGATACACTGCAAAGCTTAAATAGCTTTTTCCACAGCAAAGATCATAAATATTCAATGAATCCTGAGGCAAAAGCCCCTCAACGCTTTGAATATGCTCTAAAAACTTGTTAATTTGACGATATTTTGCCTGCATTTTATTGTGAATTCGTCCGGTTTTGTCACTTATTCCAAGGTTTTTGAGAAAATCCTCATCGCCCTTTAAAATATAATTTTTGACATTGTTATTTCCTTGGTATTTTTCCTCTGCACCACCAAAATTCTTGATTTTGTAATCAAGCTTTTTATCTCCAACCAAGGTTTCCTTACCACTTTTTGCACGCATATACTGACAATCGCCAAGCGTAGAGATGATATTGATTTGAGCATGAGAGGAAAATATCTTTTCGCACTCCTTTTCGTAATCCTCTCTTATGTTATAATGATACACCTTGTTATCCTTTGAAAAGATTTCAAGCTGTAAAACATCAAGATTGTAGATTCTTTTTGGAGTGATAACCGTTTTTATTTCATCAACAGCGTCAGGCTTTGATAAAACTGCCTTTTTAAGGCATTTTTTATTAAACAGTTCAACTAAAATGTGAACTGCTTTTTCTATCATTTCACTCTTTATTCTCTTCATTTTGTTCCTTTTCGCCGTTTTCGACTACAGGTTCCTTTTTCTCTTTCTTTCCGAGCTTGAATTTATGCTCAGTATGATTGAAAATTCTAACAATATTTTGCCTGTGCAAGAATATAACGAGTCCAGCCATGATGAACGCTATCAAAACATGAGGACCCATTCCTCTATTCAAATTTAATATAAATGGGTATATGAGTGCTATCATAACTGAACCAAGCGACACCATCTTAAAGCCAAACAATATTGCCAAAAAGATAGCAAGCTCGATCAAGAATATAATCGGCTCTGTGATAAGGCAGAATGCAGCAATCGCAGCAACACCCTTGCCACCCTTGAATTTAAAATACACAGGCCAAGCATGTCCTACTATTACGAATAGACCAGTTATATACGCGCCTATATATCCCAAAAGCAAGAATCTTGACAACAAAACTGCTATGATTGTCTTTAAAACATCGCCAACGAGAGTAAGAATTGAAGCCTTTTTGCCATAAACACGCATCATATTTGTTGCGCCAGCATTACCACTTCCCGACTCTCTTATATCTCTACCATATATTCTTGAAAGTATTATACCGAAGTTAAGGCTACCTATCAAATATCCAAGCACAGCGCACGCAAGCACTATAATTATTGGAAAGGTAAATTTGCCATCATCGTGTAAAGTACCTGTCTTATAGGCAAGCATTCCATATTGCCAAAGAAGCTTAAGTGTCATATCTTTGTCTCCTCATCATCGCCACGCTGTCTTATAACAAGCTTAATAGGGGTGCCTTTAAAGCCAAAGGTATCACGCAAGCAATTTTCGATATATCTCTGATAAGAGAAATGGAAAAGTGCAGCGCTATTGCAGAACAAAACAAAGGTTGGTGGCGCAACGCTTGTTTGTGTCATATAATAAACCTTTAGACGCCTTCCCTTGTCGGATGGTGGTTGAACTCTTGTTACAGCCTCATTGAGAACATCATTGAGCATTCCTGTTGAAATTCTTGTTTTTGACTGATTAAATACATAGTTAATCATATCAAAAATCTTTACAACTCTCTGTCCTGTAAGAGCCGAAACATATATAATAGGCGCATATGTCATGTATGAAAGCGCCTCATAAACCTTTTTAGAATACTTAACGGTATCCTTGTCCTCTGTTGGCAAAAGGTCCCATTTGTTAACAATTATAATTACTGCCTTACCAGCCTCGTGAGCGATACCAGCAATTTTTTCATCCTGCTCAGTAACTCCCTCAGTTGCATCTACAACAAGCAAGCAAACATCTGCCCTCTCGACAGCCATATGAGCGCGAAGAACGCTGAATTTTTCAATTCTATCCTCCACCTTGCTTTGTCTTCTTATTCCAGCAGTATCAATGAAGTTATACTTGCCAAATTCATTCTCAAACCTGGAGTCAATCGCATCTCTTGTAGTTCCGGCCATTGAAGAAACAATAAGACGATCAGTTCCCAAAATCTTATTGATAATAGATGACTTACCTGCATTTGGCTTACCTATCACCGCAACATTTATAAGATCCTCTTCCTCTTCTTCATCATCATTTTGAGGAACGGTTGCAAGAATAGCATCAAGCAAATCTCCACTACCAGTTCCGTGAATAGATGAAACTGGCACTGGATCTATATCAAAGCCTAATTCATAGAATTCGTAAAAGGTCGGATCAACCTCTCCTATTTTATCTGCCTTGTTTACGCATATAACAACAGGCTTGCCACTCTTTTTGAGCATTATAGCAATATCTCTATCATCTGCTACAAGTCCTGCGTTTATATCACACATAAAAATGATTGCATCAGCGGTATCTATTGCAATTTGCGCCTGCTCTCTCATTTTTTGAAGGATCATACTATCGGTTTTAGGCTCAATTCCACCTGTATCTATAAGTATGAACTTTCTTCCACACCATTCGCTCTCTCCGTAAATTCTATCTCTTGTAACACCAGGAGTATCCTCTACAATTGAGCGTCTTTCTCCGATTATTTTGTTGAACAATGTGCTTTTTCCAACATTAGGTCTGCCAACAATGGCAATTATTGGTTTAGACATTTTTCTCTCCTTTATTCTATCCCAAGCACTGCCATAGCGAAGCTTGCACCATCGCATTCCGTTGGCAGTACATTTACTTTCAATGTTTCCTTTAACTCATCAAGAGACATACCACAAAGGAATAAGTCTCCGTCACTTCTAAGCATACTTCTTGATATAAGAAGCTCGTCGCCAAGTGGCTTATCCTTTAATTGATTTACAAGATCCTTACCAGTAATAAGTCCTGCAACCGTTATTGTATGTCCAAAGAAGTCGTTTTCTATCTTGTAAACATTACACTTGATTTTTTTGCATTTCTTTTGTATTTTTGTCATCATTTTGCATATAAAATCATATGCAGAGGCTCCAGTTGCAATAGAAATACTTCTTTCTATACTCTTTTCGTCTTTTGACAAGGTTTTCAAAAACGAATCAAGCTCTGTTTCAAATAGTGTAAGCATACCTACACCGTTTTCGAGCTGACTGTAATCCTCGTAATATTTATCGCGAGGTAGCTTTTGCTCAGCCATAAGATAAAACTCATCCGAGCAAAAAAACAAGTTTTTGCCATATTTTTTAAAATAAGTATGGTTTATTTTTTCTACTAACTTAATAACCTCGGCAGAAGATTTCTTATCAAATGGTTCAAGAGGATATAACCCCTCTCGATATGCAGTTAAGCCAGAGGGCACGACGCACACGCTACGAAGGCTTGGATAAAGCGTCGAAAGATCGTTTAAGGAGTTTTGAAGCTCTTCCCCATCGTTTACGCCTCTGCACAAAACAATCTGTCCACAAATTTCAATTCCAGCTTCAGCAAAATCCTTAAGATATGAAAGCACCTCACCTGCGCGCTTATTGTTCATCATTTTGCATCTAAGAAATGGATTAGTAGTATGAACAGACACATTTATAGGGGAAATGTGCATTTGTATTATTCTATCAACATCTTCTCTATGAAGATTTGTTAAAGTAACATAGTTACCATGCAAAAACGAAAGTCTTGAATCGTCATCCTTAAAATACAACGGCTCTCTTAAACCCTTTGGAAGCTGGTCAATAAAGCAAAAGATGCATTTGTTTTCGCATCTATGCTTTTTGTCCATAAGAGGCGTTTCAAATTCAAGTCCGATATCCTCATATTCTTCTTTTTTAACCGACACTTCATACTCTTCTTCTCTTTTCAATCTGATTAAAAGATCAGTGTCAGCAAGATAAAACCGATAGTCTATAACATCGCATATTTTATGCCCATTAATGCTGATAAGAATATCGCCAGCAACAATTCCAGAGTTATATGCGATTGAATCTAAGCTTACTTTTTCAATTCTTACCATTTTTAACCTCTTTGCAGTCTTATTCAATTATATATTATATATTACGGGCGCGAAAAAGTCAACCTTCAGAGGATAAATAGTTATTTATTTTTTCGAGCGAGGATTTCTCAATTCTGGACACATATGAACGAGAAATGCCAAGAATTGATGCCACCTCTCGCTGTGTATATGCCTTTGTATTGCCAAGACCATACCTCATGATAAGTATCTGTCGCTCTCTTTCATTAAGATGATTTTTTATAAATAACAGTGCCTTGTTTATTTTTATTTTCTTATCAATATCCTCTACAATGGTATCCTCTGTACATATTATATCAATATATGTAAGAGGATTTCCGTCCTTATCTATATCTATTGTATCATTTAAAGAAACCTCACAGCCAAGCTTCTTTTGGCTTCTAAATAGCATAAGAATTTCATTTTGAATACATTTAGCAGCATATGTAGCAAAGCGCGTTCCATTTGAATAATTAAATGAATCTATTGCCTTTATTAATCCTATTGTTCCAACTGATATCAAATCCTCAGGAGTTTTGGCTGTTGTGTAATATTTTCTTACCACATGCGCAACAAGCCTTAAATTATGCTCTATTAGCCTTTCTCTTGCCCTTTCATCGCCATTTCTTGCCTTTTCAAAAGCATCTTTTTCATCCTCTGGAGAGAGCGCTGGCGGAAATTTTTGTATCGGCTCAACTCCCAAAACCATATATGTCAATCTCAAAAGCATTGCTAAAAATCCCATATCATCACCTCACAGTTATCTATACTTAATTTTTCAAAAAAATTGCTTGTCAGGTACAATTTTCCGTTTCAAAAAAAGCATAATAATTTACTTTTGAGACAAAATATCATTGAACGAAAGTTCAAATTGGAGGATTTCTATTATGATGATTATGGACAGAATTGCTCTTTTTCTGCTCATTATCGGTGGTCTTAACTGGGGTAGCGTAGGTCTTTTTCAGTTCGATATCGTAGCATGGATGTTTGGAGGCTCTGATGCCGTAGTTTCCAGAATAATTTATGTTGTTATCGCACTTTGCGCTCTTTGGTGTGTTTCTTTGCTTTTCAGAGAACGCTCTACCGATACAAAGGAAATAGAATAAAAAACAAAATCTCCACGCGATGTGGAGATTTTGTTACATAACAATTGTTGTTTTTTTGTACGCCTCAGATGCCGAAGTAGGCTTTTGTATAAGTGTGCAATATAATTCGTCAATCTTTTTGCCAAAGGTATAATTTTCAAGTCCAATTTCGCTCAGCTTTTTAGAATCGGAGTGTTTGGTAATGATAGGGAGTTGCATTGATTTTTTTATTTTCTTAAGATGCTCTCTGCCACGAGAATCAGTCGCCAAAAGCTGTGTATAACTCGGAATAGAATCAATCGTTTTAATCCCCGTGCAGGCATACATAACAATTCTTCTGAGCCTTGCACTTGTGTAAGATTTTGAAGTAAGCGAGTCGAAAAATTCTTGCGCACCACTACTCTTTTTTGCGATTTCGGATACAAAGTATCCGCAACCGCTTGGAGTATCATAGGATTCATCTATTTGTGTTGGCTTCATCATCAAAATGCTTCTAAACAAAAAGTCATTTGATTTAGCTAAATCAAGAGCATTTTCATTTTCAAAAAGTTCTTTTATGCCCTCAGGGATTGACAAAAGCCCATTGCCAGAATAGAAGCTCTTTCTTATTGCGCCAGCAGACATAATTTCGCCTACATTTTCACTCTTATATCCATCGCCAACTCTCTTTATCGGATAAGGAATTATATTTGGTGCAAAAAGACTAATAGCCCTTAAATATTCTACCCCCAAAATATCATTAGAGAGCTTTGGAGCATCAATTCCAAGTCTTTTAAGTGCCTCTTCTCTTGCCACAGAATAGCTAATCGATTTATCCTTTAAAACAGAGGACATCTCTGCCTCAAATTCGGGAGAATCAATTGTATTTGCAACGCTCCAAAGGCTGTCCATATCTGCGCTTTCAGAGCCAAAGCACAAGTAGTCTGCGCCCAACTCATTGGCAATTTTAACACCAGCCCTTGCAAACACCTCTGCGCTTGCGCAGGAGTATGGATAAGGCATTTCATAAACAGCATTAACTCCACACAAAACAGCACCCTTTGCACGAGTGTATTTATCAAAAATTGCGAATTCGCCCCTTTGAGTTACATTTCCTGACATAATCGCCACAATTGTTGCATCAGGAATAGTTCTTCTTATTTCATCAACTTGATGCTTATGTCCCATATGAAATGGATTATATTCACAAATTATAGCGACTGTTTTTGCCATTTTTAATTCTCCTTTTTGAAAATATCGGAAATTTTTCCAAAAGTTTAATCATAAACCTTGAAATCATAACTCCTTTGATATATAATATAAACGATAATTTTAAATTTGTCAAGAAACAATTTCAGGAGGAATAAAAATGAAAGTACTTGTAGTTAATGCCGGAAGCTCTTCTCTTAAATATCAGCTTATGGATACCACTACCGAAGAGGTGCTTGCAAAGGGCATTTGTGAAAGAATCGGAATGGCTGGTAGCTTGATCGACCACAAGAAGGCAGACGGAACTAAAATTAAAAAAGAAATCCCTATGACTGACCACTCTGTTGCAACAGAAATCGTTGTTAATATGCTTACAGACAAGGAATATGGCTGTATTTCAAGCATGGACGAGATCGAGGCTGTTGGACATAGAGTTGTTCATGGCGGTCCATACATTTCCGAGAGCTGTCTTGTTACAGACGAGGTTATGGATATAATTGAAAAGTGCATCGAGTTTGCACCTCTTCACAACCCTGCTCACATTATGGGCATCAAGGGCTGTCAAAAGGTAATGCCTAACACCCCACAGGTTGCAGTTTTCGACACCGCTTTCCATCAGACAATGCAACCAAAGGCTTACACATATGCTCTTCCTATTAAGATGGTGGAAGAGGATCATATTAGAAGATATGGCATGCATGGTACATCACACAAGTTTGTTTCTCAAGAGATGAACAAGATTCTCAACAAAGAGGACTCTAAGATTGTTACATGCCATATTGGTAACGGATCTTCAATTTCTGCTGTAAGAGATGGTAAGGTTGTTGATACCTCAATGGGCTTTACTCCTCTTGATGGTGTTGAGATGGGAACAAGATGCGGTTCCATTGACCCTGCTATCGTTCCTTACATTATGAAAAAGTACAATATCGGCGTTGATGAAATAACTGACTTTATGAACAAGAAGTGTGGTTTCCTCGGCGTTAGTGGTTATTCATCAGATAGCCGTGACATTGAGGCTGCTATTCTCGGCAAGTTCAATGATGAGCTTCCTGGTGCGCCAAAGACTGACGAGGAAAAGGCTATCACAACAAAGCACGCTCAGCTCGCAGCTGACATTCTTGCATTCCAGGTTAAGAAATACATCGGCTCTTACTCTGCTATTATGAACGGTCTTGATGCAATTGTATTTACAGCCGGTATGGGCGAGAACAATCCAGAGCTCCGTGACAGAGTTTGCCGTGACATGGAATTCTTGGGAATTGACATTGATTTTGAGCTTAATGCAAAGACATTGAGACAGCCTAACACTGTTGAGCTTTCAACACCAAAATCGAAGGTTAAGGTTTATGTTCTTCCTACAAATGAAGAGCTTATGATTGCAAGAGATACCGAGGCAATTGTTTCTAAGCTTTAATAAAAAAATAAATAATAAAAAAGCGCTTTGAAAACCTCAAAGCGCTTTTATTATACGTGATTTTTGATTTTTTATATTTTTAGAATTTTTTATTTTTAAAATTCATAAATTCACGAATTTTTAAGTGCGTATTTTTGATCTATTTTCTTAAATTACGCCCTTTTGAAGCATCACATTTGCGTAAATTGCCTTCTCGCTTGTCGCGATAATTGCATATGCTTCCTTTGCCTCGTCATAGAACTTAAATCTTTCGATTGTTCCAACAGTTTGTGCACCTCTTTGATCGTACTTTGTGATGATTTTCTTGTATTCATCCCAAATAGGAGTTTTTGCATTATCTCCCTTCATTACCTCCATCAAAAGCACAGGCTTTTCAACATAGGTATCAAGTGGGAAAAGCTGAAGAATTGCATCAAGAATTTCAGGCACTCCGTGTCCGTCACATCTGATAACCTTTGCGTTTTTGCCCATTGATTCTGCTGGAAAGTTTCCGTCTGCGATAACGATTCTATCGCTGTGTCCCATCTCACAAAGAACCTTTAAAAGCTCCGGAGATATAATACTTGGTATTCCCTTTAACATTTTTATTTCCTCCATTTTTAATTATCAAAATTTGTTTTAGTATCCTTTGCAAATGCAATTGGAACAACAGTGGATGCTCCCTCTAAAAGAAGCATTTTTGAGCATATACTAAGAGTTGCTCCACTCGTCATTACATCATCAACTATTAAAATTTTCTTGTTTTTTATATTTATGCCATCCAAAAGTGCATATGCACCACTCGCATTCGCAAATCTCTGCGTTTTTGTAAGTGATTTTTGCTCCTCTGCACCAAGATTTTTGAAGGTTTTTATGGTTTCAAGATTCAAAAGTCTTCCAATCTCTCTTGCCAAGAGCTCTGCATGGTCATATCCATATTTCGAAACGGATTTTTTCCTTCTTGGTGGATATGTAATCACAAAATCCCTATAATGTGCTCCGTTTTTGGCAAAGGATTTTACAACCTTTTTAGCAAGCACCTTAGCGCAATATCGAATTGTAGGAATATTATATTCCCTTTTCATTTTATAAACGATTCGATTTACTGGAGTCGATACCTTTGGTGTATAGAAAACTCCAAAAGTGGAAAGAGGAGAGATTTCCCTCACTCTCTCAGGCAAACATGTGCAAAAATCACAATCAAAGCCACAGGTTGTACACATACAATCAAGATTATTCAGCCATTCAGGCAAGCATTCATCGCAAAATGGTGCTTCCCTATCATAATCTATGACATCTCCACAAAGAATACATTTTCTAGTTATAAAAGCACGCTTTAAAAACTCCTTAAGTCCTATCATCGTTGCTCCTTAAAAGCTTATAAAGTCCTGTGTTTCTCACAGCTTGTCTATCATTTTCAATCATTTGGAAGAACACATTTTTATCTCCTACCAAAATGACCATTCTTTGTGCTCTTGTTATGGCTGTATATAATAAATTTCTTGTTAAAAGCATCGGTGCGCTTTTAGTCATCGGAATTATAACAAACGGATATTCACTTCCCTGACTTTTGTGCACGGTTATCGCGTATGCGAGCTCGACATCCTCGAACGACGGAATTGGAAGCTTTATAATTCGTCCGTCAAAATCGACTATAAAATAATTATTTTCATTTTGAATGTCCTCGATAATTCCAACATCTCCGTTGAAAACTCCGACACCTGTCAAAGCGCCCTTAGTCCATTCATACGAATAATCATTTTTGTTTTGCATTATTTTATCGCCGACTCTAAAAAGCCTTGTAAAGCCCACGAGCCTTTCAGCCTTATTTTCGAGCTTTTGATTAAGCCCCTGTTGAAGAGTCACATTAAGACTTCTCGTGCCATTAGGACCCTTTTTCGTTGGCGTTATAACCTGTATATCCCTTGTCGGATGAATTCCATAGGTTTTTGGGAGTCTTGTATTGCAAAGGCTTGATATATATTCGGGAATTTGCGCCTCGTTCTTTATCTCAATAAAGAAAAAATCGTCATATTTTTTAGTTAAATCGGGGATTTTTCCGTTATTGATTTCATGGGCATTCATAACAATGCCACTTTGCTCCGCTTGTCTGAAAATTTCAGTAAGCCTTACAACAGGAAAAGACTCTGAGGCAATCATATCGCCCAAAACATTGCCCTCGCCAACTGATGGAAGCTGATTTGTATCTCCCAAGAAAACGAGTCTTGCGCCAGGCTTTATGGCCCTTAAAAGTGCATCGGTTATATGAACATCCATCATAGAGCTTTCATCAACTATTATAACATCCTGCTCCAAAAGATGGGTTTCGTTTCTATCAAAAATGGTTTCTCCCCAGTGGGCTGTGTCTGGTCCTGCGCCAAGAAGCTTATGCACGGTATAAGCCTCGTGAGAGGTTGCCTCGGCGAGCCTTTGTGATGCTCTTCCTGTAGGTGCGCAAAGTGCGCATTTCAAGCCTATTTGAGCAAAAATTTGAATAACAGCCTTTACAATTGTGGTTTTTCCTGTTCCAGGGCCACCTGTAATAACGGTAACACCATTCATTAAGACGGATTCTATTGCTTTTTTTTGCATTTTGGCGTATTCGATGCCATTTTGTCTTTCAATTAACTCAATAAATGAAAGCGCATTTAAGTAATCAACAGAAAAAACGCTATTTCTCAAAAGCAAAAGCTTTTTGGCTATGTATTCCTCGCACTGATAATTTTCCTTGATATAAATGTGCATCTCGTCCTTAAAAGGAACGATTTTTATTTTGCCCTCCATAGCAAGCTCATCTATACGAGGCTCTATTTTATTAGGCTCTACCTCGATGAATTTTGACACCGAATCGACAAGTATATCTCTTGTAGCATATGTATGTCCATCTCTTGAGGCAAAAACCTTTAAAATATGTATTATAGCACACTTTATTCGGTTTTCGTTATCATAGTTTATACCGTGCATTCGCGCGATATCATCAGCAAGTTTAAAGGCAACGCCCTCGATTCTCTCGCAAACGATATAAGGATTTTCTTGTAGCATTCCAACACCATTTGCGCCCCAAACTTTATATATTTTTGTGGCTGTAGATGGCGGGAATTTATCATTACAATACATAATGATATCGCGAATTCCTGCCTTTTCGTTAAAATCCTGACTAATTTCGTAAGCCTTTGTGGCAGATATTCCCTTTATTTGAGATAGCCAATCGGGATGATTTGAAATAACATCAAAGGTGTCATCTCCATATTGCTCGACTATTTTTTGGGCAATTTTCGGTCCTATGCCTTTAACAGCGCCCGAGGAAAGATACCTCAAAATATCATTTTTTGTAGAAGGAAGCCTTCTTACAGTCCTTTCAACCGAAAATTGAGAGCCATATACCGGATGAGAGGTCCATTTTCCATAAAGCTCAACGCTTTCTCCTACCGAAACATAAGGAATGTTGCCTGTAGCTGTAAAAAGCTCCTTACTTTCGTCCTCAATATCGCACACGCAATAGCTTTCGTCATCGCTTTTATACATAATATTTTCGACTTTTCCACGGATGCAAAGCGTTTGACCATTCGATATCGTTTCCACAAGCAACGCCTCCTTTTACAGTATAAAAATATTTTATCATATAAGGGCTCTTATTTCAAGTAAAAAACCGCAATTTTAAATTGCGGTTTTTATTTTATAAAAGTTCTTTTTTAATCTTGTCAGCAAGATCGGTTTTTTCCCATGGAATGTCAAGGTCCTCTCTACCTACATGACCATAAGCGGCAATTTGACGATAAATAGGACGACGAAGCTGGAATTTTTCGATTATAGCGCTTGGTCTTAGATCAACATTCTTGTTTACAAACTCTGCAATCTTTTCCTCGCTAACTTTTGCTGTTCCAAAGGTATCAACCAAAACTGATACTGGCTTTGCAACACCGATTGCATATGCGATTTGAACCTCGCACTTGTCTGCAACGCCTGAGGCAACGATATTTTTAGCAACATATCTTGCTGCATATGATGCGCTTCTATCTACCTTTGTTGGGTCCTTTCCAGAGAAAGCACCGCCACCATGGCGAGAATATCCACCATAGGTATCAACGATAATCTTTCTACCAGTAAGACCTGCGTCTCCGTTAGGACCACCGATAACGAATCTTCCTGTTGGATTTACAAATATCTTTGTAGAATCATCAATCATATTTGAAGGAATTATTGGCATAATTACCTTATTAATGATGTCTTTCCTTATGTTTTCAAGAGAAACATCAGGGCTGTGCTGTGAAGAAACAACGATAGCGTCAATTCTTACTGGCTTACCATCATCATACTCAACTGTTACCTGTGTTTTACCATCAGGTCTCAAATATGAAAGCTCTCCACTTTTTCTTACTGCTGTAAGCTGTTTTGCAAGCTTGTGTGCAAGGGAGATAGGAAGTGGCATAAGCTCCTTTGTCTCGTTACAAGCATATCCAAACATAAGTCCTTGGTCGCCTGCACCGTTTTCTGCCTCATTTTCTCCACTCTTTGCCTCGGCAGAATTGTCAACACCGAGAGCAATGTCAGCAGACTGCTCGTGAATTGAGCTCAAAACTGCACAAGTATCAGCGTCAAAGCCATATTTTGCTCTATCGTAGCCGATTTCTCTTACTGTCTTACGAACAATCTCTTGAAAATCAACTACTGCATTTGATGTGATTTCGCCCATTACCATAACCATACCTGTTGTACAGCAGGTTTCGCAGGCTACTCTTGACATAGGGTCCTGACGAAGCATTTCGTCAAGGATTGCATCCGAAATTTGGTCACAAATTTTATCAGGATGTCCTTCAGTTACTGATTCTGATGTAAAAAACTTCTTCATAATGTCCTCCAAACAAATAAAAATCCACGGTTTCCCGTGGATTGAAAATGCAAGTTCTCATCTCACGGAATTGGCACCTTGTCTTATGATAGGTTGCCGTAGCTTCACAGGGCCTGTCCCTCCGCTACTCTTGATAAGATTTATTTAACGAAAACAGTATAACACAAGGATTCGTTTATTGCAATAGTTTTTTGAAAATTTTTATTTATAAATTTTTGGAAGCCATTTCTCTCTTTTTATCAACCAAATAAAGCGAGAAAGAAACGACAAATCCGATGAGCAAAAATGCAAGACCGAT
Source organism: Oscillospiraceae bacterium (assembly GCA_015064445.1). Classification (GTDB taxonomy): domain Bacteria; phylum Bacillota; class Clostridia; order Oscillospirales; family CAG-272; genus RGIG2000. The sequence goes on along the minus strand of SVSE01000001.1, from coordinate 69,570 downwards.
TAGCAAGTCTGTTACCATTGCATTTGTTGTCCAAGTCTTGTAAATTTGCACACAATCACTTCCCAAAAATACGGATACAACTGAACCAACCGAAAGACCACAAATCACGAAGAAAAACGGCTTTCTTTGAGTTTCGAGAAGCTTATTTATTATCTTTGAGAACAAAAGTGTGCCAACAACAAAGCCCAAAAATAGCACAATATAAACGAGCAAAAGCTCAAAATTTCCAAGCAATTCTAGACCTATGTTCTCCATAAGTGAGGAATAATAGCCGAAAATCATCAAAAGAACGGTTGCACTAAGTCCTGGTATTAGCTGTGTTAATGAAATTAGTATTCCTATCACAAAGAACAATAAATAATGCAAGAAATTAAGGCTTGCAAGGCTATTATCTGCTCCAGCAAGGAAGGATACAGCTGTGAAAATCAACGGAATAATAACACCTGCAATAAAAAGTAGGATTTTATTTGCTCTTAGCGCCTCTCCCTTGATTTCCTTAAACAAGATAGGATATGTGCCTATCATAAGTCCTACAAAGAAGCAAATTGTTATAAACGGAAATGCCTCTAAAAGGATTTTAACAAGGATTAGTCCAAGTCCAAAGCCTACAACGATTCCAACAATTATAGGTATCAAAAATATAAAACAAAGCTTGAATTTTTTGAATATGTTGGAAAAGGCATACATCAGCTTATCATAAACCTTCATAATCATTGCTATCGCCGAGCCACTAATGCCTGGAACGATAACAGAAAGACCTATTGAAAAGCCTACAAATATGCTGATTAGCACATCCTTTATGCTTTTATATTTTAATTCCATATTTTACCTGCTTATTTCAAATATTTTTGAGCTATTTCGTAGAAAACAACGATAAACTCCTTGAGCTCGCCCATTTTGCTTTCCTTTAGGTACTCTTCTTTATAGCTTACAAGCCATCTTTCAACATCCGAGAGGTTAACGCCAAGTCTTTCGCCTGTTATGTCTGACATTACCATAGCGGTCATCAGGCTAAGACCCTCGGCAACAACAAGAAGCGACTTTCTTGCATCCTCGTTTTCCCATGTTGTTCCCATAAGATAAGGAATTATTGCCTCTATTTCCTCGAAAGCCTTATTAATCTCGTCAGGAGATGGCACATTCCATATTCTCATTGCATCATTTCCAAATTTTTCGTTTGAATATTTAACGAGCAAATGATACCAGTAGCAAGATCTTTGAGCCAATGCAAGTCCCTTTACAAAGGAAGCAGCGCCATCATAGCCATAGTAAAGTAAATCTATACTCTTATCAAATTCAGGATAATCCGAGGTTGCTCTCCAGCTTCTTGCAGCACCGAAAATCATACCGTACATACAAGCATAGATAGGAGAAATTTGTCCATAGTCTCCCCAACAGGTATTCAAAACACCGATTGCGCCTGACTCATAGCCATATTGTGTCATTTTTGTAATGTTAGGCACAGAGGTGTGTGGAGCCTCAATTAAGCTGGTCCAGTTGCTTACGCCTGGGCATACATACTGAGGTCTCTTTGCATCTCTAAATTTATAAACCATATTTGGGGATTCGTTAGCACTATATCCCCAGCTCATAAAGATAACATCCTCGTCAAATTCATCGATAAGCTCAGGATGCTGTGTGATTACATCTCCCCACATCATAGCAACCTTGCCCTTGGATTTTACATGAGCGATTACCTTTTTAACAAAATCAACATACATTCTGCCCTTGTCCTTGCCCTTGTTTCTACCATTACAAAGATCAAAGGTTTCATCACAGCAAATATTAAACTTTTTGCTTGAAAATAGTGGCGAATATTGGTCTATCAAGCTCTTGATAAGCTCTATGCTTTCAGGGTTTGAGGCATCAATTGTATGATGTCCCATTCTTTCGCACCAGTAAATTGCCCTCTGCTCGAAGTTTTCAAGCTCACAAAGATACTTATACTTGGTGTTTTGAAGCAACTCATAAAGGTGTCCAAAGCAAGAAAGTGATGGAACAAGCTCCACAAAGTTTTCTTGGCAATACTTGTCAAGCTCTATTGTTTCCTCAGCTGTCATATAGCCCATTTTTTGATATATTCCATCATATTCCTTAAATGGGAAGGTATGCTCTACATAAAGCTGAAGCATATTGAGCTTATAGTAAGCCATATTATCAACAAGCGCCTTCAAGGTATCAAGCGTTTGTACTCTTCCTCTTGTTATGTCGTAATAAAAGCCTCTGTTTTCAAAATCTGGAGCATCCTCGATTTCTTCGACATCGTAATATCCGTTTTTAATGATTTGACGAAGTGTTTGAACTGCATAAAATGCGCCCTTTGAGGACGATGCCTTAATTTCTATTTTATCAGAAAATGTAATTTTATATTCCTCGCCTATACCATTACCTATTTCAAAGGTAACAATCATATCGCCCTGTGGTACCTTTTCGCAAAGGCGCTTTATTCTTTCGTCAATGCCCTGTGGGAATGAAAAGGTACAGCCCTTAAGCTCTTTTCTTTGTCCTGCCTTAGCAGATTTTACTTCTGGGATAAGATACATAATAAATCTCCTATTTTAAAATTATTTCTCTTCCGTAGCCTATAAGGGCGCTGGATGTTGTTATTTGCTTTAATTTATCGGTTATCTGATACTCAACTGATGTGTGAATGTGTCCTGCCAAAACAGCTATAAGCTTCTCATCATTTTCCTTAATAAGCCTTACAAGCGCGTGCGCGTTTTCACTATCGCCATTAGAGCCCAAAAGAAAATATCCACTTATTTTCTTGCCCATTATCTCTCCAAACTCACCAAGCCTAACGGGCGCATGAAGAACAAGCAATACTTTTTTATTATCGGAAAGCGCCTTTTCGAACGCCTCTATTTGATAATCTGTTATCTGCTTTGTTCCGTTATCAATAGTTACAACCTTAAATTCCCCAAAATCGTACTCATCAAATTCAGGATTTTTAACAAGGCGCCCTATTCTTTCATAGAGGATTCCGTGATTGCCATATTCATCAATCGAATCGTGATTTCCAGGGCAATAAATAACTGGCAACGGATATTTTGAAAAGTAATTTTCAAGGTATCTCAAATTACTCTCAGTCACTCTATCCATTATATCCCCTGACAAAATAAGCGCATCAGCACCTATTTGAAGAGCGTGCTCGGCCAACAGCTCAAAAAGCTCATTTGCTGGTCTATCGTATCTTGAATCGCACATTTCTCCAAACTGAGTTGCAAATTCAACCTTTATTCTATCCCAACCCTCACGAGATCTTTTGTTATCTGCTATATCAAGCTCGGAGCTATTTTCGTCCACATAAGCGATATGAGCATCGCTAATTTGGAAAAATTTATATTCTCTTTTTAGACCTATTTCTATTTCGGTCTTATTTATTTGCAAAAGCCTGTCCATAGAACACCTTCCATAATAAACCATATCATATATATGATATCATAAGAGAATTGCAATGTCAATATTTATCAAATTTTGTAAGGCAAAAATGCTTTTTTGACGACTGATTTCGACACGATTTTTGACATTTTAGTATTACAATTACTAAAAAGGAAGGTGAATGGCTTGACCGATGCAAGATTAGAGGTGTTTTCGCAAGGAGATACCTTGAATATAAAAATAAAGGGAGATATAGACCATCATAGTGTGAAAAGAATCCGAGAGGATATTGACAAGCAAATACGCTCTTTTATGCCTGTGCGTGTTTACTTGGATTTAAGCTATGTTGATTTTATGGACTCATCTGGGCTTGGATTGATTTTAGGAAGGTATGCTTTGACTAAGGATATAAGAGCAAAGCTTATTCTAACAAATCCAAGCAGAAGAATCAAAAAAATACTTACCTTGGCAGGAATTGAAAGAATTATTGAGATAGAAGGAGATGACAAAAATGAGGCGTGTTGAAAATTATATGAAGCTATTTATTCCTGCTCTTTCCATAAACGAAGGGCTTTCAAGAAATGCTGTTGCCTCTTTTGTTGCGGGGCTGAATCCCACAATCGACGAGCTATCAGACATAAAATGTGCAGTATCCGAGGCTGTAACAAATTCCATAGTCCACGGATACAAATATACGCAGGGGATAATTTACATAGGAGTCAAATATTATTCCGACAGGACGGTGATAATCGAGGTAACTGATAAAGGATGCGGTATTGAAAATGTAAATCAAGCGATGGCTCCGCTTTATACAACCGATACAAGTGGCGAGCGCAGTGGAATGGGCTTTGCGGTTATGCAAAGCTTTATGGACAAGCTAAGCGTACGCTCAAGACCTGGCGAGGGAGTTCGCATTCTAATGACAAAGCACCTCAAATAATATGAATTATACTCAAAATCAAGAGCTTTTGGAAAAATCAATTAATGGTGATGAGCAAGCTACAAGCGATTTAATGGAAGCAAACATGGGACTTGTGCGTAGCATTGCTCTACGCTTTAAAGATAGAGGCGTTGAATACGAGGACCTCGTTCAAATCGGATGTATAGGAATGTTAAAGGCAATAAGAAGCTTTGACAAGGAACGAGGGACTGTTCTTTCAACATATGCTGTCCCACTCATAATAGGAGAAATACGAAGATTTATTCGTGACGATGGTCTTATAAAGGTCAGTCGAATTTACAAGCAACAGGGCGCAATGCTAATGAAGGAACGCGAAAAATACATTTTAGAGCACGGATTTGAGCCAAAAATTGAGACCTTGGCTGAGCTTTGTGATATGAGTGTTTCTGATGCTGTTTTGGCATTAGATGCATCATCACCTGTTAATTCTCTATCTGCATCTCTTAACAATGACGATGATGGATTTACCTTAGAAAGCACTCTTAGCTCTGGGCGAAGCGAAATAGACGAAAGAATCGACCACATTGCCTTATCGCAAGCTATTTCAAAGCTACCATCACTTTGGCGAAGCATCATAACCATGAGATATTTAAAGGAATATTCTCAGCAAAAAACAGCAGAGCTTTTAGGGCTTACACAGGTCAAAATTTCACGAGAGGAAAAGAAAATTTTTGACGCTTTGCGAAAGGAATTATCTTGAAATCCCCACACATGGTGGGGATTTTTCTCTTTTTGGGCAATATTTTCGGGCATAGAATTATTTTTCTTGACACGGACATAATAAAGGTATATAATATAAGAAATTGAAGCTAAAAGCGAGGTATAAATATGAATCCATGGCATGATTTTAGAGATGAGCGCATAACTGCAGAAAAATTTATTTCAGTTATTGAAATTACCAAGGGAAGCAAAAACAAATATGAGCTTGACAAGGAAAGCGGACTTTTGCGCCTTGATAGAATTTTGTACACCTCTACTCACTATCCAGCTAACTACGGATTTATTCCACGTACCTTGTCCGAGGACGGGGACCCACTCGATGTTCTCGTTTTGTGTCAAGAGGGACTTGAGCCTATGTCAACCGTTGAGTGCTATCCTATCGGTATGATAAATATGATTGATGAAAATGAGGTTGACCAAAAAATCGTTGCAATACCATTAAACGACCCTTTTTTGAACACATATAAGGACATAAATGATTTGCCACAGCATCAATTCCATGAAATCAAGCACTTCTTTGAGGTATATAAATTTCTTGAAAACAAGACAACATATGTAGAAAAAATATGTGGTCACGAGGAAGCGATTGAGACAATCGAAGCGTGTAAAAAAGCATACGAAAAGGCTTTTTTAAAGAACAAATAAGGAGGGCTCTATGATAAAAGCAGATGTTACCTACGACAAAAAGGCAATGCTTTCATTTATGAGATTTACTGCTATTGACAAGCCTTGGAAATGGGCAATCTATGGTGCTTTGTTTGTATTTGCAGTTGTTCTTACAATTTTAAATCTAAAAACCGACTTTCTACCATTCGCAATTATTGTACTTTTCTTTGTATCATTGATTGAAATTTTCACTATATTTGCGTATTTCATAAGTCCAAATATGAAGCTTAAAAATTTCACCGATGAAAACATAATTAAAAACCACTTCTCCTTTGAGGAAAAATCGGTAAAGCTCAAGTCGGAGTCTAAGGCACGAAAAAGTGATGGTGAGATTCCTTACTATGCATTCGTGAAGGTTGACGAATCGAGCTTGGCATTTTACTTATTCGTTAATAAAACAAGCGCACTTATCATAACAAAATCCGAGATTACCGAGGGCACACCCGAGGAGTTGAAGAAATTTTTAATTGCCAAAATTCCAGATAAAAGAATCAACAAATTATCGGTAAAATAAGCCGATAATACGCAGATGTGGCGGAATTGGTATACGCGTTGGTCTCAGAAGCCAATGAACATAGTTCTTGTGAGTTCGAGTCTCATCATCTGCACCAAAAAAACGGCTTGACAAAAGGATTTCAAGCCGTTTTTGATTTTTTGAATTTATAAATTTCAAAATTAAAAAAGCACCAAAAATGGTGCTTTTTTATTATATTTTATGGATAAGAATTCCACTGCGAAGCTTTGGTTCAAACCAAGTGGATTTTGGTGGCATAACTGCGCCAGAATCGGCAACCGACATAAGCTCATCAAGGGATGTTGGATACATAGCGATTGCCATTTGCATATCCTCATTACATCTCTTTTCAAGATAATCAAGGCCACGAATTCCACCTGCAAAATCTATTCTCTTGTCGCTTCTTGGATCCTTGATGCCAAGGATTGGAGACAAAAGATTGTTTTGCAAAATCGCACAGTCAAGACGCTCAACAGGAGTGTCGGCATTACAAATGCTATCATAGAACTTAACAAGATACCATTTTCCGCCAACAAACATTCCAACAGAATGTCTTTGTGCTGGACGACAAGGTCCATCGCCCTTATACTCCTCTACTGTACCGATTTTTTCCTCAACAACCTTCAAGAATTCCTCGACGGACATTCCATTCAAGTCCTTCAAAAGTCTGTTGTAGTCCATAATCTTGAGAGTATTTGCAGGGAAAATTACTGACAAGAAGAAGTTAAACTCCTCGTTGCCTGTATAGCTTGGATTTTCCTCTCTGCGCTTTATACCAACCTTAACAGCTGATGCTGCACGATGGTGCCCATCGGCAATATAAAGTGCGTCAAGAGCTGAAAATGCCTCGCTTATTTTATCATCAACGCTCTTATCGCTTGCTCTCCAAACGGTGTGTCTTACGCCGTCCTCGGAGACAAAATCATAGATAGGCGCCTTGGCTGTTTCCTGCTTGATGATTTCATCAAGTGTAGCAGAGTCCTTATATGCAAGAAAAATAGGTCCTGTATGAGCCGAGCAAATATCTACATGCTTTATACGGTCAATTTCCTTGTCAGCGCGAGTAAACTCGTGCTTTTTAATTCTATTTTCAATATAATCGTCAATAGAAGCGCATCCAACGATACCAGTTTGCGCTCTTCCGTCCATAATTTGACGGTAGAAATAGAACTTTTTATCGTTGTCGTTTATATATACGCCATCATTTTCAAGCTTTTTAAGGTTTTCACTTGCCTTTGCGTATACTCTTTCATCGTATATATCAATAGATTTATCAAGGTCAATTTCTGCCTTATCAATATGCAAGAATGAATAAGGATTTCCCTTAACCATTTCTCTTGCCTCATCACTTGACATAACATCATAAGGAAGGGCTGCGCACTTATCTGCAAGGTCAGCAGTTGGTCTAAGTGCATTAAATGGCTTTACTGTAATCATAACAAATCACCGATTAGTAGCAAAGAACCTTTGAAACGCCCTCTACTGCCATAACTGCCTTAACAACATCGTCGCTTACCTTCTCGTTTGTTTCGATAATTGTGTAAGCAACCTCTCCCTTAGAGCCATTAGCCATATTCTCAATGTTTACATTTACAGATGCAAATGCAGCAGTGATTTGGGAGATTGTGTTAGGAACATTCTTATGCATTACACAAACTCTTGCAAGAGAGTTGTGTGGGAGAGAAACATTTGGGAAGTTAACGCTATTCTTAATGTTACCATTCTTAAGGTACTCATCAAGCTGAATAGCAGCCATAACTGCGCAATGGTCCTCGGATTCAACTGTTGAAGCGCCAAGGTGAGGAACATTGATAATTCCCTCTGCGCCAACTGTTTCGTCAGTTGGGAAGTCAGTTACATACTTAGCAACCTTCTTATCAGCAAGTGCCTTCTTCATATCAGCAGCGCAAACAAGGTCTGCTCTTGCAAGATTGATAATTCTAACTCCGTCCTTCATCATAGCGATGGACTTTTCGTTAATCATATTCTTTGTTTGAGGAGTTGCTGGAACATGGAGTGTAATATAATCACATGTCTTAAAGATGTCCTCATAAGAAGCTGCCTGCTTAACAGATGGAGCAAGACTCCAAGCAGCTGCAGGAGTGATATATGGGTCGCAACCAACAACAGTCATACCAAGAGCGTTAGCTGCATTTGCAACCATACCACCGATAGCGCCAAGACCGATAACGCCAAGCTTCTTTCCAGCAAGCTCTGTACCAACATAAGCGCCCTTGCCCTTTTCAACTGTCTTTGCAACATCAGATGTGCCAGCAAGTGATTTTACCCACTCAATACCACCAACAACATCTCTTGCAGCGAGAACGAGCGCACAAATTGCAAGCTCCTTAACGCCATTAGCATTAGCACCAGGTGTATTAAATACAACGATGCCCTTCTCTGTGCACTTTTCAACAGGAATGTTGTTAACACCTGCGCCACAACGAGCAATAGCCTTGAGCTCAGGATTCATTTCCATATCATGGAGTGCAGCAGAACGAACCATTATAGCATCTGGATTTTCAAGAGTATCAGATACCTCATATACAGCACGGTCGAAATTATCAGTACCAACTGCTGCAATTTTATTCATAAGCTTAATCTTTTTCATTTCAAATTCCTCTTTTATGCCTTAGGATTTTCCGAAGCGAACTTCTTCATAAATTCAACAAGAGCAACAACACCATCATATGGCATAGCGTTGTAGATAGAAGCTCTCATACCACCAACGGAACGATGTCCCTTGAGGTTCTTAAGTCCAGCCTTTGCAGCCTCTGAAGCGAACTTCTTGTCAAGGTCTGCGTCGCCTGTTACGAAGGTAACATTCATAAGTGAACGGCACTCCTTCTTTACAGGTGCGATATAGTAATCCTGGCTATCAAGATAGTCATAAAGAACCTTCGCCTTTTTCTCGTTCAATTCCTTCATCTTTTCAAGGCCACCAAGTGACTCAATCCACTCATAAACAAGCTTTGCAACATAAATGCAGTAGCAAGGAGGAGTGTTGTACATAGAATCGTTGTCAGCCATTGTCTTATAGTCAAGCATTGTAGGAATGTCAGCACGAGCGTTGCCCATAAGGTCTTCTCTGATGATTACGATTGTAAGACCTGCTGGAGCCATATTCTTCTGTGCGCCTGCATAAATCATACCAAACTTTGATACATCAACAGGCTCACTGATAATGCAAGAGGACATATCAGCAACAAGAGGAATATCTCCTGTGTCTGGGATATAGTGGAACTTTGTTCCGTAAATTGTGTTGTTGAAGCAGATATGAACATAGTCTGCATCAGGACGGAAGGACTCACGAGTTGTTTCAGGAATGAATGCAAAGTTAGCATCCTTTGATGTAGCTACGCAAGCTGCATCTCCGTACTTTTGAGCCTCCTTATAAGCCTTGCCTGAGAACTGACCAGATACGATATAATCAGCCTTATTGTTCTTGTTCATCAAGTTAAGTGGAACTGCAGCAAACTGAGTTGATGCACCACCCTGAAGGAAAAGAACCTTGTAATTGTCAGGAATGTTCATAATCTTACGGAGAAGCTTCTCTGCATCTTGGATGATCTCCTCGTATACAGGTGAGCGATGGCTCATCTCCATAACAGACATTCCGCTATCCTTGTAGCATAGCATTTCCGCAGCAGCCTTTTCGAGAACCTCGAGAGGAAGCATAGACGGACCTGCTGAAAAGTTGTAAACGCGTTCCATAATAGAAACCTCCATATTATATAAAAATTTTTAGCAAAATTAGTAGCCTTGGACACCTTGACTTTTAATCAAGGCGTCCTATATTTGGCTTATTTAAAGTACTTTACAGCGCTCTTGAACATCTTTATATCATAGTCGCCGTAAACATTCTTATAAAGACCGTTACCAACACGCTCGGAGTGGCCCATTTTACCGATTACACGACCGTCAGGTGAAATAATTCCCTCAATTGCAAGAGATGAACCATTTGGGTTGTAATCAATGTCATATGTTGCATTACCGTTAAGGTCAACATACTGGGTTGCGATTTGTCCGTTAGCGATAAGTCTTGCGATTGTTTCATCGTTAGCCAAGAACTTACCTTCTCCGTGTGAAATCGGAACATTATAAACATCTCCAACATTACAATTTGCAAGCCATGGGGAGTTGTTTGTTGCAACTCTTGTTCTTACAATCTTTGATTGGTGGCGTGCAATGTTGTTAAATGTAAGAGTTGGGCAGGTTTCGTCGGTATCAATAATTTTGCCAAACGGAACGAGTCCGAGCTTGATAAGCGCCTGGAAGCCATTGCATATACCACACATAAGTCCGTCGCGCTTTTCAAGAAGATTTGTTACCTCTTCCTTAACAGCGGCTCCTCTGAAGAATGCGGTAATAAACTTACCTGAGCCATCTGGCTCATCTCCACCAGAGAATCCACCTGGAATAAATACGATTTGTGAGTTTTTAAGCTTTGCAACAAACTCCTCTGCGCTTCTCTTAATATCGTCTGCACTAAGGTTATTGATTACAAAGATATCAGCCTCTGCTCCTGCGTCCTCAACAGCCTTTGCAGAGTCGAACTCGCAGTTAGTGCCTGGGAATACAGGAATAAGAACCTTTGGCCTTGCAACCTTGATGTTAGATGCAAATTTCTTATCAACATTATAGGAAATTGTTTCGATTTTGTCGGATGGGCTCTTAATATTGCAGGAATAAATTCCCTCAAGCTTGCCCTCGTAAAGGCTATTAAGAGTACTAATGGAAAGCTTCTTTCCATTATATACAATTGAAAGGTCGCTTGTTACCTTACCAAGTGTAACTCCAACATCGATATCCTCGGTAAGCTCGAGGATAAATGAACCATAATTATAGCCGAATATATCCTCAAGTGTAAGAGCGCTATCGAATTCGAAGCCAAGCGCATTACCGATTCCCATCTTATAGATAGCCTCAGCTACACCACCGATTGTAGGTGTATAAGCGCTTGCAACCTTACCAGCTCTTGCAAGCTCTGTAACCTTATCGTATACAGCGAGCAAGGAATCTGTCTTTGGAAGATGATTTTCATCATATTCAGGCTTAAGAATAACAACCTTATTTCCTGCCTTCTTAAATTCAGGAGAAATTACATCGTCAGTCTTACCTGTTGTTACTGCAAATGAAATAAGTGTTGGAGGAACATCGAGCTTTTCAAATGAACCACTCATTGAGTCCTTACCACCGATAGAGCCTATGCCAAGCTCCTTTTGAGCCTTAAACGAGCCAAGAAGTGCTGCAAGTGGCTTGCCCCATCTCTTTGGATCCTTAAGTGGCTTTTCAAAATACTCTTGGAATGTAAGGTAAACATCCTCAAACTTAGCACCAGTTGCGATAAGCTTTGATACGGATTCAATAACTGCAAGATATGCACCATGGAATGGGCTCTTTTCAGAAATGAATGGGTTATAGCCCCAAGCCATAAATGAGCAATCGCTCGTATGCTCCTTTTCAACTGAAATCTTTTGAACCATTGCCTGAATAGGTGTTCTCTGATATTTACCACCGAAAGGCATGAGAACTGTGCCAGCGCCGATTGTGCTATCAAATCTCTCGCTAAGTCCACGCTTTGAGCAAATGTTGAGATCTGATACCAACGCATTCATTCCGCTCTCAAAATCAGCTGGGATTTCCTTTGCATAGCATTCAATTTTTGCAGGTGCGATATCAATATGCTTTTCAGCACCGTTTGAATTAAGGAATTCACGGCTGATATCTACTATAGCTCTGCCATTATGAAGCATTCTAAGTCTTGGCTCTGCCTTAACTGTAGCAACAACTGTCGCCTCAAGGTTTTCGCTGTGAGCGAGCTTAAGGAAGCCTTCAACATCCTTTGACTCAACAACAACAGCCATTCTCTCTTGCGACTCGCTTATTGCAAGCTCTGTTCCGTCAAGACCATCATACTTTTTAGGAACTGCATTAAGATTGATTTCAAGACCATCTGCAAGCTCACCGATAGCAACGGATACACCGCCTGCGCCAAAGTCATTACAACGCTTAATCATACGACAAGCATCATAGTTTCTGAACAATCTTTGAAGCTTTCTTTCCTCAGGTGCATTTCCCTTCTGTACCTCTGCTCCACAGAGCTCAAGGGATTTTACTGTATGTGACTTTGATGAGCCTGTTGCTCCACCACAGCCATCGCGTCCTGTTCTTCCACCAAGAAGGATTACAACATCTCCGTCCTCTGGTCTTTCTCTGCGTACGTTCTTTTGAGGTGCTGCTGCAATTACTGCTCCAACCTCAAGATGCTTTGCAGCATAACCGTCGTGATAGATTTCATCAACGATACCTGTTGCAAGACCGATTTGGTTACCGTATGAGGAATATCCTGCTGCGGCAGTTGTAACAATTTTTCTTTGTGGGAGCTTACCCTCGATTGTCTGCTCAAGAGGTCTCAATGGATCTGCTGCACCTGTAAGACGCATAGCTCCGTATACATAAGATCTACCAGACAACGGGTCTCTTATAGCACCACCGATACAAGTTGCTGCGCCACCGAATGGCTCAATTTCTGTTGGGTGGTTATGTGTTTCGTTCTTGAAGAGCAAGAGCCAAGGCTCAATCTTACCGTCAACCTCAACATCGATTTTAACGGTACAAGCATTGATTTCCTCACTCTCATCAAGCTTTTCAAGCTTTCCTTCCTTTTTGAGATATCTAACTGCGAGAGTTGCGATATCCATAAGGTTTACTGGCTTTGTTCTGCCGAGATACTTTCTTGTTTCAATATAATCGTCATAGGTCTTTTGAAGAAGCTCGTCCTCAAAGGTTACATTGTCGATAGTTGTCAAGAAGGTGGTATGACGACAGTGGTCAGACCAGTATGTATCAATCATTCTTATTTCAGTAACGGTAGGATTTCTTCCCTCGCTATTGAAATAATCCTGACAAAATTTAATATCATCGTTATCCATAGCAAGTGCATATGACTTAACGAAATCAGCAAGTCCCTGCTTATCAAGATCGATAAATCCATCGATTGTCTTTACATCAGCAGGAATCTCGTGCTCTGTTTTAAGGGTTTCCTTTTCATCAAGAGATGCCTCGCGTGCTTCAACAGGATTGATAACATGCTTTTTAATTCTCTCGATGTCATTTTTGGAAAGCTTTCCGTAAAGCATATAAACCTTTGCGCTTTGAACGCTTGGCTTATCTGCCTGTGAAATAAGCTGAATGCATTGTGCTGCTGAATCAGCTCTTTGGTCGAACTGACCTGGGAGATATTCGGTTGCAAACACTACTGCTCCGTCATTTTCAATGCTTGAGTATGTATTGTCAAGCTGTGGCTCTGAGAAAACTGTCTTTACAGAGTATTCAAAGAGCTCCTCGGATATGTTTTCAACATCATATCTATTCAAAAGTCTAACCTTTTCAATGGACTCGATGCCCAAAAAGGTTTTTATCTCAGAGTAAAGAGCATTTGCCTCGTTTTCGAGTCCCTGCTTCTTCTCTACATATATACGATAAACCATTATTTTTCCTCCGTTGCTTTAAGTGCTCTTTGTCCGATGTCGCTTCTATAAAAAGCATTGTCAAACTTAATTGCCTTTACCTTTGTATATGCGTTGTCGATTGCGCCCTTAAGAGTATCTGCAATAGCAGTAACTCCAAGAACTCGTCCACCTGCGCTAAGAAGCTTTCCGTCGTAGAGCTTTGCACCTGCAACATAAACGCTATCAGCAATATTTTCAGGAATTACAATTTCAAAGCCATTTTCATACTTTTCAGGATATCCCTTTGATGCCATTATTACACAGCAAGCGCTCTTGTCAGCAAATTTAACCTCTTGGTCAGCCAAGGTTTCGTTTGTAACGCTCTGCATAACCTCAAAGAGGTCGCTTTCAAGAAGTGGCAAAACAACCTGTGTTTCAGGATCTCCAAAACGACAGTTATACTCGATAACCTTAGGACCGTTAGGAGTAAGCATAAGACCGAAGTACAAGCATCCCTTAAAGGTTCTGCCCTCTTTATTCATTGCATCGATTGTAGGCAAGAAAATCTTTTCCATACATTCATCTGCAATTTCAGCGGTGTAATATGGATTAGGAGCGATTGTTCCCATTCCACCTGTATTGAGTCCCTTATCGAAATCAAGGGCTCTCTTATGGTCCATAGAGGAAACCATAGGCTTAACGGTCTTTCCGTCAGTAAACGCAAGAACTGAAACCTCTGGGCCTGTCAAAAACTCCTCGATAACGATATTGTTACCACTATCGCCGAATTTTTTATCCTCCATAATGGATTTTATGGCATCGACAGCCTCTTCTCTTGTAAAGGCGATTACAACGCCCTTGCCAAGCGCCAATCCATCTGCCTTAATAACTGTTGGGATAGGTGCGCTCTTAATAAACTCAAGCGCCTTTTCTGCATCGGAGAAAACATCATAGCTTGCAGTTGGAATACCATACTTTTTCATAAGGTTCTTTGAGAAAACCTTACTTCCCTCGATTATGGCAGCAGCCTTTGAAGGACCAAAGCAAGGAACACCTATTTCATTCAATGCATCTACGCATCCAAGAACGAGTGGATCGTCCGGAGCTACAACAGCATAGTCAATCTGGTTTTCCTTTGCAAAAGCTACGATACCGTCAATATCCTTTGCACCGATAGCAACGCATGTGGCATCATTTGCCATTCCACCGTTGCCTGGCAAAGCATAAAGCGCTGTTATCTTTTTGCTTTCCCTAAGCTTTTTTATGATGGCGTGTTCTCTTCCACCGCCACCTACAACCATTACCTTCATCGAGTCACCTCATTAATGGTGGAAAAGTCTCATCTTTGTGAATGCCATAACCATTCCATACTTATTACAGCACTCAATTACGAGATCGTCTCTGATAGATCCACCTGGCTCTGCGATATAGGAAACGCCACTCTTCTTTGCTCTTTCGATATTATCGCTGAATGGGAAGAATGCGTCAGAACCAACGCTTACACCTGTGATGGAATCAAGATACTCTCTTGCCTCAGCGTCTGTAAGTGGCTCTGGCTGAGTTGTAAAGTACTTCTGCCAGTTACCATCAGCGCATACATCCTCTTCATTCTTGTTGATGTAGCCATCGATAACATTATCTCTGTCAGGTCTTGAAATATCATCACGGAAAGGAAGATTGAGAACCTTATCGTGCTGACGAAGGTGCCATGTATCTGCCTTTGTACCAGCAAGGCGTGTGCAGTGAATTCTTGACTGCTGACCTGCGCCTACGCCGATAGCCTGTCCCTGATATGCATAGCAAACGGAGTTGGACTGTGTATATTTAAGTGTGATAAGAGCGATTATAAGATCGCGAACAGCTTCCTCAGGAAGATTCTTGTTTTCTGTTACGATATCTGTAAGAAGCTCTTTATTGATTTCAAAGTTGTTTCTGCCCTGCTCAAAGGTAATTCCATATACCTGCTTACGCTCGATAGGATCTGGAACGAAGTCAGCATCAATCTTTACGATGTTGTAGTTGCCCTTTCTCTTTGATTTGAGAATTTCAAGAGCCTCATCGGTATAGCCTGGAGCGATAACACCGTCGGAGATTTCACGCTTGATAAGAAGTGCTGTTGTAGCATCACATACATCAGAGAGTGCAACCCAGTCACCGAAGGAGCACATTCTATCAGTTCCTCTTGCTCTTGCATATGCACAAGCGAGTGGGGATTCATCAAGTCCCTCAACATCATCAACAAAGCAAGCCTTCTTAAGCTTTTCTGAAAGTGGAATACCTACTGCCGCAGATGTAGGGCTAACATGCTTAAACGAGGTAGCGCAAGGGAGACCTGTTGCCTCTTTAAGCTCCTTTACGAGCTGCCATGAATTGAATGCATCAAGGAAGTTGATGTATCCTGGACGGCCACAAAGGATTTCAATAGGGAGCTCTGCTCCGTTTTCCATGTAAATTTTTGATGGCTTTTGGTTTGGGTTACAGCCATATTTGAGTTCAAATTGTTTCATATTTCTCGCTCCTATATAATTACTGATTTTTGTTTACAATTCTTGTTTCTGCTTCGCCTGTTGCGATATCAATATATCTAACAAAGAGAGATACCTTATTGTCCTCGTTGAGGTTTGTCCAAATGAGGTCTGTAAGAGTATCTATATCCATATCTGGAAGTTCAAGAGTCTTAGGCTCGCCCTCAAAGGAAGGAAGTGGATTGCCATCACAATTGTATGTATGGATGAACTTAGCCTTTCCTGCAATAGGATTTGAATAAGCATATGTGAATCTTTCGCAGGAAGAGTCGTCGCCCTCTGCGCTCTTAAGAATAGACATAGCGAAATTTATATCTCCGTTTTCACGATGAATAATGCCTGAAATTCTTGGGGTGAAGTTTGGCTTATCGTCCTCGAATTCTCTTGTTCTGAGTGCCTGCTCAAATGTCATCTGCTTGTCCATAAGATCGTAGATTGTATCGGTTTGGTCACCATTTGTAACGATTGTCTTGTTTCCAAGAACTCTTACAGGATAGTAAATGATAAGATGTGGGTCCACCATCTTGGACTCATCAAAAGCCTTTGTACGCATTGCGTCACCCTCGGCAACGAATACTCTGTTACGGCTGTTTACGCTTCTGCCCATAATAAAGTAAGCTGTAATCGCCTTCTTTGCATCAGCGCTCTTTCCTATGATAATACCTCTACCGTGGTATGCCAAGGAATTAAGTTCGTTTTCAATTGTTGATACCTTCATATTTATTCTCCTTTTATTAAAACCTTATTGTTTTCGACAGTTATCTTGCCCTCGCAGAAGAGCCTAACTGCCTTGGGGAGTATTTTCCACTCCGCCTCCTCCATAATGCGTCTTTGGAGAGTTTCTGGAGTGTCGTCCTCCTTAACCTCAACCGCCTTTTGAAGAACGATTGGACCAGCATCACATTCAGGGGTTACTATATGTACAGTTGCGCCTGAAAGCTTAACTCCCTTTTCGAGTGCAGCCTCGTGAACACGAAGCCCGTAAAAGCCCTTTCCGCAGAATGAAGGGATTAGTGCGGGGTGAACATTCAAGATTTTGTTTGGAAATCTTTCATACACCTGCTCATCGATAATTGTAAGAAAGCCTGCAAGAACAACCAAATCAATGCCCTCTGCCTCCATAGTATCAGCCAAAGCCTTTGAATAATCGGCGATACTATCATACTCCTTGCGAGAAAGCACGATTGATTTTATCGAATTATTTTTAGCGCGTTCAAGCGCATATACACCTGGCTTGGAGGCTATTACCAAGGAAATCTTTCCATTTCCAAGCTCGCCCCTCTTTTCAGCATCTATAAGAGCCTGAAGATTAGTTCCGCCACCAGATACGAGTACAGCTATTTTTGAGCTTAGCATAGTACTACTCCGTCCTCGGATGCAATAATTTCTCCGATGATATAAGCGTCTTCTCCATTTGCCTTCAAGATTTCGAGAGCCTTATCAGCCTCAGCCTTTGGAACAACAACGCTCATTCCAACGCCCATATTGTATGTGTTGTACATATCTCTTTCAGGAATATTTCCTGTCTTTTGAATAAGCTCAAAGATAGGAAGCACCTTAACCGCACTCTTATCAATCTTTGCAGAAAGTCCCTTTGGAATGGATCTTGGAATGTTCTCGTAGAAGCCACCACCTGTGATATGTGAAATGCCCTTAACATTAACCTTTTCGATCAATGCAAGAATGGACTTTACATAAATCTTAGTAGGAGTCAAGAGTGTTTCTGCAATAGAAGCACCACCAAGAGCCTCACAAGGAACATAAAGTGAATCAGGATTGTTATCAATGTCGAACACCTTACGAACAAGAGAAAATCCGTTTGAGTGTACGCCACTTGAAGCGAGAGCAATAACAACATCGCCCTCTGCCATTTTTGAATTGTCAAGAATCTTTTTCTTGTCAACGATACCTACTGCAAAGCCTGCAAGGTCATATTCATCGACAGGCATAAGACCTGGATGCTCAGCAGTTTCTCCACCGATAAGCGCAGCGCCTGACTGTACACAGCCCTCTGCTACTCCACCAACGATAGATGCAATTTTTTCTGGAATATTCTTTCCACAAGCTATATAGTCGAGGAAGAACAATGGCTTTGCACCACAGCAGATTATATCATTTACGCACATAGCAACAGCGTCGATACCGATTGTATCGTGCTTGTCCATAAGGATTGCCATTTTAACCTTTGTGCCACATCCGTCGGTTCCTGAAACAAGAACAGGCTCTTCCATTCCTGCAACTGGCAAGCCGAAGCATCCGCCAAATCCACCAACATCATCAAGACAGCCCTCATTTTTTGTACGAGCTATATGCTTTTTCATCAATTCTACAGCCTTGTAGCCTGCAGTAATATCTACACCGGCTGCTGCATAGCTTTCAGATTTTGAGTTTTTCACTTTTTCTTCCTCGCTTTCAATTGTTCTCAGAAATTTTATAATCAAATTTATTTACATACTTTTCGGGAGTTTCTGTAGGATAATTACCATCAAAGCAAGCTGTGCAATAGCCCTGACAGGTTCCACTTACGCCAAGCTTTGAAACATCCTCAAGTGGGAGATATCCAAGAGTATCAACATCAAAGAGCTTGGACATTTCCTCGATTGTATGATTGCAAGCAATAAGAGATTCCTTAGAATCAACATCTGTTCCATAATAACATGGATTCAAGAATGCTGGTGCAGATGAGCGAAGATGAACCTCCTTAGCTCCTGCATTTCTCAAAAGCTTAACGATTCTTGCGCAGGTTGTTCCTCTTACGATAGAGTCATCTACGAGCACTACTCTCTTTCCCTTTACAGTTGCAACAACAGGATTGAGCTTTATCTTAACCTTATCCTCACGAACATTTTGTCCAGGAGCAATAAAGGTTCTTCCTATGTATTTATTTTTAATAAGTCCTATGCCATAAGGAATTCCAGACTCCTCTGCATAGCCAAGCGCTGCGTCAAGTCCTGAATCAGGAACTCCGACAACAACATCTGCCTCGACTGGATGAGCCTTAGCAAGGAATGCGCCAGCGCGTTTTCTTGCCTCATGAACAGGACAATCGCAAATTACAGAGTCAGGACGAGATGTGTATACATACTCGAAAACGCACATTCTCTCAGGCTTTTTATCACAGTGATCACGAATTGATTTTATTCCGTCCCTAGAAAAGACAAGTATTTCACCAGGTTCAAGCTCTCTTATAAATACAGCGCCTACTGAATCAAGAGCACAGGTTTCACTTGCGATTACATATTCTCCGTTCTCACGCTTACCATAGCATATAGGATGGAAGCCATATTCATCTCTTGCTACAACGAGCTTCTGTGGGGACATAACAACGAATGTATATCCTCCCTTTAGCTTATCCATAGCCTTATTGATTGCCTCCTCAATTGATGAAGATGTCAATCTTTCCTTTGTGATGATGTACGAAATAATTTCTGCATCGCTTGTCGTATGGAATATAAGACCTTGAAGCTCAAGCTCTCTTTTAAGCTCGGCAAAGTTCACAAGCTTTCCTGTTGTAGCGATAGCCAGTCTTCCCTTGATATGATTTACTACTATCGGCTCAGCATTAACGCGCTCCTTAGTTCCAAGAGTTCCATAACGAACATGACCAAGCGCCATATTTCCCTCGCCAAGACTTCCAAGCTTATCTCCAACAAAAACATCGTTTACAAGACCAGAATCCTTGTGAGCACGAAAAATACCGTCATCATTTACAACTATTCCTGCGCTTTCCTGTCCTCTATGTTGAAGTGCATACAAGCCATAGTAAACACTGGAAGCAACATTAGTTTTTTCTTTTCCAATTATTGCAAAAATTCCCATTTAATTATCTCCTGTAATGGATTATTTATTAAATTTGTCCTCAATGTCTTTATTTTTGGCAAGAACCTTTTCCTTGCCTGCTACTCTTGCATCTACAAGCTTTGCATAGAGCTCATCATCAGAAAGAGCGAGCATTTGTATCGCAAGCAATGCAGCGTTTGCAGCACCATCAATTGCTACGGTAGCAACTGGAATTCCTGTTGGCATTTGTACTGTCGCCAAGAGTGCATCAAAGCCACCTGTATTCTTACAAGAAACAGGAATGCCGATTACTGGAAGAACTGTGTTCGCAGCAACAGCTCCAGCAAGATGTGCAGCCATACCAGCAGCAGCGATGATAGCACCAAAACCATTATCCCTTGCACCCTTTACAAATGTTGCAGTTTCCTCTGGTGTTCTATGTGCTGAATAAACATGAACCTCAAATGGAACTCCATATTCCTTAAGGACATTTATGCCCTTTTCCACTATTGGCAAGTCACTGTCACTGCCCATAATGATTGCTACTTTTTTCATATTCATATCTCTCCTTGAAATAATTTTCTCGATAAAAAACAAAACAAGGCAATCCTACCCTAAGGAGGTAGAATTGCCCAGACGGTCGACAAAGCGATCTTTGCTCCCATGCAGTTAAATCTGCGTTCCGTCAGTTGCAAAAACCTTACCGCTTTTTATTTTATCATAGAGTGTCTTATTTTGTCAATATATTTTTATTTAAAAATAGAGAAAAAATAACGAACATTTCAAGGTCATTTTTTGTCATTTTTCACAAGTAAGGCTCAAAATGCCTTAGGCGCGTGGCGTTGTAGCACCATAATACGCTCCAAAAAGCTCTTTTTTGAGCAGATTTAAGGTTTCTGCATCCTTGCCACCAACGCTCTTGCCATTGACTGAATTAACCGCTCTTAAAAGCTTGCTTGAGCTTGTTACAATAATCTCGTCGGCATCCAAGAGCTCCGATGATGTGTACTCTCTTTGCTCAACTATTATTTCGTTCCTTTGAGCAATTTTTATAAGATGCGCTCTTGTAACTCCTGGGAGAATGTGGCGACTCTCTGGTGCTGTTATGAGTCTTCCGTTTTTCAGTATTGAAATATTACAATGAGTACCCTCTGTTATTATGTTGCTTCTATGTAAAATTGCCTCATCAGCCCCCGCCCTTGATGCAATTTGCGAAGCAAGAACATTTGGCAAAAGATTCAAGGTCTTTATATCACACATTTCGTATCGAACATCGGGAAGCAAAACCGCGCTCATTGTAGCATCCAAATCCTCGATTTCTCTTGGCATTATCATAATGCAGAGGCTTCCCTTATCGAGTGTTAGCTCGTGTGCTCTTTGAGCATTCCCTCTCGACATATGAAAATAAACAAATTTTTCGTTTGCGTCCACCTTTTTTACAAGAGTGCATATGAGGTCGAACAGCTCGTGCTTTTTCATTTGGATTTTGATTGCAAGTCTATCGCAATTGCGATAAAATCTATCAATATGCTCCGAAAGCAAATATGGGATATTATTACGGCACATAACAGCATCGTAAACTCCGTCTCCAAAGTAAAACGCCCTGTCATTCATCGGCACTCTCATTTCATCAATAAGACCGACTTCTCCGTTATAATATCCCAAGTTTTTCATATGTACCTCCGCTTATGCCAAAATAAATTTCTCGTTAGCCTTGAGAGCTACTTCTTTATCAACGCCCTCGATATTTATTATAGCAGTTTGCGCGATAGGTGTTACTAATTCGAGGCTTGAAAGCTTCGAGTTTTTCCATTCAATATCGACTTTTATATTGCCTTTCGCCAAAAGTCCCTTAATTTTTCCGTTTTTCATCTCTGATGGGAGCGCTGGAAGGATTTTTATTTTTCCATCCTCGCATTGCAAGAACATTTGTGTAATTCCTGCAACAACTCCAAAGTTACCATCAATTTGGAATGGTGGATGTGCATCAAACATATTTGCATATGTTCCACCACCTTGGCTATATTTAAGCTCTGCGTTTGGCTCTACAAAGCTGAGCTGAGTTTTAACAAGCTTATATGCTCTATCTCCATCCTTAAGGCGCGCCCAAAGGTTAACCTTCCAACCCATACTCCAGCCTGTGCTTTCATCGCCTCTTATTTCAAGAGTTTGACGGCAAGCATCAGCTAATTCCTTAGTAGTTTCTGTTGAAATAAGGCCAGCAGGATACATTGCGTAGAGGTGAGAAACATGTCTATGATGAATGTCCTCCTCTTCGTATTCCTGCTCGTACTCAAGAAGCTCTCCATGTGAGCCTATCTTATAGATGCCGACATTAGGAAGCTTTTCTCTGATTTCCCTTACAAAATCGTCGTCCTCGCCAAGTATTTCAGCACCCTTGGATATATTTGTAAAGAGGTCTTGAATTATAGATTGAGTCATTGTTGTATAGAGAGTTGTATGAACAAGCTCTCCGTTGATTATTACAGCATTTTCAGGGGATGTAGAAGGTGTCAAAATCCACCTTCCATTATGCATTACCATCATATCAAGATAAAATCTTGCGCTTTCCTTCATTATAGGATAAGCCACCTCGCGAAGGAAGTCCTTGTCGAGAGTATATTCGTAATGCTCAAATAGGTGTCTACAAAGCCAACCAGAGGACATATTCCAAAAGGCATATCTTGAGGAATGCTCTAAATTACAGCCAACAGGGGTTGTATTTATCCAAAGGTCAAGGTTATGGTGTGAAACAAAGCCATCAGCGCCATAGAAATGCTTTGCTGTTTCTCTTCCGTTTTTGCTAACGCCCTTAATGAGCTCAATCATAGGCTTGTGGCATTCAGGAAGATTGCACATAAGCACTGGCCAGTAGTTCATTTCGGTGTTGATATTTACAGTATAGTTAGAGGACCATGGGGCATAAAAATGCTCGTTCCAAATTCCTTGGAGATTTGTAGCTCTTGACCCCTCTCTTGATGAAGCAATTATAAGGTATCTGCCGAAGTTATAAAGAAGCTCGCAAAGCCCCAAATCCTTGTCACCGTCGCGAAGTCGTTTATCGGTGGTTTTTTTGCTTATTTGACCACCAAAATCAACCTCAACTCTATTGAACAAGGCAGATACATCGGCGATATGCGCGCTCTTGATTTCCTCATAAGGAGTTTCACAAAGCTTATTTACCCTTTCAAGGCAAGGATAGAAGGTAGGCTTATTTGGGAGCTTATCAAAGTCCACGAAGCTGGTTTCTGCACAAAAATAGATTGTTACATCGGTTGCATTGAAAATTTGAACATAGTCTTCTTCTCTTTTAGTCTCGCCATCGCACTTGATTTTTGCCATAGCGCTAACCTTAACACCATCGCCATCATAAACAACAGGATTTGCATCTCTATGATAGATTGGTGCAATAGAGGTTGGGCATTCTCCTGTAAGATAAAGAATGTCCTTGCCTGCTGTAACAGCGCTCTTTCCAACGCAATCGCCCTTAAGCTTATATGATACGGGCTTACTTGATGAAAGCTTAACAATAACACAGTTATGAGGATGCGAAACGAGGTACTCTCTTTTGAAATCAATTCCGTCCTCTGTATAGCTTACACTTGCAAGAGAATTTTCAAGGTCAAGCACGCGAGAATAATTTTCAGGATTTGATTTAGAGCCATCTCTTTCTATGTAAAGTGTTCCGAGAAGCATATATGAGTTGAGCCAAGGACCTGTAAAGCCACGCTCAATTTCACACTGTGCCTCGTAATACTTTCCTTCAAGGGAAAGCTCCTTTGCCTTTTCGAAGGATTCCTTTGCGCCCTCGACCATACATTGTCCTGGCTTACCAGACCACAAGGTATCATGGTTTAAGGAAATACGCTCAACATCAGTTTTTCCATATACAACTGCACCAAGAGAGCCATTACCAAGAGGTAATGATTCCTCAAAGGCTGTGGCAGGAGTATCATATCTTAAAAATTTTTCCATAATTTTACCAACCTGTTCATTTCTTATAATTGTGCGAATAAAATTAAATGATATTTGTTTGCTTCAACACAATGTTATTCTATCACGGATATTCCTTTTATGTCAACATATTTGGATAAAATAAGGAGAAAAGATATGCTTGGAAAATGCTTTGGCGCGCTTTGTGTTATTTCGGTTATTTTTGCCATATTTACAGGAAACATTTCTTCTCTTTCCGAGGCGATTGCGACAGGGACTGACAAAAGCGTCAAGCTTGTTATATCATTAGTTGGCATTAT
Organism: Oscillospiraceae bacterium; assembly: GCA_015064445.1. GTDB lineage: Bacteria > Bacillota > Clostridia > Oscillospirales > CAG-272 > RGIG2000. The sequence goes on along the minus strand of SVSE01000001.1, from coordinate 45,316 downwards.
GGCGTTTTGGAATGGCTTGTTAAATGTTTTCAAGGATGCCGGAGTAATAAAGATGCTATCACGGCTTTTAAAGCCTATTTTGAAAAGGATTTTTCCAAGGGCTTTTAAGGAAAATGTTGCAACCGAGGAAATAACAGCCTGTATTAGTGCGAATATGCTCGGTATTGCTAACGCCTCTACTCCACTTGCAATAAGCGCTATGAAAAAGCTAAGCGAGAGGGACAATTCGGGAGTGGCGAGTGCAGATATGATAACTCTTGCTATGCTTGGGTGCTGCTCCTTCAATCTGATTCCAACAACGATTATTGCAATTCGCGCATCTGCAAATGCGTCCATTACATATGAGCTTATTCCGACAATATGGCTTTGCTCTGGAATTTGTTCGATTATCGGTGTTGTTTTATGCTTAATTTTAGGTAAAATAAATGCAAAAAATTGAGACCTTTTCCTCTTTTATTATACCAACAATCATTTTAGGTGCGTCCATTCTTATTCTGCTCTCAAAAAAGGATTATTTTTCGTCATTTTTAAAAGGGGCAAAGGAGGGAGCGACAAGCGCCATACAGCTTTTACCAACTCTTTGCGCCTTGGTTGTGGGAATTGCGCTTTTCAATGCATCGGGAGCCTGCGAGATGCTCTGTCACCTACTCTCCCCTGTTTGTGAATTCTTACATATACCGAGCGACATTCTTCCTCTAATTATAACTCGTCCTCTTTCTGGTGGTGCGTCAATTGCAACCTACGAGGACATATTGGCAAGGTGTGGTGTTGACTCGTATGAGGCGATTTGTGCCTCGATAATTATGGCATCGTCTGACACGGTTGTTTATGTGATTGGAATTTATTTTTCAAGCGTTGGAATTAAGAGGACACGATACGCGCTCCCCTGTGCTCTTTTTGTTTCCGCAATCTGCATTTTTCTTTCCTGCGCTATTGCGAGGATTTTCATCTAAATTCGACATATTTTTGAATTTTTAAATTTTAAAATTGTTTGTTTTTAGAATTCTTAAATTTAGTAATTGAATAAATGTAAAGATTAGCGACGACAATTTAGTAAAAAATTTAGGAGATTTAAAATGATCAAGGGTTGTCAAAAAAGAATGATTTTTATAAAGAACACAGGCTGTGATTTGTTTGACGAGGCATACTTCGTTTTAAAAAATGATATTCCTGCAAGCGAGGAAAATCAAAGGGATATAATACGCACCGCTACTGCTATCATAAATGAGCACGAATATCCTTTAAGCAAAAGGAAAAGGTCAAAAATCAAACGCTCAAAATCGGCTCTGTTTTTCGTCCTTGGCGCTCTTCTTGGAGCAACATTTTGTGCGCTCGGATTTCTTATTTTTTAAGAAAATATTGACTATTGAGCGCTATTGTGATAAAATAGCATTAGTATAAATCGTTTTAAAATCGTAAAGTCGCTGTGTGGGGTCGTTATACACACAGATGCCTTTACTACATATTCTCCGTCAAACGACGGATTTTTGACACGCAATTTTTTGCAATTAAGAAAGGAAAATTATGCCAAAAACTATTGAAAAAAAGAGTTCATCATCGACCTCTAAAAAATGGCACAAGCCAAGTGCTAAAAAATCGGCAAAGGCCTCTACCGACTCCCCTAAAGCAAGCGCAAAAGTAAATGCTAAAAGGGCTACCACAAGAAATCCAAAGACGACTTCTTCGCCTGCAAAAAAAGCTTATGCGAGAAAGCCAAAAATCGAAAAAAAGAAGCAACCAAAGCTACGCATTTTCTCGCTTGGTGGTCTTAACGAGATTGGAAAAAACATTACCGTTTTCGAGTGTGAAAACGATATAATCGTTGTTGACTGTGGAATCGGATTTCCCGATGACGATATGCTCGGCGTTGACCTCGTAATTCCAAATTTCAGCTATCTCGAAGCGAATGTCGAAAAGATTCGTGGTGTATTTATTACTCACGGTCACGAGGACCATATCGGCTCTCTTCCCTATTTCTTGCGTTCTATGAACGTTCCTGTTTACGGAACAAAGCTAACACTTGGAATTCTTGAAAACAAGCTTATCGAGCATAAGCTTTTGCAAAGCGCAAAGCTTAACACCGTTTCGGCAGGCGACACTGTAAGCGCAGGTCATTTCAAGGTTGAATTTATTAGGGTTAATCACTCTATTGCAGATGCTTGTGCACTTGCTATCACAACACCTCAGGGAGTTGTTATTCACACAGGCGACTTCAAGCTCGATTTAACTCCTGTTGAGAGTGAGCCTATGGACATTGCAAGGCTTGCAGAGCTTGGAAGCAATGGCGTGCTTATGCTTCTTTGCGAATCCACAAATGTTGAGCGCCCTGGCTATACTCCATCCGAGAGCAAGGTTGGACTGTCTCTTGATAAGATTTTTTCAGAGGCTGAGGACAAGCGAATTATAATTGCGACCTTTGCCTCGAATGTTCATAGAGTTCAGCAAATAATAAATTCAAGCGCTAAACACGGACGAAAGGTTGCTGTTACCGGCCGAAGCATGATAAATGTTGTCAATGCTGCCGTGAGACTTGGATATATGAATGTTCCCGATGGTGTGCTTGTGGACATAGATGCAATAAAGAAATATCCACCTGAAAAAACCACTATCGTTACAACAGGAAGCCAAGGTGAGCCTATGAGTGCGCTCTATCGCATGGCTTTTTCAGAGCACGATAGAATTGCACTCACTGACAAGGACCTCGTTGTTTTGAGCTCGAGCGCCATTCCCGGAAATGAGCCTCTTGTTGGAAAAATCGTAAACGAGCTTTATCGCAGAGGCGTGAATGTATATCACGATTCAAGTGTCGAGGTGCATGTTTCAGGTCACGCATGCCAAGAGGAGCTTAAGCTTATGCACTCCCTTACAAAGCCAAAATATTTTATGCCTATACACGGTGAATACAGGCATTTGATTCAGCACAAGGAGCTTGCCGAAAAGCTTGGAATGCCCTCGCAAAGCATTTTCGTTTCAGATATCGGCAGAGTTATTGAAATAGACGAAAACGGCGCTTCATTCTCTCCAAATCCAGTTCCTGCCGGCAAGGTGCTAATTGACGGAAGTGGTATAGGAGATGTTGGAAATATCGTATTAAGAGATAGAAAAAATCTTGCTGAAAACGGTATTATCATTGCTGTTGCTACAATTAGTGCTGATATAGGAGAGCTCGTTTGTGGGCCCGAAATAATTTCAAGAGGCTTTGTTTATGTTCGTGAAAACGAGGAGCTTATGAATGGTGCTAAGGAGGTTGCCACCACCGCTCTTATTGAAGCTCTTTCAAGGGGTGCTCACGAATGGGGAGATTTAAAGGCAATTTTGAAGGGTGCAATCTCAAAATACATCTTTAACAAGACAAAGCGCAAGCCACTTGTGCTCCCTATCATTATGAATATGTAAAAAAATGCCGAAGCTTTTCGGCATTTTTTCTTTTTTTCTTGTAATATTCATTTTCATATGCTATACTTAAAGCATCAAGTAACTTTAAGTAAAAGGAGATTATCTTGTTTAAGCTATTAAAACATATGAAGGGCTACACGAAGGAGTGCATTATAAGCCCTACCTTCAAGCTTTTAGAGGCGTGCTTTGAGCTTTTTGTGCCTCTCGTTGTAGCAAGAATTGTAGATATAGGCATTGCAAACGCTGACAAGGGATATGTTACGCGTCAATGCCTTATTCTCGTTGCGCTTGCAGTAGTTGGTCTTTGCTGTACCTTGCTGGCGCAATATTATGCTGCAAAGGCTGCCGTGGGCTTTTCCACTAAGGTAAAGCATTCATTGTTTTCACATATTCAATCGCTTTCTTATACCGAAATAGACACTCTCGGCACACCTACTCTTATTACTCGAATGACAAGCGATATGAACCAGGTGCAATCGGGTGTTAATCTTACGCTAAGATTGTTTATGCGCTCGCCATTTATAGTTTTTGGTGCTATGATAATGGCATTTACCATCGACACCAAGTCGGCATTAGTCTTCGCTGTTGCAATTCCCGTGCTTGCGCTTGTGGTTTTTGGAATTATGTGGGCGACAATTCCACTTTATAAAAGGGTTCAGAGTAAGCTTGACAGGGTTTTGGGCATCACTCGTGAAAACCTCACTGGTGCAAGAGTTATTCGTGCCTTTGCAAACGAGGAAAACGAGGAGCAGGACTTCAAGGTTGCCACAAGGGAGCTTAACCTTGCCCAAAAATTTGTTGGAAAAATCTCGGCTATTATGAATCCAGCAACATATGCAATTGTGAATATTGCTATTGCTGTTTTGATTTGGAATGGTGCGATAAGAGTTGATAGCGGTTCTCTTACACAAGGACAGGTTATCGCTCTTTACAACTATATGTCGCAAATTCTCGTTGAGCTTATAAAGCTTGCAAACCTTATAGTTACAATTACAAAGGCTGTTGCCTGTGGAAACCGTGTTCAAGGCGTTTTTGAAATAAAGCCTTCTATCGATTCTGGCAAGATATGCGCAGGAAATGGCGAGGGTGCTGTCGAATTCAAGAGTGCATCATTACGATATGCAAACGCATCTGAAAACTCGCTTGACAAGGTTAACTTCTCTGCAAAACGAGGCGAAACAATAGGAATTATAGGTGGTACGGGCTCTGGCAAAACCTCGCTTGTCAACCTAATTCCAAGATTTTACGATGTTTGCGAGGGTGAGGTTTTAGTTGACGGTATAAATGTCAAGGATTACTCATCCGAGGCGCTACTTGAAAAAATCGGAATTGTGCCACAAAGGGCTGTTCTCTTTGCTGGCTCTATAAGAGATAATATGAGATGGGGCAACGAGAACGCAACCGATGATGAAATCATCGAGGCAATTTCCTTGGCTCAAGCAAAGGATGTCCTTGATGGCAAGGAGGGTGGCCTTGACTTCGTAATCGAGCAAGGCGGAAGAAACCTCTCTGGTGGTCAAAGACAGCGCTTTACTATTGCAAGAGCTCTTGTTAAAAAGCCTGAAATTCTCATTTTTGATGACAGCTCATCGGCGCTTGATTTTGCAACTGATGCAAGGCTTCGCGCTTCTCTTAAATCGCTTGATTACAATCCTACCGTTTTTATTGTTTCGCAAAGAACTGCATCTATTGCAGGTGCTGATAAAATCATCGTTCTTGATGATGGCGAGGTAGTTGGAATCGGCACTCATAACGAGCTTCTTAATACATGTGTTGTATATTCAGAAATATACTCATCACAGTTTAAAAAGGAGGGCGTGTAAGATGAAAAAATCTAAAATCAAGTCCTCTACAATAAGGCAAGTGCTTCATTATGTAAGAAATTACAAGCTTTTGCTATTTTTATCCATTCTTTTTGCGACAATAACTGTTGCCTTGACTTTATATATTCCTATCATTGTAGGTCAAGCAATCGACCTTTTAGCAAATGGGCAAGGCAACATAGACCTTGACAAGGTTTTATTTTTGCTTGGCAATATCGCTATTATTGCAGTAATAATTGCGCTTTTGCAATGGATTATGAATAACATTAACAATAAAATAACCTACAATGTTGTAAGAGATGTGCGTAACGATGCGTTTGAGAAAATCGAGCGACTTCCCTTGAAGTACATCGACTCGCATTCGCACGGAGAGATTGTAAGTAAGGTTATTGCTGATGTTGACCAGTTTGCCGACGGTCTTTTAATGGGCTTTACACAGCTATTTACAGGTGTTGTTACCATTCTTGGAACAATCGTATTCCTTATCCTTATCAACTTCAAAATTGCGCTTGTTGTAGTGCTTTTGACTCCACTTTCGTTGTTTATTGCTAATTTTATTGCAAAGAAAACATATTCTATGTTTCACAAGCAATCCTCTGTGCGTGCTGAGCAAACTGCAATAATCGATGAAATGGTTGGAAATTTAAAGGTTGTTAAGGCCTTCTCGCACGAGGACGAGGCAATCGAAAAATTCGATATAGTAAACGAAAAGCTTCAAAAATGCTCTGTTAAGGCAATTTTCTTCTCCTCTCTTGTAAATCCAACAACAAGATTTGTAAACGCACTTGTTTATGCATCAGTTGCTCTGGTTGGTGCCTTTACAGTTATCGGCTCTGGCGAGGTGGCATTGACAATCGGTGCGCTTTCAAGCGTGCTTAGCTATGCTACACAATACGCAAAGCCATTCAATGAGATATCGGGTGTTGTAAGCGAGCTTCAAAATGCACTTGCCTGCGCCGAAAGAACCTTCGCACTTATAAACGAAGAGGCAGAGGTCGCCGAGCCAAGTGATGCTATCGCCCTTTCAAATGTCGAGGGTAGAGTTACGCTTGATGATGTATCGTTTTCGTATAATGAAAATCAAAGGCTTATCGAAAACCTTTGTCTTGATATAAGCAAGGGACAAAGAATTGCTATTGTAGGTCCTACGGGCTGTGGCAAAACCACTCTTATAAACCTTCTTATGCGCTTCTATGATGTAAAGGGTGGCTCAATCTCAGTTGATGGCAACGATATAAGAAAAATTACACGAGCTTCCTTGCGTGAAAGCTATGGAATGGTGTTACAGGAAACCTGGATTAGGAATGCGTCAATACGCGACAATATCGCGATTGGAAAGCCTGATGCTACAGACGAGGAAATAATCGAGGCATCAAAAAGATCACACGCGCATAGCTTTGTAAAGCGCTTGCCAAACGGATACGACACTATCGTTTCCGAGGATAGCTCACTTCTCTCTCAAGGACAAAAGCAGCTTTTGTGTATTGCAAGAATAATGCTATGCTTGCCTCCTATGCTCATTTTGGACGAGGCGACCTCGTCAATTGACACAAGAACTGAAATAAAAATTCAAGACGCATTTGCACAGATGATGAAGGGCAGAACCTCATTCATCGTTGCGCATCGCCTTTCTACAATACGAGAGGCAGACCTTATTCTTGTAATGAATGCTGGTAAGATAATCGAGCAAGGAACTCACGATGAGCTTCTTGCCAAGGGTGGCTTCTATCATTCACTTTACAACAGTCAGTTTGAGGGCCAAGAGGAAAATTAAGCAAAAGAAAACCACGGTTAAACCGTGGTTTTGTTTTTATTTTGTGAGCTCTATCTGAACACCAAATATAGATGCAAGCGAACCAAGAGTTTCCTCAAGCTCAGCATTATCGCCCTCGCCTGCGTTTTCTTGATAATACTCCTCGATTGCAGTCTTTGCAGAATCCCTATCAGATTCGGTAAGCTTGTCAGAAATGCTATATGGGTTTTCAACCGCATTTCCCTCTTCATCCTTAGATGATGAGTTGATAGCAGATGAAACGACCTTGGAATTAACAACCGTATCAACGAGCTCGGTTGCGGTATATCCACTTCTTGAGGAATCGTCCTCAGAACCGCTTGAAAACAAATTAGATGATTTATCGCCATCGGTTGCAGCCTGAACTGTAGATACAATCTTATCAACCGCGTCGATTTCGTCTGTCATTTCCTCTTCGGTAAACTCGCCATCGTTATTTGCGATTTCTTGAACGATTGAGCCAAGAGCGCCAGACATTGCCTTTGACTGCTCCTTGCTCATACCAAGGTTTCTCAAAACCTCAGGAGTAAGAGTTTCGATAATAACATCAGCAGAATCATCATCGATATTTTTAAGCAAATGCTCGATTGCAGAGCTTCTATCCTCGGCACTTGAAACAGATGCGATAATAGCGAGCTGTTGTCTTGAAACAAGGACTGTTTCCATACTTGATTCAGTAGAAAGCATTGCATCAACAAATTCAGGGGTCATAAATGCAATTTGTGATGCGCCTTTGCTTTTAAGCACGGCTTGAAGAACAAAGTCATACGAATCGCCTATAAACAAGCTTGTTTTCAAGATATCAAAGGCTCTACCAAGAGAACGAAGATCTGTATTAATAATAATCTTTAAATTGTCTGTTTCGTTTTGATCAAATGATTCATAGAAGGATACGAAGCACTTCATAATAGAGGAGATTCTCGCGCCCTCTTCGTACATCATTTCCTCTGTTACATTTCCCATAACAAGCTGTTCTGGGAATGGAACATTCGTTCCGTTAACCTCGTTATAAACACGATAAATGTAGTTTTTAAACGCGTTCACAATATCGGCAACGAATGGTCTTGTAGTGTCATTCAAATAAAGCTCTGAGAAAAGGGATCCCATAAATTCTTCTCTTTGAATAACAGTCATAGGGCTACCACCACCAAAGGTTTCTTTAAAGAAGCCCTGCTCTATACAAATATTTATAATATTTCCTGCTGTATGGAGATCCTGACTTATTGTTTCGTTTGTTGTTTCCGAAAAAACAGTAAGAATCTTATCAAAGGTTGGCTCATAATATTCACCAACATTTATTTTTTCATAGCCAAACACTGTTTCTCCGTTAAGCCATGCATCAGATGCATAGGAGATAACCGATGAAACAACAGTTGGAACAACTACCGCCTTATCAAGAGCCACTGTAATGTTATCAATTGCCACGGTCTGCTCTTCGTCATATTCGGCGATAGGTGCGCCTGCAAGCGCTGGAAGCTCCTTGTAAATATCGGTAAGAACTGCAAGCTCGCTTTGCAATGAGATTTCAGCTTCATCAATTTTAACAGAAGCAAGAGAATTAAACATCCATCTTCCACCACAAGCATATACACTTTTTATGATGAAATTGTTCTTAATAGGAGTAACATAATCACTGTTAATTTGTGCGCAGGATTTAGAAAGAGATTCGAGAGTATCGACCATAGATTGCGATGACTCCTGTGATTGCTCTTCCTCAAAATCCTCGTCAAGCTCCTCATCGGACATCGACTCAACAACCGCTTGTGGCTCGGAAGCCTCAAGAGAGCCAATATCGTTCAAAACGGTATTTGCCATAGTTATATAGCCAACGAGTGGAACTATAAATATTGCAAAGGAAATAATCTTTGTAACTGCGCATACGGCAGCTCCACCTGCGCGATTACCTCCCTTTTTACCGAAGATAATGCGACAAACAATAAATTCAGGAATTTTCATGATAAGTCCCAAAACCAAATATACTATCATGAAAAGAAGTGGTGCAACAAAAACCATTGGCAAGGCTGCCACCATTCCAACTGCATCTCCACGCTCTGAAAGTGCAACAATAGTTTCTCTAACGCTTGTCATAAATTCGGCATCTGGTAAGAAATTTGCAGAAATATAATCTATCGCCATAAGAATTTTCTCCTCGTCAACCGAGGTTTTCAAGGCGATTTTAACGACAGCAAAGGAAATGCCAGCGGTTGCAAGAACAACCGCAAGATTGATAAGTGCCTTATAAAGCCCCTTAAAGAATCCCATAAGCGCACCAAAAATACCGCAAACTGCGATTGCAATATAAATAACAATATTCACAGTATCCATACAGCTTCTCCTTTCGAATGTCGTAATAAAAGCAATTATACATGATTATTCTAACACATATTAATAATCTTTTCAAGATAATAAAAGAAAATAGAGGAAAAATATTGTCTTTTTTTCTAATTCTCGCATAAATGTCCAAAACCTACAAACAATAACAAGGCAATTAAATTCAAAAAAGGAGATTTCTGATGAAGGCAACAGGAATTGTTAGAAGAATTGATGACCTTGGTAGAGTCGTAATACCAAAGGAGATACGACGCACTATGAGAATACACGAGGGAGCGCCTCTCGAAATATATACTGGCAAGGAGGGCGAGGTGATTTTCAAGAAGTACTCCCCTATCGGCGAGCTCGCCGCCTTTGCATCACAATATGTAGACACTCTTTATAAAACCTGTCAGATAACCGCAATTGTAACAGATAGAGATACTATTATCGCAAGTGCTGGACTCTCTAAACGAGAGTATATTGACAGGAAGCTGTCAGAGGATTTTGAAAGCATAATCGAAGGTCGCTCGCTCTATTCGCACAAGCAGGGCTCGCCCGAAATAAGCATTGTAAATGGTGGTAATGCTTATGTAAGACACGCAATGCCGATAATTTCCGACGGCGATATTGTGGGCTGTGTAGCATCTGTTTACACAGGCACTGACACGGTAGGAGACACGGTTACAGAGGCAAAGCTCATTCAAACCGCGGCAAGCTTTTTAGGAAGGCAATTCGAGTCATAATAATACCAAAATAAATAGCAGTCGGCATTATGCTTGACTGCTATTTTAGCGATTTTTCAGATTTTTTGAAATTTTATAATTTTAAAATTCTAAAATTCGCATTTTTACAAATTTAATTTGCAAAAAATCTTTTTATTGAATTCTTTTGCTACATATGTTAAAATGGTTTTGTTATAGGTCAAAGAAATCAAGAATTCCGTTGTAAATGCCACGAGCAAAGAGCTGTGGATTATTCGCCATAAGATTGGCATCATACGGATTTGAGATAAAGCCTATTTCAATAAGGACCGCTGGCATTGTTGTTTTTCTCAAAACATACAAGCCTGGACGCACCTTTATTCCTCTATTTGGCAAGCCTGTTGCCTCGTTTAAGCCTATCAAAATATCCTCTCCAAGATTTGCCGAGGTTGATGGTGTGGTATAAACCAGCGCCTCGCTTCCACTTGCACTTGACGAGCTTGATGCATTGGTGTGTATGCTGATAAAATAGTCAGCGCCCCATGAATTTGCATCATCCACTCTTGCACGAAGGCTTGATGCATTAGAGGTGCCGAGCTGTGTTTCCGGTGTTGGCCTTGACACTCTTACCTCGAAATTACCATTATTTCGCAAGAGCGTTGCAAGGCTTCTGCCCACCTCGTAGGTAATATCCTGCTCTGCGTATCCGTTGCCCTCTGCGCCTGTATTAGGGCTTCTTGGATTGTGTCCCTGGTCTATGTAAATTTTTATTGCCATAATAATCCCCCCTTTTTAAATATTTTATTCTTTTCTTCAAAAGAGGTTACTATGAAGGAATTTAAAAGCATTCAAAAGCTACTCAGCCCTATAAGAAAGGCTATCGAGGAATATGACATGATTGAGGACGGCGACAGAATTGCTGTCGGAATTTCAGGTGGAAAGGACTCTCTTGCGCTCCTCTGTGCTCTTTCCGTTATGCGCTTGTTCCTAAACAAAAAGTTTGAGCTTGTAGCCATTACAATTGATATGGGCTTTGAGGGCTCTGATTTTTCTCAAATTGCGAAATTATGTGAGGATTTAGATGTTGAGTATCACATTATTCCCACTCAAATATATGAAATTATTTTTAATGTAAGACAAGAAAAGAGCCCGTGCTCGCTTTGTGCAAGAATGAGGCGTGGAGCCTTACACGATGCCTCAAAGGAGCTCGGCTGTAATAAAATTGCATTAGGACACCATTTTGACGACGCAGTTGAAACCTTTATGCTCAATCTTTTCTTCGAGGGAAGAATTGGTTGCTTTAGACCTGTTACTTATCTTTCCATCAAGGATATAACGATGATAAGACCATTGATTTATACCTATGAAAAGGATATTGTCGCCTTTGCAAGCAAGGAAGGCTTGCCTGTTTATAAGGCGCCCTGCCCTGCTGACGGAAACACCGAAAGAGCCAAAATGAAAGAGTTTTTAGCACCATTTGACAAGGAGCATCCTGGTCTTTATCATAGAGTTATGGGAGCTATTCAGCGTGCAGAGCTTGACGGATTTCACGAGGATAGAATTGACCAAGCTGAAAAGCTTCGCAGAAAAAGTGAAAACAAAAAATCACCACAATGAAGTGGTGATTTTTATTTTATTTTTGATTTTCATCGTCCTTTGCGCGAAGCTCTTTTGGAACTGAAATTTTTGCCATTGTAGAGGTAAATTCAAAGGTCTGCTTTGGCTTTACTGGATTATTCCAGTAAAGCTTTCTGCGTTGTCTTATCTGAATATACTTGTATACAAAGAATGCAACAAGTCCTACAATGATAACTGCACAAATGATATAGATACCTCCACCAAATGATGTGGAATCAACCTTGAGCTCCTCCCAAAGAGAATTAAGAATTGCTCTGTTTTCATCAGACATATCTCTATATGCATATTTTGAGAACATATATTCGATATAGGTGGTTTCAACAGGATTGCCGTTTTCGTCCTCTACTATTACAATATTGCCAAAGTCTGGGTCGTAAATAAGATCATAATCGTCCTCAAGATAGTCGATATAATCAGGATTGTTTATAACCTCTTTGTTTGGCGATGCATAGTAAATATACTCTGCGTTAGCCCTTGCAGCCTCATATTCCTCGCTTAGCATAAAGTCAATGTAAGCCTCAGCAAGCTCCTTGTTTTGAGCGCCTGTTGGAATACACATAGCATCAGCGAATATGTTGGTTACATACTTTCCTTCCTCGTTCTTTGGATAGAAGAAGCCAAGCGACTCGTTATTAGCAATCATAGAAAGACAGTCACCTGCATAGTATGCTGCGAGTGTTGCCTCTCCGCTCTCCATCTTGTTATAGATTTCATCCATAACATAGCTTTGAACAAGTGGCTTTTGAGCCTTTAGCTTTTCGAAGGCAAGCTTCCATTCAGCCTCAGTTGCGTTATTTACATCAATTCCGAGAGCATACATAGCGGTACCAAAGGCGTCTCTTGCGTTGTTGAACTGCAAGATTTGACCTGCATACTTTTCGTCCCAAAGAAGCTCCCAGCCTGCCTCTCCGTTTTCGATTTTCTCAAGGTCGGCAGGGTCCATTTTATCCTTGTTATAGATAATTCCAATGATTCCGTATGTGTACATAGCGCTGTACTTGGCATCAGGATCATTATCATAGAACGGATTTCTAAATTGCTCCTCAATATTCTCGTAATTTGGAATATTATTAAGATTCAGTGGCTGAATTAAGCCATCAGCCTTAAGACGCTCAATCATATAATCTGACGGAATGATAACATCATAGCCACTCGCACCACTCTTAAGCTTTGCATAGAGATCCTCATTGCTTGCATATGTGGTATAGTTGACCTGTACCTTTATCTTTTCGCCATATTTTTCATAGTGAAGCTTTTCGTAATATTCCTCGAATGCCGAGTTAGAATCATACGTATCCTCACTACCATCGGAAATATACTCGCCCCAGTTATAAACATTGAGAGTTACAGTTTTTGTTCCTGCAGAAACGATAAATACGATAAGCGTGATGATTGCAATAGTAGCAAAAAGTCCGCCTACGACATATTTTGTGATTTTCTTTGCCTTTTTGCTCATCTTCTCTCTATTCTTATCCGAAACAAGATTTGAAACAACAAGAAGAACGAGAATTGAAACGAATATAAGTGTTGAAAGTGCGTACATATCAGGTGTTACGCGCTTTTTAGTCATTGAATATATTCTTATAGGCAAGGTTTCAAAGCCACTTCCGATTGTGAAATAGCTTATAACAAAGTCGTCAAGTGACAAGGTAAACGCCATAATCAATCCGGAAATTATTCCAGGCATAATTTGTGGCAATTCAACCTTGAAAAACGACTGAAATGGCGTACAGCCAAGGTCAAGGGCTGCCTCAGGCAGACTCTTGTCCATCTGCTTAAATTTCGGCAATACAGAAAGAATCACATATGGTAGGTTGAATGTAATATGTGCAATAAGCACGGTCCCGAAGCCGAGGCTTGCCTTACCACCTATCATAACTCCTACAAATACGAACAAAAGCATCATTGAGATACCTGTTACAATTTCAGGATTCATCATAGGGATTTTGGTAACGGACATTGTGGAGCCCTTTACATACTTGTTCTTCATCTTGTTGATTCCGTATGCAGCCATTGTACCAATTATAGTAGAAATAAGTGCAGAAAGAATTGCAAGAAGAAGTGTATTTTTAAGTGCGTTTAGCGTTGCAGAGTCGCTAAATAGCTCCTTGTACCATTTGAGTGAAAATCCATCAAAGGTGCTTGTACTATTTGATGCATTAAACGAGTACAAAATAAGCACCGCGATAGGCATATAAAGGAATATGAATATGAGTGCTGTGTAGATATTTCCAAGTGCTTTCTTTTTCATACCACTACACCTCCGTCATCCTCTCCCGAATACTTATTCATTATAGCCATACTAACCATAATGATTATCATAAGCACGAGCGACATAGCAGCGCCGAGGTTATAGTTATATGCAGTTTGGAACTGTCTTTCAATTGTATCTCCTATGAGGTCGAAGTTTCCTCCACCAAGCTTTTGGGAGATATAGAAGGTGCTAATTGATGGCACAAATACCATTGTAACACCTGAAATAACTCCAGACATACTAAGCGGAACAACAACGCCTGTGATTACCTTGAATGGACTGCTTCCAAGGTCGGAGGCAGCCTCAAGCAATCTTGGGTCAATCTTGCTCATTACCGAGTGAAGTGGAATTATCATATATGGCAGGTAGTTATAAACCATACCAAGAATTACAGCGCCTGATGTGTTTATCATATGCACAGGATCTATACCGATAGAGCCAAGAAGGCTGTTAATAATACCTGTATCCTCAAGCAATGCCATCCAAGAATATGTACGAATAAGGAAATTCAACCATTGTGGAAGCATTACGAGCATTATAAGTATCTTTTGAGTCTTTGGGCTCGCCTTGGTCATAAAATACGCGATAGGATACGCAATTATAAGACAAATTACTGTTGCAAGGAATGCAAAGCAAAGTGATCTTAAAAAGATTTCCAAATAGCTTGCTTGAAAAAGCTCACCTATATTTGAAAATGTGAAATTGCCGTCCTTATCTGTAAAGGCATAATAAACAACAAAAAGAAGCGGTGCAATTATGAACAGCACTGCCCACACCATATGAGGTGCTGCAGCTGCCTTTTGAAGTAAGCTCTTTTTGTTCATTCTCTTTACTCTTCCTCCTCGGTAACATCAGATAGCTTTTCAAGCTCATCACTGAAGGACGAGTAATCTCCGAACATATTCGAATATTCGGATTTTTTCATAATATGAATTGCATCGGGCTCAATATAAAGTCCGATTTTTTGAGATGGTGCCACATAGTCAGTTGACTGAATCATCCACTTGAAATTGTTAATAGTTACGATAATTTCATAGTGAACACCCTTGAAGGTAACGGAGTCAACTACGCCACAAAGCATTCCCTTCTCAACATCAACAACATCGACATCCTCGGGACGGATAACGACATCGACAGGCTCATTTTTCTCGAAGCCCTTATCAAGGCATTCGAACTCGTGGCCTGAAAATTTAGCCTTATAGTCATCAAGCATAACACCATCAACTATGTTACTCTCGCCGATAAAGTCAGCAACAAAGGCGTTTTCTGGCTCGTTATAAATATCGGTAGGAGTGCCAATTTGCTGAATCTTACCGTTAGCCATTACGACAACGGTATCAGACATACTAAGCGCTTCCTCTTGGTCGTGAGTTACATATATAAATGTAATGCCTGTTTTTCTTTGAATATTTTTAAGCTCATTCTGCATATCCTTACGGAGTTTCAAGTCGAGAGCACCGAGAGGCTCATCAAGCAAAAGAACTCTTGGTTTATTAATAAGTGCGCGTGCAATAGCAACTCTCTGCTGTTGTCCACCTGAGAGCAGGTTGACATCTCTTTTTTCAAAGCCCTTGAGGTTAACCATTGTGAGCATTTCCTCTACACGCTCATAAATTTCTTCTTCTGATACCTTTTTCAATCGAAGAGCAAAAGCAATGTTTTCGTAAACATTAAGATGTGGAAACAGTGCGTACTTTTGGAATACGGTGTTTACCGAACGCTTGTATGGTGGAAGATCGTTAATACGCACACCATCAAACATCACCTCTCCACTATCGGGAGTAACAAAGCCTGCAATTATTCTAAGTGTTGTTGTCTTTCCACAACCGGAAGGACCGAGCAATGTCATAAACTCCTTCTCGTGAACATCGAGATCGATATTATCGAGAATGGTTTCTCCGTCAAAGGATTTGGCAACGCCTTTTAACTCAATGATCTTTTTTTCGTTCATTTCTATCCCCGTTCTTTCATAGATTTGACTTACCGCGACAAAAATCTTCTTTTTTCGTGCATGGGAGTAAATCAATTGAATTATAGCAAATATTACGGGATTATGCAATAGTTATTTTTAAAAAATATATATTTTTTATGAATATTTATTTAGAAAGGCAAAGCTCGACGAGCAAAAAGACCGAAATAAAGAAAAGTGAAACATTAGAATTGAAGACCATTTGAGCATAAACTGCGCATAGCCAAAGGATAAAAGCGCTTACAAAGGAAAGCCATTTACAGATCCTTTGTGCCCTTTCCTCATCAAAGATTATCAAGAAAATGCAACGGAAAATTCTTCCTCCATCTAAGGTTGAAATGGGATAAATATTCATAAGGGCAAGAGATAAGCTACACATGGTAAAAAAAGAAGCGCTTTCCGAGCCATTTGGGAGAAAAATAGCGCCTATTATCGCCCCTAAAAGATTGAAAATCACACCGCCTGCACAAACGAGCAATTCCCTCTTGTAGGATACAGCTGAGCAATCGTATGATATGCTCAATCTAAACGAGCCTACTCGAAGCTTTTTGACAGGGATTTTTTGAATTTTGGCAAAGAAAATGTGACCGAGCTCGTGAAAGGCATAGCAAAGCGCGAGCATAAACGGATGGGGAGAGGATGATATTGTCATAACAGTAAAGAAAAAGGCAAAAAAGCCTATTTTTTCGCCTAGCTTATCCATTTTCGTTTTCTTTCAAGGGTATTATAAGCTCTATTGCATCCTTTACCGCTTCCCTTTGCGTTGGTGTTACACTTTCGTATCTATTTTCGAGCTCGTCTATTTTTTGCTTTACCAAAATCATTCCAAAAAAGCACATAACAAAGGCGACAAGCAAGCTTTCAAATGCAAAAAAGATCCTTTTATGGATCGATGAAGTCGACTTTTTTTGAGTATATAAAATTTTCATAGCCCCTCCTCCAAATTTCGTACTATATTTATATTGATTTTCCAAAAAATCTATGATAAAATGGTTTAAAGAGTTTAATGAATAAGGACTCAGCATCTCTAACCTAAGTGAGGTTTTATAATGACTAATCAGCCTATTGCAGATAAGCTTCGTCCAAACAGCTTTGACGATATCGCCGGACAGGCTCATCTGATATCAAAAAACGGTGTCATCCGAAAAATGGTAGATGCCAAAAGAATTACAAATATGATATTCTTTGGCCCTCCTGGTACTGGAAAGACAACCGTTGCGAATATAATTGCTAAAAATTCGGGAATGGAGCTTTATCGTCTTAACGCAACCACCGCTTCTCTTTCCGACATAAAGGATGTTATCTCTCAATCGAGCTCAATCTTTTCCACAAACGGAATTTTGTTGTATCTTGACGAGATTCAGTATTTTAACAAAAAGCAACAGCAATCACTTCTTGAATACATAGAGGACGGAAGGGTTACTCTTATTGCATCAACTACTGAAAATCCATACTTTTACATTTATGATGCAT
Source organism: Oscillospiraceae bacterium (assembly GCA_015064445.1). Taxonomy (GTDB): domain Bacteria; phylum Bacillota; class Clostridia; order Oscillospirales; family CAG-272; genus RGIG2000. The sequence continues at coordinate 27,957 of SVSE01000001.1, read as the reverse complement.
TGCTCTCTCGTTGCTCTGTTTTTGAATTCAAGAGAGTTGATGCAAAGGAAATTGTTCCATTGCTTGTTCGTGCAGTTGATGCAATGAATGAGGAATGCTCTACTACTAAGACCTGTGAGGCGGGCGCGCTTGAATATTTAGCATCGTGCGCAGGTGGTGATGTGCGACACGCGCTCACGCTTTTAGAGGGTGCATTCTTTGCAAGCGACGATGTAATAAGTGTAGAAATTGCAAAAGGCTTTATTCCATCTGTTTCGGCAGGTGCGTTTGACAGAAACGATGATGCGCATTATAATTTGCTATCAGGGCTTCAAAAATCAATTCGTGGCTCTGATCCCGATGCGGCAGTTTTCTATCTTGCAAAGCTTTTAGAGGGTGGAGATATAATTTCTGCTTGCAGAAGGCTTCAAGTAATTGCGTCCGAGGACATAGGGCTTGCTTATCCGCAGGCAGCACAAATCACATATGCGCTTTGCTGTAGTGCGCGTGAGCTTGGACTTCCAGAGGCGAAAATTCCTCTTGCAAATTGCGCTGTAATGCTCGCTACTGCTCCAAAATCGAACACTGCATACACTGCAATTCACAAGGCAACTGATGATATTCACGCAGGAAAGGGCAACACAATTCCGTTGCATCTTCAAGCGCCACTATTTAAGGGCTACAAGTATCCACACGATTATCCATATGATTGGGTTGACCAGCAATATTTGCCAAACGACATTAAAAACGCAAAATATTACACATATGGAGATAACAAAAACGAGCAAGCTGCAAAGGCTTACTGGGATGCTGTTAAAAAGAAATAAAAAACGAGGCGATTGCCTCGTTTTTTTAGTTTATAGTGAGTTCTTTTATTTCTACGCTATCAATATATTTTGACTTGATTTCCATTGCGCTCTTCATATGTGGCTGTGTCATATGAACCCTTTGGCAATCTCTATTTTGCCACTCCTCAAAAAGCACGAGAGTAATGTCATCCTGTGCCGAGAAATAATAGTCATATGCCAAGCAACCATTTTCGGCTCGTATAAGATCAATGATGCCCTTTTGAGAAAGCTCCTCAACGAACGCCTCTCTTCCACCCTTTTCCTTTGCCTTATAAATAACGCATATTGTGAATTTTTCCATATTTTACCTCGTTTTAACCAGGGATGTGTGAATTATTCGCCATAAAAAGCCTGTGTGTAGCGAACAGTTTCCATAGCATCCTTTGCGTATTTGTCAGCATTTATCATTTTTGCATATTCCTCGGTCAAGACTGCTCCGCCAACTACGACCTTGATATTTGAGTCATACTCCTTCAAAAGCTGTATTGTCTTTTCCATAGACGGAACTGTTGTTGTCATAAGAGCAGAAAGTCCAACAAGTCTTATTCCTGTTTTCTTAACCTCATCAAGAATAGCCTCTGGGGACACATCCTTGCCCAAATCGTGGACACTGTATCCATAATTCTGCAATATTACCTTGACAATATTCTTGCCTATATCGTGAATATCGCCCTTTACGGTTGCTATTATAAAGCCTCCCTTGCCCTTTGCATCAGAGCTTGGGATTTGCTCCTTGACAACCTCAAATGCAACATTTGCAGTTTCAGCGCTCATCAAAAGCTGTGGAAGGAATGATATTCCCTTTTCATAGTTGTCTCCAACAGTGTCAAGAGCTGGAATTATATGATTATTTACAATTTCAAGAGGGGGAGTGTCGATAATCAAGGCTTTTGTAAGCTCTTTTGCCTCGGATTTAAGTCCCTTGATAATTGCCTCTTTCAGAGTCATATTCTTCTCTATTTTTTGCGAATCGGTAGTAGTTGTGATATCGTTTGAAGCAAAGGCGATATATTTTTCACACGCATCATCAATGCCCATAAGAGCATTATACGAATAATAAATCTTCATCATCTCGTCAGAATACGGATTCATAATTACCGCATCCAAGCCATTTTGAAGTGCGAGTGAGAAAAACGTAGATGTCACAAAATCTCTTTTTGGCAAGCCAAAGGAAACATTTGATACACCAAGCGAGGTTTTCACACCGAGCCTCTCTTTTATAAGCCTAATCGAATCAAGAGTTACTCTTGGAGCTGTTCCATCAGAGCTTACTGTTAAGCAAAGAGGGTCAACAATTATATCCTTTTTATCAATGCCATATTCAAGGGCTCTATCAACGATTTTCCTTGCGATTTCGCATCTTCCCTCGGCTGTAGCTGGAATGCCATTTTCATCTATTGTAAGGGCAATAAGCGCACCACCATACTTTTTAAGAAGTGGGAATATGCTACTCATGCTCTCTTCTTTTCCGTTTACAGAGTTTATAAGGGGCTTTCCGTTATAAATACGCATTGATGCCTCGAGCGCCACAGGGTCGGAGGAATCGAGCTGTAAAGGGAGTGATGTAACGCCTTGAAGCTCCTTGACAGCATTAACAAGCATTGCCTTTTCATCAATTTCAGGCAAGCCTACATTGACATCAAGCATATCTACGCCCTTTTCCTCTTGACCTATTGCCTCAGATATAAGATACGAGATATTGTTCTCACGCAAGGCGGTCTTAAGCTTTGGCTTTCCTGTAGGATTTATTCTCTCTCCTATAAGAGCGACCTTTTCTCCCAAGGTGCAAGCGCTTGTGTATGAGGAAACGACTGTTAGGTGCTTCTTCTCTATTTTTTTAGGCGATTTGCCCTTTAATGCGTCAACAACGCCCTTTATATATTCAGGGGTTGTTCCACAGCATCCACCGAGCACGCGTGCTCCCATATTTGCTATTTCAAGCATATTTGAAAGGAACTGGTCTGGCGTGCTATCAAAGCAAGTTTTTCCCTCGCAAACGCAAGGCATACCTGCATTCGGATTTACTATTACAGGAATAGATGCACGCTCAACGAGTCTTGGAACAAATTTTTTAAGCTTATCTGCGCCAAGCGAGCAATTTACGCCAAGAGCGCTAACGCCCAGCCCCTCAAGCAATGCGACCATTGCATCCACATCGCATCCTGTCATTGTTTTGCCCTTTTCATCAAGAACGAAGGTTGCAAAGATTGGAAGCGACGAATTTTCCTTTGCAGCAAGGATTGCTGCCTTTAATTCGTAAGGATCATTCATTGTCTCGATGATTATAAGGTCACAACCAGCCTTTACGCCCGCCTTTACGGTTGTGGCAAAGGATTTTACTGCATCCTCAAAATCAAGCTCTCCAAGAGGCTTTAAAAGCTTTCCTGTTGGTCCTATATCAAGGGCAACATACTGCTCCTTGTCAAAAATTGCGTTTTTAGCATTTTGAACTGCGCGACAAACGATATCCTCTACATTTTTGATTTTGAGAGGATTAGCACCAAAGGTGTTTGTTGTTACGACATTTGCACCGGCTTCAAAATACGCACGATGAATAGCTGTTATTTGCTCAGGATGGGTAATATTCCATTCCTCGGGACTTTCTCCCATAGAAAGTCCTCTCTCTTGCAAGAGAGTTCCCATTCCTCCATCAAAAAACAGAAAGCCTTTTTCGAGTTTAGATAAAACGTCCATTATTTTATTCCGATTATAGCGGTCACCGACTTGGACGGGGACATAAGCAGTGAATCGCTAAGGATTATTCCTATTTTCCTTTCTGCATCAAGAGCCTTCAAAATATCTCTTTGACATTCAAGAGGCAAATCTCCATAGCCAGGAGAAAACCTGCGTGTGCTTTTTCTCACATTTTCCGTCAAAGCATCATCCACATAGTTACAAAATGCTTCTATTAGTGCAGAGCCTACTGCGTGATACACAGCAGCCTTTGATTGAAGGATTTTTGAGTATTTTTCGATAGCTCTATCAACCTCTATACCAAGAGTTGCTGAGAAAACTATTGCTCTTTTGCATCTTTTTAAATTTACGGTTAGGCTATGACTTTTTACAGTCATAAAATCAAATTTTACCATATCATCATCCAAAAACTCAATTTCCGATTCGAGATATACGGCCTTTGGGGATGCGATTTGATAAATTTCCTTTATACATTCGTTTGCGAGTACGTCTGTTATAGAGTCCGATTTGGCAATTCTTAAATACCTCATCGCCTCTTTTCTATTGATTTTCAGGTCGAGATTATTGACCATGTACATTGTGCGAATTTCGGTCACTTTATTATCTCCGATATGTTTTGCTGGATTTTAGCTGCTATATGGGGTTTATTCATTGAGTACACATGGACTGCATTTATTCCGTTTGCGTACAAATCTATAATTTGCTCGGTTGCATAGGCAATTCCTGCCTGACACATTGCCTCTGGGTTTGAGGAATATCTGTCAATTATCGCCTTGAAGCGAGGTGGAAGCTGAGTTCCTGACAAGGCACAGCTACGCTTAATTTGGCTTGCATTAGTAACAGGCATAATTCCTGCAACAATAGGAACGGTAATTCCTGCTTCTCTTATTTTATAGATATAATTGTAGAGGACATTATTATCAAAAAACATTTGGGTTGTAAGGAATTCACAGCCTGCATCAACCTTGTTTTTGAGATTTTTTATATCCTCGATTTGCGAGAGTGCCTCGGGGTGCCCGTCAGGATAGCATGCGCCACCTATACAGAAGCCACCGAACGATTTTATATCGTCCACAAGCTCACTTGCGTATTTATAATCAAATTTAATTTTATCCTTATTTTGCTCGGTTATATCGCCTCTTAGTGCCAAAATATTTTCTATTCCAGCATCCTTCAAGGCAACAAGCCTTGCTCTTATATCATCCTTGGTGGAATTTATACAGGTAAGATGTGCGAGTGGAGTAACTCCAAAGTTATCCTTAATATCCTTAGAAAGCGAAACTGTAAACTCGCTTGTGCCGCCTCCTGCGCCATATGTAACGCTCATAAAAGATGGCTGAAGCCTTGCGATATCCTCAATTGCGCCCTTGATTGTGTCAAAGGTATCACTTGTTTTTGGTGGAAAGACCTCAAAGGACAACGAGGGCTTATCTGCCTTTATAATGTCAATTATCCTCATAGATATTCTCCTTTATAAATTACGATTATATAATATTTTAACATATAATGCTTCTATTTTCAATAGAATAGCTATTAAAAATGCAAAAAAAGAGACTTGCAAAAGCAAATCTCCTTTTGATTATTTCAAGAATCCACTTACTATTTGCTCCTCGGCTTCCTTTTCGGTAAGTCCAAGAGTCATAAGCTTAATCAACTGCTCGCCTGCGATTTTACCGATTGCAGCCTCGTGAATGAGCTCTGCATCGATATGATTTGCAGTAATTTCAGGGATTGCGACAACCTTGGCATTATCCATAATTATCGCATCGCACTCAGTATGACCTGAGCATTTATTATTTCCATTGATATTAGACTTGAATATTTGATTTGAATCGTCCTTAGCAACAGAACGAGAGATGATATTAGCACCAGAGCCCTCTCCGTTAAGGTCTACTGTAAAATCAGTTCTTGCATACTGCTTACCATGTGTCATAAGCTTTTCCTTTACAACAAGCTTAGCGCCCTTAGCAAGAGTTGCGTTTGTAATTCTATTAGTGGAATCAATTCCCTTAATCTGGGTTGTTTCCATTTCCATATATCCGTCCTCAGCGATTTCGATTACGGTGGTTGGATTCATAATGTTTTCGCCATTTCCATCTCCCTCGCCATAATGACGCTCAACATACTTGATTTTTGCGCCCTTACCTACATGGAAGGTATGGATTCCGTCGTGTTGGGACTTGTCCGTACCACAGTTGTGAATTCCACAGCCTGCAACGATCACAACATCAGCGCCCTCGCCTATATAGAAATCGTTATATACCAAATCCTCAAGACCACTTTTACTGATGATTACAGGAATATGAATGCTTTCATTTTTAGTATTTGGCTTTATTATAATGTCAATTCCGTCCTTGTCGGTCTTTGACACAATATCAACATTTGCAGTTGTATTTCTTGCACCGAGTGCTCCGTTTGCTCTTATATTATAAGCGCCCTCTGGAGTTTTGTGAAGGTCGGCTACCTTTGACAGAAGATCTAATTGTATTTTATCCATAGCGCCCTCCTTATGCATTGTCCATGAGTGCCTTGCATGAGGTTGCAGTTTTACCGAGAAGTGCTGGCAAAATGTCGTTTTTGTCGCCATATTGCTTGATTTCTCCGTTTGCTACAACGACGATTTTATCGGCAATATTAAGAATTCTTTCTTGGTGTGAAATTATAATGATAGAGCCCTGTGTCTTATTGTGCATCTTTTCAAAAACCTGAATAAGATTATTGAAGCTCCAAAGGTCAATTCCTGCCTCAGGCTCATCAAACACAGAAAGTCTTGTCCCTCTTGCGTTTATCATTGCGATTTCAATTCTCTTGAGCTCTCCACCAGAAAGTGACGCATTAACCTCTCTATCGATATAATCTCTTGCGCAAAGGCCCACCTCTGAAAGATACACGCAAGCATCAGAAACTGTAATTTTTTTACCTGCAGCGAGAGTGATGAGGTCCTTTACTGTAAGTCCCTTAAATCTAACTGGCTGTTGGAAAGCAAAGCTGATTCCAAGATTTGCCCTTTCAGTTATGCTCATATCGGTAATATCGACGCCATCAAAATAGATTTTGCCTGATGTTGGCTGATAAATACCTGCGATTATTTTAGCAAGAGTTGATTTACCACCACCGTTAGGTCCTGTTATAGCAACAAATCCGTCATCAATTTCAAGATTTATATTTTTCAAAATTCCCTTATGAGTATCTTCGGTATGAACCTCAAAGGAAATATTTTCAAGCTTAAGCATAATACTCTCCTTTCAAAATGTTAAAGGTTTCCTTTTTATTCGTATTATTCTAACATATTTTTCATATTATGTGAAGAGTTTTTTTAAAAATAAATTTTATTTTTGTATCTATAATACAAGAATAGAAAAATCCACCGAGCAATTCGGTGGATAATTCTCAATTATTTCGCATATACGCTAACGCACTTCTTGTCCTTTGTGAGATGCTCAAACTTAACAACTCCGTCGATCAAAGCAAAAAGTGTATCGTCGGTACCAATACCAACATTGTTACCTGGATGGATCTTTGTTCCTCTTTGTCTTACGATAATGTTACCAGCGATAACGCTTGAACCGTCTGCCTTCTTAACACCAAGACGCTTTGACTCACTATCACGACCGTTCTTTGTAGAACCAACACCCTTTTTATGTGCGAAGAACTGTAAACCAAGTCTTAACATTTATTGTTCCTCCATTATCTGTATTTTACGTTTATTTGTTGCCATCAAATTTCTTTTCGATTACATCAACATCGATATAGTCGTAGTATTCCTCGAGCATATCGTTGAGCTGATAGTAGTATGCCATTATAAGTCCAGAGATAGCATATCTCTTTTTCTCATCGGATTCATATTCTGGCAACGAGGCTTGAACCCTTACGCATACCTTTGCGGTTTCTTCATCAATCGTGTAATCCACATTTGAAGCGTATGCTGTTTCAATTGCATTTATAACAAGCATTGTCATAGATGAAATTGCAGAGCAAACAATGTCCTCACCTGCGTCGGCAAAGCCTGCATGCCCATCAACATCAAAGCCCCAGAAGGTATTACCTGATTTGTAGAATACGACATGTGTCATATTACGAATTAGCCCTCAATCTTTGTGATTTGTACTTTTGTATATGGCTGTCTATGACCGATCTTCTTCTTCTCGTTCTTCTTAGCCTTATACTTCATAACGTAAATTTTCTTTCCCTTACCGTTACGAACAACCTTTGCGGTTACGGAAGCACCAGATACATAAGGAGCGCCTGTTACGAATCCGTTATCGTTTGATACTGCAAGAACATTTTCAAACTTAACATCTTCTCCCTCGGCTACGCCAAGCTTTTCAACGAAGATTACGTCTCCTTCGTTTACTTTGTACTGCTTTCCGCCTGTTTGAATAATTGCGAACACGAAAAGCACCTCTCTTTCAACAAAACTCGCTAAGCCAGGTAAGCAATGCTGTTTTCGACCTTGGCATTATGCGGCGCTTCAATTTTATCACAAAGAAAAGTGCTTGTCAATAGTTATTTTGATTTTTTTGTAAGTTTTTTAATATATATAGTAATATTGCCTTATCTGCGACGGTTTCCACCTATTCGAGCAACAATCAAAAGAAGCCTCAAGAACTGTGCAAGGGTTACCGCAAGAGCGCCTACATAGGTCATTGCGGCTGCACGCAATACTCTTTTTGCGCCCACAGTTTCCTCGGAGGTCAAATAACCTCCCTCAGCTATTGATTTTAGTGCCCTTCTGCTCGCGTTGAACTCGGTTGGGAGTGTCAAAAGCTGGAAAATCAAGCAAAGTGAAAAGCAAGCCACTCCTGCGTATGCAATCCACGCAAAAGCCTCACCCAGTGTCGATAAAAGTATACCTATGAGTATAAGTGGAATAGATAATTTCGCGCCAAGATTTGTAGCGGGAACAATGGCGTTTCGTATTTTTAAGGGAATGTATCCTCTTGCGTGCTGAATCGCGTGTCCAACCTCGTGAGCACATACTCCGATAGCAGAGCTTGATGTGCTATTATAGGTGGATTCTGATAGTCTTACGGTGTTTGTGCGAGGATCGTAATGATCGGTCAAATGTCCGTGTGTTTGCTCAATTTTGACATCATAAAGACCGTTTTCGTACAAAATTCGCCTTGCGACCTCTGCGCCTGTAAGTCCTGCCCTGTTATGAACGCTTGAATATTTTTTAAAGGTGGAATTGACACGCGCACTTGCTACAATTGAGAAAATCACCGCGGGCAAAACCAAAATTATATACATCCAGTCGATATAGAAAAACATTTCATCACCTCTATATTTATTTTATCACATATTATCTGCACAATCAAGTAAAATTATTATTGAAATCTCTTGAAGTAGCTCCTATGTTGTGCTATAATTGAGAATCATATAATTGGAGATGATTTTGATGAAGCACAAAAGCATACATAAAATTGCGTTATGCGCTCTATTTACTGCGCTAATTTTTGTAGCGACATACTTTATTGCTATTCCTATGCCAGCTATCGGATACATAAATCTTGGCGATGCATTTATTTTAATTGCCAGCCTCGTGCTTGGGCCTATCGGTGCAATTTGCGCAGGCGTTGGCTCTGCTCTTGCCGACCTTATGCTTGGATATGCAATATACGCCCCTGCAACGCTTGTTATAAAATCATCAATGGCTATCGCCTGTTGCTTTATTTACAAGGGCTTTAGCAAATTTTCGAACCGTTTTATAAGCATCGCTATCAGTGCTATCGTAGCCGAGCTTATAATGATTTTGGGATATCTTGTTTTCGAATGGATTTTGTACGGATTTGCCACTGCCGTTGTAAACATTTTGTTTAACGCTATACAAGGTGGAATTTCACTTGTTTTGTCAATTGTTGTAACAAGCATTCTGCTTTCAAACAAGAGCGCAAGCAGGTATATTTCTTCTTTAAAATAAATTTATAAATTTTTAAATTCTAAAATTCACAAAAAGCAAAAAGAGCCTTTATTCAAGGCTCTTTTTTGATTTTTAGATGATTTCCATATCGAATGCAAATTTAACCTTTTTATCGTCGAAGCGATACTTTGGATTTGTCCAAGGACCGCACGAGCCCGAGCCGATTCCGCTAAACTTGTAGTCTACTCTTACATGTGTTGCGTAGGAATCTCCTATCTCGTCAGTATGCTTTGCCTTCCAAAGCTGAAGTGCAGAATATTTGGAAACATTAAGATTGAAGGAATCCTTACCAACAAATCTAATTCCACCGATTTCCGCCTCTACTGTCTTGCTATGATAGCCGTGGTCCTGTGGCATTACATAAGGAACATATTCGGTGTCAACATCGCTTACAAAGTAATCCTGTCTTGCGTGATGATGCATATCAACATAGCTTTCAAGTGGTCCCTCGCCGAAATATTTGAATTCTTGATATTTCTTATTAAGCTGGAACTCGAAGCCGACTCTTGGGAGCCATATAGCCCCTTCCCTTACATCTCCTGCAAGCTCAAATGCTATTCTACCATTTGCGAATATTGTCGCCTTAAGCTTATAAACGAACACAGGAAGTCTTGAAACGCCACCGTATGCGCACTCGGCAACGATTGTATTACCCTTAACTATAACACCTCTTACATTTGTAAAGGTCACATCAAGGTTTTCGCCCTGCCAGATATTTTCGTTTGTCCAAAGTGGGATAAGTCCTCTATGGTTGTCGATAATAGCGCTGAGCATTCCTATCTTCATCGGTCCTGCCAAATGCTCCTTGCCATCTATTTCGATGCTATCAAAGCCTGCAAGCTGTTTATTAAAGCGATATTTGAAGCCCTTGCCATTTGCGTATACATAATGCGCGTCCTCAGTAAGTGCCAAAGGTGTGTTGTCCTTTTCCTCTACAATCTTCTTACAATTGATTATTTGAGAAAGTGTACCAAGCTCATTTCCATCTGCGTCGATGAGTGTAACATCGATGCTTGCGCCAAGCCTACACTTAGTTGGATTCGTATCGGTTATAACTGTTTGACTCTTCTTAGGAGCGATATTAAGGTTAAGCTCCTTTTCCTCGACGGTTATGCCATCAACTCTGATTTTGTATACAACCGTGCATTCAGAGAGGTTTGTAAAGTCATAATGGTTAGTAATTTTAAGCTTACCATTTTTAAATTCAAAGCGAAGGGGGAGATATGCATTTTTAACCTCGTATGTTCCTGCCTTGAAGCTTCTATCAGCGAAAACAAGTCCGTCACAGCAGAAGTTTCCGTCGTGTGTAAGCTCGCCCTCAAAGTCTCCACCATACTTTTGCACACCATCAACAACAACTGTATGGTCAGTCCACTCCCAAACACATCCACCAATATACTGAGGGTATTTATGTGTAAGCTCTACATATTCCCAAACATCTCCAGGGCCATTTCCCATTGCATGTGAATATTCGCAAAGGTAAATAGGATTATCAACCTCTTTGTTTTTGAGCCATTTTTCAAGGTCGTGAAGCTCTGGGTACATCTTTGAAAAGACATCGGTATACTCGTGCATTCCAAGTCCTGTCGCGCTTTCCGAGTGAAAGAGTCTTTCATTGTCGTGCTTACGAATATATTCGCACATAGCGATACCACTTGGACCAAATCCACACTCGTTTCCTGCGCTCCACATAATAATTGAGCAATGATTTCTATCGCGCTTATATGTGCGCTCCATACGATTTACATGCTCATTTTTCCAGTCAGGATGGTTCATAGGCCAAGCATTCTCCTCCATATCGTAGGAGTAGCCTACATTCGCCTTACGACGAAGAATACCGTGGGTTTCGTTATCGCATTCAAGAACTACATAAAGACCAAGCTCATCACAATATTCAACAAATTTTGGGCAAGGTGGATAGTGAGAGGTTCTAACACAGTTCATATTTAGGCTTTTTATGAGCTTGAGGTCGTTATAATTTTCCTCATCAGTCATTGTCCAACCGTTAAATTTAGTTGAATCGTGGTGGTTAACGCCCTTGAGCTTAACAGGAGTACCGTTGATAAGAAGCTCCTTCTTGCTTGAAACTGAAATCTTGCGAATACCAACTCTTTGAGTAATAACCTCGCCAGCACACTCTATAACAAGTGTATAGAGGTTTGGTGTTTCTGCATTCCAAAGCTTTGGATTTTCAACAGTAAAGGATACCTTTTCGCCTTCCTTTGTGTCGAGGAGCGCCTCCCCGTCATAGAGCTTAAAGGTAGCATATTTGTCAGCCTTTACATTGATTTTTTTATTATAAAGAGTCTTTATATCGAAATCCTTGATATGTCCCTTTGGACGCGAAAGGAGATAAACATCACGGAAAATACCGTTATATCGGAAGTAGTCCTGATCCTCAAGATAGCTTCCTGCACACCATTTATAAACATTCGCACGAATTGTATTTGTGCCCTTTTTCACGAATTTGGTAATATCAAATTCAGCCTGAAGGTGTGAGCCCTGCGAAAATCCAACATATTGTCCGTTTATGTAAAGAACAACACAGCTTGAAACACCCTCGAAAACGATATACTGGTCAAAGTCGGTGTTTTCTACCTCAAATTCACGCTCATATACGCCCATTGGGTTGATATTTGGCACATATGGCATATCGCAAAGAAATGGGTAGTTAATGTTTGTGTAGTTTGGATTTTCATAGCCCTTCAATTGCCAGCAGGATGGAACATCTATTTTGTCCCACTTTTTTGGCTCTGTTGCGAGGTCTGAATTTTCAAAAAAAGCGAAATCCCAAACGTCATTTAAGAGAGTATATTTTGCCTCTCCCTTAGGAATATAGTAGGCTCTTGGCTTTTCGCGATTTTCATAGGTTTTTTTGGGATTTTCGTAAAATCTCATAGGGGATTCTCCTTAGTGAAAATATATATATTTGTACACTTAAATTTTACCACAAATACAAAATTTAGTCAATAGATATTTACTTTTTGAGCACGGTATGATACAATAATTTTAATAATACTTTACGAGGTTAATATGAACAAGGTTGTATTTATCACAGGTGGAAGTCGTGGCATCGGTGCTTGCGCTGTAAAAATGTTTGCAGAGGCAGGCTACAGAGTGGCTTTTACCTATTTAAAATCCGAAAATGAAGCTCTTTGCTTATCAAAAAGCACAGGTGCGCTTGCCATCAAGGCTGATGCCTCGAATAGCAAGGAAATGAGCGACGCGATAAGGTGCGCTTGCGAGGAGCTTGGGCACATTGATATTCTTATAAATAATGTTGGAATTTCCGAATTCTCGCTTTTTACTGATATTAGCGATGATATGTGGCACAAAATGCTTGACACTAACCTTTCAAGTGCTTTTTATGCATCAAGGGCTGTTTTGCCTCAAATGATTAGCCGAAAGGACGGTTGCATTATCAATGTTTCCTCTATGTGGGGACAGGTTGGTGCTTCCTGTGAGGTTCATTATTCTGCGTCAAAGGCAGGGCTTATAGGACTTACAAAGGCTCTTGCTAAGGAGGTTGCTCCATCGGGCATAAGAGTTAACTGTGTAGTGCCAGGTGCAATTGACACCGAGATGAATGCTTGTCTTTCCGACGAGGCAATCGAGGAAATAAAGAGCGAAACACCACTCGGACGCCTTGGCACGCCTGAAGAAATTGCAAATATTCTTCTCTTTTTAGCTGATGAGCGCTCCTCGTTTATCACAGGACAAGTTATAGGCGCAAATGGTGGAATGATAATATGAAAAAAGCACCACTTGATGGTGCTTTTTATGATAAAAGGACTTGCGAAAATCGCAAGTCCTTTTTTATTAGTTATTCTTAAGTCCACGCTTTACATACTTTGTATGGAGAACCTCATGAGCCTTGTGGCTACCTGGGTTACCAAAGTATTCATCATAGAGCTTCTTAACTGCTGAGTTTTCGTGGGATTTTCTCAAATCCATCTTCTTATCAGCCTTGTAAAGAACGCTTGCACGGAGCTCACGAAGGTTTACATTGTTACGAACAACAGCTGGCTGTGTTGGCTGACCACCACCGTTTACGCATCCACCAGGACAAGCCATGATTTCGATAAAATCAACCTTCTCCTCGCCATTTCTTACTGCTGTAAGAAGCTTCTTTGCGTTAGCTGTTCCACTTGCAACTGCAACCTTGATTTCGTTGCCACCGAGAGTATATGTTGCTCTCTTGATGCCTTCGATACCACGAACATCCTCGAATTCGAGCTTTTCGAGAGGCTTGCCCTCGATAACCTCAGCTGCTGTACGGAGAGCTGCCTCCATAACACCACCTGTTGCACCGAAGATAGCGCCTGCGCCTGAGCCGATTCCAAATGGATCGTCAAACTTAGCGTCGTCCATAGCTCTGAAATCGATACCTGCCTGCTTAATCATTCTTGCAAGCTCTCTTGTTGTGATAGCTACATCAACATCAGGAACACCTGCTGCGTTCTGATGATCTCTTGTAACCTCAAACTTCTTTGCTGTACAAGGAATTGCAGATACGAAGAATATATCCTTAGGATCTACGCCGATCTTAGCTGCGTAGTATGTCTTATACATAGCACCGAACATCTGTTGTGGTGACTTACAGGATGAAAGGTTGTCTGTGAATTCTGGGAAATAGTGCTCACAGTACTTAACCCATCCAGGTGAGCAGGATGTGATAAGAGGAAGGTTTTTGCCCTCTTTAAATCTGCCAAGGAACTCTGTTGCCTCTTCCATAATGGTAAGGTCAGCTGTGAGGTTCATATCATATACGCCATCAAAGCCAAGAGCCTTCATAGAAGCAACCATCTTGCCCTCAACATCTGTACCAGGAGCGTAGTCAAAGCACTCGCCAATTGTAGCTCTTACAGAAGGAGCTGCGCAGATAGCAACATGCTTTGTAGGATCTGCCAAAGCAGCAAGAACCTTAGCTGTGTCGTCCTTTTCATAAAGAGCGCCAACAGGACAAGCAACGATACACTGTCCACAGCCGATACATGATGTCTTATCAAGAGTCTGCTCAAATGCAGAAGCGATGTGTGTGTCAAATCCACGGTCATTTGCGCCGATTACGCCGATCTGCTGCATATTCTTACAAGCAGCAACGCAACGACGGCAAAGGATGCACTTCTCGTTATCTCTTACGATATAAGGAGTTGTAGCATCGATAGGATAAGCATTGTTATTGCCCTTGAAGTGATCCTCGTCTACACCATACTCAAGGCAGAGCTTCTGAAGCTCACAGCTTGTTGAACGGATACAGGTAAGGCACTTCTTCTTATGAGCAGAAAGAACAAGCTCAAGGTTTGTCTTTCTTGTTTGTCTGATCTTTGGAGTGTTTGTGTAAACCTCCATTCCCTCGTTTACAGGGTATACGCAAGCAGCAGCAAGTCCTCTTGCGCCCTTTACCTCTACAAGGCAAAGACGGCATGCGCCGATCTCATTGATGTCCTTGAGATAGCAAAGTGTAGGAATATCAATTCCGGCATATCTTGCAGCCTGAAGAACTGTTGAGTTAGCAGGAACGGAATATTCTTTATCGTTAATTTTAATATTTACCATATTTTCCATTTGTAATTCCTCCTATTAGCCCTTATAAATTGCCTGGAACTTCTTACATGTAGGCAAGCAAGCGCCACACTTAACGCACTTAGATGCATCAATTGTCATTGAAGCAAGCTTGTGTCCAGGTGCTACATAATCGGTTCTTGAAATTGCGTCTGCAGGACACTGCTTAGCACAAGCGCCACAGCCGATACACTTATCAAGGTCAATCTTGTATGTGAAGAGATTCTTACATACGCCAGCAGGACACTTCTTGTCAACGATGTGAGCGATATACTCGTCACGGAAGTTAGCAAGAGTTGAAAGAACTGGGTTAGGAGCTGTCTGACCAAGACCACAAAGAGATGCGCTCTTGATATAGTTAGCAAGTTCCTCGAGCTTATCGAGGTCTTCCATTTCACCATTACCTTCGGTAATCTTTGTAAGAATTTCAAGAAGTCTTACAGTACCGATACGGCAAGGTGCGCACTTACCACAGGATTCATCAACAGTAAACTCAAGGAAGAACTTAGCAAGGTCAACCATACAGGTATCCTCGTCCATAACGATAAGTCCACCTGAGCCCATCATTGAGCCCTGAGCGATAAGGTTATCATAGTCGATTTCAACATCGTACTTAGAAGCTGGGATACATCCGCCAGAAGGTCCACCTGTCTGAGCAGCCTTGAACTTCTTACCGTTAGGAATACCACCACCGATTTCCTCAACAACCTCACGAAGAGTTGTTCCCATAGGAATTTCAACAAGACCAGTGTTTGTGATCTTTCCACCGAGAGCAAATACCTTTGTTCCCTTAGATCTTTCAGTTCCCATAGATGTGAACCACTTAGCGCCCTTGTTGATGATTTGTGGGATGTTTGCATATGTTTCAACGTTGTTGATGATTGTTGGCTTGCCAAAGAGTCCCTTTACAGCTGGGAATGGTGGACGAGGACGAGGCTCACCACGATTACCTTCAATAGAGGTAAGAAGTGCTGTTTCCTCACCACAAACGAACGCACCAGCACCAAGTCTGATTTGCATATCAAATTCAAAGTCTGTGCCGAAGATATTCTTGCCGAGGAGTCCCTCTGCTCTTGCAGAATTGATAGCAGACTGAAGTCTATTAACAGCGATAGGATACTCTGCACGAACATATACATAGCCCTGGTTAGCGCCGATTGCATAACCTGCGATAGCCATAGCCTCGATAAGCGCGTGTGGGTCTCCCTCGAGGATAGAACGGTCCATAAATGCACCTGGGTCTCCCTCGTCACCGTTACATACTACATACTTCTGACCCTTAGGCTGAGCTGCAGCGAACTGCCACTTTCTACCTGTTGGGAATCCACCGCCTCCACGGCCACGAATTCCAGAATCAAGGATTTCCTTGATAACCTCGTCAGGAGTCATTTCGGTAACAACCTTAGCGAGAGCGATATATCCGTTTGTTCCTATGTATTCATTGATGCACTCTGGGTCGATAACACCACAGTTACGGAGTGCAACTCTCTTTTGCTTCTTATAGAAGGCTGTTTCGTTAAGGGAAAGGATTTGGTCGCCCTTAACTGTTTCAGAATAGAGGTACTTCTTAACAGGGTTGCCACCAACGAGATGCTCGTTTACAATTTCGTCAACATTGTCAAGCTCAATTCTTGAATAGAATGTTCCCTCTGGATATACGATAACGATTGGACCAAGTGCGCAAAGTCCGAAGCATCCTGTAAGAACTACCTGTACCTTATCTGCGATACCTGCGTTCTTGATAGCCTCTTCCATTTTTGCCTTGATCTGTACGCTCTTTGATGATGTACAGCCTGTACCGCCACAAATAAGAACATGCTTTTCATATTTGCCATCGGTCTTTGCACCGCTGTTTTGACGGAAAGCGATTTTTCCTGCATATTCGTCTCTAATCTTAATGAGATCTGCCAAATTCTTAATCATAATCTATCTTCCGTCCTTCCTTATGCGTTATACTTGTCAAGAATTCCCTTGATCATATCAGGTGTAAGTCTTCCGTAAACCTCTTCGTTTACAGTAAGAACTGGAGCAAGTCCACAAGCACCGATACAACGGGTAGCGTCAAGGCTGAACTTTCTGTCTGCAGTGATTTCGCCGTTCTTGATGCCGATAAGAGACTCAAGCTTGTCCATAAGCAAGCCTGCGCCCTTTACATAGCAAGCGGTTCCAAGGCATACTGCGATAGCATATTCGCCCTTTGGGTTGAGAATGAATTGTGAATAGAACGAAGCAACTCCATAAACCTCTGAAAGAGGAATATCCATACTGAGTGCGATATGCTCCTGAACCTCAATAGGAAGATATCCGTAGATGTCCTGTGCCTTTTGAAGAACTGGCATGAGTGCGCCCGCTTCGCCCTTGTGCTCTGCAATAACAGCATCGAGCTTTGCTTCCTGCTCTTTGGTGCCACTGAAAGCAACTGTTGTGAGTTTCTTTTTCATAAGAGATCTCCTTCTGTATAAAATTTTTTATTATTCGTCGTTAAGCCTTGGTCTTTTCCTCAATTGCCTCAGATGCCTTATCGAGATAATCATTCTCCATAAGCTCGATTATTCCCTTATCACAAAGGGACGCGAGTCTTGCATCCATAGGAAGCTTACCAAGAATTTCGTAGCCGTGCTTTGTAGCTACCTCATTTATCTTACCGTCTCCAAAAATGTGAATTTCCTTTCCACAATCAGGGCAAACAACATAGCTCATATTCTCTACAAGTCCCAAAACAGGAACATTCATCATCTGAGCCATCTTTGCAGCCTTCTCTACTATCATGGAAACGAGATCCTGAGGAGTGGTTACAATAACAATTCCATCAAGTGGGAGCGATTGGAAAACTGTAAGTGGTACATCTCCTGTTCCTGGAGGCATATCAACGAACATATAGTCCACCTCATCCCAAACCACATCGGTCCAGAACTGCTTTACTGTGCCTGCGATAACAGGTCCACGCCATACAACCGGTCTTGTTTCATCCTCGAGAAGAAGATTTACAGACATAACATCAATTCCTGTTTTAGTTGTAACAGGGAGAAGATGCATTCCATCCGAGAGTGCACGGTCCTTGAGTCCAAATGCACGAGGAATAGACGGTCCTGTAATATCTGCGTCGAGAATCGCAGTTTTATATCCTTTTCTCTGCATAAGAACAGCAAGCATTGAGGTAACAATTGATTTACCAACTCCGCCCTTGCCACTCACTACGCCGATAACATGCTTTACTGAGCTTAATTCATTCAACTGTTCCTTGGGTATTCCGCCCTGTCTTGACGAGCAATTCGCCGAGCAGGTAGAACAGTCATGGGTACATTCTTCTGACATTACTTTTCCTTTCAATTATATATAATTATATTTTGTGTCGCATATATTGTACTACAATGCTTTGCATTTTTCAAGTCCTTTCGGCAAAATTTTTTAAGTAAAATTATGCCTTTTGAAAATTTCATATTTTCCAGTTACTGGATTTTGTATGTCGTAATCGACATAAATAAAGGACTTTTCGCTTGCAAGCAGAGTTATTGCTCTTTTAATTCCCTGTTTTCTTTTGGTTTTTGGATTTTTCTCAAGCTCGTTCAAATATTCCTTGAGTTTAGGAGAATGAATTTTCAGGAATTCGGGCAACGCACCCATTTTGTTGGTCGAGAGCCTATCCGTCGCCATAAGGTCACGAACAATATTTTTGTCCGTACCATCGAGAGCACAGAGATACTCGTAAACAAGGCTTGAAAGCTCATCAAGAGTTCTACTTTTTTCATTATTTTTAACAAAAAAGGCGAGCCCTGTGTACAAATTAAAGGGGTTTTCGGTCAAATTAAGCACATATTCGTTGAGGCTTGGGAATCTGCGAGAATTATAAAATCTATCAAAGAAATCCTCGATTATGTGGAACTTTTCCATATCATCGCAAGAGAGCCATTTTGTGCTTTTAACCTCATATGGTGGCTCGCTACTATAATCAAAATTCGACTCGCTTGTCTCTTCTCTTAGCTTTGCACCGTAAAGGAGCTTCAAAAATCCGAGCTGAAGCATATGAGGACGCAGAGCGATTGCACTGTTGAAGCTGTTTTCAAGGCTATTTAAGTCCTCATATGGCAAGCCTGCGATAAGGTCGATATGAATATGAATATTTTGTGGTGCAAGAAGCCTTTTGACATTCTCGCAAAGCTTGGACATATTAGTTTTTCTGTCAATTGCGTGAAGTGTTTTCTCATTGAAGGATTGAAGTCCTATTTCCATTTGGAAAAGACCGACAGGCGCGCTTGCAAGAACGGAGATAATTTCATCATCAAGAATATCTCCCTCTATCTCAAAATGGAAGCACACATTTTGCGGGATTTCCTTGCCATATGAATTTATTATAAATTCAAAGAGCTCTTTTGCTCTCTTTTTGTCCGCGTTAAATGTACGGTCAATTAGCTTCACTGTTTTGGTGCCACTACGAGCCAAAATGAGTATGTCCTTTTTACTTCTTTCAATGTCAAAAAAACGGACTCCACCACATCTGCCCGAAAGGCAAAAGGCACAATGATAAGGGCACCCTCTGCTCGTTTCAAGATAAGCAATTCTGCCATTTAGCGTTTCAAGGTATTCGTCCGTATAAGGAGATGGTGGATCGCCTATCATAATGTAGGGCTCGTTTACCACTATTTCCGCATTGCTTCTATAACAGAGCCCCTCAATTTCCGATGCATTTACACCTGCACAGAGCTTAGCAAAGGGGATTTCTCCCTCTCCCGAAATTATGTAATCAACAAATGGGTTTGCCTCAAGGACCGCTTTTGCATTATAGCTTACCTCTGGCCCTCCCAAGAGAATTTTAACGCTTCTCTTTTTCTTTATCGCTTTTGCAAGAGAAAGAACGAGCTTTATGTTCCAAATATACGCCGAAAAAGCGACCACATCCGCGTCGCTCTCAAGTATTCTTTCAAGGATTTTTTCTTCTCTTTCGTTAATTGTCCCCTCGATTATTTTGCAATACACATCAGGGCAAAGCTCGTCCACCATAGCCTTAAGATACCACGGAGCAAGGCACGAGTGAACGAATTTCGAATTTATGGCGCATATTACTGCCTTCAACATATCACCTTCTTGATTTAATTTTAACAAATTAAACGAGAGATGTCAACAAATTGCCAAATAGTTTTTTATTTTGCGTGTGTAATTTATTTTTTATTTTCATAAGACTTGACAAAATGTGCGCATAATGTTAAAATATTGTTATCTATGGATTATTGCGAGGTGTCTATGACAGATTTACATTGTCACGCGCTGTGCTCTGTTGACGACGGAGCGAGGGACATCGAGGAAATGAAGAAAATGCTTGATATCGCCTACGAGGACGGTATTAAGAAAATATGCTTCACACCTCACTTCAAGGTGCACCACTTCAAAAATGACGCTCAAATTTCGAGCTACAATGAAAAAATCAAGGAAAGCTTTGGTATCGCGTTTGATTATGCAAGAGAAAAGTATTCCGATATGGATTTGTATCTTGGAAATGAGGTTATGCATCATCACGACATTTTCGAATCGCTTTCAAGTGGAAAATGCTCGTTTATTGCAGGCTCATCGTATGCTCTTGTAGAGTTTTTGCCGAATGCGCCATTTTTTGAAATTCAAGGCTCTCTTTCAGGGCTCTTAAGAAAAGGCATCACTCCTATTCTTGCCCATGCCGAAAGATATGCTTCTCTTGTTAGTGACATAAGCAAGGTGGACGAGCTAAAGGAAATGGGGGCATTGATTCAAGTGAATGCAAGCTCCATTACAAAAATGCGACTTGGAAAATGCGCAAAATTCATAAAAACGCTTTTCAAAAAATCGCTTGTTGACATTATAGCAACCGATGCACACGATACTCTTTCATTTGCACCAATTATGTCAAGGGCTTATAATTTGATTAGTAAAAAATATGGCGAGGGTGTTGCAAGAAGGACTTGCGAGCTTGTGCCAAATTTGATATTAGAAAATAAAAAGATTCATTAAGGAGAAAAAAATGGATTCAACCAACATCAACACAAAAGAAGAAGGCGGTCTTGACATAAGAGATGTTGCCAACTACATTTTAGGCAAAATCTGGATTGTGCTTCTCGCTATGGTATGCGCTGCTGTTGTTGCTGTAATTTTTACAAGCACAGTAACACCAACCTACAAATCGCGCTCTACTCTTTTCATCACAAATACACAGGACTCTATCAGCTCCTCGCAGACTGTAAGCGACTGGACAATCGGTCGTCAGCTTGCTACAACAAGCCCCGAGCTTGTCACAGAGGTTTTCTGCGACAAGGTTGCTGCAAAGCTTAATGAGGACCTTACATTCGTTTCAAAATACGGAGAAATCTCTGGCAGAACCCTTCTCTCTTATATAAGTGTAGACTCTGACTCAGAAACATGTATGGTAACATTCACTGTTACTACAACGAATCCAGAATACTCGAAAATTTTAGTTGATGAGGTAACAAGCTACTTTGGAACCTACATTAACGACTTTATGAAATCTGATTCTATTAGAACCATGCAAGCAAAGCTTGGTGAGGTTAATAACAATCCATCTAACATTCATACAGTAAGAAATGCTTCTCTTGCTGCTATTATTGGTGGAATCGTTGCTGCTGCTATTCTCGTAATCATATTTATGTTTGATGATAAGATTAAGACAGCTGACGATATTGACCGTTATCTCAAGATAAGCGTTCTCGGTGTTATTCCTGAGATTGATGTTGAGCAGTAAGGAGGTTAAGAGATGAAAAAGACATTTGTTCACGAAAATGAAACATTTTCCTACTATGTAAAGGAAGCCTTCAAAACTCTTAAAACCAACCTTTTGTTCAGCGGAAGCGATATTAAGACTGTTTTGATTACAAGCTGTGTAAAAAACGAAGGAAAAAGCACAGTTTCACTCGAGCTTGCGAAGTCACTTTCTCTTTCAGAGAAAAAGGTGCTTCTCATAGACTCCGACCTTAGAAAGAGCGTTCTTTCTTCAAGATATACCGACAACGAGGGAGAGGTTCTTGGTCTTAGTGAATATCTTTCCTCTCAGGCAACTCTTGAGGATGTTTTGTACGCGACACAGCATGAGAATTTGAACATTATTTTTGCAGGCGCAGTTCCTCCAAATCCTGTTGAGCTTCTTGGCTCTTCAAAATTCGAGGCACTCGTTGCTGAGATGCGCAATGTATTTGACTACATTATAATTGACGCTGCTCCTCTCGGTGCAGTAATTGACGCATCTGTTGTTTCCGCATTCTGCGATGGTGCTGCAATAGTTATTTCATGTGGCGAAATCGGATATCGCTTTGCAAAGGATGTTAAGCAACAGCTTGAAAAGAGTAATTGTAAGATTCTCGGTGCTATTCTCAACCGTGTTCCTACAAAATCCTCGTCTTATTACAGCAGATATTATAGAAAATACTACGGAAAATATTCAAGAAGCAGTGGTTATGGCAAATATAGTAACATTTATGGTAGCAACGACTATGCGCCAGAGCCAAAGAAGAAGAAAAAATAATAAGATAAAGCCCTGTTTTATGCAGGGCTTTAAATTACAAAAGGAGCTTTATGTCTAATTTAAAAGAAAAGGCGATTTCCTTTTTTGATAGCAAGCTATATCCTATATTTTTGGCTGTTATAATTTTTATTGGGCACACCTTCTCTTGCGAGCTTTTTTCAATGATTTTGCTCGTTTGTGCGTTCGCCACAAGCACAATGCTTTGCGACGATATGAGAGTTTCTATTGCCCCTATTCTCATGATAGCCTTTATGTTTTCATATAAAACATTTCTTAGTGGTTGG
Source organism: Oscillospiraceae bacterium (assembly GCA_015064445.1). GTDB lineage: Bacteria > Bacillota > Clostridia > Oscillospirales > CAG-272 > RGIG2000. Next base: position 5,169 of record SVSE01000001.1, on the reverse strand, counting down.
CTTGGCTCTACCTCTTTTGCAATAGTAGCTATAATCTCGGTTTTAGTTATTATAGCCTCTATTATAGCTCACTTGGTGCTTCACAAAAAGGCACAACGAATCAAGGAATTGCCAAAATCCGCGCTATTTTGGGGATTTATCGCCTTCTCAGGTGGTCTTTTGCTCAACGGATTCTTTAATTTCAGCGCCTACGCGCCTATAAATATCACTTTTGCACTTTTGCTCGTATTCTTTTTCGTCATTATCTATTTCGCCTTTTATATGGGCGTTGAGAGGCATGAGAATATTGTAGAGTATGTTATTTTCATTTTCTATGTTGCATCGGTGCTTTTGACCATGCAAATGGTTGTTTTGCTACTCCGTGATGCTACATTTAATGAAAGTGGCTCAATGATAAAGGAATCCTTGATTTTGGGCTGGGGAATGTGGAATAATGTTGGTGGAATGCTAACAATGCTCTTGCCTGTCCATTTTTACTATGCATCAACTAAAAAGCACGGGTATATCTTCTATATAACCGCAATTCTAACATATGTAGTTATAGCGCTAACGCTCAGTCGCTCATCACTCTTGTTTGCTACTGTTATTGCGATTATTTCGGTTATTTTGATATGCTTAAAGGGCGAAAACAAGAAAATCAATCGAATTATCACGCTTTCGCTTTTGGGCGTCGGAATTATCATTGCTATTCCTGTTATGATAGTGCTTTGGGACAATATATCATCATTTTTAGGAAGCTATATAAATCAAGGCTTTGGCGACAACGGAAGATTTGAGCTATATAAGCACGGTCTTAAAAACTTCATTTCTCATCCGATATTCGGTGGTGGCTTTGACAGCTGTATGGAGGACAATTTTGGACACGGAATTGATCCTAACAGATATCACAACACTATAATCGAGCTTTTGGCTACCTGTGGAATCGTGGGATTTGGTGCTTACTGCTATCACAGATATCAAACTGTTAAGCTATTTATAAGCAAGAAAAAGAGCTTATCGTGTGTATTCTTGGGAATATGCGTGCTTGCTCTTCTCTTGACAAGCCTTTTGGATAATCACATTTTCAACTTATATCCTACTATGTATTATTCCATTATATTTGTAGCACTTGAAAAGCTACCTAATAACGAAAATTAAAAAATGCTTACGGAAAAATCCGTAAGCATTTTCTTTTTATTCAACTGTTACGCTCTGAGTTGCTGTCGCGGTAAATTGACCGTCTGTGCAAACGAGGTTAGAGATGCTACCGTTAGCGAATGAACCAACGGAGATTGTGTAGCTACCTGTCAAAATATCGGAGGAGGCAACTACCACTGAAAGCTTTTCAGCATAGCTCTTTGGTATTTTGAGAACGATATCGAGGCTTTCACCCTTGATGTTGATATAGTTGCCGAATACATAATCAGCTGGGCTTTCAACAGATGTGCTAATAAGCTTATGTGTGCAAGAGGTTGGAGCCTTTGGATTATTTGTAGTTGAGAGGCAAACAACTGTTCCACCTGTAACTGTAAAGGTTCCGCCTGTCTTGAGGTCTACCTTATCGAAGAGATAAAGCACGCCTGCGCTTACAGTCGCTGTTGTAGCGTCGATTGCATCGGAAATAGCAACTGCGATAATTGTTCCACCACTAACTGTTACTTCTCTTGCATTTATGCCCTTGTCAGACTTGATAATATTAACCTTTGCAGAGCCTGTAACTGTGATAGCGTTATCAGCCTTGATTGCGCTTTCGCGAGAATCGAGGTTGATTGAGCCACCAAGAATTTGAATTGTGTTAGCAGTAGCGGAATCTCCATTCTTACCGTCGGTTGAAACGATTGAATCCTCATCAGAATCGATACCGATTTGTCCTGCCTTAATTACAATAGTATTATCAGCTCTTACACCCTTTGCACTTCCCTTAATTGCAAAGAACGCCTTACCATCATAGAGAGCTCTGTCAACCTTATGATACTCCTTGTTATCAAGAATGTATTCGCCATGAGACATATCCTCTACGAAATTAGCATTTGTTTGAATATAAATAACGCCGAGTGTATCGATTTCAATATCGTATCCGTCGATACCGTCTGTTACTGTTGTAATCTTAATGTTTGTTTTGCCACCGATTGTAATCTTCGATGTGCCCTTGATGCCCTGTCCGTCAGCCGTATCAAGCTTTGAGTTACCCTTGATACCAGTTTCCTTAGCATCAATAATCATAACGGTGTTCTTTTCGTTATCGCCGAAGGTAATATCGCCAGATGCGTTGATACCGTCCTTCTCGGTTTCGATATTGAAGCCACCACCATTGATTGTAACTGAGCCATATGCGTCGATTGCGTTACCATTTGTTTCAAGAGCGTACTTACCACCATTTATGGTAATGCTTCCAAGAACATTCTGCTCTGGGAGATTATCAACCTCATATTCTCCACTCTTAAGCGCTGCCTTGCCTGTATGAACTGTAAAGTCACCAGAATTGATTACAAGAGCTGTTTCGCCATAAACTGCGTGGTATTCAGAAACGATATTGAAAACACCACCATTGATTGTAAGAGTCTTTGTATTAAAGATAGCACTCTTATATGTTCCGTTTACATTAAGTGTTCCCTCGCCATCAATTGTGAGGTTACCTGTCTTAACATAAATAGCACTCTTTTCAAGGTTTGTCTTAGTGTCTGTAATTGTATTTACAGAATCCTTTGGAAGAATTATTGTAAGGTTACAGCCCTTTGAATAGATTGGTGGGATTGAGGACGCGTCAGGATAGGATGTAATGTTTACATTATCCAAGATAAGAATTACCTCTTGAAGAGGTGCATCTGGATTTGGTCTATCAATATCAACCTTCACATATCCCTTAGTGGTGGTGCCAGAAAGGCGATATACACCAGGCTCAGAAATATGTGTGATACCAACAGAAACATCCAAGTTAGTCGCGCTTGAGTATGACTCTGCCTCTCCCTCGTTTCCGAAGCTATCAAGAGATGCGAACACGCTTGAGTTTACTGTCTGATTGATGTTCACATTATAATCAATCTTTGGAACATCAGGATATTTTTTATCATCCTTTGAGGAAGACGAAGATGATTGCGAATCATCAGATGATGGGTCATCCGAGCTACTTGAGGATGAGCTTGTGCTTGATGAGGAGGACGATGAATTATCGTCATCATCACAGGAAGCAAATACAGCAACCATCATAAGTAATGCAAGGATAAGTGCAAGTAATTTTTTCAATTTACTTTACCTCCGTTTTTTATCTATGATATAATTTTAGCACAAAAACGCACAATAGTCAACACTTTTATTTATTACTTTTTGTATATTTTTACTTTTTTGAGGAGATAACGATTATATGAGCGCTTTAGTTTGAAAAAACAAGCTACAAGTTTGTTTTGAGAGCGTGAGCTATTGACAAAGTGCTTATAATATGTTAAAATATTTATATCTTTGCGAAAGGAGCTATCAGTATGAAGATTTCTCTTGTAATTCCGTGCTACAACGAAGAAGAATCCTTGCCTATTTTTTATGATGAGCTTAAAAGGGTTTCATCAGAGATGGAAAATTATGAATTTGAGATGCTATTTATTGATGATGGCTCCAAGGACAAGACTCTCTCTATTCTTCAGGATTTTGCCAAGGATGATGAGCGCGTTAAGTATATCGCTTTTTCGAGAAATTTCGGAAAAGAGGCAGCTATGTATGCAGGATTTTGCAATTCAACTGGAGATTATACTGCTGTTATGGATGCTGACATGCAGGATCCACCTTCTCTTTTGCCTGAAATGGTTAAAATTCTTGAGAGTGGCGAATATGATAGTGTTGCGACTCGACGCGTTACAAGAAAGGGCGAGCCTAAGGTTCGTTCATTCTTTGCAAGAATGTTCTATAAGATTATGAACAAGGTATCTGACACCGATGTAGTTGATGGTGCGCGTGATTTTAGGCTTATGAAGCGCGAAATGGTTGATGCCATTGTCGATATGTGTGAGAGTAACCGCTTTTCAAAGGGAATTTTCGGCTGGGTTGGCTTCAAGACCTACTGGATGCCTTACGAAAATGTAGAAAGAGTTGCCGGCAAGACAAAATGGAGCTTTTGGAAGCTTTTCAAGTATTCCATTAACGGAATTACTAACTTCTCCTCTACTCCACTTAAAATTTCGTCCTTTATGGGCATACTTTTTACCTTGATATCGCTTGTTATGACCGTTTTTGTGTTTGTAAGAGCCTTAGTATATCAGGATCCTGTGCAGGGTTGGCCATCGCTTGTTTGTATCATATTGTTTATCGGTGGTGTTCAGCTGTTTTGTATTGGAATTATCGGTCAATATATTTCAAAGATGTATATTGAAACGAAGAAAAGACCTCATTATATAGTTGCAAAAACTAATAAGGAGGATGTCGTTAAGAAATGAAAAAGGAATTGCCTCACGAGGGGCATCGTCAAAGATTAAAGAATAGATTTTTGGCGAGCTCTCTTGATAGCTTTGAGCCACACAACATTTTGGAGTTGCTTTTGTTCTACTCTGTTCCAAGGCAGGATACAAACGAGCTTGCGCATTCCCTCATTGACCGTTTTGGCTCGTTGAAGGGCGTTTTTGATGCAGATTTCAAGGAGCTTATTAAGGTTAAGGGCATAAAGGAAAATTCTGCGACGCTTATCAAGCTTATACCTCAAATTGCGAGAACATATATGCTTAACGAGGACCTTAGTGGAAAGGTTTTAGACACGGTTGATGCTGTTGGCGAATACCTTGTTAACCTTTACATAGGCGCAACAAAGGAAATTATATACATTTTGCTCTTTGATGCCAACTTCAAGCTTCTTAATACTGTTAAATTAATTGAAGGAAACATAAATTCCTCAATTATTGATCCGAGAAAGATTTTCGAGGAGGTTGCAAGGGTTAACGCCTCTATGTTCGTGTTAGCGCACAACCATCCTAACGGATTTGCTGTTCCCTCAATGGAGGACATTGAAACTACCACAATGCTTTCGAGCGCATTTGATATGTTCAGCGTTGACCTTTTGGAGCATTTTGTGGTGGCAGGGGATAAGTTCTTCCCTATCATTCGTGAAACTCGCTCTGCATTGAATGCTAACAGTCCAAAATTAAAATAAAATCGCAAGTCTCTTGCGATTACGCCTCCATAGTTAAATGGATATAATAAACCCCTCCTAAG
>SVSE01000003.1 GCA_015064445.1 Oscillospiraceae bacterium | reverse complement strand
TAAGCATTTTGAAAAATCCTTTGAAAACGATATCGAAAAAAAGGGCAGAGAAATCTGCCCTTTTATATATTGCCATTTATTATATTTAGCATATTTTCGCTTAAAATCTCTCTTGTGTCGTCGTCGACGAGGCTAAAGCGATTGCCGTCGTTTGGTGTGCTTAGATAGTTCCAAACGCAGTAGGGAATATCGTTTTCCTTTAAAATGGTAATAACATCCCTCATCCAGCATTCGCGACTGTGTATGTCTGCGTGGCGAATCGTTCCAAACTCTCCACACCACAGGATTTTATCGGGATGAGCCTTTTTGAAGCTTATCGCTGTGGACAAAATCTCACGCATATAATTTATGTCCATTTTCTCAATGTGAGCATACGCGTTCGGATTGCCAAAAACTACTCTATAAAACTCGCGATATTTTTCAATATCGTCACAGGGGTATTCCATTTTTCTGTTGTAATATAAATGCTTCCAGTGCAAAACACTTTGCTGATGCGTGAATTCGCTTGGGTCATAAACATGGAATGTGTAAATTACATTTTCATCATCAAACACTCTTAATTTATCGAGCTTGTTTGGGTTGTTCCAGCAAATAGGCCCTACTATGATTCTTCTTGATTTGTTTAGCTTGCGAATTTCGTTTATTGTCCTTTCGGCAAGGTCGTTCCAAGCGCTTGGGTCAACCTCTCTTACCTCGTTTAGTAGCTCAAAAATAACGCTATCGTTGTCCTTAAAGCGCCTTTCAAGCTCAAGCCAAAGACCTATAAAGCGCTTTTGTAGCTCCTCGCTATCAAAGAGAGTAATGCTTTCCTCAATGTCGCAGTAGTTACCGATGCATTTGTGCAAATTAAGAATAATGCCAAGACCGTGCCTTTGACAAAGAGCAACAAAGCCTTCAACAAGCGCCATTGTGCGCTCACGATACACAAAGGGCTCACTTTCCAAAACGATTTGGTCAAAGCCTAAGCGAATGTGGTCCATTCCCATATTTTTTATGTTAATTACATCACTTTCGGTAATATAAGTATCAAAATGCTCATAGTCACCGATTGTTAATTCAAGGCGCTTATCATTTGGCAAAACATTAAATCTTTTGTAGTTGGTTAGCCAACCACCGATGCCCATGCCCTTTTTATATTGAAATTCCATTTTAATCGCCCCCTTGTGCCTTAATTTAATTATAAGCAAGGAAAATGCAAAAGTCAATATATTTATTGCGCTCTTTTTGCCTACTTTTTCTGCAAAAATATAGAAAATTCCTATAAGCTATGGTATAATTTCATCAGAGACTATCGAAAGGAAAAATCGCCATGAAAAGCCCACTAATCACTATGTCTGCCTTGGTTGGCAAGCCAACTGACAAGGACATATTTAACTATTTGAACGATTTGAAGCAAAACGGAATTGACCAGGTAATGATTTACCCTCGCTCGGGCTGTTTAATTGAATATTTGAGTGAGGAGTGGTTTTGCGCAATCGAGAGCTTTATTAAGAGTGCCGAGGCGCTTGATATGTCGATTTGGCTTTATGATGATTTTAACTGGCCATCAGGAGATGCGTGTGGAAGAGTTACCAAAAACGAGGCTTTTCGCTTAAAATCGATAAAAATACAGGGCGACGATATCGGGAAAATAAGCAGTAAATCAAAGCACAATTCCGATATTTTTGGCGAAAAGTTTTTCTCCGATTTGATGAATCCCAAGGCAGTTGACCTATTTATTTCTCTGACTCACGAGGAGTATTATAAGCGCTTTGGTGGCTATTTTGGCACTATAATAAAGGGCATTTTTACCGATGAGCCATCAATTGGCTACTGCTCGCAAAATGGCTATTTGCCATATTATGACGGAATGGAAAATGACTACAAGCGCGCATACGCCAAGGACTTTTTTGATGATTTGCTCTCACAGAGTGAGGATTTTTGTAAAAACGCAATGAAGCTTGCCTCTGCCAAGTTCAAGGAGTCATATATAGACAAGCTTTCAAGCTGGTGTAAAGCGCACGGAATTTTGATGACAGGGCATTTAATGTGCGACAATGAGCCCTTTTATTCCGTTAGATATAATGGCGATTTCTTGAAAAATCTTTCTGCCTTCCCCTTGCCCGGTATTGATGAGATTGCCACTTGCCTTGAAGACAGAAGCTTAATGCCTCTTTTGGGTGGAATAGAATACGCAGGAAAAGGAAAGGGTGCAATGGCAGAGCTTTTTGCTCTTGGTCCTTGTGATATGTCCTATGCAAAGAAAAAATGTATGCTTTATTTGGTCGCGTGCCACAGAGTAGACCACTATTTTTTGGCGATTTCCCATATGGATATTTCGGGAAATATGAGGGTATGTGATTATTTTAGCGATTTTGCAGTGGCTCAGAGCGATTTTGGTGGTATGCGCCTTTTGTCAGAGGATGCAAAAATAGCCTCCGAGCTTGCAAAAAAGGACTACTCCCCAGACTTGTATATAAGATTCCTGTCGATATTAGCTTAAAAAATGCGTCGATTGACCTTGATTTGACGGTTCTTTTCTCGCTTTTAAACGAGCTTACATATAGGGGCATACAATGGAAGTATATCTTGGACGAAGCGCCAACGGATGCACCGACCTTAGAGCTTGATGACTCCTTACAGCTTATTTTAAACGGTAAGGCAGTAAGCATAGGCGATGTTATTTCGAGGTTTGATAAAAATGCGATAACCGACCTTGACGGTAAGGGCGTTAAGGGAATATTCAGAAGAAAATTTAACGATGGCACATCGGTAGTGCTCAATCTATATGCACCAGAGGGAGACTATATAATAGATGGCGAGGCTGTTTATCTATATGAGCACGATGTCATCTTGAGTAAGCGTAGCTTGCCGACAAAAAAAGAGGCGCTGAATTCGTGCTTTGAGGTTAATTATTGCAATCCAAATATAGTGCGACTTATGTGCTTAAATGATGCCACAAGCGCTTTTGTGTGCGCCGAGGGCGAGCTTGATGTGCGCTTTGCTGTGCGAAAGGACACAAAGATAAAAATAGACGGAGCATCTCCCGAGCTTGACACGGACTATAATCCGTTACCACAAGGCATTTGTGAGCATTATAATATCACAAAAGTGCAAAGCATTAAGGCAGAAAAAACCATAGTTGAGTGTCAAAACGACTTGAAATATATGCCAAGCGCTATGGTAAGTGGCGATTTTTGCGCAAGTGTAATAAATGGCGACATATGTGGAGTGAGCCTTACCAAGCGCAAGGATTTTTACAGCATAGGCGAGGAAATTTGCGATTTTGGCAAAATAGAATTTTTGGCAAGAGTCAGAGTGCCACAGGGCGCTGTCGGCATTGAGCTTTTGGGGACTAAGCTATATACAATGCTTTATCTTGAGGGCGCTCTGTCGGGCGAGAAAATAACTGCACCGTACATTTTCAAGGTTGAAAGGGAGCTTTGGGGCAAGGAAATAGAGCTGAAAATAGTGCAATTTTCAAGCATCGGCCCTATCTTTGGAGATGTTGACTACTGGGACAAAAATGCAAAGCGCTCTCAATGGAGAGGAACTCCCTCGACTGGCAAAACGCGCTTTGGCTTTGATGAAATCAATTGGATTTTGGAGGCAAAATGAAAAGACCGTTATCTATAATTTTGGCGATTTTGCTTGCGCTATCGAGCATTTTAATGGTTGGATGCAGGGACGATAGCGCGCCTATTGGATTGAATACCGATTTTAAAAAGCCGACGGACTTGGGCGACGGTAAGGGCGAGCGCGTTAAGGTAATTTTGTTGCTTGGGCAGAGCAACGCAACGGGCTGTGGCTTGAATAGCTATTTAGAGAAAAATGTCGGAAAAGAGCAATATGGCATATACGAGGACGGATTTTCTAATGTCCTAATCAATTACAGCGTTGACAATCAGCTAAATGACTCGAATGGCGAATTTATAAAAGCAAGCGTTGGCTTTGGACACAAGAGCGAGTATTTCGGCCCAGAGCTTGGTATGGCAGAAAAGCTATCAGAGGAGTACGCAGACGAAACCGTTATAATTTTGAAATATACCTATTCGGGAAGCTGTCTTAAAACACAGTGGCTTGACGGTAGAGGTCGTGGCGAAATTTACAATGCGTGCATAAAATTTATGGAAACCTATATGGACGCACTTTTGGAGAGTGGCTATGACGCAAGAATAGGCGCAATATGCTGGATGCAGGGCGAAAGTGATGCGATAGGAAAGACTGCCGATTCGTATTACAAAAATCAGAAGCGATTTGTTTCCTTTTTAAGAGAGGACCTTGACAAATACGCAGAGGACGGTGGAATTTATTTCATCGATGCAGGAATTCAAGAGGGAACTATTTTCCCAAGATACGAGGTTGTCAATGAGGCAAAGGCGCGATTTGCAGGCAAGTCAGAGCTGAATTTGTATTTTTCCACGACAGAAGCAGGGCTAACCACAAATCTTGAGCCGGAGGGCAACCCAGACCTGCCTCACTACGACTCGATGAGCGTGATAAAGCTCGGTCATCTTTTCGCAGAGCAAATAATAAGCTCCTATAACGCAAGAAAATAAAAGGGCAGAGAGTGCGTGTTGTCCTTAACAGAGAACACGCAATGAATTGCAACCTTACGGTTGCGTGAATTGACACTGTGTGTCATGAATTGCGATAAATCGCATGAATTGCCTTCGGCATGAAATAAGGCTCCTTCCACCACTGTGTGGCTGATTTTTAATGCGGAATGCGGAATGATAATAAGGCTCCTTCTGGGAGGGAGCTCCTGACGAAGTCGGGTGAGGGAGAGCGCGTTTTCATAAAACCTTTGAATTTTCGTTTTCGCAGGCTCCTTTCGTCATTTTCTTGCGAAAACGCCACCTTCCTCTCGGAGGAAGGCTGAAGCAAGGCTTGGGTGAAATCGCTTCGCGAAGGATGTGGCTCTCACTTTTTTGTTGAAAAATTCAATGATTTATAGTATAATATAATTGACAGAGAAGATTAGTCATCGAGTCTATCACAAAAATTAAATTACAGGAGGGCAATATGAAAAGATTTTTAGCATTATTTTTAACTGTTTTGCTTTTGCTTACGCTTGCCTTTTCCTCGTGTGATAACGGTGGAGAAGGATCTTCGTCAAGCTCATCCGAAAGCACGTCTGAAACATCCTCGAGCGAGGAATCAAGCGACCCGTTGGAGCAAGAGGAAGGAAGATTTATTTTGAAAACCGAGATTCTCAACGGGCATCTTTGGATAACATACGAGGATGCGCCCGACAGCCCTATTGACCTGGGAAGGGTTGACGAAAACGAGGGTGTGTTCGATTTTTATCCTCTTGATGACGGTACATATGGTATCAAGGTTGGAAAATACGCGGAGATGCTTACTGAAATCGAAATCCCGACAACGCATTTTGGCAAGCCTGTTACCGTGATTATGGAAAGAGCGTTTTATAGCAACGAACAAATTAAAAAAATAACAATTCCTGCGAGCATAACTCAAATAGGAGAAAGGGCGTTTGAGGGTTGCCTTGGGCTCGAGGAATTTGTCGTTGATGAAAATAACGAAAATTATAAATCCGTTGACGGAGTTTTGTATTCCGAGAGTGGAAAAACTCTCGTTGCATATCCAAATGCAAGGGCGGGTGAATCGTATGAAATTCTAAACGGGGTGGAATGGATAGAACCGCACGCCTTTAACAGGTGCCTTTCGCTCAAGAGCGTGAGCATTCCCGATGGCGTGAAAAGAATAGGTGACTATGCTTTTTATTACTGCTCGTCGCTTGAAAGCATCGTGATTCCGAACAGTGTGGAAAGACTTGGGTCGGGCGCGTTTTATTACTGCCATGCGCTTAGAAGCGTGACGCTATCCAATAATTTGAGCGCAATAGAGGCCCAAACCTTCTTAAACTGCAAATCCCTTGAAAGCATTGTGGTTCCAAGCGGTGTAACCTCGATAGGATACAGCGCGTTTGCTCACTGTACCTTGCTTGCAAACGTAACGATTCCCGAAGGCGTGAAAACAATAGGTCACAGTGCATTTAACTCCTGTGCCATTAAAAGCATTGAGATTCCGAGCACAGTAGTTGCAATAGAAAATTATGTGTTTGCAAATTGCATATCACTTGAGAGCGCCGTTATTCCAAACGGAGTGGCCTCAATAGAAAACAATACCTTTTATGGATGTGTTGCACTTAAAAGCGTTACGATTCCGAATAGCGTGAAAACAATAGGCAACAACGCCTTTCAGGGCTGTCTTTCGCTTAAAAGCGTTGAACTCCCGGACTCTCTTGAATCGATAGAATCGCGAGCCTTTCGTGGCTGTGTGTCGCTTAAGAGCATAGTGATTCCAAGCAGTGTAACCAGTGTGGAAAATTATGCATTCGAGGACTGCACCGAGCTTACAATTTACTGCGAGGTGGCAGAGTGGCCGGACGGCTGGGGCTTGCTTTGGAATTATTCAAACCGTCCCGTTGAGTGGGGACATATCCATTCGTTTGACGATGGAAAATGCGTTTGTGGGGAAAAAGAAAAGTAATAAAAAAGGCGGAACATTCCGCCTTTTTTAATTCAAGTGCGTGTACAAGCACAATCGAAGCAAGGAGCAAGAAAATAGCATAAAATCTCTAATGAGAAAATAGATATTTTTTGATTTTCTGTTGACTTTTTGTACGATATAGAATAAAATATAAACAATCGTTATGGAGGTCCAAAAGATTAGCCATAACACATTTACCGCTACGGAGGCCCAAACAGGTCAGCCCGTAGCATTTTTAATTTTTTTGATTTTCTATTGACAAAATAATAGAAATAAACTATAATATTAATACACAAAGCGAATGATTAAATCAAAACGCATCGTGTATTCAGGTCGACTTTTAAAGTCGACCCTTTTTATTTTTTTACTTTTATTAAGGTGGCTCGTATAAACGGGTCACCTATTTTTTCACGGAAAATATGAATAAATTGTAAACTCGGAAAAATCAGTTTTAAGGCAGAATTTTCACTAAAAAATGGAAAAAGTGAAAATTTTTTTCAAAATTGTGCGAATAGCCAAGGCTTTGGAAAAATTTGTGATTATATATAAATAAATGCATTTTTAATTGATTTTTAAAAATTTTCCACGGAAAATGTTGACAAGGCGGTATTTTTGTGCTAAAATCCAAATAGTGAAAGTAATTTTCACGATATTTGAAAAAGATTTTCACAAATTACATAAAATTCGAAAAAATAATTCGAAAAAGTGAAAATAATTTTCAAAAAGTGAAAAATCTGCAAAAAAACAGAAAGGAGGCAAAAAAGTGAACAGGACTTTATTACAGGCTCAGCTCATGTATAACGACATGGGACGCTCTGAGAAAAAGGTCGCTGACTGGTTGTTTTCTCACTCCGGTGAGGTTCTCCCCTATTCCATAACTGATTTTGCCTCCAAATGTGAGAGCAGTGAGGCAACGATAGTTCGTTTTTCAAAGCGACTTGGATGCAGGGGATATCAAGACCTGAAGCTCACGCTTGCCAAGGAGCACGAAAAGAAGGTTATCGCTCCTATGATAACGAGCGACGATGATTGCTTCGCCATCTTTGAAAAGGTATGTAACGACGCCTATATGTCACTTGAGCGTACAAAGAAAACGCTCTCGGCTGAAAGCATGACAAGGGCAGTCAAGGCAATATCGAGCGCAAGGAGAGTAGTGCTTATCGGACTTGGTGCCTCGGCACAGGTTGCAGAGGACGCATCAAACAAGCTTCTTCGTGCTGGCTGTAACTCAAATGCGTATGCAGATACTCATATGCAGGCAATCGCAGTTTCACAGCTGAAAAAGGGAGATGTCGTTATCGGAATTTCTCAATCGGGCTCGTCTAAGGACATAGTTGAATCTATGAAGAGGGCGAGGGCGCACGGTGCTACGACAATTTCGATTACCTCGAAGGAGCGCTCACCGATTGCAAGACAAAGTGACATTTTAATTTTGACAGACACCGAGGAAACAAGACACAGCACCTTGGGACTCAACTCCCATATTTCAAGGCTTATTGTTATTGATTCCTTGTGCTATAAAATCGTTTATCAGAACTCTGCAAGAGCTTATAGCGTAGGCGAGAGCGAGGCAGAGCTTCAATCAAAGCGAATAATTGAATAAAATAAATATAAGGAGAGGGGAAAATGAAAATTCTCGTTGTAAACGCCGGTAGCTCATCTCTTAAGTATCAGCTTTTTGATATGGACTCGGGCGAGGTTCTCGCAAAGGGCTTGTGCGAGAGAATCGGCATCGACGGAGTAGTAACTCACAAGCGCCCTGGTAAGGAAAACTACAAGGCGCAGGCAGATTTGCCCGACCATAAGGCGTCAATTGAGCTTGTTTTAAAGCTTTTGACGGACTCGGAGCTTGGTGTAATCTCAAATGTAGATGAAATCGGCGCTGTCGGACACAGAGTAGCCCATGGCGGAGAAAAGCTTCGCAAATCGACTATCATCGGTGACGATGAAATTGAATATCTTGAAAGTATAGTGGAAATAAATCCACTTCACGGTCCACCGGCAATAAGCGGAATCAAGGCTTGCAAGAGCGTTATGCCAAATGTAAAGCACGTTGGTGTATTTGATACCTCTTATTACTCGACAATGGAGGAAAAGGCATATATCTATCCTATCCCATACGAGCTTTATGAAAAATATAAGATTCGTCGCTATGGCTTCCACGGAACATCACATAGATTTGTATGTGCAAAGGCTATGGAAATGCTTGGCAAAAAGGATGCAAGGATAATCACCTGCCACCTCGGCAACGGCTCATCAATTACTGCCAGCATCGGTGGTAAGGCTGTTGACACCTCAATGGGCTTCACTCCACAGGAGGGAGTGCCTATGGGAACAAGAAGTGGAACGGTTGACCCTACTATTGTAACCTATATAATGAAAAAGGAAGGACTTTCTCCTGATGAAATGGAGAAGCTCCTCAATTCAAAATCAGGACTTATCGGTGTTTCTGGAGTTTCCAGCGACTGTCGAGATGTTCTTGAGGCACAAAACGCAGGGGATAAGAGATCCAAGCTTGCTATGGACATTCTTATTCACTACATTAAAAAGATTATCGGCTCTTACATAGCGGAGATGAACGGTCTTGATGCTCTCGTATTTACCGCAGGCATCGGCGAAAACGACGGAGCTGTAAGAGATATGATATGCAAGGATTTGTCCTACCTTGGCATAGAAATAGATAATGATATCAACCTAAAGCTCCCAAGAGGAACACAGGCTGAAATCACAAAGGCGGGTGCGAGAGTTAGAACCTTCTCAATCCCAACAAACGAGGAGTATATGATAGCCCTCGACACTTATGAATTAGTAAAATAAAAATAAAAAATATATAATCTGAAAGGAAAAAAGAAAATGAAATCAGCTTACGAAATTAAAAAAGAAATCTGTGAAGTTGGCCACGCCCTCTATCATCTCGGATTTGTTGCCGCAAACGACGGTAATATCTCCGTTAAGGTTAGCGACAATGAGTACTACTGCACTCCAACTGGCGTATCTAAGGGAGCTCTTACTCCTGATATGATTATCAAGGTTGACAAGAACGGAAACAAGATTGAGGGAAAGCTTAATCCTTCATCTGAAATCAAAATGCACATGCGTGTATACCAAAAGCGTCCTGATGTTGGCGCAGTAGTTCACGCACATCCACCGATTGCTACCGCATTCACAATCGCAGGTATCGATCTTGACCAGTACATTCTTCCAGAGGCAGTTCTTACAATCGGCGAGGTTCCAACCTGCGCATACGGAACTCCTTCAACTATGGAAATTCCTGACTCACTTGAGCCATACATCGAAAATCACGACGCATTCCTTCTCCAAAACCACGGTGCTCTTACAGTAGGCTTCAACCTCCAAAAGGCAATGTTCGTAATGGAAGAGGTTGAATTCAACGCAAAGATTTGTAAGTATGCTATGGAGCTTGGTGCAGTTCACGAAATTCCTAACGACCAGCTCAAGAAGCTTATGGACCTCCGTAAGAAGATGAACATTCCTGGTCGTCACCCTGGCATCGACTATGGAGAGAGCGAGTGCAAGTGTGGCGCAAGCGAGGAGCTTGTTTCTGAAATCACACGCAGAGTTATCGAAGCTCTCAACAAATAATTCTCCAAAGGAGATATGTTATGGCAATAAATTGGACAGAAGCACAAATTGAGCAAATCGTAGCCTCGGTTATGAGTCAGCTCAAGGGAGATGCTCCTGCTCCGAAGGGCGAATATTGTAGCGCAGGCTACAATGGCAGAAGATATATCGGAGCCTTCGAGGATATGAAGGACGCCATTGACGCAGCCGAGCAGGGCTACAAGGCGATTCGTGCAATGTCTCTTGAGCAAAGAGAGAAGCTTATCGCAATAATTCGTGACCTTTGCCGAAGCGAGGCACCTACAATGGCAGCCCTCGGCGTTGGCGAAACCAAAATGGGAAGAGTTGACCACAAAATCGCAAAGCATATTCTTGTTGCAGACAAGACACCGGGCACATCCGACATTGTCGCACAGGTAAAGACGGGCGATTACGGACTTACTCTTACCGAAATGGCTCCCTTTGGAGTAGTAGGAAGCATAACACCAAGCACAAATCCGTCCGAAACTGTTATTTGTAACAGTATAGGAATGATAGCAGCAGGAAATGGCGTTGTATTCAATCCACATCCTAACGCTATCGCAACCTCTAACTACGCAGTTGACCTTATCAACCGTGCGAGCGCTATGGCAGGTGGACCACAAATTCTTGTGTCCTCGGTTATAAAGCCAACGCTTGACACAGCGAATATTATGTACAAGGACCCAAGAATTAAGCTTCTTGTTTGTACAGGTGGTCCTGGTGTAGTTAAGAGCGTTCTCTCAAGTGGAAAGAAGGCAATCGGCGCAGGCGCGGGAAATCCCCCTGTTATCGTTGATGACACCGCTGACATAAGAAAGGCGGGCAAGGACATAATCGACGGCTGTACCTTTGATAATAACCTACCCTGTATAGCAGAAAAGGAGGTATTCGCATTTGCTAATATAGCAGATGAGCTTATCGACGCTATGAGGGCAAACGGTGCATATCTTATCAGCCAAGCAGACGCAGATAGGCTTGCCAAGGTGGTTCTTGTCGAAAAGACAAATCCAAAGACAGGCATAAGCGCAAAAATCGTTAATCGTGACTGCGTTGGCAGAGATGCTAAGGTATTGCTTGAAAAAATCGGTATCAATGTAGGCAATGAGGTAAGATGCATAATCTGCGAAACAGCCTTTGAGCACGATTTCGTTCAGCACGAGCTTATGATGCCTATTCTTCCCATAGTAAGAGTTAAGGACATTGATCAGGCTATCGACTTAGCTGTAAAGGCAGAGCACGGTAACCGTCATACAGCACATATGCACTCTAAAAATATTGACAATCTTACAAGATTTGCAAGAGCTGTTGAAACAACCATCTTTGTAAAAAATGCGCCTTCCTATGCAGGAATAGGCTTCGGTGGAGAGGGACATACCACCTTTACAATAGCTGGTCCAACAGGAGAGGGCATTACAAGTGCAAGAAGCTTTACAAGACTTCGCCGTTGCGTTCTCTCTGAAAGCTTCAGAATAATCTAAGAAAGGAAGAACGGAAATGAACATTTCATCATCACAGGTAGAGAGCATAGTTCGCAAGATACTTGGTGAGGTTTCTGGCACAGGTAGTGCATCAAGCGCTAAGGTTCCAGCGACAGCTAAGGTTGCAATGCTCACAGCACCTAAGAAAATCGAGGTTAAGGAGTTCGCAATTCCTAAGGTTGGCGACAACGACATTCTCGTAAAGGTTGAGGGCTGTGGCGTTTGTGGAACAGATGTTCACGAATGGAAGGGCGACCCCTTCGGCATTATTCCTGTAACTCTCGGTCACGAGGGAACAGGCGAAATCGTTGCTCTCGGTAAAAACATAAAGGCTGACACAGCAGGAAATCCTATTAAGGTTGGCGATAAAATCGTTACCTCTGTTATCAGCTGTGGCGAATGCTTCGTTTGTCGCAATAAGCCTGCGAACACCAACCTTTGCGATAAGCAGGGCGTATTCGGACTTATTCCTCATAACGACGCAAATCCACTTACAGGCTGGTTTGCAACACATCTTCTCATTAGTGGCAAGGGCTCAACCTACTTTGTAGTAAACGACCTTGACCTAAAGGAAAGAATGCTTCTTGAGCTTGCTTGCGTTTGTGTGCACGCGCTTAAGAGAGCAAACACAACAGGTCTTATCAATTTCAACTCAAAGGTTCTCGTTCAGGGACTCGGCCCAGTTGGACTTGTTATGATAAGCGTGCTTCGTGCAGCAGGTGTAAACCACATCATAGCCATTGACGGAACTCCAAAGCGTCTTGAAATGGCAAAGAAGCTCGGCGCTAAGACAGTTATCAGCTTCAAGGAAATAACCTCACTTGAGGACAGAGTAAATCTCGTTAAGAGCGTCGCAAACGGTGTAGGCGTTGACTTTGCATTCCAATGCACAGGCGCACCTATGGCAGCAAAGGACATCTATGAGTATATTCGTCGCGGAGGCGGAATGTGCGAGATGGGCTTCTTCGTAAACAACGGAGAATACACCGTAAATCCACACTTTGCTATGTGTAACAAGGAAATCAACATAGTTGGCTCTTGGGACTACAGCGCAGACGACTATCCAACCACAATGGCATTCCTTCGTCAGGCAAGAGAGATGAATATTCCAATTAAGGAGCTTATAACTCACACATTCCCTCTCGACAAGCTCAATGAGGCTATGGAGGTAAATGTTTCTCAGCAGGGAATTAAAATCTGCTATGTAGCTGAGTAAGGAGTAATCTATGGCTCTTGGAATGATTGAGGTTTATGGCTTTGCTACTGCAATAGTGGTAGCTGATGCTATGGCTAAGGCAGCCGAGGTTAAGGTGGTTGCCATAGACAAAAACAAGCCAGCAGGTGGCGATTCTGCAAGAGTTCCACTCGTTATGGCAATAAAAATTGAGGGCTCTGCCTCAGCTGTTGAATCTGCAATTATGGCAGGAAAGGCAGAGGCTGAAAAAAGAGATTTGTATATCACTCATAAGGTGATTGCAAGACAGAGCGAGGAAATTGAGTGGTTTGCCCACCTCAGCGCTCTTGGAAAAGACAAATTAAGATAAATAAAACATAAAGGAGAAAAAAACAATGATGGAAGCACTCGGAATGGTAGAAACAAGAGGTCTTGTAGCAGCAATTGAGGCAGCAGATGCAATGGTAAAGGCGGCAAATGTAGTTCTCGTTGGTAGCGAAAAGATCGGTAGCGGACTCGTAAGCGTTATGGTTCGTGGCGATGTTGGTGCAGTTAAGGCAGCTGTAGAGGCTGGAAGCGCAGCAGCTACATCCCTTGGCGAGGTTATTGCAACACATGTAATTCCAAGACCTCACGCAGATGTTGAAAAGCTTCTTCCTATTATTAAATAATTTAAGGATTTAGTAATATGAAGGCAATAGCGTTACTTGAAGTGCAGGCTATGGTAGCCGCAATTACAGGACTTGACGCTATGGTGAAGGCTGCAGATGTAAAGCTCATTCATGTGGAAAAGCGCCTTGGCGGCAGACTGGTAACGGTGGTCGTTGAAGGCGAGGTTTCCGCAGTGAAGGCTGCCCTTGAGGCAGGGGCTGCCGCTGCAAGCGAGGTAGGAAATGTCAAGTGCTGCGAGGTTATCGCACGCCCGCATCCCGATGTTATGAGATTCTTAACAACGGGCTAAAACAATCGTTTTTAAGGCTTAGGCTTTAAAATAAATGGCAAAAAATAAAAAAATAAAAAATTCTTACAGGAGGATTGAACAATGGAAGCACTCGGAATGGTAGAGACAAGAGGTCTCGTAGCTGCAATTGAGGCGGCAGACGCTATGGTAAAGGCTGCAAATGTAGTTCTTGTTGGTAGCGAGAAAATCGGTAGCGGACTCGTAAGCGTTATGGTTCGTGGCGATGTTGGCGCAGTAAAGGCAGCAGTTGAGGCTGGAAGCGCAGCAGCAACTTCACTTGGCGAAGTTATTGCAACACATGTAATTCCAAGACCTCACGCAGATGTTGAAAAGCTTCTCCCATCTATTAAGTGATAGAAGGCGAAGAGTTTTCACAGCACCAAAGGGCTTTATGCCCTTTGGTTACTGCAAAAGCGCTTAAAGGGCAAAGAGGCGTTGAGCTTTTTTGCAGTAATAATAGGACAAACGAAAGGAAACAAAAATGGATATTTCTAAGGAGAAGATAGCCGAAATGGTAAGACGCGCGCTTCTCGAAATAGACGGTGCGCCAAAAAAGGAGAATACCGATGGTGGAATTCCTATCGGTGTTTCAAACAGACATATACATCTTTCACAGGACGACCTTGAAACGCTCTTCGGCAAGGGCTATGAGCTTACACCGATAAAGGAGCTTTCACAGCCAGGGCAGTATGCCTGCAAGGAGCTACTTACAATTATAGGCCCATCAATGAGACCGATAGAAAATGTCAGAGTTCTCGGCCCTGTAAGAAAAAGCTCACAGGTTGAGATATCGGCAACGGACTCTTATGTGCTTAAGGTAAAGCCACCGGTAAGAGAGTCAGGCAACATAAAGGGCTCTGCCCCCATAAGAATTGTCGGACCAAAGGGAATTGTTGAGCTTAGCGAGGGCTGTATAATCGCAAACAGACATATTCATATGTCCCCATCTGACGCGCAGACCTTTGGCGTGGTTGATGGCGATTATGTAGACATTGATGTCGACGGTAAGCGCAGGACAAGATGGTTTGATGTTCAGATAAGAGTTCATAAGGATTTTAGGTTAGAGATGCATGTTGACACGGACGACGCAAATGCAGCAGGCATAGGAAACGGATTTATAGTAAGGATTGCGAGGTAAGAAAAATGTTAAAGGGAATTATCAGAGGAAACATAGTTTCCACAAGAAAGCAGGAGTCCTTGGTAGGAAGCAAATTTATGGAGGTTCAGCTTGTAAAGAATGGCGTTCTAACAGATGAGTTCATAATCGCCATTGACTCTGTTGGCGCAGGCATCGGCGAAACCGTGCTTATCACAACAGGAAGCTCTGCAAGACTTGCACTCCACAACACAAACAGCCCAGCAGACGCTGTTATCGTAGGTATTATTGACTAATTTAGGAAAAGAGTGAAAAGATGCAGAACCTTAAGAATTTAATGCGCGAATTCGGCGTTTTGGGCGCTGGAGGAGCAGGGTTCCCCTCTTACGCTAAGCTTGCGGAGGGGGCAGACCTCCTCCTTATCAACGGCTCTGAATGTGAGCCACTTTTGTACACAGACTACATACTCTTGAAAAACGAGATGTCCATGGTTCTCACAGGAATCTCGGAGGTGCTTTCTCACACGGGCATACCAAAGGCACTCGTGGCAATTAAGGACCACACAGCCAAGCGCCTTGGCGTTGAGGATGGCGAAAGGCTTGCCGACAAGATATATATAAAAACCCTGCCCGATGTTTATCCGATAGGCGACGAAATCGGACTTATATACGAGGCAACAGGACGACTTGTAAAGCCAGGAAAGCTACCTATTACACAGGGCATTATAGTTTATAATGTCGAAACAATGTATAATCTTGCAAGAGCTGTAAGATTTTCTGAGCCTGTAACTGAAAAATGGCTCACAATCGGTGGAGCAGTTAAGACTCCAACCGTAATAAAGGTGCCCGTGGGCACAAAAGTAGCCGACATCTTCAAAAGACTCGGCATAGAGGTTAAACAGGGCTATTCCGTAATTGACGGTGGCCCATCAATGGGAAAGCTCATAAATGTATCAACATATTCGGTAAGCAAGACCACAAAGGGAATATTGATTCTCCCTGACGATTCACAGTCAATTCTTTCAAAGAGAATGAACCCAAAAATGGCAGTTGCAAGGGCTGAAACAGCCTGCTGTCAATGCACAAGATGCACCGATATGTGTCCAAGAAATCTGCTTGGCTATCCACTTGAGCCTCATAAAATGGTAAGAACAGCTATGGGAGTTGCCGAGGTTATGCCAGAGATGGTGCTTAGCGCAACGCTTTGCTGTGGCTGTGGAGTTTGCGAGAGCCTTGCGTGCAATCAGGGCATATCGCCAAGAGCAGTTATCGATAATTATAAGAGCATACTCTCCAAAAACAAGCTTCGCTTTGATGTGCCCGGTGACTACAAGGTACAGCCCGAAAGAGAATATCGAATGATTCCATATGAAAGATGGATGAGCGCGCTTGGCGTTGCAAAATTCGATAAGCTGGCAGATTTTGGTGGAGAAATGGACGACTTTGGCAGAGTGGAAATTGCACTCTCGTCACACATAGGAGCACCAAGCGTTATTGCAGTTAAGGACGGAGATATGGTTACAAAGGGACAGCTGATAGCGAGTCCGGCTGAGGGACTTTCACTTCCACAGCACGCATCCATTGACGGTAGAGTAACACTTGGAAATAACAAAATAATAATTGATAAGGTAAGATAAAATGTTTAAGGCTATAGGCGTTATTGAATTAAAAAGCATACCTAAGGGCGTTGAGGCAGCCGACTCAGCCTTGAAGAGTGCAGGAATTGAGATGGTATCATCGCATCCATCGTGCCCAGGAAAGTACGAAATCGTGCTTACGGGAGCAATATCTGATGTTACTGTTGCAGTTGAGCATGTCAAGAGCAGATTTGATGGCTATGTAATCGACGCATCCGTTATGGGAAGAATAGATGAGCAGGTTATAAGGGCACTTTTTGGCACACAGGTTGGCTCACGCAGTGGCTCGCTTGGACTTATAGAAACATTTTCAGCACCAAGCGCAATCAAGGCAGCCGATATTGCAGTTAAGACCTCAAAGGTGGAAATATATGACCTAAGAGTTTCAAGAGGAATGGGCGGTAAGGGCGTCGTAATGATTACAGGCGATGTCGGAGATGTTACCGCGGCAGTAGAGGCAGGCGCAAATTATGCAAAGAGCGTGTCTACACTCTCATCATTTACAGTAATTCCAGCTCCACACGAGGAGCTTTGGAAGCAAATGTAACAGTCGATTTTTAGACTAAGGAGCATTATGGAAAGCATAAAATTTACAATAGAGAAAAGCTCAAGAATTCAAAGGCTCATAGACGCTCTCTATGAAAATATGCCCGAGATTGAGAGCGCAAGAGGCATACTTGTAACCGAGAGCTACAAGGCAACCGAGAATCTCCCTATAATAAAGCGTAGAAGTGCGGCGCTCGCTCATATTCTTAAAAACATTCCGATTGTTATAAGAGATGATGAGCTTATTGTTGGAAGCGCAACTATCGCTCCTCGTGGCTGTCAGGTTTTCCCTGAATATTCCTATGAGTGGCTTCTTTCAGAGCTTGATACGGTTTCGACAAGACAGGCAGACCCATTCTACATAAGCGAAAAAACAAAGGCAGAGCTTCGTGAAATCTTCCCTTGGTGGAAGGGCAAAACCACAAGCGACCTTGCTAAGGCGAATATGGCGCCAGAGGCATACGAGGCATTTACCGAGCACGCAATCTTCACACCAGGCAACTATTTCTATAACGGAATCGGCCATGTGTGCGTAGATTATGCCAAGGTTATGAAAATAGGCTATCGTGGAATTATCGCAGAGGCAGAGGGCGCACTCGCTAAGCTTAGCGTGTCAGATGGCGACTATGTTTCAAGGAGCAACTTCCTTTACGCAGTAATAGAAAGCTGTCAGGCAGTAATAGATTACGCACACAGGTACAGCGCTCTTGCTAAGGAAATGGCATCAAAAGAGACAAATCCTGAAAGAAAGCAGGAGCTTGAAAAGATTTCTCGCACCTGTGAGAGAGTTCCTGAATTTGGTGCGACAACCTTCTATGAGGCTTGTCAGACCTTCTGGTTTATTCAGCTTATTTTGCAGATTGAATCAAGTGGACACTCAATCTCCCCAGGAAGATTTGATGTCTATATGTATCCATACTTTAAGAGCGACATTGACGCAGGAAAAATCACATATGAAAGGGCGCAGGAGCTCCTTGACTGTATTTGGGTAAAGCTCAACGACATAAACAAGGTAAGAGATGCAGCCTCGGCAGACGGCTTTGCAGGCTACGGTATGTTCCAAAACCTTATTGTCGGTGGTCAGAACATTCACGGAATGGATTCCACAAACGACCTTTCGTATATGTGTCTTGAGGCATCAATGCATGTTCCACTTCCACAGCCATCTATTTCGATAAGAGTGTGGAATGGCTCGCCAGAGTCCTTGCTTATTAAGGCGGCAGCGCTTACAAGACTTGGCACAGGCTTGCCTGCATACTATAATGACGAAATCATAATTCCGTCTATTATGGCAAGAGGACTTACCTTAGAGGACGCAAGAGATTATTGTATTATCGGATGCGTTGAGCCACAAAAGGCAGGAAAGACTGACGGCTGGCACGATGCTGCGTTCTTTAATATGTGTCGTCCTATGGAGCTCGTATTCTCAAATGGCTACGACAAGGGCAAGAAAATAGGCCCTGACACAGGCGATGTATCTAAAATGAAAACCTTTGAGGAGTTTTATGAGGCATATAAGACTCAGCAAAGCTACATGATAAGGCTACTTGTAAATGCGAATAACGCAATAGATATGGCGCACGCAACAAGATGCCCACTTCCTTTCCAGTCCTGTATGGTTGAGGACTGCATCGGTAGAGGAAAATCACTCCAAGAGGGCGGGGCTGTGTATAACTTTACAGGTCCACAGGGCTTTGGTATTGCAAATAATACCGACGGTCTTGTAGCTATAAAGAAGCTCGTTTTTGAGGAAAAGAGATTCACTCTTTCCGAGCTTGGCGATGCGCTAAGGGCTAACTTTGGCTACGGAGTAGAGGGCGAGGACGCGCAAAGGCTCACAGCTGAGATTGCAACCGAGCTTGCAAGACAGGGAATTGAGATAACCGATAGCGTGATACGCACAATTTATAGCGAGGTATCAGGTCAGGGCTTGATAAGCGATGCCGAGAGGGCAAGATATAAGGAAATCAAGCGCTTAATCGAGGAGGAGGCACCTAAATACGGAAACGATATTTATGATGTCGATATGCTCGCACGAGATGTAGCTAACACCTACACAAAAGAGGTTGAAAAATACAAAAATCCTCGAGGAGGTATCTTCCAAGCAGGTCTTTATCCTGTATCTGCTAATGTTCCACTCGGAGCAAGCACAGGCGCAACTCCCGACGGAAGACTCGCACACACACCACTCGCAGACGGAATCGGTCCTGCATCGGGCAGAGATGTAAAGGGCCCAACAGCGACAGCCAACTCCGTTGCTAAGCTTGAGCAGGGCGTTGCATCTAACGGAACACTTCTAAATCAGAAGTTCCATCCAAGCGCGCTCGCAGGAGCGAGTGGGCTTTCAAAGTTTGTTGCACTTATTCGCTCATACTTTGACCAAAAGGGAATGCATGTTCAATTCAATGTTGTAACCAAGGAAACATTGCTTGATGCGCAAAATAACCCAGAAAAATACAAGACCTTGGTGGTAAGAGTTGCAGGCTATAGCGCGCTCTTTACAACACTTTCTCGTTCACTTCAGGACGATATTATAAACCGTACCGAGCAGGGCTGGTAATTTAAGGAGAGGAGGATTATATGGCACAGGGCAGAATATTTAATATTCAGCGATTCTCGATTCACGACGGACCGGGAATTCGAACAATTGTCTTTTTCAAGGGCTGTTATATGAGATGCGCGTGGTGCTGTAATCCCGAATCTCAAAGCAAGGAAATCGAAACGCTCATTGAAAAGGATAAGACGAAAATAGTTGGCCGTGATGTGAGCGTTTCGGACATTATGCCCGAAATCTTGTCCGACCTTCGCTACTATCGCAGAAGCGGAGGGGGTGTGACGCTTTCAGGAGGCGAGGTGCTTTGTCAGGCAGATTTTGCGAAGGAATTGCTTATCGCCTGCAAGGAGGAGGGACTCCACACAGCAGTAGAGTCGGCTGCAAGCGCACCATTTTCGGAAATAGAAAAAATTCTCCCTTATGTTGACCTTTATCTTATGGACATAAAGCATATGGATAGCGCAAAGCATAAGGAATATACAGGCATGGGAAATGAGCGAATTCTTGAAAACGCAAGAAAAATCGCCGAGAGCGGAGTTGAGCTTATTATAAGAACGCCCGTAATCCCAACCTTTAACGACTCCCCTGAGGAGATAAGGGCGATATCGCACTTTGCAAAAACGCTACCGGGCGTCAAGGAGCATCATTTGCTCCCCTATCATAGATTAGGCACGGACAAGTACGCAGGACTTGGAAGAAAATATTCCCTTATGGAAATCGAGCCACCAAGCAAGGAAAAGATGGAATATCTTTTGTCAGTGGCAGAAACCTCGGGGCTTAAATGTAAAATCGGAGGCTAACAATGGAGCTTAAAGAAAATATGAGAATAGTGCAGGAGCTTGTCCCAGGTAAGCAGATAACTCTTTGCCATATAATTGCAAATCCCGACGATGTGCTTTACACAAAGCTCGGACTTGACCCAAAGACCGACTACACAAGAAGCGCAATCGGAGTTTTGACCGTATCTCCTGCTGAGAGTGCGGTAATCGCTGCCGATATTGCCATCAAGGCATCGGGCGCAGACATCGGATTTGTAGACAGATTTACAGGAACACTTATTATCACAGGAAGCGTATCGAGCGTTGAATCGGCATTTTCTGCGATAAGAGAATATTTTACAAGCAAGCTTTTCTATGTTTGCTGTGACATAACAAGAACATAATGAAAAAGATTATTCTTATAGGCAGGGTTGCGGCAGGTAAAACGACCTTGACGCAGGCTCTTAATGGTGAGGAAATTCACTACTATAAAACACAATATATAAACTATCTTGATACGATAATCGACACACCGGGCGAGTATACGGAGCTAAGGCAGACGAGTGGAGCGCTCGCGCTTTATGCGTACGAGGCTGATGTTGTAGGACTTGTGCTTTCAGCAAACGAGCCATATTCGATTTTCTCTCCCTGTATTACGAGCCTTGTAAACAGAGAGGTTGTTGGTATTATCACAGGTATAGACAAGCCTGATGCTAATCCCGAAAGAGTTGAAAGATGGCTAAGGCTTGCAGGCTGTAAGAGGATTTTCCCTGTTAGCGCCTACACGGGCGAGGGGCTTGATGCTCTTATAGAATTTTTAGCAGACAGTAAAGAGGAATTGGAGGCTATGCGAAAAAGATGAGCAGAACGCAGGTAATCGCATTTGCGAATAACAAGGGTGGAAGTGGCAAGACCACCAGCTGTTCTAATATAGGCTGTGCGCTTTCGATGATGGGCAAAAGGGTGCTTTTAATCGATGGCGATATGCAGTTAAACCTAACTCTTTCGTTCTTTGATGAGGAAAGGGCGCTTGAATATTCAAATAATGGCAAGAACATATACACAGCAGTTAAGGAGGAAAGGGACTTGTCCGACTTTGTTGTGCCAACCGAGTATGAGGGGCTTGATATAATCCCGTCAACCTCGCTTATGAGTGCCATTGAATTCGAGCTTTTCCCAAAGTGGCAAAGAGAAATCGTATTTAGAAAATGCCTTGAGCCCATAAGAGCGCGTGGCTATTACGATTACATACTAATTGACGCACCACCAACGCTTGGTGGCTGGGTAATGAATGTTATGTGCGCCTCGGATTTCGTTATAATTCCTGTTGAGGCAAGCCCTTGGGGACTTTTCGGTCTTGCAAATATGTTCGATTTCATAAACAAGGTAAAGGAAATATCTCCTCGCCTTGACATTATGGGAATTATGGTAACAAAGGCAGACGAGAGAAAGAATTACTTCAAGGAAACGCTAAAAACTCTCCGTCAGACCGATGGAGTGCGAGTTTTCGAGAACTATGTAAAGGTAGACAGCACAATCGAGTGGTCGCAGGATAACAGTAAGCCTGTTGTAGCTTACAAGAAATATTCAAGAAGCGCCCTCGAATATAAGGATATAGCAAAGGAGATAATCGAATATGGCAATAGGTAAGAATGCGATAAGCAGAATATCAAACAACGGTTATTCAAATGTTAAGACAACTGCGCCCGATATGGAAAATAGCGCAGTAGTAGAGGAAAAGAAGCCACCTGTAAAAAAGACAGTGGCAAAGGCTACACCAAAAACCGCACCAAAGACAACAAATAGCGCCCCAAAGAAAGCGCTAGCAAAGACTACACCTAAGAGCGCACCAAAGGCGACACCCAAAAAGGTTGCTCCAAAAAAGAGCCTTGAAAAGGAGCCTGAGCTTGCTCCTGTTAAGATTGCAACAAGAATTGCTGGAAAAGAGTTCGAGTATTTCGGAATTGGAGAAGAGCTACCGATATATTTGCTATAATAGCGAATCGCTTGAAGGACAAAAAACAGTCACAGGAGTGGCTGTTTTCTTGTTTTTATTGAAAAGGTGCGCGTTATATGCTATAATTTAATCAATAAAACAAACAGAGCAAGAATATAAGGATTTTCTCCTTGTACTCTTGCTCTTGTTTTTCTTTCTGTCGATATGTGGGCTTTGCCCACTCGATATGTTCTCGCTACGCTGCGAACCCCAAAAGCTCATTCTTCGCTTCGGGGAACCCCGGCTGCTCGAACTCGATATGAGATAAATCCCTCGTTTGCGCAGCAAACATATCGAGTGCGTCAGCACATATCGAACGCCATAGGCGTATATCGAAAATCCCGCGAGGGATTTATCTCGATGCGTGTTCTCCGTTAAGGATAACACGCTAAATTCCGTCCTTTTATTTTTAGTCGTTTTTACCTGTTGAAAGGATAGCTGGCTCTGTTGCTATCATATCAAGAGTGATGCTCTTGAATGCGCCACCTGCGATTTTGCTCGAAGCAACTGCATCGCCTGTGGAATGCTGAATGAAGCTTGCGCCCGTGGAATCCACAGCATAAGCGCAAATTACAAGGTTAAGCGAGCTATTTGAGGTTGTGCCGAAGTCGATAGAGCAGCTAAATATGCTATACTGACCATCGATTTCAATCTGTACTGCCCATTCGGTGTTTACCTTGTTATTTTCATCAAAGAAGCTCTTGCCACCAAACATATCGGCATTTGCAATTACGATGCCGTATTTTACCTCGCCAACAACGCTCTCGTATAGCGCAAGGCTCTTTTGATTTACACCGTAGCCACCGTCAATTGCTGTTCCACTTTGGCTGACAGAGTAGCCCTTTGTTGTAAATACCTTCTCAACGCTTGTTGATGTACCGACTGACTTGCAATTTGGGCAATAGTTGTTAATTGTAAAGTCGGTTGCAAGATTTACAAAGTCATCTCCCAAGGTCTTTATATAATCACACTCCTTGCAAACTACCTTGAATGAGGTTGCGTTAAGGTCTTGAGCCTTGGATTCCTGATCTATGCTGTTTTTAAAGAATGTCATAGTGGATTCATAGCTGAAATTAAATGTACCACCGGTAATGTTCATTTGGAATCTTGAAAATTCAGCATTGTCAGCAAACAAATTTTCTCTTGGGAATGTATAAGTACCACCGTCAATGAAAACATTGGCAATAGGGGTTGTTGCAGTTGCAATAAATCTACCGCCGTCGTTAGAGTTTGGAAGGTTAAGATCGCATCCCTCGTGGAGATATACATTGTACGAGCCGGTTGTAGGAGTTTGGTTTTGACTTATAAAATGTCCCTTTGTGAACGAACCGTAAAAATGAATGTCAAGCTTTGAAGTAGCCTTATATTCATTGATGCCTATCAATGCTACCTTATTTGTCCAGTCGCTATTCGCAACAATGTTCTTACCAACAAGGATTGTTGAATCAGCATTCGCGGTAAATGAGAGGCTGAAAATTCTTCCACCCCAGTAAGAATTTATCTTACCTGTTCCGAGCAAAGAAATGCTTACATCTTTTCCAGAGAACATCATCGCGTTACCATTTCCTATGGTATAACCATTAAAGAACACTCTTGTTGTGGAGCCTTGAGCCAATTCCATTGAGCCACCGGCATTATTACGAGTGCCAGAGCCTTCTCCACCACTTCCGTCAGCCTTTGGTATTTCAAAGTTAAAGTCCAAATGATTAACAAGAATATAGTTGCCATTTGTTGCAGCGTTCCATTCAGCAGCGGTTGAAATTTTTGTACATTCAATTGTGTAAAGGACGGTGTTTTCCTTAAAGGATACCGTCTCGCCTGCCTTCCAGGCTCTGCCATCGTCGGCAAAATAAACCGTTACGGTTTCGTCTGCCTCGGTGTTGCCTGCCAAGGTAATCGAGCCATTATACTCGGTAGAGGGGGAAGTGCTATCTGCGCCACTGTGAATAGTGATAGTCGCGGCGTAAGAGCTGATTGCGAGCGCGAGCATAAGGGCAAAAACGAAAGCAAGGCAGAGAATTAGTCTTTTGCTTTTCATAATTGTGTCTCCTTAATTTAGAAATAGATTTCCTTGATTAAATACTAACATACAAAATTAATTTTGTCAAGAATTCGTTGAAAAGCGCGCTTGCGTGTGATACAATAGGCTTATAAGAGCCTTAGGGGGAACTACAATGGAAAATAGCTATTCAAAGAAAATTCATATGATATGCAACGCGCATATTGATCCTATTTGGCAATGGGATTTGCCCGAGGGAGTTAGCGCAACGCTCTCTACCTTTTATAGCGCAGTTAGATTAGCCGAGGAGTTTGATTACATATTCTGTCACAACGAGGTTACAGTTTACAAGTATGTAGAGGAATACGCCCCCGAGCTTTTTGCCAAGATTCAAGAGCTTGTTAAGGCGGGCAAGTGGCATATAATGGGAGGCTGGTATTTACAGCCAGACTGCAATATGCCCTCAGGCGAGAGCTTTGTCCGTCAAATACGAGAGGGACAGAGATATTTTATGGAGAAGTTTGGCGTTTGTCCAACTACTGCGATAAATCTTGACCCATTCGGACACACAAGAGGACTCGTTCAAATTGTAAAGAAGTGTGGGCAGGACAGCTATATGCTTATGCGCCCATTCTCGCACGAGATGGCTCTGCCAAGCGACCAGTTTATTTGGCGTGGCTTTGACGGAAGTGAGATAAAGGCGACAAGAATTTGTCACTATGGCTCAGGTCTTGGCAAGAGTGCCAAGGTAATTCGCGATAGAGCTAATATTCAGCATGGCAAGGTCGGTGTCGCTCTTTGGGGAGTTGGCAATCACGGTGGAGGACCCTCACACAAGGACCTCTCAGACATAAGGGAACAGCTTTTGTCGGATAAGGACATAGAATTTGTGCATTCCACGCCCGAGGCGTTCTTCTCGGAGATAGAGCCAAGCGAAATTGTCGACACATCCCTGCGTATTTCGATGCCAGGCTGTTATAGCTCAATGTATCGCGTAAAGAAGCTACACGCACAGCTTGAAAACGAGATTTCCATAGCCGAAAAGGCGTGCTCGATGGCTTATTTGACGGGCGCGCTTGAAAATTATCCCGAAAATCAGATAAAGACAGCAGTCGAGGACCTTTTAAATGCCGAGTTCCACGATGTTTTGCCTGGCACATCCGTTCAATGTGGCGAGGATGCGGGAATAAGATATCTAAATCACGGTATACTTGAGGCTGAAAGGGCGAAAATCAAGGCTTATTTTGCGCTTTCGGCATCACAAGAGAGAGCCAAGGAGGGCGAGTATCCTGTCGTTATCTTCAACCCTCATCCATATGAGCTACGCGACAATGTAGAGTGCGAATTTTCTCTTGCCGACCAAAACTGGAGCGAGAGCGTTACCTCCCAGCTAAGAGTGGTTGATGAAAATGGCAACACCGTTCCGTATCAGATAATCAAGGAGGAGAGCAATCTCACGCTCGACTGGCGAAAGAGAGTTATCTTTGAGGCAACGCTTAAGCCTCTTGCGCTCACTCGTTATAGCATATATGTTGACTTTAAGCCAACGGAGCAGGCAAAAAGAGAAGAAGCCTTTGTGTTTGATAATGGTAGAAAGCGTGTTGAAATCGACAAGGAAAGCGGTCTTTTGCGCTCGTATAAGATAGACGGTGTTGAATATTTGGGCGAGGGCTTTGGTCTTTACGCGCTTGATGACAACGCTGACCCTTGGGGAATGAGCAGAGAACAGCTTTCTCGAATGGGCAAGAATAAGGTTAAATTTGATTTGTCAAGAGAGCCAAGTGGCGCATTCAAGGGAATGAAGAGCGTGCAGGTTGTCGAAAATGGAGAAATTTACCTTGGTGTCGAGGCGTTCTTTGAGCACGAGGCAACTCGCGCAAGAATCCTCTATAAAATATACAAAAATAGCGATGATGTGGATATAGATGTCACCTTGCTTATGGGCGATATCAATAAGATTATCAAGCTTGGCTTGCCGATTTCGGCGCAGGGTGCGCTGATAGGACAGAGTGCGTTTGGCACGGACGATTTGTTTATGGACGGACGCGAAAATGTTGCACATCGCTTCGTGGCGCTCGATTTGGGCGATACCTGTGTCGCTCTTTTGAATAATGGCGTGTACGGAAGTCACTATGAGGACGGTACTCTTTATATGTCGCTTGTGCGTGGAGTTACCTATTGCGCGCACCCGATAGGCGAAAGACCACTTCTTCCTCTTGATAGATTTACAAAGAAGATAGACCAGGGCGAGAGCAATTTCTCATTTAGACTCGCTCTTGCAAGGCGAGAACAGCTTGAGCGCAAGGCACAGCATTTCGTGCAAAGGCCATACGCACTCAACATTTTCCCTGTTCCTGCACTCAATGGGGCGAAAAAGAGCATAAGCGTGGCTGTCGGTGGCGATATTATCTCTGTGCCAACAATCAAAAAGGCATACGACAGAGATGCAGTTATTTTCCGACTTCTCAATAACACACAGGGCAAGGTTGACTCCTATATCGAGGTAAACGGCCAAAGGCTCACACTCTCCTTTGGGAAATACGAGGCTAAAACGGTTATTTACGAAAACAACACCTTGACCGAGTCGTATGAAATGATAATATAAGAAAAAAGCACTCGAAGGAGTGCTTTTTTTGAATGCGGAATGCGTTTTAAGAGCTTTATGCTTTGCAATGCGTCGTTGCTACCGAATGCCGACCTTGGAGTATTCGCCTCGGGGTTCCCCGAAACGCACGAAGTAAGTTTTGGGGGTTCGTGAGTACACCTTCGCCTGTCATTCTTCCGTTGCGCCTAGCCTTGATTTGCCTAAATCTCTTAAAATTTGATGCGGAATGCGGAATGAGATTGCTTCGTGGGAGTTATTCAATACTTACTAAGCAAACGCGGAAGTTGCCTCGGACGCTTGTCCGTGAGGAATTCGTTATTGTAGTGTTGGGAAGTCCTTAAATTCGACACAGCACTCGCCCTTTATTCCGTCGCTTTCGAAAACGATAATCTCGTTTTTGCCCTTTTTGAGCACGGAGGCAGGCACATAAAGGCTTCTTTGAGGTCCGATTTCCCAGTATCTGCCGAGGTTAAAGCCATTTATCATAACAAAGCCCTTTGTGAAGCTGTCAAGATAGAGGAAGGTGTCGCACGCCTCGTCCACCTCGAATTCGCCCTTATAAAATCTTGATGGCTCGATAGGCTCTTGACCAAATTCGAGTGCGTCAAGGTTATCCATGGGCAAGGTGTAAACATCCCAGTTATAGTGAATTCTGCGTCCGAGCAAAAGTCTGCCGGCGATGCCTTTTTTACGCATCATCTTTGGTCCAAAGTTGGCTCTGCCCATATTTTCAACGAGAATTGTGAGCGTGTCGCCTGCCTTTGCGTTGATTTTTACGCTTTGGCACTCGTCATTTATGTAGAGAATTCCCTGCAAGGTGCGATTTACATACACCTGCGCTCTATCTCCAAGACCGTCAAAGTGAAGGTCTGTGTCCTTGTAATCGCGATTTAGCTTGCTTGTGTAGGCGATATAGCCATAGCCCTGACCGTATGCCTCCATACATTTTGGAACATTTGAAAATTGTGCGCTTGAAAGGTTGTCGAGGTTGTCAAAGAGGCTCGCCTGAGAGGTGAGCGCAACCCTGCCATAGCCCTTTTTCTTGCGATTTTCAGGCACAGGGGGCGGTGTTTTGCCTGTATGCTTGGCGATTACCTCACGAAGCGCCATATATTTTGGAGTTATATCTCCACACTCGGTAAGAGGTGCGTCGTAGTCGTAGCTTGTAACATCGGGGGCGAATTTTTCGTAGTGATTTGCACCACTTGTGAAGCCGAAGTTTGTGCCACCGATTAGCATATACATATTAAGGCTACCACGAGTGAGCATATCGTCAACGACCCTTGCGTAGTCCTCGGCACTTGTTGTATGATGGCGACCATCTCCCCAAGCGTCAAACCAGCCGTTCCACATCTCCATACACATTTTTGGAGAGTCAGGGAAGAGCATATCGTGGGCACGGAAGTTTTCCTCAACGCGAGAGCCGAAGTTGAGAGTCGCAAGCGCGCCCTCAATCGTTCCGTCACGCAAATCCTCCTCGCCTGTACCGTCCGAGGTAAAGAGAGGAACATCAATTCCGTGATTTCTGTA
Organism: Oscillospiraceae bacterium; assembly: GCA_015064445.1. Lineage (GTDB taxonomy): Bacteria > Bacillota > Clostridia > Oscillospirales > CAG-272 > RGIG2000. The sequence continues at coordinate 200,535 of SVSE01000003.1, read as the reverse complement.
AATTTGGTAAAGCGCCTTTAAATACTCCTTGTCGTCGCCATAGTAGCCATACTCATTTTCGCATTGAAGCATAATGATATTTCCACCGTTTGTTACAAGGAGTGGACGAATTTGGTCGAAAAGTGCGCTAAGATACTTCTCAAATCTTTCCATATATGTCTTGTTTTGACAACGGATTTCCATATCGTCAAGTGTTTGAAGCCACCAGGGAAGTCCACCGAATTCCCATTCAGCGCAAATGTATGGACCTGGGCGCACGATAGCCAAAAGCCCCTCGTCGCGTGCAATCCTGATAAACTCGCAAATGTCGAGGTTGCCAGAGAAGTCGAACTCGTCCATTTTCTTCTCGTGCATATTCCAAGCGCAGTAGGTCTCCACGCAGTTAAGCCCCATAGCCTTCATTTTCTTAAAGATATCACGCCATGTGTCCTTCATATTTCTAAAATAGTGAACAGCGCCCGATATAAGCTTAATCGGCTCGCCGTCTAAAACAAATTGATTGCCTTTGATTTCGAAATTCATAATACTCTCCTAAACGTTCGTTAGCAAGCGTGGCTGAGCCCTTGCCTACTATACTTAGTTTAACATAACATAATGGATTTTGCAATATTGACATTGAAAAATAATCGTGTTATACTTAAGTATAAAGCTTTTGAGAGGTAGAAAATGAAGGGCTACGAGGAAAAAATCAAGGAATATTTGGAAAATCACAGGGACGAGATTGCAAACGAGCTTTGCGAGCTTGTGAGAATACCGTCGATTGCGGGCACCGAGGGCGCAAGGGCTATAATAGAGCGCGTGTGCGAAAAATTCGCAAAGGAAGGCGCGAGTGTGGAAAAATACGACACATATGCGCTTGCAACCTACGGCTCGGGCGAGCACAAAATAGGACTCTTTTCCCACGCGGACGTTGTGCCCGAGGGCAAGGACTGGACAATGTGTGAGCCGTTTGAGGGCAAGATTATAGGCGATGACGTTTTTGGACGTGGCGCATCCGACGACAAGTGCGCAATAATTATCAGCCTTTGGATTTTAAGGGCGATAAGGGAGCTTAAAATAAATCTTAAATCCTCGCTCGTTTTCTTTATCGGTGCAAACGAGGAAACGACGATGAGTGATATCTTCGATTACAAAAAAACACACACTCCCCCCGATATTTCGATGGTGCTCGATTCGGGCTTTCCCGTGCATCTCGGAGATAAGGGCATACTTTGGCTTGAATGTCAAAAAAAGACACGCTTGCGCGACTTAAATTGCCTTAAGGGTGGCGAGGCTGTAAACATAATATTAAAGGAAGCAGAGGCGACGGTGCGCTATTCGGACGCGCTTTACGGTGAGCTTTCAAGGCATGGCGAGCTTGAAATTTCGCGCGAGGACGGTACTGTTAAAATCAAGGCGCAGGGAATTTCGGCACACGGGGCAAATCCAAAGGGAACAGTCAACGCAGGAGCTATAATTTTGGGCGCACTCCTTGACTGTGAGTATTTTTCCGAGGGCGACAAGCGGGAGCTTTCCCTTTTGTATAGCTTGCTTTCAACCTACGACGGACGTCCGCTTGGCATTGAGGCAACGGATGAGGTCTTTGGAGAAACAACCGTTACAAACGGAATTATAGATATAAGCCAAGATGAGATTAAATTCACGCTCGATATTCGCCACGGAAGAGCATATAAGCAAAGCTTGCTTGTAAGCAAGATTGCCTCGATATTTGAGGAGCAAAATGCGACGGTTAAGGTGCTAAAGGACGGAGAGCCCAAGGCGATATGTGCCGACAATAAATACGTTCAGGTGGCTATGCAGGTGTATCGTGAGCATACGGGCAATTTTGATGCACAACCGAGAATAAGCGTAGGCGGAACCTATTCAAGATACCTTGAAAGCTCGTTTGAGGTAGGTATGACAACGAAATGGAACGACTTCGGATTGCCAAGCGGACACGGTGGAGCACACCAAGCCGACGAGCACATCTCCATCTCGGGACTCGTCGAGGCTGCCGAGGTAATAATGAAAATGGCTTTGAAAATGGATTCAGAGCTTGCAAAATAACAAAAATCCCGACACAGTGTCGGGATTTTTTTGTTTTGTTAAAATTCAAGAACACGAAACGGGCTTTGCCTTAGCCTTTATGCCAACGGCAATTCACGCCAACGGCAATTCACGACACGGAGTGAACGAGCATTCTCCTTGAGGAGAAGGGGGACCACGCTAGTGGTGGCTGAGGTGTAGCCACTTGTGGCGTGCATAAAATCTACACCTCATCAGTCAACGTTCGTTGACAGCTTCCCCTCCGGTCAAAGGGGAAGCCTAGTAAATTCATGCAACCGTGAGGTTGCAATTCATTGCAAGGCGAATCCATAAGTGTCTCCTTTTTAAGATGCCTATAGGCATACTATAGTTATTTTAGCACATAAAGGAAGCTTTTTCAAGAGAATAATGGCACCTGTGCGCGCAATTTGTGACAGGTCAACGAAAATTTCGTTATTTTTTACAAAAACGAAGCCTTTGAGAAGCAAAATCAAAGAAAGATTTTGTTTAAGTCTACAAAATTTTCTCTTGACGGGCAAAATTTCTTGAAACCTTTTGCCTCTTGGTGCTATAATGATAAAAAGGACAATTTTTATTTTGACATTTAAGACAGCTTTCGATTCAAAGGCGCACAAGGATAAGACAAAATAAGGGGGGCTGTTTTACAGCCCCCTTTCTGCTTTGTATATTTTCAAACCATCTTTTAATGATATTTAGATGCTTTGTTAGTATAAATTTTTCATTGATTTTAAGGAGGAAAAAATGAAAAAGAGAATTATTTCGCTTTTGCTTGCTTTGGTAATGGCACTCTCTCTTGTTTTCGTTTCGTGTCAGGATGATCCACCACCGGAGCCACCGCCACCACCTACACCGATTCCGGTTGAAACGATAACATATACGCCTAAGGTAGAGCAGGCAGGCACACCATCATTCACAACAGTTGAAAACTCACTCACAATAGACCAAGATGAATATTCGCAAGTGAATAGCTACTATTTTTCTAATCTTGGTGGATATGTGAAAGTTTTCAAAACACTTAATGCTGACAGCGGAGACTTTGAGGGCGCATTAAATTATCACTATGCCCTTTATTCAGAGTTTTCTGGACAGTATTTTGAATTTGTGGTAACTCAAAGAGGCTCCTATGCGGGCGAATTTGATGACAAAACAGTAATTAACTACTATTTGGACACCGATTATAACTCTTCTTGGGCAGAGGAGGGCTACTGGGCAGGCGCTCTTTTAACTCTTGTTCACAACGACGGAACATATACTCACTATCTCTTTGATGCGTTTATGAACGAGATTGAGGTAATCGAGGATGATGACGACTATGCCCCTTATTTTTGGGTAGGCTACAACAACAGATGGAATAGTAGCACAAGTCAATATGAGTATACGGGAACCATCAAGTTTGCAGACAACGAGTACGAAACACAGAACCTCTATGGTGGCAATGGGGAGTACTATGTAAGGAAAATCTCAGGTAGCTCAGATGATGAGACTCCTGACTTCAATTCCTCGAGTGTTGTATTTGACGAAGATAGACAGGAATATACATATTTGTCAGGCAAGACAGCAGCTCGCTTTAACAAGGACGGAAAATTGCTGTTCACATATACTCTTGATGGACTTTCAGTGGGAACAGACTGCGATTCATACTGGCTCGCTGATGGAAATGTATTCTATCTCTGCACAGAGGCTCTTCTTAAAGACGCAACAGAGTATGATTACTACGAGCTTGCTGAGGGTGGCAAAACCTTCAAGTACAATTATAGAGCATTTGTTTACGATGTTTATCAGGAAAAGCTCACAGAGCTTGAGGATTTTAAGTATATCGGCGATGTAATTGAGGCTACGGACGAGAGCCTTGAGGGGCTTGGACTCACAGCTGGTTCAAATTATATGATAGAGCCTATGCTTATTGGCGAGGGCGGTAAGCTCCAAAAGCTTGAAAACACAATCGTTGCTCTTGACGAGAGCTTTAAGGCAGTCAAGTATTACAAGTATCCAGGTATAAAGAGCGAATTTACCACTCTTAAAAACGGAGCAATCGTTTGCTATGATGGCTTTACAAGATACCTTGTAGACGCAGAGGGCAAGAAGATTGCAGATCTTCCATATTCAGACACCGAGATTGTAAATAACAAGTGGTTCGTTGACAACGGATGCGTTTACAATGAAAAGCACGAGCTTATCTACGATTTCGCAGCACAAGGTCGAGTACTCCATGAGGTTTGCGACAACGCAATTCTTCTTTGGGGCGAGGTTAAAATCGACGAGGTTGATACAAACTGCTTGATTTCATGGACTGGTCTTAATAGTGAAAAGGTTCTCTTCACAGAGGAGGACCACGATATGGGCAATGCAGTGTTCGTAGACGGATATGTCATAACCATAGCATTGCAGGAAAACGGATACAAAACAATTGAGGTTATTGATGTTGAGGGAAATAGCGTTGAAAAGTGGGAGAATGTATCCTACTGGACCTATTACTCAAGACCTGGTCACGCTGACAGCAATCTCGAGTTCAACCTTACACTTGCAGAGGAGTTCTATGAGGAGGACATTCTCATGAGTACCAACTACACAAGGGTATTCTTTGCATTGTACACAAGACCTAATTTGATTGTAGAATAGGAGAGAGATTATGAAAAAGAAAATTATAGCACTTGCTCTTAGCTTGCTTATGCTTCTCCCACTCGCTCTTATGGGCTGTAATGACGAGGAAGAGCCACCAGCTCCCCCTCCGCCACCACCACCACCAACGGAGAACGCACTTGATAGCATAGAGTTTTTAGATACAAAAACAGGCCCATCAACAATCAAGAATATTGATATTCCTGAGGGCACAATGTATATGCCAGTAAACGATAGCCTTATCGCTACTGCAAAGCCAACCTTCGACACGGAGGACCCAACAAAGCTTATCTCAACTGAATATAAGCTTCTTAATGTATACAACGACACAGTTGTTTCAATTGTATCAAATGACGCCATCACACCTGATGCTGAGGGTTATGCAAGCGCAATCACAGCAGTAGAGGTTGAGCCTTATGACAATTATGGCGATTTCGCAATAGCTACTATATCCTATGGCGATGGAACAAAGGTTGATTTCCGTCTTTACAACAAGTATGGAGTAATGGTTGCTGAGACAAAGGGCGTTGTTTATGACTCTTATCTTGGTCACATTGACTTTGATGAGGACTTCAACGATGACTCGTATATGGGAGACTACGGCGTTGGCTACTATTCATTCCTTAAGAAGATTTACACCGTTAAGAGAGATGACCTCACTCTTACAGAGGTTATAGACTTTAACAAGGTATCCTTTGATCTTGATAGCGTTGTTTATGTAAAGGACCTTAATAAGTACATCTCTTATGTGAACAGCGGTAGCATTACAACAAAGGTTGTTATTTTCAACAACAATTTTGTTCCTGAATCTGCAAACGAGTTTATCGGCGATATAAATGCTATATCAACATATTGCAAATTCATTTCTGCAACATCAGCAATTTACACCGAGCTTATTCTTCTTCCTGAGGATGCAGAGGAGTTCGATGCATTTTCTTCAACCTATAAGCTTGACATTAAGATAACAAAATTTGACTTCGCAACAGGAGAGGCAACAGATATGCCTCTTGGCAACATCGTTCTTATCGATAGAGATTATGGCTATACCGCTCTCGAGTATGAAATGATGGAAGTGTACGGAATGAAGATGAAGTCCACTGTTATCTCAAGTGAATACTACACAATCGAGGACAAGAGACTCATTGCTCACAACAACTTGGTTGCAGTTGACGAAAACCTCAATGTTCTTAAATATATTGAGTATGCATTCCCATCAGATGAGGACAGCATGGCATTCAAGCTTCCTAATGGCGAGCTTATTATGATGACAAGCTACGCAATGTACCACGTAAACGCTGACGGTACTCTTGGAGATATCGTTTCCTTAGAGGATGTTGAGTACAACAATGTTTGGAAGATTCACGACGAAAAGGAAGTTTACGACAGCAATAACGCACTTATCTACACAATTCCAGAGACAAGAGAGCTCGTTGCTATTCTTAACAACTCGTTGATTCTCGCGGAAGAGGTTAAGAATGCGACAGGCACCGTTATCGGCGCTAATTATTTCCTTTGGAAGGGCGTAGACAATGAGACAAAGCTCGGCGACGATCCATTTGATTATAATGTAGACCCTTCAAACTATCCAACAGAGGGAACTCTTAGCATGCTTGCTGAGGATGTTTTGTCAAGTGGCTATTATGCAATTTTGACAGGCAACTGGGCAGACCTCGTTGCAGGTAAGGATACATATACACTCACAATATACGACGATCTTGGCAACAAGCTCGCTGAATATGCGAATGTTACCGATTACGATATTATGTACGGAGAAAACTCACTCTTGGAGCTTGAAATTACAACCTACGACGCAGAAAACAACCCAACAGTTGCAACTAAGCTCGTTGTAATTATCAACCAAGAAAAGGCATATCTCCCTTGGTTCTAAGCCTTAAAAAAAGAAGACAGAGAGCATAGCGTGATGCTCTTAACGGAGCATCACGCATCGAGATAAATCCCTCGCGGGATTTTCGATATACGCCTATGGCGTTCGATATGTGCTGACGCACTCGATATGTTTGCTGAGCAAACGAGGGATTTATCTCATATCGAATTGGCGCGTAGCGACAATATATCGAGTGGGCAAAGCCCACATATCGACAAAAAGAAAAACAAGAGCAAGAATAGGAGGAGAAAATCCTTCTATTCTTGCTCTTTCTGCTTGTGCAGGGGTTCCCCGAAGCGAATGTAATGAGCTTTGGGGGTTCGCGTATAATATGGGGTTGGGCTTAGTCTTTTCTTTTGTTTTATTTGTCAGTCACATCAAATCTTGGTCTTGCCTTAGCCTTTATACCGAAGGCAATTCACGCCAACGGCAATTCACGACACGCAGTGTCAATTCATGCAACCGTGAGGTTGCAATTCATTGCAAGGCGAAGTCCGCATTTTGTCGCAAAGCGATTTCACCCAAGCTTTGCTTGGATTTCACCCCAACGGGATTTCATCCACCTTGGTGGATTTCGCCGTTGCGACCTACGAGATCAGTCAGTCACATCAAATCTTGGTCTTGCTTTGTATGCGCCGTTAGTGAAGTCAGGAATTGCCTGTGGGGCGCCACCTGCCTTTATAGATGCCTCGGTAAGAGGAGTGATTGCCATCCAAGCAGCGCAGTCGTAAACATCGATAGGCATAGCTCTGCCCTCGACTAAGCGAGTTGCGAAATCAACAAGCTCAAAGAAGTCCATACCACCGTGACCTGCGTCGATTTGCTCCTTAGTGATATTGCGCCAGAAGTCAGGCAAAAGCTCCTTGTGTCTTTCTGCGTTGTTAATGTTATTCTTCGCGTAATCGGCAGGCTCCCAATACTCTTTTTCACCATCGAAATATGTAGCGTTGTATGCCTGCTCGTAAAGTCCCTTTGTACCACGCACGGTAAATTCACGACTGTATGATCTGGGAAGAGAGGTGTCAAGGCGGAGAAGAATTTGCTCTCCATTCTCACAGGTAATGATTGTGTTAACAATGTCGCCCTGTGCGAAGTCTGTGCCGACAAGGTCGTCATTTACATACTTGCCCTCGGAGCGCTTCTTTTCAACATAAGCCTCCATACCGAACGAGCCAGATGCCACGGAAACGAGTGAAACCATACGGTTACCTCTATTGATGTCGAGGATTTTTGCGATAGGACCAAGCTCGTGAGTTGGGTAGTTCTCGCAGTTGCGCTCAAGATAGTTGCGAAGACGATAGTGTCTATTTTCCTTACCACAGGTAACCTCGCCACGAAGGTCGTGTGCATATGAGCCAGAGCAGTAAACGATTCTTCCGAATTCGCCCTTTCTTGCCATAGCAAGCGCCAAAAGCTCGTCCTTGTTGTAACAGCAGTTCTCAAGGAACATAAATGGAACAGGATTTTCCTCCCAAGCCCTTACAACATCAAAGCACTCCTGAAGAGTGTAAGCGCCACCAACCTCAAGCGCGATAGCCTTGTTTGCCTTTATTGCGTCAATTGCGATAGGCAGGTGCATCTCCCAGTCGCAGGAAATAAGAACAGCCTCAACATCCTTGTTTGCAAGCACCTCGCGATAATCCGTAGTGCCAAGAGGAGTGTAGCCAAGCTTGTCATAAACCTGCTTTTTACCACTTTCAACGCGGTCCTCGTACTTGTCGCAAATAACTATAAATTCATACATATCGGTCAAAAGCATTGTGTCCATAAGTCCATAGCCACGACATCCGTGACCGATAATACCAACTTTAACTTTTCTCATAAAAATTCTCCTTTGGATAACTATCCAAAACAATGTTACCATATTGAAAAGCAAAAATCAATAAGAAAAATCAAAAGTCTTGACTTTTTTTGCGCGTGATGATAGAATATATAATGAACGAGAATTCCTTAAATTTGAGAAAGGAGAAATTATGAAGAAGCTTTTACTTGTTACCGTGTCGCTTTTGTGCGTTTTTGCATTCGTTTCGTGTGATATTGCCGCAACGCTCGACTCGGTTTCAAATATGATACATGATTACGCAACAGGAATAGGTGGGCCATACCTTGAGGAAACGGAAAGCACCGTCCCCTCATCAAGCTCATCAAGTGAGGAAGCTCCAAGTGAGCCAAGCTCAACCTCGTCAAGCTCATCAAGTGAGGAAAGCACAACAACCTCATCAAGCTCATCAAGCGAGGAGCCACCAGCTGAGCCAGAGCCACCGGTTGAGCCACTTCCCGAAAGACCTATTGCGACCTTTGGACAAATGCTTGGTATAAATATCGACTCGAAGCTTCCTGCAATAGGAGATAAAACAAGTGTTATTTACGACCATATGTTCAAGCACAGACCTTATTTTGGCACATTCCGTGTTTATGAGGACATCGAAACGGGTGTGAACACAAACGAGGAGGGAGAAATCCTTAACACCAGCGCATTCACATATAGCGCATTGCAGAAGCTCCTTTTAGACATTAAATTTGCTGACTATATAGCTCCGATTGAGGAGGACGACTCCGACCAAGAGGACCCAGAGGGAACAGCTCCTGAAGCTCCCGATCCGGAAACACCTGATCCCGAAAATCCTGATCCCGACGAGAACGGGCAGCGAGGCGAGTCAGTGCCCTTTTCCGAGGAAGAAATTCTCGCAAAAACCTATCTCGATATTGCAAATTCCTTGTACGAGTATTCTAAAAAGTATGCCGACTTTAACAATATGGGCTACAATACAGCTGAATTTGAGCTTGGCAGACATCCTGACAAGCACCTAAGCGCAGAGGAATATGCGCTTCTTATCAGCTACGCATATGATGCAAATGGCAAGGATGTTGAAAACGCAGGCGTTATCGCAGGACACAAGGATGCGAAAATCGTAATGGGTGCGCTTTCCGAGCCTAATTTGCAGTACATTCAGGATATGATGGATGCACTTTCCACTCTAAGAGAGGGAGAAAGACCTGTGTTCGTTGGTGCGTTTAATACTGAGGCGTTCGTGCCAAGCATTATGACGCCAGAGGGCTATTATCTTGATGAGGACTCTGACTTTTATCAAATGATTAAGTACAGAGATGAAAATTACAACCACGTTGAATTTCATGTAAGCGCATTTGGCTATAACACTCTCGATACAACAAGCGACCACTATGCATCAGAGGAGTGGCAGGCTAACTATATGGTGCGCTCATACCTTATATTTGCAGGACTCGGAGTTGATAGCGCATATGCATACGCGCTTCAGGACAAGACGGGCGCAGAGTATAATGGCTATGGAATAATAAAGGAAGACGGTACAGCTAAAAAGGCGCAGTATTACCTCTTTAATACAAGACGACTTCTTGCAGGCTCCGATTATAGATTCAAGAGCTCGATTGAAAACGCACAGGGTGCGATGATTTATGAGTTTGAGGACTCGCAGGGCAAGAGAATTCTTGCAGTTTGGAATCCTGTGTCGGACGACAGCGTCCTTGACGATGTTCAAATCGCAACACAGACCGAGGGAACACTCGTAAGACTTACCTCGTTTAACGAATATACCTTTGGTATAAACGACACCTTGACTCCAGAGGACGGATTTGTTAAGGTTGATGCGTCAGCAACACCTGTATTCATTCTTTTTGAATAAAACGGAAAAAGGAGAGACCGTTTATGAATAAAGCAACAAAAATCACTTTAATTGTAATTTCATCAGTCTTGGCGCTTATCTTTGTCGCTATGGCTGGATTTGCAATTCTTCAAAGAGTAAAGCACACAAGCTTTTATAAGGACGCACACAAGGCATTCAAGATTCCTGGTCTTTGGGGTGGAAGCGTGCCACAGGGCTTCGAATATTTGCCTGGAATTGAAACATTCCTTTACACAGGCTACCACAAGGACGGAGAATCCCCGTCTATGGTTTATATAATGCCAGAGAATGGCAAGGGCGAAGCGCGTGAGGTTCTTCTCTATGAGCAGGACGGCACAACACCATTCAACGGACATGTTGGTGGAATCACGGTTTTTGATGATTACGCATATATTGCAGATGGCTTTGGCGTTGCTGTTTTCTCTGTCTTCGATATTCTCGACAGCGATGGGGTAGCAACACAGCTTGGCGAAATCGAAAACGAATTTCAGGTTGCGTTCGTAGAGGTATATAATGGCTTCCTCTATGTTGGAAACTTCTATCGTGCAGGCGATTACGAAACACCGAAATCGCACCACAGGGAAACTCCAAATGGCGACCAAAATACAGCTATGATTTATGTTTACGAGCTAAATGTGACCTCGGGCTATCCTATAAGAACCGCCCCAAGCTTTATGTTCTCAATCACAGATGCAATTCAGGGAATGGCATTCGGCGACAACGGAGAAATTTTCCTTTCAAGCTCTTGGGGACTTTCAACCTCAAAGATTTATGTTTACGACCCGAACAAGCTTTCATATAGCCTTGAAAGACTTGAAAGCGGACGACTCGTTGAGCTTGCATATCTTGATAGTGGCTGTCTTATTGAGGTAATCGAGGCTCCACCTATGGCAGAGGAGCTTGTATATCACGACGGAGAGCTTTACATTATGAGTGAAAGCGCGTCAATGAAGTACCTTTTCGGAAAGCTCACCAACGGCGCTTGGTGCTATGCCTATGAATACGAGGCACGCGAAGCTGAATAAAATAAAAGCCGACGCTTATGTCGGCTTTTTTATTTATTATAAATAACAAAAAGCCCTTTACAAGTTGACAAAAGTGTGTTACAATGGTAATTGTAAAAAAATGGGCTTAATGCACCAAGGGCGATAAAGCGATTGAGGGCTGATGTCAATCAGCCTGCGTTGCGAAGTTGCCGAAATTAAAAAAGGAGTGAATTTATGGCAGGAGTATTTCTGACAAATGAGCCATCGCTTGCGTTTGTTTGCTTTTTTGGCGTAGCGGTCGTTTTCGTTGGACTCATCATCCTTATCGGTTGTATCTATCTTATGAACCTTATCTGTGATAAGCTCTCCAAGGAAAAGGCACCTGTTAAGGCAAGCACACCGGCACCGGTTGTTGCATCAAAGGAAATCGCCAACAGAGGCGAAATCGTAGCTGCAGTATGCGCAGCAGTAGCAGAGGAAGAGGGAACTGACATTTCCGCTATCCGAGTAATATCATTTAAAAAATTATAAAAAGAGGTACATAAAATGAAAGCTTACAAGGTAACTGTAAACGGAAATGTTTACGAAATCACACTCGAAGTAGTTGACAAGGCAGATATTAAGGCGGCTCCAGCACCAGCACCAGTCGCAGCTCCAGCTCCTGTAGCAAGCGCACCAGCAGGTGGCGAGGCTATCAAGGCTCCAATGCCAGGCACAATCCTTAAGGTAAATGTGTCAAACGGTCAGGCTGTAAAGAAGGGCGATGTATTGTTCGTTCTTGAGGCTATGAAGATGGAGAACGAAATTATGGCTCCATGCGACGGTACAGTTAACGGTGTTGCTGTTAACGCAGGCGCATCAGTTGAAACAGGCACAGCTCTTTGCACTCTCGCATAATCGGGGGCTTTTTCAATGGACGGAATAATTAACTTTTTGAAGGAAACAGGCTTCGCCGGCTTCTTTGAAGCGGGTGGATGGAAAAATCTCGTTATGATTGCCATCGCTTGTCTTCTTTGCTACCTTGCTATCGGCAAGAAGTTTGAGCCATTGCTCCTTCTTCCTATCGCGATAGGTATGCTTATCACAAACCTTCCCTTCGCAGGCGCTTATCACGAGGAGCTCTTTGCAGCAGGACACATTCAATGGGATTTGTTCGGTGGAGCTACAATTGACGCAGATAAGATTTTGCACATCGCAAGGGAGCTAAACATTCAGGCAGGCGTTGATGCGGCTGGAAATGCTCTTTATTACACCGATTTGGCTGTGCTTAAGGATGCAATTGCAACAGGCGTTGTTGGCGAATTCCCTGTGCTTAATTCACTTATCGCACTTGAGGGCACATCAATTAGCGTTGGTCTTATAGATGTTCTTTACCTCGGTGTAAAGCTCGGCATTTATCCTTGCCTTATCTTTATCGGTGTAGGCGCAATGACCGACTTTGGTCCACTCCTTTCAAATCCAAAGAGCCTTATTCTTGGCGCAGCTGCACAAATCGGTATTTTTGCAACCGTTGCAGGCGTTATGGCGGTTAGCGCGCTTGGAGAGGCAACAGGCTGGGACGCAATCGTGTTCACGCTTAAGGAGGCTGCATCTATCGGTATCATCGGTGGAGCAGACGGACCTACAGCAATTTATACAACATCACTTCTCGCACCACAGCTTCTTGGCCCTATTGCAGTTGCAGCGTACTCATATATGGCGCTCGTTCCTGTAATTCAGCCACCTATTATGAGGCTTCTTACAACAAAGAAGGAAAGACGAATCCGTATGGATGCGCTTCGTCCTGTATCAAAGAAGGCGAAGATTCTCTTCCCAATCATCGTAACAATCGTTGTTGCACTCATCGTTCCAAGCGCAGCTATCCTCGTTGGATGCCTTATGTTTGGTAACCTTCTTAAGGAATGCGGAGTTTGTGAGCGTCTTTCTAAGACAGTTCAAAACGAGCTTATGAACATTGTAACAGTATTCCTTGGAATCAGCGTTGGTGCAACCGCAACAGCAGCAACCTTCCTTTCACCAAAGACAATTATCATTATCTTAATGGGCGTAGTTGCATTCGCCGTTGCTACTGCAAGTGGCGTGCTTATCGCAAAGCTTATGAACCTTTTCTTGCCAGAGGGAAAGAAAATCAACCCACTTATCGGAAGTGCAGGTGTTAGTGCAGTTCCAATGGCAGCCCGTGTATCACAAAAGGTAGGACAAGAGGACGACCCAGGCAACTTCCTTCTTATGCACGCTATGGGACCAAATGTAGCAGGTGTAATTGGTTCGGGTATTGCAGCAGGTGTTCTCATCGCACTTCTCGGATAACGATAAACGGCGTTATGCTGTGTTGCTCCTCAACTGTGACCTTGACGTACGATGTGTACGCCTGCGCCCACAGTTTGCGGTGCGCCTTGCCTAACTTGTTTCTCCTTACCGAGCTATTAAAGTTTATAGACATTCTTTAAAAACAAAAAACCTACTCGCTCCAAGGGGCGAGTAGGGCAAATTAAAAAGGATTAAATTGAAATGAACAAAGTTTTAATTACAGATACAATTCTCCGTGATGCGCATCAGTCGCAGGCTGCGACAAGAATGCGTCTTGAGGATATGCTTCCTGCCTGTGAGGCGCTCGACAAGGTTGGCTACTGGTCACTTGAGTGCTGGGGTGGAGCTACCTTTGACTCCTGCATGCGTTTTCTTAACGAGGACCCTTGGGAAAGACTTCGCGCTCTTAAAAAGGCGATGCCTAACACCAAGCTTCAAATGCTTCTTCGTGGACAAAACCTTCTCGGCTACAAGCACTATGCTGACGATGTAGTTGAGGCGTTTATCGAAAAGGCAATTGCAAACGGTATTGATGTTATTCGTATCTTTGACGCGCTCAACGATGTTAGAAATATGGAAACTGCAATCCGTGCTACAAAGAAATTCGGTGGCCATGTTGAGGCTGCGCTCTCATACACAATCAGCCCTGTTCACAACGAGGAGTACTTCGTTGACCTCGCTTGCAAGCTTGAGGAAATGGGCGCTGACACCATTTGTATTAAGGATATGGCAAACCTCTTGCTCCCTTACGATGCAGAATCTCTCGTTCGTGCTCTTAAGGCAAGGGTTAAGGTTCCTATCCATCTTCACACACACAACACAACAGGTACAGGCGATATGACATACCTCAAGGCAATTGAGGCAGGCGTTGACATCATCGACACAGCTCTTTCGCCACTTGCTAACGGTACATCACAGCCATCAACCGAGGCTATTGTTGCAACACTTCAGGGCACAAAATACGACACAGGCATCGACCTAACCGCTCTTAGCGATATTGCAACACACTTCCGTAAGGTAGCGCAAAAGCTTAAGGAGGCAGGCTCACTTGATCCAAAGGTGCTCAATGTTGACCCTAACACCTTGCTTTATCAGGTTCCAGGTGGAATGCTTTCAAACCTTATTTCACAGCTCAAGCAGGCTAAGGCAGAGGATAAGCTCTATGAGGTTCTTGCTGAGGTTCCAAGAGTTCGTGAGGACTTCGGTTATCCACCACTTGTAACTCCTACAAGCCAAATTGTTGGTACACAGGCTGTATTTAATGTCCTTATGGGCAGATATAAGATGATCACAAAAGAATCAAAGGGACTCCTTCGTGGCGAGTATGGTATGCTTCCTGGTAAGGTAAACGAGGAGGTAAGAAAGCTCGCAATCGGTGATGACGAGGTAATTACCTGTCGTCCTGCTGACCTTATCGAGCCAGAGCTTGAGAAGTATCGTGCAGAGTTTGCCGACATCGTAAAGAGCGACGAGGATGTTCTTTCCTGCGCTATGTTCCCACAGGTAGCTCCAAAGTTCTTGAAGATAAGAGATGCTGAGCCTGTAAAGGAAGATGCAGTGCGTGAACTCATTGTAGAAGACTTAGGAAACTAATAGATAAAAAGCTCGACACATAGTCGAGCTTTTTTAAATGCGGAATGAGGAGTTCGGAATTCGGAATGCGGAGTGAGGAATGATAATAAGGCTCCCTCCGGGAGGGAGCTGGCGCGTAGCGACTGAGGGAGAGCGCGCAAAAGAGAACAATCCTGTTTATACAAGCTTTTCCTTATATACGCCGAGGGCGTCTGAAATGTCCGTCTCGGACACCACAAAATCAACATCCTTCAGGGTGCAGACGGTGTTTAGAAGTGGTTCTCCGATTTTTTGGGAATTCAAAAGCAAAACGGATTTTTTCGAGCATTCAATCATCGCCTTGCTTATTTGATTTTCGGCAACGGAGTTGTCAGTGAGCTTTCCGTCGCGAGTTAGCGAGGAAACGGAGAAGAAGCAAATGTCGGCATTGAATTTCCTTATAAATTCCTCGGCAAGAGTTCCGACATAGCCAAACGAGGTTTTTGATGCCTCGCCCCCTGAAACGAACACCTTAATGCCCGTTTTTTCCAAAACAAACGATGCCTTTGTGCTATTTGTAATAACGATTATTGAGCTTTTGACGCCCGTGCTTAAAAGCCTTAAAAGCTGTAAGCACGAGGACGATGCGTCAAGCATAATTGTGTCCCCGTCGTTTATTAAATCAAGACACTTGCTTGCGATAATGTCCTTTTCTAAAACAAATTCCTTTTCGCGAAGCGATTGTGGCGTGCCCTCCCAGCCGACATTATTTATAATGGCGCCACCAGAGGTTCGAATGATTTTTCCAGCGTCTGCGAGCGCCTTTAAATCTCGACGCATTGTTGGTGCACTGACAAAAAGCTTAGCGCAAAGCTCATCAATTTTCGCTTCGTGATTTTGGCGCAAATATTCGAGTATTGTTTTTTCTCTATCCTTAAATGACATTTTGACCTCTTTTTATTATATTTGATTGAAAAACGCGAGCGTTTAATCACAAAATGAGCGATTTTTTCAAGAAAAAGCCATAATGTTGACAATTTCGCTCAAATATATTATAACATAAGTATAGAGAAAAAATCAAGAAGTGTTTCTATTTTTTAAAATAATGGCATAAAAATGAAAAATTTGATTGATTTGCTCAAAAAACTCTTTAAAGGAGAGACTATGAAAAAGAGAATTTTAAGCTTTATTTTGGTGCTTGCGCTTGCCTTGGGAGTGCTCCCACTCTCGATTTTCGCACAGGAAAACGCAGAAAATACAAGCGCGTCCTCTGATGAGAGTGTCACTATTACAAATGGCGACTACTCCCTTACCGTAAACAAAACTAAATTTGAGGTTGGCGAGGACATTGTTGCTTCCGTTCAAGCCCCAAATCCATCGAGCGACTGGATAGGAATTTATACAGTCGATGGCATTAGCGCTGTTTTGTGGGATTATGTTAGCACTCAAGGGACGGGGACATCGTTTGTTGCAAACGATATGACTCAAAAGAGTGGCGCCTGGGCTGACTGGCACGAGCTTCCCGAGGGCAGATATTTTCTTCGTCTTATGAAGAATGGCTCGTCCGATTTTGCAAATTCTGCATGCACTATTCCTATTATAATCGGCACACCTGACGTTGTCGAGGGCGACAGCTCGCTTATGTCTATTGAAAAGACGGAGTTCTTGGTTGGCGAGCCGATAATGGTTAGCGCCATTGGAGACGGCACGGACTGGGTAGGATTTTATTACCCCGGCATTAAGACCAGTGCAAGATATCACTACGTTTCCGAGGCAAAGGGTGGACCCGGCTCGGGCGTTGCCAAGGATGTAAGAAACGGTCAAAGCTTCGGTGTTGGCGACTACATTGTTCGTCTTATGCCAAATGACTCAACTGTTGACAATTCTGGAAACCCAAATGCGAGCGCATATGTGCTTATCTCAATTGTTGAAAGCTATGATGACATCTCGACTGCCGACAAATTTACAGTAGAGGCAGGTGGCGATATTGAGGATCCCGAAACAGGTGGTGGTACAACCGATCCAGAAAATCCCGAAACAGGTGGTGGAGAGGATCCGGAAAATCCCGACATAGGTGGTGGAGAGGATCCAGAAAATCCCGACACGGGCGACACAGAGCACGATGGTGGCGCATTAACAGTTACAGATGGCACACGCTCAATGTCAGTAAACAAGACAAGATTTGCCACAGGCGAGGAAATTCTCGTAACTGCGATAGCTCTTGCAGACAAGGACTGGATTGGTATCGCTCCGCGTGATTACACCGATGGCACGATTCGCTGGTATTATATCAAGGATGCAGGTAATGGCGTTGAATATAACCTTAGAGGCGCACCGAATATAGGTGGAAATCTTGGCGATTACAAGGACATTCCCGACGGACTTTACACAATCTATTTTGTAGAAAACGATCAATATTTAAGAAATGGCTATAAATTTAGCATAAATATCTCCGTTGGTGATGTTGATGACACCGAAAACGGAAAGGCCGAGGGTGGAAGCACCTCTGGCGAGGTAACACCAAGTGGCACTGTGGTATCGCCCGAGAGCGCTGAATATGCTCCGACTGGTAATGGCTACGCTACTGGAACAGTTACTGTAACTATGCCAACAGAGGCGCTTAATAGCCACAATGTTGTTATGTTCTGGGCAGATGCAAACGGTCCTCTTGAGGGCTATACCGAGCACGCAAGATTTAAGGTTAGTAGCACTACTGTTAGCTATACCTTTAGTGATAGCGTTATAATTCCAAACGGCGCAACAAGGCTCTTGGTTTATTCTGAAAAGAGCACCTCGGGCGAGCTTTCTGAGGAATTTATAAGCATTGACCTGCCACAAAATAGCGAGATAGGCGACCTTGGTACACCAAAGGGCTCATTCTTTGCAATAAGTGATACACATATCGGCTCAACCTATGGCGCAAAGCACCTAAGGCTTATGCTAAAGGATGCGATAGCGCTTTATCCAAATGGCGTGCCAATTTATATCTCGGGAGATATTACCGACCACGGCTATGCCTCGGAATACGAGGAGTTTATGTCAATCTTCAATGAGACAATGGCAGAGGCAGGAGCCGATCCTACAAAATATCCATTGTATCTTGCAATCGGAAATCACGATTATCCATCTGCTACTGGCACATTCCTACAATATGCAACCCTGCCAGACGGAACGCATCCAAGCGATACCTGCTATGATTTTTGGCTAAACGGATACCACTATATTTTCCTTGGTGGAGACAATGCAAGCGGTCTTGAGGCGTCCTTTACAGAGGAAACTCTTGCTTGGCTTGATAGCGCTCTTGCAGAGAATAGAAGCGAGGAAAGACCTATCTTCATATTCCTTCATCAGCCAATGTATAACACCGTTTCTGGTAGCTTGCCAGGAGAGGGCTGGGATGGCGTAACAAACGAGGCAGACCTTCAGGCTGTTATCTCAAAATATCCCGAAATAGTTATGTTTAACGGACACACCCACTGGGAAATGAACTCAAAGGGCAATGTATTTGAGGGTACGGAGGCACTTCCAATTCACGCATTCAACTGCGCATCTGTAAGCTATTTGTGGACTGCGTTTAATATAACCTCGGGCGAAAACCTCTATGGAAGCCAAGGCTACATAGTAGACCTTTACGACGGAAGAATCGTTGTCCGTGGACGCGATTTTATAGACTCAGAGTGGATAGCGTCAGCACAATATTCTATTGAATTTGCCTCAGAGTGTGAGCACGATTATAAGGCAAGCTCGGTACAATATTCAAACGGATATGGCGCAGATGGAATTATCGCATCTGTTTGTAGCAAATGTGGTGGCGCCTCAACCGAGATATGCGAGCCTATTATAAGAGCCCTTGGCTATTCAGTTAAGGAAAACACCGGAAACGGCTTTGGAATTTGCGCAGGCTATGCGATAAATCACGAAATGAGGGCACTCTTTGAGAGTCTAAATGAGGCGACAATCGAAATCGGCGTTGCAATGTTTAACTGCGATTTTATCGAGGGAGAGTCCTTCTTTGAAAATGGTATTATTGCATCAGACAAGGCAAGGCTTCAGGTTGAGATGATAAGCGACGATTATTCAACTGTAAACATTTATCTCTCTGGCATTGATGAGGACCTTTGCGACCTCGACCTCGCACTTTGCGCATATGTAAATGTAATCAAGAGTGGCGAGGAAATAAAGACAGGTCTCGTTCAAGGCACTCCAAAGGGAGCAGTCAGCACAATAACTAAAAGCGATGGAACGCTTAGTACAGTAAGCTATAATAGCTTGAAATAAACAAAAAGCTCGACACATAGTCGAGCTTTTTTAAATGCGGAATTCCGCATTGCCTTCGGCATAGGGTTGCAATTTGGAAAAGAGTGTGTTATACTATAAATAGTATAAAATTTAGGGGGGAGAGTATGCAAAAACTACGGCTTTTGAGCTCGAATGCGCTGAAAATAATCGCGTGTGCCTCGATGCTTCTTGACCATATAGGTCTTATGCTTTTTCCCAGTCTAATAATTTTTAGAATTCTTGGGCGAATCGCCTTTCCGATTTTCGCCTTTATGATTGCACAGGGCACAAGATACACCAAAAACAAGCTAAAATATCTTATGTGCGTTTTGATTTTTGCGTGCATTTGTCAGGTGGGGCTATCTGCCTTTTCGAGCAGTGATTATCTATGCGTGCTCGTTACCTTTTCGATTTCGATTGTGGTAATTTACGCGCTCGACCTCTTTAAGCGCCTGCTTTTCTCGCAAAACGCAACCACGCCCCAAAAAATCGTGTCAGCATTAGTCGCACTTTTCGCTATTGCTGTGGCGTTTTTCCTCAATTACGCATCAAGAGTAGAGTACGGATTTTTCGGCATAATGCTTCCTGTTTTGGTAAGCCTGCCATATATGCCCGAGGGAGCACCAGAGAAAATCAAGCGCCTTGACACGCACCTGTGCTCGCTTATTCTTTGCGCTATCGGGATGTGCCTTATGCTACTCGATTCGCCGATGGGCAAAACACAGCTATTTTCGTTTTTAGCGCTCCCACTCCTTTTGCTATATTCAGGAAAGCGAGGCAAGTGGAGGCTTAAATATTTCTTTTATATATTCTATCCGACGCATATTGCATTGATTGCGTTGGTGGCAATTCTTGTGAGGTAATTATGTTAGATTTTGCAAAGGATAAGAGCCTTTGGGAAAGAGTCCGTACAAGCGACGATTTTTCACAGCACAGAAGTGAGCTTTTTGCTCTTTATGAGAGTGCATTTAAGCAAAGACCACGCGCACATAGCGCCAAGGACATTTTGGAAAACAACGACCACGGTCTTTGGAGATTGCAGTTTGACCATTTGCAGTCAAGCGCTCTTTTGTCGCTCATTTATCCCGAAAACGAGCAGTATTATAACGATTTAATCGACACAGTGTGGGCTTATCTTGACGATTATGCCTGGGCTCCGCTTGGTCACTATACCGAGCATTACTATGGCAAAACCCCAAAGGATTTTGACAACGGTCTTATTGATATCTTTGCGTCAAGCGTTGGCTTTGCCCTTTGCGAGGTTAAAAATCTCTTTGAGGATCGCTTTCCACAGCTTTTAAAGGACAGAATCAGCCACGAGGTAAGGCGACATATAGTTGAGCCATATTGCAACCGTACATATTTTTGGGAAAAGCACGACAACAACTGGACAGCAGTTTGCACGGGTGGTGTTGCGTGCGCTATGATATATGAAGCGCCAGAGCTTTTCTTTAAGCACCAAGAGCGAATTCACGCATCAATGGAATGTTATCTTGCAAGCTATAAGGATGACGGAATGTGCGTTGAGGGCATCGGCTACTGGCAATTTGGATTTGGATTTTTCAGCGCCTATGCTATGCTCGAAAAAGAGCTTACAGGTGGCAGAGTTGACTGGTTTGCGCGCCCTAAGGTTAAGGAAATTGCCAAAAATCTCCAAAAGGTGTTCTTACAGCGCGATATTATCGTAACCTTTAGTGATTCGAGCATTACGCAGAAGTATCATATGGGCTTGCCACAAATGCTTCGCCATATTTACGGAGATATGATTGAGCCATTGCCAGCCTCAACTGCCAGAGCTGTCGAGGACAATACTCACTTTAACTTCGCGCTCCGTGCCTTTATCTACTTTGACAAGGCAAACACAACTGACCGAGTTCGTGAAAATGTGACATACTGTGCGGATAATTCGTGCTATCTTACAAAGCGCACATCAAAATATGGCTTTGCAACAAAGGGCGGAAACAATGGCGAAAGCCACAATCACATAGATGTCGGCACGTTCATTTTGGCAAGCGATAACAGACAAATAATTTGCGATATCGGTGCAGGACCTTATGAGGATGGCTACCATACCGAAAGGCGCTACACCTTCTTTAACCCAAGCTCATATTCGCACAATATTCCTATAATTGATGGCGAGGGCGAGGACAGCATCGCGCGTGATGATGTTATAGTTAAGTATGACGAGGGCGCATCAAGGGCAGAGCTGGAATTTGCGCGCGCATATGGTCGTGATTACATAAAAAGCGTTAAGCGCGCCTTTGATTTTACCGATAGCGATATTATAATGCGTGACGCATTTGATTTGAGCAAGAAATCCGAGATTGTAGAGCGCTTTGTTAGCGTAATCGAGCCGACCGTTGATGGCGCTACGCTCAAAATTCACAATGTAAAAGCAACAGCTAAGGGCGAAATCAAGCCACAGGTGTCGATAAAAATGGCAAAGCACCACATAAGCGGAGAGGAGTATCCCGTTTATCTTATCGACTATAAATTGCCAGAGGACAAGGCTGATTTTGAAATAAAATTTGAGGTAGAATAATGAAAATCAAAAATGTAGTATTTGATTTTGGGCAGGTAATCGTTCACTTTGAGCCTGAATATATGGTTGGAAAATATCTGCAGGACGAGGGCGATAAGGCGCTTCTTTGCGAGGTGCTCTTTGATCGTCTTTACTGGGATAGACTTGACGCAGGCACAATAACCGATGAGGAAACGCTAAGCTGTGTGTTTGCGCGTATTCCTGAAAGACTTCACGGTGTTGCCAAGGAGATTTACTATAACTGGATTTACAACATTCCAGAAATTGACGGTATGCGTGACCTTGTACGCTACATAAAGGAAAAATATGGCGTAAGAGTGTTGCTCCTTTCCAATATTTCGAAGTATTTTGCGTCACACAGAGATGAAATTTCTGTGCTTAGCGAGTTTGAATATTGCGTATTGTCGGGGCTAATCGGCGTTACAAAGCCATCAAAGGAAATCTTCGACCACCTTTGTAGCGTGTGTGACATAAAGCCCGAGGAGTCAATATTTATTGACGATAACACAAAAAATATCGAGGCATCGAGGTCGTTTGGCTTTAACGGTTATGTCTTTGACGGAAGCGCAGAGCACCTAAAGGCATATCTTGACGAGGTGCTCGCAAGTGAGTAAGCAAAAGAAAATAGCGCTGATAATCTGCGCCTCGATTTTGGGCTTTCTTTTGATTTTATTTGTCGTGTGCGCCATATATGTGTCTGATTTTTACGAGGCAGATGATAGCATAATAGGCGACACAAGCGACATTAGGTATCTTGACGATGGCTCGATTGTGATAGGCGAGGGAGAGCTCGGCTTTATATTCTATCCGGGTGGCAAGGTTGAGGCAGAGGCGTATATTCCTCTTATGCGAGAAATCGCAAAGGAGGGAGTTGTTTGCGTTATTGCGAAAATGCCATTCAAGCTTGCGATTTTCGATATAAATAGCGCAGATGATATAAGGGCGCAATTTCCAACCGTCAAGGAGTGGGCAATCGGCGGGCACTCTCTTGGTGGCTCATCGGCATCAATGCACATAGAAAAGAGCGATTTTGATTACAAGGCACTCGTGCTTCTTGGCTCGTATTCAACCTCAGATTTGACAGGCGAGGACATCGAGGTAATTAGCATCTATGGAAGCGAGGACAAGGTTCTAAATTCCGAAAAATACGAGGAATGTGTCGCTAATTTGCCAGAAAGCTACTTGGAAATTGTCATTTATGGTGGAACTCACGCGCAATTTGGCGCATATGGTGCACAAAAGGGCGACGGTACTCCAACAATTTCACGCGAGGAGCAAATCTCCTTTGCAAGCAGAGAAATATTAAATGTAATAAAATAAAAAAGGCACTCAACGAGTGCCTTTTTAGTTACAATTTTTTAATAAGGTTAAGATAGAATTCGCACGATTTATGGATTGATTCGATGCGAATTTTTTCGTTATTACCGTGAATTGAGCGTCTTTCCTCGCTTGTCATATCCATAGCAGAGAAGCGATAAACACGGTCACTTACTCGTCCATAATGGCGACTGTCGGAGCATTGTACCATAAGATATGGGGAAACGATAGCCTCTGGCCAGGTTGATGCAACAGCGCCTGCCACAGTCTCATATTCAGGGCAATCAACGCGAGAAATTCTGCTCGGCTCGGAGAATGTGAGCTTTGTGAGAGCGATATCGTCGTTTGCAATCGTTTTCTTTATGTGGTTATATACCCTTTCGACATTGTCGCAAGGATTTATACGAATATTTGAAACAAGGCTTGCCTCCGGAGGAATAACATTCGGTGCGCTTGAGCCCTTCATTTGAGTAAACGCAATAGTTGTGCGCACAAGGGCATTAAGCTCTCCACCCGTCTTCTTGCCGAGCAGGTCAACAACCCAACCGAACGCCCACAAATTCGCGAAAATCATACGGTATAGGAAATTAGAGTTTCTTACAAGCGTGTCGAACATTTTTGCCACAGGGTCGCTTATTTTCATCTT
The DNA here is from genome assembly GCA_015064445.1 of Oscillospiraceae bacterium. GTDB lineage: Bacteria > Bacillota > Clostridia > Oscillospirales > CAG-272 > RGIG2000. The sequence goes on along the minus strand of SVSE01000003.1, from coordinate 176,693 downwards.
CATAGGATGCTTTTCAACTCGACCACACGCCTCGGAGAGATAACCGATAGAGGAGCGAGGCTTTGGAGATGATGCGTGTCCACCGTTTGTCTTAATCTTGTATTCAAGGTCAATCATTCCCTTTTCGGCAATGCCTATCATGCCACAGGGGCGCTTAACTCCTGGGAAGATTTTCTCACATACAGCACCGCCCTCGTCGAGAACAAGACCGATTTTTATATTGTTTTGAACAAAATAGTCAACAATTGATGGCGCACCAAGACCGTTTATCTCCTCGTTTCCTGAAAAGGCGAGGTAAACATCAGATTTTGGAGTAAAGCCACGACCGATAAGAGTGTCAACTGCGAAAAGAGAGGCATTAAGCGTTGCCTTGGTATCAAGAGTTCCTCGTCCCCAAAGAACACCGTCCTCGATAATTCCGTCAAACGGGGGCTTCTCCCATGCGTCCTCGTTAACATCTACAACATCGTAGTGCGACATAAGAACAGTCGCCCCTGTGTCGTTATTTGGCTCACTACCGTGCCATAAAAAGAGAAGTCCACGCTCGGGCATACGCTTAAACTCGCACACCTCGAAAACTCTTGGATAAAGCGAGGGAAGTGCGTTAATTAGTCCCTCAAACTGACTTTCATCCTCAAGAGACTTGTCCCTGCTTGACACAGTTTTAAACATAACAAGTGAGCGCAAGGTGTCAACGCATCTTTCCTTGTCAAAATCCTTGTCGGACTCGCAGGGAGTGCCTTGCGCCTTGGGCTTGAACGCGATGGTGCGACAAATGATTATCAAAAGCAAAATGAAAATCACGCCACCAAGCGAAATAAGTGCGTATTCCATTATAATCTCCTTGTTTAACAGGTTAGGGACTCAGCCACATTTGATTTGGAGTAGCCAAACGCCCTACATACTGCGTTAAAAATCTTGTAAATTATTTTCTCAAGGTCGAGAGAATTATTTTTGCGCTTGCCACATTTGTAGCAAGAGGAATTGATTGAACATCGCAAAGGCGAAGAAGCGCACTTACATCAGGCTCGTGTGGCTGTGAGGTAAGTGGGTCACGAAGGAAGATGATAAGGTCGAGCTTTCCCTCTGCAACCATAGAGCCGATTTGCTGGTCACCACCAAGAGGGCCACTCTTCATACGGTTAACCATAAGACCGGTTTCTCCCATAACGAGCGTGCCAGTTGTACCAGTAGCATAAAGCTCGTGCTGAGAGAGCACATCCTTGTATTCGATTGCCAAATTAATCATGTCGTTTTTCTTTTTGTCGTGGGCTATTAGAGCTATTTTCATAATTTAATTTTAAGCCGCTTGAGCCTTGTAAGCTGTGCAATTCAGCGTTGCTCCTCGCCGACAACCTCGACTATCAAAAAGATAGCCATCGCCTGCCGGCTGCGGTGCGCCTTGCCTTGCGTGCTTCTGAAGGCTCAAGGTAATTCCTTTCTTTTGCTTTCTAAATTTATTTTTTAAAATTAATTCCTATCGCGAAGCGATTTCATCCACCAAAGGTGGATTTCATCCGTCCTTGACGGATTTCATCCCAGCGGGATTTCATTGCGAAGCACGCTTCGCATCACATCGCACAGCTTAAAGTGATTTCGTTAAGAGTGCTTTCGTAGGCTTCGCCGTTTGGAAGGTAAATCACCTTGCGCACGCCGTCCTCGGATTTGATATGTATTGTAAATTGTCCGTTCTCGCATCTCCAAGAAACAAACACATTACCAGCAATTGTGGAAACAGTACCTCTTGCGCTATTTCTGCCCTTGATGTATGGCTTAATCGAGATTGACCTCTCCTCAACATCAAAGGTGCGAACGCCAAGAATGGTTGCGCTGAATTCATAAATTGCGAGTGCGCCCCAAGCGTGACAATCACTTCTTGACTCGGTTGGAGTTTCTGGGATTGTAGTACAGCCGAGCTTGAGAAGACCTCTGTATGAGTCCATCATTTCCTCGGTCTTGTCGTACATTCCAACAGCCTCGAGGGCACGGAAGTAGAAGTAAGCAAACGCATATGTCGCCTTTGCGTCGAGGTTGAGCGAGTTTTCCATGATAGCCCTCGCTCTCTTTCGGTCACAAGCGCCTGAAAGCACGCACCATGTCTGCATATGCTGTGAATATCTGCTATGAGCGAGGTCGTCTGCATAGAGTCCCTTTTCCTCGTCCCAGAAATACTTATTTGTATTCTCGAGAATGCTATCAGCCAAGGCAAGATATTCCCTTGCAACATCGCCCCTGCCGATTATAGCATTGAGCTTTGATGCGCATTGTAGGAAGTAAGCCATCATAGGATTGTAAATTCCTATCTCGCCACCGTCAATGTAAACAGGAACACCACCATCGCACTTGCCCTCAACATAGCCCCAAGGCTTTGCCCAGTCAACGAAGTTCCAGTATTTGCTCTGTCCAACGAGACCTTGAGGTGTCATATGGCGCTTAAACCACTCAATTACACCGTCCATAGCACGAAGATGCTCACGAACAAGCGCCTTGTCGCCAAATCGAATGTAGTGTGCGTACACCATAAAGATAAAGTAGAATTGGAATGTTGGAATGTGCTGGTCTACAACGCAAGGAGTTCTCGATGGCATAAGTCCGTCCGCGTGCTGAGCCTGATCGAAATCGCTCATCGCCTTACGCGCAAGCAAATCGTCATCGGAGAGCTGATAGTTATAAAGCATTTGAAGAGAGGTGTCCATAGCATACTGAAGCTGTTCATAGAACGGGCAATCCTCGTAGGTTTCGTGCATACATCTTTGGAGTGTGCGAACGCTGATTTCCCAAAGAGCATTATCATCGTCGCGTCCAAAGTCGTAATCTGTGCGAATTTCAAGAGGATAGTTAACCTCTGTGAGCTTGTCAAGAGACACCTGAACCTCGCCCTCGCACTCTATTTTAATAAAACGGAAGCATCTGAACCAAAATGGCTCAAAGGTAAGCTCGCCATCAACGATAACTGTGTCAATCATCTCTCTGCAAATTCCAAGAGAACGGTCGGTACGGTGCGAGTTGGTCTTTCCCTTATCGCTGTCGAAGCATTCAAAATAAACAATATCAACCTTGCCCTTGCCACTTATCTTAAAGCGAGGGAAGCCGAATGTGAGGTATTCTGCCTCAAAATATGTACCGTCGAAGCTGACAATCGAGGTCTTGTCCTTGAAGTCGAGCATCGGAATAGGTCTTTCGAAAAGGAAGCACTTGTTTGTAGCGCCCCACCAGTAGTGGTCCTCCTCGCCATTTGAAACGCCTGTCATAACCTTGGCATTAACAAATTCGAGCGATTTTAGCGACACACCGTCCCACCTTTCTCTTGTTGTAGCAGAGTAGCAGGAGCGCGCGCTCAAATGCTCAATTGCGTCAACCTTAGCACAAAGCCAACTCTCGTCGGTTTGAAGAACGGTGTCGCCTGCACGAAGCTCCATTGTGAGAATAGCGCTTCCAACACGAAGCACGCCCTCGATAGGAGACATCTTGCCCTCCATATCAGTTGATACGAGCTGAAGCACCTCGCAGAAAATCTCGTTTTCGCCCTTTTTGAGGTAGCCTTCAACGCAAATTGTGTCGAAGAAGGTCTTTTCGCGTGAGCCCTTGCAGGGTCCAACACCAACCATCTCTCCGTTTATAAAAAGCTTGTATCTTGCCTGTGCCGAAATCTCAACAACACCGTCCGAGATATCGTCAAGAGTGAAGCTCTTTTTGAAATAATAGGTTTTATTGTCCGAGATTTGCGCCTCGGGATGTGTAATCCACTTGTTTCCCTTCATTTATGTTAGAAGTCCTTTCTTATATTTTAAGCTTGTTTATTTTTAACTTCGCGTTTCGCATTTCGCGTTTCGCACTTTTCATTCCGCATTCCGAACTCCGAATTCCGCATTTGTAACCTCACAAATGTACATTCTGTGAAAGCCTGCGTTTTCGTAATTTTTGAGCAGGGATGTGTCGATAAAGCATGCTTTTTCGATGTCCTGTGCGTACAGCTTACGCAGAGTCAAGGTGAGCGTTGCGTCGTCAAATTTAGGCACTCCGTCGACAATTTCGACATTAAAGCCGCATTCCCTTGCCTTGTCAACATCTCTTCCCGAGCTTCGACCACAAAATACAAGGTCAGCCCTTCTTGATGAGTCGAAGAACGAAAGCGAAAAGCGCTCACTCGCCTCGCAGAACTCGTATGTGTACCTCTCAGGGCGCACAAACACAAAGCAAACCTCTTTTCCCCAAAGGATTCCAACGCCTCCCCAGGAAACGGTCATAAAATTGAATTTTCCGTCGTCCCTTGTCGCACCAAGCAGGGCAAACTCGTCCCTTAGGCGCTCGCAAAGGCCGGCATCAATGGCTTTTAGCATATAATCACCTCTTGATTTGGTTTAAAGGACGCAAAAGCGCCCTAAACTCCTACTCCTATTATACGAATTTTCGCCGAAATAGTCAATAAGAAAAGCGCAAATTTTCAAATTCCTATTGACTTTTCTTGCGTTATATTATAAAATTATTTTATGTAGATATATGATTTACGCCAAAAATCATTTGATGCATAAAATTGCGTGTCCTACGCAATAGACCATAATAAAATTTTACGAAAGGAGAAAATTATGCTAGACTACATTATCGGTGGAATCGTTGGTATAGTTATCGGCGCTGTCGTTGGCGTGGCTGTCGGTTATATCATAAGAAAGAAATCTGCTGAAAAGCGTATCGGCTCGGCTGAGGCTCAGGCTAAAAGACTTCTTGAGGACGCTATGAGAACTGCTGAATCGAAGCGTAAGGAGCTCGTCCTCGAGGCTAAGGAGCAAATCCTTGCTGACAAGAATGAGTTTGAGGCAGAGGTCAAGGAAAGAAGAAGTGAGCTTTCTCGTCAGGAAATGCGTGTAAGTACAAAGGAAGAAAACCTTGACAAAAAGGCAGAGGCAATCGAAAGAAAAGAAGAAACTCTTAATCAAAAGATTAAGGAAAATGAGGCTCTCGGCGAGAAGGTAAAGGCTATTCGTGAGGAACAGCTTAAGCTTCTTGAAAAAATCTCGGGCTATTCAATTGAGGAGGCGCGTGCGCTTCTTATCAAGAATCTCGAGGACGATGTAAGATACGAGCAGGCTCAAAAGCTTATGGAGCTTGAGGCAGAATGGAAGGAGGAGGCTGACAAGAAGGCGAAGAATATCATCTCCTTGGCTATCTCCCGTTGCGCAGCTGACCATGTTTCAGAGGCTACAATTTCCGTTGTTACAATCCCTAATGATGATATGAAGGGAAGAATCATCGGACGCGAGGGACGAAACGTTCGCGCAATCGAAAGCCTTACAGGTGTTGAGCTTATTATTGACGACACACCAGAGGTTATCACAATTTCGGGCTTCGACCCAGTAAGACGAGAGGTTGCAAGAATTGCACTCGAAAAGCTTATAGCTGACGGTCGAATCCATCCAACAAGAATCGAGGAAATGGTTGAAAAGGCTCAACGCGAGGTTGATGCTTCAATCAAGCAGGCAGGAGAAAAGGCTACATTTGAAATTGGCGTTCACGGTCTTAATATCGAGCTTGTTAAGCTTCTCGGTCGACTCAAATTTAGAACAAGCTATGGACAAAATGTCCTCACTCACTCAATCGAGGTTGCAGAGCTTGCAGGCGTTATGGCAGCAGAGCTCGGTGCAGATGTTACACTTGCTAAGCGTGCAGGACTTCTTCACGATATTGGTAAGGCACTCACAGCTGAGGTTGAGGGCTCACATGTACAAATCGGCGTAGATGTGGCTAAGAAGTATAAGGAAAGCAAGGAAATTATCCACGCAATTGAGGCTCACCATGGCGATGTAGAGCCACATTCAATAATCGCAGTTATCGTTCAGGCGGCTGACGCAATTTCTGCTGCAAGACCTGGCGCAAGACGCGAAAATCTTGAAAACTACATTAAGCGCCTTGAAAAGCTCGAGGAAATCGCAAAGAGCTTTGACGGTGTTGAAAAGACCTTTGCAATTCAGGCAGGCCGTGAGGTTCGTATCATGGTTAAGCCAGAGCAAATCAATGACGAAACAATGGCACTTGTAGCTCGCGAAATCGTTAAAAAGATTGAAAGCGAGATGGAGTATCCAGGACAGATTAAGGTTAATTTGATACGCGAAAGTAGAGTAGTAGATTATGCGAAGTAGTTCGCATAATCTACTACAATGAATTGCAACTGCGTTGCATGAATTGACACTGTGTGTCATGAATTGCGATAAATCGCATGAATTGCCTTCGGCATTTGGCGTTGCAATTCGATTCATGGAGCGAAGCGAGAATTCATGATGCGTTAGCATCGATTCATGGTGTGTAGCACCGATTCATTTATAAGGGCGACCAAAAGTCGCCCTTAATTAACCCTTCGAGAGAACAACTCTCGGTAGAAAGAAGAACAACAGAATGTTCAAAATTTTAGCGATAGGAGATATTTGTGGACCTGCGTCCGTTGAGTATCTTAAGAAAAATCTTTGGCGCGTAAGGTCGGAGTTAAAGGTAAATATGGTAATTGCCAACGCCGAGAACTGCGCTGAGCCTAACGGGATTGACCGTGTGGGGGCTACCACGCTCTTTGAGAGTGGTGTTGATGTTATAACAACAGGCAACCATGTGTTTAGAAAATCGAGCGTTTTTTCCTATCTTGATGACGAGGAAAGAGTGCTTCGTCCCCTTAATTTCCCCACGACAAATCCAGGGCACGGAGATTGTATTGTCAAAATAGACGGCTACAGGATTCTTTGCCTTAATGCGCTTGGTAGTGCCTATATGGATTCGAGCGCGTGTCCGTTTGAGGCAATCGAAAAATGCCTTGACAGAAATCGTGGGCAATATGATTTTGCCATTCTCGACATTCACGCAGAGGCGACAGGCGAGAAAAAGGCAATAGGCTATGAATTTTCTCCACGCATAAGCGTTATTTTTGGCACACACACGCATATTCAAACAAATGATGCACAAATCTTGAATGGTCGCTGTGGCTATGTTACCGACATTGGAATGGTCGGTGCTAAGGACAGCATACTTGGCGTGAAAAAGGAAAATGTAATTTACAAAATGAAGACAAAAATGCTCACTCGCTTTGACTTTGCCGATGGCGAAATCGAGGCAAATGGCGCAATTTTTGAAATAGATGAGGGCACACTCAGGTGCACCTCGTGTAATCTTGTTAAATTTTAAGCTTAGGAGACTATTATGAAAACAACAGAGCTTTTGAATAGCATAAAGGCAGGTGCGCTTGACGCAAGACTCGCAGAAATCTATGGTAGCGAGGCAGTAGAGGCGCAAAGAGAAAGATACATAGGCGCCCTTGATGATTTTTATAGCATGTATGGCGAGCGCGAGGCTTCACTTTTCAGCGTTCCTGGCAGAAGTGAGATTTCAGGCAACCACACCGACCACAACTTTGGAAAGGTGCTTGCAGGCTCAATCAATCTTGACATTATCGCAGTTGCATCAAAGACAGACGACTCTCTTATTCGTATAAAGAGCAGAGGCTTTGACGAGGACTGTGTCGATATTTCGGAATATCTTACACCAAACGAGGACGATTATTTCAAATCGAGCGCTCTTATCGCAGGTATGGCAAGAGCATTTACAAACAACGACCTCAAAATCGGTGGCTATGTAGCATATACAACCTCAAATGTGTTTAAGGGCTCGGGACTTTCATCCTCTGCTGCATTCGAGGTTATGATAGGTAACATTCTCAACTACCTCTATAACGACGGACAGGTTGACAATGTTGAAATCGCAAAGATGGCTCAGTTTGCTGAGAACAAGTTCTTTGGCAAGCCCTGTGGACTTATGGACCAGGTTGCGTGCGCTGTTGGTGGCTTCGTTGCTATCGACTTTGAGACTCCGGGCGCTCCTGTAATCGAAAAGGTTAACTTCGACCTTACAAGCGCAGGCTATGCACTTTGCATTGTTAATACAGGTGGAAACCACGCAGATCTAAACGAGGATTATGCGTCAGTTCCTGCCGAGATGAAGAGCGTTGCAGCTCATTTTGGATATGCTGTGCTTCGCCAAATGACAAGAGAACAGCTCCTTGGCGATATTAAGTCACTTCGCCAAAATGTAGGAGATAGAGCAGTTTTGCGCGCACTCCACTTCTTCGATGAAAACGAAAGAGTAGAAATTCAAGCAAAGGCGCTTAAGGACGGAGATATCGACACATTCTTTGAGAATGTATTAAAGAGTGGTCGCTCATCCTTTATGTATTTGCAAAATGTATTTACCACCAAGAATGTGTACGAGCAGGGACTCTCCCTCGCCCTCTGCATTACCGAAAATGTGTTGAGAGGTAAGGGTGGCGCATTCCGTGTTCACGGTGGTGGCTTTGCAGGCACAATTCAAGCCTTTGTTCCAATGGCAGAGGTTGAAAATTACCGTAACGCAATTGACGGTGCATTTGGCGCAGGCGCGTGCTATGTGCTTAAAATTCGCCCATACGGCGCAATTTCAATTTAAGAGATTTACGCTTCATTATACTGCGTTGCTCCTCGTAGTCGACCTCGACTATCCCGAAGATAGCCTTCGTCCGCCTACTGTGGTGCGCCTTGTCTAATATTGCCTAAATGCTCTTAATTTTAGGACGGTTTAGCTTAAACGCCTGAAATCCATGGTTTTGTGGTACGCCTTGGTGGATTTCGTCCCCTTTTCACTCCGCATTCCGAATTCCGCATTTAAAAAGGGATTTTTATGATAGCATATACATTATTTTCTGGCTCGAGTGGAAATTGCATTTACATAAAAAACGGGCGAGACGAAATTCTCGTTGATGCAGGCAAAAGCGCCGGTGCGATTGAGAAGTCGCTTACCTCGCTTGGCACGACGCTCAAAAACATTGATGCAATTTTCATAACGCATGAGCACTCTGACCATACAAGTGGTCTTGAAATTATATCAAAAAAATATCATATTCCTGTACACATAAGCACACCGTCATATGCAAGGATTGCGTATCAGGGCTCGTATGTATCTCAGTGCGCTAAGGAGCACGCCCCTCACTATGAGGTTAGCGTTGGCTCGCTTACCATCAGCTCGTTTGAGATTCCACACGACAGCGCACAAAACCTCGGCTTTGTTATCAAAAGCGAGGACGATACGCTCGGAATTGCAACTGACATAGGGCATGTTACGGATGAGATAAAAGCACGACTCTGTGGCTGTAAAAGCGCCATTATAGAGTCAAATCACGACAAATTTATGCTCGTTGCAGGCAAATATCCCGAATTCCTAAAGCATCGTATTCTCTCGGACAGAGGACACCTTGCAAACGAGGATAGCGCAGAGCTTTGCTTGCATCTTGCCAAAAACGGCACATCGTCAATAACCTTAGCGCACCTAAGTCGCGAGAACAACTCTCCGATGATAGCGCATCAGGTGGCAAGGGCACACCTTGACAAAAACGACTTTTGCGAGGTTGCGCTCAATGTTGCGATGCCTGACGATATTGTAAAGGTAAGGTAGGAGAAAAATGAGATTTTTTGTTGCTATGGATAGCTTTAAGGGCACGCTTTCCTCTCGTGAGGCTGGCGAGGCTGTAAGAGATGCTATCTTAGAAAAATATGAAAACGCAGAGGTTGACCTCACTCCCATAGCAGACGGTGGAGAGGGCACAACCGATATATTAAAGGACATTTATAAGGCAGAGCCCGTCTATATCGACGCGATGACTCCAATAGGCGAGTCTATAAGCGCGCTTTGCTATGGCAAGGATGATACGCTTATTGTTGAGGTAAGCTCCTGTATCGGACTTCCACTTGTTGATAAGGCGGACAGAGATCCCATGAGAGTAACAAGCTACGGTGTTGGCTTGCTTATCAAAAACGCAATTGCCAAGGGCTATCGAAGCTTTTTTGTTGGTCTTGGTGGAAGCGCAACGAATGACGCAGGCGCAGGAATGCTTCAGGCGCTCGGCTTTAAGCTCCTTGACTCAAAGGGCGATATTGTTGAATTCGGCGCTCGTGGCACAGCAAGAGTTGAAAAAATCGACACATCTTGCACCCTTTCAGAGCTTAAGGAGTGTGATTTCACAATTCTTTGTGATGTTGACAACCCACTCTTTGGAGAGCGAGGCTGTACATATGTATTCTCCCCTCAAAAGGGAGCAAGAGAGGACCAACTCGCCGAAATGGATGCAGGAATTGCCCACTTTGCCGAGTGTGCAAGGGAGGTATTCCCAAACGCAAACCCCGACCTTAAAAGCAGTGGCGCAGCTGGTGGACTTGGCTTCGCATTCAGAACATTTCTTGGCGCAGACCTGATGCCTGGCTTCAATTATATTAAGAGAGCTATCAACATTGTTGAGAGAATTAAAGAGGCAGACATTGTAATTACAGGCGAGGGACGCCTCGATGGACAGAGCCTAAATGGCAAGGCGGCCATGGAGGTTGCTAAAATTGCGTGGAATCATAATAAAACAACCTATATGCTTTGTGGTGGCTTTGGCGATGGATACGAGGAATGTCTTAAATATATAACCGAGGCAACCCGAATTATCGACACAGATGTCCCCCTTGAGGAAAATCTCACAAGGGAAAAGTCGATTAAAAATCTTGCCAAATCCGTAATCGAGATAATCGATGATGCTCTTGTTCAGAGGCTCTTTAAGCGAGATAAGGAGCTCGAGGAGCAGAAAAAGCTTGAAAACGAAAACGCAAAAGAGGAATCTTTTGAGAAATAAAAGGAGAAATCACAATGGAAAACGAAAAGAAGTATTGTAAGAGCTGCTTTGCAACAGTTCAGGACGATGCAAAGTTCTGCACAGCCTGTGGCGCACCTATCGAGGAAGAGCCAAAGGAAGAGGCAAAGGAAGAGGAAGCACCAAAGTACACAGATGCTGACATCGAGAGAATCTTGGCGCAAAAGGAAGCAGAGCTTCAAGCAAAGCAGGAGCCAAAGTATGACTATTATCAGTCTGACGCTCCACAGCCAAAGCCTGAGGTAAGCAAGAAGAACTCTATCATTTCTATGATATTCGGTCTTGTTGCACTTGAATTTGGCGCAACCTCGATTGTACCTATTTATGCAATCGTATTTATGGTAGTAGGAATTGTGTTCTCAGTTCTTGCAAAGAGAAAGAGCACACAGTATATCGAAGAGGCAGGCGCACCAAATGCGTTTACAAAGGTTGGTAGAATTACAGCGACAATCGCACTCCCTGTGTCGATAGTTTTCGGAGTAATCGGACTCATTCTTACCATCGCACTCTTCTTGGAATAAGATAAAAACAAAAAAAGAGCAAGATTTCTTGCTCTTTTTTATTTTGTTAAAATTAAAGAATTCCCTTTTTGTACATGATTCTTGCAACGATTACGGCAAAGCATTCCACTAGAGGGGAAGGGGGACCGCTATGCGGTGGATGAGGTGTTTTATAGAATTCCCTTTTTGTACATAATTCTTGCAACAATTACTGTGAATACAACTCCAACAGGAACCATAATTCCAACAGTTCCTGCATTGAGTGCAGGGATTGCTATAAAGAGAATTAGCATAAGCACGATAGGTGCGATTGCAAGCTTCCAGTTCTTGGAAACGAATACAACTCCAAGTCCACCAAAGAGCGCAGGGAGCATTTGTGCAAACGCAGGGTCGAGCACAGGAGATGAGAGTATAGGTGTCAAAGGAACAATTAAAATTACGCCGAGAATAACGATAATAGTTGTTACAATGCTCGAGGTTGCAATTGAAATTGTCGAGATAATTTCGCCCTCCTCGCTGTTTGACTTAACACCAGCCTTTTCCATTGAGTCAAGCGCAACAGGGAGCTTAAGATTTGAAATGTTACCTGTTACAAATGAGAGGTATGTACCACCTGCACCAAGCATAGGAACATAGGTAATAACCTCGATAAGACCAACAGCCCAGTACATAGGAACTGTGGCAAGAAGCCCCTTTCCAAGCGCACTCCAGTTAGGAACTGCGTTGAAAATAAGGCATACGATAAGTGGGAAAAGGAAGATTATTGCAAGAAGAGTAAAGCCCCAGATTTTACCATCACGGTGCACGCTGTCGAGGTAGGACAATTCCTTTTTATTTACATTTTTATCCATAATGTCCTCCTTATGCGAGCCACGCAGTGTATGGTATTGCCATAGCCATTCCTGCAACCATAGATACAGGAAGAGCATAATCCGAGAGCCATCTTTTCTTTGTCTTGACGGCAAGAATGCCAAGCACAGCCATAATGATAGCTGAGGTTGCCATTACGAGCGGAGCGATAAGTGCGCTTGTGTCGCCCTTGAAGAGATTTGCAAAATCGCAGAATACGAAGCCAAGGAATGCAGAAATCATACCAAGGAACATTGCGTTGTTGAATATCTCGCGCCATTTTGCGTCGCTCTTTTCGAGCTTAATCATACCACCCTGAATCTTTTTTGTAAGAACAGGTGTAAGAACAAGACCGAGAAGAATGCCGATGGTCATAACCCAAAGGACAGTAACAAAAACGCTTGGATCTGTAATTTCGCCGTTAAGCGTTTCGCCAAAGCCGTTCATAGCATTGTTTGCAGCAATCATCTCATAAGAGAGTGAGCCGATAACCGAAAGACGAAGCCAAGGAACAGCAACGCCAAGCGATTTTGAAAGTGAAATAACGCCAACAAGTATTGAAATCGCAGGCGCGATAGTGAAAACGGCAGAGGAAATAATAGTCTTTTTAAGCAGACTCTTTTCCATTCCCTTTGCAAGCGCACGCCTGTAAGCACGAATCAAAAAGTAAAATGATTGTGCCAACACCGTGGCGATGATTATTCCTACTAAGATGAATAGTATAGGGTGGTTTACATTAAATTCCATCTTTAAATCTGAGCCTTGATAATCTACGCAATCCATCGTTGCTCCCGAACACCGACCTCGGAGTATGTAAATACACCGTCGCCCGTTGTTCTTCCGGTGCGCCTTGTCTTGCTTGATTCTGAAGGCTCATATAAGCGGTGCTTCTAATCGTTTAAAGTTAAACGAAACGATTAGAGTAGCTTATAATTTCTCCTTTAATTTATATTCGTTGCGAACAACTTCGCGTTTCGCACTTCGCACTTCGCACTTCGAACTTGCGTGCTTTGCGCGTCACAAGTCGTAATTTACGCCAAATCTTTGAGCCTCTTCCTTATCGAGAGTAGAGAACTTGGTATATTTACCAATCCAGCTCATTGTAACCTTACCGGTTGAGCCGTGACGGTTTTTAGCCACGACAACATCAACGAGGTTTTCTCTTTCCGGATCAGTTCCATAGTAGTCACGACTTAGGAAGATTACCATATCGGCATCCTGCTCAATAGATCCCGAATCACGAAGATCGCTAAGCATAGGTGTACGAGATGTCGCCTTGCCGGTTTCTCCGTTCTTTTCAGCTGTACGAGAGAGCTGTGAAAGCACCATAACAGGCACGCCAAGCTCCTTTGCCATAACCTTAAGACCACGGGAGATTTCTCCAATTTGGTTTACACGGTTTTGGTCGCCACCGTGTCTTTCAGGCTGCATAAGCTGAAGATAGTCGACAATTACCATACCGAGATTTTTAACTCTGCGAAGCTTTGCCTTCATAGAGGTTATTGAAATTCCGGTTGTATCATCAATCAAAATATTAGTTTCAGAGAGTGTAGATGATGCGTGTGCAAGCTTCTCCCACTCGTCAACGCTAAGCTCGCCCTTACGAAGCTTATAGGAGTCAACCATTGCCTCACTTGAAACAACACGAGAAACAAGCTCCTCGTCCGACATTTCAAGAGAGAATATGCAAACAGCCTTGCCTGTGCGCTTTGCAATATTTGCGCCTATGTTGAGCGCAAATGATGTTTTACCAACACCAGGACGCGCGCCGACAATAATCATATTTCCCTTGCCGAAGCCAACAAGAGTATTATCAAGGTCGGAGAAGCCCGATTGAATACCGAGATTTTCCTCGCTTGTGCCCTCGCCAAGCTCCTTTAGGTGGTCATAGGTTTTAAGAAGAACATCACGAATATGTACAAAATCGTGGCGCTCATTATTTCCTGCAATATCGTAAATCTTTCTTTCAGCGAGGTCAACAATGTGCGAAACATCCTCTCCCTCGGTAAACGCAGCCCTTTGAATGTCGTCTGCAGCCTCGATGAGCCTTCTCAAAATGCTCTTGTCGTGGACAATCTTTGCGTAGTCCTTGGCATTTCTCGCGCTTGGCACAACCTCGGCGATTATACGAATATATGAGCGCGCCTCGTCATCATCACGATAGATTCCACGAGAAACGAGCTCGTTTATAACTGTTACAAGGTCAACTACCTTATTCTGATAGCTGAAATCGAGGAAAACCTCGTAAATCTTTTTATGCTCCTCTAAGTAGAAATCGTCTATTGTTACGATTTCTGCAACATCGCCAAAGCAATTTGGGTCACAAAGTATGCTTCCGAGCACGCTTTGCTCTGCATCAACGGAGAAGGGGAGCTTTCTTTGTAAAGCGTCCATCTTATTTCTCCTTTACCTGTACATTTAGCTTTCCACTAATGCCAGAGTAGAGCTTTACATCAACAATGTATGTGCCAAACGCCTTAATAGGTGCATCAAGGGCAATCTTTCTCTTGTCAATATCAAGCTTTGCCTGAGCCTTGAGCGCATCGCTTATGTCCTTTGAGGTAATAGCACCATAAAATCTTCCGTCCTTGCCAGCCTCAGCGCTGATAACAACCTTGGTTTCGCCAAGCCTTGTTGCAATTTCGCGTGCGTTAGCCTTTTCAAGCTCGATTTTGTGCTCCTCGGACGATTTTTTGTTCTTTACATCATTTATAGCCTTTGCATCAGCAACGATTGCAAGCTTTCTTGGGAAAAGGAAGTTTCTTGCGTATCCGTCGCTGACATTAATAATGTCGTTTTTCTTGCCCTGTCCCTTGACATCCTGTATCAAAACAACCTTCATATTAGTCCTCCAAGTCGAAATAACTGTCTATTGCGTGCTTAAGCTTCAAAAGCGCCTGCTGAATTGTAGCACTCTTGAGCTGTGCGCCAGCTGAATCATAGCGTCCGCCACCCTTGAGCTTTTCAAGAATGAGCTGAACATTAACGCTACCGTTCGAGCGCGCGCTTATGTGAATTGTGTCCTCTATCTGCATAAGAGCAAAGGACGCACTAACGCCCTCAACACCGAGAAGTCCGTCTGCCGCCTTTGCAGCAAGTGAACGGTCAGTGCTCGAGTCGCCAACCTCGAAGTTGACAGCGATAGCCATACTGTTACGATAAACCTCAACCTTTTGACCGAACTTTGCAATTTGTCTGTAATCGACAATGCTTGTCTTGAAAAGGTCTTGAATGCCCTCGTATGAGGCATTTGAGGTAAGAAGATACATAGCGGCAGCATAGGTTTTAGCACCAGTGCCCTTTGTAAACTGCTTGGTATCAAGCGAAATTCCTGCCAAAAGCATATTCGCCTCGACTCTTCTAAGAGTTGATGGTGGAACAGTCTGCTCGAGCATCTCCGAAACAAGCTCACTCGAACTTGACGAGGACGGGTCGATATACTCGATTGCGAGATTTCTCTCGCTTTCAGCGGTCTTTCTATGGTGGTCAACTATTACCACATTATAAACATTGTTGTAAATATCGATAGACTCGAACATCGCAGGATTGTTTACATCCGTGATAACGAGAAGAGTTTCACTCTTAATGAGGTCAAGGCCTCTTGCTGCGTCAACGAACATTCCCTTGTATTCATCGCCATCGAAGAATTTAAGACACTTCTTAATGTTAGGGTTCTTAGGGTCGGTTACAATATTTACCTTAACGCCACAGAACATAGCGAATCTTGCAAGACCAACGCTCGCACCGAATGCGTCATAGTCAGGGAACTTGTGTCCCATAATGATAACATTAGATGCGCTTGCCATAAGTGAGGCGAGCTTTGTACCAACAACTCTTGCCTTAACCTTTGTTTTCTTGTGTACCGTGCTTGTCTTACCACCAAAAAAGGCAATAGCCTCATCATACTTAACAACAGCCTGGTCACCACCACGCTGAAGCGCCATATCAAGGGCGATGTGTGCAGCCTTTTCCTTATCGGCAAGTGAGCCACTAACCTTTGCAACACCGATAGAAACGGTAAGAGGTATAGCGCTACCACCAACACGAACATCTCTTATCTTATCAAGAATGTCAAACTTGTCCTCAACGAATTTTTCGAGGTCCTCGTTACGGAAGATAAATATATATTTATCCTTTTCATATTCCTTCAAAATACCATTAACGCTCGATGCCCATTCACGCATAATTGTCTCAATGGTGCTTGAAGCAGAGCGATAGTTTTCCTGTTCGAATTGAACGAGCTCCTCAAGGTTATCGACAATAACATAAGAAACAACCTTGTCCTCATCACGCACGAACTTTTCAAGGCGCGCCTGCTCGGTAATATTACGGAACATAAGCAGGCTGTAAACCTTGTCTGCGTGAATTCTTGTTACATCGACGAGGTAAGTCTGACCTGCAAGCTCGGTGATGATTTGTCTTTCGCTCGATTTCTTGTCGTTTTCATCAGGCAACGGATTCTGCATAATAACGCTAAGCCCCTTGCCGAGAAGAGAGGTTGAAATGCCAGACGCCCTTTGCGCGAAGTGGTTGAACCAAATGATTCTCTTGTTTTCATCGCAAATAAGCGCAGGCTCGCTTGCGGTGTTTACCATATCGTACATAATAGAGCCGAGCACAGGGCCACTTGGACCGTCAACTCGTCTTTTTCTTTCGATTGCCTTTAAGGCGATAAAGGTGCATATCGAGAGGGAAACGAAGATAAGACCAAGGGCAATCATAATAAGAAGCCAGCTGGACGGTCTTCTTGCGCTCCAAAAAACTGCCAAAACAGCAGTTCCGACGCCAAGGGCAAGACAAATAATGCCCGAGAGAATCGAGTATATAGATAGCTTTTCCTTTTTTTCGTACATAAATTTATAAATCTCCTATATTGTGCGTACTATGTGCGCTTAAAATATAAATTATAGTATATTTTAACACAAAAATAATAATTTGTAAAGTAGTTATGCGATTTTAGTCTTGAAAGGCTATTTGTTTTGTGCTATAATTACTCTGTAAAATAATGCTTTGGAGTAGGAAAAAATATGAAAAAGGTTTTTATTGTAGTATGCAGGGCACAGGAGTCTGAGTATCTTAATGTAGATAAGGACACCTTGTTTTTCTCCCCAATTTATGAGCATACCTATCGCAAATTTATAGATGCGGTAAATCATCTTAAAATAGATTGCGAGATTGTTCGCTCGGCGTCGTACACTCTTGAGGGCGTAACCTCAGAGCTTAATTGCGACCTCGAGGACATCGTTATATTCACACATCCCCTCGCGTTTTTGGCGAAAAGGGAGTGGATTGAGGACGCTATTCGCTTTGTTGACACAAACGACCTCGCTTATGCAACCGTCGGAAACGCAAGCTCCCTTTATGCCACAATCGGCACAGGAAAGCTTATCTCCGAGGAAACAATCGCAACACCATACGACTTCCTTAAAATGATAGGAAACTGTGGCGCTACCTGTGAGAGTCAGTCGTTCGGAGATGAAAAGGCGACTCCCGCCTCAAAAAGAGAATATATTCGTCGCAGAGAAAGATATAGAGAGGAATTTCTTGATTATCTTTGCGAAAACGGCGTGAATATCGACCTTCGTGACGGAATTGTAATCTCGGCAGGCGCAACAATCGGCAAGGACACAACGATTTTGCCAAACACACAAATTTGTGGACACACCACCATAGGAAAGGGCTGTCTTATCGGTCCTAATACTGTAATTTCTGGCTCTATCGTTTGTGAGGGCTGTGTAATCGACAGTAGCTATGTATATGCATCAACAATCGAAAAAGAGGTAGAGGTTGGGCCATATTGTCACATCGACAGCTCGTGCCACCTTCTTATGCGTTCAAGAGTGCTCTCTTATTCTAAGCTTCGCTCAACAACTCTCGGAGTTGGCTCTACCGTTCACGAGCATTCTACAATAATCGATACCGAAATCGGACAAAGAGTAACAATCGGCACAGGCGTTCGTACAGTAAATTATGATGGTAAAAAGGTAACCGAGTGTAAGATAGCAGATGATGCATTTATCGGCACAGGGGTCAACCTAATTGCTCCATTGACAATCGGTGCAGGTTCATATATCGCAGCAGGCTCGACAATAACAGATGATGTAAACTCTGGCGCTCTTGCAATCGCAAGACAGTATCAGTCAAACCATGAGGGATGGGCTAGACGAAGGAAAAAGTAATGCTTTTTCCTTCGTCAATGAATTGCAACTGCGTTGCATGAATTGACATTGCGTGTCATGAATTGCGATAAATCGCATGAATTGCCTTCGGCATTTGGTGTTGCAATTCGATTCATGGAGCGAAGCGAGAATTCATGATGCGTTAGCATCTATTCATGGCGAAGCCAATTCATTTTTAAAGGAAGGCAACAATGTCAATATTTGATTTATTTAAAAAGATAGAAAAACAGCCACAGGGTGGCGCTATTTCGCACATTATCGTGGGACTTGGTAATCCTGGTGGCGAATACGAGAGGACTCGTCACAATGCGGGCTTTATTGCGATTGACCGTCTTTGTGACTCGCTCGGGGTTAAGTGCGACAGGGCGAAATTCAAGGCTCTTTGTTGCGAGGCGACAATCGGTGAGACTCGTGTGCTTATTATGAAGCCTCAAACCTTTATGAACAAATCGGGCGAGGCAATCTCTGAGGCATCAAGATTTTATAAAATCCCCGCCGAAAGGGTTATTGTAATCTCCGATGATGTGTCGCTCGCTGTTGGAAAGCTTCGCATTCGTGCAAAGGGAAGCGCAGGCGGACACAATGGCCTAAAAAGCATAATAGAGCATCTTGGCACACAGGAATTCCCAAGGATTAAGCTCGGCGTTGGCGAAAAGCCCCATCCAGAGTACGATATGGTCGACTGGGTGCTCGGCAAATTTTCAAAGGAAGATTTTGAAGTTCTTTCAAAAACAGTCGAAAGCGTTCCAAGCGCGATAGCTTCCCTTATTCAGGACGATGTCGCAACTGCTATGAACAAATATAACAGGTAAAAATATGAGTAAACGACACTTAAAGGGAGGGGCGCTTGTTGCTCCCGTGCCTGCGGTTATGGTATCGTGTGGAGATATGGAAAAATCCAACATAATTACAATCGCTTGGTGTGGAATTACAAACACAGTCCCCCCAAAAACATACATTTCCGTCCGTCCAGAGCGACATTCCTATGACATAATCAAGGAAAAGGGCGAGTTTGTTATCAACTTAGTTCCGAGAAATCTTGCAAAAACAGCAGACTTTTGTGGAATGTACACAGGTCGCAAGGTGGACAAGTTCCAAAAATGCGCTCTTACAAAGGCGAAGGCTCAAGGTGTTAGCGCCCCCTTAATTGAGGAGTGCCCCATTAACATTGAATGTAAGGTGAGCGACATAATCAGTCTGGGCTCACACGATATGTTTTTAGCCGACATAGTGGGCGTAAATGTAGATGAAAGGCTCTTCGAGGGCGACAAAATCCGCATAAATCGTGCACACCTCTGCGCCTTTGCGCACGGGGAGTATTATGAGTTGGCCAACAGGATTGGCAAATTCGGCTTTTCTTCTAAGAAGCGCTAAGCTTCGCAATTCGCAATTCGCAATTCGGAATTCGGAATTCGGAATGCGGAGTTCGGAATGATAATTACGATAACAATTTTATATCAAGGAGAACATATTATGATTTTTGAAAATGGAGACAGAGTAGTATTTGCTGGCGACAGTGTAACTGATTCTGGCAGAAAGCGCCCTTATGGAGAAGGACTTTGGGAGGGTGTTGGAAATGGATATGTAAGAAATGTTGACAGTATGCTCAGCGTTTTGTATCCTGAAAAGCTCATTCATGTGACAAATGTAGGCGAAAGTGGCGCAACAAGCACAAATATGCTTGAGCACTGGGCAGACAATGTTGAAAAATGCAACCCTGACTGGGTATTCTTTATGATAGGTGCAAACGATGTATGGCGTCAGTTTGATGAGCCTGCAATGTATGGCGAAAACTACACACCTGAAATTTATAGAGCAAATCTTGAGGCAGTTTGTGAAAGAACCGTTGGCAAGGTAAAGGGACTCTTTGTTATCAGCCCATTCTATATGGAGTCAAACAACGACGATCCCATGAAGAAAAGAATGGTAGAATACGCACAAATCTCGAGGGAAGTGGCTGAAAAGTACGGTGCAACCTACATAGATGTTCAAGAGGACTTTGACGCACACCTTGTGCATAGATATCCTGCCTATATTTCTTGGGATAGAGTTCATCCAAGCTGGGTTGGAAGTATGATTATTGCACGCAAGATTATGAAAGCGATAAAGGCTGACAGCCTCTATTGATTTCGATAAGCGTCGAACTTCGTCGTTGCTCCCGAATGCCGACCTCGGAGTATGTAAATACACCGTCGCCCGTCATTCTTGCGGTGCGCCTAGAATTTCTTGCTTCTCAAAACCAATAGTCAAGGAATTTCGATAAGCGTCGCAATTCGCAATTCGGAATGCGGAACAGGCTCCATCTGACGAGAGAGCCGGCAATATAGTTGCATCTCAAAGCTAATAACAATAAAAAGAGATAACAAATCGGTTCGTTTCCGAGCAGGTATCTCTTTTAATTTTTTCTTGACACGAGGGCGCGTGCGTGGTAAAATAAATATATATGTTTATTTTAAGGCGAGGAGCAAATATGAAAAAATTATTTTTGACCTTGGCAATTTGCATTCTTATGTGTGCATTATTTGTAGTAGGAGCAAGCGCTGCGAGCGTAACAGACGACGGAAGCAATGTGACGCTTGGTGACTGTACTATTGCAAATCTTGACGGAGTTACAATCCCGTCCGTAACAAGAGGGCTTGTATATTCTCTTGATGACGAAACAATGACAGCTACTGTATCGGGCAGAGGCTCGTTTACGGGTGGCACGGGCGTTAGCCTTGTTTTCCCATCAAGCGTTACTTATGACGAAAAGACCTACAAGGTAACGCAAATTAACGCAAAACTTTTCCAATCCTTGACCTATGACCTTTATATTCCTGACAGCGTAATCACTCTTGCAGGCGGAAGCGGCTCGGGAACGTTTGGAAACTCCACAATTGACAAGGCGTATATCGGCTCAGGCGTTAAGACCATTGGCGAAGAAACGTTTAGTGGTTCAAAGGGATATAGCGTGTTTGTTTGTAAGGCAAAGCCTGAATATATAAATAAGCATGCGTTCAACGCAATGCAAAACGTTGCTTGCACCGAGATTGTCGAGTTCGACTTTTCAGAGGTAAAAAGAGTCGAGGAGGTTGCATTTAATGGCTGTAAGCTTCGCGTGATTGCTAACTTTAGCGACAAGCTTGAATTTATAGGCGAAAAAGGGTTTGCCTCTTCAAACGTAGTAGAGGCATACATTCCCGCGGGCGCTACCGTTTCAACCTCGTCATTTAACACCGCGCAAGCTCTTACACTTATGATTTTCGAGGTTGCCGAGGGCGAAACAAAGCTTTTCCCAGAGCAATTCTTGAGCGCTGCGGGCGCACTTAACAACTTCTCACTTGTAATTACAGGTAAGATTACCTTTACCGGTAATGCACCGTTCCCGGGCAGAAGCGGACAAAAGCTTTATTTGCCCGACATTGAAGCTCTTGAGGTAATGCTTGAAAATTACGATGAAAACGTTAAAAAAGATGGCAACCAGGGCCGTATAGAAAGCTTCACAGTTTACGTATGCGAAACAGGCAAGACCTATAAGGCACATCCAGACGGTACATATGAGGAAACAGGAACAGCTACCGAAAATCACATTTATAGTGAGGTGGCTCATTACGAGGCAGACTGCTCTAACTTTGAAAGAGACGAAAAGTACTGCTACTCCTGTAATCACAAGGTAAAATCCAACGAGGGCACAGTCCTTGGAAATCATATTTTTGAAACATATACAAAGCTTCCAAGCTGTCAATCAATCGGATACACTGAATTTGACTGTACTGTATGTGACCTTCAAGAGGTTGGCGCGTTTGTAGATAAGACCGCGCACTTAAATACCGTTGAAAAATATGGCGCAGTAAATGGCTCTAATCTTGAGGTAAGCTACTATTGCGAATACTGTAACACACTTGACAGAACTGAAAATGTAAGCCTTGTAAACAAGTGCTACATTGAGGGCTACGGTCTCTTTGATGCAACTGCAACACTTGATTACATAAGCGTTGACGCAAGCGGAAACGTAACTCCGTCAGGCGCTACCTTTGAAAGAGCAAATCTTTATTTCCCATCCTTTGTTAAGGTTGGCGAGGATATCGTTGAGGTAAAGACAATTCAAGGCTTCAATGGCAAGTCAATAAGAGCAATTTATGTTCCTGACACGGTTACAAGAATTGTCGGTGGCTCAGGTATAGGTTGCTTTGGCAACAACACGGCACTTCTTATCGTTGTTGTTGGTAAGGGCGTTACCGTAGTAGAGCAGGAAATCTTCTCGATGGGAAATGGCGCAACACTTAACGAGTTTGTTTGGAAGGGCACAATTACCGAAATTCACCAGCTCGCATTCCAAAAGGTGAGTGCGTCCTCAAGCGCTATTCCTTACGAGTTCAAAACTAACCTTACCTATGTTGGCAAGCAGGTTAACCTAAACGGAAACATTATAAGAGAGGCACGCATTGCAAAGGGCTGTGACCTACATGAGAAATTTGCGTTCAACAACGCAAACGGACTTGTAACCATTTATATCGAGGGTGGCGACACTCCTGAAACAGCGCTTGATTTAGGTCAAGAGTTTACAAGTAATACCGGCACAAAGTATTGGTACATTAAGGGCTACGTAGTTACAAGTGGTTGGGCAGTATTGTCAGGACAGAATAACTCTCGTGTGTTTATGGAGAGCGAGGAGGCAATCGACGTCTTTGTAAATACGATAGTTGGAAAGGGTAACGAAAGACTTTCGCCCACAACCTTCTTATCCTGCGACAACAAGAAGGCTTGGTATTATACCAGTAGCACTGATGCCAGCACAAGAACAGAGCATCCAAGCGTTGCCTTCTTCCATGGCGGTGTTATTGCCGAAACTGAGGCAACCTGTACACAGGGTGCAACTATAACAGAAACTTGCTTTGTTTGTGGCGAAACCGTTAGCCAAACGGCTGGCGAGCCACTTGAGCACGTTCTTGACGGTGGAGTGATTACCGTAACACCTAACTGTAAGGTACTCGGTACAATTGTTTATTCCTGCATTTATTGTGGAGAGGAAGAGGAAAAATCAATATTCCACGATTACTCAACACACGAATATAGCTACTTTATCGCATATATAAATGGCTTTGATAAAAACGGTGCAGAGGGCGAAAAATGCGCAATCTGTGACGGAACAAGAAACGAGGCTACGCTTGATGCAATCATCGTTCCTCTTGGCTATTCTGTAAAGAATAACAGAACAGGCATTAACGGTGGCTATCAAATAAATAAGGAGCTTCTTGCAAAATATGAGGACACCAACGGCAAGGTAAGAATAGGCATTATCGTTGCTAACTCTGCCTTGGCACAGTCCCTTGGTCTTGTTGATAGCGAGTTTATGCTTGTAACCGACAAGGGAATACAGGTTGAGCTCAATGAAAGAGGCTACACCTTGTTCAGCCTTTCAATTACAGGCTTTAACACTGATGCTCTTAAGGCGCTCAATTTGCTCATTACCTCTTATGTAGTGGCAGACCTTGATGGCGACGGTAGCACTGAGATTTCCTACTGTCAGCACACAATGACAGGCGACAACGCTCCTGCAAGCTTTGACGGTAAGCTTCTTAACACCGTAAGCATTGACAGGGCAGACCCTGTGGCTGTTGTCCCTGCATCATACAAGCCTGAAGAAGAATAAAACTAATTAAAAGAGAATCGAAATGATAGAAAAAAGAAGATTTGACACCGAGGTACAGTATGTCAAGTACAAGGTGTTAAAGGAGGTTGCGCGTCGCACTTGGAATGACACGCTCCTTGAAACGATATTTGAAATTCCAAAAAAGATTGCCCCTGGTGGCACGCCTGCTGTGCGTTGCTGTATCTATAAGGAGAGGGCAGTCGTTGAGGAAAGAATAAGAATGGCTATGGGTGGAGACAAATCCAATCCGAATGTAATCGAGGTTATCGGTATCGCCTGTGACGAATGTCCGACAGGTGGTTACGAGGTTGGAGAGGCTTGTCGTGGCTGTCTTGCCCATAACTGTGAATATGTGTGCAAGTTCGGTGCAATCACGTTTGATGAGCACAGGGTTGCCCATATCGACAAATCAAAGTGCGTTGAGTGTGGACAATGCTCACGCGCTTGCCCATATGGCGCTATAACTCACCGTACACGCCCGTGCGAAAAGGCGTGCAAAATCAAGGCAATTTACGCAGGTGGCGAAACAAAGGAAGCGAAGATTGATAACTCGACCTGTATCGCCTGTGGAAACTGTGTATATCATTGCCCTTGGGGCGCAATTTCCGACAAATCCTTTATTTGCGATGTAATCAAAATGATAAAGGGAAGCGACGGTGGTAAAAATTACAAGATTTACGCAGTTGTCGCACCGTCAATTACCTCACAATTTGCATATGCAAAGCCTGGACAGGTAATTGCAGGCATTAAGGCGCTCGGCTTTACTGATGTAATTGAGGCTGCGCTTGGTGCTGATATGGTTGCCGACGAGGAATCGAGAGAGCTTGTAGAAAAGGGCTCACTTATCAGCTCGTGCTGTCCTGCCTTTCTTACATATGTTGAAAAGCAGTTCCCTGAGCTTTTGCCACTTGTGTCCTCGACACTATCACCTATGGCTTCAATTTGCAAGTTCTTTAAGAGCAAGGAGCCAGATGCGAAATTCGTGTTTATCGGCCCTTGTACAGCAAAAAAGCACGAATTCCAAAAGGAAAGCGTGCGTGATTATGTTGATAGCGTTATTACCTTTGAGGAGCTTCAAGCCCTTTTTGGAAGCAAAAGCATTGACATCTCGCTCTTTAACGAGGAGCAGACAATAGGTGCATCGTATTTCGGACAAAACTTTGCGCGCTGTGGTGGACTTGCCGATGCTGTGCGTGAGGGAATTTGCGAGCACGGAGATAGCGAATTCTTCGATTTGAAGAGTGTTTCGTGCAACGGAATAGAGCAATGCATGAATGCGCTTGTTAAGCTAAAATACGGAAAGCTCGATGTCAACTTTATCGAGGGAATGGCGTGCGTCGGTGGCTGTATCGGTGGCGCTGGCTGTCCTATACATAGCACAGAGAAGCCAAAGCAAAGGGGCGACTCTGCTGACGAGCCACTCACTATTTCCGAATCAATTAAGCGTCTTTAAATGAAAAAGCAGACACACTGTGTCTGCTTTTCTTATTATTACTCGGCAGGGCCGATGTATTCACCGTTTTCGAACTTGCCCTCAAGCACCGTTCCGTCTGGCTTTTCAAGCCTTCCGTATCCGTGAGGGGTGAAGTTCACCCATTCGCCAGTATAGGCGTCGCCGTTTGTAAAGGAGATAAACCTCAATACCTCTTCCTTGTTTTTATAGGCAATAGCAACAACTCTGTCCTTTTTCTCGGCAAGGAAGAAGGTGGAGAAGCCGTCTACGAGAGCTCCGTCATCAAATGTACCATCATCGAGTCTGTTTGCGCTGTCATAATGCATTTTGCCCTTTCCCGTGCGCTTTCCGTTTACCCATTCTCCCTCGTACCAGTCGCCATCTGACCAGCCATAAACTCCCTCGCCGTGAAATTGACCGTTTTCAAAGTCGCCCTCGTATTCCTCTCCGTTTTCAAATACAAGGTGGCCGTTTCCGTGATAGCGTCCGTCTACAAAGTCGCCCTCATACACATCGCCCGAGGTGTTTGTGTATTTGCCCTTACCTGTGCGAATTCCGTTGACAAATGCGCCATCGTAGCACGAACCACTGGGCCATCTATAATATCCCTTTCCGTGAAGGATTCCGTCAACAAAATCTCCTACATATTTGCTTCCGTTTGCCCAAGTGTATACGCCAAATCCTGTGCGTGCGCCGTTTACAAAGGCGCCCTCGTAGGTTGCGCCACTCGCCCATCTAAACAAGCCTCTTCCGTGATGCTTTCCATTGACGAAATCGCCCTCGTAGCTATCGCCGTCAGGCCAAGTGTATTTGCCCTTGCCTGTGCGTGCTCCGTGGTCCCATTCGCCCTCGTAAATTTCTCCGTTTGCGTAGTACATAGTGCCTCTTGTTTGAAGCTCTCCTTTGAGGAAAATGCCCTCGTATCTATCGCCATTTGTCCAAAAATATTTTCCTACGCCTGTGCGTTGGTCAAAAGACCAGTCGCCCTCGTAAATCGCGCCATTTTCCCAGACATATTTTCCTTGACCTACTCGCTTTCCGTTTATCCATTGACCGACAAATTTGTCGCCATTGGCCCAAACATATTCGCCCATTCCGTGGAACTCTCCGTTTGCGTTAAGCTCGCCATCGTAATAGCTACCGTTAAAATCAATTCTCATTATAATACCTTCCTTGATATGAATTTCTTCTAAAAAGCTCTTTATCTATTTCATTTATAACAACCGTCTTTTTCAAGCTCCAAAGAGGCGCTAAAAGAGTATCTCTTTGACCGTCGCCCGTAACGCGCTCAATTACGCACTCGCAAGGGAGCACCTCGAGCTGGTCGCACACGATTTTCACATATTCATCAAGCGACAGAGGAGTGTAAAGGGAGTCATTATACATTTTCGCAAGAGGCGTGCCCTCAATTATGTGAAGCAGATGAATTTTTATAATATCAGGCCTCAAAAGTGCGAGGGAGTGTGCGGTTTTCATCATTTTTTCGTGATTTTCCCCTGGCAAGCCATTGATTATATGAACAGCGATTTTCACCTTGGGCGCGCTTTTTCTTACTCGCATAAACGCATCTACAAACACCCCGTAGGTGTGGCCACGGTTTATCACTCGCGCTGTTTCGTCATCAGAGCTTTGAAGCCCTAATTCCAAGGTTACAGGGATTTTCTCGGAGAGCGCTCTTAAAATCTCTATCTTTTCGCCCTCAAGGCAGTCAGCTCTTGTCGCAATATCAACAGCCACAGCGCCCTCAAGGCTTGACACATCATCGAGGATTTTCCTTAAATTATCGGGCGAGGTATATGTGTTAGAATATGCTTGAAGATAGGGAATAAAGCCCACAAGCCCCTTCCATTTCGCACTCGCACCGTCAATTTGTGCGTGATATTGCTCCTTTAAGGAAAGTAAGGAGTCAACCGTTCTTGACGCGCTACCACCAGAGCAGTAAATACAGCCACCTGTGCCACATTTTCCGTCAATGTTCGGACAAGAAAGCCCTGCGTCAAGTGTGATTTTCGCACACTTTCCACCAAAGGTGTGTCGCAAATAGTAGTCGTATGTATGATATCTTTTGTTTGTGTCGGTAAATTCAAATGGATTGCTCGAAACCTGCGACATGCTATCCCCCCTTTAAGGCTCAATTCTATTTTACTATACTTTGCCAAATACTTCAATATAATAATTTAAAAAAACTCTTGACAAAGATAGAAACTTGTGATAAAATAACCTACGCAAATGCTACTATGGCTCAGATGGTAGAGCACATCCTTGGTAAGGATGAGGTCATCGGTTCGATTCCGATTAGTAGCTCCAAAAAAACAAGCAACTCAAACGAGTTGCTTGTTTTTTATCCAAGCCGACAAAGGAGGCTTGGTATGTAATCAATGCGCTTGCGCATTGCATGTAATTGCCACTTGTGGCGCATGGCACCACGCATTTGCGTGCATTTGTCGGCTTGATTACATACACGCTACGCCGTGATAACATACACTCCCGTTGTGAGCGATTACATGCACACCTATGGTGTGATTTTTGAGAAGGAGAGGATAAAATGGCAAAAAACTTATTGCTTCAATACTCGCAAGAGCTTGCTACTAAGGGAGAGTGCCTCTGTAAATCTATCAAGGGCAACTCAAACACTGTCTTTCAGCTTCGCAAGTCGTCCTCCAGCGTGTTTGCGAACATTTCGGAGGCACAGTATCCGCAAAGCCTTGCTGACATGCTTTCCAAATTCAAAATCGCGCGCAAGGAGTGTGCCGAAACAGAGTCTTGGCTCAAGGTGCTTTACAACACAAGCGCTATTGACGAATCTACATTCAAGGACCTTCGCAATCTTTGTGGAAGAATAAGGAGAATGCTGACCTCATCGTGTATTACCATTGAGGGCAAAATAGAGAAAAAATGAAAAACA
The DNA here is from genome assembly GCA_015064445.1 of Oscillospiraceae bacterium. Lineage (GTDB taxonomy): Bacteria > Bacillota > Clostridia > Oscillospirales > CAG-272 > RGIG2000. Next base: position 148,485 of record SVSE01000003.1, on the reverse strand, counting down.
AGCAACTCAAACGAGTTGCTTGTTTTTTATTTTCTTAGACGGTTAAGTCTTTTTTGAAGCAGATAATCAAGTGCGCCAACAGCCTTGAGCATATGGCTTAGTCGACTCTTAAGAGTCGTTGCTGAAAGCGCGCCCTTGCCAAGGTCAATCGCTATCATCGGATAGCCACAAACGCACCTAAGCTCGACATATATACTCGCCTTTTGTAGCTCCTTAACTATTTTCTCGACACCGTGGTCGTCAAAATTAAGCATCAAATGCTCCATAAGCGAGCTACAATAGCAAAGCCCTGTAAAATCCTTTTCATTAGCGAAGATGATAGTAGCATAATCATCTGCGTGGTCGCCCTGCACTATCATTTTTGTATCATATGCATAGGTGGGATTTTCAAAGGCAAGCATTATCTCGCCACCGTCTAAAAATGGCTTGAAGCCGAAATCCTCTAATATCTTAATTGACTCCTGCGCCATCATCTTTCCTCCATAGAAGTATAATTATCAAGCTCCTTTACAGCTATATAGGCTGGGTTAAATTCGCCTTCTCCTCAAGGAGAATGCTGGTTCTTTCCTCCATAGGAGTATAATCATCAAGCTCCTTTACAGCTATATAAGCAGGACGAATAATCTTACCTGCGTTTTGAATTTCCTCAATTCTGTGTGCACACCAGCCTGCAATTCTTGCGACAGCGAAGATAGGAGTGTAAAGCTCCTCGGGGAGTCCAAGCATACGATAAACAAGACCAGAGAAGAAGTCAACATTTGGGCTAACTCCCTTATAAATCTTGCGCTTTGATGCGATAATGTCAGGTGCAAGCGTTGCAACGGTCTTGTAAAGGGCGAACTCGTCCTCCATTCCCTTTTCAATTGAAAGCTCTCTTGCGTATTTTTCAAGAATCTGCGCACGAGGGTCGGAAATCGAGTAAACTGCGTGTCCCATACCGTAGATAAGCCCTGCCTTGTCAAATGCCTGCTTATCAAGTAATTTTACAAGGTATTCCTTGATTTGATTTTCGTCCTTTATGTCAATTGACGCCTTCATATCATCAAACATTTGAACAACCTTGATGTTCGCACCACCGTGGCGAGGGCCCTTAAGAGAGCCAAGCGCAGCTGCGATAGCCGAGTAGGTGTCCGTGCCTGACGATGAAACAACATGAGTTGTAAAGGTAGAGTTATTTCCACCACCGTGCTCCATATGCAAAACGAGCGCAAGGTCAAGTAGCTCTGCCTCTTTTTTCGTGAATTTACCGTCCTCACGGAGAATATAAAGAAGATTTTCAGCAGTATCAAGCTCGCTCTTTGGATAATGAATAAATAGGCTTTTTCCGTTGTGATAGTGTTGATAGGACTGGTATCCGTAAACTGCCAAGAGTGGGAATTGAGAGATGAGCGCAATTGACTGCCTCATAACATTTGGAATAGATATGTCGTCGGGGTTTTCGTCATACGCGTAAAGTGCAAGAACGCTTCGAGAGAGAATATTCATCATATTCTTGCCAGGTGCTTTGAGAATCATATCACGCACAAATGACGAGGGGAGATTTCTATAATCAGAAAGAGTCGCCTTAAAGGCATCAAGCTCCTCCCTTGTTGGCAGGCGAGAGGTCAAAAGCAGATAAACGCTTTCCTCGAAGCCGTGTCTGCCCTCACGCTCAAAGCCATCAACAATGTCACGAACATTGATTCCGCGATAGTAAAGCTCGCCAGGGCAGGGAAGCTTTTCTCCGTTTGGACCAAGAATTTTATTTTGAATATGAGAAACCTCGGTAAGACCTGCGACAACTCCGTTTCCGTCGAGGTCACGCAAGCCTCTTTTAACATCGTGCTCAAAATACATTTCAGGACGAATTTTATTGCTTTTGTTTGAAATGTCGGCAAGCGATTTTATATATGGTGTAATTTCTGAATAATTTGTAATCATAATATCCTCCTTAATAGGATTGAGATTTTTGCATTTTTCTCCAGCAAAGATAACCGTGAATGTCGTTTATTAAGAACATAACAAAGCACAAAATCATAGGCAAGTAGGAAACGCTTTGCACGGTTGCCATAACCCAAAGCACGATAAGCACAATGTCGTTTGCCGAGTATGCAAGCGCATAGTATGGGCTTCTGAAAAACGAAAGTGATGCTGCAAAAAAGCTTGTTGCAACGGATAGAGTGCTGAAAATTAGATTTTGTGTGCCGAGAGTATCAAGAATAAAGTAGAATGCGACAGTCACGATAATAGAGGCAATTGAAATTCCAACTACATGTAAGGCGTTGATTTTGCGCACCTCTACCTGCGCAGTTTTTCCAAAGGGATGCCTAATCCACGAAACGATGGAGCAGATTGCGATAGGCGCGCTCATTCCAAGATAGGTTATGGCTTCCCCATAATATTTGAATTTTATAGACACTATACCGTACAAAAGGGCAAATGCAACGATAAGAAATTGACCTACAACATGCCCCTTGGCGATAAAAATTAGCGCACTTACGCCAACAACCGAGGCAATAAGCGTTAGGGCATCTCGCTCAGGGGAGAGAAGAAACGACAGCGCAACAACGACAGCCGATACAGCCCAAAGAATGTAGTCAAATTTTGTAAATAGCTTGAACGGGTTTTTTAGCTTCATAGCTCAAGGGTAATGATGTTTTCCTTTCCTGCCTTAATGTTAAATGGCGCACCATTTACCGTAATTTGTCTGTCAGAATCAGTTGACACAACGATTGTAAGTGGATGATTAAAGATTGATTTATCGAGGTCGCAGGAAACGGTAATTTCGTCGCCCTGTGTCGATATTTTCGCATTTTTGTACTCATAAAAGTACTTTATAGCGTCGTTAAACGAGGCAATCCAAATGTCCCCTGCAAGCGCGCGCTCAGCAAGATAGAAGCACTCATCATAGAAGGTGTGTACCTTTTGTGCGTGATGAACATCGCTCTCCTTTTCGCTTAGCCAGTGGTTGATTTGAATTCCGTAGCCCTCGCTTTCAATAACCTTGTCGATGTATTCCTTATATGGTGTTACATCCTCGTGGGCAAATCTGCCAACAAACGAGGTAAGGCGCATAAAATTCATTGTGTCGGGATAGTTGATAGGTCCCTCGCCAACACGGTTAGCGATATAGTGCTTTTTAAGAAGCGCACACGCGCCCTCGCTCTCTCCACCACCAGGGATTACAAAGCAGAGAGGAGCTTGTCCGTAAATTTCAGCGAGCCTGTCGCGTGATTTCTCGGCATCCTCAAGTCGCTTTTCCTCGGGAGTTTCGTCGTTATAGCCAATACAGTGGTCGAGGGAGTGAGATGCAAGGTCGTAGTAGCCCTGCTCGAAGAGCTCCTTCCACATAGCGATAGTGCCCTCGTGCAAAAAGCCAACGGTCTGCGCTGAGGTCGCCTTGATTTTTATGCCTGTTTTTGCCTCAACCTCCTTGAAAATCTCAACGGTCTTGCGCGTGCTGTCAGCATAGCATCCGTCATCAAAGGTAAAGGAGAAAGCGCCCTTGGCGTTGTTTAGATATTTTGACAAAGATACATTAATCATTATAAAAAATAGAGAGTGGAGTGCCCACCTCTGTCCTTTCTTAGAATTGTCCTTTATAATATTTTACCACGCGTGCGCCAAAAAGTCAACAAAACAGTTGACAATGATGCTAAAAAGTAGTATAATTTGTGCGAAAATAAGGAAAAGGGGGCGAAAATTTGAAAAGAGTATTACTTTTTGTGCGTGGACACGCTGTGTTTTTTATTGCACTGATTTGCGCTATCGTTACATGCTTTTTTGTTCCACCCTCGATAGCGTATTTTGATTACATAGACTTCAAAACGCTCTCCTGCCTGCTCGCAACTCTCGCTGTTGTGTGCGCACTCAAAAACATCAAGTTTTTTAGCATAATCGCAAGAAAAATCATTCACGCAACACCGAATTTCAGAGTATGCGTGCTCGCCCTGATTTACATAACCTTTATCGGCTCACTCTTTATTGCCAACGATATGGCGCTTATTACATTTTTGCCTCTCGGCTGGTATGTGTTAAGCGAAACGGGCAACGAAAAATACACGCCTTGGCTCTTTGTTTTGCAGAATATAAGCGCCAACCTCGGTGGTATGCTAACACCGTTTGGAAATCCACAAAACCTCTACCTGTATTCGAAATTCAACATTCCAACGTTTGAATTTATGGGCATAATGGTAGTGCCATTCCTCGTTGCTGTGGCAATGCTTACCGTCAGCGCGTTTTTCTTCCCAAGGACAAAAATGGAGCTAACAAAAAAAGAGCCCTTTGTCTTTAAAAAGGGCAGAAGTGCAATTTATCTTGCTTTGTTTGCCTTGACTGTTGTAATGGTCTTCGGTCTGATTCCTTATTATATCGCCCTTGCAATAGTAATCGTGGCAATTCTCATAATGGACAGATACGCGCTTTTAAGAGTTGACTATTTTCTTTTGGGAACCTTTGCGCTGTTCTTCATTTTCGCAGGAAATATGTCAAATATCGACACAGTACGCGACCTTTTTGGTGGATTGCTCGAAAAAAGCACGCTCGTTTTCTCGGCACTCTCGTGTCAGATTATCTCAAATGTGCCAAGCGCGATACTCCTCTCTCAATTTACCGATAACTACAAGGAGCTTTTGCTCGGTGTCAATATCGGTGGAACAGGCACGCTGATTGCCTCGCTCGCATCGCTTATCACCTTTGCCGAGTATTCGAGAACAGGCGTCGGCTCAAAGCTCAAATATTTAGGAATATTCACGCTCTTGAATGTAATATTCTTGGGAGTGTTGCTCGGAGTTTGCGCGCTAATCGTTTAAGAGCTTTTGGCTTTGCTATGCGATTTCACCCCAACTTCGCACTTCGTGTGTAATGAATCGATGCTAGCGCATCATGAATTCTCGCTACGCTCCATGAATCGGCTTGCGCCATGAATCGAATTGCAACACATCAATGCCGAAGGCAATTCATGCGACTCGTCGCAATTCATGACACAACGTGTCAATTCATGCAACCGACGGTTGCAATTCATTGCAAAGCATGCTCCGCACTCCTCATTCCTCATTCCGCATTAAAAAAACCGACACAGGGTGTCGGTTTTTTCTTTTACCATTTAATATCTACTATGGTTGAGCCGTTTTCGTAGTGTGTGAGAAGTCCGAATCTATTGTACTTCTTTACAATTGTTCCATCGGTTACTTCAAATCCGAATGCGCCTGCCTTGTAGGTGAAGTCGTAGAACGAATCTACAACCTGTAATGATGCAATGCTTGGAACGTAAAGGTTTGCGTACCATTCGATTTCGTCCTCAGCGCTTTTTACTGCAACAACGTCCTCGTAAACGGAGTAATAGAAGGTTCCGCTCTTCTTTTCGCCTCTTGCCTCAACGGTGATTTTGCCCTTGATGCGCTCAATCTCAACGGTGTCCTCGTCAACCTGCTTGTTGCTTTTCTTGTAAAGCTTTGCCTGAGCCTCGACAGCCTTTTCGTGGAATTCCTCGTGAGTTACCTCAGCTGCACAGCTTGAGAGAGCAAGCACACAAGAGAGTGCAAGCACGATTGCCAAAACAAGTGATAATACTCTTTTCATTTTTTCTCTCCTAAGATTTATTTTTGTACTATGTACATTTCCATTTTACACCTCTTTTCTTAATGTGTCAAGTGCGCCCCCTCAAAAAATTTTTAATAAATTTTGAAAAAGGTCTTTATTTTTTTAAATATATATGTTAGAATAGTGCCGACCAAAAATTTTTAAATAATAATTAACTTTTATATAGAGAGGTTTTTATGATAAGAGAAGATTTGAGAAATGTTGCAATTATTGCCCACGTTGACCACGGTAAGACAACACTTGTTGACGGCATGCTTCAGCAGGGTGGCGCATATCACGAAAATCAGGCAACAACAGACAGAGTAATGGACTCAAACGACCTTGAAAAGGAAAGAGGAATTACAATTCTTGCCAAGAATACTGCAATCAGATATGGCGACAAGAAGATAAATGTAATTGACACTCCCGGCCACGCAGACTTCGGTGGCGAGGTTGAGAGAATTCTTAAAATGGTAAACGGTGTTATCCTGCTCGTTGACGCAGCAGAGGGACCTATGCCACAGACACGCTTCGTGCTTCAAAAGGCAATGGAAATAGGACATAGAATCATCGTTGTTGTAAACAAGATTGACCGTCCTGATGCGCGTATTCAAGAGGTTATTGACGAGGTTTTGGAGCTTCTTATCGACCTCAACGCAACAGACGACCAGCTTGATTCTCCTATGCTTTTCTGCTCGGGAAGAAGTGGTACAGCTTCACTTTCTCCTGATGTTGAGGGCAAGGACCTTATTCCACTCCTTGATACAATTGTTGACTATATTCCAGCTCCAGAGGGCGAGGAGGACGAGCCTCTTCAGCTTCTCGTTTCAAGCGTTGATTATAGCGATTATGTAGGAAAAATCGGTGTTGGTAGAATTGAGAGAGGAACTCTCAGGGTAGGACAAGAGGTTAGCGTTTGTAACTACCACTCAAACGAAAAGCCACGCCGTGCAAAGATTATCTCAATCTATCAATTTGACGGTCTTTCTCGCTCTGCAACCCAAAGCGCAACCGTTGGCGATATCGTATGCTTTAGCGGTGTTGAGGAGGTTTCCATAGGCGATACTATTTGCGCAACCGATTGCGTTGAGCCACTTGAATTCGTTAAGGTATCAGAGCCTACAATGGAAATGACCTTCCAGGTAAACGACAGCCCATTTGCAGGTCAAGAGGGCAAGTTTGTTACCTCTCGTCAAATTCGTGCTCGTCTTGAAAAGGAGCTTTTGAAGGATGTATCGCTCCGTGTAAGCGATGGCGAAACAACCGACTCCTTCAAGGTTGCAGGTAGAGGCGAAATGCACCTTTCAATTCTCATTGAAAATATGCGTCGTGAGGGCTATGAGCTCTGTTGCTCAACTCCACGCGTGCTTTATAAGGAAATCGACGGAATTCTCCACGAGCCTATGGAAAGAGTATCAATAGATGTTCCAGAGGAGAGCGAGGGAACTGTAATGCAGAAGCTCGGCGCTCGTAAGGGCGAATTCGTTGATATGAGCAAGGTTGGAACAAGAACAAGAATTGAATATCTCATTCCATCAAGATGCTTGCTCGGCTATCGTAGCGAATTTATGACAGATACAAAGGGCGAGGGCGTTCTTAACACACTCTTTGACGGCTATCAGCCATTCAAGGGCGATGTTGTAACTCGCTTTACAGGCTCACTTATCGCATCAGAAACAGGCGAGGCTACCTCGTATGGTCTTTTCAATACACAGGACAGAGGCGCTATGTTTATTGGCGTTCAAACTCCAGTTTATGAGGGAATGATTGTTGGTGAGTGTCCAAAGCAGGAGGACATCGTTGTCAATGTATGCAAGAAGAAGCATTTGACAGCTGTTCGCTCAAAGGGTGCAGATGAGGCACTTATTCTCGTTCCACCAAGAATTCTTTCTCTTGAGCAGGCAATTGAGTATATCGCAGATGATGAGCTCATTGAGGTAACTCCAAAATCCATTCGCCTAAGAAAGAGAATCTTAAACACAGAGCTAAGACTTAAGGCGCAAGCAAAGCTTAACAAGGCTTAAATAATTATGTTTTCAGAAAAGCTATTAGAAATCGCAGGGCAGGCTGAAATAGAGCTTGCCCCAATCTTCAAAAGAATAGACGAAATCTCGTTTAAAAATACAGAGAGAGTTCTCGATGCCTTTCGTGAAAATCGAGTAGGCGAGAGTATGCTTACCTCGACAACGGGCTATGGCTACGACGACCTCGGTAGAGAAACTCTCGATAAAATCTACGCGCAGGTGTTCGGCGCGCAGAGTGCTTTCGTGCGCCATAGCATTGTAAATGGTACACAGGCGCTCACAATCGGACTTTTTGGTCTTTTGCGCCCAGGCGATGTGCTTTTGTCCGTTACAAACCGTCCATATGATACTCTTTGCGAGGTTGTGGGAATTGACGGCGCAAACGGAAATGGCTCGCTTGCTGATTTTGGCGTTCGCTATGAGCAGGTGGATTTTACTAAAGATAGAAAAATTGACTTTGATGCAATCGAAAAAAAGCTTACCGAGCTTGGAGATAAGGTAAAGGTAGTGTTTATTCAGCGCTCAAAGGGCTATCTTGATAGACCAACTCTCTCCGTTGATGAAATAGGAGAAATTTGCGCATTTGTAAAGGCTCGCTCGGGCGCTTATGTGGTAGTAGATAACTGCTATGGAGAGTTTACCGAGGACAAGGAGCCAACAGCAGTCGGCGCAGATATGATTATCGGCTCACTTATCAAAAATCCAGGTGGTGGAATTGCCGAGAGTGGTGGCTATATTGCAGGAACCGAGAGGGCAGTTGAGCTCGCCTCATACCGTCTTACCAGCATTGGCTGTGGAACAGAGGTTGGCGCAACCTTGGGACAAAACAGAAGCTTGTATAAGGGCTTCTTTATGGCACCACACATAGTTGCACAGGCACTTAAAACAGCGCATTTTGCCGCATATGTGCTCGAAAAACTTGGATTTGACACAAATCCAAAATATGATGAAGTGCGCTCCGACATAATCCAAACCATCAAATTCGGCTATCCCGAGGGATTAATCAAGTTCTGTCAGGGAATTCAAAGCGCATCGCCAGTCGACTCTTATGTAACGCCTATGCCTTGGGCAATGCCAGGCTACACCGATGAGGTTATAATGGCAGCAGGCGCATTTACACAGGGCTCATCAATCGAAATCTCGTGTGACGGTCCTATAAGAGAGCCATATATTGCATTTATGCAGGGTGGACTCACCTACGAGAGTGGAAAGATTGCGGTTTTGGTCGCAGTCCAAAAGCTCCTTGAGGAAAAATAAACTTCGTTCTTCTTTGTTGCTCCTCGCAGTCGACCTCGACTATCGCAAGATAGCCATCGCCCGCCTGCTGCGGTGCGCCTCGAACAACTCGTTTCTTTTACCTCAACGGAAAGGTTGCCCACAGTTTGCGGTGCGCCTTATTAGATCAATTCCGCATTCCGCATTTATAAGAGGTGTAGACTTTATGCTGAATATTAAGATTATCGCGACGGGGGATTTCAAGGAAAATTATCTTCGTGAGGCGTGTGCCGAGTACAAAAAGCGACTTGGCGCGTGGTGCAAGCTCGAGGAAATTATTCTAAAAGAGGAAAGACTTCCAGAAAATCCGTCGCAAGCTCAAATAGACAAGGCACTTGAGGCTGAGGCAAAGCGAATTTTTGAAAAAATCTCGCCAAGGTCGTATGTAATTGCTATGTGCGTTGAGGGCAAACAGCTTTCAAGCGAGGAGCTTGCCGAGAAAATAGAGCAAATCCAAGGCAACGGAATTAGCGAAATAGCGCTTATTATCGGCTCATCATTTGGTCTTTCCCCAGAGGTAAAATCTCGTGCCGATTACAAGCTCTCAATTTCGAAGCTTACATTCCCACATCAGCTCCTCCGTGTCATATTGCACGAGGTTGTGTATAGGGCGTTGTCCATTATCAACGGGGCTAAGTACCATAAATAATCTTTTTTAAGCGCTTTGTGCGTCATTATGCGTTGTTGCTTCCTCAACCACGACCTTGATGTACAAAAGGTACACCTTCGCCCGTGGATTTCGTCGCGCCTAGCCTAATTTAGCACAAAGGCGCTTAAATGCTTCGCTATGCGTCGTTATTAGCCTTCTCAATTTATTTACAAGGAAATTACTATGATACTATTAAAAGGTCGTCCAAAGGACGAGAGTGGAAGAGAGGCAAGAGAAATTCGTGTTTACGATTATCTTGACCGTCTTGGAATAGAGTTTTACCGTGTTGACCACGCGCGTGCCGAAACAATGAACGATTGCGAGGCAATTGACATCGCGCTTGAAACGGTTATGTGTAAAAATTTAGTTCTTTGCAACAGGCAAAAGACCGTCTTTTATTTGCTTATGATGCCTGCATCTAAGCCATTCAAGACCAAGGATGTTTCGCATATGATAAATAGTGCGCGCCTTAGCTTTGCTGACGCAGAGTATCTTGAAAAATTTCTCGATGTTCATCCAGGCTCAGTTAGCATAATGGGACTTATGAACGACAAGGAGCACAATATCAACCTGCTTATCGACAAAGAGGTTCTTGAGCCAGAGTTTATAGGCTGTCATCCCTGCGAGAACACTACAAGCCTTAAAATAAGAACAAAGGACATTTTGGAAAAGTATTTGCCATCAACAGGACATATACCAACACTTCTCGACATTCCAAGAGAAATATAAGTGAGAAGTTGATTCCGCATTCCGAATTCTATGCACCTTCGGTGATGATATACAAGGCAAGCCTTGATGATATGCAATTCTGCGAATTGATGATATACGATTTCTCCGAAATCAATGATATACACACTATGTGTGATTTCATTCCGCATTCCGAATTCTGCATTTCAAATTCATTCCACATTTAACGAAAGGAGATTCCCTATGGAAAAAAGGGCACAGGTTGCCGTCGTAGGCGCAGGACACGCAGGTGTCGAGAGTGCGCTCGCGTGTGCGAGAATGGGCATTGATACCATTCTGTTTACCATGTCGCTTGATGCTATTGCGAATATGCCCTGCAATCCGTCTATCGGTGGCACAGCCAAGGGGCATCTCGTATATGAAATAGACGCGCTCGGTGGAGAAATGGGCAGAGGCGCTGACCTTGTAACTATGCAGGCACGCACGCTAAATCTCGGTAAGGGCGCAGCAGTACATTCCAAGAGAGTACAGGCAGATAGAATGAAATACCGTTCTATTATGAAAAGGGCTCTTGAGGATACGCCAAATCTTCGTATAATCCAAGCCGAAATTGTCGATATAACAACCGAGGCTATGGGCGATATAAAGAAAATCAAAAGCGTAAAAACGCATCTTGGCGAGGAATATTTTGTGGACTGTGCGATTCTTTGCACGGGCACATTCCTAAACGGAACAATCCATACAGGAAGCGTTTGCTATTCATCAGGACCTGACTCACTACTTAGCGCAACACACCTAACAGATGCGCTTGCTCGAGAGGGAATATCGATGATGCGCTTCAAAACAGGAACTCCTGCAAGAATTCACGCAGATTCAATTGACTATTCTAAGCTTGAAATTCAAAATGGAGACGCTGACCAGCTTCCGTTCTCGTGGCAAACTCCCGAGGATGAGTATGCACGCTCAGAGCAAACTCCCTGTTACATAGTATACACAAACGCAAAAACACACGAAATTATAAAAAGCAACATAAAGCGCTCGGCACTTTATTCGGGCAACATTCACGGCACAGGACCAAGATATTGCCCGTCAATTGAGGACAAAATCGTAAGATTTGCCGACAAGGAGCGCCATCAGCTCTTTGTTGAGCCTATGGGAAGTGATACAAAGGAAATGTATCTCCAAGGCTTCTCAACCTCAATGCCCATAGATGTTCAAGAGGAAATGGTACATTCACTTGTGGGCTTTGAAAATGCAAAAATAATGCGATACGCCTACGCAATCGAATATGATTGCACCGACCCACAGGAGCTTTTGCCCACGCTTGAATATAAGAAAATCAGCGGTCTTTATGGCGCAGGACAGTTCAATGGCACATCGGGCTACGAGGAGGCAGGCGCACAGGGACTTGTCGCAGGAATTAATGCCTCGCTTAAATTAAAGGGCGAGGAACCACTTATTCTGCCAAGGTCCTCGTCGTATATCGGCACACTAATTGACGACCTTGTTACAAAGGGAACGAGTGAGCCTTATAGAATGATGACCTCGCGCTCAGAGTATCGCTTGCTTTTAAGACAGGACAACGCAGATAGGCGCTTGACACCGATAGGACGAAAGGTAGGACTTGTCAGCGACGCACAGTGGAGCGCTTATCTTGAAAAGCAAGACAAAATCAATGCTGAAATCGAGAGGGCATCGCACACGATTATTCGTCCAAGCGAGGAGCTCTCCGAGCTGCTCGAATCGCTCGGCACATCTAAAATAACCGTGCCAACACAGCTTTCAGAGCTTCTTAAAAGACCGCAGCTTGATTATGAAAATCTCGCAAAATTCGACACATCTCGCCCTGAAATGAAAAAATCCATCATTTTCTGCGCTCAAACCGAGATAAAATACGAGGGCTATGTTAAAAAACAGCTCCTCGAGGTTAAGCGAAACGAAAGAATGGAAGCAAGGGCGCTCCCACAGGACATTGATTACACACAGGTAAAGGGACTTCGCATCGAGGCACAGCAAAAGCTTAACAAGGTTAAGCCTATAACTCTTGGTCAAGCATCAAGAATAAGCGGTGTAAGCCCTGCCGATATATCGGTTTTGCTGATATATCTTGAAAACAAGTAAATTTATAGAATTTGGAAGGTGGAACTATGAAGAAGATTTTGTTACTTATCTTAACACTCCTTATGGCGCTTTGCCTTGTATTCGTATCGTGCGATAGAAGCATTTATGGCGATCCGTCAAGCTCCTCTGATGACTATGATGAAGAGGAGGAAGAGGACGAGGAAGAAGAGGAAGAGGAGGACAACTCCGACCCACTTTGGATTTACACAAAGAATCCCGACAATAGCTATTCAATTGCCTGCAAGGACAAAAATGTTGAGGTCCTTACAAAGCTCCCTACAATGTATGAGGGAAGACTTGTAACAGGACTCTCTGATAGCGCCTTTGAGGGCTGTGAAAGACTTGAGAGCATCGTTATTCCAGAGGATTACAAAAAGATAGGCGAAAAGGCGTTTGACGGCTGTCTTTTGCTCAAATCAATCGATTTTAAGGACACAGAAATCGAGGTAATCGGCAGACGCGCATTCTATAACTGCGTATCTCTTGAGAAAATTGAGCTTCCAAAATCAATTACAAAAATTCACGCTGACGCATTTAACAACTGCAAGGCTCTAACAGAGCTAAAAATTCCAAACTCGGTTACCGAGATTGGCGACTATGCGTTCTATAAGTGCATAAATATCAAAAAGGTAGAGCTTGGCAATAGCGTAAAGAAAATCGGCAACGAGGCGTTCTATGGCTGTGCAGCCCTTGAGGAAATCAATCTTCCAGACTCCTTGAAAACCGTAGGCGATGCAGCCTTTGCGTTCTGCACATCTATCTATAACATCGAAATTCCAGCAGGAGTTACCTATATGGGCAACAGAGTATTCAGAGGCTCCGACCAAATAGCAATCTTCTGCAACACAACAAGCCAGCCAGGCGACTGGAATCCTCTTTGGAACAATATAGGGGGAACGGTTTACTGGAAGGGCGAATGGTAATTTGATGATTTGATGCTTTGCAATACTGCGTTGCTACCGAATGCCGACCTTGGAGTATGAAAATACACCTTCGCCCGTCATTCTTCCGTTGCGCCTTGTATTGCTTTGCCTAAAATCATCAAATACCTTAAGCGCTTTGATGCTTTGCAATACCGCGTTGCTCCTCAAAGGCGACCTAGCCGTACACCGAGTACGCCGTCGTCCGCAGTTTGCGGTGCGCCTAGCCTAACTGTGCACAAAGTGTCTTAAATACTTTAAGCGTTTGATGCTTTGCTATGCGTCGTTACTTGCTTCGCCCTTGACCTCGGAGTATGTAAATACACCTTCGCCCAAGGACAAAGCAGAGCCTAGCCTAGCTGTGCCTAAAAGCGCTTAAATATCGCGAGTTGTATCAACTTAAAACCTCGCATTTTTATCACAAAATTGCTTCGTGAGTGTTTATAAAACCGTGTTTTAAGCACGGAATATGCCGGCGGGGGCGTCCCCGCAGAAGGAGAAATAAAAATGGCAATTTTAAATGTAAAGGATTACGGACTTGTAGGCGACGGTGTTACTCTTGAAACCGAGGCACTACAAAGACTTATAAACAATGCATCCAAGGGAGACGAGATAGTTTTCCCTAAGGGCTACTATGTTACAGGAACAATTGCGCTCAAGGGCGACCTTACTCTTCGTCTTGAAAAGGGTGCAGAGCTTGTAGGCTCTCGCAACATTGAGCATTACTACGACTGTGGCTTCTATCATCTTGAAATGAAGCAGACTGTGTCGCTAATTTACGCACTTGACTGTGATAACATTCGCATCACAGGCGAGGGAAAAATTCAAATGAGTGGCGATGCATTCTTTGATTTTGACGCATATTGTCCACCATTTGTGGATGAGTCCACAATGACCAAGGAATATGCTGAGCAAATGGTAATCGGACTTGTAAAGCGCCCAACACAGCCTATCTTCTTTAACAACTGCAAGAATATCACAATTGACGGAATTAAGATTTTCAACTCTCCATGCTGGACTCTTGTTTTCTCAAACTGTGAGAACATTTTAGTTGAAAACATTTATGTTGACAACCACAACCGAATCGGCAACAACGACGGTGTGCATTGTACAGCATCAAGAAACATTATTGTAAGAAACTCAACCTTCCTCTGTGGAGATGACTGCTTTGCTGCGACCTGTATCACAAACGAGAATGGCATTTGCGAGAATATGGAAATTTATGATTGCCTTATGTCCTCTCGTAGCGCAGCAATTCGCTTTGGACACCTTTACAGCAAGGTAAGAAACATTACAGTAAGAGATATTAAAATCATTCGCTCCAACAGAGCAATTGCAATCTTCACAGGCGATGAGGGCTGTGTTGAGAATGCACACTTTGAAAACATTATCTCCGACACCAAGATTTACGGTGGCTGGTGGTGGGGCAAGGGCGAGCCTATCGTTATTTGCGCCAAGGATGTAAACGGAGAGATTAAGAATGTTTCCTTTAAGAACTGCCACTTCACTCACGAAAATCCTGCAATCATCGTAGGAGAGAACGAGAATGTCAAGGGAGTGTCGCTCGAGGGCTGTACCTTCAAGGCAGAAAGGGGCTCAACTCATCCATACTTTGTTGGTAAAATGGACCTTCAGCCAAATGTGCCTGACTTAATCGAGCCAGCTCCATTCGAATTTGGCGATAGCATCTATGTTGACAGTGCTGAGGTTACAGTTGACGGAGAAAGAGTATAATTTTACATATTGACAAACAATGTCAAATAATGTAAAATTTACATATAAAGTTAAGGCGACTGAGCAATTAAGAGATGATTAGCGAAGCGATTTGATAAGAAAAGGGCAAAGAAATGCAAGATTTCTTTCGAGGGCGCATACTCTTTAGCGTCTGTAACCGAGAAAAAACGTATTATTTCAAAGCAGTTTTCCATCAAAAATCTATCTTGTATTACGAAGGCGCCGAAAAGAAAAAAGGAGAAAAGAAAAATGAAAAAGTTTTTTGGCGAATTCAAGAAGTTCATTACTCGTGGTAATGTTCTTGACATGGCTGTCGGCGTTATTGTCGGCGGTGCGTTTACAGCGATTGTAAACGGCGTAAGCAACTATGTTTTGAAGCCTATTATCAACTTCGTGCTTGCAATGATATTTGGCGACGGTGCGTTTGAGAGCGCATATACCTTCCTCGGTCCAAAGGTTTACACTACGGACGCAGAGGGCAACGCAATCGTTGACCTTGCAAAGTGCCACTACATAGACTGGGGCTCACTTATCATCGCAATCATTAACTTCTTCGTAACAGCATTCGTTCTCTTCCTCATTGTAAGAGCAATCAACAATGTTAAGGACGGTTCAAAGAAGGCAAAGGCTGGCAAGATTTCCAAGGAAGACAAGAAGGCTATGAAGGCTCAGGGCATCAAGCTTAAGGACAAGGCAGCAGTTGAGGCATACTTCGCAAAGAAGGCAGAGGATGAGGCTAAGGCAAAGGCTGAGGCAGAGGAAAAGGCTCGTCTCGAAAGAGAGGCTAATCCAACAACCGAGGACCTCCTTAAGAAGATTCTCGTAGCGCTTGAAAGCAAATAATCAAAAAGCACTCCGTTTGGAGTGCTTTTTTAATGCGGAATGCGTTTTAAGAGGTTTATGCGTTGCTATGCGTTGTTGCTCCTCAAAGGCGACCTTGATGTACACTAAGTACACCTGCACCCGCCGTTTTCGTCGCGCCTAGCCTAGCTTTGCCTAAATCTCTTAAAATTAGGACAGAATTCTTCGGCGCAAAAGCCATGCGCGGAGTGGAAATAAGCGTTTAAAGGTTGAATTTTCCTTTATTATATGTTAAAATAGTAAGGAAGATTTTTGCGAGGTGTAGAATGGCAAACGGATTTTTGCCAACAACAAAAGAGGAGCGTGTCGAGAGCTTTGGTGGTGACCAAAGCCTTCCCCTTTGAGCGGAGGGGAAGGGGGACCGTTTTAACGGTGGATGAGGTGTAGATAAATGGCAAACGGATTTTTACCTATAACAAGAGAAGAATGCGAGGAGCGCTTTGGTGGCGCGCCAGATTTCGTATATGTAACGGGCGATGCGTATGTGGATCATCCGTCCTTTGGCACGGCTATAATTTCGAGAGTGCTTGAAAATGCCGGCTTTAGCGTTGCTATTCTTGCACAGCCAGACTACAAATCGTGCGAGGAATTCAAGCGCTTTGGTAGACCTCGTCTTGGCTTTCTTGTAAGCGCAGGAAATATCGATTCAATGGTGGCACACTACACCGTATCGAAGAAAAAGCGCTCATACGACTACTATTCAGCAGGTGGAAAAATGGGCAAGCGCCCTGACCGTGCAGTCATCGTTTATTGCAACAGAATTCGTGAGGCGTACGGGGATGTGCCGATAATTATAGGTGGTCTTGAGGCGTCGCTTCGTCGATTTGCACACTACGACTACTGGGACAACAAGATAAGGCGCTCGATTTTGGTGGACTCTCGTGCCGACATTTTGACCTATGGTATGGGCGAGAGCATAATTTTGCGACTTGCCAAGCTTCTTGACAGGGGAGTGCCTGTTAAAAAGATAAGAGGAGAGCGAGGATGTGTCTATCTTTGTCAAAGAGAGGATGCAGTTAACTTCCCAATTGCCGAGGAATTTGACTTCAATAAAATCAAGGAGGACAAGCGTGAATATGCGCGTGCCTTCGGTGTTCAATATAAAAATCAGGATGCGATAAGTGGCAAGGCGATAGTTGAGTATTACGACAACAAAAAGCTCGTTCAAAATCCCCCTGCGTTCCCTCTTGAAAGAGAGGAGCTTGACGCAGTTTATGCCCTTCCATATATGAGAATGTACCACCCTGTGTACGAAAAAGAGGGTGGAGTGCCTGCGATTAGCGAGGTAAAATTCTCCATAACGCACAACCGTGGATGCTTCGGTGGCTGTAACTTCTGCGCCCTTGCATTCCATCAAGGAAGAAGCGTGCGCTCTCGTAGCATCGAAAGCGTCGTAAGAGAGGCCAAGCTCATAACTGAAATGAGCGATTTTAAGGGCTACATTCACGATGTCGGTGGACCAACAGCCAACTTCCGTTATCCTGCCTGCGATAAGCAATTAAAGGACGGAGTTTGCTCGGGCAGAAAGTGCTTAGTGCCGACCCCGTGTCCAAATTTGAAGGCAGACCACAGCGAATACATAGAGCTTTTGAGGCGCGTAGAGGCGCTTCCAAGGGTGAAAAAGGTGTTCATTCGCTCGGGAATTCGCTTTGACTATATGCTCGCTGACAAGAGCGATGCATTCTTTAAAAAGCTTGTGCGTGACCATGTAAGTGGTCAGCTAAAGGTAGCGCCAGAGCATTGTAGCTCCTCGGTGCTAAAATATATGGGCAAGCCCGATGTTAAGGTTTACGACAAATTCCGTGAGAGGTATTTTAAGCTCTCGCACGAATGTGGACTTGAGCAGTATCTTGTGCCGTATCTTATGTCATCTCATCCGGGTAGCACCTTGAACGACGCGATTGAGCTCTCGCTTTATTTGCGTGATCAGGGCTGTAATCCAGAGCAGGTGCAGGATTTTTATCCAACGCCAGGCACAGCCTCGACTGTAATGTACTATACAGGCATAAATCCACTTGATATGAAAAGGGTTTACGCCCCCGACGATTACCGTGAGAAGCTAATGCAAAGAGCGCTTTTGCAATACAAACGCCCCGAAAATCGAAATTTGGTGCGTGAGGCTTTGATCAAGGCAGGGCGCGAGGACCTTATCGGCTATGGCAAGAATTGTCTTGTTGCCCCTGATGGCAGAGCAGGTGCGAAGGGCGAAGTGAAGCAAATGCGGAATTCGGAATTCGGAATGCGGAATGGTCGAGGCGGATCGACTGCCGAAAAGAAAGCGCAAGGCAAGCAAGTGCGAAATGCAAAGAACTCATTCAATGGCAAAGGAAAGCCTGTGCAAAAGAATTCCAAGGACAAAAAAGCGCCTAAATATAACAAAAAATAAAAATATTAGTCATATGTAAAAAAAAGACTTGACAAATGTATTTTGTGTGTGTATAATATACATTGTCTTGAAATCGAGAAGATAAATAGGTTTTAAATTGATGCTAAATATAGCTCCAATTTATAAGTTAAGGAGGTGCCGCTATGTTAAGAACTTACCAGCCTAAGAAGCGTCAGAGAAAAAAGGAACACGGTTTCAGAAAGAGAATGAGAACTGCTGACGGAAGAAAAGTTTTGAAAAGAAGACGCGCAAAGGGTCGTGCTAGACTCACATACTAATTCAGTATTATTTGCCACCTTGACACCGAGCGCATAGTCGTTCGGTGTTTTTTCAATGTCATTCATTGTCGGGCGAGAGCCCTAAAATCAAGTACTGTCAAGTGTAGCATTTTGGCTACAAAGAGGTGCATATGAAGCATATTGCTATAAGCGAAAACCATTTATACTCGAAGTCTTACGCAAAGGGGGACAAGTTTGTCGCAAGGCATCTTATCGTCTATATCCTAAAGGATTTAAAGGCGACAAGGCTTATGAGGGCAAATCCCGAAAAGAAATATATAAACAGAATCGGTCTTACGGTTTCCAAGAAAATAGGAAAGGCGCATATACGCAACCGTATCAAAAGAATTTTGCGTGAGGGATTAAGACAGACCGAAAAGGAAAACAATCTAAAAAAGGGCTATCTTATAGTTTTAGTCGCAAGGGCGAGCGCATCTGAGGCAAGCTCTGAGGACATAAGATACGACCTTACAAGGGCCTTTAAGGCGTTAAAATTCATAAGTGATGAAAAAAATTCTTAAATTTTTCATAAAGGCATACCGCAAGCTAATCTCGCCATTGCTACCGAATGCGTGTCGCTTTACACCGACCTGCTCGGAATATGCACTTGAGGCGCTTGATAAGCACGGCGCGATAAAGGGCTCAATCCTTGCCACATGGCGAATTTTGAGATGCAATCCCTTTTGCCGAGGCGGTTACGATCCAGTTCCCGAGAAATTCACTCTCAGACGAGAGCCGAGGGAACAATTAAAGGAGAATAAAAATGTTTGATTGGTTAGCAAAATTGCTTGGCTATGTAATGAAGGGCTGCTCCTGGGTTACAGGTGGCAACTATGTTCTTGCTATGCTTTTGTTTGCTCTCGCTATGCAGCTTCTTCTTTGCCCATTTGGTTATAAGCAACAGAAGAATATGGTAAAGCAGGCAAGCATTCGCCCAAAGGAAATGGCGATTAGAAGCAAGTACAAGGGCAGAACAGACCAAGTAACAATGAAGAAGATGCAGCAGGAGATTATGGACCTCTATCAAAAGGAGGGCTACTCACAGCTTGCAGGCTGTCTTCCTATGTTGCTTCAGCTTATACTCATCTTCCCAATTTACCGTGTTGTAATTCGTCCTCTCGAATTCCTTTCAGGAATCGGTAAGGATGTTTGTCAGAGCATTTATGTTGCTCTTGGCTTGGGAGATGCAGGTGCATATGCAAAGGACGGCATCGCACAGTTCAATATCATCTCTGAGCTTAGAAATAATTCCGAGGCATTCGGAAAGCTTGGGGAGGATCTTCAGGCTGTAATCAACGATGTTGGTGGAATAGAGGGACTTCCAAATATGACACTTTTTGGAATCGACCTTGGTATTACACCATTTAATGCGTTTGGTAAGAGCTACTGGTGGCTCATCTTCATTCCACTTATCAACCTTGGACTTATGTATCTTTCACAGTTCTTGTCCAAGAAAATGTCATATCAAAATCCACAGGCACAGGAAATGAACAATTCCTCAATGAAGATTATGATGTATGTGCTTCCTCTTATGACGATGTTCATTACATTCAGCTTTGCTGCAGGAATCGGTATCTACTGGATTTTCAGAACACTTCTTTCAATGCTTCAGCAGTTCATCTTCTATAAGCTTATGCCATATCCTAAGTTTACCGAGGAGGATTATAAGAAGGCAGAAAGAGATCTCAAGGGCAACACAAAGAGCAAAAAGGACGCAAACTATGTTGTTGCACCGGGCGAATATCGCTCACTTCATCATATAGACGACTAATTAAGTAAGATAATGCAGAATTAGCCGTCACGGCATTCTGCCACGAGGAAAAATATGAAATTCGAATATACAGTTACAGCAAAAAGCGTTGAGGACGCTTATTCCAAGGCTGTTTCGCTCTATTCAAGCGTTGGAGAAATCGTTAACACCGAGATTATCTGCGAGGGCAAAAAGGGATTTCTTGGAATTTTCGGCTCACAGCCTGCAGAAATCAAGGTAACCGTTGATGACGGAAGACCTGAAAGAGCAAAGCCTGTCGAGAAGAAGCAGGAAAAGAAGCCAGAGCCAAAGAAGGAAGCTCCTAAGCAGGCTCCACAGCAGGAAAAGAAGCCTCAACAAAATAACAATAAGCAAAACAATAAAAAGCACGATAAGAAGCCAGAAAAGAAGCAAGCTCCAAAGGCTGAGACAGTTAAGGAGCCAATTAAGGACGAGGACATCAAGGTTACAGCGTCTGAAAAGTCGCTCGCAATCGGATTTATTCGTGACTTTATTGCAAGCATCGGCTTTAAGTGCGAGGTTGTAGGCGACCTCACTCCTGATGAAAACGGTTATGTTTCAAGACTTGTTACCGTTGAGGGAGAGGGCGCAAGCACACTTATCGGCCACCATGGCGAAACACTCGATGCAATTCAGTATCTTGCAAACCTTTGTCTTGCAAGAAAGAGCGACACCGACCACAAGGAATATGTAAAGGTTGTTGTTGATATCGAGAACTACCGTGCAAAGAGAGAGCAGACACTTCGTGCACTCGCAAGAAAGATGGCAGATAAGGCGCTCCGTCAAAATAGAAACATTCATCTCGACCCAATGAACCCATACGAGAGAAGAATCATCCACTCCGAGGTTCAAAAAATCGAGGGCGTTTCAACACATAGCGTTGGCTATGATGAGACTCGTAAGATTGTAATTACAGTCGACAAAAAATAAATTTAAGCTTCATTATACTGCGTAGCTCCTCGTGGACAACCTCGACTATCGAGAAGATAGCCTTCGTCTGCCCACTGTGGTGCGCCTTGTCTAATTTTGCTTAAAGATTCTTAAAAACAAAAGAGCAAGAGTTTAAAATCTTGCTCTTTTTTCATTTATAATATCTTCGCACTTCGCACTTCGCGTTTCGCACTTAAATATTGTAATCTGTCAAATACTTCTTTGTGTTCTCGACCATTTCGTCAAAGAGCTTTCTTGCGTCAGCAAGAGAGCAGGTAACAAGAGGATCTGATGCAAAGGCGTTAAAGATAGCCTCGAGGTCGCGATTAGCGATAGCGTCAGAAACTGCCTCCTGCTCGGTGCAAATCCTTGAAACGAGTGGATAAATAGCATTTGGAATAGGTCCTGCCATAACAGGGCGAACGCTGTCTGATCTGAACACAGCATTAGTTTCAACAACTGCACCAAGAGGGAGATTTGGAATTTGTCCCTCGTTTGGAATGTTTACATTTGTTACAAGGTCGCAAAGTCCGAGAAGCGCGCGCATTTGAGTAACACCCTCCTCGCCTGTGTTGTTAATTTTAACCTCTTCCTCGCCCGAAAGTAGCTTACGGCTTCTCTCAAGACGATTCTTCAAATCCTGCTTTCTCCACGAAACAGGAGTAAGCCCAAACTTCATTTCGTGAACTCTTTCAGGGCTTTCAAGATACCACTTACCTGGGCAGAACTCGGCAAGATGACGGTCGCCTGCGGCTGCGATATAGCCATATTTTCTGAACAAATCGAATTTAACCTTGTGCTGACTTGCAAAGTGGTTGTTCATCCAGTTGTTGTCAGTCATCGGAAGACCGTCCGAATATTTTTCGCAATACTTTTCGTAGTATGGGAAGAGGTCGATTCCGTGATAGCTTGCGCTTGTAAGCCAAGTAAAGTGGTTTACGCTCACAGGATTAACCTTTATGTCCTTTTTGGTTGCCTTTTCGCCAAGGAATTCCTCAACCATCCAGCAAAGAAGACCTTGAGTACCAAAAACCTCGTGACAGCAACCGAACGCCTTGATTTTTGGGAAGGTTTTATAGAGCGCCTTAACGCAAAGAGTCATAGGGTTCGTATAGTTGATAACCCACGCATCAGGTGAGTATTTTTCGATATTCTTCGCAATTTCCTCAAACATAGGAATAGTGCGCATAGCTCTAACAATACCACCAGGGCCACTTGTATCGCCTACGCTTTGATAAATTCCGTATTTTTCAGGAGTATGTACATCGCTCTCCATTTCATCAAATGTGCCAGGGAGAATTGAAATAACAACGAAGTTAGCACCCGTTAGCGCCTCTTTGATCGTTTCAACCGCCTTGTAATTCCACTTAGAGGTTGCGCCCTCAGCGTCATTAAACTTGTTTCCGATAATTTCGTTAGCCTTAGATGCCTCGTTGTCGATGTCGTAGAGATAAACCTCTCCGTTCATATCATCACAGCTTGCAAGGTCACTCATAAGCCCCCAAGCCCAGCCACGAGAGCCGCCACCGATATATGCAATTTTGACGCCCTGCGCCTTGCCATTTTCGATTTTCATAAAAAATTCCATCCTTGATAAATTCGGACAAAGTGTCCTGTGTTTATTTTACAACAAAACAATTTAAAAATCTATACTATTTTTAAAAAAATATATTATTTTTCGTGTTGCAAGAGCGCGTATTTTATGATAGAATTAAAATAGATTAAAAAGGAAGGTATTTGTTATGGAGCTTAAATACACCGTACCACAAATAACACCAGATACTCTTGAATATTACGCGCATACAAATCACGAGATCTTGGTCGGCACACCTAAGTCAATCGTTCTTATTTTCCACGGTCTTGGAAGCTGTGGAATGAAGCACGATAACGGCGACCTTGAAAGACGCCTTGCCGAAAACGGAGTCCTCTCCATTTTCCCATATTACGGACCTTGGAGCTGGATGAACGCGCAGGCGGTAAGATACGTTGATACGGTAATTGAGGTTGCCTGTGCGCGCCACGGTCTTGACCCAGATAAAACACCTATTGTAATTGAGGGTGGAAGCATGGGTGGACATAGCGCGCTCATTTATACAAGATATGCCAAGAGAACACCTAAGGCGTGTGTTACAAATTGCCCTGTGTGTGATTTTGCCTTCCACGCAACCGAGCGCGAGGATTTGCCAAGAACGATTTATCTTGCCTTCGAGGGCACAGAGTGCTCTCTTGAGGAGGAAATTATGCTTCATAGCGCATATCATCTTGCACCAACAATGCCCGATATTCCATATGTGATACTTCACGGAGATAAGGATGGTGCAGTAAACAAGGAAATCCATTCCGATAGATTTGTCAAGGCGATGAGAGAGCTTGGAAGAAATATCGAGTACATCGAGGTTGAGGGCATGGAGCATTGCTGGCTTGAGCCGTTTCCAGAGGTAAAGGAAAAATACATTTCAACAATAGTGGATTTTGCTACCGGCAAGAGATAAACGAGAGGGAATAAGAGATAAATATGAAACTAATGAGCTTTAATACACAGCATTGCCTTAATTATATTAAGCAAGAGGTCGATTATGAGATAATGGCTAAGGCAATTTTGGATTGCGAGGCTGATATTGTCGGTCTTAACGAGATGTTTGACGAGGCAGAGGGCGCAAAATTCGGGGCGCAAACTGCAAGGCTTTCAGACCTTACCTCGCTTAAAAACCACTTTTTCGCAAAGGCGATTGACGATTTTGAAGGACCTTACGGAAACGGACTTTTGTCGCGCTACAAAATTGAAAGCGCCGAGAGTATAATTATTCCCGACCCAAATCCAAGAGAATATCCCGGTGGCTATTACGAAACACGTTGCATTTTGAAGGCGAAGCTTGAAGGCGGAATTACCGTTCTTGTAACTCATTTCGGACTTAATCCCGATGAGCAAAGAAATGCCGTTAAAGCAGTTCTTGAGCACATAACTGACGAAAAATGTATTCTTATGGGCGACTTTAATATCACACCAGATAATGACCTGCTTTTGCCTATAAGAGAGAAAATGGTCGACACAGGGGCGCACTTTTCGCCTGACAAGAAAAGTTTTCCGTCGGATAAGCCTACAATAAAGATAGATTACATATTTATAAGTCACGATATAGAGCTTGTGAGCGCCGATATTCCCGAGCTTGTAGCCTCGGATCACCGTCCTCACATAGCGGAAATAAAGCTTTAAGAGGAGTTTATGAGAAAAATAGCAATATTGCTATGTGTGCTTCTCGGCGTTGCTTTCGTTTTTTGTGCCTGTGAAAAATCAACCACGGTTAAGGTTGAATATATCGCTCTTGAGGGTGGAACAGTCCTTGGTGGAGCAACACAGGAAAAAACGGTTTTAGAGGGCGAGAGCGCACTATTTGATGAGGTTACCGCGTATGCGAGCGAGGGCTATCGCTTCGTTTCGTGGAGCGATGGAAGCACCGATATGTTCAGACGCGATACGCTCAGCGAGAGCACAACAATTTACGCAACCTTTGAAAAATATGAAACGGCAACTCTTACTTACACCTCGGATGACGGTGGATATATAGAGGGAGCCTCGTCGCAAACTCTTGAAAAGGGTAGCACGGGAAGTGCCGTTACTGCAACCCCACACGAGGGCTATCGCTTCGTTTCGTGGAGCGACGGCAAGACCGAGCCGACAAGAACCGATATCGCAAGCGACAATTTAAGCGTTAATGCGATTTTTACAAATAAGATTACAGTTAAATATCAAGCAACCGAGGGTGGATACATAAGCGGTATTGCCGAGCAGGAGCTCGCATACGGTGAGTACACTAATCTCGTTATGGCACTTGCAAGCTCGGGTTATCGCTTTGTCGGCTGGGATGACGGAATAAGCAAGATAGGAAGAAGCGATATGGCAGGCGATAAGGACCTTGTTTACACTGCCATTTTCCAAAAATTCCATATAATTTCGTTTTCAAGCGCTGATACAAGCAAGGGAACAATAGAGGGCAAGAGCGCCCAAGAGGTTGACGATAAAACGGCAAGCGAGCAGGTAAGAGCAGTTGCCAAGGACGGATATAAGTTCGTTTGTTGGTCAAACGGCTCAACCGAGGAAGAAATTTCCGTTGTGGCAACCGAGTCCCTTAGCCTCGTTGCGTACTTCGCGCTTGAGGGAAACGGCTTGCCTGTGATTACAATTGACACTAAAAACGGTGTAGGCATTACCTCGAAAACTACTTATGTCGAGTGTCAGATTACCTTCTACGATGCCGACGGAGTATATGGCTATCTCTTTGACAAGAGTGCGCAGATAAAGGGCAGAGGAAACTCTACCTGGTCGAAGTTCGATAAAAAGCCATATAAGATAAAGTTTGACGAAAAGCAAGAGCTCTTTAACTATGGCAAGGCACGCGACTGGGTGCTTTTGGCAGACTATATTGACAATTCGCTTCTGAGAAACAACCTTGCTTATAATGTTGGTGGAATGTTTTCGGAGCTTGGCTCATCGCCTAACGCAAAAAGCGTTGAGGTTTACCTAAATGGCGAATACAGGGGCGTGTATTTGCTTTGTGAGCAAATCGAAATTAACAAGCACAGAGTGCCGATTACCGACCCGACGACAGATGCTAACACAAGCTTTTTGGTCGAAATGGACGGTTGGGCAGACGGAACCTGCGTAAAGGTGCCCGACGCCTTAAATAGTGATAGAAAATACTCCATAAAGGAGCCCGAGCCTATAACACAGGCTCAAATTGCATACATTGAGCAGTATTTGAAGGACTGCATTAGCGCAGTACAGGGAAGCGATTATGAAAGAGTCAAGGAGCTAATAGATGTAAAATCCTTTGCCCAAGCATATATCGTTTTCGAGCTCTTTAAGAATCCCGACACCAACTATTCAAGCGTTTATATGTATAAGGATGTGGACGGAAAGCTTATTTGTGGACCTGTGTGGGATTTTGATATGTCAGTTGGAAATGTTTCGCACAAGGGCAATGGAGCATTTAAGGACCCAGCACTTCTTTGGACAGCACAGCAAAATCCTTGGTTCAAGGGGCTTGTTGCCTTTGACGAGTTCAAGGCGCTGGTTGGCGAGGAGCTTGTGAAAAACAAGACTATGGTTTTTGATAAAATCGATGAGATTATGACCTATGCACGCGCTCACGCAGATGCGTACAAGGCAAACTTTGAAAAGTGGGATGTAATAGGCAAGAACACCTGGACAAATCCCTCATATATAACAGCAATAAAGACTTGGGAGGAGCACCTCGAATATGTCGAGGACTATCTTGAAAAGAGCTATGAGGCGCTTGAGGTAGCATATCCCCCACCTGTCGAGTAAATCTAGGAGTAAAAATGGGAAAATATCTTGAAAAGCCGTTTCCGACGGTAAAAAATGTAGTTGACGGACATATTCATATGCACAAATGGCACGACGATAATGGCGAGCCCTTCCTTCACGGTCTTGAGGAATATCGCAAGGTTTGTGGCCTTACATATATAACCCTTGCCTCGCTTCCGTCAGGAAATCCTATTCCTGTGCCAAGAGATGTAAGCAATAACATTATATGTGCTTTTTATAAGCTCTTAAACGAGAACACCTTTGCCTATGGTGGATTTATTTATCCGTCCTATCCTGCAAGGGGCGAGGACCTTGCTGGCATGGAGCTTGTTACACAGCTTGATGAGCTTATGGAGATAGGCTTTGACGGAATAAAGATGCTCGAGGGCAAGCCAAACCTTTATAAAAGAGTAGGCAACCCACTTGATGGCGAGCTTTTTGATAGCGCTTTTGCAAAAATGGAAAAGGAAAACACACCTCTTCTCATGCACGCGCTCGACCCTGAGGATTTTTGGACCAACGCAACCGAGGATAGAGTTGCAAGGGGCTGGTTCTACGGAGATGGCTCATATCCAGCATATGAAGAAATTCAATCACAAGTAAAAAATGTTTTGGAAAAGTATCCGAGCCTTAATTTGTGCCTCGCTCACTTCTTCTTCAGCTCGGAAAATCCCGAGGCTCTTGAGGAAATGTTCGCAAAATACAAAAACCTCTCGGTAGATATCACGCCAGGAGGCGAGATGTACATCGGCTTTGAAAAGCGTCCAGAGTATTATCGTGCTTTCTTTGAGAAATATGCCGATAGAGTGTGTTTTGGTACTGATATGGACTATCCTGTTCATATGGAAGGTGGTATTTGGCTCTGTGACAGAGAATATCGCTATTTTGCAGGAAACGAGTTCGTTCCGTCCTTTGATGACCACAATTTGCACGGCATCAATCTTCCAACCGAGTGCGTTCAAAAAATCTTCTCGGACAACGTCCTAAATCGCTTCGGGGGCAAGCCAAAGGAAATAAATAAAGAGGCTCTCAAAAAATATATTGCAAAGTATAACCATCTAATCACCGACCGAGAGCTTGCAAGGTATATTGACGAGCTTGCTGAAAAGTATCTATAATAAATTAAAAAACCGACACACTGTGTCGGTTTTTTAATTCTTTTGTGCGTTATTATACTGCGTTGCTCCTCAATGGCGACCTAACCGTACACCGAGTACGCCGTCGCCCGCCATTTCCGGTGCGCCTTGTCTAATTTAGCACAAAAGAATTAAAGTAATGTGCGTTGCTCCTCGTGAATGTTTTAATCATTCCGCACTTCGCACCTCGCTCTTCGCACTTAAAGCGCCTTAAACGCCTTAAGCCACTCGGTTTTAATAAACTCGTGTCCCTTAGCAGTTGGATGCACACCGTCGCCGAGCCAGTAGGTGTTATCAGCCTTTTTCGCAAGAGCGTCGAAGCCCTTTTGAAGCTCAACGAATGGCAAATCAAACTTTTCTGCAATCTTTCTCGCCATTTGCGCTCTCTTTGCAGTTTCGGTCTTGAAGTAATCCCAATGCTCGGTTGTAGAAGGGCCCTCAAGCACGAATGGCTCAAGAATTATAATTTTAATATCGGGAAGCGCTTCCTTTACTTCCTCAATAAGCATTGAGTAAATCTTGAAAAACTTATCATTGTCAACACCGTTTGGATTATCTCCAACCTCGTGCCAAACATCGTTTACACCGATAAGAATACTCATAAAATCGGGCTTTAGATTGATGATGTCAGCCTTAATGCGTGCATAGAGGTCAACAATTCTGTTGCCACTAATTCCCTTGTTAAAGAACTCGTGCTGACCCGGCTCCTCAAAGCCAAGAGACGCCTCAACAAGATGTGCGTAGCCCTTACCGAGGTCGGCATTATTAGACCAGCTTCTGCCTGCGTCAGTTATAGAGTCGCCTTGAAATAAAATTCTCATAATAAAGTTTCCTCTCAAAAATATATTTGTCAAAAAAATTATATCATTTTTGTCATAAAAAGTCAATGCTACACTTTACTTTTTACACCTTTTGTGATAATATATAACATATAAATATTTGTTTTGCAAAAAAGCCACCTAAAATCTCACACAGGGCAGGCGATTTTGCACTAAGAGGAGAGAGTGAAAATAGAAATAGTCGCACAAGCCTTTGGAATTGTTGGAATGATATTCAATATCATCGTTTTTCAACAAAAGAAGCAAAGGAATGTTTTAATTTTTCAATTTTTCGCAGCGCTGACCTTTGCCATTAACTATCTGCTTTTGGGCGCTATTGTCGGTGGACTGCTTAACATAGTGGGCGCGCTTCGTGCAGTGGTCTTTTATTTTGAGGACAAAACGAGGGCGAGGGCACTCCCTTGGCTTATCGTGTTTATCCTTGCCTTTGGCGTGTCGTACCCACTTACATTCTTGGCATTTGGAACACAGCCAAGCGCAAAAAACCTCATAATAGAGCTTTTGCCCGTGCTTGCTATGATAATTGCGACAATCGCTTTGCGTGCGGGCAAGTCAAAAACCGTAAGGTCACTTGGACTTATCAGCTCGCCTATGTGGCTCGTTTATAACTGCTTTAGTGGCTCTTTTGGCGCTATCGCAAGCGAAATTTTAAACCTAATTTCAATAATCGTCGGTATAATCCGACTTGACATCAAGAAAAAGGAAGAATAAACAAAAGCCTGCTTTGGCAGGCTTTTTGTTTTTAAAAGGTTGACATTTTTTGGGCACGGGATTATAATGTTTATATACATATAAAATATGGAGGAAAGAACAAATGAAGAAAGCACTTAAATTGCTATGCTTGATTTTCGGCATAGTGCTTACCATTGCTTGCTTCGTTGCTTGTGAGGAAGAGCCACACGAGCACGCGTGGGACAATGGAACAGTAACAAAGGAGGCAACCTGCTCCGAGGAGGGAACAAAGCTCTTTACTTGTGCTGGCTGTGAGGAAACAAAGGAAGAGAAAATCGACAAAATCGCACACACAGAGCGCGATGTTAGCGTAATTCTTCCTACCTGTACCTTGTCAGGTCTTACTGCTGGTAAGGAATGCTCAGTATGCAACGCAATAATCGTAGCACAGGAGTATATGCCAAAGCTCGGTCACGACCTTGATGAGGACAATTTCTGTACTCGTTGCTCATATGAGCTTTACACAGAGGGACTTGTTTTCACAACAAGTGGTGGTGGAAACAACTACACTGTAACAGGCTACGAGGGCACTGCAAAGGATGTTATCGTTCCTACAACATACAACGGACTTCCAGTTGTTGCAATTGCTGATGAGGCATTCAAAGGGAACGAGGTTATCGAAACAATCGTTATTCCAGAAAGCATTAAGTCTATCGGCGAGAGCGCATTTTACGAGTGCGATAGCTTGAAGGAAATCGAGCTTCCAAGCACAATTACAGTAATCGAGCAAAAGACCTTCTACAAGTGCAAGAATCTTGATAGAATCACTCTCTTGGGCGAGGTTACAGCAATCGGCGAGAGCGCATTTGAATACTGCGAGGAGCTTGGCACTATTGCAATCCCAACCACCTGCGAGACCATCGGTCTTAAAGCGTTTTCTTGTTGCTACAGCTTGTGCAATATTACCTTGCCAGAGGGCTTGACTAAGCTTGGCGCTGACGCATTTGCTTGGTGTGAATCACTTACAAAAATCACAATTCCTGCAAGCCTTAAGGTTGTTGAGTCAAGAACCTTTACAAACTGCAAGCTTTTGAAGACACTTACAATCTCTGACGGTGTAGAGAAGATTGAGGGATATGCATTTATGACCTGCAAGGTGCTTGAGGTTGTTAATATTCCTGCATCTGTTACCGTTATTGAGGAGTGCGCATTCGCATATTCAGATTCAATCAAGACCGTAACAGTTGACCAGTACAACGAGGTTTACGATTCAAGAAACAACTGCAACGCTATCGTTGAAACAGCAACCAATACCTTGATTTTTGGATGCTGGACAACAACCGTTCCTAATACAATTACAGCAATCGGTGCGCACGCATTCTTTGGCAACGAGAATCTCTCATCAATCAATCTCCCAGAGAGCATTGTTTCAATCGGTGAGGCTGCATTTAATGGCTGTGAGGGCTTGACAAGCATTATTATTCCATCAGGTGTTACTGAAATCAAGCCTTACACCTTCTCAAACTGCAGAGCTATCAAAACAATTGATATAAGAGGAAATGTTACCAAGATAGGCGAGGCTGCGTTTAACGCAACAATCTACCTTGAAAAGATTATTCTTCCTGCTTCCGTT
The DNA here is from genome assembly GCA_015064445.1 of Oscillospiraceae bacterium. Taxonomy (GTDB): domain Bacteria; phylum Bacillota; class Clostridia; order Oscillospirales; family CAG-272; genus RGIG2000. The sequence goes on along the minus strand of SVSE01000003.1, from coordinate 117,684 downwards.
ACAAAAATTTGTGAGAACTCATTTACAAACGCCTTTGGAAAAATCTATTTCCGTGGCTCGGAGGATCAATGGGAGCAAATCGAGGGACACGACTTGCCCGAGATGCTCGCTTACTCTGTGAACGGTAGAGTAATTTACAACTACGACGGAGAATAATTAAATAAAAAAGGACACCTCGGTGTCCTTTTTACTTTGTAAAAATTAATTTTAATAAATGGCTCGGAAATCCAAGAAGTTACTTGTATCTGCGAAAGTTTTGTGATATAATAAAATTTAATGTAAACAAACGCATCTGCGTTTGCTTTTATGGTATAATATTTTGACAAAATTCAAAAAGGAGATTAAAAATGAACGAACTTCTAAAGCTGTTTGAGCCAATAGTTAAATTTGGCGAGGGTGATAATTGGAAGATGGTAGTCATGTGGATCATCGGTGCCGTGCTTATCTTTCTTGCAATTAAAAAACAGATGGAACCCACTCTTCTTCTGCCGATAGGCTTTGGCGCAATTCTTATGAATTTCCCAGGCTCAGGTATCGCAGAGCCACTTGAAACCTTATACAACGCAGGAATCTCAAACGAGCTATTTCCTCTGATTTTGTTTATCGGAATCGGAGCAATGATAGATTTTGGTCCGTTGCTTAACAATCCAAAGCTAATGATATTTGGTGCAGCTGCTCAATTTGGAATATTTTTCACACTTTGTACGGCAGCAATGTTCTTCCCAGACAAGGTTGCAGCATCAATATCTATAATAGGCGCAGCAGATGGTCCTACATCAATTGTAGTGGCAAACGCCCTTCTTGGTGGAGGAGAGCATTCGGGCTATATCGGAGCAATTGCAGTAGCCGCGTATTCATATATGGCGCTCGTTCCTATTATTCAACCACCTGTAATAAAGCTTTTGACAACCAAAAAGGAACGCAGAATAAGAATGAAGTATGAGGAAAAGAGCGTTTCAAAGACCACAAAGATTCTTTTCCCAATCGCTATTTCAATCGTTACCTGTATATTCGTTCCAAGCGCAGCATCACTTATCGGATTCTTGATGTTTGGAAACCTTATTCGTGAATGTGGAGTTCTTGATTCGCTCTCCGAAACAGCGCAAAAGACTCTTGCAAACCTCATTACAATATTCTTGGGAATTACAATAGCATTCCAAATGAGCGCAGATAAGTTCCTACAGCCATCTACACTCTTGATTTTGGCTCTCGGTCTTGTGGCATTTATTGTTGACACAGCAGGAGGCGTTCTCTTTGCAAAGCTCTTTAACCTTATACTCAAGGCAATGCATAAGGACCCTATAAACCCAATGATTGGAGCTGCGGGAATTTCTGCATTCCCTATGTCAGGAAGAATAGTACACAAAATGGGACTCGAGGAGGACAACCAAAACTTCCTTCTTATGCACGCAATAGGAGTTAATGTATCTGGTCAAATTGCATCAGTAATTGCAGGCTCCTTGGTTCTTGGATTCTTTTTATAAAGGAGAAATAATATGTTTGAACCTATGGAATTTATAAATAATCTCAAATATATGGGAATAGGAATGCTTGGCGTTTTTATGATTGTCGGAATTATTATAGCAGCAACCTGCATTATTAACAAATTCACCAGCAAGCATTCTGATGATGAAAAATAAAAAACAAAATCCGCTCAACAAGAGCGGATTTTATTCTTTACTGTATCTTTGCTGAAATAATGTTACAAAATTAAATACCCTCTGCCGCCAATCTCAATTGATAAAACTGTTTAAGCCAAAGCGGCTGTTCTTCTATGGTTTCTTTCACTTTCGTAAGCGTTCGCTTTCCGACTCTTCTGTCCAAAACAGCAAACATTCTCACAATCGGGTTTTCAGAATAGAGGCTTTCTTTGATTTCCTGATTTCGATAGGTTTCAAGCGCTCCACAAAATTCCTCGTCGGTATATTCCGTACGATCTGTCATGGGATACTTATCAAGCAGAAACCAAAACTCTGCCCAATACTCGCTGATACCGCTTGGATTCTTATTACTCGTATATCCGCTATCAATAAAATAGGAGTTGACGGTTTCCCAAGAAAAACGCTTGATTTGCTTTTTATCGATACAAATTTCAAAAATACGGCAACCATCCATGCCTACATATGTAGTACATCCGTATCGTACTCGTCCTAGCAACGACTCCGCAAGCATATCCTGCTCTAAATACTTTCTCATTCCGCTCCAAGAACCAAGTATTTTTCTCATATAATCACCATCCTTCTAAAAAGTATTATATCATAAAAAAGCAAAAACCGCAATCCCTTTGTATCAGAATTGCGGTTTTTATTTGGCTAATGACGGTAATTTTGATACAAAACTACAGATAAGAAGGAACAAATTTAAAGATATGCTTGAAGTCGTTCTTTAGGATCGCAGCCGTCTATTGATAGAACCTCAACCTCGTTCCAAATGTCTTTCAAGGATTTACCACAAAAAACAGGCGCACATGAGAAATCTTGAAAATTATCATAATCGAATGCTTCGGAGCCATCGGACACAAGTCCGTACCAATAAAGATCTTTTCCCTTGTCGGGCATTTTCCCCATCCAACACGATTGATATTTTGGAAAGCCATTGATTGAGAACTCTATCTCAATGCAATATTTACCTTGAAGATCAAAAGAAAACAATTTTGTGATAGCTTCAAATGGGATCATATAATCACCGCCTTTTTATCATTATACCACAAAATAACAAAAACCGCAATCCCTTTGTATCAGAATTGCGCTCTTTGAGTTGCTCCACCTCGGCGAGCTCGCTTCATCATTCCCCGAATGCGCTCGCTCGCCTCGTCTTAGTAACCGTGTAGTAACTTGGTTCGGGTAGAGTTCGAATCCAATTCGTAGCCAACAAAAAAGACAGGCACAAGACCTGTCATTTTTGTTGGCGGAGAATCAGAGATTCGAACTCTGGAACCGTGTTACCGGTTACACGATTTCCAATCGTGCGCCCTCGACCAACTAGGCGAATTCTCCATATTATCAAGAAAACCGTGTCGATACGGTCACACAATTTCAATCGTGCGCCCTCGCACCTCACGCGAATTCTCCATATTGCTTAGTAAGTATAGCATATCTTTTTTTAAAAATCAAGATGTTTTTTTATTTTTATAGATTTTTAGCAAAAAAGAGCCTTGGTAGGCTCTTTTTATTTGTTTTCTTCAAGCCATTTTTGTGCGTAAGGCTTGTATTTGAGTGTGATTTTCTCCTCGGTGTACTTGGATTCCGCGCCACCGTTGGTATAGAGGAAGTATGTGCCCTTATCTGTTATGTAGAGTGTTTCCTCATATCCCTTAGGATCGCCAAATATACCACTTGTAACCTTTTTCACAATCTTCGCAGTAGCAGTGTCAAGCACTTGATTTCTAACGATTCTTTGCATATTTGCCCCTCCAAAAAGTATTAGTTAAATTATTATACATAGATATTAACACACGCGCGTCAATTTGTCAATGATAAATTTTTGCCATTTTTAAATAATTGCATAAATTCCCATAAGCGCCAAAACCGATGCGATTACAACGACAAAGGTCGGCTAATAGCCTTCCCCTTTGAACGGAGGGGAAGGTGTTGCGATTTATCGCGACGGATGAGGTGTAGATTTTATACACGCCACAAGTGGCTACACCTCAGCCACCACTAGCGGTCCTCCTTCTCCTCAAGGAGAATGCTTAAACTATTGCATAAATTCCCATAAGCGCCAAAACCGATGCGATTACAACGACAAAGGTCGGCATTTTTTTGATAAGCGAAAGACCGATTGCAACAAGCGCGCCAACCAAGCCTATCCACCATCTTTCATCAATTGTAAGCACGCCTGGGAAAATAAGCGCACTCATTGCTGTAAACGGAATCAAATTCAAGAATTTCCTTGCCTTAGCGCCAAGAGTAATATGGTCAAGGAGAAATCCTGGCAAAATTCTTGGAATGATAGTCACAAGCATCATAAATACGGACAAGAGAAGGTAATTCACTGCGCCACCTCCTCATCGCGCACAAAGAACACGCCCACCAGCGCGCCAACAATGCACGAGATTATAATCGCCCACGACGATGCATTATCTGGTAATAGCCAAGTAAGAACGGTGTTAAGAAGCGCTGTAAAGCATACAAGCACTATAAGTCGCCAGCTCTTTTTTATACCAGGGACTAAAAGTGAGATAAACAAGGCAAAAAGCGCAATTCCGAGTGCATCGGACACAACAGCTGGAATAAGCACGCTAACAAACGCACCGATTGCAGTTCCAACAACCCACGAGCCATATGTAACAGTTATAATTCCAAAAAGATAGGGAACGGTACAAATGTGGTCGGGAGTGGCGCTAATTATTGCAAAAGCCTCGTCGGTAATTCCGTGAGCAGTTGTTATTTTATGCACGGTCTTGGTTTTTCCAAGCCTTTTCATTATATATGAGCCCATAATGAAGTGCCTTAAATTAAGCACAAAGGTTGCAACGACAACAGAGAGCATAGATGCCCCCGTGCCTATCATTCCGACTGCCATTATCTGAGATGCGCCTGCGAAAACAAGCGTTGACATCGCTATTATTTCGAGAGGTGTAAAGCCAACCTCGCTCGCCATAACTGCAAAGGCAATTGCAACGGGCAAGTATCCCAAAATTACAGGAAGCGAGACCTTGACACCCTTTAAGTATTGCTCGGATTTCCTCATAGTCTCCTCTTTGCTATTTGAGAATTGTTTCTTGGATATTTTGGTGGAGTATGTGTCGTTTTTTTGATAATTATTATAGTTCTTGAAAGCTCCTCGCCACCGTCAGAGAGGGTGTAATCAACAACGTCCTCGACCTCTCCACCGAGAATTTTGATTGCGCTTTGTGCCTCGTCAAGCTCCTCACGCGCAGAAAGCGACTTCATAGCGATAAAGCGCCCACCAGCCTTAACAAGTGGCATACAAAGCTCGCAAATCAAGTTGAGCCTACCAACTCCACGCGCAACAGCGACATCAAAGCTCTCACGAGAGGACGATTGACCAAGCACCTCGGCACGCTCGTTTGACGCATCAACATTAGTTAGACCTAAAAGAGAGGCGCTCTCGCGCACATAATTTACCTTTTTAGTAACGCTATCAAGACCGAGGATTTTCACATCGTCACGCAAAATGGCAACAGGCAAGCATGGGAATCCACCACCACAGCCAACATCAACGACGCGCGCTCCCTCGGGAATATACGGAACAACAGCCACAGAGTCCACAAAATGCTTCAAAATAACACCGTCCTCGTCGGTTATGGCGGTCAAATTAAGATGCTCGTTAACCTCTACCATACGGTGAAAAAGCGCCTCAAAGGTTGACGCGCTGTTTTCGTTTATTATTCCTTTTGTAGCCTCGTTGGCCTCTGCAACACGCAAAAGCTTGTCCTGAAAGATTGACATAGTTATTCCTCTAAAATTTTCAGTAGCGCCTTGAAGTTGTCGGGCAATTCGCACTCAAAATGCATCATTTCGCCTGTTTTTGGATGAGGGAAGCGAAGCTCCTTTGCGTGCAAACATTGTCCGTCAAGGTATTTTGAATGTAATTTTTCAAATTGAGTTTTGCCACCACCGTATACTGTGTCGCCGATTATCGGATGACCAAGGTGTGACATATGGACTCTTATTTGGTGAGTCCTACCAGTTTCGAGATTCATTTTCGCATATGTAAAGGACGGAAACTCGCGTATAACCTCGTAGTGAGTTATCGCCTCGCGTCCACCTGCCACAACAGCCATTTTCTTACGGTCAACGGGATGCCTTGCAATAGGTGCATTTACCGTACCCTGTGTCGATTTTAAGTGTCCACAGAGAATTGCGTGATAGGTGCGCTCGATTTTATGATCCTTTAAAAGCGAGGAAAGGAAGATATGCGCCTCGTCAGTCTTTGCAACGACTAAAAGACCACTTGTGTCCTTGTCAATTCGATGCACAATTCCAGGACGAACAACGCCATTTATTGCAGAAAGTGAGCTTTTACAATGATATAAAAGCGCATTTACGAGCGTTCCATTTTCGTTTCCGGGCGCAGGATGCACAACCATTCCTGAGGGCTTGTTTATAACGATAATGTCCTCGTCCTCGAACACGATATCGAGAGGAATGTCCTCTGCCTCTGCGTGAAGCTCTCTTATAGGAAGCTCCTCAACCTCGACCTCGTCGCCCTGCCTTAACCTGTAATTCTTTGCTTGCACCTTGCCACAAACACTAACAAGGGCGCTTTCGATAAGAAGCTGTGCGTGTGAGCGAGAAACTCCCGAATATTCGGACACAAAAACATCAAGGCGTGTGCCGATTTTATCATCACTGATTATCATTTTTGTCCTCGCTCTTTGTCTTTTTCGACTTATATTCAACTATTATATCGCGCAGAATGCCCACAATAGCCATACCGACACCAACGCAAACGCAGGAGTCAGCGATATTGAACACCCAAGGGAAGAAGTCGTTGAAGATGGTCACGTGAATCATATCAACAACCTCGCCAAGCACGATACGGTCAACCATATTGCCAAGCCCACCACCGATAACGAGGGCAAGACCTATTTTTGTAAAGCGATTATCTACGCTAAAACGGAAAAGATAAACACTTATCACGCAAATTCCGATAATTGATGCGACAATAAATATCCACCTATGCTCGCCAAGAAGCCCAAACGCCATACCGTCATTTTTTACATGCGTTATCTCGAAAAGCCCCTTGATTCCAAAGGCAACATCGCCAACGGGCAAATTAAAGTAAATCAGCCACTTTGTCAGCTGGTCGAGCGCGACGGAAACGGCGCAAATTATAATTAGTACCAAATAAAAGGGCATAGTAACCTCGTCAAATAAAGTAGTATAAAAATCTTTCCAAAATAGTGATAATGATAAACACAATCAAAACGGAGAGGTCGATAGGAAGCCTCCTTGCCCAATCCATTTTGAATAAAAGCTTGCGTACAGGATGCACGACAGGCTCGGTTATCGTATTAAGAAATTGCGCCACACGAGAGGTGCGTGCGCTTGGAATCCACGATAGAATTGCACGCACGACAAGACAGGTTTCGAAAAGCGAAAGCACTATCAAAAGGACGCGCGCCATAATTTCAAAAACTATCATAGGTCGCAGAAGGTATCGTCATCGCTTGAGTCGAAGATTTCTCCGCTTACATCGACATCACGAGGAGCGATAAAGTATGAATTGTTTGTTGCGCTCTTAATTGTTGCGTTAAGTGCGTATGCTACTCCTGCTATAAAGTCAATCATTCTGCGAGTCAGAGCCTTGTCAAGTCCCTCCAAATTGAGCAAAACGGTCTTTCCCTCGATGAGGTGGTCGCCTGCTGTCAAAATTTGATTAAACTGTGTTGGCTTAATTACCTTAAGCTCGATATTTGAGCCACCAAGAGATAGAGAGGCGTCGTCGTCCTCGTATTCGAGCTCGTCCTCGTCGTCCTCAAAATCCTCGTAGTCAATTTTCTTTCCAAATCCAAAAATTCCCATTATAAGTACTTCCTTTCTCCAAAAATGGTGCTTCCGAGGCGTACGAGCGTTGCTCCAGCCTCTATTGCGTATTCATAGCTTTGGCTCATGCCCATTGAGAGCACAGCGTTTTCTTCGTTTGCAAATAGCTCATCAAAGAGCGATTTTGTAAGAGAGAAATATTTCATATATTCCTCCTTTGTCTGACACCTTGGCGCCATAGTCATAAGCCCACGCACATTGATATATGGCAGAGCCGAGCAATCACGCACAAGAGTCGCCACATCCTCGGGCATAGCGCCACTCTTATTTTCCTCGTGACCACTATTGACCTCGACCAAAATGTCCATAACCTTGCCGATTTTTGCACATTGCTTGTTAATCTCCTCGGCAAGCGACATTTTATCAACAGAGTGTATCATATCAACCTTGTCGTAGATATATTTTACCTTGTTTCTTTGCAGAGTTCCGATAAAGTGAAGCGATGCACGCTTATCGTAATGCTCATATTTTTCAAGAAGCTCATTTACCTTGTTCTCGCCGATTACCATAGCGCCAAGCGAGATAAGATAATTTATGTCCTCGGGCGTCTGCATCTTTGTAGCCAAGAGCAGAGTAACCCTGCCGTCCTTGTCAAGTGCGTGTATTTTTGACAGGGCAAGCTCGTAATTTTCCTTTAAGCGTTCGTTCATTTTAGAATTTCAAGAGCGCGCGTTAGCGCATCCTCCTCGTCTGTGTATATTGTATGATAATCCTTGTTCTTTTTAAACCAGGTAATTTGCCTTTTTGCGTAGTGGCGTGTCGATAGCTTGAGTTGTGCTATGCAATTTTCAAGCGTGTCGCGCCCCTCAATATAGGGAACGAGCTCCTTGTAGCCGATTGCCTCGGAGGACGGCATACCATTTGAAAGATAGCCCTTGTCATAAAGGCGCTTGCACTCCTCGACAAGCCCGTTTTCAACCATTATATCAACGCGCCTCTCGATTCTTGAATAGAGTGCGTCCTTGTCCTTTGCGCTCAAAAAGAATACAGTCGCATTATAAGGGGAGCTGTCGCATTTTGAAATTGCATCAAGCTCGCTCTTTTTCTTGCCCGTAGAATGGTAAATTTCGAGTGCGCGAATGACTCTTTTTACATTGTTCTCGTGAATTTGCTCGGCACTTTCCTTGTCGACCTCGGCAAGACGCGCGTGAAGAGCACTATTTCCGTTTTCAAGCGCGAATTTTTCCATCTCGCGTCGAAAGCCCTCGTCCTTTGTGGTCATAGCAAATGATGAGATTTCAAGGACACTGTTAAGATAAAGCCCCGTTCCGCCACAGAAAATAGGCGTTTTACCACGAGCGCAGATTTCATCGATTAGCTCTCTTGCAAGGGAAGCATAATCAGCGCACGAAAAGTCCTCGTATGGCTCTTTTATGTCAATTAAATGGTGGGGAATACCACATTTTTCAGCCTCGGTTATCTTCGCTGTGCCGATGTCCATTCCACGATAAATCTGCATCGAATCACAGGAAATTACCTCTCCGTCAAGCGCCTTGGCAAGAGAAACGGCAAGCGCTGTTTTTCCAACCGCGGTAGGCCCTACGACTGCAATAACGCGAGGCTTATTATTCAATTTTTCCATAAAACCTCGCTTTTAAAATGAATTTTAAGGGAGAATAAGCATCGCATCTCCAAAGGAGAAGAAGCGATATTTTTCCTCAACAGCGCACTTATATGCGTCCATTATTCTGTCCTTGCCATAAAACGCAGACACAAGCATAAGCAGAGTGCTCTCAGGCAAGTGAAAGTTTGTTATAAGCGCGTCAACGCTCTTAAAGCGATAGCCAGGGAATATAAAAATTCCTGTTTCGTCATTTGTCGGCACGATTTCGCCATCGTCCCTTGCCACGCTTTCAAGCGTACGAAGAGAGGTTGTGCCAACTGCGATAACTCGTCCACCTGCACGCTTGCGCTCGTTTATTTTGCGTGCGCTTTCCTCGCTTACTGAGATAAACTCGGAGTGCATTATGTGGTCGGTAATCTTTTTCTCCTTAACAGGACGGAAGGTGCCAAGCCCAACATGGAGCATAACAGGCACAATCTCGACACCCTTGGCTCTTATTTTTTCAAGAAGCTCTGGTGTGAAGTGAAGTCCAGCTGTTGGCGCAGCGCTCGAGCCATTTTCGCGAGCGTAAACGGTCTGATATCTGCTTTGGTCCTCTAATTTTTCGGTAATATAAGGGGGAAGTGGCATTGTGCCGATAAGCTCAAGCACCTCGTAAATGCTTGTGTATTTCGATTTGTCGTATTCAAATCGAACGATTCGGTTTCCGTCCTCGACAACTGCCTCAACCGTTGCAACAAGAATGTTGCTAAAATTGATTTTTCCACCAATTTTTATCTTCTTGGCAGGGCGCAAAAGCACCTCGTACTTGTCGTCGCCAAGCTGTTTTAAAAGAAGCATTTCGATTTTCGAGGGCTCTGATGCGAAATTGCCCTCGCGTACCTTTTCGCCCCATATGCGCGCAGGAATAACCCTTGAATCGTTGATAACGAGAGTATCTCCACTTTGAAGATAATCAAGAATATCATAAAAATGCTTATGCGTGATATTGCCATTTTCAAGCACCATAAGACGCGAGTGGTCGCGTGGCTCGATAGGTGTTTGAGCAATACGCTCCTCGGGCAAATCATAAAAGAAATCCGAGGTGCAAAGCGTGGTTTCGGGCAAAGTGTTCTTAATCATAGCGCCTTCCTGTAACGAAATTGTGTTTTTTGACATATGCTTTAAAGAGGAAGTCTTAAAACATAATATTTCATTATATATTATATAGTATAAATCGAATGTTTTCAACTCTTTTTTGAAATTTGGGGGAAAATCCAAGAATGAACACGAAAAAGCTTGTCTTTGAGGGATGCGCAACAGCCCTTGTAACTCCCTTCAAGGACGGAAAAATAGATTTTGAAGCGCTTGGCGCTCTCATAGATTTTCAAATAGAAAACGGTGTTAGCGCTCTTGTGATTTTGGGCACAACAGGGGAGAGCCCGTGCGTCGATTTTGGCGAAAGAGATGAGGTGGTAGCCTTTGCCAAGGAGAAAATAGGCGCTCGCGTGCCGATGCTTGTCGGAACGGGCACAAACAACACCAAAACCACCATTAAATTGACACAGGGTGCGCAAAAATTAGGTGCAGACGGTGCGCTTTTGGTCACTCCGTATTATAACAAGGCAACGCAAAGGGGACTTTGCGAGCACTATAAGGAAATCGCAAGGGAAAGTGATTTGCCGTTGATTTTATACAATGTTCCGTCGCGCACAGGAATGAGGCTTGGCATCGAGGCGCTCGAGGGGCTTTGCGATAGCGAGAGCATTGTTGGAATAAAGGAGGCGAGTGGCGATGTCGGTGAGCTTGAAAGAAAGATGTCACGCTTTGGGGAGCATTTTCATTTTTACTCTGGCTGTGATGAGCTGATTTTGCCAACCTACGCCCTTGGCGGTAGAGGCGTTATAAGCGCTGTGGCGAATGTAATTCCGTCAAAAATAGCGACCCTGTGTGAATTATGCGCCAAAAATGAGCGAAAAGAGGCAACGCGTCTCGCGTCCGAGCTCTCCTCGTTTATTCACGAGATGTTTGCCGAGGTAAATCCTATTCCGATAAAAAGGGCGTTATCTCTTATGGGACTCTGCCAAAACGAGCTTCGCCTGCCCTTAACACCGTCGACAAGGGAAACGGAAATTATAAGAGAGTTATCAAGGCTCGCGCTTTTATAATAAAAAGAAGAAAGCCACCGATTTCGGTGGCTTTAATCGTTATAAGAATTATTTCTTAAATGTGTTGAACTTGTAGGTGTAGCTCTTTGAAGCGTTCTTTTTCTTGAATACTGCAAAGTAAACTGTTGCGCCGATACCGCCAACTAATGCGACACCACCAACGCCGATGAGCACATATGCCCACCAAGGCATGCCTGCATCCTTAAGCTTTGGAACGGTTGTGTTTGCGCCAACTCTTTCGTTACCACAGAGAGAGCAGTAAACCTTCTTGAAGCCGTATTCTGTTCTTGTTGGTTTAATTACAATTTCGTCAACCCAAACATGCGCATTCTTTTCAACAGCTTGGTCGTATGAAAGCGCTGGAATAGGCTCGGTGCTTGTTAGCTCACAGTTCTTACAGTTAAAGAAGTTTGTTCCGTTAGCGACACAGGTAGGAGCAATTCTTTTTGTATCATCTCTTTTCCAGAGGTGAACGCCTGTTGCAGGAGTTTCAACGATATTTTGCTCGTAGCAACGAGAGCAGGTCTTGATTGTCTGACCGGGCTTACCACAGGTTGCTGGAATTTGCTCAATTCCACCATCCTCCTCGGAGTAAACATGTCCCAAAATGTTGCTTTCAGATACAGTTACCTTTTTACCCGCGTTCTTTGACCATTCTCCACAGCCATTTGCACATCTTCTACGCAAGTGATATTCGGTCTTTGTACAAGCGTCAAAGTCAGGCTCAAGCTCTGTTGAGGTAAAGTCGTGATTGCTATTTCTTGGAATTGTAGAAAGCTTTTGAACGGATTCACAAATAGGGCAAAATTCGGTTGTGTAGCCTTCCTTTGCACAGGTTGCCTCGACATCGTGTTCAGGGCTTCTTTCCCATCTGTGGGTAATTCCCTCGTGAGGAACGAAGTCGGTTTTTGTACCGAGGCCACAGTATTGACATTCATAGCCCGTGTATCCATCTGCGATACAGGTTGGAGCATGTACTGTTACATCGTACTTGTGGTCGTAATAGATAGGAGCCTTTGTCAAAAGGGCAGAGCCAAGGGATACGCTTGCAAAAAGCTTTGCTCTTGTCTCGGCGTCAAGCGAATTGTAGAAGGCGTTTGCCTGTCTTTCGGTTGCCCACATTCCTGGATATTCATCAATAGGGAACATCTCTGATATACCCTCAATAAATACCTCCTTGAGCATTCCACGCTTGTTGTCGTAGTTTTGCTCAATTGTGGAAACGGCAGAGTCGAGATAGAATGCGTCGGCAAGAGACTTAACTCTTGAGCCAATAATAACTCGTGTTGCAAGCATATTTCTAAACGCATTCGATTTAACTGTTTTTGCATTTACCTTAAGAGTGTCGAGAACAACATGTGCATTATCTGCGCTTTGTGCGAATGCATATTCTCCGATTGATTCGGAAATGTTTTCAATACCATTAACCTTTGCAAGGTTTGGCATATCTCTGAATGCGTTGTTTTCAACAATTTCAACGGAAAGAGGAATAGAAATCTCTTGAATGTGATTGTTTTCTCTGAATACTGCTGAGTTACCTTGAATTTTTGTTGTTCCGAGAGGAATCTCGACTGCGACAATCTCGCTCATCTTGAATTTTTCCTCGCGTCCGTCATCAAAGGTGTACTGAAGTCCAACAGTACCAAATGAGGTTAGGTATGTTTCGCCCTCCTCGTCAGAGTCGGTGTCAATGCTGTAGCCGAAGAGCTCCTCGCCCTTTACACGGAGAGTGTCGGTCTTTGTGACGCCCTCGCGCTCATATTTAACCTTTACAGTGATATAAGCCTTGTAAGGATCAGGGAAGAAGTAGGTGTATTCAACATTTCCACAGCGCGAGCAGGTGTGCGAGTATTGACCTGCGACTGTTTCCTTCTTGGTGTTCTTCATATCGCTCAATTTAAGAGTGATTGTGTTGTGACCAAGAGCAAAGCGCTGAGAGGTATATTCATCGTTACAATATTCGCACTTGTAATCAATGTGTCCGTCCTCCTCACAGCTAACTGTGATGTCGGTTGCAAGATACTTGTGCTTTTGAGTTGGAGAAACTGGGCAAATATTCGGCTCAATAGAATATGTTCCGTTTCCGTTATCAACTGTCTTATAGTCAACGGAGATGTACTTTGCTACATCCATATTAAAGGTACCACCCGCAATGGTGATAGGGAAGCATTCCTTTAAGTCCTCATCGTCTGTTATAAAGCCCTTAAATCCATTTGGGAAGGTAAATGTACCACCATAAATGTTGAGACCCATAATTTCAACATCGTCATAAGCGCTGACATCACGAAGAAGTGGATATTTAGTATCTGTTATATTAACCCTTGCAGTAGGATAAATATTAGCATCAACCTCGTCAATTCCTTGTGTCCAAACAAGGTAAGGACAGGTTACATCGCCCCAAAGCTCAAAGAAAGGAACAGGGGAGAGGTTTGTGAAGTCGTTTGTTGTACGAATAAGAGGAACATTTGAAATAATCTTTACATTTTTACCTATCCAAAGACGCTGTGGAGCGGTTGTTACACCAGTATCTCCGTATCCGTGAATAGCGGATTGATAGAACGCACCACTGTCTGGCTTTGTCGAGGTAAAGTTGATAGTGCCCTGACCAACGAATACAACACCGTTACGAGTACCACCAGTTCCCCACTCGGAGTTTGTGATTGTGAGGTTGTGGCCGTTAAGGTCAAGAACATGGACCTGCCATCCGTTATAAGCAGGAAGTCTTTCCTGAATGTTCATATCCTTGCCGAGCTTGATGTAGGTCCAGTTACTGTCGTTGAAGTAGGAGATCATCTCAGCCTCGGTATTAGCTATCTTACCGCACGCCTCGTAAACCTTCATATCACGAGTAAGGGTGATTTTCGAGCCCGGTGCATAGATTACACCGTCGTCAGAGCACCAGCCGTAGAAGGTCTCGGAGCGATTGCTGTATTTGCTTTCACGAAGAGTGATTTCCTCTGTATCAGAGTGAATCTCCTTTAGCTTAGCTGTGTCTCCTTGATAATATGTAATTGTATACGACGCAGCGCTTGAGCAGATTGCAAAGCAAAGTGCGAAGAACGCCATTATTATCGTTACTAAAAATACCTTTCGTAAAGTGCCTTTCATGATATCTCCTTTAACCTTACGGTGAATAATTTGAGTAAAATTACCAAAAATCAACGCGCAAATAGGCGCAGTTATGGCATTATATATAACAATTATACTATATAACTTTTCTTTTGTCAAGGAAATTTCGAAATTCGAGCCATTAAATAGAAGACCAATTTTGATTGCCAAGCGCGATGGAGAGGCGCAGGAAAAACTTTTGCCTTTTCAAAAACGATACAAAAATACCATCAAAATGGCAAAAAGTGCCGACCTGTGTGCGTTTTTCGGGGTTTTACAAGGCAAAACCGAGAGCGAAAAAAACCGCTTCACAAAAGAATAAATCAATATTTTACAAACATTATTGACAAAAAATAAAATGCGTGCTAAAATATATAGGAAATTTTTGAATTTGATGTTGAAAGGACACATTGTATATGAAATGGACATCACTTAACGAATTGAGAGAAAAATATCTTTCGTTTTTTGAAAGCAAGGAGCACCTTCGCTTGCCATCCTTCTCGCTCGTTCCAAACAACGATAAGTCACTTTTGCTTATCAACTCTGGAATGGCGCCAATGAAGAAGTTCTTTACAGGCGAGGTTATCCCACCAAAAAACAGAGTTACCACCTGCCAAAAGTGTATTCGTACTCCTGACCTTGAAAGAGTAGGACACACAGCGCGTCACGGCACATTCTTCGAAATGCTCGGCAACTTCAGCTTTGGTGACTACTTCAAAAACGAGGCAATAGAGTGGGCTTGGGAGTTCTTGACAAAGACTCTCGAAATCCCATCAGACCTTCTTTGGCCATCAATCTACGAGAATGATGAGGAGGCATACGATATTTGGGCAAACAAAATCGGTGTAAATCCTGCTCACATCGTTCGTCTTGGCAAGGCTGACAACTTCTGGGAGCACGGAAGTGGACCTTGTGGACCTTGCTCGGAGATTTACTTTGACCGTGGAATCAAGTACGGCTGTGGCTCGCCTGACTGTAAGCCTGGCTGTGATTGCGATAGATTCATGGAAATCTGGAACAATGTATTCTCACAGTTTAATAACGACGGTAACGGTAACTATACAGAGCTCGCTCAAAAGAATATTGATACCGGTATGGGACTTGAAAGACTCGCTTGCGTAATGCAGGGCGTTGACAATATGTTCGAGGTTGACTCGATTCGTAAAATCATTGACACTGTGTGCGTTATTTCGGGCAAAAAGTACGGAGATGATGCAAATAACGACATCTCAATCCGTGTTGTAACCGACCATACAAGAAGCGCTACATTTATGATAAGCGATGGTGTTATCCCTTCAAACGAGGGCAGGGGTTATGTTCTTCGTAGAATTATAAGACGCGCTTGCCGTCACGGTAAGCTCCTTGGAATTGACCGTCCATTCCTCGTTGATATGTGCGAGGTTGCTATCGGCGAAAGTGGCGATGCTTATCCAGAGCTTAAGGAAAAGGCAGATTATATTAAAAAGGTTCTTTCTCTTGAGGAGGAGCGCTTTGATACAACAATAGACCAAGGTCTTTCAATTCTTGATACTCTTGTTTCCGACGCGAAAGCAAAGGGCGCAAAGGAAATCTCTGGTGCTGACGCATTCAAGCTTTATGACACCTTCGGCTTCCCAATCGACCTAACAAGAGAAATCGCACAGGAAAACGGTCTTGAAATCGGCGAGGAGGAGTTTAAGACTCTTATGGCTGAGCAAAGACAGAGGGCAAGAGAGGCAAGAGCAAATATCGGTGGCTGGGACAATAAGGACAGCGCACTTGATTTGCCAAAGACCGAGTTTGTTGGCTATGGCGCAACCGTTGCAAGCGGTAAGGTTCTTGCAATTATCGGCGAAAATGGCGAGACTCTTGACAAAATTGACGAGGGCGAGTGCTCTATCGTTCTTGATACCACAGCGTTCTATGGCGAGGGTGGTGGACAGGTTGGCGATACAGGCTCTCTCGAAAACGAAAATGCTACACTTACAGTAAATGATACAAAGAAGCACGATGGCGTATTTGTTCATCTTTGCACAGTAGAAAGCGGAAGCGTTAAGGTTGGCGACACTCTTAACGGTACAGTTGACAAGGAAAGAAGACAGGCAATTGCGAGAAACCACTCGTCAGTACACCTCCTTCAGGCAGCACTTCGTGCAGTTCTTGGCTCACATGTTGAGCAGAGCGGCTCATATGTTGATGACAAAATCGGCAGATTTGACTTCACACACTTCTCAGCACTTACAAAGGAAGAGATTGCACGCGTTGAGGCAATTGTAAACGCACACATTTTAAATGGCGAGCCAGTAGATACCATTGAAACCGATATTGATACAGCACGCAAGAGTGGAGCAATGGCTCTCTTTGGCGAAAAGTACGGTAAGGTTGTTCGTATGGTTAAGATGGGCGACTTCTCAACCGAGCTTTGTGGTGGTACTCACATTGATAATACTGCTAAGGCTGGTATGTTCAAGATTATCTCTGAAAGCAGTGTTGCAGCAGGCGTTCGTAGAATTGAGGCTACAACAGGCTACGGAGTTTTGGAGCTTCTCTCTGATAAGGAAGCGCTTATTCGTGATACAGCGAAGGAGCTTAAGTGCCAAAACGAAAACGATATTGCAAAGCGCGCACTTGGTGTTCAGGATGAGGTTAAGGCGCTCAAGCGTGAAATCGAAAGCTTGAACTCAAAAATGGCTAACTCTCGTGTTAGCGAGCTTGTAAATGGCGCAAAGGTGGTTAACGGAATTTCCGTTATTACCTCTGACCTTGGAGATATGAGCGTTGACGCAGTTCGCTCACTTGGCGATAGCATTAAGGATAAAAATGCGAGTGCTGTGGCTGTATTTGCTATTCATTCGGGCGAAAAGCTCAACTTTATCGCAGTATGTGGTAAGGATGCAGTAGCAAAGGGCGCACACGCAGGTAATATCTTGCGTGAGGTTAGTGCAGTAACAGGTGGTAAGGGCGGTGGTCGTCCTGACAGCGCAATGAGTGGTGGACGCGATATCTCAAAAATTGCCGATGCACTTTCGCTTGTAGATGAGCTTATCTCCAATATAAAATAATATAAAACTCTTGACTTTATTTTAAGAGTGTGATATACTTTCATTGATAAAAAGTTTTACGGAGGATAGAACAATGGAACACATTAAGACAATTGAAACTGCAAATCTTTGCGAAAGCGCTAAAAATGGTGGCTGTGGCGAATGCCAGACATCTTGCCAGTCTGCTTGCAAGACAAGCTGTGGTATAGCTAACCAGCAGTGCGAGAATAGCGACAAATAATTTGCACATATACAAAAGACTGTTTGTCGAAGGGCAAACAGTTTTTTTATCAAAAGGGCTAAGGTAATTTAGCTTTTGATTTAGTTTTAGTTTCTTTTTGCTTACTTTTCTTCTCTTGAAGGGAGTAAGAGGAGGCTTGTGTATTTTGATTTAGTTTTAGTTTCTTTTTGCTTACTTTTTCTTCTCTTAAAGAAAAAGTAAGAGGAGGTTTTATGGTACATCAATATAAATTAGGTGGCTACAATATTGTCCTTGACATTTGCTCAGGTGGTGTCCATATCGTTGACGATGTGGCATATGATATAATCGAGTGCTTTGAGAAGATGGGCAGAGGCGAGATTGTTGATAGCCTTAAAAATAAATATTCAGACCTTTCCGAAAAGGAGATTGACGCGTGCTATGAGCAGGTGCTTTCGCTTAAAAATAGTGGCAAGCTCTTTACACCCGACACCTTTGAGGGAATGGCAGATAAGCTCAAGCAAAAGACAGCTGGCGTTGTAAAGGCGCTTTGCCTACATGTTGCGCATACCTGTAACCTTAATTGCTCATATTGCTTTGCAAGTCAGGGCAAGTATCACGGAGAAAGAGCAGTTATGTCGCTTGAGGTTGGAAAAAGAGCGCTTGATTTCCTTGTTGAAAATTCGGGAAGCAGACGCAACTTAGAGGTTGACTTCTTCGGTGGAGAGCCTCTTATGAACTTCCAAATGATAAAGGACCTTGTGGCATATGCGCGCGAGATTGAAAAGAAGCATAACAAGAATTTCCGATTCACGCTTACCACAAATGGTATCTTGATTGATGATGATGTGATTGATTTTGCAAATCGCGAGATGAGTAATGTCGTTTTGTCCCTCGACGGAAGGCAGGAAATTCACGATAGATATAGAGTTGACTACGCAGGCAACGGAAGCTGGCAGAGAATTGTTCCTAAATTCCAAAGGCTCGTAGAGGCGCGTGGTGGCAAAAATTACTATATGAGAGGCACATTTACTCACGCAAACCCCGACTTTTTAGAGGACATCAAGGTTATGCTTGACCTCGGCTTTAATGAGCTTAGTATGGAGCCCGTTGTTTGTGCAAAGGGCGATAGCGAGGAGCTAACTGAGCAGGATTTCCCTATTGTTTGCAAGCAATATGAGGATCTTGCTACACTTATGATGCAGAGAAGAAAAGAAGGCAAGCCATTTACCTTCTATCACTATATGATAGACTTAAAGGGCGGACCATGTATCTATAAAAGAATATCTGGCTGTGGCTCGGGAACAGAATATATGGCTGTTACTCCTTGGGGCGACCTTTATCCCTGCCACCAATTCGTTGGCGAGGAAAAATATAAGCTCGGCGATATATATAACGGAGTTACAAACAAAGAGGCACAGGACGAATTCGCACAGTGTAATGTTTACGCGCGTCCCGATTGTGCTACCTGCTGGGCAAAGCTTTATTGCTCAGGTGGCTGTGCAGCTAATGCATATCACGCAACAGGTAGTGTAAAGGGCGTTTACGAGTATGGCTGTCGTCTTTTCAGAAAGAGAATGGAATGTGCCATTATGCTTGCCATTGACAAGGCATTAAATGAATAAAATGAAAACACCTATTTTTGATTTTGTAAGCGCCTATGCAGAGAGCAATAGTGCAAGATTACATATGCCAGGGCACAAGGGAAACGGTCCCTTGGGCTTTGAAAAATATGATATTACCGAGATTTCGGGGGCAGATGCACTGTTTTTGTCTGACGGAATTATAAGGGAAAGCGAGGATAATCTTTCCTCGATTTTCGACACAGCTCGAAGCCTGTATTCCTGCGAGGGCTCGTCGCTTTGCGTGCGCTCGATGCTTTATCTTGTAAGACTTATTAAGGGCGAGGGCTATGTTCTTGCGACAAGAAATGCCCATTCGTCATTTATTAGCGCACTTGCGTTGCTCGACCTCGATGTCAAGTGGCTTTGCGCTGATGATTACAGAAAATGTCAAATAGACTCCGATACACTTGACGCATATCTTAATGGCGCGAGCAAAAAGCCGATTTGCGTATATGTGACAAGCCCTGACTATCTTGGTGGGATTTGCGATATAGCCTCGCTTGCTAAGGTGTGCGAAGGACACGGAGTGCTTCTTTTGGTCGATAATGCACACGGGGCGTATCTAAAATTCTTGGAAAAGGACTCTCATCCGATAGCCCTTGGCGCACATATGTGCTGTGATAGCGCGCATAAAACCCTGCCAACGCTGACAGGTGGCGCGTATCTTCACATTTCGAAAAATGCACCATCCGAGCTTGTAAGCAGAGCAAAGGACGCAATGGCACTCTTCGCATCTACAAGCCCGTCGTATTTAATCCTTGCCTCGCTCGATAAAACAAACGAGTATCTTTCGGACGGATATAAGGCACGCCTTGGCGCGTTTGTGACAAGGCTTAATGCTTTAAAGGAGCGCCTTGCGAAAAATGGATATACGCTTTGTGGCGAGGACCAGCTCAAAATTGTTATAAAGGCAAACGATTATGGCTATACAGGCACAGCTCTTGCCTCGATTTTGGAGCAGGACGGAATTTTCCCTGAAATGTCGGACTATGAAAATCTTGTTTTGATGCTGACTCCGGAAAACACCGACGAGGAGTTTTCAAGGCTTGAGGGGGCGCTTTTGAAAATCCCTCAAAAGCAAAAAATAAGCGCACCTGTGTTTGATTTTGCTCTGCCAAGTGCGAAAATGTCTATAAGAGAAGCGCTGTTTTCTCAAAGGGAAACGCTCGATATAGAAAATGCGCTTGGAAGAATAAGCGCATCGAGTAATTTCTTTTGCCCACCTGCGATTTCGATTGTGGTAGCAGGCGAGGAGATTACCTCTGAGGCAATCAAGCTAATGAAGCATTGTGGCTACACAAAAATTTCAGTAGTAAAATAAAAAATCACTCTGTAACCAAGACGGTTACAGAGTGTTTTTTGTTAATCCTTTAATTCTCTTGCAGGAACTCTTGCGGCAAGCTGTGAGGGAACCTCCTCGTATCTTGCGAAGTGGAATGTGAAGTTACCTCTGCCCTGTGTCATAGCACGAAGCGCGATAACATAGTCAACCATTTCTGCCTTTGGAACATCTGCCTCAACTACCGTGTAGCTTGGGCGCTTTGCATCAGGCTCCCAGCCGAGAACTCTACCACGGCGCTTGTTAAGGTCGCCCATAATATCGCCTATCATTGATTCAGGAACGCTTACCTTAAGTGTGCCGATAGGCTCAAGGAGAACAGGACTTGCGTTTGTCAATTCCTTGTATGCCAAGCGAGCAGCAAGCTTAAATGAAAGCTCATTCGAGTCAACATCGTGATATGAACCACCTGTGAGGTCTGCGCCAAGTCCAACCATAGGATAGCCGAGAAGCACGCCAACCTTCATTGCGTCCTCAAGTCCCTTTTCAACTGCTGGGAAGTATCCCTTTGGAACCTCGCCACCTACAACGCTCGTTGTAAATGCCAAGCCCTCGCAATCAGCAGGGGAGAATGTAATTTTAACATGTCCGTACTGACCTGCGCCACCAGACTGCTTTTTGTGCTTGCCCTCAACGCTAATAGTCTTTTTGATTGTTTCACGGTATGCAATCTTTGGTGTTTGAAGCTTAATGCTTACACCGTATCTATTTTTGAGCTTGCAAACTACTGTGTCAAGGTGAACATCGCCGATTCCCTTGATAAGAAGCTCGCCAGTTTCAACAAAGTTTTCAAACTTAACGGTCTTATCCTCGTCAAGCACCTTTGCGATAGCTGTTGCAACCTTATCCTCGTCCTTACCGTCGGTCTTAATTGCCATTGTCATATTAGCTTCAGGGAAGTCGATTTTCTTATATTCCATTTGCGATTTCTCGCAGAGAGTGTCATTTGTATTTGTGCCAGAAAGCTTTGCAATAACACCGATATCGCCACAAGCAAGTGAGTCAACCTCGGTCTGCTTCTTACCACAAATTGTGTAAATCTTTGAGAACTTTTCTTCGGCGCCCGTTGATACATTCTTGAGAACCATATCCTTTTTAAGCTCTCCGTTCATAACCTTAAAGAACGAGAAGCGTCCAACGAATGGGTCTGAGATTGTCTTAAATACGAACAAGCGACATTCGCCCTCACGCTCAATTGCAACATCGCCACCGGAGATGTCCTTTTCAGCGCCCTTGGCTGTATGTCTTGGGAAGGATTGAGCAATTGATGTAAGAATGGAGTAAATTCCACGCATATTCTCGGATGAGCCACACCATACAGGAACAATAGAGCCTGTAATCATTCCCTCGTGAAGTGCGTTTGCACATTCCTCGGAGGAGAATCTTTCGCCCTCAAAGAACTTCTCAAGCATTTCCTCGTTGGTTTGAGCAACAGCCTCCATGAAGATTTCCTCATATTTTTCAGCTACTGCAAGTCTTGAAGGAGTCATTTCCTCCTCTTGACGCTCGCCATTAGGGAGATAACGGAAGCACTTCATTGTCATAAGGTCTGCCATTATAACGCCATTAGGCTCCTTGATAGGAATAAATACAGGGCAGAGTGCGTTACCAAACTCGCCTCTTAGCTGTTCAAACACCTTGTCGAAGTCCGCATCAGGATCATCGCACTTGTTGATAAAGAATGCACGGGGAAGCCCTGCATCGAGTGCGTTGTACCAACCGATTTCAGTACCGACCTCCATACCAGCCTTTGCATCGACATTTATAAGGCACGCATCAGCAACACGAAGCGCACTTGCAACCTCGCCAGCGAAGCCAAGGAAGCCTGGGCAGTCGATAAGATTTATTTTAACATCATTCCAAACAAGGTTACAAACGGAAAGTCCGATAGAGATTTGACGCTTGATTTCCTCGCTGTCGTAGTCAGAAACAGTATTTCCGTCACAAACTCTGCCAAGACGGTCAGTTGCACCTGCACGCCAGAGCATTGACTCGATTGTAGCGGTCTTACCGCTTCCACTGTGTCCGATAAGACAAACATTTCGTATGTTGTTTGTAATGAATTTTGCCATGGTAGTTTCCTCTTTTCGTTAAGTTTTCGGCAATTTCGTATTGCCTATGGTTTTATATTCCATATAATAATTGTATCACTAAAGAAGAAAGATATCAAGCCTTTTTGTACAATTTTGTTAAAATACACTAAAATAAAAGGGCGCTTTTGTGCAATTTTTATAATAGAGCAAAAAGAAAAGCGCCGTTTGGCGCTTTTTTATTTATAAATTGTTTGTATCGAGGATTTTGTAGTTGTCAGAGTCGAAGACGCAGAGGGCTTTGAGCGTTTCATAGGGAACTCCGTCATAGATAGCGCTTGCGCCATAATGGAAGTGCCCTTGCAGGACAAGAGATACCTTGCTTGCGTGCTTTTTTATTATATCTCTTGCGCTCTCGGCATTCCTCACCTGATGGCGAAAATCGACACAGGGATCGAGGTTTTCGTGAATTAGCACAATACAGGGCGCTTTTGATGCGCTAAGCGTGCTATCAAGCATTTCAAGCTGTTTTGGGGGAATGCTTGCATCGTCCCATTTCTCGCCAGCCTCGTCAAAGTGGCGAAGATTTTCTCGATAGTTGGCATCAATTCCAACAATAGTGGCAGAGGCGTCGCCTATACAAAATGGAGCGAGCAAAACACCCTCGCGCGCTATTTCTTCACGAGATAAAACAAGAAAATCGTGATTGCCACCTACAAGGTAAATGGGCACTCCAAGTGATGAAATTATCGACACAGTGTCGCGCAAATGCGCCAAGGTGTCGCTTTTTTGCTCGTTTGTGGCACGGTCAGTCAAGTCGCCTAAGCAAATTACCGCATCGACGCCCTCGTCTCTAAAAATTTCTACAAGAGAAATCAATCTTTCCCTTGCAAGCCTTGGACGCCTGCCAAGACCGAGGTCGTCAGCACCACAAATATGTGAGTCGGTAAAAATTCCAAGTCTCATAAAATCCTCGCTCTGTTAGATTAATCTAACAAAATTTTATCACAACCGTTTTGAAAAATCAATATCGTGGAAAAATTTGTAAAAAATTAAGTAAAAACACGCAAATATTCGCTTAATATTTGTAAATATATAAAAAAATTAAAAAAAATCAAAAATTTTTCTTTACATTTGACAATTTTTTTGCTATACTACTTATGTTAATAAAGGGCTCGTTTAATTATGCGTAAAAAACGGGCGAAAGAAAGAAGGAAAGATTTATGAGTCGTATGGTTGGTACAGTATCAAGAGGACTTCGTGCTCCTATTATTCGTCAGGGCGACAATCTTATTGATATCGTAACAAATTCAGTTCTTGAGGCATCTGCAGATGACGGATTTAAGGTTCGCGACCGTGATGTTGTTGCAATGACAGAGGCTATCGTGGCAAGAGCGCAGGGAAACTACGCAACTGTTGACGATATTGCTGAGGATGTTAAGGCAAAGCTTGGTGGCGAGACAATAGGAGTTATTTTCCCTATTCTTAGCCGTAATCGCTTCGCTATTTGTCTTCGTGGTATTGCAAAGGGCGCTAAGAAGGTAGTTCTTATGCTTTCTTATCCATCTGACGAGGTTGGAAACCATCTTGTCAGCCTTGATATGCTTGATGACAAGGGTGTTGATCCTTACAAGGATGTGCTTGACATTAAAACCTATCGTGAGCTTTTTGGTTATGAAAAGCATCGCTTTACAGGTATCGACTACGTTGAATATTATGAAAAGCTTATCAAGGAAAGTGGCGCAGAGGCAGAGATAATCTTTGCTAACAACCCACGCGCAATCCTCTCTTACACAAAGAATGTTCTTTGCTGTGACATTCACTCTCGCTTCCGTACAAAGCGCATTCTTAAGAATGCAGGCGCTGAAAAGGTGTTCGGACTTGACGAAATCTTGAACGCAAGCGTGAACGGTAGTGGTTATAACGAGAACTACGGTCTTCTTGGCTCTAACAAGGCAACCGAAAATCAGGTAAAGCTCTTCCCACGCGATTGCCAAAAGCTCGTTGAGGACATTCAGGCAAGACTTTACGAAAAGACAGGTAAGCTTGTTGAGGTTATGGTTTACGGAGATGGCGCTTTCAAGGATCCGGTTGGAAAGATTTGGGAGCTCGCTGACCCTATCGTATCTCCTGCATACACAGCAGGTCTTGAGGGCACACCTAATGAGCTTAAGCTCAAGTACCTCGCAGATAACGATTTTGCTGACCTTTCGGGCGAGGCTCTTAAGGAAGCTATCAAAAAGGAAATCACAAAGAAGGACGGTAACCTTGTTGGAAATATGGCATCAGAGGGAACAACTCCAAGACGCCTAACCGACCTTATCGGCTCACTTTGCGACCTTACCTCTGGCTCAGGCGACAAGGGAACACCTATCGTTTATATTCAGGGTTATTTTGATAACTACACCACAGAGTAATGAGCTGTTAAATAAACGCAGAACAAAGAAAAAAAGCAAGCACATTGTGCTTGCTTTTTGTTTTTCTTATGCGCCGAATGCGTTAAGACCGTCCTTACCTGTGGTTATGTTTACAGGTGTTGTAACGGTTTGAAGCTTTACGGTGTAGAGGACATCGTCGCCCTTTACAACCTTGCTTTGCATAGGAGATGATACAGGATTTTCCTGTGTGCCTACATATTCCTTTTGGAACAAGTCAATGTCGCTCTTGTCAGCCTTTGTGTATGCATAGCCTGCGAACACAAGCTCGAGCTTTTGATGTGCCTCGTTCGAAAGGTCAAAGCCTGCAACGGATGCGCTAAGTGTTGAGTAATTTTCAACGAGCTCAACCTGAATTGCGCCCTTTTCGGCATTGATTTTGCCCTCTGCGTCAAAGAATGTGTCGCCTATAAAGCTTGGATTGAATATAACGATACCGAGCTTAATGTCGCCACCGAAGATAGACTTGTAAGCATCAACCGATGCTTGATTAACCTTAAAGCCTGTTGCAATGCCTGTGCTGTTGTTCTTTGTCGAATAGCCAAGCACCTCAACAACAGCATCGTATGATGTCTTCTCGTTAGTTGTCGCATCCCAAGTGCCAAACGAGTTGTCAAAGCCTGTAAAGTCTGCCAAAACGGTTGGATCGTCAGTTGCAATCGCGCCGTAGTAGATCTTGTTCTTTGCACTCGAGGTAGGGTCGTATTGACTGAACGGAACTGCTTCCCAGCCCCAAGCGGACATAGCCTCGTAGTTGGTGCCTCTAACAATCAAGCTTGCGTTAGCGGGTATGCTACTTACAATATTTGTGTAATTATCGGAGCAAACGATATATTTGAGCTTGTTACAGTTTGTAAACGTATTGGCGCCTGATGTTGTAACTGTATCGGGCAAAACCATGTATTCAAGTTGTGAGCAATTGTAGAATGCAGCGTCAGTGTTAAGAGAGGTGAAAACCTTGTCGGCAGCACCGTTCTCTCCCTTGAGGACTCCGTTAAGAACTACAAAGCTAGTTATGTTGGTTTCGCGAAATGCGTGCGGGCTCAAGGAAATAAAGGTGTCAAAAACCAAGTCGCCAGATACGTTGGTTGCATCCCAAAACGCAGAATTGCCAACTGTGTGGATAGATCTTGGGAAGTTGATGTTAGTTAAGCTTGAACAATCCTCAAAGGTGTGTTCGCCGATTACTGTAAGACCTTCAGGAAGAATAACCGTTTCAAGGCTAGTGCAATTAGTAAAGGTGTATTTAGTAAATTTGACAATGGTAGAATTCGACATATCTACGGATTTAAGATTTGGACATTTGTAGAATTCTG
Source organism: Oscillospiraceae bacterium (assembly GCA_015064445.1). Taxonomy (GTDB): domain Bacteria; phylum Bacillota; class Clostridia; order Oscillospirales; family CAG-272; genus RGIG2000. The sequence goes on along the minus strand of SVSE01000003.1, from coordinate 91,387 downwards.
CATCGTAAAGAGTAACATTGCCTGTCGTTCCGGTTACAGGATTGTAGGCTTGTGCGTTACAAATAACGGTTTCGAGACTTGGGCATTGTCTGAACGCGTGTGTTCCGATGCTTGATATGGTTCTTGGAATGGTTATAGAAACCAAGGGAACATTGTCAGGAATAAAATCCTTGTGTCCAAAAGCGTACTGTGCAACAGCAGTTACCACGTATCTTTCGTCAGGTGTTCCGTCGCCGTTAGAGTCGTACTCAACAACCTCAGGGATAACTATGTGAGTTGACTTGTCGGTATCCTCGCTTGTTCTGTTTGCTGTGGAAACGGTAGCAGTTCCTGTATAACCCTCGAATGTGTTGTTCTTTGAAAGGTCATAGTAAACATAACCGTTCGTTTCATCGCCGATTTTTACAGCAGCAGATGCACAAATAGCAAAAAGACACATACAAAGAGCTATCATTAGAATAGTGAGAAAAATCTTTCTTTTCATAAAAACTCCTTTTATAGTGATATATTTCCATCTTAATGATATAATATCTTTAAATATTTGTCAATACTTTTGCTCGTATTTCTTTTGTGCGCCTTGACTTAAAGCCCTCGTTGTGGTAAAATTAAAGCATAGAATATGCTTATTTGGGAGAAAAACAATGATAGATTTTAGCAAAAGTATTTTTGAAAACAGAAAAGCAAAGGGCTCGCCATTTTTGGCAGCACACAGGGGAGTGTGTGGCGCAAATGTTCCTTGCAACACGCTCGCATCATATAAAATTGCGCTTGACCTTGGCGCTGATGTCGTTGAGATAGATGTATCGAAGTCAAAGGACGGAGTTTTTTACGCATTCCATCCTTGGATGGAGCCTGTTTTCTTAAAGAGCAAGTATATTTGTGACCTTACAAGCCAAGAGGTTGATGAGCTTTTCTTGCTCAATAGCGATAGCGTGCCAACAAGCTACCGTGTGCCTCGACTTCGTGATGTGCTTATGCTTTTAAAGGACAAGGCATACATAAATGTTGACAAGTTTTGGACCGATGTTGAGGGAATTACAAGAGAAATTCGCGAATGTGGCGTTGAAAAGCAGGTAATTGTCAAGACTGGCACGGACAAGGAAACTCTTGAAAGGGTTAAGGAATTCGCCCCCGATTTTATGTTTATGCCTCTTGTAAAGCACAAGGACGATGTAACCGACTATCTACAAGAGAACGGAATAAACCAAATCGGCACGGAAATCCTCTTTGATAGCGAGGACAACGATTGCATTAGCGACGAATATATCGCAAAAATGCACGACAAGGGGCTTCTTGTTTGGGCAAACGCGATAATCTATAACGAAAAGGATGTTATTAGCGCGCATCATACCGACGACATTTCGCTCTATGATAATCCCGACAAGGGCTGGGGCTGGCTTATTGATAAGGGCGTTGACTTTATTCAGACCGACTGGCTCGTGCTTCTTCAAAATTACATCGAAAAAAGGAAATAAAAATGCTTTTTTACATACTTACAATTTTAGCTGGCACGGTAGCCATAATTCTTGGCAACACCTTTGCTGTTCCGTTTGAATGGCACAACCTTTTGTGGAATTCCATAAATACAGTAACGGGTGTTGTGGCGATAATCGCGCTTGATGGACTTTTCGCATTTCTTATTCGTCGTGCGCTTCCAAAATCGTGGTTTATGCACGGAAAAAGAGTGTTCGAGGTTAAAAAGGGCGAGAGGGATTTTTACAACAAAATCAAAATCAAAGCTTGGAAGGACAAGGTGCCAGAGCTTGGTGGCTTTACAGGCTTCCACAAAAACGAGTTTAAGGCATCGCAAAGCCCAGAATATCTTGGTCGATTTATTATGGAAGCGAACTTTGGCGAGGTAATCCACCTTGAAAACGCACTTTTCGGCTTCGCAATCTGCTTTATTCCGTGGTGTAGCGCTCCGTCAATTTGGATTCCTATCTACTGCGTGAACTTTGTTCTCAGTATGCTCCCCGTGTTCATACTTAGGTACACCACCTACACGCTCAATCGACTCTATAAAAAGCAAATCCAAAAGACCGAAAAACCGACACATATCGAGGAAAAATAAGAAAAGGAACGGATTTCCGTTCCTTTTTATTTGCAAGCGTCATTATACATTTCGAGTATTTGCGACATAAGCGCATCGTCGAGGGCGAAGCATTTTTTCTTGTCGAGATTTGCCCTCATAAAGGCGGATTTTGTCGCCTCGCGTGGCTTTAGGTCGTTTTCGTCAAGATATTTTAAATACTCTGCGTTTAGCGCCTCGCGATATTCATTTGCCTCATCGGAATAGAAAAGAAGCGAGTGCCCCTTGTCCTCATAAAGAACAAAATTAAAGCGTGCATTGTCCTTGAACTCTGCGTAAAATTTATCATAGCCATATTCGATTGGCACAGTTTCGTCATCGGCACTATGAACAATCATAATTTGCGCATCGGTGCTTTTCATTCCGTCAAGTGCGCTAAGAGAGGAAAGCTTAGTGCCGAATTTCATTCTTTCATAAAGCTCAACATAAGGGAAAAGTGCGTCAGAGAGAGGTCCAACATATCTTTTTGCGTGGCAAAGGAGCATATCCTCGCTTTCATTAAAGCCTGCAATCATCACAGCGCCCTTAACCTCTGGATGAAGAGATAGCACATTTCCAACTGAATAAGCACCCCAGCTATGCCCAAAAAGCATAATAGGCAAGCCCTCGTATTCCTTTTTTGCGTGCTCGATTGCGAGGTCAAGGTCGATAATTCCCTGAGGCAAGCCCTCAACGCCATCGCCCTCGCTATTGTCGTTTCCACGCACATCGTAGGTGAAAACAAGGTATCCGTTCTTCGTAAAACAATCAATAAATGGCATATAGGAGTTGTGTCCACCACCACCAAGACCGTGTGCGACGATAACAACACCCTTAGCCTCGCCCTCGCGAGAATACTTGTAGCCTGCAATTAAATCGCCATTTTCCTCGTAAAAATCGCTTCTATTAACACATAGCCCCTCGAAATCCTCGACCTTGAATTCAAGATAGGGCGCAGTTTCATATCTTGCACCGAAAATCGATTCATATACAATAATAGTAATAATCGGAATTAAAACAAGAGGAATTCCAACTATGGTGCAAATTACACTAATAAAAATCGCCTTCCTTTTGGGACGCGTTATTTTAATGTCGTTTTCCATTTTCTCGCCCTTTCTTATGATGTGTATATTTAGTTTACAATATAATAGAAAAAAAGTCAATAAACGAGTTGACATTTTTTGGTGTATGTATTAAAATGAAATTAACAAACAACAAGGAGAATTTTATGAGCACAGTAAAAATAGATTTTTCAAAGAAAAATGGCAAAATCAAGGCAATGCACGCAGTAAACAACGGTCCTGTTGTTGCGGGTAAGGATCAAACAAGAGGAAATCAGCACTATTATAAGAGCGCAGGAATTCCTTATGCAAGAACACACGATGCGGCGTTTTTCGCAGGCTACGGTGGAGAGCACACGGTTGATGTTCACGCGATTTTCCCTAATTTCGATGCCGATGTAAACGATGAGGCAAGCTACGATTTCGCTTGCACCGACCTTTATATGAAGCAGATTATCGAATACGGCGCGAAGCCCTTTTACCGTCTTGGCTCAAAAATTGAGCACGGAGTTAAGAAATACGGAACGATAATGCCGAAGGATTTTCACAAGTGGGCACAAATTTGCGAGCATATTATTGCGCACTATACCGAGGGCTGGGCTGACGGCTTCAAATTCGATATGGAATACTGGGAGATTTGGAACGAGCCAGACCTCGACCCCGATGATAGCACGAATAAGAGATGCTGGAGCGGGACAGAGGCTCAATTTGCCGAGATGTTTGAAATCAGCGCAAAGCACCTAAAGGCACGCTTCCCACACCTTAAAATCGGCGGTCCTGCATCGGCAGGCGACGAGGCTTGGATGAAGCGCTTCTTCGAAAGACTTAAGGGCACGGACACTCCCCTCGACTTTTTTTCGTGGCACTGGTATTGGACACAGCCAAGCGATGTTGCAATCAAGGCGGACAGAATAAGAGCGCTCCTTGACGAGTACGGCTATTTCAAAACTGAAAGCATTCTTAACGAGTGGAACTATGTTCGCTCCTGGACTGACGAGTTCGTATATTCAATTAAGCAAATTATCGGTATGAAGGGCTCGGCATTTACCTCGGCTTGTATGAGCGCTTGCCAAAATGCACCTGTTGATATGCTTATGTACTACGATGCAAGACCAACCGCCTTTAACGGACTCTTTGATATGTATACCTATGAGCCACTTAAGGGCTACTATCCGTTCCTTATGTGGTCAAGGCTCTATGAACTTGAAAATCAGGTTGAGGCTGAAAGTGACGATGAGTGCGTTTATGTTATAGGTGCAAGGGATGGCGACAAGCTCGGTGCTATGGTAACATATTATAGCGAAAACGACGATGACGGAATCAAAAGGGTGTCAATCTGTGTTGATGGTGCGTCACTTGACGGTGTAAGGGTTTATCTTACAAACGAGGACTTTACAATGCAGGAGTGCTTGGCTTACGAGGTAGAGGATAACACAATCAATCTTCGCCTAAAGCGCAATAGCATTCTTTACATTCAAAAATAAAAAGAAAAAGGCTTGATTAGGCAGGTTCTCATAAGGATGTTTACAAATTTCGGCAGAAGGACTTTTCTTTCTGCCGATTTTGTGTTATAATGAGGCTATCGAAAAGCCTTCCTCCGGGAGGAAGGTGGCACGCGGAGCGTGACGGAAGGAGCCTGCGTTACTTTGAGTTTAGATTAAACTTTATTATTACGCGCTCTCCCTCACCCGACTTCATCGGGAGCTCCCTCCCGGAGGGAGCCTTTGGATGCGTGCAACCATAGGGGTATGGGCTTTGCCCGATGCCTTTGTAATATAAAGGCGAAACTAGCGCGACAAAACCGAGTTAAAAAACAATATAGCAGGATTAGGAGGTGCCAAAAAATGGAAAACAATATATTGTTTGATGATTGGAAAGTAAGGCAGGAAGGGATCTTCAATCGTCGAAAAAAAGACTATAATATTGGTTTTATTTGTGTCGGCGTTTTGTGGTTGTTTTCTGTTGTTGGAATGATATTTCACTGGTCCGTTGCTATTTTTCTCGTCTTGTCATCAATAACGTATCTGTTTATTTGGCTTGAATGGCTTAAAATCAAAAATAATCATCTAGTTATAAGAAGCAATCAAATAGAAGTTACTAATAGGTTTAATAAAACAGCAATATATAAAGTGCAGATTAATGAATTGGCAATAGAGTTACGACGTTCTTTTAATGCGAGAAGCGGCGGTATAATTTTGTTGTTTTGTGATAAAGATATGCGTACGATTATTAAATATGAGGATATGTTAAATCATGCTGCGCCGTATGGATTTGAAAAAACAAACTGGGAAAAAGGACTTGGAAAATTAGGTGTAAAAATAATTGACCAAACTGAAATCATTAAAAACAAATAATTCCAACCATTTTGAACGCATGACAATCCCCCGACAGATGAAAATCTGTCGGGGGTAATCTTTGTCTTCTTCGTTGTATTTATACCTTTGCGGACAGTCGAGGGCGCCTGTCCCTACAAGGAGAAATTAAACTTCCTTATGAGAAGTCCGCTTTATCAAGCCTTTTTTATTTCGTTCTTAACTATCAAATATACTTGATAGATTACCATACCCGTTGCAATCGAGATTGCAAGATAGAGGTAGGTTGAGGCTCTGCCTGCGCCTGTCCAAACGGTAGGGGAAAGGCCGAGTGCAATTTTCGATATTGCGCCAGCTGCAAGGGCAAAGAAAATCATAAAATAATCTCTTCTTTTATCGATTATGAAAAGCATGCAGACAAGAAGCGTTGCGAGCAACACAATCGCCAAAAGCACCATTGCAATAGAGCCAAGCGTTGGAGATGGCGAGTGAAGCGCTACCATCATAGCGTCCCCTATGCGAGAAATAAACGGTATTTTTCCCAAAATAGGATAAAGCAGACCAAAGGTAAGCGAGAACACCGTGCCGACAAGGGAAATTGCCCTTAGATACCATTTGTTACTCTTTAAGATGGTTGCAACTGAAATAGTAATGCAGAAAAGGCAAACGAGCAGATTTTTATCATAGAAAAACATCGTGCTTGTCATTGCATTAAAGCCAAGAAGCGCCTTTTCGATTATATTGAGCGAGGAATGCTCAGGGAGCCAGTTGTTCGTTTCCTGCGTGTAACGGAAGTCGTTTCCAGGACAACTCAAATGATAAACGAGCAACAAAATGCAGAAAATCAGCGCAAAAATCTCGAAATACGGGATTTTCTTCTTTTCAATTAGATAAAGCGTGATTGCGCCAAGGCTTACAACGAGCAAAATAGCGCACACTATCTCACTAAAGCAGGCAAATGCGAGGAACGGAATTGCGAGAAAATACTCGAAAATCGGCACGCCTCTGCCTTGCGCGCGACGATATATAATCGAGAGCGTTGGAAAAAGACACGCAAACGGAATTATATAGTTTATCGATGTCGCAACGAAGCCTACCTCGTAAAGCACCCATACAGGATAAGCAGGCACAAGAAGCACGATAATTATGTTTTTGACAAGGCTTTTTTCGGGATTTACGAGCCTTGATATTTCAAAAACGATATAAATAATTGCTACAGAGTCGATGATTTTCCAAAGAGGCATCACTCTTACAAGCAAAATCAGCGCGCCCTCGATAGCAGTTCTTGACGACCAGTTCTCGTAGCGAAATTCAAGAAACTCACGCCAAGCGCCCATCATATCGTCCTTGCCCTCGAGAACATTGTAAAACCAAATGTCGTCAGAGAACAAATCTGACATAAACAGGTGCGCCCAAAGCACCAAAATTATAAAAATGTAAAGGGGAAGGCTCGGCGAATGGAGTATATTCCCCAAAAGCTTTTTAATACGGTTCATTTAAAGCTCCACTAAAAGATTTTTAATAAGTATTGACATTTTTATATGTCATAAACGGAGAATAGTGAAATTTCCTGTTCAAGCTCGCTCTTTGTCAAGGTTGTTTTAGCAAAAACGGTATATGGCATATCGGTTGCCAAATCAAAATAGTTATCGCTTACAACAATGTCGTGATTCTTAAAGGAGATTTCCACATCCTTTGCGAGCACATCACTCGATAGCGTGATAAGCGTGCCACCGTCTACCATTTCGATTTTTGTGTCAATCGTAGGCTTTAAGAGCTTAAAATGCTTAGGCTCAGTGCCAAGCTCGGTGCTCTTTGCAATAAGCTTGTCATTTTTATCATAAAGCTCAGCATAAAAATACGCGTCCCTGTGTGTGTTAAATTCAAAATTAGGCACACATTCCACATCAAGAGAGGAAAGAGGGGAGATGGTAAAGTGCTTTTCGCCCTCGTAAACGAGCGAGAGGTCATTTTTTCTAACGCCATATTTGATATAGCCCTCAAATGAGTCCATTGATTCGCTCGCTACATTTATTGTTATAGAATCGCCCTCGTTAAAGAGTCCAAGTGCGATTTTAGAATAGAAGCGCTTAGCATAATAGTGAAGCGCCTTGTATCGACCATAATAGTCAATGCTTGACCACGATGCAACGGGCCAACAGTCGTTTAACTGCCAATAAATAGAGCCCATTGTGTAGCCACGACAGCGCCTAAAATGCTCAACGCCATATTTGATAGCGCAAGCCTGATTTAGCTGTGTCGCATAAACGGTTGACCTCAAATTTCTTGGAAGCTGATATCTTTCGGCAAGGTAATTTACAAGCTTGACATTTCCGTGCCAATGCTTTTGATGCCATTCCATTGTGTATGAAAGCACATTTTGCTCATCGCTTGGACAAAATGCCTCGACGGTTTTCATACAAGGTAGGCTCTCAAAGCCGTATTCGGAGCAAAAACGGAATTTGTGCTTTCTATATTCGTCAAAGCCACAGTTTCCATTCCAAACGTGCCAAAAATGGACATCTCCGCGTGTGTAGTCCTGAGGCGAGTCAAAATTACCGCCCGAGGTTGGGCTAGACGGAGTGTATGAAATAAACGGTGCGTGCTCGGCGCAAATTGACGGGAGTATATCCTCGTATAGCTTTAAATAATCACTGCGCACAAGAGGATCGTTACCGTCGGCACAGGGCCAACCGCAAATAGCCTCTTCCATTTCGTTATTACCGCAAAGAATTCCAAGAGATGCGTGGTGCCTGATTCTTTTTACGTTGTAGATTGCCTCTTCTCTAAATTCCTTTTCAAACTCGGGACGCATCCACACATTAGCACACGCAACCATAAAGTCCTGCCATACGATAAGACCGTATTTGTCGCAAAGCTCATAGAAATAGTCGCGTGGATAGTAAGCACCGCCCCAAACGCGAATACAGTTGAAGTTAGCAAAAATGCAATCTTGAATTAGTCTTTCAAGACGCTCGTTCGTTTCGTGCGACGGAATGGATTCAATCGGCACAAAATTTGCACCCATAGCAAAAATCTTAATGCCGTTTACCTTAAAGCAGAATTCCTGTCCGTGCTCATCGTCCTCACGGCTTAGCTCAAGTGTGCGAAGGCCGATTGTCATAGTGCGTCTGTCAAGGACAGCCTCGCCCTTAACAAGAGAGAAGTGCAAATCGTATAGATTTTGCTCTCCAAATCCGTTTGGCCACCAAAGCCTTGGGTTTTCAATTTTTATCTCAGCCTTGTTATCAATCAAGGTGGCGCTTTGCCCGTCAAGCGTGCAAATTATCGACACATCCTCAGCGGAGTGCTTGCTTGAAGCCTCGATTTCAAGAGTTACCTGACCGTTTTCGTGGCGCTGATTTATAAGAATGTCGCCAAGAATGTCGGTGTCATATGCACGAATTTCAACGTCGCGGAAGATGCCCATATTAGGAAGCTTAGGTGCCCAGTCCCAGCCGGACATATAAAGCGCCTTTCTTAAATGCGCCGCGCCCTCTATTGAGTCGCTGTTTGTATAAAGATGATGCGCACTCTCCATCTTCTCAAAATATTCGATAGGCGATTTAAATTCAAGGCGTATCTCGTTTTTCGCCTTAGCAAGTGCCTTTATATCGTACTCGTAGGCACGGTGCATATTCTTAACGCTATCAAGCAGAGTGCCATTAAAATAGATATCGCAAAGCGTGTCAATGCCATAAAAAGTAAGCTCAATATGCTCACGCGAAAGCTCCTCGCCAAGCTCAAATTCGCTATAAAAAGCGCAATCCTGCCTTGAAAGGTCAGTTAATAGCTGTTCATTTGTTGCATAATATGGCTCTGGTATAAGCGAATGTGAAAGCAAAACGCTATACATATCGCACGGTGCAACACACTCAAGCGCCTTGTGCGTGCCAAAATCCATTTTCCAGTTTTTAATAAGCATAAGATACCCCCTAAAAGTCCTTTATGTAATTTTATCACGAAAGAGGAAAAAATTCAACTGCCTTTTATTGAAAAAAGCGCGCGCATATGATAAAATTAAATTGACAAATATATAGAGCTTAGGAGAACACTATGAAAAAAAGAAAAGACAGCTTTTGGGGCTTGCATTTTGATTTTCACGCAAATCCAAAGGACCTAGGACAGGGCGAAAGCCTTTGCGAAGAGGATATAAGGGAAATTTGCACACTCTTAAAGCCCGATTTTATTCAAATCGACTCAAAGGGGCATCCTGGCTGGACCTCGTTTCCGTCCAAGCTTGGAAACGCAGTTCCCGATTTTAAAAAGGACACTCTCGCTCTTTGGAGAAAGGTAACTGCGGAGCAGGGAGTAGCGCTTTATATGCACTATTCGGGCGTTTACGACAGAAAATATGCCGTTGAAAATCCCGAGGATGCGATTATGAATCCCGACGGCTCAAGACACGTAGAGGCGACAAGACCGAACGGCAAATACATTGACAAGCTTTTAATCCCTCAGCTAATCGAGATGGCTGAATACGGTGTTGACGGCGTATGGGTGGACGGTGATTGCTGGATGGCAATGTCCGATTTCTCCCCGGAAACTATAAAGGCATTTGAAAAAGAGCTTGGAATAGACCTCGGTGGCAGGCTTCCTACCGATCCAAACGGCGAATATTATCACGAGTTCAGAGAATATAACCGTGAGCTTTTCAGAAGATACGTGCGCCGTTATACCGATGCAATTCACGAAAAATATCCTGATTTTCAGGTTTGCTCAAACTGGGCGTTTAGCGACCATATGCCCGAGAAGGTGTGCGCAAACGTCGATTTCTTGTCGGGAGATTTAAATCCGAACGACTCCTTTAATTCGGCAAGATACGCAGGCCGTGCCCTTGCACAGCAAAGAGGCTATGCTTGGGATTTAATGTCGTGGAATTTCAGACGCTCTCTTTGGGGCAAGCTCGCGTATGTAACCAAGCATCCAAGACAAATTATGCAAGAGGCATCGGCTGTAATTTCGCTCGGTGGAGCATATCAGGACTATATTCCACAGTTTAGAGACGGCTCTCCAAAGATGTCGGATTTAAGAGCATTAAAGGATGTATCCGAGTTCATTTTGGCAAGAAAGCCTTACTGCTTCCGTGGCACACCTATTCATCAAAGCGCGCTTTTGCTTTCGACATATGATAGGGCAAGAGAGGCTAAGGGACTTTATTCGCGTACCGGCTACGAAAAGGTTATGGGAGCAACAGCGCTTCTTTGCGATATAGGACAGTCCCTCGAAATCGTTTGCGAGCATACCTTGGAGCACGAAAGAGACGAGTACAAGATGATAGTCGTTCCCGAAACATACGATTCTCTTGAGGAAAAAACCGTAAAATCGCTTCTTGAATATGCCGAAAAAGGTGGCAACCTAGTGCTTATCGGCAAGAATACCTGCGCACTCTTTGCTAGGAGCGGAGCGCCATTCGAGGCTCGCGCGTGGGCGGAATTCAAAAATACCGCACCTCAAAGCACTGAAAACGGACACGCGGACACCTTTACGCAGGAATACAAGCCGTATTTCTTTACAATGGATAGGGCGTCCTACGGCACACTCTTTTCTCCTTGCGAGATTGTCGCAAGTGATGCGGAGAGCAAGGCGATTTTCCTAGAAAACGAAAGATGCGATGGCGCATCGATTTCCTCGCGTATGAAATACGGCAAGGGAACTGTTACCGCGCTTGGCTTCGATATAGGCTCACAGTATCTCTTTGGCACTCAGTATATGCATAGAGAAATAATGAAGAGCGTTCTTGACGGAATTTATGAGCCGATTGTTAAAATCGAAGGCGCAATCGGACGTCTTGAAATCGTTGCGCTTGACAAGGACGGAAAATTGATGGTTCAGCTAATAAACGCAGGCGGAGCTCACGCAAACGCATCGTGCGCGACCGACGACTATATTCCACCTGTCTTGGACATAGAGCTTTCAATTATGCTTGACAAAAAGCCTAGCGCACTCGTTTTACAGCCCGAGGGTATTTCTCTTGACTTCAAATACGAAAACGGCAAAGCAACTACCAAAATTCCTCGCATCGATATACATAATATCATCGAGGTTCAAAAGTAACAAAAAAACGACAGGTAAAAACCTGTCGTTTTTTATGGCGCGCCCCGAAATACTTTTGCATTTTAAAGGGGATGCATTGGCTTTGCCAATGTACTTCGCTCGGCTTTTGCTTGCAAGCAGACAACACCTTTCGCTCGTATCCGCACCCTATTCAAAAGCGAGCTTTTGAAGGAGTGTCGAATCCAACACGGAAGACATAATAACCAAAAAACCACCCGACTGGGTGGTTTCTTGGTTATGGCGCGCCCCGGGGGATTCGAACCCTCGACCTACCGGTTCGTAGCCGGGCACTCTATCCGCTGAGCTAGGAGCGCATTTCATTTTGCTAACATATAATACCACAATATTTTACAAATGTCAAGAGTATTTTTCGAAATTTTAAGATAAAAAGAAAAAAGGTATTGACAACACCAAAAAAATTGTGTATAATTGAAAAGCAAACTAAGAAACGGCGGTTTGTGCAGTACGCCATGAAGCGTATTTGCGTACTTTTATGGAGAAGTACTCAAGTGGCCGAAGAGGCGCCCCTGCTAAGGGTGTAGGTCGGGTAACCGGCGCGGAAGTTCAAATCTTCTCTTCTCCGCCAAAAACAGGTACACATTTTGTGTGCCTGTTTTTTCTTTTTGGTGGAGAAGGAATTGAGCTTCATCTGCGCCGGTTACCACCGGCAAGGAAGGGACGTTTCCGAGCGCCTTCGGGGAAGGGAGAAGCGAGGAATAAGGAGTGGCAGTCGTCCAAGAAAGCGAGTAAAATTCTTTTGCGACGCTTGATTGGCTAACGACAACAGTTCAACGGAACACTTGTGTTCCTAGAGAATCTTCTCCGCCAAAAACAGGTACACATTTTGTGTGCCTGTTTTTTCTTTTTGGTGGAGAAGGGATTGAGCTTCATCAGCGCCGGTTACCACCGGCAAGGAAGGGACGTTTCCGAGCGCCTTCGGGGAAGCAGAAATCACAAGCAACTCTATGAATCATAGAGTTGCTTTTTTTGAGCCAAAGCGACGACTTTTTTCTTCTCTCGGATTCATAGGTTGACTTTTTTTGCCCATTGTGATAAAATCAAATTAATCATTATCGGAGGTGCTGAAATGAACAAAAACGAACATTCTATTGGCAAAGCCATAGCCAAGTTAAGAGCTGAAAAGGGCTGGACACAAGCTCGTCTTGCAAAGGAGCTATGTGTTGAAGATAAAACAATAAGCAGATGGGAGTGCGAGGAGGGATATCCAAGCATAACCTCATTGCCTCAAATTGCAAAGGTTTTTAATGTTTCTATTGACTATCTTTTAACAGGCAACGAGTCCGAGCAATGTGTTGTCTATGAATCTAAAAAAGAACTATGTGCAAAAAATGATGATTTAGAGCTTTTTGAATCTATTGACAAGGACTCGCTAAGCACTAAGGACGAAAACGGAAAAACTATGTTAGATTACATTCTAACATATTTCCCACAAAAGGTTATGAAGGCTTATGCCGACAAGATATATTCAACAGATATGCGACTAAAGCTTCTTTTAGGCACTGTAGATTTACCTTGGAGCCCATCTGAAAAAGGAAAAATAGGCAATTATGATAATCTTTTGCATTATTATTATGGATTAAACGTTTGGGGTGATTATGTAAAACGATTAAGTATTCCGGAAAGCGTTTATAACGAAAAGCTGTTTGATTTCATAATAGTAGGCTTTGAACACATAAATAAGGAATCCTTAAATCTTTATCTATGTCAATTCCCTTCTGTTGCAGAAAAATTGTTTGCAAAGGCAATAGATTTACTACCAAGCGAAAAGGGAGAAAATATAATTAAGTATTTGTTTAGCTTTAGAGATGAGTATACGAGGAATGTATTGAGGCTTCCTACAATAAGCTAAAGGAATTCTTTGAAATTGCCTGCCATTTAACAGGCTCAATGGAAGAAATGCTTGATAAGTACTATATGGATTTTGAGCCAGGCTGTATATATAAAACATACAACGACGGCGAGGACATTCATATTGTAAGTGAAAGACTAATAAAGGATATAATGCAAGAAATTATAACCGCATATAATATGCTACAAGTAGATTCATATAATCCAAGAGTGCTTAGCGAGGATTGCCTTAACCTTTTAGGCAAAATTTTCAACGAGCACGTACATATCGATCGTCCCGATGATGATTGGGAATATTGATTGTATTTCGTATTTTAGCATTGATTTTGCGAATCATATGGTTGCATAATAATTGTAATCATTTCGATTTTTATCTCATTTACCCCTCCAAAAGGCAGGCACACATTTTGTGTGTCTGTTTTTTCTTGCTTTTATTACGCGTGTGTGCTACAATGAAATAAAGTGAGGTGCTATTATGTACGAAAGAGAAGAAGTATTAAAATATTTTAAGAGTGAGCGTGATTTTCTTGACACCACGGTTGAGAAAAACATTGAAAAATACCGAAAGGGCGATGCCTGCGTCAAAATAACGGACGAAAACGGCAACGCGCTCGCTAACACGATAGTTAAAATTAAGCAAATTTCTCACGATTTCAAGTTTGGTGCTAACATATTTATGCTTGACGAGCTTGAAACAAAGGAGAAAAACGATGCGTATAAGAGCGCCTTTAAGAGCGTTTTCAATATGGCAACCCTTCCATTCTATTGGGCAAGCCTTGAGCCTGAAAAGGGCAAATTAAGATACGAAATTGGCTCGACACCGTATTACAGACGCCCGCCTATCGACCTTTGTATTGAATTTTGCGAGAAAAACGGAATTGAGCCACGCGAGCACGCCTTGGCATACGAGCATCAATTCCCGAGGTGGCTATCCGATTTGTCGGTTGAAGAGATTAAGGATGCGCTTGAAAACAGGTACAAGGAAATTGCCAAAAGATACGCACATAAAATCCCTACAATTGAGGTAACAAACGAAATGCTTTGGAACCATAGGGTTACAAAATTTTATGACGAAAACGACTACGTGGAATGGTGCTTTAAGCTAGCCGAAAAGTATTTTCCTAACAATCAGCTGGCTATAAACGAATATACCGATGCTTTTTGGGGCGCAAACTGCCGTTCGACCGACAGCTATTACGCATACACCGAATCAAGTATGCTAAAGGGTGCCAGAATTGATGCCATAGGGGCGCAGTTTCATATGTTTGAAAGCAGAGAGTCCGAAATAGCTAAATCAAGCTATCTTTATAATCCCAAATCTCTTTATGACCATATGAATTTGTACTCTAATTTGTCAAAGCATTTACAGGTAACCGAGATTACAATTCCCGCATATTCAAATGATGAAAAGGACGAGGAAATCCAAGCGGAAATCATCAAAAATCTATACAGGGTGTGGTTTTCTCATCCTTCTATGGAGCAAATTATTTATTGGAATTTGGTTGACGGCTATGCTTACGTCGAGAATCCGACACCGGAGGCCATAAGGTGGTCGCAGGGGAATATGAGTGTTGGCGAAAACGTGTATTACGGTGGACTCCTTCGCTTCGACCTCTCGCCAAAGCCTGCTTATTATGCGATAAAGGACCTGATAACAAAGGAATGGCACACCGAGCTCGAGGTTGAAACCGACGAAAACGGTTATGCGCGCTTCCGTGGCTTCTATGGCGATTACGAGGCGAGCGCAGGCGATACAACACTCAAATTTTCGCATAGAAAATAATTGAAATATACCTTAGAATATGCTACAATAATAGAAAGCTTACTTTTTGGAGGAAAAAATGAAGAAGGTACTTGGAATTGAGCTTGGCTCAACAAGAATAAAATCAGTATTAGTTGACGAAAACGGTGCAGTTATCGCACAGGGCGCGCACGACTGGGAAAACAAGCTTGAAAATGGCTTTTGGACATACTCCCTTGACGATGTTTGGAACGGTCTTCGCGCATCCTACAAATCTCTTTGCGAGGATTATGGTAGCCCTATCGAAAAGCTTGATAGCATCGGAATTTCGGCTATGATGCATGGATATCTCGCTTTTGATAAGGACGACAATTTGCTCGTTCCATTTAGAACCTGGAGAAACACCACAACAGCAAAAGCATCCGAGGAGCTCACACGCGAGCTTGGATTTAATATGCCTCAAAGATGGAGTGGCACTCACTTCTATCAGGCTGTTTTGAATGGCGAGGAGCATGTAAGCAAGGTTACATTCCTTACAACTCTTGCAGGCTATGTTCACTTTATGCTCACAGGCGAAAGAGCTCTTGGTATAGGCGACGCAGCGGGAATGTTTCCAATCAAGGACGGAGATTACGATAAGGACAGACTTGCAATCTTTAATTCACTTCTTGCAAAGCACGGAGTCAACGCAGACCTTGGCATACTTCTTCCAAAGGCACTTCCAGCTGGCGCATATGCAGGTAAATTGACCGAGGACGGTGCAAAATTGCTCGACCCAACTGGCACTCTTAAGGCAGGCGCAATCCTTTGCCCACCAGAGGGAGATGCAGGCACAGGAATGGTAGCGACAAACGCAGTTAAGGTTCGCACAGGTAATGTTTCTGCTGGAACCTCTGCATTTGCTATGGTAGTTTTGGAAAAGCCACTTTCAAGAGTTAATTCAATGATTGACATTGTTGCAACACCATCGGGCGACACCGTAGCAATGGTGCACGCAAATAACTTTACATCAGAAATCAATGCTTGGGCAAATCTCTTTGATGAGCTTCTTAATATGGCAGGCGTTTCGATGAAGAAGGGCAAGCTTTACGATATGATGTACGAGGTAAGCGCAAATAGCGATGACGACCTCGGTGGACTCGTTGGCTATAACTTCCTCTCAGGCGAGCCTATTGTCGATTTGGAAACAGGTATTCCTCTTGTTGCAAGAATGCCAAGTGGTAAGCTCACATTTGCTAACTTTATGCAGATGCAATTATATAGCGCACTCGGTGCTATGAGCATCGGTATGGAAATTCTTGCTGAGGAAAAGGTACAAATCGAGGCAATTTGTGGACACGGTGGCTTCTTTAAGACACCATTTATCGGCGCAAATGCAATGAGCGCAGCGCTCGGCGCACCTATTACCGTTATGAAAAACGCAGGAGAGGGCGGAGCTTGGGGTGTTGCACTCTTGGCATTGTTCGCAACACTTGAAAATGTAACCCTTGGAGATTTCCTTGATAAGCTCTTTGAAAGCGCTGAGAAGGAAACAACCATAGCATCCGACGCTGAAAAGGCAAAGTTTGCCCGCTTTATGAAATCATATAAGGCAGGCCTCGCTGTTGAAAAACGCGCAACCGAAATATTTAACTAAAAGAAAAAGGCACTTTCGAGTGCCTTTTTGATTTTGTGAACATTTGCTGAAAATTAAGTGAAAAGCATTTACAAGCACATTTTTCGTATGCTACAATAAAATTAGGAAAGGAGTTGATCATATGAAAAAGCTGTTAGCTTTATTACTTGCGTTAGTTTTGTGCCTTGGAGTGCTTGTCGCTTGCGACACGCCCGAGGAATCGTCGAGTAGCTCCTTGAGCGAGGAATCAAATTCGTCAGGCGCAAATCTGCGCGATGATTCTATCGAGGTTGTAGCCTATTATGAGCTTGATCATTTTGATTTGAAAAACGATGCTCCTACCTTTGCAATTTACAAAACCTATGACGAGTTGACACATGTGCTTGACATTTCATTGGACGAAACTGTTCAGTCCAAATTTGACAATTGCTATGCGTTGTTGCTTCATGACATAGCAATGGCGTTCTCATATTTTAGTAGTTGGAGTTGCACAAATATGTTTTTTGGCATTGATTATGATGGCGAAACCACGAGAGAATCTAAAGTTTTTTTGCAAATAGAGGTAAATTTAAAGGAAGAGGGAACGGACGATGAAAAAACATTGAATCATTTGATTTTTATTCCAAAATCTGAGTTTGAACAGCAGACAGATTTATCTTCTTATGAAAACAAATTACAAATCATTTGGATCGCAGAGTCAAAGGACGATTCCGTGTCTCCGTAAAATCTAACTGTCAATTTCTCGAAAGGAGTTGATTTTATGAAAAAACTACTATCTTTATTACTTGCAATGCTTTTATGCCTTGGGGTGCTTGTGGCTTGTAATGAAGAACCGCCACAGGAGCCAAAGATATCCTCGGGATATTGGTACATTGACAGAGAGTCGGATTCTTCGGTCGAATTAAACGGAGTAACTCCCGAATGGTTAGGTGCTTATACAACGATTTTTGGTGGTGATATAGCATACCCAAATTATGAAAATTTAACGAAATTGGAAGATTACGGCATGGGCTGTGAGCCTTATTGTATAAAGATAATTTCAAGCTACGAGGATTTTTTGAAGGGCGTTATCAACGAAGAAGCTTTTGAATCTATAACCACCCAAACATTCGAGGACAACTATGCTTTAATTGTCCAAGGTCGTTGGGGCGTTCAACGCGACAAAGAATTGTTGTGTTATAATGATTTGAAAAAGGAAGACGGATACTACACCTTGAGCTATAGTAGAATATTTACTCGAGAAACTATGGAGAGCCCCTTGGAAGAGCCTTATGTTGATGTTGTTATAATTCCAAAGGAGCTTTTTGAGGATCATCCAAATACCATTGAAATAAGACCTTTGTACAAGGTGTATTTATTCGAAACGCACGAGGACATTTACAATTCGAGCTGTTACGAGATCACTTATTTGCCTGTAATTCCTTAAAAAGGGGTTGATTTTATGAAAAAACTAATAGCTCTATTACTTGCGATGATTTTGTGCCTTGGGGTGCTTGTTGCTTGCGACACGCCCGAGGAATCGTCGAGCAGCTCGTCAAGTGAGGAGTCGAGCACGTCAACCGAAGGTCCTGTGTTAGAAGATCCGTCTACTCCTCAGTTAACCTCTAAAACCTTTGAGGGTCAATGGGATTATGAAAACGCAACAAAAGAAGTTGTGAATGGTATAACCGCTGATACCTTTAGCGCATATAGGGCTATTCTTTCCGAGTGGAAGGGAACTCATGTTTTGTGCGAAAAAAGGCTTTCCGGAAAAAAGTTCTTTGCCAAAATGTTTTCAAATTATGAGGAGTTTTCTGAGACGGTGTCGGAATTTGATGCTGTTGTGGAGGCAACGTTTGAAAATAATTACGTTTTAGTGGTAGAGGGAGTGTCGGGATATATTCGAGATAAAAATGCAATGGACATATATTATACGGATTTGAAGAAGGAAAACGGAAGTTATACATTGACATATAATCTGATTGAACGCGGTCAAGAAGAGGCGCTCGATTTTTATACAGATATTGTCATCATTCCAAAAAGCCTATTTGAAGATGACATTTCCGACATTGATTTAACAGTAATAAAAAAACAATATGTGTTCAAGGGTGACACTTATAATTCCGAATGTGAATTAACAACCTATTATCCGACAACATCTTAAGAAAACAGGGGACGATTTCTTGTTTCTATAAACTCTAAGCTTAATCAAGCCTTGAAAACGTCAATAACAAAAAGGAACGGATTTTCCGTTCCTTTTTTGCTATATTTGTTTAAGCGCCTTTTCAATCGCACTTGCGATAAAGGTTGAGCCATAGGCTGTGGGGTGGATTTTATCGGCGAAGAATTCGTCTGCGTGGGGCACGATATCAAGACCGTCGATAACCTTAATTCTTTCATATCTTGCGCACGCGCTCTTGATTGTATCAATGCACCAATTAAAGCGCTCCCAGTCAACGCCATTGTTGCGCCAAAGTGGAGTTACGCACAAAATCGGAGTTGTGGGATAAAGCTTCACGAGCTTATCGTAATACTCATAAACTGCCTTTTTGTAATCGTAGCCTTGCTCGATATGGTCAGCCTCGTAGTAATTTGTGCCCAAAAATACGACAACCTTGTCGGGATTAAAGCCATCACACACCATCATTTTTTCTCTTGGCTCGTAGCGATAGCCTGCGATTCCTTGACCGATAATCTCGTAGCCCGTTTTCATTGCGAGCATATTTACATATGTAGCGCTCGACATAAGAGGTCCACCACCGTGCGTTATCGAGTCGCCAAGAATAAGAATCTTCTTTTTAGGGAATGGCACGCTCTTGTAGCCACCGTTTATAGTGAATTTCTTGATGCCAAACGAGGCAATGCAGGGAAGACAAATAACAATCTTCTTTTCCCCCTTAGCCATTGTATGCTCAATGTGTCCCTTGGGAGAGTCGTCAACTCTATAAACAGCCTCAAGCTTACCGTCAACGATAAAATCGACGGTGTTGCTTTCCTTAATGTAGCTTGACGAGACATAGTCGAAGCTTATTTTTGTAGCATCGGTCTTGAATTCAAGCCTTACAGCGCCCGTGTGCATAGCCCAGGCTGTCCAGCCTTGGTCGAACGCGTTGCTTTTCATATATTTAATTTGCTCCTCGCTAAAGCGAAATGCCCTAAAAACACCCTTGTCGCTTGTATAGGATGCGCCACCTCTTGCGAATTTTATAAGAGTTTTTGCACTAAGAATCATATGGCTTACCTCGATGAAATATTTCACTATAAATTTTACTTCAAAAGTCTTATCGTGTCAATAGTAGCCTTGAATTTTTTTGCGTGATATGATAAAATAAAATAAAGCATACCTTGGGGAGGGCATATGAAAATTTTATTTGACAGAGAAAAATGTGAAATAATCGACACAAGGTGCGAGCAAAACCCTCTTTTTAGTGGCAAAATCAGCATTTGCTACACCTTGATGTGCGACGATATAACAAAGGGGCCGAAGCCATCGGCGACGCCATATATCGATAGATGCGATGAGCTTCGTTTTGAAAATGGAGCGCTTTTTGGCGATGCAACGCGCTCTCGCGTTGTAATCAACGAGCTTTTGGACGGAGTGTGCCTTGAGCTTGATTGCAAGGGAGAGGGCATAAGCGAGCTTGGCATGAACTTGCCATTTAATTTTATGGGAAAGCTCGGTGGTGGGCAGTGGCGCGGACAGCTTCTTTTCAATTCCCCCTATCATTCGTCTGACGGTAAAATAACCTATGCGTTTTTGACAAGACCTAATGGTAAAAATGTTCTTGTTGCCTCTCTTTTAGAGGACGACGGCTGGAAAATGGACTATTCTCCGTATTTGTGGGCACATTATTTTGTCAACCTTAAAATGCTTGCAAGCTTTGATCGCGCCTATGGAAAAAACAGCACACACAGGAAAATGAAAATCGCCATTTTGCCCGTTGGAGATTTTGATTCGGCACTTAAGGCGCTTGAGGGCCTTTATGGAGTGCCTTTTATAAGAGCAGAGATAAGTGGTGGTAAAACAGGCGATACTGTGTCGATAATTTCCTCGTCAAGAGTGGACAAGCTTATTGAGAAAAGCTCGCGTGCTACAAGAGAAATTCCATTTTCGACCTCTTATACAATAGAGAGCGAGGGAGATATTGAGCTAATCCCTGTTTTTGGTGGAAAGCATGGCGCTCCGATAATGCTTTATGGCTACAAATCCATATTAGACCTTTATAAAAAATCAATGGATAGTGTAAGCCTTGATACCATACGAAAATATACAGACGGAAATTTGTGTGAGCATCAATGCTGGGCAAGCGCAATGCTTCGTTTTTTGATAAAGCACAAAAATATGCTCTCTGAGCGTGAGGTGCATGAGTACGAGGACAAGCTTTTGTCCTTTCTTGACATTTTGACAGAGCCTGATATTACAAAGGCAACACCAAGACAAACAATAATGAGGACTCCACACGCAAGCTTTGGCGCGTACAATGTCTTTAAATCGTCACGTGTGCAGGAGCTTTTCTTTGGAATAACGATACTCCTTGATGCGTATTTGTATTTTGGCGATAAAAAATATCTTGAATACGCAATAGGGGCAACCGATAATGCTATTTGTAATTATCAAAGAGAGGACGGACGCATTGAGATTGAATGGAGTGACGGTAATAGGGAGGACTATTCGAGTGTTTGCTGTCCTATGATAGCGCTTGTGGATATGGCGAAATTTCTTTCTGATAAGGATGAGGAAAGATCAAAAAAATATCTTGATAGTGCAAAGCGCCTTTGCGAGCATCTGTTCTCTCGTGGAATGTATTTTCCAACTGAGGGAGGCGAGAGCAAGGAGGCACAGCAGGAAATGGAGGAGGGCTCAATGTCCTGCACTGCACTTGGCATGCTTTACTATTGCTCAAATGTCGAGCGTAACGACAAATATATAAGCAGGGCAAGAGAAATTCTTGAGAGCCATAATGCTTGGATTATTCACACTCCTATTGCCCAAATGCAGGGCTCAACGCTTCGCTTTTGGGAAACTCAATGGGAGGGCGACGCCGACGGGCCTGCAATTTGTGCAGGACACGCATGGAGCATTTGGAGAGGCGAGGCAGATTACCTTTTTTGGTCGCTTACAGGCGAAGAGGAATATCTCGTTCGTGCAAAAAACACCTTCTTGACCAACCTTTCAAAGATAAGAGAGGACGGGACAACCTATTCCATCTATAATCCCGACCTCATAAACGGTGGTGGCTTCCACTCGAAAAGCGATGATGTGCGCTTCCGAATAGCACCATGCTTTGCAGATACCGAGGACTGTGGAATCTCTCGATATGTATGGATTAGAATGAATGACACTTTTTTAAAATGAATTGAAAAAGAGCAAGAGTGAAATCACTCTTGCTCTTGCTTTTATTTCTCGTTTTTATAAATTTCCTTGAAATACTTATAGGTATCAACCTTTAGCTCGCCGCATGCAGCCTCGTCACAGGCGATAATTCCGTCCTTGTGTAGCTGAAGTGCGCTTATTGTCCAAGCATGGTCAACGCCACCCTCAACACAATGACGAAGCGCGCGTGCCTTGTTGTGTCCGTTGATTATTAATAGCACCTGCTTAGCGTCGCAAACTGTTCCAACACCAACAGAAAGAGCAGTCTTAGGCACCTTGTTTACATCGCCACCAAAGAAACGAGAGTTAACAAGCAAGGTGTCCTCGGTCAAGGCTCTGATGCCTGTTCTTGATGACAACGAGGTAAATGGCTCATTAAATGCGATATGTCCATCAACACCACAGCCACCCAAGAACAAATCAATTCCACCATAGGATGCGATTTTGTCCTCGTAGCGCTGGCACTCAGCCTCTCCATCCTCTGCCATGCCGTCCAAAATGTTTATGTTTTCGGCAGGAATGTCAATATGATTGAAGAAATTCTCGTGCATAAAATACCAGTAGCTCTGGTCGTGCTCCTTAGGAAGACCAACATACTCATCCATATTAAAGGTAACCACATTTTTAAAGGAAACCTTGCCAGCCTTGTTCATTTCAATAAGTCTTTTGTAAACGCCAAGAGGTGTAGAGCCTGTTGGAAGTCCCAAAACAAATGGGCGCTCCTGCTTATGATTGTTTATTGCATCTGCGATATGGTTTGCTGTCCACTCGCACATTTTTTCGTAATTGTCCTTAATAATTAGCTTCATAATTTTGCTCCTGTGTGAATTTATATATTTGATTATACAACTATTTTTATGATTTGTAAAGATCTTTTATTATAAGCTCTTGTATTCAAAATATCTAAAATCTGCGTGATTTTGAAGTCCTGTGAGGTCCTGACACGCCATACCGATAAAGGTGCCCGTGTGTCCCTCGTGTCCGATTTCTCCATATGCCTCATCACTTAGGCTTGAGGCATCAAGGTCGCTACCGATTCTCTCAAAGCGCTCTCCGTCAAGAGAGTAGTAGAAGCGCACGGTCAAAAGGTCTATTTCTGCACGAAGCCATAGCCTTGTGGCGTTGCCAACGCTTACAAATCCACCCTCTAATGGATTGTAGAATTTCAGATTATCACGCACAATTATGCGAAGCGCGTTGTAGCCCTCCTCCTCGTCGCGTGAAAGGTATAAATAGAAGAAATTATATGTATCGTAGAAAACAGTAAGACCTGCCATCTGCTGGAAGGTTTTTGGGTCAAACTCCATTTCGATGGTCGCCTGTGCCTTGTGGTGCTGAAGCCTGCGCGCAACAAGGGATTGATAATTGCAGGAGGTAATCGCCTCGTGACCGTAAAGGCGCAAATAGCCCTTTCTTTCATCGAGGTTACCCATTTTATCAAAGGGCAAGCGAAGAGTCTTAAAATGTGGGGGAAGTGTGTCAAAATCGAAGTATTCGCGCTCGGGAAGAGGTGCAACCCTATGCTCAGGCAAATCAACCTCATAGCTATCGCCCACGAGCACGCCACCGTCCTTTAAGCGAAGCCAACCGTCCTCGTCCCAAACAACCTGCGAGATTGCAGTTTCTCTGCCAAGCGTACATCTGCTTTTCTCGCAAATCGGTCTACCGATAAGATATGCTACATACATGTCTCCCTTTGGAGTGTCAACGAGCGATGCGTGACCTGTGCGCTGAAATTTGCTTTCAGGGCTGTGCCTTGCAGTAAGAAGTGGCATAGGATCAGCCTCGTAAGGTCCCCAAATATTGCGTGAGCGTGCGAGCTGTACTCCGTGATTATACATAGTGCCACCCTCGGCAACCATTAGATAATAATATCCGTTTTTCTTGTATATGTGTGGCGCTTCTGTGCCACCAACGCTTGTGCCCTTGAAGATAACCTTGGGCTCGCCTATAAGCCTTTTCTCCTTTTCGGAGTATTCCTGCATCAAAATTCCCGAGAAGTCGTTTTTCTCCATTCGGTGGTCCCAGCGCATATTGACAATATACTTCTTGCCATCATCGTCGTGGAACATAGAGGGGTCAAAGCCACTTGAATTAAGATACACAGGCTCGCTCCACTCGCCACAAACGTCCTTCGTTGTAACGAGGTAGTTATATGTGTCCTTAAAGATTCCGTGGAAGTTCCTTGTATTTGTATAAACCAAATAGAAGGTTCCGTCGCAGTAGGAAAGACAAGGCGCCCAAATTCCACCAGAATTTGGATTGCCCTGCATATCGAGCTGTGAAATGCGACGAAGTGGGCTTGGAAGCTCCTCCCAATTCACAAGGTCGCGCGAATGGTAAAGCTGAACGCCCTCAAACCATTGAAAGGTCGAGGTGGCAAGATAAAAATCGTCGCCAACTCTCATAATAGACGGGTCAGGATGAAAGCCCGAAAGCACGGGGTTTTTAGCAGTAAGCATAGTTTTCTCCATTTAAAAATAATTCTATTTTTATTTTATCTTAATAGAAAAGCTTTGTCAAGAATAAGCGCAGTATTTGACCTCAAAAAAGGCGAAAATAGCCACATTATGCCACAAAAAACCAAAAATGTAAACCTATGGTTGACAAATTGTAACCTTCTGTGTCTTGAAAAAGCAAGGCTTTTGTGCTACAATTACATTAGTTGACACAAAAAAGGAGAAGCAAATGAAGTTTTCCGATAAAATAATGACCTTGAGAAAGCGCAAGGGCTGGTCGCAGGAGGAGCTTGCGAATCAGCTTGATGTTTCAAGGCAGGCAATTTATAAGTGGGAATCGGGGCTCACTACACCAGAGCTTGAGAAAATAAAAAGGCTTACCGAAATATTCGATACAACCTTCGAGGATCTTTTAAATGATGAAAAGGAGCTTGTATTAGATAAAAAGGAAGTAGAGCCAGAGCCGACACCCGAGGCAGACTCACAGCCGAAGGTAAAAGAAAATAAAGATGCAGATAGCGCACCTAAGGCAGAGCCTCAAATGCCCAAGGAGAAGCAAAAAAGCAAAAGGGCGAGGATAATTG
This sequence comes from Oscillospiraceae bacterium, assembly GCA_015064445.1. GTDB lineage: Bacteria > Bacillota > Clostridia > Oscillospirales > CAG-272 > RGIG2000. The sequence goes on along the minus strand of SVSE01000003.1, from coordinate 66,268 downwards.
CTCTTATTGTCGCTGGAGCAATCCTGTTTATGCTTTTGACAACCGTTCTTCCTGTGTGTCTTATTCTTCGTAATGCAGGCATTTTTGATGGACAAGAGGATGAAAGCTCGCAAAGTGAGAAGGAGTCCTCGTCATCTCAGGTAATAGGTGCAAACTGTGCAATACATATAATGACTGGCGCAAGCGAGGATATCTATTATAGAGTGAAGCTTACAAAGGGACAGGGCTTTAAGCTTGAAATACCCGAGAAGACAAGGGATTGCGCGGAGTTTTTGGGATATTTTCTTGAGGACGGTACGCAAATAACAAATAGCGAGGGAAGCTCTCTTGTTTCGTGGCAGGGAGAGCAACGATACACGCTCTATCCTCATTATGAGTACAAAATAAAAACGGTTGAGGATTTGCAAGCACTTCAGACCTTCTCGCCAGTAAGGCGACAGGACACCTATTCTGGAGTAAGGATAACTCTTGAAAACGACCTTGATCTCTCAGGCGTTAAGGACTGGGAGCCACTTCGCATTTATGCGTGCCTTGACGGTAAGGGACACACAATAAAAAACCTTACCTCTACCAAGGGTGGACTTTTCGGCGACATTTACGGTGCGGGAGATAAGTATGTAAAAAATCTCAGCTTTGAAAATGTAAAAATAACAATAAACGACATTCCCGGTCCTGGCTATTTCCATATCGGTATTCTTGCCGGATGGTTTCAGGGAGATGTTGAGAGCGTAACTGTCAAGTCGGGCAAGATAACAGTTGCAAAGGACCTTGAAAACAGCGTTATTTACAATGAATACTCCTACCATCTTATAGTTGATTATGTAAGAGGATTTGAAAATTGCGAAAGCAATGCGACAATTGAATTAAAATAAGGAGAGCTTATGAAAAAATCACTATCACTAATTTTAGTATTAACTATGCTTTTGGCGCTTTGCGTGTGCCTTTCCTCGTGTAGGGTTGACACCGAGGTAAAGGATGTTGGCGAGTATATGGATTTCGGCGCAAAATACACCTACAAGTACGAGAATGACTCACTTGCAAGCGGGGCTCAATCCGGCAGTCAGTCCGAAACGAAAATAACCTTTGTTTTCCATAAAAACGGTACAGGAGAATATAGATATTATTATAAGCACAGATACAAGGATTATGACGATATAGAGGCGCCACCGTTCAGCGTCGAATCGTATACGACCGAATTTGAGTGGAGAGTGGCAAGCAACGGAGCAGTTTATCTTTTTGAGACGAAAACCACCTACAACGACGAGGATACAAGAACTGATCCAAGCGATACCGCCTTGACAAGCAAGCCAATATACTTCGCTGATGAATTTATGGTTCATCAATTGGGCGATGCGGGAACTAGCCGTTACTATATAAAGGAAGGCTCAAAGCTTGAAAAAACACTTGACGAGGTGGAAAAATGACAACATTTAAAAACAGTATAGGTCGCGTGCTTTTGGCAGGACTAATATATACAGCCGGTATGGTTGGTTGCTTTATACTAATGTATGATGTTCTTATCGGTACAGTAGGTGGCGTTGTTGCAGGTATAATATTTACCATAGTAATGATAGTCATTAATGCAAAAAACATCAAAAGAGGCGAGGCAGAAACCAAGAAAATGTCCGAGAGCACAAGGGTTATTTGCGACGGAAACGCGCAGGTCATTGTTGGAAAGATTTTTGGAAACGACGGTTGGCTTATGCTTTGCGAGAACGAGTTTGTCTTTAAGGCAAAGAAGATGAATTTTGACAATAGAAGCATCACAATCCCACTTGAAAGAATAAGAAATTTCAAGGTACAGGGCTCTCGTAGCCTTACAATCGAATGCATAGACGAAAGCTTTAAATTCAATGTGGTAAAGCCGAAGCAATGGAAGGAAATCGCACATAATCACATTCTTTCAAAAATCAACGCATAAAAACGAATAATAAAAAATCCGACACACTGTGTCGGATTTTTTTATAAACAGGCTTATTTTAAGTCCTTTTTGCTGAACGCCCAAATGCCAAGGAAGATGAAAAGTGCGCTTCCAAGCACGGTTGGCACTAAAACGGCGAATACTTGTGACAGCTCATAGCTTGTGCCTGTGCCTATCATTGTTGAGGTAAACAGATTCGAGTTGTTTAAGAATTCAAGCACCTTGAATGCAGTTGAGTCAGGCTCTACTGCCATACCTGCAATCATGGTAATGCTTCCGATAATTGAGAAAAGGAAGTTGACTGCAACATACATAACAACGCTAACGCCTGCGTTTTTCATTGCCACGCAGAAGAATGAGATAAGGGCGCTTATGAACACATAAACAAGAAGCTCAAAGAGCAGAGAGAGCATAAAGTAGCCGATATCTGCTGCCTTAAATGGCTCGCTTTGATAATCAAAGAAGATAAGCGAAACAAAGAGCGTGATAAGCGCGTGTGCAACCATAAGAACGCTCATAACAAGAGTGCTTGACAAGAACATCGAAAGGAAGATTGACACTCTTGACTTTCCACTTGTAATCTTGTTTCTGATAGTTCCGTATGAGAAGTCCTTGCACAAAATAATAGATACAAGGATAGGTGCGATAAGACCAAAGTTATTAGCAGGGGAGAAGGCGGTAAAGAATTGAGCCTTTGCACTAACAAAGCTATCCAAAAACTCATCTGCCCCAAGTCCGCTGAACAAAAGCTTGTAAAGAACAGGAGAGAAGATGGCAAGTGCGCCACCGATTATAGCGCATACAAGGAAAAGCTTATCCATGAATTGGCGCTTAATATCTACCTTTAATAAATTAAGCATGATGAGCACCTCCTGTTACGCTTAGATAGTAATCCTCGATGCTCGATTCGGAGCAGTTTACACTTAAAATTTTATTTCCGCTCTCCAAAACAGCCGAGAGAGTGTCGTTTAAATCGATATCTCCGTAAATTCTTGCACCGTTTGGCACAGGAACGATATCATCAACAGGAATTGTTTTTGCCAAAAGCACGAGAAGCGCGCGTCTGTCCTCAGCCTCGATTACAACTGAGCGCCTGCATTCGTTGCGAAGCTCATCTGAGGAGATTTCCTTGATGATTTTTCCATGCGAGATGATTCCGTAGCGAGTAGCTACAAGAGAAAGCTCGGTAAGAATGTGCGAGGAGATAAGGAAGGTGATTCCCTTTTCACGATTGAGACGGATAATAAGCTCACGAATGTCGACAATTCCCGCAGGGTCAAGACCGTTCATAGGCTCGTCAAGAATGAGAAATTCAACATCGCCGATAAGCGCCATAGCAATTCCAAGGCGCTGACGCATACCAAGAGAGAAGTTGCCAGCCTTTCTTGTGTCGCTATAAAGGTCGTAAAGTCCAACCTCGGCAAGCGCGCTCTTTATCTTTTCCTCGTCATTGATTCCAAGAATGTCGCATTGCATTTTAAGATTGTCGCGTGCACTCATGTTGAGATATATTGAGGGGGACTCAACAATTGCGCCAATCTTAGCCCTTGACTCTAAAATGTCGGGGGATGTGTTTGATTTTCCGAAAAGCTCAAATGAGCCCTCGTTTGGGAAAATAAGCCCTGTTATAAGACGAATAATGGTCGTTTTTCCCGAGCCATTCTCGCCAACAAAGCCATAGATGTCGCCACGCTGAATGCTCATATTAACATCGCGAAGCACCCATCTGTTCTTGTATTTTTTAGATACACCGTTGGTTTTAAGAATATATTCCATAATTATTCCTTGCTTTCATATTCTTCAAGCTTTTTCTCAAGCTCGCGAACGCGCTTTTCCAAAATAGCTTGCATTTGTGTGTTTCTGTATACTCTTATGTTCATGTGTGAAACAATAGCAGTTAACATCATAACAATGCAGAACAAGAAGATTATTGCAAAGAAGAATACTGCATTTGCCGGTGTTTGGATTCCTATAAGTGAGCATAGGAAGTTAATTATTTGTGGGAAAATAGCAATGACAAGCATTACAAGCGCAGCTGCAAGCCAAATAAGAGTGTATTTAAGATTGAGCTTTCTCTTTATAAGATAACGAAGTATCATAAGGAAAAATACAAGAACACATACAATTAAAAATATTTGAAGTGGTAGTGACATATTATTTTCCCTCCTTTTTAGCCTTTTTTAGTTTTTTGCGTCTTGTGCCGAGACGAAGGAAGATAAGGGCAAGAGGCACCTTTATCATATAGTACATAGAGCGAAGTGCGTTGATTGACGACACACCACCGTCTCTTTCCTTCATTTCAACAGCTACATCCTTGACCTTAAAGCCATTAAGAGATGCAGCAACAATAGCCTCTGGCTCTGGATAGTCAAATGCGTAATCCTTTGCAAACATAGCGGTAAGCTCCCTCGAGGTTGCTCTAAATCCACTTGTTGTATCAGTTACCTTAGTTCCACAACAGAGCCTTATAACCATTCTGATAAGTTTTATTCCAAAGCGACGCATAAACGAGGTTTGGAAGCCCTTCTTTTCGATAAAGCGAGAGCCGATTGTCATATCAGCCTCTCCATTTATTATAGGCTCAATAAGCTTTTCTATGTATGCCGGGTCGTGCTGACCATCGCCATCAATTTGAATAGCAATATCATAGTTGTTTTGTGTGGCATAAATATAACCACTTTGAACAGCACCACCGATTCCCAGGTTTGCAGGCAAGGAAATGTAATTGTATCCCTTCGCCTTCAAAATTTGCTCGGTTGAGTCCCTTGAGCAATCGTTTACTACAATATAATCATATTGTGGAAAGTTGTCTTTAAGGTTTTCAACAACTCTTTCGATATTTGCTTCCTCGTTGTAAGCGGGAATTATAATTAAAACTCTTTTCATTTTAGCCCTCCTTTGATAAGTCGTTGCTGTCTGCGCCCTTTGAATAAGGCTTTGCTAATAATTTTGCAATAGGTGTGGGCCAAAAACGCTTTAGCATAATTAGCTCTTCTGTCGCCCTTACTCCGTTTTGAGTAAGGTTTGTAGTTTCGGACTCCTCGTGAATGCGATGCCCCATAAGAGGCGTCTTTATGTATAGGAACGAGCCCTTTTTCTTTGATAGGCGCTCCCACGCGTCCCAGTCACAGGTGAACTTAAATTGCTTGTCAAACTTGAAGTCCTTTAATGCCTCGGATGAGAAGGTTACAGCAGGGCAACAAATTGAGTCGCCAAGAGATAGAACTCTTCTTCTTATAAATCTGCTTCTTTTTGAGAATCTGAACGGGAAGTTCATAAATCTTTTGATTCTTAATATTTTATTTTTGTAAACGCGCTTGCCGTTTCTTATCTCAAAATATTCGCTAAATGCGATGATAGGATTTTTCGCCTTTTCCATTTTAGCGAGAAGTCGTTCGGCATAGGGTGGGTCATAAACATCGTCCTGATGCGCAATTGTTATGTATTCTGTATCAGCACATGATACTGCAAAGTTCCAGTCACCTGTGATTCCAGCCTCGCCCTCATTTATATATAAAGGAAGATTGTATTTTTCTGCAATTCCCTTAATATGGTCATTTGGTGTAGAGGTTGAAATTAAAATCTTGCTTTTAACAGTCTGCGCAAGCAGGGATTGCACGCACTCCTCAAGAAACTGACTTTCCTTGTAGGCGCACAAAACGAAGGTGTGATTCTTAATTTCCGTCATTTGTATTGCTCCTTTGCTCTGACTTCTTAAAAAAGAAGATAAGAAATTTTATAATGTAGATTATAGATATTATCGCGAATCCGAGGATTATTGAGGCGTTTGTGCCTGTGTATTTTGATTCTCGAATTGTGAAAATAGCAATTAAAAGTCCAACGATGAAGCCACAAAGCGCACCGATGAGCAGAGTCCTTGAATCTCTCATGACCACAAGGAGCATTCCTAAAAGCCAAACAAGAGCCGTGAGCGCACTTGCAATTATCGTCGGATAGAGAAGATATACATATTCGCGTATTTCCTCTCCAAAAACCAGCACCATGGCGAACTCGCCAAGAAATAGAACTGCAAGCATAGCAAGGGCGGTTATGCCAACAAGCAGTCCAAACAGCTTCAAAAGAAGCTTAGCAATCGCCTTTTTATCTCCCTTTGAGTGTGCATCCTCGAAAATGCCTATAAGAGGAGTGAAAACAAAGGTTACAAAGGCTTGAATAAGCACGGAGATTGCAGACACCGATGCATAGTAGCCAAGCACCTTTTCTCCATGATGAAGCTCAAGAAAATATCTTGCCAAGGGAACGATTGCGTTAATGCACGCTCCATACGCCACCATAGGAAGACAAACCTTGGTAAGAGAGAGGGATGCCTTGAAATTAGCCTTAAGACTAATGCTCTCAACTCGTCTTACCGCAAGAAGGTCGTAGAAAATCAATGGAATAAGCGTCGCAATTGCCATTGAAAGAATAGCTATTGCAAGATTTTTAAACAATGCCATTGATGCACTAAACGCGCCAACTAAGAGGATTCCTCTAATTATAAACGACTTTCCTGCTATGTCAAGGCGCCATTGCTTTTGCGCGACACCGTGCAGAACATCTGCAAAGCCCTCAACGAGCTTTACAAGCATATAAGCAATAATGCTAAGCGAGGTTAGCGTGTCGTAGCTGTTTATAAGAACAAATACGGCACATAGCACAAGAGATACACCACAGGTTAGTATTCTATGGAAAACATATTCCGATGAGGAGTAGAGCCCTTGTGCATCTGAAACCTGATAATTTCTGACATTAAACAAGGTGATTACCGAAAAGAAGGTAGAAATCGACATTGCAAGCGATAAAACGCCCGCATCAGCATAGCTGTCGTTTGAAAGATGAACAACAATTACACTGAGTAGCCATTGACATACAAGGTAAAACAGTGAGCCAATAGTATTCCATAGCACATTGTAGGCAACCTTACTATTCTTTATTTTAATCACCTCCGAAAAGTTATTTTATTGCTACCTTTAGTAGCGGAATGTAAATGTTTAAAAGAGTGAGCACGGTTATAAGTGCAAAGCCACCATAAACCATTAGCTGAGTTACGCGTCTGTCTATGTTTGATTTCACTCTTGAAGGAGAAATACAATAGAAGAACAGAGGCATAATAGGGAATACATATCTGTATTGAACACCGTTTATTGTAGGATGAGCTACAGGAGTAAATGCAATATAGAGCGCAGTTACAACGAGCATAGTAGCACCAATGCATCCGATTACTCCCATGCTTCTTATTAGGTGACGAGATTGGAACAAGTCGTGCTCGCTCTTGTCGGTAAATGCCACAAACATAAGAATGAATATAAGCACTGTTGCATAAAGCGTATATGGTGTTCCGATATATGTATGAGTTGTTATATTGTTGCTCATATTTTCAAAGGAAAGGAAATATGAGATAAATTCGAACACTATTTTAAGATAAGCAAATGGATTTTTCAAAATAAATTTTAATTGCTCAGTAGAATTTACATTAGTTCCACCTCTGTAATCCGACGCGCCACCAGTGTTTATAAGGAATGGGAGAGCAAACGAAAGCAGAATAACGAGCATTGTAAGAGCACAGGCAATAAGGTAATATCTGTGCGTCTTTTTGTCCTTGAACTTATTCTTTGGCATAAATAGCATAGGAAGAATAAGAACAAAGTAAACCGCTTTAGGGCCACAGCCAAGAAGTATTGCGCCAAGCATAATTACCATATCAAGGACGGTCAGCTTCTTGTCGGGCTGTTGAAGCTCGGATATAAAATAAGTTATACCAAAGGTCAAGAATGCCATTACCCACGAGTCATATGTAAGCGATGATGCGAGAATAAGCATTGAGGGCATAAGGCATATAGCGGACATTAAATATCCACCACTTTTTAGTCTCTTTATTCCAAGTGCTACAACAAACGAATAAACAATGATACAAACGAGCTTGCAAAAGAAGAAGGTTTGTGTATATGATAGCTTTAAGAGGTCTCCGAATGCCATAACGATTGCAGCAGGAAGATAGCCTATCATATTGTAGAGGTTGCTAAATCCACCGTTGTCATACTCAAACTTGAGTGCGTCCGTTGTCGAAAGGCTTTCGGTGAATGCCATAGGATCTCTTACAAATTCTCCGTTGGTAAGATGTCTCCAAATCATTCTCATATCGGTAAAGGACATATCTCCACCGAAGAGGGCGGTTTTGAGCTTTAAGCAGTTTTCGTAATGTATTTCCTCGTCTGGAACATTAAGCGTTGTAAGCGGTAAGCAGAGCGAGAGCATAACACCAATAATAAGTGCTACAATCAAGAACATACGTTCAGGCGTTGCAAAGCTTCCTGTTACAATCTTTTCTGCAACATTTATACCAAGAGTTATGCAGGATATTGTAAACATCCAAAGAAGCTTTTGAGTGTTAGCACCGCTTGTCCAGAACATTGAAAATATGGAGAACAGGAACACGACGTTGACTATTCGCATAAGAGCATGAAGCGAAAGCGATGCAAATCGTTTCGCTCCATAAAGCTCCTTGAAGTAATCCCAGTCAGCCAAGCAGAGCTTGTAAAGCCAATTAAAATAACCGATTTTCTTCTCGAAGATTATGAGAAGAGCAAGAAGCAAAATTAAGATTATAAGAATCGCCACATTGAGCTTGTATTGAGGAGCGCTAAGGTATTCTACATCAAAGAATGAAACCTCCTTGATTGAAAACTCCTCTGAGGATTTGATATCAAGTCTTAACGACATACAATCCAAGTTTTGAACATTTACTATTATCAAAAGGCCATTAGTAGAGCGCTGATCTACATGCGCATAAACATTTTGTGGATTGTATGGCTCTCCGTCCTTGGAATAATAAACGACAACATCTATGTCGTTGTGTGTAGGCTCGTTGAAGCTGATAAATATCCAGTCCGAGGCGAATCGCTCTCCGCCAAAGCCAATGGCGTGCCACGAGTCAGAGCCAACAGACTTGAATATAAGATTTCCGCTATCCTCGTCCTCTCTTATTTCGTAGCCATAATGGTCATTTGCAATGAATTCCTGTGCAGTCATTGTTTTGACCTTTTCACAGCTACCCTCTGAGCGATAGGAAACAATCGAGCAGATTAAAAATATTAAGATAAATGAAACGAAAATTCCAAACAGAGTTCGGTGTTTTTTAATAAACAAGGCATTACCCCCATAAGTAAAAGCTTAATTGTAAATTATCTCGTAAATAAATACATTTTCTTCGTTGTATCTAAGCGCAAAATCAAGAGATTCTGAGCTTTCTGCTATCGGATACGGAGAAAATACATACTTTACATCGGTTTTCTTTATATCCTCATAGTTGAGGCGCAAAATTATAAGATCTGGTTGGGCAAGAGTGAAGCTTGTAGGCTCTGTCGTGAAGACACAGCAAACATGGCAATATCTGTTATAAACATCGTTATATTGTCCGGTTGGATCTAATTTTTGCCAAAGCTCCATATTAGGAATATAATTTATAGAGTTGATTGCTGGAGCGCCGTTTGCAATAAGGAATTGTGGAAAGATTATAGTATCGTAGCCAATCCACTTAGCATCTGGATCCTCCTCTACAATTTGTTGAACTGCATGAGATGCCGGCTTTTCAAGCAGGGCATCAAGTCCTCGAGATACAGGAAGAACAAGCACGCCACATATAATTACCAAAACGGTAGTAACTGCGATAATGGCATTTCTAACCTTTTCAGGAGTCTTACATAAAAGAACAACGACAAGTGCAACTACAATTATGCTTATTGTAGCTAAATATGTATATGTCATAAAGGACGGATAGTAGGTCTGTGTTGTTCTGATGTTATAAAGGAGAAGCAAAACACCAGCGCAAATTCCACCCCAAACAGGAATCGAGAGCTTATCCTCGTCCTTGTAGGAGAGAAGTCTGATGAGCAAATATGCATTTGCAAGTCCAAGAATATCAACAGCTCTTATCGGAATTGAGTAGCCCATAAGAGATATCCTTGCAAGCCAAGCAGGGAAGCCTCTTGTGCAATAAAGTGTAATAAAAGCAGTTGGAATTAACAGTAAAAGCATAAGGAAGTCGATTTTTCCTTGCTTTTTCACTATTTTTGTAATAGCTTGCTTAATAACCATTATTGTAGCAAGAATCATAGGAAGCGGGAACAGGTTGAAGAATACTCCTGCCTCACTATTGTTTCCTGTGTTTTTAAACGGATATAAAAGCGATTGAATGTACCACGAGCCCTTGTAGAAGGTGTTTCCACCAGCATCAAATCTTGTGCCTGGATAAACGGTTTGCATAACCGCCTCGCTGTATGCCCTTGTATCATTAAGATATGCAAGAACAATAGAGGCGAGGAAAACGAATGCGACACTGACAATTGTCCATTCCCTCCAACGCATGCTCTTTACCTTGTTGAAATTGTTAATGACAAGCCAAGCAAATATCGCAATCATAAGATATGCCATAGGCACCTGCCAAGCAGGATATAGATTGCAAATGAAGCAAGCGCCCGAAAGAGCAACACCAAGCGCAAGAAGCGCCTTTTGCCATAGCTTTTCCTTTTTCAAGAAGTGATATGAGCATACTATAATCGCTTGTAGGCATAGAATATGAATGTTTATGCTCCACCAAAGTGAAAATGCAGAGAGACCAAGAATTCCTATTCCGAGAACGGAAAGTCTTCTGCTTCCGTCTGTTATAACAAGTGAAAATTCGTATGCCATAATGACGCTCATTATGAATAGACCAGACCAGTAAAAGGCAGTTCCATAGACTGTTCCAAACAAATAGTAACCAAGGTTAAACGGATTGCTAAGTGCGGAATAGCTAAGATAGAGATATGATGAGGAAATGTTGAAGTTTCCTGTTCCTCTTACAATGTCGTTTATAAGTCCGTAGCCACTGTATTCTGCGCTTGCACGCCTTGGCATATCAACTAGCCATTCGTCGCTTCGTATGTCGCGAAGCTCTCCAAAAATCGGCAAGGTAAAGCTTGTTTGAGAGCCTGGCTGAACATTATAATGGAAGCACCCTGTATTTGTGAAGCTTAGCTTCAACAAAACGAAAAGGATGAAAATCGATAGCGCTATAAGCCATCTATTTCTGTGAATAAACTCCGAAACGAGCTCCTTTTCAAAAATCACATAAGTGCTAATTGTGGAAAATACAATCGAAAATAGTAAAATTCTGATAATTGACTCTACATTGATAATCCAAAGGACATTGACTAAGCAATAAAGATTGTTTGCTCCAATTGCAAGCGCAATTCCGGCGGATGCAATCGTGCCTGCCTTGAAATAGCTCAATCCTTTTTTTGGTATCAAATGCTGAATAGCACCGTAAAGAACCAAAAATGAGCATCCAATAAATATCGCAAGCACGCCAAGCCAAACGCTTATTTTTGAGCGTTCTATCAAGGAATACAAGTTTTCTACGATAATTGTATAAGCCATGAGAACGCAGTAGAGAATAAGCGCCTTTTTATGCGTGTTGTTTAATTTCTTTAAAAAAGACATTTTTTACCTCGTACCAAAATCTTCTCTTTCAAGTGTTAGGTTAGGGTTGTAATATGGGTCGCCAGCGTCACGCACGGTTCTCCATTTTCCTAAGAAGTTATTGATTTCGCTATTGAAGCGCGCAACCTTTTCAGGTGTCGTTTCAAGTCCACGCGATTTTGATTCGTAGTGATAAGCCTCGGCAAATGGAGTCCATACAATGAGGTGTCCCGATTTTCTTATCTTCAAGCAAAGGTCAACATCGTTAAATGCAACAGCAAAGCTCTCGTCAAGACCGTCAACCTCTCTATAAACAGAGGCTCTTATCATAATGCACGCAGCAGTAACTGCGCTGAGGTTTTGTGCGAGGCAAAGACGGGATGCGTATCCATATTCGCCACGCTTGAAATATTTGTGAGAGTGTCCTGCAACTGCCATTTCTGGATCAGCGCCGATACCGATAATAACGCCTGCGTGCTGAATTGTGTCATCTGGATAATAGAGCATAGCGCCAACTGCGCCAACATCCTCTCTTTGAGAGAACATAAGCATCTCCTCAATCCACGATGGAGTCAAAATCTCAATATCGTTGTTGAGAAGAATGATGTGCTCGCCCCTTGATGCCTCAAAGCCGAAGTTGTTTATCTTTGAGTAGTTGAAGCCCTGTCCCTTCCAATAAACAACCTTAACCTGAGGATATTTCTTTGTAACCTCGTCATAGTATTTGAAGGTGTTTGGATCGGTGCTATTGTTTTCAACTACGATGATTTCATAGTTTTTGTAGGTTGATTTTTCAACAATAGAGGTAATGCACTTGTCAAGGTCATCAATGTAGTCCTTGTTTGCGATGATGATTGAAACAAGTGGCTCGCCTACAATGTCATATTCGATTTTGTAAACAGATGGAATTCGTGTGTCAACGCTCTTTCCAGCCAAGCCAAGCCTTTCAAGATGCTCATCAAGCGCCTTTTTCGCAGCAACGAGCGTGTATGGCTTTGCTGAAATATCGGACGCAACTGATGCCTTGTGACAGCGCCAGTAGTACAAAATCTTCGGAATGTGTACGATTTTGCTTGCCTTTTCGGTAAGTCTTAAAATCATATCATAATCCTGTGAGCCATCAAACTCCGAGCGGAAGCCACCAACCTTGTCAAGAAGCTCTCTTGAAAACGAGGTAAGATGACAAATGTAGTTATAGCTACGCAAGGTGTCGGGAGAAAAATCAGGCTTAAAGTGTGGATGATATGCATCCTTGGGAGTGTCGTGGAAGGTGTTTTCGTCTGTATAGATGAAATCTGCGCCCTCGCCCTCGATTGCCTCCATTACGCAGTAAAGTGCGCTTTCGTGGAGCAAGTCGTCGTGGTCAAATAGCGAAATATAATCGCCCGTTGACATATCAAGACACGCGTTTGTGTTTCCAGAAATACCAAGGTTCTTTTCAAGCCTCTTGTAGAGAATACGAGAATCCTTTTTTGCGTATTTCATAGCAATCTTGCCAACATATTCGTGCTTTTCGTCGCTACCGTCAGCAAGACAAAGCTCCCAATTTGAGTAGGTTTGTGCCAAAACAGAGTCAATCATAGCACAAAGATACTGCTCGGGAGTGTTATAAAGAGGCACGATAACGCTAAACTTGATATCGCGCTCGAACCTTTTCTTCCTTTGAGCCTCGAGCTCCTTTGGAGTAAAGAGAGGAGCGTTCACCTTCTTGTTAGCCTTGCGCCTGAATGCCTTTTTCCAAGCGGCCTTAAAGCTCTGCTCGCGCCAAACCTTGAAGAACTTTCTTACCTTGAGTATAGGTCCGTGACGGAATGGCCACTTCAAAATGTCGAAAAGAACACGGAAGGGCTTTGTAATTTTCCACCAGCCAGCATTTGAGATAACATTGTATTTGTATGTCATATCGGCAAGCTGGCGAGTCAAATCCTCTCGTTGAGATATTGCAACGAGATAGTGCGTTTTATAGTGGTCGAGCTCCTTGGCTACACCATTCAATCTATTGATTTCTTTATCCCTTTCACAAATAGCATTCTCGAGGTCCCTTGTGCGATTTAACGCAACAGCATAATTGTCATTAACCCCCTCGAGCGTGCTTGAAAGCTCGTATGCTACGCTCTTATCGCTCTTAAATGCATTAGAAAGGCTTCCAGAGAAGTGAACAGCGCGTGCGCCCTCTGGAATATCAAAAACTAATTGTGGGTCGTTCTTAAAGAGGAGATAAATATCGTCGATTATCGAAAGATGATGATGCTCGCTCACATTAAGTGCGACACCGTCCGCCTCACAGCGCATATTTCTTATAACGAAGCCTGCCTGCTCGCGTACATCTATACGAATTCGAGAGGTGTCCTCAGGCAATTCGATTTGTAAGCTAAAATCTCCCTCGGCACATTCAAAACAGGAGGATTGCTCGGCATTAAAGCCCGATCCTGTGTCGAAGTAAACGGTGGAAGGAGGTATTTCCTCGTTTAGCTTCCATACAGTTTCCTCGCCTGAAAGCGCGGATTTTTTCTTGGCGCAAATAACGAACTGATAAATGTCGGCATTTTCCTTTGCCGAGATTGCCATATCAAAGGCATACGAGCTCTTTTCATCAAGTCGTTGCTCGGTTGTCCCTGCGAGCGCAGTTGTGCCTGTTATAAATGTTGGGAAGATTTCTGCATTGTCGCAGAAGGGAACGAGATTTTCCCTTGCGAAGAAGTGAATATGTGTATTGTCAAGAAGACCTATGTCAGTATAGTCAAAACGGTTGTTGAGAAGCTTTGTGATAATATCTGCGTGGGCGATATTTGGAACGGAGAAAATGATTTTTCCATTATCCTTCAAAAGAGGAAGCGCACGCTTTATTGCCTTCGCAGGCTCGCGAAGATGCTCTAAAACATCAGCGAAAAGAAGCGTATCAAAGGATGCGCCCTCAAATTCCTTTTCCCATTCGTAATTTTCAATGTCGCAAACGACACCGCCCTCAAGATTTTCCCTTGCTATCTCAAAAGCACCTGCGTCAATTTCGATGCCCCAAACGCGACCGTTTAGGTTTTTCTTTATCTCTCCAGCAAGCTCTCCCTTGGCACAGCCAAATTCGAGAACACGCTCGCCCTCGGAAATAAGGCTCAAAATCTCGCCGTGAGAGGTGTTTTTAGCAAAGGTAATTTCTCTGTTATACTTGAACATGATATCTCCTGTTTGTGTCTAAATTATGCTTGGATGTTTTTATACTGCTCGCAAACGGTGGCCGTGTCGCCTATCATTCTTACCTTTCCCTTGTCAAGCCACATAATGCGTGAGCAAAGGCGCTCTATTTGCTCAATAGAGTGCGAAACGATAAGAACAGTAGTACCACCACTCATCATATCAGCAATACGCTTTTCGCATTTTTGCTGGAACAAGAAGTCGCCAACTGCGAGAATTTCATCAACTATTAAAATATCAGGCTTTACAAGAGTTGCAATGGAGAAGCCAAGACGCGCCACCATACCTGACGAGAAGTTCTTGATAGCTACATTTTCAAAATCGCGAAGCTCGGCAAAATCAAGGATTTCGTCGTACTTTTCACGAATGAACGAGCGCTCAAAGCCAAGAACACTACCGTTTAGGAATATGTTTTCTCGTGTTGTGAGCTCCATATCAAAGCCTGCACCAAGCTCAATAAGAGGAGAAATCGTGCCATTTGTCACAATCTCGCCCTCGCTTGGCTTTAAAATGCCTGAAATAAGCTTCAAAAGAGTGCTTTTTCCACTACCGTTAAGGCCGATAATCCCAACAACCTCGCCCTTTTCAATGTCAATTGAAACATTGTCGAGCGCTGTAAACTTGTCAAAGGAAATCTTTCTTTTGAGCTTCCTTATAATGTATTCCTTTACATTGTCAACCTTTTCCCTCGGCATATTGAAGTTCATGGTAACATTTTTTACAGAAATAATTGTGTTTTCCATTGCTCCCCCTTAAATATGCAGAACGAATTTGTCTTGATTTTTACGGAACACAGTAACACCGACAAGCAAGAAGATAAGCGAGAAGCCAAAGCAAATAAGATTGTCGGTAAATGACGGAACAATTCCGTAAATCATTACATTTCTAAAATAGGTTACATAGTGATAGAGAGGATTGAAGCGAATGATGCTCTGAAGCCACTCTGGAACTATGTTTATAGGATAGATAATAGGTGTTGCGTACATCCATACGGTAACAAATACGCTCCAAAGGTGTCCTACATCTCTGAAAAACACATTGAGCGTTGAAAGAATTAGGTTAAGTCCAAACGCAAATATGAAAATGTATATCATCGGAATGAAGAACAGTAGCATCGTTGCGTGAAGAGCCACCTTACCCGTTGCCAAGAAGATGCCGAACACCAAAACAAACGCAATAAGTGAGAAGAGCATATTAACAAGAGAGAATATGGTCTTTTCAAGAGGGAAGATATACTTTGGAATGTATACCTTTTTAATAAGCCCACCTGCGTTTATCATAGATGTAAGCGAGAAGTTAGAGGACTCAGAAATGAAGTTGAAGATTATATAACCTGTAAGATAGAAGAGCGCAAAGCCTCCCTCAACCTCAACACGAATAATCTTCGAGAAAACCGCAGTCAAAACAAGCATCATAAGGAGTGGGTTTAGGACACTCCAAAGGACGCCGAGTGCGCTTCGGCGATATTTTGTCTTTATATCTCTGACAACAAGGTCGGAAAGAAGATATCTATATCTTTTTATAGCAGTTACATCCTTCTTAAATGCTATCTTGTCCTCAATTGCGTTGTAGATAGCCCACGCAAGCACGAGAGGGAGCACAAAGATAAAGAATGTGAGCATAACATTTATGTTAAGCGAGGTTGGATTTATCTCAACGCGTGCCTCGTTTGCACCTGTTATAACAACAGCGTGAACATAGCAACCGAAGTTATAGTAAAGGTCGTCGTTTTTTTGCACAATAGAGGTCGGCAAAATGCGTTCTCCCTCGGCAGTCGAGGCAAAAACGCTCAAAACAGTTCCGTTTACCTTAACATTATTGAGATATCCACTTATAACATGCGTTTCGCCTGCTACGGTCATATCCTCTAAAACTAAATTTTTGTAGTCGCTTCTGCGATTTTCTATATTGTCAGCGCTAAATCTTACGACACCGAAAAACAGTGCGAGCGCAAGAAATACAATCGCAAGAGAGCAAAGTATGATTTTCTTTTTCAAAATAAACCTCTAATTCGCACAAGGTGCGAGTTTAATTAAAATGAGAATCCAAGCTCCTTTAAGAGCAAATTCTTTTTGTCCTTTTCGCTGAGCAAAACCTCACCATCAGAGATAGGCCATTCAATTCCGATTTCTGGATCGTTCCAAAGAAGACCGCCCTCGCTTGATGGATCATAAAGACGAGTGCATTTGTACGCAAAGGTAGCGCTCTCGCTCATTACATAAAATCCGTGAGCAAAGCCCTCTGGTACATAGAATTGCTTCTTGTTTTCAGCACTCAAAACAACGCCATACCATTTTCCGTAGGTTTCGCTGTTGGCACGAAGGTCAACTGCAACGTCGAAAACGGCACCGCTTATAACTCTTACAAGCTTGCCCTGTGGATTTGCCTTTTGGAAATGAAGTCCACGAAGCACGCCCTTTTTTGAACAGGACTCATTGTCCTGAACAAATGTGGCAGGAGTTCCGTCGAGATGCTTAATGTATGGAGCAAACTCGTCGTTAAAGGTCTCCATAAAATAGCCTCTTGCGTCGCCAAAAACGGTAGGCTCGATTACATATAAATCCTTGATAGGTGTTTCAATAAAGTTAAATTTTCCCATGGTTATCCTTTCATCGAAGCATAGACAAAATTATTGCGAGAGGAGCAAAAGGCTCATTTCGCACTCCACAGGCACGCGCCTGAGGCAAACTCCGCATTCGCTTAGTAAGTGTTGAGCAACTCTCACGAAGCAATTTCATTCCGAATTCCGAATTCCGAATTCCGAATTCCGCATTCTGCATTCCACACTCCGAATTCCACATTCATATCGCCTTAGCGATTGTCGTACATTTTTGAATAGTAGTCTTTATATTCGCCACTTACGATAGCATTCCCCTAGAGGGGAAGGGGGACCGCTTGCGGTGGATGAGGTGTTAATTATCTGTTGTCGTACATTTTTGAATAGTAGTCCTTATATTCGCCACTTATGATGTTTTCCCACCACTCGCGGTTTTCAAGATACCACTTGATTGTCTTCTTAATGCCGTCTGCAAACTTTGTTTCTGGAAGCCAGCCAAGCTCGCTGTGGATCTTTGTTGGGTCGATAGCATAACGCATATCGTGGCCTGCACGGTCCTTAACATATGTGATAAGGTCCTCGCTCTTGCCAAGCTCCTTCAAGATAATCTTTACAATGTCGATGTTTCTCATTTCGTTATGTCCGCCGATGTTGTAAACCTCACCAACTCTACCTTTATGAATAATAAGGTCGATAGCACGGCAGTGGTCCTCAACATAGAGCCAGTCACGAACATTGATGCCCTCACCATAAACAGGAAGTGGCTTGTCGTAAAGCGCATTCGCAATCATAAGAGGAATGAGCTTTTCTGGGAAGTGGTATGGACCATAGTTGTTTGAGCAACGAGAGATTGTGATAGGCAAGCCAAAGGTTCTGTGGTAAGCCTGAACGAGAAGGTCAGCGCTCGCCTTTGATGCAGAATATGGGCTTGATGTGTGAATAGGTGTTGTTTCTGTAAAGAAAAGGTCAGGACGGTCAAGTGGAAGGTCGCCATAAACCTCATCAGTTGAAACCTGATGGTATCTCTTGATTCCATATTTACGACAAGCATCCATCATAACCTGTGTTCCCATAATGTTTGTGTTAAGGAAAACGCCTGGGTTTTCAATAGAGCGGTCAACATGGCTCTCTGCTGCAAAGTTAACAACGATGTCAGGATGCTCCTCCTCGAAGATTGCATAGATAGCCTCACGGTCTGTGATATCTGTCTTGCAGAAACGGAAGTTAGGATTGTCCATAACAGGAGCAAGAGTCTCCATGTTTCCTGCATAGGTAAGGCAGTCAACGCAGACTATTCTATAATCAGGATGAGCCTTTAACATATAGTGAACAAAGTTTCCGCCGATAAAGCCGGCACCACCTGTAACGATAATTTTCATAATTAAAATCTCCTTTTATTCGCCTTTGTAATTTTTCATAAAGCAAGCAAGCGCATCCTGCCATTCGCGGAATTCGTCGCCTACTGTGCATTTAAACATCATATTGTCAAGAGAGGAGTAAGCAGGACGCTTTGTTGGTGTTGGGAACTCCTCGGTTGTGCAGGGGCTAACTGTTGCGTCAATTCCTGCAAGCTCAACTATTTTTTGAGTAAACTCATACCACGAGCACTTACCATTGCCTGTACCGTGATAAATGCCATATTGCTCGCTATCAAGAAGCTTTAAAAGATGATGAGCCAAATCGCACGCGTTTGTAGGATTTCCTCTTTGGTCGCAAACAACCTTGCACGCGCCTCTTTCACGGGCGATATTCATCATAGTCTTTACAAAATTCTTTCCATAGTAGCCATAGAGCCAAGCAGTACGCACGATAAAATATTTTGAGCAGAACTGCTTTACATATTCCTCGCCAAGAAGCTTTGATGAGCCATATGCACTCTGGGGATTTGTTACATCCCACTCAGTATAAGGCTTGCTCGCATCTCCTGCGAAAACATAGTCGGTTGAAACATGAATGAGCTTTGCCCCGTTTTCCTCACATACAATAGCGAGGTTGCGAGGACCAAGTGCATTTGCCTTGAATGCAATCTCACGCTCTGTTTCGCAGGCGTTTACATTCGTAAAGGCAGCGCAGTTAATCACTGCATCGTATTTTGATTTTTTGAACGCATCACGAAGGGCGTTAAGGTCAGATATGTCGAGTGAGTCAATATCAACATAGTCTGCGTCAAGCTTGTCCTTCAAGACCGTAGGAACACCAAGCTCGGTATAACCACGCTCAATGCATTTTCTAATTTCTGTACCAAGCTGACCCTTGGCACCTGTTACGAGAATCTTCATCAGTACTTAATCTTACCCTCCGCAACCTTTTTAAGGTGAGCGCCATAGGTTGATTTTCCGTATCTTTCAGCGCTTTCAAGAAGCTTTTCCTTTGTTATCCAGCCGTTGATATAAGCGATTTCCTCGATTGCAGAAATCTTAATGCTTTGTCTCTTTTCAAGCATCTGAACGAACTGCCCTGCCTCGAGAAGACTGTCCATTGTGCCTGTGTCAAGCCAAGCAAAGCCACGACCAAGAAGCTTAACATCAAGCGCGCCCTTTTCAAGGAAAATGTTGTTAAGAGTTGTAATTTCAAGCTCTCCACGGGCAGATGGCTTAACCTGCTTTGCGTACTCAACGCACTTGTTGTCGTAGAAGTAAAGACCTGTTACCGCGTAATTTGACTTTGGCTCCTTTGGCTTTTCCTCAACTGAGATAACCTTGTTATTTTCGTCAAATTCAACAACGCCAAATCTCTCTGGGTCGTCAACATAGTAGCCAAAAACGCTCGCTCTATGATTTTCCTCTGCGTTCTTAACTGCCTCCTTCAAAATCTTGGAGAAGCCGTTTCCGTAGAAGATGTTGTCGCCAAGCACCATAGCACAGGAATCGTCGCCAATAAACTCCTCGCCGATAAGGAATGCCTGTGCAAGTCCATCAGGGCTTGGTTGCTCTGCATAAGAGAGAGAAATTCCGTAATCGCTACCATCGCCAAGAAGATTCTTGAAGTTTGGAAGGTCGCGTGGAGTGGAGATGATAAGAATATCCTTAATTCCCGCAAGCATAAGTGTTGAGAGAGGATAATAAATCATTGGCTTATCGTAAATAGGGAGAAGCTGCTTTGATGTTATCATTGTGAGTGGATAAAGACGAGTACCGCTTCCACCTGCTAAAACTATACCTTTCATATTTGAGTTGACTCCTTTTGTTTTTTAAAATTGTATTTACCAAAGAGGTACATGGCACGGAAGATTAGCCCCTCAAGGCGTGTCTGCCTGTACATCTTAGTAGTCATAATATAACCAAGACGAGTGAAAAAGTTTCTTTGCTTGTCAAAATATCTCTTTGACTCCCTCATATACTCGTCAGGGATCATATCGCCATAAAGGTCACAAAATGCCTTCAGCTGATATGAGTATCGCCTGCTTTGACCAGTTTTTAGTCGCTTTAATCGCTTCTTGAAATTCTTGAAGCGCCCTGTTTCGTATCCGATAACATTGCTTCCGTGCTGACGGTAAAGCGCCACGCAGGTCGGATCAAAGACTGCCTTGCCAAACGCGGTGGCGACGGTGTATGTCCACGAGTCGTGAACATAAATGTCATCACTGAAATGTAGCCTCAAAAGCTTAATAAGCTCTCGGTTGCACACCTGTGTGTGTCCTATGCAGGCGTTTTGAATCATTGAATTGTAAAAGGAAAGCGGACGCCTTGCAATCAAGGTGTGTCCCTTTGGCTCAAGGGAGGCATCGGTTATTGTTGAGCATGCCGAGTAGAGAAGTGGAATGCTCGAATCCTCCTTGTCAAGCATATCGCTCGCCCTTTCAAGCTTGTCGGGAAGCCATACATCGTCCTGATCACTAAACGAGAAGTAATCGCATTCAAGATCGCATTTTTGGACAAGCTGATGCATACTTGCATTAAGACCGATGTTTTCACCCTCGATAAGCTCGAAGCCGTGCCTTTCGACATATTCTCGAAGAATGTCAAGCGTTCCGTCCGTTGAGCCATCATCGCGAATTAGTACCTTGACATTTTCAAATCCGTTAAGAGCAAGATAGCTGTCAAGCTGTTCTCTTAGATGCGTCTCGCCATTATAGGTGGACAGAAGAATCTGAACTCTTTTCATGCGTTTACCTCCTTTCGTTTTTTGGGCGCGACAAAGCCTTTCCGCGCGTGTCGGTTTTTAGTATTATAGCACCAAAAGCCCCTTTTGTCAATATATAGCGCAAAATTATATATAATATACAAAGACAAGGAAAAATCACACCTTCGACAAGATTGCACAAAAATCGAAAAAAGCGGGGGATGTGTGCGTAATTTTGAATTTTGGCAAAAAACGCACAAAAAGGTCGATTTTTGAACTGAAAATTACGCGAATTTTTATCAAAAAATCGCACCCTGTGTCGATAATTCGATAAAAAACGCTTGACTCTGTGTGAATTTTAGCTGAAAATTGAAAAAATGCAAAATATTGTTATTGATTTTGCTATATTATTATGATATAATATAAAGCGAAATCAGAAAATGAAAGGAAAAAGAAATGGTAGAAATCAAGCATCTTGTTAAAAGATTTGGAAATCATTTTGCTGTTGACGATATTTCCTTTACTGTTGGAGATGGAGAGGTTGTTGGCTTTCTCGGTCCTAACGGTGCAGGAAAATCCACTACTATGAATATGATTACAGGCTATCTTTCGTCCACCTCGGGCACCGTTTTGATTGACGGCCACGATATTCTTGAGGATACTATGCAGGCGAAGAAGCTCATCGGCTTTTTGCCAGAGCAACCACCGCTTTACATAGATATGACCGTTTGGGAATATTTGTCCTTTGTGTTCGATTTGAAGGACTGTAAATTCAATAAAAAGAAGCATATTGAGGAGGTTTGCTCGCTTGTAAAAATCCTCGATGTCAAGAATCGACTTATTCGAAATCTCTCAAAGGGATATAAGCAGAGAGTGGGCATTGCTGGCGCACTTATCGGAAATCCAAAGATTGTAATCTTTGATGAGCCAACGGTTGGTCTTGACCCAAAGCAAATAATAGATATAAGAAACCTTATTCGTAACCTCGGTAAAAATCACACAGTAATCCTCTCCACGCACATAATGCAGGAGGTGCAGGCTGTTTGCGATAGAATCGTGGTTATAAATAATGGTAAGATTATTGCAGACGAGAAAACTGCAAGCTTTAATAACGCTGTTAATCAAAACACAAGATACCGTGTTAAGATTGCAGGACCTCAAAAGGAAATATTAAAGCATGTTCGCTCGCTCGTTGGTATTGTTTCCTGTGAGGTGCACGGGGAAAGAGAAGGAGATGCATTCTCCTACGATATCGAGAGCGCGCAGAATATTGATATAAGAAAGAGCCTTTTCCGTGCGCTCGCCGACAAGGGCTGGCCTATGCTCGGAATGGAGCCAATAGGAATGGAGCTTGAGGACATATTCCTTAAGCTTATAAATGCGCCAAAGGGGGATAAGAAATGATAGCAATTTTTAAACGCGAAATGCGTGCTTATTTCACAACCTCAACGGGCTACGTTTTCTTGGCTGTCGCGCTCGCTCTTTCAGGAATAGTATTTGGCGCAAGCACGCTTCTTATGTCCTCGGGCGACACAGGTGCGTACTTTTCCCTTATGCTCTTTGTTCTTCTTATCATTCTTCCTATTCTTACAATGAGAAGCTTTAGCGAGGAGAGAAGGACAAAAACAGAACAGCTTCTTTTGACGGCGCCGATTACAACAACTCAAATGGTGCTTGGAAAATTCCTTAGCGCACTTTCGATGTTCTTAATCGCGCTCACACTCACCTGCGTGAACTACATTCCACTTTTTGCATACGCAGTTGACTTTAAGTCAAGCGGACATATAAACGCAATGGCACCGAATATCGCTCTTATTGTTGGTAATATGATTGCTCTTATCCTCGTTGGAATGAGCTTTATCGCAATAGGACTTTTCGTTTCCTCGCTTACTGAAAATCAGTTTGCGTCAGTTGTAATTACAATCGCAATCCTGCTCGGACTTCTTCTTATCGGCATATTCAATAGCTTTATTGAGTCCTATGCAATCAGAACAATTTTGAGCTGGCTCTCGATTTATAGCAGATATACAGCCTTTACCTATGGTATTTTCGATATAGGCGCGATAATTTATTATCTCTCAATATCGGGCGTGTTCCTATTCTTGGCTGTGCGTGTGTTCGAAGCGCGCAAGTATAACTAAGGAGGTGCGATATGAGAAAAGGTTTTTTAAAGTCGCTCTCCGACTCCCGTAAGATTAAATATTCAACACTTAACGGTGCATTTATCGCACTCGTTATCGCACTTGTGGTGGTGCTTAATTCTATCATAACCACACTTTCCCAAACCTATAACTGGTACATTGACATGACTGATGAGCAGATGTTCTCGCTCTCTGAGCAGTCAAAGGAAATCCTCGATGGTGTAAACGATGAGGTTCAGCTCGAAATCGTGTTCCCATATGATGAGGATAGAGTATCAGGCAAGTTTTCAACAAGCGCAACAAACGGTGCAATCGGCTATATTCATACAACAGCCGAGGAAATCGCAAATGCGTGTGACAATATCACAATCTCCTACCACGATGTCGATAGAGACTATGCCTTCTATCAGGAAACAGGCACGCTCTCTAAGGCGGGCGATAATACAATTATCGTTTTGAGAAAGGACATCTACGGAAACTATGTAAAGGGAGATTTCCGTGCTTATCCTGTAAACTATTTCTATGTGGCAGACCAGGACGGAAGCCTTTATGGCTATAATGGCGAGCTTGTGTTTATGTCGGCAATTCTTGCCATGTCAAACGACACAGTGCCAACCGTTTACTTCACGGTAGGTCATGGCGAGCTTTCCTTTACAGGCGAGACAAGCGTTGACCACTTCACAGCCGAGGGCGCACTCAAAGGTGGACTACTTCACGCAGATGCATTTGAGCTTATATGGCTATTCTGTGAGAGTGGATTTACAGTAAAGCCACTTAACCTTTTGACACAGGATGTGCCTGAGGACGCAAGAATGATTGTTATTAACGAGCCACAAAGCGACTTCCACGATGATGAAATCTATAAGCTTAACACATATTTAAGAAATGAGGGCGCAGTATTTGCCTTTACGCCATATAACGCAGAGCTCAAGGGACTTTTTGCAAGCTTTGAGCAGAACTATGGCGTAACCGTAAAGCCAAGCGCAACTCCTGTAACCGATGATTCAACCAAGTTTGACAATATGCCAAACACACTTTTGGCAAGCGTTTCAACCCACGATTCATCCTTTGCAACAAAGCAATACTTTGGCGCACTTAAGGGATACGCAAGCGCAAAGGCGCGTTTTAACGACACAGGTGCGCTCACAATCAATCCCGAATTTATGAAAACAACTGGATATCAGTCAGGTATGGCTGAAACGAGATTCACATATCCACTCCTTGAAAGCTCCTCAAATGCTGTATTTAATGGTACAAAGGGAACATCGTTCCTTATGTCAATCACAGCGATAGAGAAATTTAGACAGGAGTCGGGCGATAGCGCATTCTCGTATCTTGTTGTATGCCCAAGCGGAGAGTTCGCATCTAACGACTATCTGCTTTCAACCTCTGCACCTAACAAGAATATGATTCTTTCACTTGTTCAATCAACATCAAGCGTGCAGACACCTGTAAACCTCGACTACAAGACCTTTATGCAGTATGAGCTTGATATAACCGACCGTCAGGCGCAGACTGCCACAGCACTTTTGGCAACAATTCTTCCTATATGTGCAGTTGTATGCGGTGTTGTAGTTATTGTAAGGAGAAAACACAAATAATGAAGAAAAAGAAGATAACCATAATAGTGCTTTCGTGCCTGCTTGTGGCGCTTATTCCTATTTACTTCTTTGTTATAGCTCCACTAATTAACTCGGGCGATGATGACGACCAAGAGCCCGTGTTCGTAGGCGAGGGCGAGTCGCTGTATTACGGAAAAACCCTTATGATGTATCCGGAAATTAATCTTAACGACCTTATTTCCTTGACCATCAATAACAAAAATGGAGAGGTTTCCTTTAAGACCAAAATAAGCGAAACCTCTGGTAAGCGCGTTATGGCGCTGACCGATTATCCTAATCTGCCTCTTGCCGATATGCCGATGAGCTCACTTCGTGTATACACTCTTAATACTCAATGCGAATCAAACGAGCCATTAAGAGATTGCACACCCGAGCAAATGGCACAGTATGGCGTAACTGAGGACACCTGTCAGGCAAGCTATACAATCAAATATTATGAAAACGAGCTCGAAAAGGAGCATACCGTTTACATAGGAAATAAAACACTTAGCTCTGATGGCTCATATTTCGTGGGCGTTAAGGGCAGAAATGTTATCTATAAGATAGGAAGCGCGCTTGAGGACGGATTATTTATCGCCAAGGCTGACTTCATAAACCCTCTTATTGCAGCAATTTACTCTAGTGCAGATGTGGTTTTTGAAATCGAGAGGATTATGATAGGCGACACAAGCTCATCACTTCCGTTTATAGGTATAAATGCAACAAAGGACGAGAGCAGAGAGGATTCGCTCACCGTTGATTACGAAATCCAATTTCCTGTAAGCGCAGTTGGAGTAACTGCAAGCGCAGATTATATTTCTGACGCACTTACAAAGCTCCTTGTATCGTTTACAGGCGATAAGGTTGTTGAAATTAACCCTGATGATGATACCTGCAAAAGATATGGCTTCGGTACAGAGCTTCCAACCAAAGTCGTGTCGCTTCGTACTTATGAGCTAAAGGAATACACCTTCACAATGAGCCAAAAGATGAGAGAGCTTGATGGTAAGGACTATTACTATCTCTTAACAGATGATGAAATTCCACTCATTGTTCGTATTCCAGCAACTGGCTACGAATTTCTTGAGAGCGAGAATGCAATCAAGTGGCTCGCAACCAACTCCGTTGATTCTGGCTTTACAAAGTATATCAACGCTGATAACGAGGAGGGCGAGAGTGGCGTTAAGCAAATCACAATTAAGACTAACACACCATCGCTCAAGAATTTTGAGGAAACCTTTATTCTTCAATACTCCCCTCATCCAACTGATCCAAAGAAGAACGATGTTCTTAAGGTTACCTCGGCAAGTGGAAAATACACCTTCGAGGACAATCTTGATGCGCTTTATTCTGAGGACAAAAATCAGTTTAACAACTTTTATGCGATGCTTGTAACATATCCTTATCCAAACCGCTTCAATTCAATGAGTGATGAGGAAAAGGCACAGGCGAAGAAGCCTGAAAACCTCATTTTGAGCATACGAGTTGTTTTAAATGATGGTACTGAAATGGGCTATGATTATTACAAGCTCGATTCGGCAAGCGCAATGTGTGAATTCTTTGACGAGGACACTCCAAAGGAATCCCCAAAGATAGTATTTGACACAACAGTCGAGCACATTGACATTCTCGCAAACGCACTAAAGCAGCTTATAAATGGCGAGAAGGTAACAAAACAATAAAATGCGGAATTCAGAATGCGGAATTCGGAATGAAAAATTAGGTTTTTGATTATTTTATGTGAAAGGACACATTATGGAATACAAATACGGTTATTTTAACGAAGCGGGAGATGAATTTATCATCACATCCCCAAAGACACCAAGACCATTTGACAACTTCTTGTTCAATGACTCTTGCTATGCAAATGTTCACCAAACAGGTATCGGATGCTTCGATTACCAAATCGACGGTAAGGAGGGCATTCAGCTCTACACAGGTGTTGGTAGAATTTGCGACTACGATGTTTTCGGAAAGGACCACCTTTACAATCGCTTGATTTTCATTCGTGATAACGAAAGTGGAGAATTCTGGACTCTTAACTGGGAGCCAGTATGCCATCCATATCAGGAATATCAGTGCGTTCAAGGCCTTGGCTACACCGAAATTACAAACAAAACAAACGACCTTGTGTCTAAAATGCGCATTTTCGTGCCTGTTGGAAGCGACGCAGTTGAAATGTGGAAGCTCTCCTTCAAGAACGAAACAGGAAAGAAAAAATCATACTCAATCTTTACATATAGCCAAATTCAGTTCCGCTTCAAGTGGGGCTTTGACAGCTATGGCGATACAATGTATCGTGCAACTCGCTTTGACAAGGAAAAGAACACCTTCTATATGACAAAGCACCCATTCATTAAGCCACACAACTATCTTACAGCCTTTATGACAGCTGATAAGGAAATCGTTGGAAGCGATGGATGTCAGAATGTATTCGTTGGCGAATATGGAACAATCGGCGCACCAGAGGTTGTACGCGAGGGCGCTTGCAAGAACTCAATCGGCTCTGCAAACGCAACAATCTGCACACTTCAATTCAATGTTGAGCTTGATGCAGGCGCGTGCGAGGGCATCTCCCTTATGCTCGGTGTTGTAAGCGAGGAGAGCGAGTCCAAGGCACTCGAGGACAAGTATCTTAAAAATCAGGATAAGTTCTACGAGGAAATGAAGTCTCACTACAAGGCAATGTACAATAAGAACCACATTACCTCATCTGATGAGCATTTTGACCGTCTTATCAACTACTGGGGCAAGCACGCAACACACTTCGGCGCTACCTGGTGTCGTTGGGGCTATAACGGATATCGTGATATCGTTCAGCACGGATTTGGCGTTGTTTCCTTTAAGACAGAGAGAACAAAGCAGATTTTGAAGGAGGCAATTCAAAATCAGTACGCAAGTGGTATGGCTGTTCGTGGCTGGAACCCTGTTGATACAAAGGCGTATTCTGACTCTGCACTTTGGCTTGAATTTACACTTACTGCATATCTTCGTGAAACTGCTGATATCGACTTCTTGAATGAGGTTTACCCATTCAGAGATGAGGGAGAGGCAACAGTGCTTGGTCATATGGATAGAGCCCTCGACTTCCTTGAATCAAACAAGGGACAGCACGACCTTCTTCTTATCAAGTTTGGTGACTGGAATGACTCTCTTACCGGTGTTGGTAAGGAGGGTAAGGGCGAGAGCGTATGGCTTTCTATCGCTTACGCACAGGCGCTTTACGAAATGGCAGAGCTTGCTCGCTTTATGGGCAACAGCGAAAAGGAAAAGAACTACCTCGCTCGTCGTGAGGCTATAATGAAGGCTATAAACGACAATGCTTGGGACGGAGAATGGTATAGAAGATGCTATACCGACAACGGCTCTCCTCTTGGAAGCGTAGAGAATAAGTACGCAAAGATGTTTATGGAGCCACAGTGCTGGTCACTTATCTCTGGCGTTGCAAGCGAGGAAAGAGCAAACACAATTATCAAGGCTATGGACGAGAGAATGCTCACACCTGTTGGATATCTCTTGCTCACACCATCCTATAAGGAATTCGACGCAACAATCGGTCGTATTTCATCTATGGAGCCGGGCATTTGTGAAAACGGAACAATCTATTCACACACAAATATCTGGATGATTTTGGGACTTCTTAAGTACGGTAAGGCTGACCTCGCATACGAGCTCTTTAAGAAGATTGCCCCAGGCTATATCGTTGGCGATAATACCGAAATCAAGAATAAGTGCCTACCATATATGTTCTCGAACTGCTACTTTGGCCCAGAGCATAAGAACAGCGCATTCCAAATGGAATATAGCTGGATAACAGGCTCAGTTGCTTGGTACACCAACACAATGGAGAACTACCTCGTTGGCGCAAGACCTACCTATGAGGGACTTGTAATCGAGCCTCATCTCCCGTTCGACGGTGCTAAGATGAAGCGTACCTTCCGTGGCGCAGAATATGAAATCACGGTTTCAAATCCTGCAAAGCTCGCAAAGGATTACGCTCTTGAAATTACAGTTGACGGCAAATCAATCGATGGCAATATCGTTCCTGCCTTCGCTGACGGCAAGACACATACCGTAAAGGTAATCGTAAAATAATCAAAACAAAGAAAAAACCGACACCCTGTGTCGGTTTTTTTGTTTTAAGACTTGCTTTATTCCGAGGTTTTGGCTAAGTAATTGATTTCTCGAACGGTTATAGGCTTGCTCGAATCAACCTCAAAGGTTACGTCCTTTTTGGGCACCACAACCATTTCGTAAACAACACTCTTCGCCGGCCCGGGGTCTCCTATCACTCCTCTTTGAGGGAGATGAACAAGCCCCTCCTCGGCGTCATACGAGTCGGAAGAACAATTAAATAGGCTTGACGAGGTTATTTGATATCCGTTTTCAACCTGCTCAAGACCGTAATAGCCCATAAAGGTGCTTTGCTCGACGTTGTGGTTCATTCGAACAGCGTAAAACACGTAAGCGCTTTCGAATTCGGCTTCGGAAAGCTTTGAAAACTTGTAGCTTAAAGCCGTTTCGTTTCTGATTGATAGATATTCGTCATAAGTCGTTACAAATTGAATGCTTTCCTTGACAGCAGTATTAACGTTCTTCGCATAAAATTCGCGATAATAGAAGTGGAGGTTTCCTTCGAGGCTTGGAAATGCAATCTCCTCGCTTGACGGCTCGCTCAACGAGCTACTCGATTCCTCAGGCGTGTCGCAAGCGACAAGCACTCCAAGGCAAAAAGCATTGCAAGTAATAAAGATAGTAGTTTTTTCATAAAATCACCTCTTTGCTATGATAATGTTACAGTTTTTTGTTCTGTGATTTTTGTTATTCGTTTACTATAGTTATCACTTGGTGCACAAAGATTTCAGGCACATTAGAGGTAAACACCTCTTCTTTTGGTATCAAAACAAAATGAAATCCTGTTTTCGAATACAAGTCGTTTTCTATCACAAAATACACTCCAGGATAATAATCCGCACAATAATCAATGGAATATATACTTGTGCTTGAATCATTGATTTCTAACCTTAAATTGTTATAGCTTGCATTTTTTCCTCTATATAATAAATTTCCCACACAAACGCACAAAACATAATAATCTTGGAATGTGTTACTCGTGATGTTATTTATTTCCTCGTTTCCCGCCTCATAATAATCTCGAAATATATTATAGAATCCGTTATACTCACAATATAGACCGTTTGTCTTAAAAACATCACGATTACATTCTACTTCCAAACGATAAAAAGGGTATGTTTTTTCTCTTTTTGCCATTTCCTGTGCCTCAATTTCGGCGCGAATCTCCGACTCTATTTCGGCACGCAAGCGCTCCTTTTGAGCCTCACTGTCGCAAGCGACAAGCACTCCAAGGCACAAAACTAACGCAAGTAATAAAGATAGTAGTTTTTTCATAAAATCAACTCCTTTCTAATTTTATTGTAGCATACGAAAAATGTGCTTGTAAATACTTTTCACTTAATTTTTATAAAATGTTCACAAAATCAAAAAGGCACTCGAGAGTGCCTTTTTGTTATTCGCTTGGATATTGCTCGCATATAAAGGCAAGGCTTTTTGCAAGATAATCCTTGACATATTCGTAATGCTCCTGCCAGCTTTGCATAGCAATTTGCTCGTCGGTGTTTGGCCAAACCCATTCGCCGATTATGTCCCAGCGCTCAAAGTTGCGCTCAATTGATGGAACGCACGCGTCAATGTAGGCGTAACAGCCAGCCAAGGTTGCCTGAATCTTTGGTAAATATTTCTCAAGCGTTTGTGCAACAAGAGCCTTAAATTCATCGTGCATAAGGAGACCTGCAAACCAAATATTTGCTTCCTTTGCCCAAAGAGCGGTGTATTTTTGCGCGCCCTCGTTGTTGCGAGTATTGCCAACGCTACGGTCAAAATCCCACACAGGTCCGCATGTAAGCTTTCCGCCTGCATCCTTATACATATGGAAGCTTGCTTGACCAACATCCACGCAATTGAACATTTCGTAAACGATATAAGCCTCGGCAAACGATTGAACATCAATCATTTCACACACCTCGGCATAGGTCTTTTTAAGCATCGTGTTATATGCCTTATTTAAAAACTTGATTATAAAGTCCATTTGCTCAGTTGATAGCTCGCCATCATCAACATCGGGACTCTTAATAGAATGATATTTTCCGAAAATATATGTGCCAACGGTATCTGCACGAAAGTCGATTTCGATAAGATAGCCTGTGTCGACATCAGCTGTTGTTTCAATCTCGATACGATGCGTTTTAACCTCAATCTGCTCGCAAAGCAAATACACACCGAGGTATTGACCATTAAGATATAGGTCGACAAGCTGACATTTTGATGTAGCCTGCTGCGTCTCAAACGCGCCAGCCACGCTTAGCGCAAGATAGTTTCTTACAAGGCTTAGGTCAACATAGTTTGCAGTAAGCACCCAGTCCTTTGCAGCACCAAAGCCGAAAAGATTTGTCTTTTCATCAAATTTTAGCTTATAGGATTTCTTTGGAACATCATATGAGGTGTTCCCACGACATCTAATTCTTGCCCCACGAGTGTCAAAATTGAAGCCCTCGGGCGCATTTGAAATATCTGCAAAGCAATTGACATAATCTTCCTTTGAATATACTCCTGCGCCACCCTCGGTTGTAATTGAAATGGCAGGCAATTCAAGCGATTCAGGCGCGAAAATTGCAGTTATAGTGGTGCTTTCGCTCGGAGTTATTTGTATCTCAGGCTCGGAGCTACCGTTGTCCCAGCAAATAAACTTAAAGCCTGCCTTTGGAGTGGCAGTAACCTTTGTTGTAGCTTCTCCTGGCATAATGCCCTGCGTGGGATTTCCCTTGATTGTGCCTTGATTGCTATCACACTTAAAGCTAACCATATGTAGCTTTGTAAACAGAGCAGTATAAACCTTGGATTCGGTTGGCTTGTCCTCGCGTCTTGATGAGGTTTTGCCATCATCCCAACCAACAAAGCGATAGCCATAATCTGCGATAGCTCGTACAACGGAGCACTCCTCGCCGAGATTTACATATTGCACGCTTTCGCCCGAGATTTTTCCACCCTCCTGGGCTTTATATTCAATTATAAAATCTGCGCTCGGTATCTGCTCAGAGCTACTTGATGAGCTACTGCTGGATTCCTCGCTCGATGAGCTATCATCTGACGAGTCGCATCCTGCGAAAATGAGCAGAAGCGACAGCAAAAGTAAGAATAATATTTTTCTCATAAAACCTCAAAAAAAGCCCACAATGTGGGCTTTATATTAGTATTTTGGCGCCCCTCTGTGCCTAATGTTATACTCGGAACGAGGATTGATAAATTCACGATAATCAAGCTCGCCTCTTTCGAGAGCTGTAACAATGATTTCGGCGGTGGCAATGTTTGTAGCAACAGGAACGTTGTGAACATCGCAAAGACGGAGAAGGTTTTGCTCAACAGAGTTAATGCCGACATTTTCTGTGCGTGGAGTTGTTGCACGGAAGTAGAAGAGAACATCAATTTCGTCAAAGGAAATTCTCGATGCAATCTGTTGCTCGCCTCCCTGTGTTCCTGAAAGCAATTTTTCTATCTTAAGCCCTGTCGCCTCGGAGATGTAAGCGCCGGTTGTGCTGGTGGCACAAATCGAATGCTTGCTAAGAGTTCCGCAATAGGCAATACAAAGCTGTGTAATCAATTCTTTTTTAGTGTCGTCTGCAATAATAGCGATTTCCATAAAGACAACCTCCTAACATAATACCCTACAATAAATATATCACAAACTTTCGTTAATGTCAATGGAATTTGGCAAATTTCTTTCAAAAAAATTAAAAATAATCACAAATTGAGAGTGAAATATCACATTTGTTTTGTGCAAAATAGACAAAAACCGCAATCGAGAGCGATTGCGGTTTTTTTGTATTAATGCAAGCTATTTGCTTTGTTTAATAAGAAGCTTTACGACATTACCATTCGAATTAAGCTTTGCAAATGGTGGAGTGCGTACAAAGTTAACCGTGTGCCCAGGGACCGTGTAGGATGTAACATTCCAAGGGTCGTCGGTTGATAGCTCTCTGCCATCACAGAGAAGACGCGCACCCACAACCTCGTAAGGACAATCATATATTGCCACATGCTCTGAGCAACAGTCTTGAATATAAAGGTAAAGAGCATCCTTGCCCTTTGTTATTCTACCGAAATCGTGCTTTGGAATACCTGCGATACCACAGCCATAAACGCTTTCGCCATTGAGGCGCATCC
This sequence comes from Oscillospiraceae bacterium, assembly GCA_015064445.1. GTDB lineage: Bacteria > Bacillota > Clostridia > Oscillospirales > CAG-272 > RGIG2000. Next base: position 33,100 of record SVSE01000003.1, on the reverse strand, counting down.
ACTCGCCAACCTCTTTTAGAATCTCGATGCTCTTTTCAGGAATATTTCCTCTTGCGTCAGGACCTACATTGAGAAGAAGGTTGCCACCCTTGGAAACGCATTCCATAAGCATATTGATAACATTTCTTGCACTCTTGTAGTTGAGGTCGTTTGCGTTGTAGCACCAGTGGTCGTTAAGAGTGATACAGGTCTCCCAAGGAATAGGAACACCGTTTACATCGGTCATTCCACCGGCAGGAATCATCTGCTCAGGAGAACCGAAGTCGCCAGAGTAAATCTCGGGCTCGGCAGAGGTTATATCTCCACCCATACGGTTGTCAATTATGAGGTCGGGATTGATTTCGCGAGCCATCTTAACAAGCCTTGTCGCTTCCCACTTTTCGCCAGTCATCTCTTGGTAGTGGAAGTCAAACCACATAATGTCGATTTTTCCGTAGTTTGTAAGAAGCTCTCTTACTTGACCATGAAGATATTCAACATATCTCTCAAAATGCTCGCCTGTTTGATGCTTGTAAGCCTCGTTTCCTCTCATAGGATGATGAAGATCGTTGTAAGCAGGGTAGTCAGGATGATGCCAGTCAAGCAAGGAATAGTAAAGCCCTATCTTTATGCCCTCGGCACGAAATGCGTCAACATATTCACGCACGAGGTCGCGTCCAGCAGGAGTGTTTGTAGCCTTGTAATCTGTGTACTGACTATCGAAAAGGCAGAATCCGTCGTGGTGCTTAGTTGTAAGCACGGCATACTTCATTCCAGCCTCCTTTGCAAGCTTAGCCCACTTTTTAGGATCGTAGTTTACAGGATCAAAGGAGTCAAAATACTTTTGATAATCCTTGTTGCTTATTCTTTTATGACTGCGAAGCCATTCATTTTCAGCAGGGATAGAATAGAGTCCCCAGTGTATGAACATACCGAAACGGTCGTGACAATACCACTCGGTTCGCTTGGCTCTTTCGGATTGAATACTCATAATAACCTCTTAGCAGATATATACTGCTCAAAATATTGCATTAAAGCACTAACCGATGAAGGAATTGCTCCTCCATCGGCATAGGCAAATTTATTAACTAAATTCGATTAAAATTATTTGCGTGGGCTCTTAATTGCAGCCTGAGCAGCAGCGAGTCTTGCAATTGGAACTCTGAATGGTGAGCATGATACATAAGAGAGACCGATCTTATGGCAGAACTCAACAGATGTTGGGTCACCACCGTGCTCTCCACAGATGCCGAGGTGCATGTTAGGACGAGCCTCGATTCCCTTATCAACAGCCATCTTCATAAGAGCGCCAACACCGTTTTGGTCGATTCTTGCGAATGGATCGTTTTCGTAGATCTTGTTCTCGTAGTAAGCTGTGAGGAACTTACCAGCGTCATCACGGCTAAATCCGAATGTCATCTGTGTAAGGTCGTTTGTACCGAAGCAGAAGAATTCAGCTTCCTTAACGATTTCGTCAGCTGTGATACAAGCACGAGGAATCTCGATCATAGTACCAACCTCATACTTAAGGTCGATTCCAGCATCAGCGATTTCCTTGTCAGCTGTAGCAACAACAATCTTCTTAACGAATGCAAGCTCCTTAACCTCACCAACAAGTGGGATCATGATTTCAGGAACGATTGCCCAGTCAGGATGAGCCTTCTTTACATTGATAGCTGCGCGGATAACAGCGCTTGTCTGCATCTTAGCAATTTCTGGGTAAGTAACAGTAAGACGGCATCCACGGTGACCCATCATTGGGTTGAACTCGTGAAGTGAAGCGATGATAGCCTTGATATCCTCAACGCTCTTGCCCTGTGTCTGAGCGAGAAGCTCGATATCCTCTTCAGCGGTTGGAACAAACTCGTGAAGTGGTGGATCAAGGAAACGAATTGTTACAGGATTGCCCTCAAGAGCCTCATAGAGCTTCTCGAAGTCGCCCTGCTGCATTGGAAGAAGCTTAGCAAGAGCTGCTTCTCTTTCTTCAACAGTGTCAGAGCAGATCATTTCACGGATAGCAGAAATTCTGTCGCCCTCGAAGAACATATGCTCTGTACGGCAAAGACCAATACCCTCAGCGCCGAACTTTCTTGCTTGAATAGCATCAGCAGGTGTATCTGCGTTAGTTCTAATCTTAAGCTGTCTGTATTCGTCAGCCCAAGTCATAATTGTTTCAAATTCTCCAGCGATTGAAGCAGGAGCAGTAGGAATAGCCTCGCCATAGATGTTACCAGTAGAACCATCGAGAGAGATGTAGTCGCCCTCAACATATGTCTTACCAGCGAGTGTGAACTTCTTGTTCTCCTCATCCATCTTAATGTCGCCACAGCCTGATACACAGCATGTACCCATACCACGAGCAACAACTGCTGCGTGAGATGTCATACCACCACGAACTGTGAGGATACCCTGTGAGTAGTGCATACCTTCGATGTCCTCAGGTGATGTCTCAAGACGAACGAGAACAACCTTCTCGCCTGCCTTGCCTTGCTCAACAGCGTCTTCAGCAGTAAATACGATCTTACCGCAAGCAGCTCCAGGAGAAGCTGGAAGAGCAGTAGCAACTGGCTTTGCAGCCTTGAGTGCCTTTGCATCGAATTGTGGGTGGAGAAGTGCGTCGAGCTGCTTAGGATCGATCATAAGGAGAGCCTTTTCCTTATCAATCATGCCCTCGTTTACGAGGTCAACTGCGATCTTAAGAGCAGCCTTAGCTGTTCTCTTACCATTTCTTGTCTGAAGCATATAGAGCTTACCGTGCTCAACAGTAAATTCCATATCCTGCATATCTCTATAGTGGTTCTCGAGGATTGAGCAAACCTCAACGAACTGCTTGTAAGCCTCTGGGAACTTTTCAGCCATCTGTGCGATAGGCATTGGTGTACGAACACCAGCAACAACGTCCTCGCCCTGTGCGTTTGTAAGGAACTCACCCATGAGCTTCTTTTCACCAGTAGCAGGGTCACGAGTAAATGCAACACCAGTACCGCAATCCTCACCCATGTTACCGAATGCCATTGCCTGTACGTTTACTGCAGTACCCCAAGAATATGGGATTTCGTTCTGCATTCTGTAGTAGTTAGCACGAGGGTTGTCCCAAGAACGGAATACGGCCTTAACTGCACCCATGAGCTGCTCCTTAGGATCAGATGGGAAGTCTGTGCCGATCTTTGCCTTGTACTCAGCCTTGAACTGTGTAGCAAGCTCCTTAAGGTCGTCAGCTGTAAGCTCAACGTCGAGAGTTACGCCCTTTTCTTCCTTCATCTTATCGATGAGCTCCTCAAAGTACTTCTTACCAACCTCCATAACAACGTCGGAGTACATCTGAATAAATCTTCTGTAGCAGTCCCAAGCCCAACGAGCGTTGCCTGACTTCTCAGCGATTACATTAACAACCTCTTCGTTAAGACCGAGGTTAAGGATTGTGTCCATCATACCAGGCATTGAAGCTCTAGCACCTGAACGAACTGAAACGAGAAGGGGATTTTCCTTATCGCCGAATTTCTTACCTGTGATTTCTTCCATCTTAACGATGTATTCCATGATCTGAGCCTGGATTTCGTCGTTAATCTGTCTGCCATCCTCATAGTACTGTGTGCAAGCTTCAGTAGAAATTGTGAAGCCCTGTGGAACAGGAAGGCCGATTTTGGTCATCTCAGCGAGGTTAGCACCCTTACCACCGAGAATCTCTCTCATTGTTGCGTCGCCCTCTTTAAAGAGGTAAACATACTTCTTTGTACTCATTTAAAGTACCTCCATAAAAAATAATTATAATCGAATGAATGTCTGTCCGCGTATGCGTACGAAGTAAGTATATCATATTTTTTTAGAAAATGGAATATAATTTTGGAAAAAAGTTCTCACTTTTGATAAAATTATTAAAAATAAAAAGAAAACCGCACACTAAATTGTGCGGTTTTGTAACTTTTTCACAAAATTTATCTTCCTCTGCGTCCCTTGTGACGAGATTTTCCTTTGGAATGGCTTGATTTTTTATGCCTCGATTTTGAGGAATATCCTGCGTGGGAGTTCTTTGAACTCTTTTTAATGCTTGCAGGACGGTTGAAGGGCGCGCTTGGAGCATTTTCTGCCTCCCCACAGCTTACAAGAGAGAATGTAACACGCCTTGTGACAACATTGCTGTCTACAACACGAATTTTTACTCGTTGTCCGAGTGCAAAGGTGCGTCTGCCAGAGGAGAGCGTCAAGCTCGCCTCGTCGAAGTAGAATGGCGCACCAAGAGATGCAATAGGAACAAGCCCCTCGCAAAGATTATCGCATTTTGCAAAAAATCCAAACGAGGTAACGCTCGATATGGTTGCGTCCATTTCCTCGCCGATAAAATCGCCCATATAAACAGCCTTATAAAGCTCGTCAATTTCACGTTCTGCATAAAGGGCACGAAGCTCATTCTCGCTTGAACGCTTTGCAGAGCGCTCTGCAAGAGCAGAAAGCTTCGAAAGACTCGTTTTATCGACACAGTCCTCAAGATATTTCTTTACTATTCTGTGAACCGTGAGGTCCGGATAACGCCTAATAGGAGAGGTGAAGTGACAATAAAGCTTGGTTGCAAGACCGAAATGTCCCTTTGGCTCGTGCAAATATTTTGCCTTCATAAGAGAACGGAGCAAAACGCCCGAGATGACCTCTGCCTTGCCCTTTTCTCTTGCGTCCTCTAATACACCTGCAAGGGATAGAGGAGTCACATTTTCAACATCTTTAATGGATGAGGTGTCGATTCCGAGATTTGATGCAAAAATAGAGAATGCACGGATTTTATCGGGATCTGGATTTTCGTGCACACGATACACACAAGGCAAATTGTGCTTGTATAAGAATTCTGCAACAGCACGGTTAGCGCAAAGCATAAATTGCTCAATTAATCTTTCGCTTTCGCCTCTTTCGCGCTTTACAATCTCAATAGGATGGCCGTTCTCGTCAAGAATTATCTCTGCCTCGTCACTTTCAAGGTCCATGGCGCCAGTACGCTCGCTTCTGTCCCTTAAAATGCGATAAAGCTCGAGCATTTTCTCAAAATCCTCGACAATGTGTCGATATTTTGCATAAAATTCGCTATTTTCGCCCTTGTTAATTATGTCATTTAGCTCGCTATAAACGCCACGAGCCCTTGAATTTATAATGCTGTTGCAAAGACGAGTGTCCTTTATGTTGCCCTGCATATCAAGAGTAATAAGTGCGCTCAATGCATACCTGTCAACACCACCATTAAGAGAGCACGCTCCGTTTGAAAGTGCGCTTGGTAGCATAGGAACAACCTTGTCTGTAAAATATACGCTCGTGCCACGCGACATAGCCTCGCCATCGAGCAGAGAGCCCTCGCGCACATAGTGCGAAACATCGGCAATATGAACACCAAGGACGAACCCTGTGTCTGTTTTTTCAATGGAAATCGCATCGTCGAGGTCCTTTGCACTCTCGCTATCTATTGTGAAAATGCACTTGTCACGCAAATCAACGCGTCCCTTTGAGGAAATCGGCTCATTTGATGCATTTTCGGCTTCCTTTAAAATTACATCGTCAAAGTAAGACGGAATTGAATGCTCACGCAGAATTGCACGATAATTTGCTTCCTTTGATGTGTGCTTGCCGAGGCAATCTGTTACCTTTACGCAAATTCTATCTCCGTCAAAGAGGGGATATTTTGTTATTTTGCAAACGACCTTGTCGCCTGTTTTTGCATTTACAGAGCTACCAACAATTGTCGCCACAAAATCGAGCTTATCAGAGTCGGGACGCACCTCGCCAAACAGTCTGCCCTTATTTGAAAAGCCCTCGAACTCGCCCGTAAACTCGGTTATTCCTCGCTCACTTACAGCGACAATCTCAACCTCGTTGCCCTTGCCATAGTATTTTGATTTTGGCGAGATTTTCTTTGCGACAACTTTATCTCCATTCATAACTCCACATCTGAAGCTTGGTGGAACGAAGAACTCACCCTCGTCGCTTGATACAAAGCCAAACTTTCCGTGTGATGATGAGGAGAACACACCACGCACGAAAAGTCCCTTTTCAGGGAGCGAAATTTTTCCTTTTTTAGAGATGAAAATCTCAAAGCCCTCCTCCATTTCGCAAAGAGTTTTGAAAAAATCCTTTGCAAGATGCTCCTTATCCGACATAATGAGGTCAAAAAGCTCATCGGGGGTAAGGGGAGAGTAGAATTCAGAGGAAATGATATTTAAAATTTGCTCTTTAATTTCTTTGTTCATAGATATCCTTTGTTAAAACGTAAGTGAAAACTGCTTCGTGTGGATTTTTTGGCAAGAGTGTCGAGAGCGGATATTGCCTCGGACGCTTGTCCGAAAAATAAAACCGCCTTGGATAATCCAAAGCGGTTCGATTTCTTAGCTTCCACTAACTGAAATGCCGAGTCTGTCAAAGAGCCATCCGTAGTAATCGGTAAAGGGCTGTGCAATGTAAACAACGAGAGCAACTACCATAAAGATTACTGCAACCACGATTGTGAGGATTGCAAGCTTCTTGTCAAGAGAGCTTCCCTTGTTCTTGCCAAAATATGTTTCGGAGCTTCCACCAGAAATGGTGCTTGAAACGCCCTTGGATTTTCCACTTTGAATAAGAATTGCGATGATAAGGAACAACGCAGCAACCAAAAGAATTATACCAAGTATGATATTAAGTGTCATCTTATTTTTCCCTCCATTCAGGATAAATAGTTAATAGCGAAAGTTATTTTATCACAAATATTTTGAAAAATCAATAGAAAAATGAAAATTTTCAAAAAAATGCAAAATCAATGCTCGTGACAGTTGCAAATGTGCTCGCGCCCTTCGCCATTACATTTAGAGCATAGTCCGTAAATTACGGTTTTTCCTGAGCTGACAGTAAAGCCGTGCTCGTCAAAGATATGCTCCTCCATTTTTTTCAAAAATCCACAGCTCATATGAACAAGTGCGCCACAATTTATGCACTTAAGATGAAAATGCTCGTTACATTCTGCATCCTGCACATATTGATAGCATGCGCCACTGCGCTCATCAATTATGAATTTTCTAACAACGCCCTGTTCACAAAGCTTATCAAGGGTGCGATATACGGTTGCAATGCCAACCTTAATCCCTTGCTCCTCAAGATGAAGGGCGATATCTCTTGCACAAACATGCGCACTGTTTTCCCTTAAAAAGTTGAGAATAACAGCACGCTGTTTAGTCTTGTATTCCGATGCCATTAGTCGTAAATAGGATACTTTTCGCAGATTTTTGTAACCTCAGCACGGATATAATCTGCCTTTTCCTCAAATTCGGTAGCGCAAAGCTTAATGAGCTTACCGAGAGTAACCATATCCTCCTCTTTAAGACCTCTTGATGTAACAGCAGGAGTGCCGATTCTTACGCCACTTGTAACAAATGGCTTCTCTGGGTCGTTAGGAATTGCATTCTTGTTAACTGTGATATAGCACTCGTCAAGACGCCTTTCGAGCTCCTTACCTGTGATGCCGAATGGGCGAAGGTCGAGAAGCATAAGGTGGTTATCTGTTCCACCTGATACAAGGTCAAAGCCCTCACTAAGAAGAGTTTCAGCAAGAACCTTTGCGTTTTTAGCAATTTGTGCCTGATATTCCTTGAATTCTGGCTTGAGCGCCTCTCCGAAGCAAACTGCCTTTGAAGCGATAATGTGCATAAGAGGACCACCCTGTGTGCCAGGGAATATAGCCTTGTCGATAGCCTTTGCAAGCTCCTCACGACAAAGGATAAGACCGCCACGAGGACCACGAAGAGTCTTGTGAGTTGTAGTTGTAACAACATCTGCATATGGAACAGGTGATGGATGAATGCCTGCTGCAACAAGACCAGCAATGTGCGCCATATCAACCATAAAGTATGCGCCAACGCTCTTTGCAATCTCGGAAATTCTCTTAAAATCGATAACTCTTGGATAAGCAGAAGCGCCTGCAACGATAAGCTTTGGCTGACACTCCTTAGCCTTCCTTTCTAATTCATCGTAGTCGATAAATCCGTCATCGTTTACTCCGTAAGGAACGAAGTTGTAGTAGCTACCAGAAAGGTTAACAGGGCTACCGTGTGTCAAGTGACCACCGTGAGCGAGATTCATTCCCATAACTGTGTCGCCTGGCTTAATAAGAGCGAAATAAACCGCTGTGTTAGCCTGTGCACCACTGTGAGGCTGAACATTTGCATGCTCAGCACCAAAAAGCTCACATGCTCTATCAATAGCAAGCTTCTCAACGACATCGACGCATTCGCATCCACCGTAGTATCTCTTTGCAGGATATCCCTCTGCATATTTGTTGGTAAGAGGAGTGCCCATTGCGAGCATAACTGCCTCGGATACCATGTTTTCAGAGGCAATAAGCTCAAGACCTCTTTTTTGTCTACCGAGCTCGGAGGCGATTGCCTCGCCAACCTCCTTGTCATAGCTTGTGATTTTACTGATTACTTCAGAAACCATTTTTATTCTCCTTGTGAAATTATTTTCAACATAGATATTTTACACTATACCACTAAAAAAATCAAGTACCTTGGTAAAAAAGCTTGTCCAAAAAAGAAAATTTTGCCAGAGAATAAAAATTTGCCAAAATATTGCCAAAAAATGCCCTAAAAAAGCAATTTCGTTGGGGACTGTATCAAAATTTCGCCAAAAACACTCCTAAAAAAATCTAAAAACTTATTGACAAGTATAAAGTAAATGTTGTATAATAAGCATATATCAATAAAAGAAATGCGTACGGAGGTTCAAAAATGGCATTGTTAAATGTATTGATGGCATTCAATCTGTTAAATGGCACATACGGATTGATTATCGCAGCTGCAGCATTCGTGATTACTTTTATTTTCATCGTTTTGCTTGCTACAAAGAGGGAGATTGTTTATATCGACCCTGACACAGATTACGAAATCGCACACGACAAATTTGGCTGGGGAAGAAAGGTAACACTTGCTTCTGCCAATAAGACCGGCAAGAAGTTTATCGGTTGGAGCTTTGATGAGGACGGCGAGAAGCGTCTTGGCAAGAAGATTATTCGTCTTTGGAAGACCACAGAGCTTTACGCAGTTTGGGAAAAGCCTATGGTTGGCATTTCAATCGATGACGCTAATGCAGCTATCGAGTTTGTTTATGTTAACGACGCAACTGGCGAGGAGCTTACCAAGGTTGTTTGTCCTCTTTCTATTCAAGTACCTATGGAGGTTAACGGAGAATCTATTCTTGGTTGGGGACTTGACCCATCTGAGGGACCACTCGTTACTGCATCCGATAATGACAAGAGCGTTCTTACAGTAGAGCTTTATCCTGTTCGTGAGGGCTGGGATGAGGTTGTTGAGGAAGAGCCTGTTGAAGAAGAGCCAGCTGAGGAAGAGGTTATCGAGGAGCCAGCTGAAGAGGTTGCCGAGGAGCCAGCTGAGGAGGCTACACCTTATGCCGCAGTGGTTGAGGATGAGCCAGCCGAGGAGGTTATCGAAGAGCCTGTTGAAGAGGTTGCTGAAGAACCTGCTGAAGAGGTTGTCGAGGAGCCTGCTGCCGAGGAAGTTGTTGTTGAACCTATAATCGTTCCTACATATATAGATGGAAATGGTAACGAGCTTGATATTAGATACAGCCGTAGCTTTACAGCTAATGTTATCCAAGGTGAGGATAATGTTAAGGAATTCTATAGCGAGCTTAAGAATCATATCCTTTCATACAAGGGAGTTAAGTCCAGAATCAGCTGGAAGTTCGATAGCTACAATAGAGGTAGAGATCAGCTTGTTAAGCTTAAGATTCGTGGAAAGACAATCTGCATGTATATCGCCCTCGATCCAAACGAGTTCGATAAGGCTAAATACCACCATGACGCAGTTGATGCTAAGATCTTCGAGGATGTGCCAATGCTCGTTAAGATTAAGAGTGGACTTGGTCTTAGAAAGGCGAAGGAGCTTGTTGATATCTTGATGGCTAAGCTCGGAATTGAGCTTGATGATAAGGCTAAGACCGTTGACTATGTTGCAAAGCATCCTTATGAGGAAACTGATGCTCTTGTTCAGAAGGGACTCATTAAGATTCTTAAGGCTGATGCAAGCGACATTAAGAAAGCACCTGCAATTGTTGCAGATGAGGTAGCCGAAGAGGTTGTTGAAGAGGCGCCTGCTGAGGAAGTAGTAGAGGAAGCAGCCCAAGAAGTAGCCGAAGAGGCTGTTGAGGTTGCTCCAGTAATTGTTCCAACATATGTTGATGGTAACGGTAACGAGCTTGATATCAGATATAGCCGTAGCTTCAAGGCAAATGTAATCCAAGCAGACGATACAGTAAAGAATTATTATAGCGAGCTTAAGAATCACATTCTCTCATATAAGGGAGTTAAGTCGAGAACAAGCTGGAAGTTCGATAGCTTCAATAAGGGCAGAACACAGCTCGTTAAGCTCAAGCTTCGTGGAAAGACACTTTCAATGTACTGTGCTCTTGATCCAAACGAATTTGACAAGGCAAGATATCATCACGATGAAACAGACTCTAAGATGTTTGAGGATGTTCCAATGCTCGTAAGAATTAAGAGCAACCTTGGTCTTAAGAAGGCAAAGGAGCTTGTTGATATCTTGATGGCTAAGCTTGAAATTGTAACAGATGCTAAGTTTAGCGCAGTTGATTATGTTGCTGAAAATCCATACGAGGATACACCTACACTTATCGGCAAGGGACTTATCAAGGTTCTTCAGGCTGACGAAAACGATGTAAAGGTAGCTCCAGCAATCGAAGAGGTTGTTGAGGAAGCACCTGCTGAGGAAGTAGTAGAGGAAGCAGCCCAAGAGGCTGTTGAGGTTGCTCCAGTAATCGTTCCAACATATGTTGATGGTAACGGTAACGAGCTTGATATCAGATATAGCCGTAGCTTCAAGGCAAATGTAATCCAAGCAGATGATACAGTAAAGAATTATTATAGCGAGCTTAAGAATCACATTCTCTCATATAAGGGAGTTAAGTCGAGAACAAGCTGGAAGTTCGATAGCTTCAATAAGGGCAGAACACAGCTCGTTAAGCTCAAGCTTCGTGGAAAGACACTTTCAATGTACTGTGCTCTTGATCCAAACGAATTTGACAAGGCAAGATATCATCACGATGAAACAGACTCTAAGATGTTTGAGGATGTTCCAATGCTCGTAAGAATTAAGAGCAACCTTGGTCTTAAGAAGGCAAAGGAGCTTGTTGATATCTTGATGGCTAAGCTTGAAATTGTAACAGATGCTAAGTTTAGCGCAGTTGATTATGTTGCTGAAAATCCATACGAGGATACACCTACACTTATCGGCAAGGGACTTATCAAGGTTCTTCAGGCTGACGAAAACGATGTAAAGGTAGCTCCAGCAATCGAAGAGGTTGTTGAAGAGGCACCTGCTGAGGAAGTAGTAGAGGAAGTTATTGAAGAAGTAGCCGAAGAGGTTGTAGAAGAGATTGTAGAGGAAGCTCCTGCTGAGGAGGTAATCGAGGAGGTTGCCGAGGAAGTAGTTGAGGAAGAGCCTGCAATCGAGGAAGAGGTAGTCGAAGAGGCTCCTATCGAAGAAGAGCCAGCCGAAGAGGTTGTAGAAGAGGTTGTGGAGGAAGCTCCTGCTGAGGAGGTAATCGAAGAGGTTATCGAGGAGGTTGCCGAGGAAGAGCCTGCAATTGAGGAAGAGGTAGTTGAAGAGGAAGTAGCCCAAGAGGCTGCTCCTGCTACAACTGTTGAGGAAATTCAATATGTTGAAAGCGTAAGTGCTGACGAGGTTGATGATCTTGTTGAGGACGAGGTTGTTGATTCTCTTGTAGAAGAGGATGTTGAATATGTCTCAGCTGACGACACAAAGAAGGGCGTTGTAAACCTCGATACACTCTCTAAGGAGTTTAACGACGGCGATACAGTTGACCTTGAGTCACTTAAGGCAAAGGGACTTGTTGACAAGAAGACAAAGAGCGTTAAGATTCTCGCAAGAGGAACAATTGATAAGGCTCTTACAATCAAGGCAGGCGAGTTCTCAGAAACAGCACTTAAGATGATTGTTCTTACCGGTGGTAAGGCTATTAAGACAGTTTCCAAGGTAAAATAAGGAATACTGCATAAAACAAAAATAAAACGGACATCATTCGATGTCCGTTTTTGTTATTGAAAGAATTTCTATATCAATAGATAATCCCTCGCCCTCAATTGTGACATTGCTTGGTAGCTCCAAGGAATTGTAGGTTATAGTGTAGGTTAAGCTGTCCATATCAAAGCTTACAACACCACTCTCAGTAGCTGTTGTAATCGCACTCTCGCTCAAATCAAAGATAGAGCTAATTGCGACTACACCGACAAGATTTTCCTTGTCAAGAGGTATGCTTACCTCGTCAATGCAAGCGCTCCAAGCACCACCCTTACATACAAACGAAATTCCCGCAAGATTTTCCGAGGTTAGCTCAAGGGCGCGAAAATCTTCCTTTTTAATTATATTAGCATTATATTTACCGTTAATTACGCATTCTGCAAAAATCTCGCCCTCTTGGTACGAAAGGGCATTTCTTTTGGGCGCGCAGGACGCCAAAATAAGCAGAGCAAAAAGAAGTAAAAAAAGCCTTTTCACAAAATCACCTCGATTGATTTTATGCGATAAGGGCTTTAAAAAGAACAAAAAGCGCCTCTTGGCGCTTTTTATAAATATGAACTGAAACTATAAGCCGTGTTCTGTTATCGACGGTCATCTATCTTTGCGCCCTGTCGCCAAGACGCTCCGCATAATGCGTGCCACCTACAAGGACGCGCAAGCGCATATCGGGCAAATAAAATCCTTGTGTACGGTGTTGCTTCGAATAGGGTTTACACCCACTCTATGTTACCATAGCGTGTCGTGAGCTCTTACCTCGCGTTTTCATCCTTACAGGCAAGGCCTGCGGTAATTTTCTGTTGCACTGTTCCCGAGAGTCACCTCTGGCTGACGTTATCAGCTATCCTGCCCTGTGAAGCACGGACTTTCCTCACGGTAATACCTTTCGGCGCCATACCGCGCAACCGTCCGTTTCAGTTCTTTGTTATTATAACTAAAAAATTTTTGTTTGTCAAGTAATTCCACACATAAAAATAAATCCTCAAAAAACACTAAACTTGAAAAGAGGCGATTTTTATGTATGGAGATAATTCAAGCAAAATGCCACTTGGCTTAGCAATGGGACTGTCAAGCAATCCCGAGGCATTTCATAATTTTTTAAAAATGTCAGATAGCGAGCAGGACAAAATAATAAGCAAGGCGCGCAACGCAAGCAGTCTTTTGGAAATTTACAATATGGTAAATAAAATGGCGCTAAAATAAAAAACAAGCACAAGGAAAGCCTTGTGCTTGCTGTTTTTAACAATTAAAGTGCAACTGGAACAAAGAAGTAAGCAAGGAAGAGAACTGTTACAACGATTGCAACGATTGAAACAGGCCACTTTGGCTTTTCAATTTCTTCGCCCTCAGCTGCCTTCTTCTTCTGAGCTGAGTACTTAATAATGTCGATTACATAAGCGATAGCAGCCATAACTGTGTATGAAATCATACCGATACCGATACCCTTTGTAATTGAGTATGAAAGAACCATAACTACAATTGTAAGGAATGCTGCTGTTGCGTTGATAGCGTTAGAGAAGTCAACTCCCTTAACGTTGTTCTTCATCATAAGAACACCAACATAGATAAGAGCTGATGCTGTTGCTGCGCTTGGGATAACCTGGAAGAGAGGCATAGCGAACATAGCAAGGAAGAACATGCAAGCTGTTGTGAATGCTGTAAGACCTGTTCTACCACCTGCGGAAACGCCTGCACCGGACTCAACGAATGTTGTAACTGTTGATGTGCCGAGAACTGCGCCTGTGCATGTAGCAACTGCGTCGCAAATCATGATTTGACCATAGTTGTGTGGCTTGTTGTTTTCATCAGAGAGGATTCTGTTACCACCGCAGCATCCAACGATAGTTCCCATTGTGTCGAACATATCGATCATGCACATTGTGATGATAACCATGATTACAGTAAATACTGAGCCCTCTGGGAAGCCTGTCTTGAATGCATCTGTGAATGAGAGGAATACTGTGTTTTCGCCAGTAAAGAAGTTAGCGAAGTTTTCCCAGAATTTCCAACCAGTCTTCAAAACAGAAAGGTCAGTAACACCGAAAGGAATACCTACGATTGTAGCACCGAGGATACCGAAGATGATTGAGCCCTTAACCTTAAGCTTATCAAGAATAGCGATAAGGAAAAGACCGATAAGAGCAACAACTGCGGTTTTAGCAGCTGCATATACTACAGCGTCGTTTGCTGTGCCGGCATTAACAACTTGATCGCCCCAGAATGAGAGGTTAACAAATCCAACCTGTGTATAGCCATTGTGAACGATAATTCCGGCATTTTGGAAGCCGATGTAAGCAATGAAAAGACCGATACCAACTGAGATAGCGCTTCTAACCGCTACAGGCATACCGTCAAATACAAGCTCACGGAATGTCTTGCCCTTAATCTTAATAAGTGAAAGAGCAAGGAAGATGATTCCTGAGATGAGGACCATCAAGTAGGCTTGTCCGATAGTGAATCGAACACCGTATGTGTCTGCAGCCCAAAGAGCAATAAGACCACCGAGCATTGAGTTAAGACCCATACCTGAAGCCTGTGCGAGTGGCATCTTAGCTACGAAAGCCATAAGAAGTGTTCCGATGATTGCACCAAGAGCGGTAGCAATGAACACTGATGGCCAGTAAGCCTTATCTGCGCCAACCAAAATTTGAGCTGGGTTTACTGTCAAAATGTAAGCCATTGCAAGGAATGTTACGATACCAGCAACGATTTCCGTTTTGACACTTGTTTGCTTCTCAACTGGATCAAAGCCGAGAAGCTTCGCGAATTTTTTCATAATTCCCTCCTATTTGCGGTGATTACTCACCAAATTTGTAATTTCATTATATCACACGCGCGAGCATTTTACAATAGAATTGTAAAAATTTAACACGAATTAGCTTGTATTTTGTAGCTTTTGGGCAAAAGAAAAAGTGACCCTCGTCCCCGAGAGTCACTTGATTTTATGATGTTCTACTTATTCCTCGACAGGATTGCAAAGCTCGCAATCGTCCTCGTCGCATTCGCACTCTCGAGAATTTTCCTCGCAGGGATTGAATTCAAAGTTGATTTTGCAATGCTTTTTAAAGAATTTGCATATTACAGCACACGCACCGGAAACCGAAATTGCAAAGCCTGCAAGGAACAAAAGAAATCTCGTAAAAGCCCTCATTAGTCCTCCTCCTTTTATCTTGCTTAATTTTATTTTATTGCGAATTTTTTCAAATGCAACGCTCAAAAATAAAATTTACAAATATGTAATTGAATTTATATAAATTATGTGTTAAAATAAATTATATATTCGTACAAAGGAATAAACTATGAACAAAAAATATTTAGGAGTAGATTTTGGCGATGTGCGTACAGGCATTGCCCTTTCCGACATTATGGGAGTCTTGGCAAGTGGTGCAGGCACATTAAAGGGTGGATTTGAGAAGACAGCGCTTTCCGTTGCTGAAATCGCAAAAAAGAATAGCGTGTCCAAGATAATCTTGGGGCATCCTATCAATATGAATGGCACGCTTGGCGAGCGTAGTGAAAAAATCAAGGCGTTTGCAAGGCGACTCGAGGAGCTATGCGACATTGAGGTTGTTCTTTATGATGAGCGACTTTCGACTGCCAATGCACACGCAATACTTAATATTACAAACACAAGGGGCGAGAAAAGAAAGAGCATAATTGACGAAATGTCGGCGTGCTTGATTCTTCAAAGCTACCTTGATAGAGAGGAAAAGAATGGCTAAAAGGATGAAATGTGACCCCTGCCGTCGCAACAAGGTCGGTGGTCAGGCGGTAATCGAGGGAGTTATGATGAAGCGTGGCGAGGAAACTGCGCTCGCAACTCGCCGTGATGACGGTACAGTTGACATAAAAAAGAACTCCTTTGTGTCTGTGAAAAAGAAGATAAAATTCCTCGGTATTCCGATTCTTCGTGGAATTGTCGGCTTTATCGAGAGTATGGTCCTTTCCTTTAAGACTATGAACGACGCAACCGATGCGCTCGGCCTTGAAGAGGAGGAGGGCAAGACAGAAAAGTGGCTTAAAAAGCATCTTGGCATTAGGCTAACCGATGTTATTATGGTAATCGGTATGATTTTGGGCATAGGACTTGCGCTTGCCTTGTTTATGTATTTACCAGCGCTTTGTACTAAGCTTGTGCAAAATTATATCGCAACACCAAATGGAGTTACGCTTAACAGATACGCAGTCGCTGCAATCGAGGGTGGAATAAAGGTAATTGTCTTTATTTTGTATTTGCTCTTGGTTTCGATTATGAAGGATATCAGACGTGTGTTCCAGTATCACGGTGCAGAGCATAAGTCAATTGCCTGCTATGAGGCAGGGCTCGAATTGACACCTGAAAATGCAAAAAAATGCACACGCTTCCATCCAAGATGTGGAACAAGCTTTATGTTTGTTATGATTTTGCTTGGAATCTTTGTTGGAATGCTTTTCCCGGCGCACTGGTTGCCTTGGCAAAGAAGCCTTGCAAAGATAGCCACATTACCTGTTGTAATGGGACTTGGCTATGAGTTTATTATGTTCGCAGGAAAGCACGACAATTTCTTGACAAGAATTATGTCAGCACCAGGACTTTGGATGCAGAGAATTACCACCAAGGAGCCTGATGAAAAGCAGCTTGCAATCGCAATTTGCGCAATCAAGGCATCAATGCCCGAGGAATTTCCTGATTTTGATGCGAGCGAATATGCAATTGATGTCGAGGAAAATACCGACCATATCGCCTTTACAGGACTTAAAAAGGCTGAAAAGGAAGCACAAATCGAGAAGCTAAAGAAAAAGCGTGCTGAGGCGGAAAAGGCTAAAGGCATCGACATTCCCTGCCTTGAAGGCGAGGTAACGGAGCAGGATTTGGACGATTTGAGAGCCCTTGACGGTGCTGAAAACGATGAAGTACAGTGAAATTATAAATGAGCTTGCGCGTGTGGGCGTTCAAGACGCCTCAAGCGAGGCAGGCGTGATTTTAGAGGAGCTATTTGGAGCAACTCGTGCCGATATTCTCTTGAATAGAGATAAGGACTACGACTCTGATAAAATCGTGCCCATTATTGAAGAGCGAGAGCGCAAAATTCCGCTTCAATATATTCTTGGCGCATGGTATTTTATGGGAGAGCGCTTTGAGGTTTCGCCCGATTGCTTAATCCCTCGTCCCGATACCGAAATCTTGGTTTATGAGGCGCTAAAGCTTGTAAACGACGGGGGCTGTGTCGCTGATTTGTGCACGGGAAGTGGCTGTATCGGTGTGTCAATGCTCAAAAAAAGCGAGAAAATCGCATCTGCAACTTTACTTGATATATCAAACGGAGCGCTTGAAATGGCAAAAAGAAACGCGAGCGCGCTTGGTGTTGAGAATAGATGCAAGCTTGTCCTTGGCGATATAACAAAATCCTTGCCCGATGGCAAATATGATATGATTGTGTCAAATCCACCATATATTCCAAGCGAGGATATAAAGGGGCTTTCCGACGAGGTTAAAAATGAGCCGATGCTCGCCCTCGATGGTGGCAGGGACGGCCTTGATATTGTTAGAGCCTTGATTGATAAAGCGCCTAATAGCATCAAAAAAGGCGGACACTTGCTTATAGAATTTGGCTATGACCAAGGAAATGCTATTGCGAATATAATGGAAGAAAAGCTCACACAAGGAGCATATTCGTCCTATAAAATCATAAAGGACTACGGTGGAAACGACCGACTTTTGCTTGCAAGAGTGTAACCAAAACCGAATATTTTCATAAAATGGTATCGTAAATTCGATGCCATTTTTTATTTGAGGTTGATATGGAAAAAAGAGATATTTTTGTTTTATTCGGTGGGCAGAGTAGCGAATATGAGGTTTCGCTTAAGTCGGCTTATCAGATTCTTTTGGCAATAGATGATAAAAAATATAATGTACATAAAATAGGAATTACAAGGCAGGGCGAGTGGTATCTTTTCAAGGGCGAAATAGAGGAAATTTTAGAGGATAGCTGGCATAAAAACGAGAAAAATGTGCCGATATGTGTCGATTTTTCATCAAAAAGCTTCGTAATAGAGGGAAAAAGGCTTCGTCCAAGCGTAGCGCTACCTATAATGCACGGAGAATACGGAGAGGACGGACGCGTGCAGTCGCTTTTTGAGCTTCTTGGAATAAAATGTGCCCTTGTAGATAGCGCGTGTGCCTCACTTTGTATGGATAAGCATCTTTGCAAATGCGTTGCGCTTTCCTCGCTTATCCCAGTAGCGCCATATATAGTGGTAAATGAGCAGGATTATTCTTATGAAAAATTGCTCTTGGAGATAGGCGAGGGAGAGTGTGATTTGTTTGTAAAGCCGTCAAGAGGTGGCTCAAGCGTGGGGATTTCGCATATTCGTAGCACGAGAGAGCTTGAGGGGGCAATGTCACGAGCATTTGAAATTTGTGACACGGTTTTAATAGAGGAGGCGATTTTGGGAAAGGAATGCGAGGTCGCTATTCTTGAAAATAATGGGCAGATGATAGTTAGTGAGGTCGGCGAAATATCACACGAAAGCGACTTTTATGACTACGAAACAAAATATCACTCTAATGGCGTAAAATATCACATTCCTGCGAAAATTTCGCAAAAATGCGCCGAGGAGTGTCGAGATTTTGCAAAAAGCCTCTTTGCCTTGCTCGGCTGTTCAGGGCTTGCAAGAGTCGATTTTCTTGTGCGCGAGGACGAGGTTTTCTTTAACGAAATCAATGCAATTCCCGGCTTTACTAAGTCAAGCATGTATCCGATGCTTTTGGAAAGGAAGGGCTTTGCCCTTAATGATATAATAGATGCCCTTTTGTGAGGGAAAACTGAAATTTTACTAATTTTACCAAAACTGTTGAAAAACACCATAAATTTATATATAATATAATAATAGAGGTTCTATGTCCTATAATGCAGATGTAGCCTTATTAGGCTACGGTATATCAAATCGTGCGCTTGGAGAGTATCTTTCGTCGCTTGGGATTTCATCTCAGGTAATAACGAGCGAGGACGGCTGTGATTATCTTAACACAAATGAGAAAATCGCCTTTCGCTCACCTGCTGTGCGCCCCGACAAAATAAAGGGAAGCGCAAAAATAACAAGCGAGATTGCCCTTGCCCTGTCGATGAGCGACGGATATAAAATCGGCGTCACAGGCTCGGACGGAAAGACCACTACCTCAACCTTGATTTACGAAATGCTATCAAGCGCAGGCAAGAGGGCTCGCCTTTGTGGTAACATAGGCACTCCTGCAATTATAGGCGCATCTGAAACGGGCAGAGATTCCTATACGGTGTGTGAGCTATCGAGCTTTCAGCTTTTTGATATGCGCCCACGCCTTGACTGTGCGATAATTACTAGCATTAGCGAAAATCATCTTGACTGGCATACCGATATGGATGAATATGTCAGCGCAAAGGAAAATATTCTATCCTGCGCAGACCGTGGTGTATTGCGATATGATAAGACGCTTGTCAACATGAGCGCACGCCATAGCTTAGAGTATTCGTTTTTCTCCCTTGATGACTTTGAAGCGCCAAGGGGCGCGCATAAGTGCTTTGTGAAAAACGGATATATTACCTATGACGGAATACGAGTGCTTGAAATTGACAAAATTAAGTTAAAGGGAAGCTTCAATCTCTTGAATCTTGAAAGTGCCCTTTGCGCCCTTTATGAAATCGTTGATACAAGCGCCATTTGCGAGGTGGCATACACCTTTTTGGGAGTTGACGGAAGAATGAGCGTAATTGACACTCTTGGCGGAGTTACAATTATTGATAGCTCAATTGACTCAACGCCCTCGCGTACAGCATCAACGCTTAGCGCGCTTGACAAATCAAGGTGCGTCGTGCTTTTAGGTGGCTACGATAAGGGGCTTTCCTATGAAATGCTCGCTGATGCACTTAGAGGAGCTAAGTATGCTGTGATTTGTGGGGCTAATTCTCATAAAATTTATGGCGAAATTCGAGGCTCTATACGCGCGCACATAACGGATAACTTCGAGTGCGCTGTGCGTGAGGCGTGCGAGATATGTGACGCAGGTGACATTTTGATTTTATCGCCTGCCTCGGCAAGCTTTGATATGTTTGAAAATTATAGACAAAGGGCAAGTGAATTTGCCCGAATAGTGAGAGGATATAAATGGAAAAAATAAAGAATTTGTTAAAGCGCCTTTGTGAAATCCCGTCTGTCTGTGGCAGAGAGGGAATGGGCAAGGCTATGCTTTTTGACCTTGCAGGGCAATACTTTGACAATATGTACTCCGACAGCTTTGGAAATCTTGTTTTGGTTAAAAAATCATCAAAGCAAAACGCACCAAGGCTTCAAATTGACGCGCATTTTGACGAGGTTGGAATGATGGTTTGCGAAATCTGTGACGGTGGATTTCTCGGTGTGCGTGCAATAGGTGGTCTTGATATGCGTGTGCTTTGCGCTACCGAGGTTACAATTTACGGAAAAGAGAAAATTTACGGTGTTGTTACCTCAGTTCCCCCACACATAAGCGGAGGAAAGGGCGATGTGCCAAAGATTCAGGACATTTATATTGATACAGGGCTTGACAAGGAAACGCTCGAGGGACTCGTGCGTGCTGGCGACATTGTTGAATTTAAGGACGGAATGTGCGAGCTTTTGAACAATCGTGTCGTATCAAAATCCCTTGACGACAAGGCGTGTGCCTGTGCCGTTATTGATATGGCATCACGCGCTGATAGGGACAAGCTCGAATATGATTTATATATTACAATTTCAGCCCAAGAGGAAAGTGGCAAAAACGGCGCAAAGCTTATCGCATACGACATTCAGCCAGATATCGCGGTCGTAACCGATGTGAATTTTGCAGTGGGCGAGGAAATTGATGAAACAGAGTCGATTGCAGTAGGCGAGGGCGCAGGAATTGATATCTCAGCGCTTACTGATGTGAAGCTTACAAGGTCGATTATGAAAATGCTCGACTCCAAGGGCATAAAATATCAAAGAGTGTGTGAGCCATCTCGCACCTCAACAAATAGCGACGGAGTTTCCGTTGCAGGTAAGGGCGTGCGCACTGTGCTTATGAGCATTCCTCTTAAATCGATGCACACACCATCAGAGCTTGTTTGCCTTGATGATATAAAATCAATGTCAGACATTTTGCTTGAAATCGCATACACCAAAAAGGAGGCACTATGAAGGAATTGTTAAAGGAGCTGTGCCTCGCATTTGGTCCAAGTGGATATGAGGATTCTGTAAAGGCGATTATAAAGGCAAGGCTTGAAAAAGTAGCCACATCTGCGTGCGAAATTATCGAGGATAACCTCGGCGGAATATACTTCCATATTCCAAAAAATGGTGCGCCAAGGCTTATGATAAACGCACATATGGACGAAATTGCGCTTATGGTAACGGGCGCTACTGATAACGGAGAGCTTCGCTTTGAAAGAGTCGGTGGAATTGACCCTCTTGTGCTTTCCTCAAAGAGAGTGATAAGTGAAAACGGAATAAGGGGCGTAATCTCATCAAAGCCTATCCATCTGCTTGATAAGGAAGAGAGAAGCAAAAAGCCAACCGTTGATAAAATGCAAATCGACATCGGTGCAAGCAGTAAGAAAGAGGTGCTTGACGCTTGTCCTATCGGCACATATTTCGCGTTTGATAGCGATTTTGTGAAAATGGGCAAGAAAATAAAGGCGAAGGCGCTTGACGATAGACACGGATGCGCTGAGATGCTTTCAGCAATCGAGGCTCTTGCGAAAAATGGCTTCAAGGTAAAATACGATTTGTTCTTTGCGTTCACAACTCGTGAGGAGGTTTCGTATTCTGGCGCTAACTGTGCTACTGAAATTATTCGCCCAGATTATGCTGTCGTAATTGAGAGTAAGGCAGTTCTTGATTTGCCAGGAGTTGGCTCTGATAAGAGCGTTGCAACGCTTGGCGACGGTGCGCTCATCTCATATGCAGACAGAGGTGCGATAATGAATAGGGCGCTGACCGATTCATTAATTGACACCTGCGAGAAAAACGGAATTAAGTATCAAATAAATAGAGCAGTTTCTGGTGGAAACGATAGTGCGACAATTCAAAGAGGTGCTCTTGGCACACGAGTTGCGCTTGTATCTGCACCATCAAGATATATTCACTCCTCGTCAAGCGTTGTCGATATGGACGACCTTATGGCGATTCGTGACTTAATATTTAACTTTGTTAAGGAGTAATTTGAAATGATAGAATTACTAAAAAAGCTCATGCTCACACACGGTGTGTCGGGCAGAGAGGATAAAATTTGTGAGCTTATAAGAAAAGAGGTTGAGCCATATTGTGACGAGGTTACAGTAGATGCTGTTGGCAACCTTATAGCTCATAAAAAGGGTAACGGAAAGAAGATTATGCTTGGCGCACATATGGACGAAATCGGCTATTTTGCGACACATATCGAGAAAAATGGTAATATCAGACTCCACTCAATCGGTGGAATAAACTACACATCATCAGCCTTTGGCGCTGTCGTTTCTGAAAACGGTGTTTATGGCGTGTTAGTCCCAAATGCAGGGGCAGATTCGCCAAAGGAGGAGAATGTTTATATTGACATCGGTGCAAAAACCGAAAAGCAGGCACGCGCTAAGGTTAAAATAGGAGATGCGTTTGTTAGCGCTCCATCAATTAGAAGACTCTCTGGCAATCGCTATATAGGTAGACCGTTTGATGATAGAGTTGGCTGTCTTGTCCTAATCGAGGCATTAAAGGCAGTAGGTAATACCGATAACGATTTGTATTTTGTGTTTACAACACAGGAGGAGGTAGGAAGCCGTGGTGCAAGACCTGCAACCTACGGAATCGCACCTGAAATCGCAATTGCAATCGATGTTACAAGAGCTGATGAAAAGGGAACTCAACACAAGCTCAATATCGACCTTGGTAAGGGCCCTACAATCAAGATTAAGGACGGAAGCGTTATTTGCTCATCAGAGCTTCTTGGCGAAATGAGAGAAATCGCAGATGCAAATGGCGTAAAATATCAGGACGAGATGCTCTCCGATGGTGGAACTGACACTTCTGTTATGCAAATTGCAGGTAAGGGCTGTAAGGCAGGTGCAATTTCAATCCCCTGTGGCTACATTCATACCTGTAATGAGATGATAGACTTAAACGATGTAAGAGGCGCAATAAGGCTCGCTACTCTTATTTGCGAAAGGATTTAAAATGAAAAAGCTACTTTTGATAATTTTATCTGTGCTTTTGCTCCTTACATTCGTATCGTGTAAGGATAGACAGGGCGCACCGGTTGGTATGAAGCTTGCCTCGGATAGAAGCAAGGTGGATTACTCGCTATATGTGCCTGAGGAGTGGCTTGTTGATGAGGCATCGGACTTCACTCGCACGCATTCCGTGGCAGATGTAACCTCGGTCAGCGTTTATACCTTCCCTGTAACAGAGGACGCCGATATCGCATCGTGGTGGACAAGCACCTATGAGCCATCAATTAAGGGCTCGCTTGATAAATATGCACTTATCGAGGGCGAGGTAAAGGGAGCGGTTGACGGTGTTGCGTCACTTTCGTATATTATAACCTCACTTACAACCGATTCGGCAGGCGAGATTGCGTATAAGCATAAGCTTACAGTCGTTAAGAATAACTCGAAAATGTATGTAATTTGGTATTGCTCTGCAATTGGAGAGAATACGAATTATTATGACGCAAACATAGAAACGCTTGACGAGATTCTCGATGCATTTGCGTTTAGCGTCCTTGAAGCACCAGCCGAGAGCGAGCAGATAAAAAATGATAAGAATACTCCCGAGGGAATGAAGCTTGCATCAAATAAAAAGATAGTTCTTTATTCGCTCTATGTGCCAAATGAATGGATTATAGCTCAAAGCGATGCTATGACCTTGGCATATGTGTCCGAGCAAAACAAATCGAGCGTTAGTGTTATGCAATGGAATCTAACTGAGCAGACTAAAACTATTGATTTGTGGTGGCAGGACTATCACAAAAAGGAGCTTCAAAACAGCTTCGATACCTTTACCGTGCTCGAGGAGGGCATTGAGGGAAGGGTTGACGGTATAGACTCAAAGAGCTACACATATACCGTTACAATATCTGGAACAACATACAAATACTATGCAACCGCGGTAATAGACAAAGGAAGCCTTCATCTTATAACCTACACCTCAACCGAGGCGCTTTATGATGAGACGCTTCCCATTGTCAAGGACCAAATCCTTGCGAATATGAAATTTAATTAAGATGGAAAAGATATATTTTGACAATAGCGCAACGACCAAAATGTCGGAGCGCGCAAAAAATAAAATGCTTTCCGCAATTGATGCGTCGTGGGGAAATCCGTCCTCGCTTCATTCGGCTGGACTCGAGGCAGAGAAGCTGGTTTCAGAGGCGAGAGGGATACTCCTTTCCTCGCTTGGAATTATGCGCCCACAGCGCTGGGAGCTTATATTTACATCAAGCGGAACAGAGGCGAATAATATCGCAATTCTCGGCACGATAAGAGCAAAGGCTCGCCGAGGAAATGAAAAAATAATGATAACCGACTCGGAGCATTCGTCCGTTGAGGAATGTGCCTCTTATCTTGAAAAAGAGGGCTTCGAGGTAATTCGTGTACCAACTCGAAATGGAGAGCTTGACCTCGAATTTATTGAGAAAAATGCGTCGGGCGCAATACTCGCATCGTTTATGCACATAAACAACGAAACGGGCGCTATGTATGATGTCAAGCGCGCATTTGAAATAATAAGAGAGAAATCTCCCTCTTGCGTTTGCCACGCAGATTGCGTGCAATCATATCTTAAGGCGAGAGTGACTAAAAAATCAATCGGCGCTGACCTTATGAGCATAAGCGCACACAAGGTAAACGGACCAAAGGGCGTTGGCGCTCTCTATATTGCCCCAGAGCTTTTGAAGGCGAAGAAAATCGTGTCTATCGTGTACGGTGGCGGACAAGAAAACAATTTGCGCTCTGGCACGGAGAATGTGTACGGAATTTGCGCCTTTGGAGAGGCAGTAAGGGAGCATATGGAGAAGCTAAACGATGAAATCTCTCATATGCGAGAGGTGCGTGAGTATATAATCTCACACCTGCCCGATGGAATTGTGGCAAAATCTCCTGTAAATTGTGCTCCTCATATAATCAATATAACCTTGCCAGGAATCAGAAGCGAAACAGCGCTTCACGCACTTAGCGCGAGGGGCGTTTTCGTATCAAGTGGCTCGGCGTGTGCATCTAATTCAGCACATAAGGCGTCAAGAGCGCTTCTTGCATTTGGTGCAAGCGAGGACGAGGCTGATAGCTCACTTCGAATAAGCCTTTCCCCGGATAATACGATAGCGCAGGCAGATGCTTTGCTAGATGCACTTGGCGAGGCTACAGGGCATCTTGCAAGAAAATGATAAAAATGGCAACAATAAATGAAAATAAATTCCTTGATAGGAGAAATAAATGAAGAAAATAGATAAAACAATCCTTAGAGAAACCTATTTTATAGGTGCGTGGGTGCTGATACTTAGTGCACTTATGCAGTCTGTTTTTCTGATAATAGGAAAATGGGACTATACCGTGCTTCTTGGCAATCTGCTAAGCGCTATGTGTGGAATTCTCAATTTTCTGTTTCTTGGAATGACAGTACAAAGGGCAATCGCATCAAAGGATGAAAAGTATGTAAAGAACCTTATGCGTCTTTCGCAGGCATTGAGGCTTTTGCTTGTGCTGTGCGTTGCGGTGCTCGGTGCGACAATACCGATTTTCAATCTTTGGGCAACTCTTATCCCACTATTCTTTACAAGGATTGCTATTACAATCCGTCCATTCTTTAACAATAAAATGGGCACAGAAGCAAATATGAACCTCAGTGCAATTGCAGATGAGGGAAAGGAGGAGGAAGATGAGCAGAGCTGACCTTAAGTTTAAGGTCATTGATATTTTGCTGGTAATTTTAATGATATTGCCCCTTGTTACGGCAATAGTGCTAACAATCCTTATTTCCCCACCGTCACAGGGCGTTGAGATAACGGGAGCGCTGATTCTCTTTGAGATACCGATGCCACTCCAAAATTTGCCTATAACAGAAGCGCAGATAAACTCGTGGCTTGTAATGCTTTCGATATTCTTCTTATGTCTTTATATGACTCACGGAATAAAGGACAGACCCACTTTAAAAAGACAGCATTTTGCTGAGTGGATTGTGGAAAAGTGCGAGGGCATGGTAGGTGAAAATATGGGCGAATATTTTAAGGGCTTTGCCCCGTTTATCGCCTCGATTATAGCGCTATCGGCGTTTTCGAGCCTGCTTTCACTCTTGGGACTTTTCCCGCCGACATCAGATCTTAATGTTGTCGCAGGCTGGGCAATACTTGTGTTCATACTCATAACCTATTATAAGATGAAGTGTGGACCATTAAATTACCTTAAAAGCTTTTCGGAGCCTGTTGCGTTCCTCACACCGCTTAATGTTGTGAGCGAGGTGGCAACTCCGGTTTCAATGGCATTCCGTCATTACGGAAATGTTTTGTCTGGAACTGTAATTTCAGTTCTTTTGGCAACAGCGCTTCAAGGACTTTCAAGCTTGGTTCTTGGCTGGGCGCCAGACTTTATTGCCAGCATACCACTATTTCAGGTAGGTATTCCTGGCGTGCTTTCACTGTACTTTGATATATTCAGTGGATGTCTTCAGGCTTATATCTTCGCTATGCTCACGATGCTTTATGTATCAGGTGCATTCAATATAGATTTGTACGAAAAGAGAAGGGCGAAGAGAAAATTAAAAAAACAACAAAAAGCAGAAAAAATAATTTCGGAGGAAAAATAATATGTTAGAACTTGCAATTGGTATAATTTTGGGATGCTGTGCACTTGGCGCAGGCGTGGCTATGATAGCTGGTGTTGGTCCTGGTATCGGTGAAGGAAATGCAGTAGGTAAGGCTTGCGAGGCAATCGCTCGTCAGCCAGAATCAAAGAGCTCTGTTACATCAACTCTTCTTATGGGATGTGCAGTTGCTGAAACAACAGGTCTTTATGCGCTTGTAATTGCTATTCTTCTTATCTTTGTAGCACCAAATCTTCTTGTTAACATACTTACAAGCACAATAGGAGGCTAATATGCAGCCATCGGAAATCATATCGGTCAATATATGGCAAATCGTGGTTTCCTTGCTCAATTTGTTAATCATCTTTTTCATACTCAAGAAATTCTTGTTCAAGCCCGTCAAAAAGACGATTGAATCCCGTCAGGCAAAAATTGATGAGGATTATGCACAGGCTGAGAGCGCAAGAGCCGATGCACAGGCAGAGGCAGAGGTGCTTAAGGCACAGCTTGATGGCGCAAGAGGCAAGGCTGACGAGATTTTAAACGAGGCAAGCGCACTCGCCGACGCACGCAAGAAGCAAGCAGAGGCAGAGGCAAGGGCTGAGGCTGACACAATAATCCGTCAGGCTAAGGCAGAGGCAGAGCTTGAAAAGAAAAAGGCGCAAAGCGAAATCAAGGAGCAAATCGTTGATGTTTCGCTCGTGCTTGCTGAAAGGCTCGTTGAAAGAGAGATAAACGAGAAGGATCACCACTCCCTCATAGATAGCTTTATCGAGAACATTCCACTTGGCACAGGAGATGAGCCAAATGAAAAATAATATAAGCAACGAATATGCTGAGGCGCTCTTTGAATTAGCGCTTGAAAACGAAATGGCAGACACATATTATGAGCAGATGATGACTGTAAGAGCGTTGCTCTCTGATAATATGGATTATGTTGAGCTTTTGTCATCGCCAAGCGTACCAACCGAGGAAAAGCTCGGTATCATTGACAGTGCCTTTGAGGGCAGAATAGACGATAATATCGTATCGTTTTTGAAGCTTCTTTGTGAAAGAGGCAGGGCAGGGCTTTTCTTCGCCTGCTTTGACGATTTTGAGAGGCTTTATAATGAACACAAAAAGGTTATGCTCGTTAAGGTAACGAGTGCGACAGAGCTTACAGAGAGCGAGAAATCAAGGCTTTGTGAGGCTCTTAAAAGAAAATATGCTCTTGAAATTCAGCTTGAATGTGTGATTGATAAGAGTATTCTCGGCGGAATTATCGTCGAGAGCGAGGGCTCCGTTATCGACGGAAGCATCTCCAGAAAATTGCGTGAAGTAAAGGAAGTGATAAAGGCATGAGCGAAAGAGCAGAAGAGATAAGTAGCATTATCAAGGAGCAAATAAAAAGCTACAAGTCCAAAATCGAGATGAAGGAAACGGGCACCGTTATCCTCGTCGGCGACGGAATCGCGAAGGTCTATGGCCTTAAGGACTGTATGTCAAGCGAGCTTCTTGAGTTTGAGGACGGAAGCTACGGAATGGCTCAAAACCTCGAAACCGAAACCGTTTCAGTTGCTGTTTTGTCTGATACCAACCAAATCCACGAGGGCACCGTTGTAAGAAGAACAGGTAAGGTCGTATCTGTGCCTGTTGGCGAGGCTATGCTCGGCAGAATTGTTGACGCGCTCGGAAAGCCAATAGACGGTAAGGGCCCTATTGATACAAGGGAGCAAAGACCTATTGAGAGTGAAGCGCCTGGCATTATCGAAAGAAAGAGCGTATGCGTGCCACTCCAAACAGGAATTAAGGCGATTGATAGTATGATTCCTATCGGTAGAGGTCAAAGAGAGCTTATAATCGGAGACCGTCAGACAGGTAAAACTGAAATTGCAATCGACACAATTATAAATCAAAAGAATACAGGCGTGCTTTGTATCTATGTAGCAATAGGGCAAAAGAGCACCTCTGTTGTTCAGCTCGCAAACGAGCTTGCAAGGGCAGGCGCGCTTGAATATACGATTATTGTATCTGCATCTGCGTCAGAGAGCGCACCGCTTCAATATATCGCACCATATTCGGGCTGTGCTATGGCTGAATATTTTAGAGAAAAGGGCAAGGATGTGCTTATAATTTACGACGATTTGTCGAAGCACGCAGTAGCATATAGAGCACTCTCCCTTCTTATCAGACGCCCACCAGGCAGAGAGGCTTATCCAGGAGATGTATTCTATTTGCACTCTCGCTTGCTTGAAAGGGCAGCGTGTGTATCCGAGGAATACGGTGGAGGCTCAATTACAGCTCTTCCTATAATCGAAACACAGGCATCAGATGTATCTGCATATATTCCAACAAATGTAATTTCAATAACCGACGGTCAGATATTCCTTGAAACCGAGCTTTTCAACGCAGGAGTTATGCCTGCTATAAACCCTGGTGTGTCCGTGTCCCGTGTTGGTGGATCAGCGCAAATCAAGGCTATGAAAAAGGTATCGGGCGAGCTTAAATTGCTTTACTCACAGTATAGAGAGCTTCAGTCATTTGCTCAATTTGGAAGTGACCTTGACGCTGATACAAAGCGTAGACTTGCCCTTGGCGAGAGAATCGTTGAGGTGCTAAAGCAACCAAGAAATTCACCTGTTCGTGCAGGCTGTCAGGTTGCAATTGTATATGCTGTAACAAAGGGATACCTTGATGACATAAGCGTAAGCGAGGTTAAAAATTACGAAAAGCGCCTTTATGAAAAGCTTCAAAATCAATACAGCTCACTTCTTGACCGCTTTGAGGCAGGAAGCTATGAAAAGGAAGATATTGAGGAGCTTAAGCGCGCACTCGAGGAGTTGAAATAATGGGTGCAGATATAAAAAGTCTTCGTACCAGAATTAAAAGCGTAAAATCGACACTCCATCTAACAAAGGCAATGGGACTCGTTGCGTCATCAAAGATACGCAAGGCACAAATTGCAAGACAAAGAAGCCTCGAATATGCACAAAGCGTAGCGTCAATAATCGATGTTCTTACCTCATCTCGTGAATGCGAGAAGAAGAGCCCGTATATGAAAAAGGGAAATGGCAAGGATTTGGTTGTAATTGTCGCAGGCGATAGAGGTCTTGCAGGTGGCTATAATGCGAATATTTTTAGATTCGCAAAGGAGCTTGATTGTGAGCTTGTGCCAATCGGTAAAAAGGCTTGTGAGAAATGCGCCAAGGAGCACAATTCCTCGGAGGGCTTCTCATATGATGATACATTAGAGCTTGCATTGAGCCTTTGTGAGCGCTTTAAGAGTGGCGAATATTCAAGAGTTGGCGTGCTATCTACAAGATATATTTCTATGATTAGCCAAGAGCCAAGGCTTGAGTGGATTTTGCCTCTCGAAAAGAAAAGCGAGAGTAGCGCAGGCGCAATATTTGAGCCTGATGAGCTTACAATGCTCGAGCATTCAGTGCCAACCTATGTTGCAGGAATTCTATATTCTTGCATAAGGGAAAGCTTTGCGTGCGAGGTTGTCGCAAGAAGAAACGCAATGGATAGTGCGTCAAAGAATGCGACCACAATGATAGACGAGCTTCAGCTCAAATACAATCGCGCAAGACAAGGTACGATAACACAAGAAATTACAGAAATTGTCGCGGGAAGTGGCGAGTAAGGAGTAATAAATGTCAGATAAAAATACAGGCTATGTCAGTCAGGTAATGGGACCTGTTGTCGATGTAAAATTCGATAACGGTGTGCTTCCTGCCATATTCAATGCCTTGACAATAGATAACGGAAAGAGAGTTCTTACCGTTGAGGTTGCACAGCATATAGGCGACAATGTTGTGCGTTGCATTGCTATGGCATCAACTGACGGACTTAAAAGAGGACTTCCCGTAATTGATACGGGCAAATCCATTAGCGTTCCTGTTGGCAGAGAAACGCTTGGAAGAATATTTAATGTTCTCGGAGATACTGTTGATAACGGACCACAGGTCGAAAGTGAGGAGCGTTGGACAATTCATCGTCACGCCCCTGACTTTGATGAGCTTTCTACCTCAACTGAAATTCTTGAAACAGGAATTAAGGTAATCGACCTAATTTGCCCCTATTCAAAGGGAGGTAAGATAGGACTTTTCGGTGGTGCGGGAGTTGGTAAGACCGTTCTTATTATGGAGCTTATTAACAATATTGCAAAAAGACACGGTGGACTTTCCGTGTTCACAGGCGTCGGCGAGAGAACAAGAGAGGGAAATGACCTCTATAACGAAATGAAGCAGTCGGGAGTTCTTGGCAACACCGCACTTGTTTACGGACAAATGAATGAGCCACCAGGGGCGAGAATGAGAGTTGCTCTTTCTGGACTTACAATGGCTGAATATTTTAGAGATACAGAGGGACAGGATGTGCTTCTCTTTATCGATAACATTTTCCGCTTCACACAGGCAGGAAGTGAGGTTTCTGCGCTTCTTGGTAGAATGCCATCTGCAGTTGGCTATCAGCCAACTCTTGCAACTGAAATGGGTGCATTGCAGGAGAGAATTACATCTACTAAAAAGGGATCAATTACATCTGTTCAGGCAGTATATGTGCCAGCAGACGACCTAACAGACCCAGCGCCAGCTACAACCTTTGCTCACCTTGATGCTACAACCGTTTTGTCAAGAGCAATATCCTCACAGGGAATCTATCCTGCTGTTGACCCACTTGAATCAACAAGTAGAATCTTGGATGCCGAAATCCTTGGCGAGGAGCACTATACAGTTGCAAGAGAGGTTCAAAGAGTGCTTCAGCGCTATAACGAGCTTCTTGATATTATCGCGATTATGGGTATGGATGAGCTCTCTGAGGAGGATAAGCTTCTCGTTGCAAGAGCAAGAAAGATTCAGAGATTCCTCTCCCAGCCATTTGATGTGTCAGAGAAATTCAATGGCTTCCCAGGCAAGTATGTGCCACTTAAGGAAACAATTCGTGGCTTTAAGGAAATCTTGGAGGGCAAGCACGATAACCTTCCAGAGAGTGCATTCTTGTTTGTAGGCACAATCGACGAGGCTATAGAAAAGGCAAAGCAGATTGAAAACATTTAAGCTTGTTGTATCAACACCAGACGGTAATGTTTTCGACGAGGAGGTTCTTGAAATCTCTGTAAGAGGTAGCGAGGGCTCACTCGCAGTTCGTGCAGGACATATTCCGTTTATTTGTACAACAAAAGAGGATAAAATAAGAATCACAAATGCCGACGCAGACGATTTGTGTGCTATGGCAGGCGAGGGAATTTTAACTGTAACACAGGAAAAGGTAACCTTGCTTTGTGGAAAATTCTTTTTTGAGGAATAAGATAAAAAACGAGGCTAAGCCTCGTTTTTTTCTATCATTTTCTTTAAAGCATCAATTGCATTTGATAACCCACCGACCTCATCGATAAGACCGCATTCGACAGCCTCGTGACCATCGATTACAGAACCCGTATCGGTGGCAATTTGGTCGGTATTCATCATAAGTGAGAGAAATTTTTCTTCATTAATATTAGAATGTGCGCACACGAAGTCGCTAATTCGCTTCTGCATTCTTTCAAAATAGTAAAAGGTTTGGGGCGAGCCAACTACAACCCCAGTTATTCTCACAGGATGAATTGTCATTGTCGCACTCGGCACAATGAATGAGCGTCTTGCGCTTACAGCCAAAGGAACGCCAATAGAGTGCCCACCACCAAGCACAAGAGAAACGGTTGGCTTTTTCATGCTTGCAATCATTTCAGCAATCGCAAGCCCTGCCTCGACATCTCCACCCATAGTGTTAAGCACAACTAAAAGCCCCTTTATGCTCTCGTCCTGCTCACAGGAAACAAGAAGCGGTATAATATGCTCGTATTTGGTTGCCTTTTGGTCCTGTGGAAGAATGTAATGCCCTTCGATTTGTCCGATTATGCTAATGCAATGTATTCCGTCGCCCTCAACATCGCCTGTTTTTATTATGCTTTCGAGCTCGTTTTCATCTTTTTTCTCGTAATTATCCATTTTGCACCTCACACTCTTTTGATTTAGTTTGCCAAAAAGGAGAAAAAATATTCAAAAATAGCACATTTTTACACTAAAAAAGAGCCGAAAATCCCTTTAAAATCAAGGCTTTTTAAGTTTTTTAAAAAAATTCAAAAAAAGTTTAAAAAAGGTATTGACAAATAATTTTTATAGTGATATAATAGCAAGGCTGACTGCGAAAGAGTTGGCGAAAGATCCTTGAAAATTGAACAAAGAAGAAAATTAGTTAGATAACTAAGTACAAAGACGGAACTCTTAAGAAAATTCTTTTAGAGAAAC
>SVSE01000008.1 GCA_015064445.1 Oscillospiraceae bacterium | reverse complement strand
CTAAGCTCATAATCGAGCCTAACTCTTGAAAGTATATATAATGTTTTAAGTCATATTTTTTCCCGTTTACTTTCGCTTTTATCTGTGATACAACGACACAAACGCAAGGCAATAATTTTGGAGAAATCAAAAGTCCGAATAAGGTAGGTAATCTCTCTTTACTTCTCAATATCCTAAGCGTGCAAGGGTGCAAGAATATCAAGAATTTCAATGGGTGTTCAGTTGAGGTCTTTAACGGGTGCCTTCTATGGTTGTACAAAGCTTCAATATTGCGACCTTTCATACACTAACGTAAAATCTATAGAGGGCGCAGCGTTCCAAGGCGCAACCTCGCTTGAATGGGTTAGTCTGCCAAGCTGCTTTGAAGCCTTTGAAAACTCAAAAAACTTCTTTAATGGCTGTACCTCTCTTGAGCGCGTGGACGGGATAAACGAGTGGTTTGCGCTCCTTGCAGAGAATGAAGGAACAATTCCTAACGGCTTGTTCTACGATTGCACAAGCCTTAATATGGAAATCGTTATTCCTGAGGGCATAAAGGTAATCGATGACTATGCGTTTATACGATGCTCT
Source organism: Oscillospiraceae bacterium (assembly GCA_015064445.1). Taxonomy (GTDB): domain Bacteria; phylum Bacillota; class Clostridia; order Oscillospirales; family CAG-272; genus RGIG2000. The sequence goes on along the minus strand of SVSE01000008.1, from coordinate 87,256 downwards.
AATCTCAATTTTGAAAATCTTGTAATCCCAAATTCTGTAACAACTCTTGGAAGGTCAGCATTTAACGGTTGCACGCAAATAAAAACTGTTAGACTTGGCGCGTCTCTTACGAGCTTGGGACAAAAGCAATTTAGAGGATGCACGAGCCTTAAGGAAATATATATTCCTACCACTCTTTCTGCAATACTAGCCGAAACCTTTTATAATTTTGCAAGTAATGGCGTCTTCTATTATGCAGGTACTAAGGCTCAGCTCGCCACACTTGTTTCTGCATCCGATACAAGCGGTAATGGCGCATTTGTTAATGCAACTCAAAAAAGTCTCTCCGAATATAATGATCTGGCAACTAAAAGTGGAAGATATATAGTGTACGACTATAATATATGTGATGCGTTCTACGACAGCGAATGTAGTGTAGCAAACGATGATTTCAACTGTGAAACAGAGCTTCTATGCGGTAGAGGCAATTGCACAAGAGTATCGCTCGAGGCGAAATCACATGTTGAAGCGCATAGCGTTGATTATGAAAACGGATTTCTTAGCGCAGGCAATCACTTGACATATTGCTCAAACGAGAACTGCAAGGCTCTTGATAAAACGGAAAAACTTGAGGCGATGTTTGCACCTGAAGGCTTTTCGTACAGATTGGGCGATAAGACGGGCATTAGCGCAAAGTTCAAGATTAACACAACAGCTCTTGCTCTCTACGAAACCTATGAGAAGGAGCTTGTGTTCGGTATAATTATCGCTAACCAAAATCATGTTCAAGAATCATTCCTTAAGGATGGCAAGCTTAACACGGCTAACGGCAAGGGAATTCAAGTGGTAATGGAGGCGAGAACCTATTCCTACTTTACCTGCCTTATCACGGGCTTTGATATGAGTAACACTCAGCACACAGAGCTTGGACTTGTAATTGCAGGCTATGTACATGCTAAGGATGATGAGGAAAATGTAACCTATTTCCAAAAGGACTATGAGGAAAACGCGCCATACGCAGGATTCTGCAAAAGAGATACTACTCTCAATGTAGTAACAATCGGCAAGGTTAAGGAATTTTCCGGAGAATAAAATAAAAAACAAGAGCAAGAACAAAAGGAAGCTCTCCTTTTACTCTTGCTCTTTCTATTTTTAATATAGGCTTGTGCTTGGCTCGATTTGTGTTTGATCGGTCAAACCGTAAAATTCAAATATTAAAGGTTAAAAATCCTCACTTTTGTGGGGATTTTTTGTTATCTATATATATAAATAATGTAGAAAAATCGGGCAAAAATAGATTTTAGCACTAAAAAGCTAAGATTGCTAAAAAATCTAAAATTTTTTCAAAAAACCTATTGACAAAGAAGCCGAAGAGTGATATATTTATGTATAGAGATTAGCAATCGACCAAAAAGAGTGCTAAAATCTAAAAAAGGAGGTAAAAGCTGTTATGGAGCTTGATTATGCGGAGCTTAGCGAAAGAAAAAGATCAATTCTGAAAGCAATAATAGAGGCGCATATTAAGAATGGAGAGCCCGTTGGCTCAAAGTATCTTACACAAGAGGCAAATATTCAGTATTCCTCCGCCACCATTCGTAACGAAATGGCAGAGCTTGAGGAGCTTGGCTATCTCGAACAGCCTCATACCTCGGCAGGTCGTATTCCATCAGAGCTTGGCTATCGATTCTATGTTGATACCCTGGTTCATCAGTACGATATGACGAGCAAGGAGGCAGAGGACTTAAACAAGATGCTCTCCGTTAAGATGTCGGAAATCGATAAGATTCTCGAGAATGCGAGAAAGGCTGCATCTGCTATGACTAATTACACAGCAGTATCACTTCGACCTCGCCCATCGAGCATTACGATAAGACGCTACGAGGCTATGTATCTTGACCCTCACAGCTTTATTCTTGTTATGGTTGCATCGGGCTCTGATGCAGTAAAGACAAAGAATATAAAGCCACACTTCGAGATAACAAAGGCTGTAATTGATAAGCTCTCGCTTGTTTTGAACGAGGTGCTTTCCGGTGTGAGCATTGACGATATTAATATATCTCTTATTATGAAGATGGAGCAAAGCCTCTCTGAATGTCCTGAGATTATCGGAATTGTTGTAAAGAGCATTTATGAAACTATGAACGAGCTTGGCTCTGAGGTTAGAGTCGAGGGACTTAATAGACTCTTGCAATATCCAGAATATAAAAATCTCGATAGACTTCAGCAGATGATTTCCACATTTGAGGATAAGAGCGACATTATAAAGGCAGTCAGCACAATTGACCAAAGCGACGATGAAACAAAGGTGTTTATCGGTAGCGAAAATATGGTTAAGATTATGGATAACTCAACGCTTATCTATAAGAATCTTAAGCTCGGTGGCAAAACGATAGGCGCGATAGCAATTATCGGACCTTGTAGAATGGACTATTCAAAGGTGCTTGCAACAATTGATAAGCTGTCAGCCGAGATAAATAATCTGTCAGAAATACCAACAATGCTTCCACAGGCAGAATTTCATGACAAGGAAAAGAGGAGCTAATGAAAAAGGAAGAAAAGATAGAGTGCGAGCAGAGCGTCGATACAGCACAGCTTGACGAGGCGAATAAGAGGGCTGAGGAGGCAGAGGCAAAATATGCCGAGGCTAACGATAAGTTCCTTCGCACACTCGCTGAATATGACAATTTCAGAAAGCGCACTGCAAAGGAGCGCGATGGAATATATGCAGATGCTTATATGGACGCGATAAAGAGCATTTTGCCTGTAATCGACAATATAGAAAGAATAACCGCCTTCGCCTCTGATGAGAAGATGGGCGAGGGAATTAACCTCATCATTGCCTCAATGAAGGAAACTCTTAATAAAATGGGAGTAACAGAGATAGAGGCAAAAACCTTTGACCCTAATTTCCATAATGCAGTAATGCACATAGACGATGAGTCCCTTGGCGAGGGCGAAATCGTTGAGGTTTTCCAAAAGGGCTACCTCTATGGAGATAGAGTAATAAGATACGCGATGGTAAAGGTCGCAAACTAAATTTGATAAAATATTAACATATATACGGAGGAAAAAATTATGTCTAAAATTATCGGTATTGACTTGGGTACAACAAACTCATGTGTAGCAGTTTACGAGGGTGGCGAGCCCGTAGTTATTCCTAATCCAGAGGGAGCAAGAACAACACCATCTGTTGTTGCATTCTCAAAAACAGGAGAAAGACTTGTAGGTCAGGTTGCTAAGCGTCAGGCTATCACAAACCCAGACAGAACAATCAGCTCAATTAAGAGAGAAATGGGAAGAGATTACAAGGTAAGCGTTGATGGTAAGTCATTCACACCACAAGAAATCTCTGCTATGATTCTTCAAAAGCTTAAGGCAGACGCAGAGGCTTATCTCGGAACAACAGTAACAGAGGCTGTTATCACAGTTCCTGCATACTTTAGCGATGCTCAAAGACAGGCGACAAAGGACGCAGGTAAGATTGCAGGTCTTGATGTTAAGAGAATTATTAACGAGCCAACTGCAGCAGCTCTTGCATTTGGTATGGATAAAGAGGAAAGCCAGAAGATAATGGTATTCGACCTTGGTGGTGGTACATTCGATGTATCTATCCTTGATATCGAGGACGGAGTATTCCAGGTTCTCGCTACAAACGGTAACAACCGTCTTGGTGGTGACGACTTTGATAACAAGATTATCGATTGGATTGCAGAGCAGTTCAAGAGCGAAAACGGCATCGACCTTCGCCAAGACAAGATGGCTCTCCAAAGACTTAAGGAAGCAGCTGAAAAGGCAAAGATTGAGCTCTCAGGCGTAACAAGCTCTAACATCAACCTTCCATTTATCACAGCTGATGCAACAGGTCCTAAGCACTTTGACGCAACTCTTACAAGAGCAAAGTTCAATGAGCTCACCTCTGACCTCGTTGACGCAACAATGGTTCCAACAAAGAAGGCTCTCGCTGATGCAGGTCTTAAGGCATCTGAAATCGACAAGGTGCTTCTCGTTGGTGGCTCTTCAAGAATTCCAGCAGTTCAAGAGGCTCTCAAATCATTTATCGGCAAGGAGCCATTCAAGGGCATTAACCCTGACGAGTGTGTAGCAATCGGTGCTGCAATTCAGGGTGGAGTTCTCGGTGGAGATACAAAGGACATTCTTCTCCTTGATGTAACACCACTTTCACTCGGTATCGAAACACTCGGTGGCGTATGCACAAAGATTATTGATAGAAACACAACAATTCCTACAAAGAAGAGCCAGGTATTCTCAACAGCTGCTGACAATCAGACATCTGTTCAAATCCATGTTCTTCAGGGCGAGCGTGAAATGGCAGCTGGCAACACCACTCTCGGTATGTTCTCACTTGATGGCATCGCACCAGCTCCAAGAGGAATTCCTCAAATCGAGGTTACCTTTGATATCGACGCAAACGGTATCGTAAATGTATCTGCAACCGATAAGGGAACAGGTAAGGAACAGCACATTACAATCACATCCTCAACAAATATGAGCAAGGAAGATATTGATAAGGCTGTTAAGGAAGCAGAGAAGTTCGCAGAAGAGGATAAGAAGGCTAAGGAAGCTGTTGAAACAAAGAATCACGCTGAAAACCTTATTTTCCAATGCGAGAAGTCACTCAACGACATCGGCGACAAGGCAACTGACGACGAGAAGAAGCCAGTTCTTGATGCTATCGAAAAGCTTAAGGAAACCGTAAAGGGCGGAAATGTTGAAGCTATAAAGGCTGATATGGAGGCTCTTGAAAAGTCCTTCTATCCTATCGCTGAAAAGCTCTATGCACAGAGCCAGCCAAACGCAGGCGATGCAGGCGCTCAGGGCGGAGCTGACTATGCCGATTTCGAGGACAAGACAAACGGTTAATTTGCAAATTACACACTTAGGAATTCGCGAAAGCGAGTTCCTAATGTGCGTTATTAAGGTATAAAAATTTGACATAAAGGTATAAATATGGCAAACAAAAGAGATTATTATGAGGTCTTGGGCATACAAAAGGGCGCAAGCGCTGATGAAATAAAGAAGGCGTATCGCTCTCTTGCGAAAAAATATCATCCTGATATGAATCCAGGCAATGCCGAGGCAGAGCAGAGGTTCAAGGAAATAAACGAAGCATACGGAGTCCTCTCCGATGCTGACAAAAAAGCTAAATATGACGCCTATGGACACGCTGCATTCGAGGCAGGTGGAGGTGGCTATTCTCAAGGCGGAGGCTTTGATTTTAGCGACATTTTCAGTGGCTTTGGCGATATTTTTGGCGGTGGCTTTGGCTCATCAAGGTCAAGCTCACGCAGGGCAAATGGTCCTGTAAATGGCGCAGATATAAGCGCACATATTGTTATTTCCTTTGAGGAGGCAGCCTTTGGCTGTAAGAAGGAAATTTCCTTTAATAGAATTGAAAATTGTCCTGACTGTGGTGGCTCGGGCGCTCAAAAGGGCACAAGTGCTGATAAATGTAGCGCTTGCTCGGGAACAGGTCGTGTTGTAACACAGCAGCGCACAATGTTTGGCATTATGCAAAGCGAGAGTGCGTGTCCTAACTGTAACGGAACAGGTAAGATAATCAAAAATCCTTGCAAGAACTGTAATGGCAAGGGAATGATTAGAATTAAGAGAACTGAAAAAATCGAAATCCCAGCAGGAATTGATGATAGAATGAGCGTTACCGTGCGTGGACTTGGCAATGAGGGCAAAAACGGTGGTAGAGCAGGAGACCTTATTGTGCAGGTTTCCGTGCGCCCACACGCAATATTTGAGCGTGATGGTAAGGACCTCTACTGTGATGTTTCGCTTTCCTTTGCTGAGGCAGCGCTTGGCGCGACTATAAAGATTCCAACACTTGATGGCGAGATTGACTATGACATTCCAGAGGGCACTCAAACCGACACCATTTTCACAATCAAGGGAAAGGGCGTTGCAGATGTCTATGGCAGAAGCTCAAAGGGCAATCTTTATGTAAAGGCAGTAGTTGAAACACCAAGAAATCTAACCGAGGAGCAAAAGGAGCTTCTTCGCACCTTTGCGGGAAGCTACAAGGAAAAGGATTCGTCTAAAAAGAACGGATTTTTCGGACGCTTCAAGAAAAGAGGATAAATGGAAAACAATCAATGGATACAAATAAAGGTTACCTCCAAGACCGAAAACCTCGACAATGTGTGCGCAGTTATGAGTATGCTCTCAAATGGCTTGCAAATCGAGGACTACTCCGACATTGAGGATAGAATCCTTGACGGAGTGTATGGTGACCTAATTGATGAAAGCGTGCTTAATGCAGATAGAACAGTCGCTTCCGTTTCAATTTATGTGAGCGCAGATAAGCCAACTGAGTACTATACAATGTACTTGCGTGAGCGCCTTGATGCCCTCAAAATCGAACACTCCCTCGAGCTTATTTCACTTTGCGAGGACGATTGGGCTAATTCGTGGAAGCAATATTACAAGCCAATTGAGATAGGCGAAAGACTCGTTGTAGTGCCTATGTGGGAAAAATACGAGGGCGATGAAAACAAGGTTATTGTAAAAATGGACCCAGGTATGGCATTCGGCACAGGAACTCACGAAACAACTCGTCTTTGCGCTACCTTGCTTGAAAAATATGTAAATAGCGAGAGCAAAATGCTCGATGTAGGCTGTGGAAGTGGTATTCTTGCAATTTGCGCCTCAAAGCTTGGGGCAAAGGAATGCTTCGCGTATGACATCGACCCTGTGGCTGTAAAGGTTGCAAGAGAGAATGTCAAGGACAATGATGTTACAAATATCGAATGTGGCGTTTCCGACCTTTTAAAGGGCGTTGCAAATGGTACATATGATGTTATTACAGCGAACATTGTGGCAGATATCATAATCCGTCTGCTTCCCGATATCGGTGCATTTATGCATAACGACACAAGACTTATTCTTTCGGGAATAATCGATGAAAGATGTGATGATGTTTATGCATCAATCTCCGAAAACGGCTTCAAAATCGTGGAGGAAATTCACGAAAATGGCTGGTGCGCAATCACAGTTCAAAAGAAATAAATCAAAATTAAAAGGGCTTTGACCGAACGTCAGAGCTCTTTTTGCTTTTTATGCAAGGCAAAGTCCTCTTCCAAACGGTCGAGTTGGATATTTTTGTGCAAAAAGCACAAAAATAGGGGGGGGGTATTTGTTTATTGTGCATATTGACGAATACGCTGATATATGATATAATTATTATGTATAATTATATAATTTTGCGTTCTACGCGAAAGAGAGGAAATTATGAAAAAGAAATTAATGCTTTTCGTTGTTGCTTTGATGAGCGTCGTTTGCATTTTTGCAATCTCAGCAGGCGCTGCGACAACAAACGAGTTTGGCACACTCGAAACACTTGACGGCATCGACCTTACAGGTATGGCAAACGATACAACATCGAGAGTTGTATTGTACGATGGCTCGGAGTATCACACTTATCCTTCAAGCTACATTGTTAAGGATGCTGCAACATTTACTCTTGATTTTTCAAAACTCAATGCGGTGGCAACATACAAGAAGTATGATAAGAGCAAAATCATAAGACTTGAAATTCCAAAGGGTGTTACGACCCTTCCCAAGGAAACAGCTTCGTTCCGAAACCAAAAAAATATTGTTGAGATTGTTCTTGGAAACGATGTTACAACGGTAAACTATCGAGCTTTCGAATATTGTTCTAATTTGACTACTGTTACAATAGGCGACAAGGTTACTTATTTTGACAACGAAGTCTTTACCAACAACCCAATCGAGAGCATTTACATTTCCAACATTAACAATTGGTTCGGAATAACATTTAACGGAACAAAATACGGTAATCCTCTCCAAATCGAAGGCGCTAAGCTTTATGCAAACGGAACCCTGGTTGAGCATATTACCTTGAATGTAGCCGAGGTTCAAAAGTATGCCTTCTATGGCTATGATTACCTTAAGAGCGTTACCATTCCTGCAGGAAGTACGATAAAGTTTAATACGAATTGCTTTTATGGATGCGATAATATGGAAAAGGTTATCGTTTCAAGTATTGAACATTGGGCTTCAAACAGCATAACCTTCTCGGGTGTTGATGCAAGTCCGCTGATTTACGCAAACAATCTGTATGTTGGCGACAAGCTTGTAACAAGCCTTGTAGTTGACGAGGCGTTTGTTTCGAATATAGGCGGTAAAAGCTATGCGTTTGCCGGTGCATCTTGCATTACCGAGCTTACAATCAGCGAGGGTGTAACCACTGTCCCAAAGGGTACCTTCTACGGCTTGGGAATAAAGGAGATTACTATCCCTTCAACTATGACAAAGCTTGCAGAGAGTATGTTCGAAAATTGCACATCTCTCGTTATAACGACGTTCCAGCCTCATATAACGTACATAGGAAGCTATGCATTTGCGGGATGTTCTTCAATTACACAATTTACAATTCCGTCTAATTATACTCAAAACTTCTTTGGAAACGGTGTTCTTGCCAGAACGGGAATAAAGGAAATCGTTATTCCTGAAAAAATGACAGAGATAAAAGGCAATACATTCCAAGGTTGTGTAAACCTTGAAAAGGTTGTCTTCCATAGTGGCGTTAAAACTATTAACGGCTATGCGTTTGACGGATGCTCCGCGCTTGTTGAAATGAATTTGGTGGACACAAAGATTACAAATCTTGGCGGAAGTGCATTTGCCGGTTGCTCGAGCTTGGTTACCGTACAATTCCCTACAACCTTGACAGGCTTGACTAACGGAAATGCGTTTAGGGATTGTACCTCGCTTCAATTCGTGGATTTTGGCGACAATCAAAATTCGTTTAGTATGAGTACGCATTTTACATTCTACAATTGTTCGTCATTGCAAGCGATTTCTTTGCCTGCAAATACTACAAAGATAGGAAACGGATCGTTTGGAAAGTGTACGTCTCTTAAGGCGGTTTATCTTGGCGAAGCCTTAATCGAAATTACCGGAAACAAGAGCGATTCGTCGGGAGATGCTCCTACCTTTGTAAACTGTGTTAATATGTACTTCGTAAACGAGCCGTTCAGCGTTATAAACGAGGATGGAGATTTCTATACGCCCGAAACCTTCGTTGTGCCTGAAAAGCCGGACGTTTACTATTTCCCCGAAACCTTGCAGATAATTTGTGGAACACATAACCGTAACAGTAACCATTCTATGACTGCTGACGGACATGTTACAAGCTATAGCAACGATGACCTTGCGTTTGTAGGTTGTACAAACCTTAACAAATATCTTGTTTTGCCGGAGGGCTTTACCGGATTTGACGATATTTCTAATACCAGAAACCCTGACCAAAGAGGAGACACCTTGCCGGCAGGCTTATTCCATGGCTGTGGAACTGCTGAAAATCCAATAACAATCGTATTCCTTGGCAAAATAGACCGTATTTCATTCCAAAGAGACCAAGGCAATACTAACTACGTAACTTATATGTTTGCAAATGAGGCAAACACCGGTTTTGACGATACCACAATCGGTACTTGGTACAATACAAGTAACGCTAATTATAGAAATCAAGTTGAAATGTACGTTATCTTCTGTCATGCAGAGGGTGGCGCACAAAAGTATTTGATAAACTTCGAGGGCTCAGCAAGCGACAATAAAATGCCTGTGCTCAAGGCAACGTTACAAGAGGGATTGAACGCAAAAGATCTTCACGTTTCAAGCCCTGATGCTGCTGTTCTTACAAAAGAAGCAACATGTATTGCAAATGCTTACGGAAACCGCTTCTGTTTCTGCGGCTATGAGCTTGGTGAGGCTGAGGTAGAAGGTACTGCAACAGGCAAGCATATCTTCGAAAAGGATAACGACTGTACCACTGAGCACAAGTGTACAAGCGACCCTAACTGTACCGAAAAGATTATTGCCATGGTACACGAAATCTACGAAACACTCGTATATGAAAGCTTCCTTGTAAACGGAGAATACCGCTACGGATGCTCGAACGTTGGTTGTACGGTAATCGACAAGGAAGACACAACAAAGCCTATCTTTGTAGCAGGCGATGGCTTCTCAACAAAGATTAGTGCAAATGACGGTATTAGCGGCGGTTATGTTGTAAACCTCGACGAATTGAACGAGTACAACAGAGTAAACGCTGAAAACAAGCTCAACTTCGGTGTAATGATGGTAAATCCAAAGTATCTTGACGGCAAGGAGTCATTCTTCCTCGGTGGTAAGGTTAATGCCGAAAAGTGCTTGCAGGTTGATATGAGCGAATCGAGATATACAAATCTCAATATCACAATCACAGGCTTTGTAGGAGATGCAAGAGAGGTTTCACTTGTAATTGCACTCTACGCTTATGTGGACGGTGAAGCAGTTGAATTTATTCAATCTCAAACCACACAGTGCGCTGACGAAAAGGTAACACTTGGTAACGACACACTTTACACAGTAACCTATGAGTCCGTTGCAACACCAGCAGGCAAGGACCTTTCTAACCTTGGCGACTATGTAATGCCAAGCCAGAAGGAGCAGCAATAATAAACCAAAAATCGCACGCCTCGCGTGCGATTTTTTATTGACAAATTGTATATATAATGTTAAAATCTATATGTGTTAAATATTGTTACCAAGGAGAGGTGCAAAAATGCCAAGATTTTTTATCAGAGCAGAGCAAATAATCGACACAGATGGCACAAAAGCAGTTCATATAACGGGCGATGATGCGCATCATATCGCACGCTCGCTTCGTATGGCGACAGGCGAGAGGATTACTGTCTGCGATATGCAGAGCCACATTTACGAATGTGTTTTGATAAGTATAACCGACACCGAGGTTGTAGCCGAGGTTGAGAGTGTGAGCGACAGCGACACCGAGCCTAAGACATTTATAAAGCTATATCAAGCAATTCCAAAGGGCGACAAGCTTGAAACCGTGATTCAAAAATCAATTGAATGTGGTGCGTGTGAGATAATCCCGTTTGCAAGCGAGAGATGCATTGCCAAAATTGACAAAAAGGACGCACCTAAAAAGGCGCAAAGACATAACAAAATTGCCGAAAGCGCATCAAAGCAGAGTGGCAGAGGCATAATTCCTGTTGTACGCGAGGCTATGAGCTTTGCGGAGGCAATCGAGGACGCGTCCCACTCCGACCTCTTTATTTTCTGCTACGAGGGCGATGGTACAATGTCAATCAAGGAAATTTTAAAGGCTTGTCCAGACGCCAAAACGATTTCCGTTATGATAGGCGCAGAGGGTGGATTTAGCCTAAAAGAGGTGGAAAGAGCACGCGAAAAGGGCGCAAGGCTTGCAGGACTCGGCAAAAGAATACTCCGTTGTGAGACTGCACCGACCTTCGCTTTATCGTGCATTGTGTACGAAACGGAATTGTGATTTTTGTTCAAAATGGCGAAAAAATGTACAAAATTCACAAAAAAATATTAAAAAACCTATTGAAAATGTCATCAAAATAGTGTAAAATGAATATATCGAATGCACAAATTGCACAAAAAAGTATTTTTACGGAGGAAATCGCATGTCGAACAGATTGTTTCAAGGAGTAATTCACCAAATGCACGACGCAGTTGATCGCGTTATTGGCGTAATGGACAACGCGGGCGTTGTAATCGCATGTAGCGAGCTTACCAAAATAGGCGAGGTGAGAGCTCAGGCTAAGGAAGAAATGTCCTTCACCACCGATGTTGCTGTAATCGATGGCTTTACTTATCAACACATTGGCAATTCAGCAAATTCCGAATTCATTGTATTTGTAGAGGGAGAGGATAAGCTTGCAGAAAGATATGTAGCTATTCTTGCTATTTCTCTTGCAAATATTAAAAACTACTATGACGAAAAGTTCGACAAGAGCTCATTCATTAAGAATATCATCATGGATAACATTCTTCCAAGTGATATCTATGCAAAGAGCAGAGAGCTTCACTTTGACTCAAACGACCAAAGAGTAGTTCTTCTCGTTAGATTCTATTCAAGAACTGAGCTTCTTCCATTCGATATAATTCAAAATATGTTCCCTGACAAAACCAAGGATTATGTAATCGCAGTTGGTGAGCAGGACATCGTAATCGTTAAGGAGCTTGTTGCTGAAACAAGCACATCTGCAATTGAGCAAATCGCACAGAGCATCTCTGATACACTCAACACCGAGTTCTACTGTCGTGTTGGCATCGGTATCGGATCTGTTGTTGAAAATATTAAGGACCTCGCTCGCTCCTATAAGGAAGCGCAAATCGCAATCGAGGTTGGCAAGGTATTTGAGAGTGAAAAGGAAATCGTTAGCTACGAGAACCTTGGTATCGGTCGTTTGATTTATCAGCTCCCAACCACACTCTGCGAGATTTTCTTGTCCGAGGTATTCAAGCACGGTTCTCTTGAAACTCTCGATAAGGAAACACTTCAAACAATTCAAGTGTTCTTCGATAACAATCTTAATGTTTCTGAAACATCAAGAAAGCTTTTCGTACACAGAAACACACTTGTATACCGTCTTGAAAAAATCAAAAAGCTTACAGGTCTTGACCTTCGTGAGTTCGAGCACGCTATCACCTTTAAGGTAGCGCTTATGGTAAGAAGATACCTCACAGCAAAGCCTATTAAGTTCTAATGCAAAAAAGATAAGTCTTTTTTGGACTGTGATTATATGCCTTTTTGCAATCCTTATAACCTTTATGGCAACCTTTCTTGCTATGAATGGGGCAAGGCGCCAGGCTGAGGCTGACCTCGCTGAATCCTATCAGGAGAGCCTTGAGGAGCTTGAGGGCGAATACCTTACACAGTTCGCATCTATAAATGAAATGTACGCTTCATTGCCCGATGAAATCAAAACCACCGAGCTGTTTATGAAGCTTGCATATCTTGATACCTACTATCGCGCACTTTATGTCGGTCAAATAGATGAGGAGCGCCTCTCGTATTATCTTATGAGTGGCTATATACAGGGAATCGGAGATAAGTATGGCGAATACTACACAGCCGATGACCTTCAATCGTTTATGGATCAGGCATATGGCAAAATGTATGGTATCGGTGTTACAGCAGTTTACTCTCCAGAGCACGATGCTATCGAGATTCTCTCAGTGACCGAGGGCTCGCCCGCTGACAAGGCAGGAATGCTCGTTGGCGATATCATTATTCGCGTTGAGGGAGAGCGTGTTTCAAGAGATAACTACTACGCCTCGATTAACAAAATCAAGGGCGACAAGGGAACACAGGTAAACCTCACAATTTGGCGTAATGGCGAGGAAATCGAGCTTAGCGCAATCCGTGATGAGATAAAAATCACATCAGTTTCGTATCACAAATATGCACTTGATTCCAAAATAGGAGTTGTGAGAATATCGGAATTTAACGAAAGCACAACTGAGCAGTTTAAGAGCGCGCTTGACGCACTTAAGGCTGACGGTGTTACAAGCATCGTTTTCGATATGCGAAACAATCCTGGTGGAACACTTGGCTCAGTAATTGATATGCTTGATTATCTATTGCCAGAGGGAGATTTGTGCTATGTTTACGGTCCTGATGGCACAAGAGAGGCAACATATAAATCTGACTCAAATCAATTTGACGCAGATATAAAAATGGCGGTGCTTATAAACGAAAATACAGCATCCGCTGCAGAGCTTTTCACATCTGCACTCCGTGATTATAATAGGGCAACCATTGTTGGCGTAACCTCGTATGGTAAGGGCTCAATGCAGACCACCTATCAGCTACCAAACGGAGAGGGAATAAAGCTCTCTACAAACACATATAATCCACCGTGTGATGTCAACTATAACGGTGTTGGCATAACTCCTAACATAGTGGTAGAGCTTGATGAGGCTCTTAAGGACAAAAGCTTTTACAAGATAACGGACGAGGAGGACAATCAGCTCCTTGAGGCGTGCCGTAGTCTTGGGTACAACAACTAAACTAATTAAGATAATTTATGAAAGGGCGCTATGCGCTTAGGTGAATAAAATGGAACAGAAGACCAAATATACCAAAGAGGGCTTTGCCAAGCTTCAAGAGGAATACGATTACTTAAAAAATGTCCGTCGTGCAGAGGTTAAGGAGCAGCTCAAGGTTGCAAGAAGCTTCGGTGACTTGTCCGAGAACAGTGAGTACGATGAGGCAAGAGATCAGCAGGCAAAGGTTGAGGCAAGAATTTCTGAGCTTGAATATCTCATTAAGAATGCAGAGGTTGTTGATACCGATACAATTAAGAATATTGTTGCTCTCGGCACAAGCGTAGTTCTTAAATATGCTGACGGTAAGGAGATTACCTACCACATTGTAGGCTCTAACGAGGTTGATCCTATGAACAAGAAGATCTCTGACCAGTCTCCTATCGGTGGCGCTGTTGTTGGACAGAAGAAGGGCGCTAAGGTAACTATCGAAACTCCTGCTGGAGAAAAGGAAGCAACAATTCTTGATTTCTATAAGACAAAATAAGGTGACATTATGCAAGAAAATAACAATCAGAATGTAGTAAATGAAGAGGTTGAGCTTAGTGAAATACTTCAAATAAGACGCGATAAGCTTACCGCACTTCAAGAGGCTGGGGCAGATCCGTTCGAAATCACAAAGTTCGATGTAAGCACACTTTCACAGGATGCTATCAAGACCTTTGAGTCAAGAGAGGCAGAGCTTGCAGAGAGTGGCGAGAAAATCGTTGTTAGTGTTGGCGGTAGAATGATGAGCCGTCGTATTATGGGAAAGGCTTCCTTCGCTCATCTTATGGACGAGCAGGGACAAATCCAGCTCTATGTGTCAAGAAATGACTTGGGCGATGACGATTATGCTTCATTTAAGAAGTGGGACATCGGTGATGTTATCGGCGTTGAGGGCGTGCTTTTCCGTACAAGAACAGGCGAGGTTTCTATTCATGTTAAGAAGGCTACCTTGCTTGCAAAATCACTCCTTCCATTGCCTGAAAAGTTCCACGGTCTTAAGGACCTTGAAACTCGTTATAGACAGAGATATGTTGACCTTATCGTAAATCCTGAGGTTAAGGATACCTTCTATAAGCGCTCACAAATTCTTAAGGAAATCCGTGCTTATCTTGATGGTAAGGGCTTCCTTGAGGTTGATACACCTATTCTTGTTCCACTTGAAATCGGTGCAAGCGCAAGACCATTTGTAACACACCATAACACTCTTGATATGGATATGTATCTCCGTATCGAAACAGAGCTTTATCTTAAGCGCCTTATCGTAGGTGGTATGCATAGAGTTTACGAGGTTGGTAGAATTTTCAGAAACGAGGGAATGGATACAAAGCATAACCCGGAGTTCACAACAATCGAGCTTTATCAGGCATTCACCGATTATAAGGGAATGATGGACCTTGTTGAGGAGCTTTATAAGCTTCTTGCTGTAAAGATTTGTGGTAGCGAGAAAATCACATATCAGGGCATCGAAATTGATATGGGCAAGTGGGAAAGACTCACAATGGCAGAGGCTGTTAAGAAGTACAGTGGCGCTGACTACTATGCTTGGGCAGACGATGCAGATGCAAGACGCGTAGCAAAGGAGCTTCATGTTGAGGTGTCCGACGATGCTACAAAGGGAAGAGTTCTTATTGAGCTCTTTGATGCGTATGTTGAGGAAAACCTAATTCAGCCTACATTTATCTATGACTATCCTGTTGAGAATAGCCCTCTTGCAAAGAGAAAGCCAACAGAGCCTGCATTTACAGAGAGATTTGAGTACTTTATTAACGCAACCGAGTTTGGTAACGCGTTTAGTGAGCTCAATGACCCAATCGACCAAAAGGAGCGCTTTGAAAAGCAGGTTGCTCAAAAGCTCGCAGAGGAGCCAAATAGCAAGGCAGAGGTTGATTACGACTATGTAACCGCACTCGAGTACGGTATGCCACCAACAGGAGGCCTAGGATTTGGTATCGACCGTCTCGTAATGCTCCTAACCGATAGCGCATCCATTCGCGACGTCCTCTTGTTTCCAACAATGAAACCACTCGCAGATAACTAAAACAAAAAAGCCGACTCTGTGTCGGCTTTTTATTTTTATAAAGTCCAAAGGGCTTGTGGAAGATTTGTGCAATGTAATGCTAAATAAATTTGTGCTTGTGCTCGGGGAACAGGGAAGAAATGTTCTTTTCACACGCTATTATGTCAATTTGGTCAAGGCTACACAAATTACTGATACAGGGCTCGCCTATTTTGTGAGAGTCAAGCATTAAAACAACGCGCTTTGCCTTTGAAATCATAGCTCTACGAATAATGTTTTCGGCGATTGAGTTGTCGGTTAACTGACCGTTGGATGTTAGGTTTGAAACCGAGAAAAAGCAAATATCAGCATTAAACGAGTTTACAAAGCTCTCGGCATAGCTACCAACAAGCGCATATGCGTTTGTCGCAAGCTCACCGCCACAAATGAAAACCTTGGCATCCGTTCCTGTCAAAAGAACAGGCGCTTTTGCGTTGTTGGTTATTATTACAAGCGATTTCTTTGCGCCGATTATTCTAAGAAGAGGTAGAACGGTAGATGAGCCATCTATCATTACCGTGTCGCCGTCATTTATAAGGCTTAGACATTTGCTTGCAATCGCGATTTTTGCATCAACGTTTTCTCTCTCACGAAAATCCTGTGGTAAATTTACGCCCGGTTCATTTCTGTATGTAGCTCCACCGTGTGTGCGGATGAGCTTTTTTGCCTGATGAAGCCTTGTGAGATCGCGACGCATGGTGGCCTCGCTGACAAATAAAGCCTTGCAAAGCTCACCGATTGTTGCTTCCTTGTGTTCCTTCAAATATTCTAATATGTGTAGCTCTCTTTCCTTGAATGCCATAGTGTTCTCCTTTGAATGGATTTTTTGAGCGAATGAGCGCAAAAATGCTCGATTCAATCATAATTTGAATGAAAAAAACAATAAAACTTAAAAATGTTGACAAAATCGCTCAAAGATATTATAACATATATATAGGATAAATAACAAGTATAATTAGGAGAATTTTATGAAACACATAACTTTAAGGATTTTATTGTTTTTGCTAGTTCTTGCAATGCTTATACCTATGACTGTCATAGGCGTTAATGCAGAGGGCGACGACGTATATGATCCAACATCACGCGAAACCCAAAAGTTAGGAGCTACCTTTGATAGTAACACAACCGCAAAAATGGAAAATATTTTGCCATCTCTACCGTATACATATGAGGCTGAGATACAGCTTAGCTCCACAAACCGTGGCGGTGTAATTTTAGGTAACTATTCTGGATACGGAAAATGCATTAGCTTTGAAATACACGAGTATGGCAGACCTCGTATTTATGCAGCAAACGGTGGAAATTCAACAAGCGCAATTTTTAACAACGTAAGTGTTATATCAAGCGAGGTTGTAAGGGTTTCAATCACCGTTGACACAGAGAACAATATGGCGCATTGCTATTTGAACGGTGAGTTAAAGCAATCTTTGGCATTTGATTATGATAAAATAAATAATGCTATTCCCGAAGAGAGACCTCTTATGGTCGGTGGCGACTACCGTTCCGGAAACTCTACTCCATTTCTTGGTCAAATCAAGAGCGTTTATGCATACAGTGATGTGCGTACAAGCGAGGAAATAGCACAAGGTCCAAGTCTTACAGATGAAAATCTTTTGGTTGCATATGATTTTATGTCATCAGGCAAGCTGGATAATCCATCCAAACAACATTTTGCACGAGCCTGTGCGTTTTATTCGCGATTTTAAGCCACAGGGCAAGGTCAAAAAGGCGACCTTAAATATTACCACGCTCGGTTGTTATTATCCTATGATAAATGGCGAAAGAGTTGGCGATTTTATATTAGCACCAGGCTTTACCTCACGCAAAAGGGTACAGTACCAGACATATGATGTTACAAAAATGCTCACTCTCGATAACAAAATAGAGATAGTCGTGGGCGATGGCTGGTATAATGGAAAAATCAACTTCGTTGTTGCAGAAAATGTTCCAAAGGCGCTGATATGTCAGCTTGACATTCTTTACGAGGACAAAACAAGGGAGTCGATTGTAAGCGATGATAGCTGGCTTGTAAGCAAGGATAAGCTACGCTTTGCAGAGCTTTATGATGGCGAAATATACGACAGTAATTTTACCGACACACCACTTAGCGCGATAGTGCTTGATCACGACAAGAAAATTATCGTAAAGCAACAGGGCGTTTATGTAAGAGAGCAGGAGAAAATCGCGCCTGTTTCCATAATAAAAGCGCCAAATGGCGACACTCTTGTTGATTTTGGTCAAAATCTGACTGGATATTTTGAATTCACAGTCAATGCCAAAGGTGGCGACAGGGTTGCCTTTACCGTTTGCGAGGAGCTTGATAAATATGGTAATTTTTATAACGAGAATTACCGTGATGCTAAGGCTCGCTTCGAGTACATTTGTCACGACGGAATAAACACATACAAGCCTATTTTGGCATTTTGGGGCTTTAGATATATGCGCGTTGACAGCTTCCCGTGCGAAATCACAAGGGAGAGCATTAGCGCAATAGTTGTCCATTCAGATATGAAAAGGACGGGCTATCTAAATAGCTCAAGCAAGCTTCTTAATAAGCTGTTTTCAAATATAATTTGGGGACAAAAGGGCAACTTTCTTGATGTTCCAACGGATTGTCCTCAAAGAGATGAAAGGCAGGGCTGGACGGGCGATGCCACAGTGTTTTGCAAGACTGCATCATATAACTACGATGTAGAGCAGTTTTTTGAAAAATGGCTAACCGATTTGAAGCTCGACCAAGGCAAAAAAGGCAACATACCGAACATAATTCCGCAAACCGTGTGCTGGGACTGGTCAACCACAGAGGATACAGGCGCAGTTTGGGGAGACAGTGCAACGATAATTCCGTATCAAATGTACAAAATGTACGCAAGCAAGGAGCTTTTAAAAAGACAATATAAGACAATGGTAAGATACCTATCTTATATAGCAAGCACCACCAAGAAAAGATACCTTTGGTATGGCTGTGGTCAGTTTGGCGATTGGCTCGGTCTTGATGCTCCAAGTGGAAGCTATCGTGGCTCGTCAAACGAGGATTTTATCGCATCGGTATTTTACTATAATTCCGTTAAAATTGTGGCAGATGTGTCGATGATTTTGGGCAAGGACTCTTCAAAATACGACACTCTTGCAAGCAAAATTTTAAATAAAATAAGGTCTACCTTCAAGGAATACAAGACTCAAACCGAATGCACCTTGGCACTCTATTTTGATATAGCCGAGGATAAGGCGAGTGTAGCCAAGCGCTTAAACGATATGATAAGGGCGAATGGCAATAAGCTGCAAACGGGCTTTGTTGGCACACCATTCCTCTTGCACGCGCTTTCCCAAAATGGATATAGCGAAGCTGCATACGATTTGCTTTTGCAGGAGCAGTTCCCGTCGTGGCTATACTCGGTTAAGCAGGGCGCAACCACTATTTGGGAGCATTGGGACGGAAAAAACGAGCAGGGCGAATTTTGGTCGAAGAATATGAACTCCTTTAACCACTACGCATACGGTAGCGTTGCAGATTGGGTGTACGAGGAGGCGTGTGGAATTAAGCCATTAAAGCCAGCCTTTGAGGAGGCGATTATCGCACCAAAGCCAACCGATAAGCTCGACCATTTAAGTGCGATTATTCACACAAGGCACGGCAAAATCTCGTCAAAGTGGTATCATGTCGATGGCAAAATCAGATATGAAATCGAAACACCTGTAAAAACGACTATTATTATAGGCGATAAGCAATTTGTCGTGGATGCTGGAAGCTACATATTTTAAGGCTTAGTTAGAATAACTAAAAAGGGGCTCAATTGAGCGCCTTTTTTGTTTGATACTACTTGATTTTGCTACTAAAATTATATATAATATAATTAGGAAATTATTAGGCTTATTTGGAGGAGACAAAATGAGCGAATTTTACACAGTCTGCGCTGAGGAAAAGGTGCTTGTCGATAAAAGGCCCAAAATGCTTGAAAGCGAAAATACAATGGCAAGGGATGAAACCCTGTCCTTTCAGCTGGCGTATAAGATAGACTGGCTTCAAAAGGAAATAGAGGTAAAAATAAATAGCCCTCTTAAAAAGTATATTACATATAGACAGGTTGAAAATGTACCCTGCACAACTCCTGCGTTAGGAGAGGGCGATGATTATTATTTTACTAAAAAGCCATTCCTTTGCCCAGATGTTTTGTACCCGTGTGATGAGCGTAAGCCGACAGCAAGACAGGGCTGTTATAATAGCATATGGTTTACAATCAAGGGCGACCTGAAGCCAGGCGTGTATCCTATAAAAATTTCTCTTGAGCAAAATGGATATGTTATTTGTGAGGTGGAATACAAGGTAAGCGTCCTCGACTTTTATCTTGGAGAAAGCGAGCTCATTTATACTAACTGGTTTCATTATGACGCAATAGCAAATTATTATAATTTGAAGGTCTTTTCTCCAAAGTATAACAAGATAATGTATAAGTTTATCGACCACGCAGTAGGTCACGGAATGAATATGCTTTTAGTGCCTATGTTTACCCCACCTCTTGACACTCGCGTTGGTAGTGAAAGATTGACAGTCCAGCTTGTTGATGTCACAAAGGACGAGAGAGGATATACATTCTCCCTTGATCGTCTTATCGAATTTATGAGGAGCATTAAGACGCGTGGGATAAAATATTTTGAAATGAGCCATTTGTTCACACAATGGGGCGCAAAGAGCGCACCTAAGATTGTGGCTAAGGTAAATGGTAAAATAAAGCAAATTTTCGGTTGGGACACTGACTCGACGGGCAAGGAGTACGAGGAATTCCTAAGCGCATTTTTGCCAGAGCTTGTTGCAAGGCTAAAAAAGGAAGGTCTTTACGAGAATTGTCGCTTCCATCTTTCCGATGAGCCAAATGCCGAATGCCTCGAAAAATATAAGAGCGTAAGGAATATCTTTAAAAAATATGCTCCGGACGCGAATGTAATGGATGCATTAAGCAATTACGAATTCCATAAGCAGGGGCTTGTAGATACAACAATCTCTGCAACCTCAGCAATACAAACCTTTCTTGACAACAAAACTTCAAATTTATGGGCTTATTATTGCTGTGCCGAGGGACATTCGTATTTGTCAAATAGATTTATGGCAATGTCAGGCGAGAGAATAAGAGCCTTGGGTATGCAGCTATATCTAAACGATATTAAGGGCTTCTTACACTGGGGCTATAACTTCTATAACTCCGTCCTCTCTGACGAGGCTGTTGACCCTTATTTGATAACAGATGCAGGTGGAGGACTACAAAGTGGAGATTGCTTTGTTGTTTATCCTGGCAAAAATGATGCGCTTGATTCTATTCGTTATGAAAACTTCTATGACGGATTACAGGACTACAAGCTCTTGAAGCGCTTAGAGGAGAAAATAGGACGAGAGAGAGTTGAGGCATTGCTTCTTGAAAACGGCTTCAAAAAGACCTTTAACGACTATCCTCATAGCATAAAAGCACTCAAAAAAATAAGAAGGCTCGCACAAGAGCTAATAATGAAATAAGCAAAATTCAAGGAGAACGTTATGGAAAAGTACGCAATCTATGATAGCATATATCGCTCCTGTACTATTGAAAACTCAAAGGGCAGAATCGCCTTTTTTGGAGTAGAGGCGGGTGGTAGAGATAAGGACAAGCACGCAAGCTACAATGTAATGCTTCCAGGCTATGGTGGCGTTTTTGGCGCATTTAAAAAGGGCTTGCCCACAAAAAATGATATTACCGATGGCTATGCATTCTATGAAAACAACAAGGGCGAGAGCATAAAATACAATTTTGTAGATGATAAAATCCTATCACTCGAATTAAATAAGCCCCTTATTAGCGATATTTATAGCATTAAGCTTGCGATAAAGACAGCTCCACCTACAATTTGGACAAGAGAAATGCCAAAAAAGCTTAAGAGCAGAAACGAGCTTACTCTTTATAAAACTCAATACAAAATGCCGATAGCTATTCATTTGCCAGACTTTGGAACTGTGGAAATCTCAGCAGACTCTGATGATGTATATTGCATTGAGGAGCTTCAATCCTCAAAGGACTTCACAGGACTTGATCTCGGCTTTAAGAACTTCGGCTATAGCCACAATAGAATGCACGGCTTGCATTATGGAAGCTCATTCCTTACCTTTAAGTCGAAAAAGCCTCTTGACAAGGTAACACTTACCATCAGGATTCTTGATGAAAAATATCCACCATTGCCAGAGGACGGAGAAAGGTATAACGGTCTTAAGCGCAACTGGTTTAACGCATTCGCACTTAATAGAGAGCTCTTTGACTTGTCTGACAATATCTATTTCCACGGTACAGGACACCTCGCAATTCATATGAAGAGCGATATGCTTCAAATCGTGGATGAAAATGATGAGAGCTTCGATATAATCCGTAAGGTTTATGAAAAGCAGGTGGAAAGAACCTTTAAGACCTGTCAGGCATATGACGGAGAGGTAAGCGTTTCCTTCTACAACAGGGAAAAGAAAAAGGACTTCGGTTGCTCGGTTGACTCAACTCCTGGTGCAATCATAGCTCTTACAGGAATTTCCAACTGGAATCTCCCATTTGCTAAAAAGCTTCTTCCTTATGCTATAAAGGCTGCCGACTTCCTTATGGCGCGCGATGTTGACGGAGATGGAATATTCGAGGTTGATTATCCTGGCGATTATCACGGACAGCCTGCTGAGAATGGATGGCAGGGCAACTGGTGGGATGACTTCTGCTTCGGACACAAGGACATATATTTTAACTATCTTACATATAGAGCACTTCGTGAGCTTTCTCAGCTTCTTGAAAGAATCGGAAGACCATCGCTTGCGAAAAAGTATAAGGAACAGCTACGCAAATGCAAAAAGGCATTTGTTGATACCTTCTATAATCCCGAAACGGGACTTATGGCAGGATGGATAAGTCGCAACGGAAAAATTCACGACTATGGCTTTACCTTTGCTGTTTCAATGGGAATTAACGAGGGGCTTATTCCAAAGAAGCTTGGTAGAAGAATGATGAAGAAGCTCCTTGCTATAATGGACAAGGAGGGCTATGGCGACCTTCGTTATGGTATTCCTGGAAATGTAATGCCAGTAGCACAAAGTGATACCTTTGACTGGCCTTGTATGTCCGACTGGGGACGCTATGAAAATGGTGGACTTAACGGAATGAATGGCTATCATTTCTTGACTGCTATGTACAATGTTGGCTTGTGCGAGGAGGCAGATAAGATTTTGTTCACAATCATTAACACCTATGAAAAGGAATTGACACAAACAGGACTTATGCCTGGCTACTGCCAAAGCTATGACTGGCGTACCAAGGAGGGCTTGCCCTGTGGCTATAATTACCTTGCCGACAACTATTATTTCTTGCTTTCTACATATGTAGGCAAGTTCAAAATGAAGCATCCGTCGGTAAACATAAAATAAAAAGCAACGATCACGGATTTCCGTGACCATCTATGAAGCTTAAAGGAGAATTAAGTGGATACAAAAATCAAGCAGTGCCTATCGGGCGCTCAGGATAGCTATATTTTGCCTTTTTTGTGGCTTCACGGAGAGCCAAAGGAGCGCTTGCGTGAGGAAATCTTGGCAATCAAAAATAGTGGAATAAGCGAATTTTGTGCAGAGAGTCGCCCTTATGAGAAATTTTGTCAGGACGAGTGGTGGGATGACTTTGCCTTTATTCTCGAAACCGCGCGTGAGCTTGGAATGAGAGTTTGGCTTCTCGACGACCAAAAGTTCCCAACAGGCTACGCAAATGGTTATCTTGAAAAAGAGGAAAACGCACATCTTCGCAAGCGCCTTGTAAGAGAGCTTCAAATTGATGCTATCGGACCTATGAGGGGCGCAAAGCTCTTTGTCGGTGGCAGAGTAAGAGATGATGAGAGGATTTTACAGGTTGTCGCATATCGCTATGCTGACTCTAATGAGGGACTCGATTCAAGTAGTGTGGTGGATTTAACACACACTCTCTCGGACAAAATGGTGTACTGGGATATTCCCGATGGCAACTGGCGCGTTTGCGTAATGGTTGAAAGCGCACCGTACGACTATCAAAATGAGCGCATCTTTTACTATATCGATATGCTCAATCCCGATTCGTGCCACGCAATGATTGATGCCATTTATCAGCCACATTATGAGCATTTTTCAAAATATTTTGGCAACACCTTTGCAGGCTTTTTCTCCGATGAGCCAGGATTTTTGAATGTTTGCTATACATACTATAACAAGCTCGGAATGATAAACTCTCCATATCCTTGGAGAGAGGACCTTCCAAGCCTTATTGCACAAAGCGCTGGCATTGATGAGAAAATCGTGCGCTTGAATATGTGTGCGCTTTGGGAGGACCTTGGCGAGATTACCTCGCTTATAAGGGCGCACTATATGGAGGTTATAACCAAGCTTTATAGTGAAAACTTTAGCTATATGCTCGGCAACTGGTGCAGAGAAAGAGGAGTTATGTATATCGGCCATGTCATCGAGGATATGGGCGCACATACAAGGCTCGGCTACGGAAGTGGACATTTCTTCCGTGCTCTTGACGGTCAAGATATGGCAGGAATTGACATGGTGCTAACACAGGACATACCAGGCGTTACAAATAACGCACACAGGTCGCTTTTGACTGATGGTGGTAAGGCAGACCCTGCGTTCTTCCGTTACACACTGCCAAAGCTCGCCTCGTCACACTCCCACATTCAGCCACTTAAAAAGGGCAGAGCAATGTGCGAGATTTTCGGCGCATTCGGCTGGGCAGAGGGACTCCCTTATATGAAGGGGCTTGCCGACATTATGCTCGCAAGTGGAGTGAATTATTTCGTGCCCCACGCCTTTTCCCCAAAGGATGAGGACGAGGATTGCCCACCACATTTCTATAATGGTGGCAAGAACATTCAATATCCGCTCTTTAAAAACCTAATGGAATATATGGGCAGATGCTCCCACGCGCTTAGTGGTGGCACACATATTGCCGATGTTGCGGTATTCTATAATGCCGAGGGCGAATGGACAGGTGGCAAAAATCAGCTATTTTACGATACCTGTCGCACCCTTACACAAGGCTTAATTGATTTTGACATTGTTCCATATGACGCTATAAAGGACGCAAAGGTGGAAAATGGCAGATTGCAAATCAATGGCGAGAGCTATGGCGCGCTTATCATAAGCGAAAGCGAGATTTTGCCATATGATAGACTGTCAGCCTTTGCAAGACTTTCGCGTAAGGGACTTCCCGTTATCTTTACGGACTCCTTGCCATCAAAAAGCGCAGAGAGTGTCGATATTTCAGATATTTTGCCTTGCTTTGAGGCGATTTCAAGTAGCCTTATTGCCGAAAATTTAAGGTCGCGTGGGCTTTGTCAGCTATCAGGCGAGGGCAAGGGACTTGACCTGCTTCGCTTCTACCATATAAGGCGAGAGGGCAAGGACATTTACCTCTTCTCGAACGAGGGAATTAAAAACGACATTGACGCATCTATTCTTTTACCACACTGTGGCGACTGTATGATATATGAGCCTTGGGAAAACAAGCTCTATCGCTCGGACGCAAGGGATGGCGTGCTTAAACTAAATATCGAAAAGGGCAATATGCTTTTCGTTATTTTTGGCGATGAAATTCCAAGCGACATTCCGTATTTTAAGCGCGCACTTGAAAGAGAAGAGATAGATATGCGCTTTGATATTTCGGTAAAGGACGAGGGCGAGGACTCTTATCGCCTTATTGCCAAGGACTCTGAGCCCTTTGACATTTCTGCTCCCGATAAAATGTCAAGCTTCTCGGGCGAAATCAAATACGAGGGAGTCTTTACATCAAGGGATGGCTTTAATACAATTGATTTTGGCGAGGTTGGCGAGGTTATTGAGCTGTGGCTAAATGGCAAATACCTTGGCGCACGCATAAATGCACCATATAAATTCGATATGAGTAGCGCGCTTGTGCAGGGCGAGAATAAAATCGAGGCGATAGTAAAGAGTAATCTTGCACACCGTCGTCGCGATATGCTCTCGAGCTTTATTCAAATTCCACCATCTGGAATTATGGGCAGAATTGCACTTTGCAAATATGGAATTTAGCATCAGTAAATCTTTGAAAAATTTTAAAATAGGATTTTAAATATGGAAAATAACGAAAACAAGCAAGAGCTTCAAAACGAATCTAATTCTGCGAAAAGGCTTCGTATGCTCGGTGATGCCACAAGCGAGGATATTCATCTCAAAAGTGATGAGAGCGTAAAGGGAAGCTTTTGGGCGAACCTGTGGTATCAAAGAAAATGGGCAATTATCATAGGTGGCATAACACTTCTTTTGCTTATCGCTCTGACATTTACGCTTTGCCACGATAAAAAGAGCGATATGAACATCATTTATGTAGGTCCAAATTATGATTTGTCATATAATGAAAAGCTGACTGCGATGAATGAGAAATTCTCACTTATTTGCCCCGACTATGACGAAAATGGAGAGGTTTATGTTAGCTCTCCTGCCTTGATTTACAAGAGCCCCGAACAGCTTGAGGCGTACAAAAAGGAAAATCCAAACAGGGATTTGAGCGCTATGGACAAGGCAAATAACGACGCATATAATCAGTTTGCAGGGCAGATTATGTCGGGCGAACTCTCGATATATCTAATCGACCCATATCTTTACAACCAAATGGCGAAGACCGCTTGCGTGCCACTCTCGGATGTGCTTGGCTACGAGTGTGACGAGAGTTTAAAATATGATGAAAAGGCGATATATTTTTGCAAGACCGATTTCGCAATTTATTTTGACGAATTTGACGATGTACCTCAAGATACACTTATGTGCGTTGTCAAAACTATAAACACAGATGACGACTTTTTTGCCGATAGCTGTGACTATTTTAAGAGAATAGTTGAGTTTAAGGCACAGTAGGAGCTTTTATGGAAAGATGGAGTGAAAAAAGGGCTTGGGAGTGGTATAACTCGCGCCCTTGGATAAGAGGCTGTAACTATATGAGCGCATCGTGCGCTAATAGAGTTGACCAGTGGCAGTCCTTGCATTTTGATGAATATCTTGAAGAAACAGAGCAGGAGCTAAAGCTAATGAGGGAGCTCGGCTTCAATAGCGTGCGCTTGATTTTGGAGTTTGTCGTTTGGCAAAGGGAGCACGATGTATTCCTTGAAAATTTCGACAAATACCTCTCCCTGTGTGCGAAATATGATATTTCCTGTATGATAGTTTTGGCAAATGACTGTATGCCACCAAAAACGGAGCTTTGGAAAATGCCCGACATAGGAGAACAGCATTATGACATAGGCTACCACGGTGGAAGAAAGCACTCACAGCACGGTGGACATAACTGTCCTGCCCCTCATTATTATTTTGATGATGATGAGCTAAGAGAGCAGTATTTTGAGATGGTAAAGGAAATTGTAACCATCTATAAGGACGACTCGCGTGTGCTTATGTGGGACTTGTTTAACGAGCCTGGAAATAGTAACCGTGAGAATATAACAATGCCATATCTTTCTCGTATGTTTGAAACCGTGCGTAATATCAATCCCTCACAGCCATTAACTGCTGGCGCGTGGTGGTTTGACCAAGACGATTTCCACACAAGCGAGGTAAATCAGTTTGCGCTCGACAATTCCGATATAATAACCTATCACAATTATAGCACCTATGAGGAGCATGTCCGTGTGCTCAAATACTTAAAGAGCCTTGGCCGTCCGATTATAAACACCGAATGGCTCGCAAGATGCACAGGGAATACTGTTTTCGAGAATTTCCCACTTTTCTATCTTGAAAATATAGGCTGTTATAACTGGGGCTTTGTTGCAGGCAAATATCAAACCTATGAGCCATATGAGGCACACTGGAAATGGTATAAGGACGATCCAAGAGCACCGATAGATTTCACAAAATGGTTCCACGACCTCTATCGCCCGTCGCATCGCCCATACGACCCAAGGGAAACCGAATTGATTAAAAAATTCTGCGATTTTGCAGATAAGGATTTCGAGAATAAATAAGAAAAAGCCAAGTCGAATGACTTGGCTTTTAAAATGATTTTATGAAAAAATATTTTCCGTTGTTTTGATATGGACTTGAACTCGTGCGCCACATCACGCCGTGAGGCGTGTATATCATCAATTCCACAGGAATTGCATATCATCAACACAAAGTGTTGTATATCATCAAGCCACAAGGGAATACACGCTAGCGCGTGATGAGATACAGCCCCAAAGGGGCTGATGATATACCGACTTGCGTCGAATGATATACCAAGCCTGTGGCTTGAATAAAAAAAGAACGAAGCGATTGCTTCGTTCTTTTTTGGCAGGGGCGCAAGGACTCGAACCCTGGACACCCAGTTTTGGAGACTGGTGTTCTACCGACTGAACTACACCCCTATTTGCTTACGCGAAGTATAGTATATCATAGCTTTTTTGAAAATGCAAGTGTTTTTTTAAAATATTTCAGAAAATGGCAAATATGGCAAATTTATTGACAATAGCGTATAATTTGTGATATAATATATCCGTATTTTTTCAAAGGGGGCAACTCAAATGAAGAAAAACAAAAAGAAAAAATGGCTTAAATTCAGGCACAGAATAGTCAGAAATCTTTTGTCTATTACGCTTGGAGTTTATGTCCGTCTTAAATATCGCGTTAAGGTTCAGCGCTTTAAAAATCAAGAAAAGCGCCCATATCTTATTTTGATGAATCATCAAACAGCCTTTGACCAGTTTATTCTTGGAATGGCGTTTAAGGGCCCTGTTTACTACCTCGCATCTGAGGACCTGTTTTCAATGGGCTTTGCCTCATCTCTTATAAGATACCTTGTTGCACCTATTCCAATAAAAAAGCAGACAACCGATGTAAAGGCAATCTTGAATTGTATTCGTGTTGTAAAGGAGGGTGGCACACTTGCAATCGCGCCAGAGGGCAATCGCACATATAGTGGCAAGACCGAGTATATGAGTCCATCGATTGCATCCCTTGCAAAGAAGCTCGGAATTCCTGTCGCACTTCTTAGAATTGAGGGGGGCTATGGAGTTCATCCAAGATGGAGCGATGTTGTAAGAAAAGGAAAAATGCGTGCCTATGTGTCGCGTGTTATCTCCCCCGAGGAGTGCAAGGAGCTCTCCGAGGACGAGCTTTTCAAGGTTATCGAGGAGGGCTTGTATGTAAACGAGGCGACAGATGATGCGACCTTTAAGCACAAAAAGCTTGCTGAATATCTTGAAAGAGCAGCATATTATTGTCCACATTGTGGACTTTCAACCTTCAAAAGCAAAAACGACATAATTACCTGCCAAAAATGTGGAATGCAGGTTCGCTATATGCCAAACAAAACTCTTGAGGGCGTTGGCTTCGACTTCCCGTTCAGGTTCTATAACGACTGGTACGAGGCTCAGGCAGATTTCATAAACAGCTTGAATTTGCTTGAATATGATAGTGAGCCTCTTTATGAGGAGCGAGGCGATATTTACGAGGTTATCCCTTACAAAAAGAAAAACCTTATTTGCAAGGACGCAAAAATCTCACTTTACGGAACAAAAATGGAAATTGTTATGGGCGAGGAGAAAAAGGTCTTTGAGTTTAGCGAAACTCCTTATATAACCTTGCTCGGCAAAAACAAGTTGGATATCTATTCTGGCGATACAATCTATCAGATTAAGAGTGATGAGCGCTTCAATGCCTTGAAGTATGTTCATTTCTATCATCGCTACAAGAACTTGTTGAAAGGAGATTCAAATGGGAAATTTTTGGGATTATAGCTCTTGGAGTGGAATATTCCTCATCGGAATATTGCTCGGAGCATTGCTTATCGGAAATGTAGTTAAAAAGACAATTCCTTTCTTGAGGGATTCGCTCGTGCCTACATCAGTTATAGCGGGTATTCTTATTTTGATTTTTACCTCTATATGGAAGGTGGCAACAGGCGAGGTGTTCTTCGATACAGGAATGTTCAATTTCAAGGGAACACAAATACTTGAGCTTATCACATATCACGCCCTTGCGCTCGGCTTTATTGCTTCGTCACTTAAAACAACAGGAACAAAGCTTACAAAGCAACGCTCAACTGAAATCTTTAACACAGGCGTTACAACAGTTTCGACATATCTAATTCAAGCTGTTTTCGGCTTTGGTATTACTCTTATCGTAGCACTTATCATAAAGGACTTTTTCCCAGCGGCTGGCGTGCTTTTGCCATTCGGCTACGGACAGGGAACAGGACAAGCGCTTAACTATGGCTCAATTTACGAGACTGATTATGGCTTTGTAGGTGGCAGAAGCTTTGGACTTGCAATCGCAGCCCTCGGATTTTTGAGCGCCAGCATAGGTGGTGTAATTCACCTTGCAATCATGAAAAAGAGAAACAAGCTCGTTCTTTCGACTCGTACTGACGGAAGCACACATAGTGATAAGGTAGAGTCAAGAGGCGAGATTCCTATGCAGGAGAGCATTGACAAGCTTACAATTCAGGTCGCTATCATCGCTCTTGCATATGGCATCACATATCTTATGATGTACGGACTTGGCGAGCTTTTGCCAGGAATGAAGTCTACAATTTATGGCTTCAACTTCTTGCTCGGTGTTATCAGCGCTACACTTATTAAGATAACAATGAACTTCCTTCGCAGAAAGAAGATAATGAAAAAGAAGTACACCAACAACTTCCTTATGACTCGTGTAAGCAACCTTTGCTTTGACATAATGGTTGTTGCAGGAATTGCTGCAATTCGTGCTGATGTTCTTGAGCAGTACTGGGGAATTATTCTTATTATTGGTGTTGTTGGCTTGGTTGTTACTTATGTATATAACAGAATAGTAGCAAAGGTTCTTTTCCATGACTATTATGAGGAGCAATTCCTTATGATGTATGGAATGCTTACAGGAACTGCAAGTACAGGTGTTATTTTGCTAAGAGAGGTAGATAGCGAGTTCAAAACTCCAGCCTCGGATAATATGATTTATCAGAACTTCCCAGCAATCGTGTTTGGATTCCCACTTATGCTTTTGGCAACCCTTGCACCAGAGCGTCCGATTTTGACCTTCATAATTTTGGTCGGTTTCTTCCTCGTTATGAATATAATTCTTTTCAGAAAGCAAATTTTTAGGCGAAAAAAGAAAACGGAAGAGCCACTCGAAATCGAGAATCAATAAATAAAAGGCAGAGAGCTTTACTCTCTGCCTTTTTGATTTAAAAGTAATTTTTATCAAGCGTGCGAAGCTGAATTGCCTCTGCTAAATGCTTTGGAAGAATATTTTCCTGCTTATCAAGGTCGGCAATTGTGCGCGCAAGCCTTAAGATTCTGTCGTGACCTCTCGCTGACAAGCCGAGGTTGTTGTATGCGCGCTCCATAAGGCTTTGGCAAGCCTCGTCGAGAGGGCAGAACTTGCGAATGTGTCGCGCCTCCATTTGTGCGTTGCAGAAGATTGATGAGCCGTTGTCTGTCTTTTCGCCCTCAAACCTCGCTCTTGCAATCGCACGTGCCTCATTTACTCGAGCCCTTATAGCGCTCGATGGCTCCTCGACTCTTTCATTTCCGGAAAGCTCAGCGTAAGGCATAGATGGGACCTCAATTTGAATGTCAATTCTGTCAAGCAATGGACCACTTATTTTGCCTATGTATTTTCTTATCTCTGTGTCGGTGCAGGTGCAGTCGTGCGTAGGATGACCACGATATCCACATCGGCAGGGATTCATCGCACAAACGAGCATAAAGGAGCAGGGATATTTAATGCGTCCCGATGCGCGAGTAATGGTAATAGAGCCATCCTCGAGCGGCTGACGCAATGCCTCGGTTACACTCTTTGCAAATTCAGGGAATTCATCAAGGAACAAAACGCCATTGTTGGCAAGAGAAACCTCGCCAGGCATAGGAATTCTGCCACCACCAACGAGCGATGGAGATGACATTGTGTGGTGTGGGGAACGGAAGGGGCGAGTACGAATAAGCGACACATCACTCGGTAAAATGCCCGAAATGGAGTGCACCTTGGTTGTTTCGATGCTTTCCTCAAAGGACATTTCTGGAAGAATAGACGGAATTCGCTTTGCAATCATTGATTTTCCTGTACCAGGAGGGCCTATAAGAAGCAAATTGTGTCCACCTGCTGCCGCAATTTCGGCTGCACGCTTCGCCTTTGCCTGTCCCTTTACATCTGCAAAATCGGGAAGCTTAATATTTAATTCCTCATCGCTTGGTACATATATTGACCTTTCAAGCTTTCTTTGACCTAAAAGGAAATTGACAACATCGTTTATGCTCTTAACTGCGTAAACCTCGATTCCGTCTACAACTGAAGCCTCCTTTGCGTTTTGCACAGGAACAAAAATGCGCTTTTTGCCAGCCTGCTTCGCCGAAATTGCCATAGAAAGCGCACCACGCACGCCTCTAAGCTCTCCAGAAAGCGAAAGCTCTCCAATAAAGCAGTCGTCATCCAAATTTATCTGCTCACTCTGCGATGGAGTGCCGAGCTTGCCTGATGCCTTAAGCAAGCTTACAAGAATTGCAAGGTCGAAGGCAGAGCCTTCTTTTTTAACATCGGCAGGGGCAAGGTTGACAATGATTTCACAGTCGGGAAAACCATAGCCAGCATTAAGAGAAGCGCTTCTTACACGCTCCTTTGCTTCCTTTATTGCGTTGTCGGGCAAGCCTACTATTTCAAAGGCGGATAGTCTTTTTGTGCAGTTACACTCGACAGTTACGAGAAATCCGTCAATTCCACAAATGCCTGCACTGTGTACACAGCTTAACATAGTAACACCTCTTTAAAAAGTCTCTAAAAAAATATTATCATAATTTGTAAGAAATAGCAAGACAAATGAAGAAATTTATGCTATCATATATGTGAATAAGCATTAAGGAGTACAAAATGAAGAAAACCTTAGATATCAAAATTAGATTTAATGAGCAGGATGCCAAAAGGCTCGCCTATGTTGCGAAAAAAGAGGGAATGAGCGCAGAGAAGCTTCTCATATTTTTGGCAAGGCAAAAAATCTCATACTTTGAGAGAACGAAGGGCAATATCAAGGACTTGTCCGAGGCAAATCTTGACGAATTTGAGATTTCCGAGCAAAAATAAGCAAAAAATTTGTATATTTTAATTAAAAATTAAAAATTTGCCATATATCTATTGAATTTAGGACAAAAAAGTGCTATCATAGATTAGGTACGGGCACAGCTTGTCCGAATCACCGGCGTTATAAAAAATTTTTTATATAAATTTAGGAGGATTTTTTCTTATGGTAACAAGAAAGAAACAGTCGATGGACGGTAATACCGCCGCCGCTACCGTGAGCTATGCGTTCACAGAAGTTGCAGCTATTTACCCTATCACCCCGTCAAGTGTAATGGCAGAGCTTACTGACTCTTGGTCAGCTACAGGTCTTCAGAACATCTTTGGCGAAAACGTAAGAGTTACAGAAATGCAGTCCGAAGCAGGCGCTGCAGGTACTGTACACGGCTCACTCGCAGCAGGAGCTCTCACAACAACCTATACTGCATCACAGGGTCTTCTTTTGATGATTCCTAACATGTACAAGATTGCTGGTGAATTGCTTCCTAACGTAATTCACGTATCTGCTCGTTGTGTAGCATCACACGCACTTAACATTTTCGGAGACCACTCCGACGTATATGCTTGCCGTCAGACAGGTTATGCTATGATGGCAAACACCAACCCACAGGAGGTTATGGACCTCGGTGCAGTTGCACACCTTTCTACAATTAAGGGTAGAGTTCCATTCCTTAACTTCTTCGACGGCTTCCGTACATCTCACGAGATCCAAAAGATCGAGGTTTGGGATTACAAGGATCTCGAGGAAATGGTTGACAAGGACGCTATCGCACAGTTCCGTTCAAGAGCTATCAACCCAGAGCATCCTGTTCTTCGTGGTTCAGCTGAAAACGGCGATATCTTCTTCCAGCACAGAGAAGCATGTAACTCCTACTACAATGCACTTCCTGCAATTGTTGAGGAATACATGGATAAGGTAAACGAAAAGATCGGCACAAACTACAAGCTCTTCAACTACTACGGTGCTGAGGACGCTGATAGAGTTATCGTAGCTATGGGCTCTATCTGTGACGTTTGTGAGGAGGTTATTGATTACCTCACAGCTAAGGGTGAAAAGGTTGGTCTTGTTAAGGTAAGACTTTACCGTCCATTCGTAGCAGACAAGCTCTTCGAGGCTATTCCTGCAACAGCTAAGAAGATCGCAGTTCTTGATAGAACAAAGGAGCCAGGCTCTCTTGGTGAGCCACTCTACCTCGATGTTGTTTCTGCTCTTGCAATCAAGGGCTCAAAGGCAAAGGTAGTTGGTGGTCGTTACGGTCTTGGTTCTAAGGATACAACACCTGCTTCTATCTTCGCAGTTTATGAAAACCTCAAGAAGAGAGAGCCAAAGGCTAACTTCACAATCGGTATCGTAGACGACGTAACAGGTCTTTCACTTCCTGAAAAGGTTGCTCCAGATACAAGCGCAGAGGGCACAATCTCCTGCAAGTTCTGGGGACTTGGTGGTGACGGTACAGTTGGTGCTAACAAGAACTCCATCAAGATTATCGGTGACAACACAGATAAGTTCATTCAGGCATACTTCCAGTATGACTCAAAGAAGACAGGTGGTATTACAATTTCTCACCTTCGCTTCGGTGACAAGCAGATTAAGAGCCCTTACTACATTACAAAGGCTGACTTCGTAGCTTGCCATAACCCATCATATATGCTCAAGGGCTACAAGATCGTAAACGATGTTAAGCCTGGTGGAACATTCCTTCTCAACTGTCAGTGGACTCCTGAGGAGCTCGAGGCTAACCTTCCTAACGAGGTTAAGAAGTATATAGCTGATAACAACATCAACTTCTATATTGTTAACGCTATTGACAAGGCTATTGAGATTGGTATGGGCAAGAGAACAAATACAATTCTCCAAAGCGCATTCTTCACACTCGCAAACATTATGCCTATCGATGTTGCAATCGATAAGATGAAATACATGGCTAAGAAGTCCTACCTCAAGAAGGGCGAGGCTGTAGTTGAAATGAACTACAAGGCTATCGACGCTGGTAAGGACGCAATCGTTAAGATTGATGTTCCTGCTTCTTGGAAGGATCTTAAGGTTACAAAGAAGAAGACAAAGGTTAACGGAACTCGTCCAGAGCTCGTTAAGTATGTTGAAAACGTACTTCTTCCTGTATCTAACATGCAGGGTGATTCACTCCCAGTATCTGCATTCGTAGACTATGCAGACGGTACATTCCCACAGGGTGCTGCTGCATACGAAAAGCGTGGTGTTGCAGTAACAGTTCCAGAGTGGATTCCTGAAAACTGTATCCAGTGTAACAACTGTGCATATGTATGTCCTCACGCAACAATCCGTCCATTCGCTATGGATGCTCAGGAGGCTAAGAAGGCTCCTAAGTCAACTAAGTTCACAGCTAAGATGATCGGTAAGGGATGCGAGGATTACAAGTTCACAATGGCTATCAGCCCACTTGACTGTATGGGTTGCGGACTTTGTGTAAATGTTTGTCCTGTTGCTATCAAGGCTAAGGCAAACGGAACACCAGAAAAGACCGCTATCAGAATGGTACCACAGGCTTCACAGGCAGATCAGCAGGCTGCATTTGACTACGCAGTAGCAAACGTTTCTAAGAAGGATCTCCCATTCGCAGAGTTCTCTGTAAAGGGAAGCCAGTTCAACCAGCCACTTCTCGAGTTCTCAGGCTCTTGCGCAGGCTGTGCTGAAACCTCATACGCTCGTCTTATCACTCAGCTCTTCGGTGAGAGAATGTACATCTCTAACGCAACTGGATGCTCATCCATTTGGGGTGGCTCAGCTCCTTCAACTCCTTATACAGTAAATAAGGATAGCGGATGTGGACCAGCTTGGGCTAACTCACTCTTCGAGGATAACGCAGAGCACGGTCTTGGTATGTACCTCGGCCAGAAGGCAATCCGTGAAAGACTTATTAGCAAGGTTGTTGAAATGATGAACAGCGACAAGGCTTCTGACGAATTCAAGGCAGCAGCTCAGGCGTTCATCGATACAAAGGATAACGGAAAGACAAACGATGCAGCTACTAAGGCTCTTGTAGTAGAGCTCGAAAAGGCAGCAGAGGCAGGATGCCCAATAGCGAAGGATGTTCTCGCTGAAAAGGATTACCTCTCCAAGAAGTCCGTATGGATCTTCGGTGGTGACGGATGGGCATATGACATCGGATTTGGTGGTCTTGACCATGTTCTCGCATCTGGTGAGGATGTAAATGTAATGGTATTTGATACTGAGGTTTACTCCAACACAGGTGGACAGGCATCTAAGGCTTCCAACCTCGGTCAGGTTGCACAGTTCGCAGCTGCAGGTAAGTCAATCGGCAAGAAGAACCTTGCAGAAATCGCTATGTCCTACGGTTATGTATATGTAGCTCAAATCGCTATGGGTGCTGACCCTGCACAGACCATCAAGGCTATGGCAGAGGCAGAGGCTTACCCAGGACCATCACTTATCATCGGCTACGCTCCATGTGAGATGCACGGTCTTAAGGGTGGTATGACCAACTGTCAGGGCGAGATGAAGAAGGCAGTTGAGGCAGGCTACTGGCAGATGTTCAGATTCAATCCTGCACTCAAGGCAGAGGGCAAGAACCCATTCACTCTCGACTCTAAGGAGCCAACAGCAGACTATAAGGAGTTCATCACAAGTGAAACTCGTTATAGCCGTCTTGCTCAGCAGTTCCCAGACAGAGCAGCAGAGCTCTTTGCTAAGGCAGAGGAGAATGCAAAGGCTAAGTACAAGAGACTTACCAAGTTCACCGAGCTTTACAACGACTAATTCAAATAAAAAGCTTCCCCGAGTAATCGGGGAAGTTTTCTTATAATATATTTTTTAATAAACTTTTAAAAAAATGTTGACAAAGATACTTTTATGTGATATACTAATCGTGTAAAGGAATCCAATGGGGAAATTATGCCCATTTGAGACCTTCTTATAGTTCCATAGGAGGATACTCTAAATGAAATACATTAAACCACAAATTGAATATAATGAAATTCTTTCAGAGGACATCCTCACAGAAAGCGACACTTGGGGAGAAATCCTTGCAGGTGGAAAAGAAGACAACGGAAACGCTTGGATCGGTCTTGACGAAAACAAGAATCCTATCATTCACGGTGACGCTTCTGACTTCCTTGGTTAAGAATTTAGGCCTATCGCATTTGCGATAGGCTTTTGTTTTGTCGGCATAAATGCTGAAATTCTTCTTTTTATTGACATACGCACACGCGTGTGATAAAATATAGAAGAGAATTTATTAAAGGAGAGGCAAAAATGAAGGAGCTTCTTTGTCCTGCGGGCAATTTTGAAAAAATGAAAAGCGCAATCCTCTACGGTGCAGATGCTGTATATCTTGCCTCGGATTTGTTTGGAATGCGCGCACAGGCTGACAACTTCACGCTTGATGAGCTTGAGGAGGCTGTCGCATACGCACACGCTCGCAATGTTAAATTATATGTAACTGTTAATACAATGCCTCATACAAATGAGTATGAAAGACTAAAAAAATATCTTCTTCGTCTTGATGAAATCGGTGTTGATGCGCTTATAATCTCCGACCTTGGAGTTTTCACATTAGCGCGTGAAATCATTCCAAATATGGAGATTCACATTTCTACACAGGCAAGCACGGTGTCTGCTCATACTGCAGCTGCTTGGCATAAAATGGGCGCAAAGAGAGTCGTTTTGGCAAGAGAGCTTTCGCTTGATGAAATAAACGAAATTCGCGCCAATACTCCAAAATCCTTGGAGCTTGAATGCTTTATTCATGGCTCAATGTGTATCTCATATAGTGGCAGGTGCTTGCTTTCTAATTACTATACGGGCAGAGATGCCAATAGAGGCGCTTGTGCTCAGCCTTGTAGATGGAATTACACTAACGCACGCCCCATTGAGTTTGCAGAGGAAAAGCGCACCGAGGACGCTCTTTCAATTGAGGAATACAAGGAAGGTAGCTTCATTATGTCCTCAAAGGATATGTGTATGATAGAGCATATTCCTGCCTTGATGGAAAGTGGAATTGACAGCTTTAAAATCGAGGGAAGAATGAAGAGTGCGTATTATACTGCAATATGCGCAAACACATATAGAATGGCAATGGATGCATATTTGGCAAATCCAGCTGAATATAAATATAACGAAAAATGGCTAAGAGAGCTTGAGAGTGTAAGCCATCGTGAATACGCAACAGGCTTCTATTTTGACAGCCCATCATCTAATTCTCAGACCGTTACAAATATGGGCTATCTTCGTGAAAAGGCGTACCTCTGTGTCGCTCAAAGCGAAAGAGACGAGGACGGATACGCAACCTTTATGCAGAAAAATAAGGTTGTTGTGGGCGATAGAGTTGAACTCATCACTCCTGGCAAATGTGGCACACCATTTGATATTACTGAGCTACTTGATATGAATGGCAATAAGCTCGAAAGCGCGCCACATCCCTCAATGCTTTTCAAAATCAAGACACCTATTGATGTCAAGGTTGGCGACATTTTGCGCTCGTCAGAAAGGTGAAATATGGTATTTATAGAAATATTAAAGGCTATTCTTATCGGAATAGTGCAGGGCATTACAGAATGGCTTCCTGTGTCGAGCACGGGCCATATGATAATTGTAAATGATTTAGTGCCCCTCAAGGTTTCAAGCGAGTTTTGGGAGCTTTTCGAGGTCGTAATTCAGCTCGGCTCAATCCTTGCTATAATCGTTTTGTTTTTCGATAAGCTCAATCCTTGGTCGAAAAATAAAACACCTGAGCTAAAAAAGAAAACATGGTCTCTTTGGTTAAAGGTTGTAATTGCAACAATCCCAACAGCCATAATCGGCGTGCCGATTGATTTGCTCTTTGATTACCTCGTTGGCGACTCTCAGCTTGCAAGAATTTTGACCATTTGTGTGGCTCTTATTGTGTACGGAATTGCGTTCATTTTAATTGAGCGTCTTAACAAGAATAAATCAAAAAAGTGCGAGGATGTGTACGAAATTGACTATAAAACAGCAATCGGAATCGGTTGCTTCCAGTCCCTTTCGGTAATTCCGGGCACCTCTCGCTCAGGCTCAACAATACTTGGCGCATCAGTGCTTGGAGTGTCGCGCTCTGCAGCAGCCGAGTTTTCATTTTTCCTTGCAATTCCTGTAATGCTTGGCGCATCGCTCTTAAAGGGCGCTAAGGCAATACTTATCGACCATATATCAATGACCTCAACCGAAGTCATCGTTTTGATTGTCGGCACACTCACAGCCTTTGCAGTATCGCTTGTCGCTGTTAAATTCCTTATGAGCTTTGTTAAAAACCATAGCTTTGAGGTGTTTGGCTGGTACAGAATTGCAATCGGAGCTATACTAATAGTATACGCTTTAATAAAATATTAAAGAAATTTATAAAAAATTGTTGCATATTTGAAAAAAGTGTGATAATATAGTCGTGGAAAAAATTTATATAATAAAATAGGAGATTTTAAAAATGACCTACAACAAGAAAACTATTGAAGATGTTGAAGTTGCTGGCAAGAGAGTTCTCGTAAGATGCGATTTCAACGTACCACTTAAGGATGGCGTTATTACCTCTGACAAGAGAATCGTAGGCGCACTTCCAACAATCAAATACCTTCTCGACAATGGTGCAAAGGTTATTCTTTGCTCACACATGGGTAAGCCACACAGCATCTTGACTGAGGGCTTTGGACTTACAAAGAAGGAAAAGAAGAAGGTTGAGGAGCTCCCAGAGGAGCAAAGAGCAGCAGAAACAAAGAAGCTTCTTGACAAGGCTCTTGTTGATGACAAGAAAAAGCTCACACTCGCTCCTGTTGCAGTAAGACTTAATGAGCTTCTTGGCGAGGGCACAGTTACATTCGCTGAGGATATCGTAGGCGCTGATGCAAAGGCTAAGGTTGCAGCTCTCGAGGCTGGTAAGGCAGTTCTTCTTGAGAACGTTCGCTTTGACGCAAGAGAAACAAAGAACGATCCTGCATTCGCTAAGGAGCTTTCTGAGTATGCAGATCTCTATGTAAACGACGCATTCGGTACAGCTCACCGTGCACACGCTACAACAGCAGGCGTTGCTGATTATCTCCCAGCAGTTTGTGGTTACCTCATTCAGAAGGAAATCGGCGTAATGGGTAAGGCTCTTGCAGATCCTGCTCGTCCATTCGTTGCAATCCTCGGTGGTGCTAAGGTTTCTGACAAGATCGGCGTTATCAACAACCTCATCGAAAAGGTTGATACCCTCATCATCGGTGGTGGTATGGCTTATACCTTCTTCAAGGCTTTGGGCAACAGCGTTGGAACATCTCTTTGCGAGGACGACAAGCTTGAGCTTGCTCGTGAAATGATGGCTAAGGCAAGAGCTAAGGGCGTAAACTTCCTTATCCCGGTTGACAACATTATCGGTAGAGAATATGACGAAAACACCGAGTTTATGAAGATGTACTCTGACTCTATTCCTGACGGTTGGATGGGTCTTGATATCGGTCCTGCTACTCGTGAGCTTTTTGCTAAGACAATCAAGGGCGCAGGCACAGTAGTATGGAATGGTCCTATGGGCGTTTCCGAGTGGAAGAACTTCGCAGCTGGTACTGAGGGTGTAGCTGAGGCTGTTGCAAACAGCGGTGCTATCTCAATCATCGGTGGTGGTGACTCTGCAGCAGCAGTTGAAAAGCTTGGCTATGCTGATAAGATGACTCACATTTCAACTGGTGGTGGCGCATCACTCGAATTCCTCGAGGGACTTGAGCTCCCAGGTATCGCTTGTCTCCAAGACAAATAATTGCATAAACAACAAGGGTGGATTTAAAAATGAGAAGAAAAGTAATTGCAGGAAACTGGAAAATGAATATGACACCTTCACAGGCTAAGGCTCTTATCGAGCAGACAAAGCCACTTGTTGAGGGTAAGGACAACTGTGATATCATCTTTTGCGTTCCTTTTGTAGACATTTATGCAGCACAAGAGGCAGCAAAGGGCTCTAACATCAAAATCGGTGCAGAGAATGTTCACTTCGCTCCTAAGGGCGCATACACAGGCGAAATTTCAGCTGAAATGCTCGTTGAGTGTGGCGTTGAATATGTAATCATTGGTCATAGCGAAAGAAGACAGTACTTCGGCGAAACAGACGAGACTGTAAACCTTCGTACAAAGGCAGCTCTTGAGGCTGGCATGAAGGTTATCCTTTGCCTTGGCGAGGTTAAAGAGGAAAGAGTTAACGGAATTACAAATGAAGTAGTTGCAATGCAGACAAAGCTTGACTTGCTCGGCGTAACAGAGGAGCAGCTCGCTAATGTTATCATCGCATACGAGCCAGTATGGGCTATCGGAACAGGCCTTACAGCAACACCTGAGCAGGCTGACGAAACCTGTGGCGTTATCCGTGATACAATCGCAGCTATCTACTCAAAGGAAGCAGCAGAAAAGATCGTAATTCAATACGGTGGATCTATGAATGCAGGCAACGCAGCAGAGCTTCTTTCCAAGGAAAATGTTGACGGTGGTCTTATCGGTGGTGCTTCACTTAAGGCAGCTGATTTCGCTACAATTGTTAATGCAGCACAATAATTTTTAACGATTTTATGCTTCGTTATGCGTCGTTACTAGCTTCCCCCTTGACCTCGATGTACGAAAGTACACCATCGTCCAAGGAAAAAGCAGAGCCTAGCCTAACTTTGCCTAAGAATCGTTAAAAAGTCGTCAAGGCGGTGCGCCTTGTCTTGCTTGCTTCTAAACCAAATTTAACGATTTTATGCTTCGTTACAAAATCGCTAAATTAAAGACAAATTGCAAAACAAAATCCACACTCAATCGAGTGTGGATTTTTTATTTTATTTTACCTCAACCCTAAACGAGAAGCTTTCACAAGGCATATTAACGTCGATATTTATGCAATAAACATCGCTTCCGCGTTTGATGCTTCCGTCGCCATTAAGCTCGAGTGCGCGCTCTTCAACTGTGTAGGATGCAACGCCCTTCGTTGGATCAAATACAATTTTAACACCGTCGGTTTCGATGACTCCGTTTTCAATTGTAGGCTCGGTATAGGTTACAAATCTCTCGGTAAATGTGCCCTCGCCCTCAATTTCAAACTCGTCGGTTATATCAACACCCTTTTCGTCGCCCTTAAAGCTACGGACAAGCTTTTTAAGCTCCTCTTGACCGTAAAGCTCCTTGAAATCAATGCTTACAACACCGTTTTTAAAGGTTGTATAGGACTTAGTGTCGCGGATATTCACCTGATATTTGCCGTTGATAATCGGAACGTTGTGTCCTCTTGATGAGGTTTCAAGATAAGTATATCTATATTCGTTCTCGAAATACTGTCTTGTGTACGGACGGCCACCGATATCGCAAAGCACTTGTTTGTCGTCCTTTACGAAAATGAACGAGCCAACGTCGTTGTGGTTATGGCTTTCACCGTTCGAACCACCACGGCAAGAGAAGCTGTAATATGGAGTTCTCTTTACGTACCAGCCTTGGTTACCCATATAGTATTCGCAGTTTCTTGAAAGAGTAGAATCGGAATATGCTTCGTTAAAGCAAATAAAGGTATCAAGGAATGAAGGGAAGTAGTGAACGTCGTAAATCATCGTGTCCTTTGGTGGAAATTCGTAAATGTCACCAAAGATTGATTTGAATTTGTAAACAAGACCTGCATTGATTGTAATTTTTCCGCCAAGACCGCAGTCGCCGTAGGTAACGACAACGTTTTCATCGAGAATCATCTTTTGATAGAAGGTCGCAATGCTCTTGATTTTCTCGCCTGCAAGAAGGTCGATTTCGCCGTTTGAATATGAACGGAGCATATCGGCATAGGCAACGTAGTAGCCAAATCCATATCCCCAGTAGCCTGCACCCTCGGTGCAAACGCCGTCATCTCCGTATGCATCAACGTAGGTTTGCATATTGTGATTGAGACGGTCCTTTACAAGCTCGAAAACGTCAGGACGGTTGAGCATAAGAGCGCATCCGACAGCTCCTGAGCAAACTGTTGTCCAGTTGTTTTCTCTGAATTCCCAGTGCCATCTTTGCGCAAGGAACGGTTCAACAATACGCCTGTCAATTTCGGTGTCAATTCGCTTTATAATGAGCGGATGGAACCTTTCTCCAAAGAGTCTCTTTATAAGCGCGAGTGCCATACCCATAGTAGTAGCGTCAAGGTCAAGCTCCATTTGGTTTATCTTGTCAAGCTCGCCCATATGTGCGGGAAGTGCCCACGCATACATATCACAAATTTCGAAAATGGTATCCTGCAAAAGCTCAAATGCCTTTTCGTTTTCAGGGTAAACGAGGCAATATACGGCACAGGTAAAGAGTCTGTGCTGACGGCGGAAGAAATCCTTTTGATAAACGTTTCTGTCGCCTACGTCCTGGAAAAGACGGAAATGGCTGAATTTTGAGGATGGAATATCTCCCTCGCAAAAATCCTTGTAGGACTTTTCAAGCGCTTCGATTGCACCCTTAAGCTCGGGAATTTCTCTTGATTTTACCCATATTTCGGGATTGTAGCTTTTATCTAAAATATTCATTTTTGCACCTCACTTGCAAGTAATCTAAGACATTTACATTCAGTTGGTAGCGTTGCAGGCGTACCGTCGGGCATAAACTCGAGATAATAAACACGGTCCTCGCCGTTTTCGAGCACGCTAAGGTACTTACACCATTCAAGATGAGCCTTTTCGAGCGAATCCTTGTGGAAATTGCCCTCAATAAAATGATGGTTGCATACGTGTACGTTTGTGGTCCAAGGAAGCAACGCCTTTGCCGCCTCAAGATTGTATTCCTCGCTCTTGTGAGGATTTGGCTGATAGTAAATTTTTACGTTATCACAGCCGATTTTCTTTAAAAACTCAATTGAGCG
The DNA here is from genome assembly GCA_015064445.1 of Oscillospiraceae bacterium. Lineage (GTDB taxonomy): Bacteria > Bacillota > Clostridia > Oscillospirales > CAG-272 > RGIG2000. The sequence goes on along the minus strand of SVSE01000008.1, from coordinate 43,449 downwards.
ATGATATTCCTCGGTTATTGTGCCCCAATGGCATTCAAACGCGAGAGTAAGACCGTATTTTTTAGCGATAGTAGCTATCTTTTTTGTGTGGATTACTGCCTTGCGCTCGCCCTCGCAGTCAATGTCGCCACAGCCCGGCCAGCCTGCCCAAATACGAACAACGCTCGCGCCGAGTGCAACGGCAGTCTTGCAAACTGCTTTGAATGAAATAGGTGGCTTTTCACCCTCGTTATAGGTTACACCGTAATACGTTCCGTAGGACGCGCATTTAATGCCCGATGCGTGCATAAGCCTTTTAACCTTACGCGCAAGCTTGACGTTGCCCATAGGAACGTGAGGTCCACCACCCCATTCGATATATTTAAGACCGTTTTCCCTTGCAAGCTTGATAATTTCCTTTACGCTAAGCTCACGAAAGGATACGGAAACTAATCCTTGCTTCATATAAGCACCTCAAATTAGTAAATATTTTTATTTTCTCTGTATTCGCGCCAAATGTTTTCGAAGAAGCCACCACCCTCGGGGAGCTCTCTTACAGGGCGCGCTACACTACCGAAGCCAGTACCTGTGTATGTAATTTCAAAAATTTTGTCGTTCAAAGCGCCATCATCAAGCTCGAAACGGAACACGCTCTCCATATTTGCAGGAGCAGTACCATTTTCTGATGTGTAAATAGCAGAGCCACGCGACTTTCCACCTGCCATTGTGTAAGCCTTCATAGCACCGATGTACATCATCTCGCCAAGAAGAGCATCACGCAGGCGATATGCAAGCCAAAGTCTGCTTTGAGAGTTAACCTTAACTATTGATTTGAAGTCCTCGAATGCTCCCATAAACTCACATTGTGCCGAGTCAAATCTTGAGGCATCACGAATAGGACCAGCAACCTCGTCCATTAGTCTTTGATATTTATCGGTAAGTGAGGCAACATTGTCCTCGCCTCCAAGAATACATCTTGTAATTTCAAGATGCTTGTTAACGGCGCCAGCGCAAAGAGTGTCAAAATCACAATCAAACGCATCGTTTTCCTGATGTCTTGAAATGTATTGCGCGCATCTTGTAGAGCCAACCTGACCTGCGTTAAGTGCGCTTCCACCTGGACGGTAAACACCGTGAGAGCCTGCAACCTCTCCACAAGCGAAGAGATGAGGAACATTTGTCTGCCACCACATATCGATATCAAGACCACCATTGTTGTGCTGTGCACAAAGTGCGATTTCGAGCATTTCCTTTTCGAGGTCAACGCCCTTTGAAAGATAGAGGTCGTATGCAGGCATATTCATAAACTGAAGACGCGCAAGTGGTGTGCCAAAGCAAGCGTGAGCGTTTTCAAGATACTCTCTTGCCTCGTCCTCGAGCTTGTCGTATGGAAGCTCATCAAGACCGTAAGGATTCTTTCTAAAATCAAGATATACGCGTCTGCCCTTCATTACATTCTCACGGAATACGAGAAGGTCGATAATTGATGAGCCAGAGAGGACCTTTTTACAGTCAAATGGCCACTCGTAGCCCTTTTTAAAAATCTTTGAAAGGCATACACCAATATCGTCAAAGTATTCATTCAAGAATTCATACTCGTTTCCGTTTTCGTCAACTGAAACAAAGCGAGGGAGAACCTGCATATATGTTCCTGAAACATTCCATCTTGGGGCAGTGGAGGCAAGTCCGTATTGCCATTCGGTTAGGTTTCTGCCCTTAACGCCTGCCTCAAAGGCAACTCCAGACGCACCGTGATGTCCGATAGGATAAACGGTGTTAGAATAAATGCCAGCAGGGCCACCTGTTGCTATAACCGTGTTCTTAGAGTTGAAGAGCACAAAGCGCTCATTCTCGTTTTGTGAAGCTTTGTTAAGACACAAAACACCAACACAGGTGTCGCCGTTTTTAATAAATTCGATAATTTGAAGCTTATCGTAAATCTTGATTTTACGCTTTTGAACAGCACTCTCAAGACATTCTGTCATCATTTTAGAGGTAAGAGGGCCAACGCTTGTCGCTCTTGCGCGTGGGTCGTGGTCGGTCTTGTAGCCTACATATTCGCCATAACGGTTAACAGGGAATTCAACACCAAGCTCACAAAGATGCAAGAATGACATAACGGAAAGCGCAGCCTCTGCATACGCAATGTCTCCGTCAACACACTTACCATTGAAAAGGTCCTGTGCCATAGCCTTTGGCGAGTCTGGATAGTCAGCGCAAAGGTTCATTTTGTAATATGTCTGCTTGTCAGAGCCTGTGTTACGGGAGGTTCCCATATTCACACCCTCTGTTATAATTGCAATATCGTCAACACCATAGTCGCTGAGGCGAAGTGCACAGTTGTAGCCCGCTGCACCAGTACCTATAATAACAGCATCAAGAGTTACCTTTTTTACTGATATGTCGCCGATTTTAATAATGGTTTCCTTCATAAAAGCTCCTTTTGGAAAAGCGCTAGTGTCCTAGCGCTTGAACTGAAATTAAAGTCTTTGGATGTGCATGCCACCGTCAACATCAATTGACTGGCCAGTTGTGTAGCCGAGAGCACCGGAGCAAAGCACAAATATAGCATTTGCGCAGTCCTCAGGCAAGCCCCAACGCTTAAGTGGAACAAGTCCACCTGCGATAAGGTTGTCGTATTTTTCCTTAACCTTTTCGGTCATACCTGTTTGAATAATACCAGGGCAGATTTCGTTTACGAGAATTCCCTCGCTTGCAAGACGGTCAGCAAAAAGCTTTGTAATCATAGAAGCGCCTGCCTTTGAGATGCAATATTCGCCACGACTTGTTGATGAGGTGTAGGCAGAGCAGGAGGATACATTTGCAATATAGCCCTTGATAGCCTCGTCGCTTTCCTGCTTGAGCATTTGATTTGCAACAATCTGTGTCAAGAAAAGAGTGCCCTTTGTGTTAATATCCATAACAAAATCGTAGCTCTCCTCGGTCATTTCGAGAATGTCGTTTCTTACCTTTGGAGCAACGCCTGCTACATTTACAAGAACATCAACTCTGCCAAATGCATCAAGACAAGCCTTTAGCGCATTTTCTCTGTCAGATGCGCTTGCAAGGTTTCCTGCAACATATACAACATTATTAAATTTAGTGAATTTATCCTCAACCTTTTCCTTTGGGAGAATGTCCATAGCGAGAACAGCGTAGCCCTCACTTGCGAATTTTTCAACGCTTGCGTAGCCGATACCGCCAGCAGCGCCTGTAATCAAAGCAACCTTCATTTTATTATTCCTTTCCAAGAACGAATTTTTTGTAAAGTGGAGCATATACCTCGGTGTCACGGATTACGCAACCAGGAGTACCGCCCTTACATCTCATAATTTCAGTACACTTGCCACAGCAAATGCAAAGCTTTTTAGGGTCAAGATTTCTACCAGAGGTGATTTCCTTTGCCACATCGGGATAAGCGAGAGTTTCGCGTCCGTAGCCTGCAAAATCAAATTTTCCCTCTTTAATATAACCTGCTGTTACATTAGCGCTTGTGCCACCAAGGAATGAAATTCCAGAGCAGATAACAGGAGTGCCCTTGATTTCAGAGGCAACCTCGGAAATACCGTCAAGCATACGCTGAACTCCGAAGAGAGGATGCTCTGGTGGCTCATATCCGCCCTTTGCATATGGACGGTTAACATGAGGATTGAAATATGGATTTCCCATAGTGAAGTCGAGCATATCAGCACCATTTTCAACGAGCTTACGAACGAGCATCTTTGCCTCGGTAAAGTCAGGGGTAATGCCCTCGCCCTCGTTTGTGCCAAATCCGTAAGGGTACTCAAATCCGTCATAGATATTAAGACGGGATGTGATGATAAAGTCCTTTGGAGTTGCAATTCTCGCATCCTTTATAGCACCACTAAGAAGACGAGTACGGTTTTCAAAGCTTCCACCGTATTTGCCATCGCGATTGTATGCAGAGAGAATTTCACTCAAAAGATATCTGTGACAGCTCTTTATGTCTGCACCATCGAAGCCACACTCGTGCGCGTCAACAGCGCCATTAACAAGCGCCTCCCAAACTCTATCAAGATAGTCATCGCTTACAATGCGAGACTTGTCGATAGGATTGTCCTTTTCAAAAATAGGATTGTTATATGCAATAAGCGGAGCAGGAGTGCCCTCGGGCTTTGAATATCTACCAGAGTGTGTAAGCTGGCAAATAACAATAGGCTCAAAGCCATTTGTCTTAATGCATTCTTCCTTTATATCAGAAACAATTTTCTTGAAATCATCCTTTGTCTTAGGTGTGAGATACATTTGTCTTGGATTTGCGCGTCCCTCGCCGAGAACAGCAGTAGCCTCAAACCAAATTATACCAGCACCGCCTCTTGCGAAGCGAAGATATCTTCTTTTTGTAAGCTCGTCGGGCGCACCGTCATAAGTACCGTCACAGCCCTCCATTGCCTGATAAACTATTCTGTTGTGCACGGTTTTTGTGCCAACCTTGATTTCCTTTGAAAGAGGCGAAATGTCATCTGAATAAGGGAATGAGGTGCCAGCCTCCTTGCACATTTCAAGAAGTGCGTCCTTATTCTGAACAACCTGATATGCCATTTTAAATTTCCTCCGTTGCAATAAAGTCTATACTTAACTTAATTTTACCATTTTATATATATTTTGTCAAGTAAATACGCGCATTAAAATGCGCGCGGGCGCGATTTTTTTAAAATTATTAAAATACCTTAAAATCTCTTGACATTGAGCGCTTTTTGTGAGAAAATATAAAAGGAGCATAGCTTCAAAATCGCATATAAGGAGAAATTATGAAAGCGATATTTTTGACAAATAACAAGGGAAACATAGACTATGTCTATGGAGAAAAGAATATAGAAAGACTCAAGGCAATGATTGACCTCGACCTGACACCGTATTGCGAGCAGGACATTATTGCGTCCCCTGACAAGTTCGCAGAGGTAGAATACATATTCTCAACATGGGGAATGCCAGGTGGTGGAGAGATAAAGCTCACGGAATATTTTCCAAGCCTTAAATGCCTTTTCTATGCAGCAGGCTCGATAAGATATTTTGCAAACGAATATTTCGACAAGGGTGTAAGAATTACAAGCGCATTTGCTGCAAACGCAATTCCAGTAGCTGAATTTACAGTTGGACAAATTCTGCTCGCTGACAAGGGCTTTTTCCACTCCTCAATGCTTGCAAAGGCAGGCGATTACAAGAGGGCAAACGAGGTTGCAGGCAAGCACGCAGGCAACTATGATGCGAAAATTGGTATTATCGGCGTTGGAATGATAGGACGCAAGGTTATTGAGCTTCTTGCACCATATCGCCTTGAAATTCTCGTTTATGATAAGTTCTTAAGTGACGAGGGAGCTGAGGCACTTGGCGTTAAAAAATGCTCACTCGATGAGATTTTCGCAGAGTGCGATATCGTTTCAAACCACCTTGCAAATGTTCCTCAAACCGTTGGAATTTTGAAGGGCTCGCACTTTGAAAAAATGAAGGAAAATGCCACATTTATAAACACAGGTCGTGGTGCACAGGTGCTTGAGGACGAAATGCTTGCAGTCCTTTCACAAAGACAAGACATATGTGCACTTCTCGATGTTACGGTTGAAGAGCCACCTAAGCCTGATAGCGATTTCTTTAAGCTTCCTAATGTTGTTTTGACACCTCATATAGCTGGCAGTATGTCAAACGAGGTAAGAAGAATGGCAGAGCTTATGATTGATGAGTTTGAACGATTCTTGGACGGCAAGGAGCTCGAATACGAGATAACACCAGAAAAGCTTGCAAGAATGGCATAAAAATTTAATAAAAAGAGAAAATCCGACACACTGTGTCGGATTTTTTGTCGTTTTGTGTCGTGCTGAATATACTAAGTAGAGGAGATTAAACTCCAAAAAATGTGTCAATACTAAAATACACATAACAAGGGAGAATGATATGAACATAAGACGAGGAGATATATATTACGCAGACCTAAGCCCCGTTGTGGGCTCGGAGCAAGGCGGACTTCGCCCTGTTTTGATAGTTCAAAACGATATCGGCAACAAATACAGCCCAACAGTTATCGCCGCCGCAATCACAAGTCGCATTACAAAAACAAAATTACCAACTCATATAGATATTTTTGCAGGCAAGGTAGGGCTTGCAAAGGACTCTGTTATCCTACTTGAACAAATAAGAACAATTGACAAGACACGCTTAAAGGAGAAAATGGGACATCTTGATGATGATTCTATGCGCTCCGTCAACGACGCACTTAGTGTCAGCTTCGGACTTGAAAGTGAACCTCAAATTCCTGTTCCACCAGCACCAAATACGGATACAACAACGCTGTCTTAATCTTGAAAATTTCACTTGCTTTTTACCTTTATATGTGATAAAATGATTTTATTGAATTTTTGTCACGGATGAACGAAGGGAAAATAATATGAAGTGGGAAGAAAAATTTAAGGTTAAATTTCACGAAACAGATGCAAACGAGGTTGCAGGGGTTTCTCAAATTTTTAAATATATTCAAGAGGCTGCAATGTGTCAGCTTGAAAATCAGCATCCAACCTACAAGGAGCTTTTTGAACAAAAGAAAGCATTTATTTTGAGCTCGATAAGGCTTGAAATGCACGCGCCCATCTTTGCATATGATGAAATAATTGCACGCTCTTGGGCTTGCCCAAGCCGTGGTGTGAACTTTGTGCGTTGCTATGAAATCGAGCGCGATGGCGAGATTTTGTGTGAGGCTGCATCCTCCTGGGCGCTTGTTTCGACTGACGAAAAAAGACTACTTCCAGTTGAGGACATTGACTGCTCAAATTATTTTATGGATGAGCCAATTCAAACAGAGCGTCCTGTTCGTGTCCGTATTCCAAGCGCGCTTCCAACCTCGCTCGTTGGCGAATATACAGTTCAGCTAAGCGACATTGACCTAAACGGACATATGAATAACACGAACTATCCAAGAATAATTTGCAATTGTCTGCCAAATGCAAGAAAACTTCGAGTAAGAAGCATCGGAATTTATTTTCCGAACGAGGCGGCCCTTGGCGAAAATCTTAAAATTTATATGTCAAGGGCAGATAATAGATACTATTTCCGTACTGTTCGTCAAGATGGAAAAACAAACATCGAGGCAGAGCTCATAGTTGAAGAAATATAATAAAAAATCCGACACACTGTGTCGGATTTTTGTTTTTTGATTAGATCCAGAGGCTTGCTCTGATATCGTTTATTGTGAGCATTGTACGGAGAGGATTTGCAACCTTTGAGAAGTTTGCCTGACCAATTACAAATGCAGGGCCGAAATCAGTTGTCTTAGCAACATTCTTTCTACCATGAGCATATGTAGAGAAGTCATCATACCTTGTTGAACCGTAAACCTCAAGCTCCTTGATGTATGTGAAGCCGATGTCGATTTCAGTAAATGCAATTCTTATATCTGTTGCCTCAACCTCGTCAAACTCGATTGAAACGATATATTCATCCTTCTTTGCGTTGTAGTTTGTTCCACTTGCAACGGTTACGAATTCGCCGTCAACCTTTGCCTGTACATCGAAGCCGAATACGAAGTAATCTCTTGCGTTGTGCTGACCAATAATTCCATCATTGAAGTAGAGAACAACCTTGTTTACCTTTGAAGCCTCTTCAAGTGTAACACCACAGTATTGTCCCTTTTCAAAGCCCTTTGCATACCAAGCGAAGTCAGTGGTTGTTATACCACCGTCGTTGATATAAGAAACATCAGAAAGACCGATATGGTCCATTACGCTGAATGCATATGGCTCGCCATAAATTGCGATGTTGCCGTTAGCTGCGGATTGCTTTCTTGGAGTTGTGAGATACTCAGCCAAGAATTCGCACTTCTTTTTGTCTGCGATTGTTGCGATAACCTCATTGATAGCAGCCTGTGCGCCATCAGTTGAAACGAAGGTTACCTTAACTCCACAAACCTCAATATTATTAGTTCCAAGGTCAACAGTAACGTTGTTAGCCTTGCCGGTGGATGTTGTTACATCCTGCTCGCCAAGGTCCTTCCAAACGCCATCGACCAAAACTGCTGTGCTGATTGTGTATGTGAATGTTTTGTTGCTACCAGCCTCGATAATAATGCTACCGAAGTTGAGTTCAAGAGATTCAAGATCATATGGCTTGTCAAACAATGTTTGGAACCATTCGCCATCGGTTGTGACCTTTGAAGCCCAGAATGAAGCATCAGAGTTGTCAGCACCGAGGTATGGATACTGGTTGTTCATAGAGGATGAAGCACTTCTGTGTCCACTAACAGCAGCGTTGGTGGAAAGGAGTGCGCCGTCATGAAGGTCGATTTCAGGAATGAATCCTGTCTTACCCCAAACCTCAAATTCATAAATGATAGGGCAGTGCCAGCCAGCGCCACAGCCTGTGCTACCAAAGTTATCAATCATAAATCTCAAGGCCTTTGCGTTAATTTGACACTCAACATCATCAACCATAACTGTTTCAGGGAAGTCGATGTGAATGATACCAGCCTCTGGCTTGCCCTGAACAGGAGTTGCATCGCTTTCACTAGCTTTACCTACGGTTGTCCAAACACCGTTAATAAGCGCTTGAACATCATATGTTGGATCGCAAGCTGAACAGCCCTCTGCATTAAATTTAACCCAAATGTCTACGCTATCAATGAGCTTATAGCCTCTGTTTTTACCCTTAAAGGTAAGCTGGAAGGAAGCCTCGCCTGGTGTACCACCTGTCCAGGTGTCACGGCCAGGATAGCTTGGACGCCAATAGTTATTGTGTCCACCACCGATATCTTTTTCGGTAACACCGTTGGTTGCAGATTTTGGAAGTGTAGAAGCGTTCCAGTATGAGGACGCCTTAATGCCTGCGGTAAGAGCTATGTTAGAAATTTCCTCTTCCTCCTCTTCCTCTGCCAAAGCAGAGAAGGCGAAGCAAGGAACAATCATAAGCAAGCACAAAAGAATTGAAAGGAATTTTTTCATTATGTACTACTCCTTGGTATAATATAAATTTCTTACACGAGTATTTTAACATATAAAGGAAGCAATTTCAAGACCTTTTTGTAATTTTTTATAAATTATAGGTAGAAAAAGCAACGTTATCTATACAAAATGTAAAAAATGACAGTCAAATGTATACTTTTTTGCGATTTTGAGTAAAATGAAAGTAGGTGGGCATAATAGCCTGCTAAAAATAAAATCACCGTGTCGCTGACCCCGTTGGGGCGATACGGTGATTTTATTTAAAGTAATTTTTTGCCATTTCGATGTTTCGCTCCACCTCGGCACGAAGGTCGTCAAGAGAGTCAAATTTTTTCTCATCTCTTATCTTTTTATAGAAATTAACTCGCACACAAGAGCCATATAAGCTTCCGTCAAAGTCGATTATGTGGGTTTCCATGTTTTCTTGACCGTTAAGGTCAACAGAGGGACGCACGCCAACATTTGTGACGGACGCATATACATCCTCGCCGATTTCGCACTCGGTTATGTAAACACCTCTTGCAGGAACGATTTTATCTTGTGGAATTTTTTGATTTATTGTAGGGATTCCTATCGTTCTGCCAAGCTCCTTGCCGTGCTCAACTGTTGCATAAATCGAATATGGGCTTGCCACCTCGCAAAGAGCATCGAGCTCTCCGTTTTCGATAAACGAACGCAAAAGTGAGGAGCTAAGTGTGCTTTCGCCATAGAGAATTTTATCGCAAATATTCACACATCCCCCACGATTTTCGAAAAACGATGTCAAAATTGATGCATCTGCTACAGCGCCCTTGCCAAATCTGAAATTGAATCCACAGCAAGCGCCAATTGCGTGAAGCCTATTGCACAAAATGTCCTCTAAAAATGCCTGTGCATCAACATTCATAATCTGCTCGAAATTCTCGATGCACAAATAGTCAATTCCACTTTTTCTTATGGCGCGAATTCTTTCGTCTAAGCTGAAAATGCACTTGGCATCCTTGCTTTTTGGCAACGATGAGAATGTGTAAACTGCGCTTTTGGCGCCCATTCTATGGGCGAGGGCTCTGCATGACGCAAAAACAGCTTGATGCCCTGCGTGACAGCCATCAAAAAAGCCGAGGGCTACAACCGTGCTCTCACGTATGTCGCAAATTTGCATTGTTTTCAAATCGTAAATTGTCATAATAGCCCTCCTTTGAAAATTCCGTTACAGTAATTTTAGTATAAATGCGACTATTTTTCAATAAGAAAAAGAAAAAATATTAAAATTTTAAAAATTATGTATACAAATTGTAAAAAATATGATATCATTAAATAGTATTTAGTCGCTTATAAATTCTAAAAGGAGCAATAAAATGAAAAGTATTTGGCTCGGACAAGGTGGATTGCTTATCATTTCAGGTAAGCTTAAAATAATGATAGACCCATATTTGTCTAATGGCATGCACGATTTTGATCGCACGATGAGGCGCAGACTTAAAATTGATAAAAGATTTTTGAAGATAAAGCCTGATTTACTTATTCTTACAAACTCTCACGCAGACCATGCAGATATGAAAACCGTAAAGAAGCTTTTGTACAAAACAAGACAAAAGACAGTTGTTCTTGCATCTGGTAGAGCGTATGATAGAGTGTATAGTGAAAGAATTCCAGGTAGATATACAAACATTATGTTTGAGGAGGGCGATGAGTGGACGGTTGGCCATATCCTTGTAACAGGCATTAAATGTAGAACCGATGATAAGACTGCCTTTGGTCTTCTTATTGAGGACTCTATGTCGAACAAAAAAATCTACTATGTTGGAAATACTCTCTACAACAAAGCTGTTATAGAGACAGTTCCAAAGGGGCTTGATGTTGCTTATATCCCTATCACGGGCCGATATAGCACAATGAACATAACTGATGCACAACGCTTTGTGAGTGAAATTGATGCAAAGGTTGTCGTTCCTATTCACTATGGAATGTTCGATAATGTCGATCCTCGTAAGTTCGAATGCAAAAATAAAATGATTGCAAAGCCATATGTTGTTATCCCGATTGATGCTGAAACCGCTGAAACCAAAAAGCTTTCTGGACCTGAAAGATTGAAGCTTGGGCTTGATGAAAAGCCTTCGCCATTCCCAAAAACCTTAAAGCAGGCAATAAAGGCAGAAAAGGCAGAAAATAAGGCTTACTCTATGAGGAAGCAGCTCGTTGATGCGCTTGAAAAGATGGTTGAATATGATGACCCAACTCTAACTGATCAAAGTGGAATTGCGGTGGCTGATATTTATGCAGAGCTTGGCTCCACTCCGCAGACCGAAGAGGTAGTAGAGGAGAAAATCGATAAAAAGGCTATGAAAAAGAAGGAAAAGAAAAAGGCAAATAAGTCGATAAATGAGGAGCTCACTTTAAACGAGGCTGTTTCAGAACCGCCTGTTTTGGATGGTCCGGTTTTGGACGATCCCGCCGTTGAGGAATTTGCTGCAGAAGAGATTCCGCCAGAAGAGGTTGCGCCGGATGCTTCGCAAGAAGATTCTCAAACACCGCCTGAACAATAAAACAAGATAAAAAACGGTAATTTTACCGTTTTTTCTTTTGAAATCTTGCTTTTTGCCTTTCGCTGTGATACAATTTATTTATAATAAATATATTAAGGAAGAAAACAAATGTATACCTTTTCTGATTTGAAAAATTACCTCGACACGATTCTTGTGCGCGAAAAGGTGCCTGGCTTTGATTGCAAGGTGCTTCATTACGGCAAGGAGGTCTTTAGATATTACGCAGGATATTCTGACAAGGAAAATAAAACCCCTATGAATGGCAAGGAAATGTTTTTCTTGTATTCTGCGTCAAAGGTTATAACCTGCGCGGCAGCTCTTCACGCAATGGAGGAGGGGCACTTTCTCTTGGGCCACCCTGTTTGGTGGTATCTTGGCGAGTTCGCAAATTGCAAGGTAAGAAAAAAGCACGCTGATGGAACAGAAACGCTTGAGCCTATAAAAAATCATATCAAAATTTGTGACCTTTTCTCAATGACAGCAGGCCTTAACTATGATAATGCAACTCCTGCTATGATGGAGCTTATGGCTAAAAATCCGAAATGCCCAACAAGAGATATGGTGCGCGCGATAGCGGATAGACCGCTCGATTTTGAGGCAGGCACAATGTGGCAGTATAGCCTTTGCCACGATGTTTTGGCAGGCGTTGTTGAGGTTGCGACAGGCGAAAGATTTGCCGATTATGTAAAAAGAGTTATCTTTGATCCACTTGGAATGAAGGATAGCTATTATCATGTTACTCCTGAAATTGAGGGCAGAATTTGCGCCCAATATAGATTTAACCACGAAAAGGGAATTCCTGAAAGAGTCGAAAAGACAAACGGATATATTTTTGGTGAGGAATACGATTCTGGTGGTGCAGGAGTTATATCCACGATAGATGATTACGCAAAATTCGCATCTGCTATGACAAACTATGGCGTTGGCGAAAACGGAGCGAGAATTCTCTCGAAGGCGAGCGTTAACCTTATGCGTACAAACACGCTTGAAAATCCGAACGCCTTGGCAGAGTTCAGAACATGGATGAATAATGCTGAATATGGCTATGGCTATGGTGTTCGCACAAAGATAGGCGTTGGTAGAGGTGGCAACCTTTGTTCAATGGGCGAGTTTGGCTGGGACGGCGCAGCCGGCTTCCTTGCATCGATGGATCCGGAAAAGGGAATAACAATACTTTATGCACAGCATCTTTTGAACCCTCATCACGAGGTAATTCATCCGAAAATCAAGAACTTTGTAAACCAAATTATAGAGTGATGAGTAAACTAAAAAGGAGTAAGAATTTCTTGCTCCTTTTTTGTTTCAAAATTGACTTGTCAAAAATATTCATTTTGCATTTGCCAATATTCAAATTCGGCAAAATGGACAAAGAAAAATGGGCTAAAAATTTTTTGAAAATAGTTAGTAAACTAATAAAAATTGTATAAATTAAACAAATTCATTTTTTGCACTTGTCAATAATGGATTTGGTGGCAATCCACTTTTAAAATGGTTCAAAAGCGTGGAAAACTGCGTGGAAAGTGTGAAAAACTCGGTGTTCGAGGTGAAATTTATCCACTTTTCCACACATCGAGGGCGTGGAAAAGTGGATAAATCGTGTCGAAAATTACACAATTGCCGAAAATGAAGTGTAGAATTTTTAAAAAAATCAAAAAAGCACTTGACAAGAATTTATTCATTTTTCGAGTGAATATTGGTTGAGAAGCAAGGAGTCAAATTGACATTTTGCACAAAAAGTTAAATTCCCCTTTCAAGGAGCGCATTTCCTGAAATTGTGATCATCAAGGACCAAAAAATATTCTCCAAATAAATGCTCATCTGATGTGGCGCTACAAGCATCTCGTACGCTCCCTCTGGATTGATGAAAATCTTGAGTGAATAGAGCGCGCTGATGATTATGAGTATGTAGCAAAGCTTTATAAAATTGCGCAGATGGGCGCGCTCCCCTTCGGTTATTTTCATATCTATCTCCTTATGGATATATTTTAGCATCAAAGGTAAAGCAAATCAACGAAACATTTTTGCCAAAAATACATTTTTTCTACATTGTGGGGAAAATATGGATATCTATGTCGATGAAGCACGAAAAAGTTGATACATAAAAGAATTTTTAACATTTTTGAATAATTTATTACTTTTCAGGATAAAATTTCTAAAAAAAGTAGGAGGAAAAATATGTCAAAAATTATAGAAGACCTAAATGGCGAAAGATTATGTCCCGAGGGTGATTTGGCAAACGAGTATTTTCAGTACAGCACTAAAATAAAAACTGTACCTGATGAGAAAACTAAAGATGTACACAAGACCTTGAGAAAAATTGTGTTAAAAATTATAGAAAAAGACAAGGAAGATAAAGATAAGGAAGATAAAGAGGGAAATGTGTCGAAGAAGTGAAGTGAAACAATGTGAATGTGTTGAAATGGTGAAAAATCGCCATTTCAACATTTTTTTATTAAACAAGTATTGAAATTTTGTTAAAATTATAGTAATATAATAAATAATAAAATCATCAACGGTAGGTGGAAGGACTTGGAAGGAAAAATCGAGAGGGCCATCTCGCAAAGCAAAATGTCTTGCGCATATGGAAAATTAATAATCGGCTTTTCCGGTGGTGCTGATTCATCGGCTCTGCTACATTATTTTTCCAAAAGGGCAGAAAAAATTGCCTGCGTTCATGTAAATCATATGATTCGCGCCGACGAGGCACAAAGGGACGAGGACTTTTGTCGCAAAATGTGCCAAAAATATGGTGTTGAATTTGTTTGCCATAAAATCGACATTCCTACTCTTGCAAGGAAAAGTGGTAAGGGAGTCGAGGAATGTGCAAGGGATGAAAGATACCGTGTGTTAGAGGAAGAAAGAATTGCGCGTGGCTTTGATGCGATTGCGGTTGCACATAATGCTGACGATAATGTTGAAAGCGTTATTTTCAACCTCGTGCGTGGCAGTGGTGCTAACGGAATCGCAGGAATAAGGGCAGTAAATGGCAAAATCATTCGACCACTTATCCTTGCTACAAAAAAAGAAATTCTCGATTATTGTGAGAAAAACGGTGTCGAGTATGTTACTGATTCTACTAACGCGAATACTGACTATACAAGAAATTATATAAGACACGAGATCGTGCCTGCGCTCGTACGACTTAATCCGTCACTTGCCCAGTCCGTTGCAAGGCTTGGTACAACGCTTCGTCAGGATGAGGAGCTAATTGAGCAAATGGCGCAGAGCTTTATCTTGGAGCATTGTCCGAACGGATATATTTATCCTGAAAGGATAGCTCAATGCCACGATAGCGTAAAGGCAAGAGTTTTTAAGGCTCTTTCGGGCGAAAATCTTGATTTTAAGTCAATTAATGCGTGCGTTGATTTTATTCCAAGGAGCGAGTGTGGGGAGCTTATAAATCTTTGTAAGGGAATATCCCTTAAGCGAGAGAGCGACCACCTTGTGTTTATAAAAACCACGGACCTTGATAGCGTTGAGTTTGAGTGTGCGCTTGGTAAGGGAGTAAACGAAATTGCTGGAGCATCGGTTGTTATTTTATACGATTGCGACCACGCGCCAAGCGATAAGGAATGCTACCTAAGCCTAACTCTTTCGCAGGACGCGATAAATGGTAATTTGATTGCTCGTTCAAGGCGTGAAGGAGATGTTATTTTGCAGGGCAAGATGACAAAAAAGGTAAAGAAGCTTATGTGTGAGAGGAAAATTCCGTCACACCTGAGGGCTAAAATTCCGATAATATGCGACGATAATGGAATCGTTGCTATTCCCGAGGTGGCACTAAGAGATGGCGCTAAGGGAAAAGATATTAGACTTGACTTTTATAGATGAGGAGAAGTTAAAATGACAAATGACATCAAAGAAGTTTTGTTTAGCGAGAGCGAAATAGACGCAATGACAACAAGGATTGCGGAGCAAATTGACAGAGATTATGCAGATAGAAGCAAGAGATTGCTCCTTTTGTGCATACTAAAGGGAAGCGTTGTGTTTATGTCTGACCTTATGAAGAAAATCAAGCGTCCTGTTGAAATAGACTTTATGAAGGTCTCATCCTATGGCGCTGGAACTGAAACAACAGGTAAAATAAACATAATTCTCGACCTTCATAGAGCAGACCTTTCAGAGCTCGATATTCTCGTTGTTGAGGATATCATTGATAGTGGAAAGACCCTTTCTTATCTTGTTGATTATCTTAAGCTTGGTGGCGCTCGTAGCGTAAACACCTGTACACTTCTTGATAAGCCATCAAGAAGACAGGTTGACTTCCAGGCTACATATACTGGCGCAGAAATTCCTGACGAGTTCGTGGTTGGCTACGGACTTGATTACGCAGAGCTTTATCGTACACTTCCATATGTGGGAATTTTGAAGCCAGAAGTATACAATAAATAACCTCGGAGGAACTAATGAAAAAGAAAAAAAGTGGTATTATAACTCTGATATTCTATGTTGTGCTTATTGGAGTTATTATAGTGGCAATCGCCTCGCTATTTTCAAGCGATAAGGACGAAACCATATTCTCATATAGCGATATGATTGCTCAATTTGAGGAAAACAAGGTTTATGGCTTTATAGGCGATCCAAACGAGTTTAAAATTTGGCTCTTTGAGACTCAGGAGGACTGGGAAAATTATCACGATGGCGATAAGAAAAACGACGCAGGACTCTCTGACAGAATAAAGGTTGCTGAGCTTTCTGAGCTTGAATATTATGAGTTTTTCTCTCCTGGTAACTACGGAGAGGGCAAGCTTGCAATAATTCAAGAAAAGCTCGGAGATACAAGCATTCTTGTTAAAATTCAATATAAAGAGGTTAAGGAAACACCTTGGTTTGTAAGCTATCTTCCTTACATTATTTTGGTAGTGCTCTTTATTATCTTTATGGTATTCTCAATGCGTCAGGCTAATGGCGGTAAGATGGGAAGCTTTGGTAAGTCAAAGGCAAGAAATGCTTCAAATGATGGTAAGATAGTTAAATTCGACGATGTTGCAGGCTGTGACGAGGAAAAGGAAGAGCTTGTTGAGGTCGTTGAATACCTTAAAAATCCTACTAAATTCACACGCCTCGGCGCAAAAATCCCTCACGGTGTGCTTCTTGTAGGTCCTCCAGGTACAGGTAAAACCCTTCTTGCAAAGGCAGTCGCAGGAGAGGCAGGAGTTCCGTTCTTCTCGATGTCGGGCTCTGACTTTGTTGAAATGTATGTAGGTGTTGGTGCATCTCGTGTTCGTGACCTCTTTGATAATGCAAGACGCTCAAACGCTGCAATCATCTTTATTGATGAAATTGATGCGGTAGGTAGACAGCGTGGAGCAGGTCTTGGTGGTGGACACGATGAAAGAGAGCAGACTCTCAACCAGCTTCTTGTTGAAATGGATGGCTTTGACGGTCATTCTGGTATTATCGTAATGGCAGCGACAAACCGTCCTGACATTCTTGACTCAGCACTTCTTCGTCCAGGTAGATTTGACAGACAAATCACAGTTGGCTATCCAGATTTGACTGGTCGTGAGGAAATCTTGAAGGTACACTCAAAGGAAAAGCCCTTTGAGGAGAGCGTTGACCTTCGCAAGGTTGCTCAAACAACCGTTGGCTTTACAGGCGCAGACCTTGCTAACCTCTTAAATGAGGCAGCACTTCTTGCCGCAAGACGCGGTAAGGCACTTATAGGTATGGCTGAAATTGAGGATTCTATGATTAAGGTAACCGTAGGAACTCAAAAGAAGGCAAAGAAGATGAGCGATAAGGAAAAGCGCAATACTGCAACACACGAGGCAGGACACGCAATCCTTTCACACATTCTTCCAACTCAAGACCCTGTTCGTCAAATTTCCATTATTCCAAGTGGACGCGCGCTTGGTTATACACTTACTCCACCTGTTGAGGATAAGTACAGCGAATCCAAACAGGAGATGAAGGAAAGAATCGCTATGATGCTCGGTGGTAGAGTGGCAGAGCAAATGTGCTTTGGTGACTATACAGGTGGTGCATCTAACGATATTATGAGGGCAACACAGGTTGCAAGAAAGATGGTTACCGTTTACGGTATGAGCGATGAGCTTGGAACAATCCACTTCGGCTCTGACCATTCAAGCGACGCAGTGTTCCTCGGCAGAGATTTCAGCTCAACTCCGACATATTCAGAGCAAACTGCTGCTAAAATCGATTCGGAAATCAAGAAAATTATTGATGAGGCTTATAAGCTTGCTTGGGATACTCTTGCCAAGTATAGAGAAAAGCTCGACTTTATTACCGAATTCTTGCTCCGTAACGAAATTATGGATGATGAGCAATTTGAATTCGCTATGAGAGACGGCGCTACTATGGAAGAGGTAGAGGCGCTCGTTACCGAGAAAAAGCGTAGAAGCGAAGAGGAAAATCAACGCAGACAGGCAGAAATCGAGGCAAAGAAGCGTCAAGAGGAGGAGGCTCGCCGTGAGCTTGAAAGGGCACTCGGAATTAGCGACGATGAAGAGCAAAGCGCTCCTGAAATCGAAGCATCACAAAACGAGGAAAATGGCGAAAATACAAACACATCCCCTGACGAAACTGAAAAATAAAGCAAAAGGGCTCGCTTAAATGCGGGCTCTTTTTTCTTATGACAAATTGACCTTGAAACAAATTGCTTGACATGTAACACGAAAGCTTGAATTTGTGCAAAATACACAAAATAGAGCTCCTTGTATTGTGCTTTTGCACGAAAATGCTCAATTTGCTTGACAAATCCCCTCTTATATAGTAAAATATATTTATGAAACGCGACATTAAGCGTTTGAGAAAGGACTTACTTTTATGAAGAAATTACTTTTATTGCTTCTTGCCTTGGTTACAGTAATTACAGTAATGGCATTCACATCATGCGGACATGAGTGCGAATATACTGTTGAAGTACCAGAGGCTGGCACTGCTGCAACCTGCCTTAAATCAGGCGTTAAGGTTATGAAGTGCTCTGAGTGTGAAAACACAAAGAATGAAATCATTCCTGCATTGGGGCATGATCACGTATCAACAGTTGTTGAGCCTACCTGTAAGACAGAGGGCTATACAACTCAGACCTGCTCAAGATGTGGAGACACAAATGGTGATGCAAAGCTTGATAAGAAGCCACCTACAGGTCAGCATACATATGTTGCAGTTGAAAACTCAACAATTCAGGCAACCTGTACTGTAAACGGATACTCGGTTGAAAAGTGTAGCGTTTGTGGTCAGGAAAAGAAGGTTAATGTTATAGTCGCTCCTGGACATAACTATCAAGAAAAGGAACTTTATGACAACGAGATCGCTCCTACCTGTACAACAGGCTCAGAGGGTGTAATAACCAAGAGATGTACAGTTTGTAATGAGAAGGATCCTTCATTTACTGAGGTTCCAAAGGATTTCCCAGCATTGGGACATGATATTCCACACGCTGATACACATCGTATAAGCACAGTAGCTGCTACATGTACAACTGCACAGCACGACGTATGGAAATGTAGCCGTTGCGAATATACTGAGGAAGCAGATATAGGAACAGCTCTTGGTCACGATTATACAGTAGACCTTGGCGTTTCATCTCCTGCTACATGCTCATCTCTTGAAAAGAGAAACTATGAGTGCTCAAGAAAAGGTCAGGATGGCTGTACTGGTACACCTGCACAGGGCCCAGTTTCAAAGGAAATAACTATTGAAAATACTTACACAGCTCACGTGCCTGGCACTGCTGCTACTTGTGTTGATGCACAGGTTTGCTCCACTTGTGTAGCTGCTGGAAAGGTAAATCTTTCTACAACCTGTGATAAGTCTAATCCTAACTGTACACAGTGCTCCGCTATGAATAAGGCGCATGTATTTGAGGACCCAACAGGTAGACACGACTACAAGAATTATGATGCAAACAATGAATTCCTTGGCACATACAAGGAGGCACAGGCTCAAAGCGTTGTAGCCCCAACATGTATGAGACAGGGCTATACAGTATATAGCTGTACAGTATGTCAGGGCAATGACTTTAAGGACAACTACACAGCAATTGATCCTACAAACCACAATGTTGATATGGATAATGCAGTAGGAGATCCTATTGCCGAGACATGTATTAAGCACGAGTACACAATCCACGCTTGTACAAATACAGCTGAGGACGGAACAACTCGTTGCGATCATACCGAGGAAAAGGTTTACGGAACAACCTATGCTGACCACCAGTTCACAGCAGGTGAGCCAACAGGTGTTATCACTTGTACATATTGTCAGAAGTCCTTCTATGATACCACATACATCGAGTCCAAGTACAACGACGGCGAGACCGAGTGGGATGAGGAGGAAACCGAATTTGACGATGATACAAGCCTCAATGTAACAATCACAGTAAGCAAGTCAGATAAGCCTGCTATGAGCCTTACAGGAAATGAGGAAAAGGAAGAAGTTAATGCAAGCAATCCTGATGCGACAAAGATTTCAGTTATCAGAATCGTAACAGATGATGAGGATGCAACCTTTGTTATCACAGTAAATGGCAAAACAATCGACCATACAGGCAACGGATTTATTGACCTTTGCGAGTATGGCGACATCACAGAGCTTAAGGTTAAGTCAACATCACTTGATGGCGATGCAACCGTATACTTCTATGGTGAGGACCCAGTTCCAGACACAACAAACCCATAATTTACAAAGAACCTACGGATTTCCGTAGGTTCTTTTTTTGTATATATTCACAAAATATACATAAATATACACAAAAACTATAAAAAATTAAATAAATTTTTTCTCTTTGCTTGACAATATTTTTTTATAGGTTTATAATTATTTATATTATATAATAAAAGAAATTTGGTGAATAAAATGAATGAGCTTGAAAAGGCAAGAAAAATAATCAATGAAGTTGACGCTGAGATGGCGAGGCTTTTTGAAAAGAGAATGCAGGCATCAGAAATGGTCGCTTCATATAAGAAGGAGCACGCGCTTCCTATTCTTGATACCTCAAGAGAAAATGAAATAATAAGCAAGAATGCATCCTTTATTGAAAATCAAGCTGTGCGTGAATATTATGTACAGTTCTTGAAGGAAACAATGGCAATTTCTCGCTCATATCAATCAAGGCTCAATGAGGGAATAAAGGTTGCTTATAGTGGCGTGCCTGGTGCATATGCATATATCGCTACTAAGAAGCTTTTTCCAGAGGGAAATCCTGTGTCCTATTCCGATTTTGCCAGCGCATATAATGCTGTGGAAAAAGGAGAATGTGATGCGTGTGTGCTTCCTATTGAGAATAGCTATGCAGGAGATGTTGGTACAGTTATGGACCTCATTTTCTCGGGTTCTCTTTATGTAAATCAGGTAATTGACCTTGAAATCGTTCATAACCTTATGGGCGTTGAGGCCGCAACACTCGATTCTATTAAGAGAGTTGTAAGCCATCCACAGGCGCTCTCTCAATGCGCTGAATTTATTGAAAAGCACGGCTATGAGAGTGAGCCATTTTCAAATACAGCGGTTGCAGCTCAGTTCGTTAGGGAAAAGGCAGATACAAGCATAGGCGCTATCGCATCTGATGAAACAGCAAAAATATTTGGACTTAAAATAATCGAAAATGCTGTAAACACAAGCAGAAATAATACAACTCGCTTTGCAGTATTTTCACGCGCACAAAATAATGTTAAGTCACAAGGCAAGATGAATAACCACTTTATTCTTACATTTACAGTTAAGAACGAGGCTGGTGCACTTGCAAAGACGCTTGATATAATCGGTGCACACGGATTTAATATGAGAAACCTTCGCTCCCGTCCTATGAAGGAGCTTCTTTGGAGCTACTATTTCTACATTGAGGCAGACGGAAGCATTGATACAGCAGAGGGCAAGGAGATGCTAAGGGCGCTTGGCGCTACAACAGACCGCTTGCGCTTGGCAGGTACATACCAAACAAGAGACATAAAATAAGAGGTATAAAATGACAATCTCGGTGAATTTAGCAGAGCAAAGCTACGATATAATACTCGAGCGTGGGGCACTCTCTCGCGTGGACGAGCTTTTGAACCTTAATCGCAAGGCTCTTATTGTAACCGATAGTGGCGTTCCCGCAGAATATGCTAAGGCTGTGGCTGACAAATGTAAGGACCCTTACATTGTGACAATTGAGCAGGGAGAGGCGAGCAAGTGCCTTGATAATTACGCAATGCTTCTTGGCGAAATGGTAAAGGCATCATTTACTCGTACAGATTGCGTTGTCGCAGTTGGTGGTGGCGTTGTTGGCGACCTTGCAGGCTTCGTTGCGTCAAGCTATATGAGGGGCGTTGATTTTTATAACATTCCAACCACACTTTTGTCACAGGTTGACTCCTCGATAGGTGGAAAGGTTGCAATAGATTTTCTTGGCGTTAAGAATATAGTTGGTGCATTTTATCAGCCCAAAAGAGTAGTTATTGACTCAAACACGCTTGCAACTCTTGATAAAAGACAAGTTAGCGCAGGTATGGCTGAGGCAATAAAAATGTCGCTCAATTTCGATAAGGCGCTTTTTGAATTAATTGAAAGAAGCGAGAGTCTGGGTGACGATATTGACGAAATAATTGAAAAATCTCTTAAAATCAAGCGCGATGTGGTTGAAAAGGACGCAAAGGAGCAGGGACTCCGTCGTGTGCTTAACTTCGGACACACAATAGGACACGCAATTGAAAGCGACAATAACCTTGGAGCATTGCTTCACGGAGAGTGCGTTTCACTTGGAATGCTTCCCATGAGCGCTAAGAGCGTTAGAGAAAGACTATTGCCTGTGCTTAAAAAATATAATCTGCCAACTGAAATAAAGGCAGATGCAGACAAGCTAATTGATTTTATCACTCATGACAAAAAGGCGTCAGGCGACGAGGTAACAGTAGTATTTTGTGAGGAAATAGGCACCTTTGAAATGAAAAAAATCAAGGTGTCAGATATGAAAAAATATATAACGGAGATATTTTGATATGAAAAATACATTCGGTCAAAGCATAGCCGTGACAATATTTGGAGAAAGTCACGGAGATGCCATAGGCGCAGTAATCGACGGACTTTGTCCTGGAATAGAGGTTGACCTCGACTTTATCGACGCACAGCTTTCAAAGCGTCGTCCAAGTGGAAAAACGGACACTCCCCGCGTTGAAAAGGACAATTATAGCATTTTAAGTGGTGTTTTTGAGGGCAAAACCACAGGCACACCTATTGCTATCGTAATTCCTAACGAGAATACAAAAAGCGCTGATTATCAGTATGGCAAGGCAAGACCCTCCCACGCAGATTATAGCGCATATTGCAAGTATCACGGCTTCGAGGACTATCGTGGTGGTGGACACTTCTCGGGTAGAATTACAGCTTCTATTGTGGCAGCAGGCGCTATTGCTATGAAGGCGCTCGAAAAAATAAACATAAAAATCGGCACTCACATTCTTGAATGTGCAGGTGTTCGTGATAACGCTTTTGATAACATTAGCGCAGAAATAGACGCACTTGCATCGGCTAAATTCCCAGTTCTTGATATAGACAAGGGCGATAAGATGATTGCGCAAATTGAGGATGCGAGAATGGACACCGATAGTGTTGGTGGAATTTTGCAGACAGCAATTTACGGAATTCCCGCAGGCGTTGGAGAGCCTTGGTTCGATAGCGTTGAGAGCATTTTGAGCCACGCACTATTCTCAGTAGGTGGCGTTAAGGGAATCGAATTTGGCGCTGGCTTCGATATGGCAAAAATGAGAGGAAGCCAGGCAAATGACGCCTTTGAAATAAAGGGTGGAAAAATTACAACAAAAACAAATAATAACGGTGGCATAAACGGTGGAATTACAAACGGAATGCCAATCGTGCTTAACCTCGCTATAAAGCCGACACCATCAATTGCTAAGGAGCAGGACACAGTTGACTTTACAAGTGGCGAGCAGGTAACACTTCAAATAAAGGGCAGACACGACCCTGCAATCGTAAGACGTGCATGTGTTGTAGTAGATAGCGTTTGTGCGCTTGCAGTTGCTGATATGATTGCCCAAAGATATGGAACAGATATTTTCTTGAAAGGCATAAAATGAGATACGGACTTATAGGAGAGCATTTAGGACATAGCTTCTCACGCGAAATTCACGAAAGAATAGCAGATTATAAATACGAAATTCATGAGATAGCACCCGATGCGCTTGGAGATTTCTTGTCAAATCCCACCTTTGAGGGCATCAATATAACTATTCCGTATAAGGAAAAGGCAATCCCATACCTTTATTTCGTTTCCGATAATGCAAAAAAAATAGGCGCTGTTAATACCGTTAAAAACGAAAACGGTAAGCTTTATGGCTATAACACCGACTATATGGGAATGCGTGCGCTTATCCTTCGCAACAAAATAGATTTGAAGGATAAAAAGGCTCTTATTCTCGGCTGTGGTGGAACTGCAAAAACAGGATACGCTGTTTTGAGTGATTTGGGAGTAAGACAAATCGTTCGCGTAGGACGAGAGGGCGAGGGCGCCGATGTTCTATATAAGGATGTATTAAATGAGCATTCTGATGCAGAATTTATACTAAATACAACTCCTGTAGGAATGTATCCTAAAAACGAGGGCAAAATAATAGATGTAAACGACTTTCCAAAGCTCGAGGGACTAATTGATGTTGTTTATAATCCACTTCGCACAAATATAGTTCTCGATGCGAGAAAAAAGGGAATAAAGGCTGAGAGTGGTCTTTATATGCTCGTTTCACAGGCTATTTATGCATCTGAAATATTTACAGGCAACAAAATAAGTGAGGAGCTTTGCACAGCTACCTTTAACGAAATCCTTTCACAAAAGGAAAATATCGTCCTTGTTGGAATGCCATCGTGTGGCAAAACAACAGTAGGACATTATCTTGCCTCACAAACAGGTAGAGAGCTAATCGACACCGATGACGAAATTGTGAAGAGGATAGGTATGGAAATCTCTGAATATTTTGCTCTTTATGGAGAGGAAAAATTCCGTGAGGTTGAGAGTGAGGCAGTAAAAGAGGCTTGCGCCAAAAATGGTGCAATTATCGCCACAGGTGGTGGCGCAATCCTAAGGGACGAGAATGTAAGATATATGAAGCAGAATGGTCGCGTTTATTTCCTTAATCGCGCGCTTGACCTTTTGACTCCAACCTCGGACCGTCCAACAGCATCTGATTACGAAGCACTAAGAAAAAGATATAACGAAAGATATTCAAAATACATATCCTGCGCAGATGCTGTAGTTCCTGCAAACGGAACTGTTGTACAGGTCGCAGAGATTATAAAAGGAGAATTTTTTGGATGAAAATTCTTGTTCTTAACGGACCAAATATTAACTTTCTTGGCATAAGAGAGCCAGAAATATATGGTGGCAACACCTATAATGACCTTGTTCAAATCGTAACCGACCACGCGCTTACTCGCAAGGTTAAGGTTGAGTTCTATCAATCTAATCACGAGGGCGATTTGGTTGACGCAATTCAAAAGGCATATTATGATAAGGTTGACGGAATTGTTTTCAATCCAGCAGCCTATACACATACAAGCATAGCAATTCTTGATGCCTTAAAGGCGGTTTCTATTCCAACTGTTGAGGTTCACATCTCCGATGTTAGCGCAAGAGAGGATTTTAGAAGT
Organism: Oscillospiraceae bacterium; assembly: GCA_015064445.1. GTDB lineage: Bacteria > Bacillota > Clostridia > Oscillospirales > CAG-272 > RGIG2000. Next base: position 18,395 of record SVSE01000008.1, on the reverse strand, counting down.
ATAAGCTATGTAAGACAGGTAGCAGTAAAAACAATTTGTGGTAAGGGCTTTGCAGGCTATACCGAGGCTATCGACTTTTTAATAGAAAGAATGAAAGAGAAAAAATGAAAATCAAAATAGAAAAGGGCTTGCCAAGTGGAGTATTTAATGCCCCACCCTCGAAAAGCTATGCACACAGGCTTCTTATTTGCTCGGCACTCTCGGGCGAGGAATGTACTGTTTCTGGCATCGCACCAAGCGAGGATATTTTGGCAACTCTTGATTCAGTAAAGGCGCTTGGGGTAGCCTACGCCCAGTCGGGCGATGTGGTTGTTTTTCAGAAAAAAGGCGCACCTCTTGGCAACGAGTTCAATTGCCGAGAGAGCGGAAGCACACTTAGATTTTTCATTCCTATCGCACTTTCGCGAGGGGGAGTGTGCGTATTTAAGGGAACAGAACGCTTGATTTCTCGTGGTATAAGCGTTTACGAGGATATTTGTGCATTGTGTGGAATTTCAGTAGAATATACAAAGGATTCTATACGCTTTGATGGCAAGCTTCGCTCTGGCACATACGAGGTAAGAGGAGACATAAGCAGTCAGTTTATTACAGGCTTGCTTTTCGCCTTGCCAATGCTCGATGGCGATAGTGTTGTGAAAATCACAACCGAGCTTGAAAGCAGACCATACATAGATATCACACTTGATTGCCTTTCTCGTTTTGGTATTGAAATCGTGGAAAGAGCAGACAACGAGTTTTATATTAAGGGAAATCAAAAATATATTAGCCAGGACACGATAGTAGAGGGCGACTTTTCGAACTCTGCGTTCCTTGATGCGTTTAAAATTTTGGGCGCACCTGTGTCTGTAAATGGCTTAAATTACGCATCTAAGCAGGGAGACAAGGCATACCTTGAGCTTTTTGAGCAAATTAAAAAGGGATATTTAGAGGCAGACATTTCCTCTTGCCCCGACCTTGCACCTGTATTATTTGCACTCTGCGCTTATTGCGAGGGTGGATATATCACAGGCACAAGACGACTCAAAATCAAGGAAAGCGACCGTGCATCTGCTATGGCAGAGGAGCTTTCTAAGCTTGGAATTCGCGTAGATGTGTATGAAAACGCAGTGAAAATAAACAAGGGAGAGCTAAAAGCGCCATGCGTGCCACTTAGCTCCCACAATGACCATAGAATAGCGATGGCATTAAGCGTGCTTGCAACAGCTGTTGGCGCTGAAATTGACGGTGCAGAGGCCGTGTCAAAGAGCTACCCTGACTTTTTCGAGGTATTGCGCGCTCATAGTGTCAAATGCGAGGAATTAAAATGAAAGTAATAAATGATGTAAAATTTCTGATAGTAGGTCTTGGACTTATCGGCGGTAGCTATGCACAGGCATTGACCGATTTGGGCTACGAGGTCGGCGCAATCACAAGAAGTCAGTCTTCGATTGATTATGCTGTCGAAAACGGACTGATTGCCCACGGTACAACCGAGGTTACAGAGGACTATGTGTCAAAATTTGATGTGGTGGTGTTCGCACTTTATCCAAAGGTGTTTATTGACTGGATTGACAAGTACCAGTCGTACTTTAAGTCAGGCGCGCTCATTACCGATGTAACGGGTGTAAAAAGCCCAATCGTGTACAAAATTCAGGATATGCTTCGTGACGATGTTGAATTTGTCGGTGCGCATCCTATGGCAGGTAAAGAGGTATATGGTGTTCAAAATGCCGATAAATCTATTTTTGCTCAAGCCAACTATATTGTTACACCTACTGAAAAAAATACAGAATCCGCAATTGAAACAACAAAGCAGATAGGACGCTTGCTCGGCTTTAAAACAGTCTGCGAGCTTTCGCCTGAAAAGCACGATGAGATGATAGGCTTCCTCTCACAGCTAACACACTGTATTGCAGTTTCTCTTATGGATTGTAAGGAGAGCAAGAATCTTGTTGATTATACAGGAGACTCCTTCCGTGACCTTACAAGAATTGCAAAGATAAACGATGCTATGTGGAGTGAGCTTTTCTTGCTCAACAAGGACGAGCTTATCTCTCAAATGGACCTCTTTTTGTCCAAGTTCAAGGAATTGCGCGATGCCCTTGAAAATGAAGATACGGAAAAAATGCGTGAGATGATGCGCATTTCAACCGAGCGCAGAAAATATTTCGATAAAAAATAACTAACCCCTACGAAAGGAAATAAAAGCTATGAATATGAATTTTAAAAGGAAGCTCCCAACTCCAAAGGAGATTAAGGAGATGTATCCTATTTCTGACGAGCTCGCTCAGAAGAAGGCAGAAAACGATAAGGAAATACAAGATATTTTCACAGGCAAAAGTAATAAGCTCGCACTCGTAATCGGTCCTTGCTCAGCAGATAGAGAGGATGCAGTTATTGATTACATAACAAGACTTAGAGGCGTACAGGAAAAGGTTAAGGACAAGATTGTTATCATTCCTCGTATCTACACAAACAAGCCAAGAACAACAGGCGACGGATACAAGGGAATGCTTCATCAGCCAAATCCAAACGAAAATCCTGATATGCTTAAGGGAATCATCGCAATTCGTAAGCTTCATATGAGAGCTATGGAGGAAACAGGCTTCTCATGCGCTGACGAAATGCTCTATCCAGAAAACCACAGATACCTCTCTGATTTGCTTTCATATGTTGCAGTAGGCGCGCGCTCTGTTGAAAACCAACAGCATCGTCTTACAGCAAGTGGTCTTGATATTCCAGTTGGTATGAAGAACCCAACAGGTGGCGACCTTTCTGTTATGATGAATTCAATTACCGCAGGTCAGCACAAGCACACATTTATCTATCGTGGCTGGGAGGTTGAAAGTGAGGGCAACCCACTTACTCACGCAATCCTTCGTGGATATGTAAACAAGCACGGTCAATCTCTTCCAAACTATCACTATGAGGATCTTATGAATCTTCTTGAGCTCTATGGAAAGACAAACCTTGTAAACCCAGGCGTTATAGTTGATACCAACCACGCAAACTCTGGCAAGAAGTGGGCAGAGCAGGTAAGAATTTCAAAGGAAATTCTCCATAGCACAAGACACAACGCAGATGTTTGCAAGCTCGTAAAGGGACTTATGATTGAATCATATATCGAGGACGGCTGTCAAAAGGCAGAGGAGGGCATTTACGGTAAGTCAATTACTGACCCATGTCTCGGTTGGGAAAAGACTGAAAGACTCATTTTGGATATTGCTGATTTGAGATAAGGAGAAAAATATGTCTGAGAACGAATTCGAAAATGACGATATTATAACACTTTTGAGTGATACAGGAGAAGAGATTGCTTTTATTGAAATCGCAGGAATTGCCCATAAAGGAAATTTCTATGCGCTTCTTCAGCCTGTTGAGCTTATAGAGGGTATGTCCGAGGATGAGGCACTTGTGTTTAGTGTAACAAGAGGCGAAAATGGCGAGGATAAATTCAACATTGTAACAGACGATGCCATAATCGATGCTGTGTTTGAGGAATACTATAAGCTCTTGGACAATCTTGAAAATCAAGAATAAAAAGCAAAAAGCTCACACCCTGTGTGAGCTTTTTTATTTTTCCTCCCGTAGAAAATCGTCATTTAAGGGCAATCCTTAAATTAAAATTTAGGTAAAATTTAAGTAAAATTTAAGTAAAGCCTTGATTTTCCCTTGTGGCTGTGCTATACTCTTATCATAGATAAGCAAAAACGACAAATTAAATCGAGGCAATTTTATGAAAGAATCATGGTTTTATATTGACTGGTTTAACTTTTGGTATTTCTTTTTCTTGATTTTAGGTGCTGGCGCTATCGTCGGTCTCTACTACCTTTTAAGAAATAAAGACCCAAAGGTTCAAAAGGCTGTACTATTCGGAATACTTGTGGTAGGACTCATCGCCCACTTCACAAAGAGCTTGTATCCACCATATTCAATTGACGAGGCAAGAAATCTTCGTGACTCTTGGTTTGTTAATATATGTGGCGCTAATATCGCGCTTTTCCCATTCCTGTTTTGGTCTAAAAATAAGCATGTTAAGGACTATATGTTCTATATAGGCGTAATTAGTGGCTTGATTGCACTTTTCTATCCACAGGAGCCTATGGCAAAGAACGCTTCGCTTGAGGAGGTTTTGAGCCAAGGCTTGGCAGACATATACACACCTCAAATGGAGCAGTGGATTGACATTTTGAGATTCTATTTCCACCACTGGATGCTTCTCGCAGTTCCACTTCTTATGGTGCTTTTGGGGCTTCACAAGCTTTCATACAAGAGAGTTTTGAACGCGCCAACAGGCTTGCTCCTTCTTATGCTGTTCATAATGCTTAATCAGCTTTTCCAGGCAGAGCTTGGATTTATTCCTTTAAGAGATGATAACTTCTTTGATGTAAACTGGAAGAACACCTCGTATATTTGGGGACCAGACGGAGATGCAATAGGTATGTTCTTGGCAACATTTACACCGAGGTTTTTTAAGATAATTCCTGTTGGACCGCACGCAGGCGAGGAAAAATACTGGCCTTGGTTCTGGCTCATCTTCCCATGCTATATTCTTGTAACAGCTCTTGCATTCTTGGTAAGCATGATATGGGATCACAAGACATTCATAAAGGATGTCAAGGCGCTCCCTGCTAATTTGAAGCTCCTTTGGGCTAAAATCACAGCATCTAAGCTTTACACAAAAATCTTCAAAAAGAAGCAAATTATCGACACACCTGCCGAGGAAATTGAAGAAACTGCGCAAAAGGTTGAGCAACCAGTAGAGTAATAAATAAAAAACGGAAGCCACGCTTCCGTTTTTTTATATTACAGCCTTGATAATTAATGCTCCCACAAAAACTCCGATTATGAATGTAAGAATAAGAGTTCCGTAGATGAAAATTCCGTGTGCGAATTTCTTGTCCTTTGTTGTAATAAGCTTTCCAACACATTCGGTCATAGAGCGAAGGTTTCCTGTACACATTGTTGTTGCAACAGGGAAGCCGTCTATTTCACGAATAGTGTGAAGCTGTGCGCCAACACCAAAAGCCATAATCGCATTTGCAAGGAAGTTGAGCTTGCCAAGAGGAATAAGAATTCCTACAACATAACAGCCGAGCGCCACTATAACAGATATAAGCTCGCCACGCTTTTTCCTCGTAATGAAGTATGCCACCACAATTCCCACAGCAAAGGTGAGGATTGTAAGCAGATAGCTCCAAATATATGTAAAATCTCCATGTGCAATTTTAATTGCAACCTTAATCATATTTCCTGTCTGCATAGATGCAAACATTCCGTCGTGTAGCATATAGCAATATGCATCAAGCGCACCGACGATAAATATGAGAATTAAACTGAAAAAATATTTCTTCTTTTCCATAAATGCTCTCTAAAAACAAATTTACTATGGACACATTGTAGCACACTTTTTTGGGTATTGCAAGATAAAATTTACTTAAAGCGACAAAATAAGCAAAAAGAGTGTTGACATTATTTAAAATTTAGAGTATAATTTTCAAATAGGACGCGTGTGTGCGTTTATTAGGCGTACACAAATAACTTTAAGGAGCTTTTTATGAGTACAATATCTGAAATTTTCGGAACAATGGTCTTTGATGACAAGGAAATGAAAAAAAGATTGCCCGAGGATATCTATAACTCAATTCAAAATACTATCAAAAATGGAAAGCACCTCGATTTGACTGTTGCTAATGTCGTTGCAAAGGCGATGATGGAATGGGCTATCGAGAAGGGCGCAACTCACTATACACACTGGTTCCAGCCTATGACAGGCGTTACTGCTGAAAAGCACGATAGCTTCGTATCCCCAAAAGGAAATGGAGTTATTATGGACTTCCGTGGTAAGGAGCTCGTTCAGGGTGAGCCTGATGCGTCATCCTTCCCATCTGGCGGACTTCGTGCTACCTTTGAGGCAAGGGGATATACCGCTTGGGACCCATCATCTTATGCATTTATTAAGGACGAAACACTTTGTATTCCTACCGCATTCTGCTCCTACGGTGGAGAGGCGCTCGATAAGAAAACACCTCTTCTTCGCTCTATGGAGGTGCTTGGTAAGGCCACAATGAAGATACTCAAGCTCTTTGGAAATGAGAGTGTTACCTCTGTTCGTACAACTGTTGGCGCAGAGCAGGAATACTTTCTCGTTGATAAGGAGGTTTGGGAAAAGCGCCCTGACTTAATCTACACAGGTAGAACTCTTTTTGGTGCTAAGCCACCAAAGGGACAGGAGCTTGACGACCACTATTTCGGCTCAATCAAGGCAAGAGTTTTGGCATATATGAAGGAGCTTGACAAGGAGCTTTGGAAGCTTGGAGTGCTCGCAAAAACAGAGCATAACGAGGCAGCACCTGCTCAGCACGAGCTCGCTCCTGTATTTACAACAACTAACCTCGCAACCGACCATAACCAGCTCACAATGGAGCTTATGCAGAAGATTGCGAAGAAGCACGGACTTGTATGCTTGCTTCACGAAAAGCCATTTGCAGGTGTAAATGGTAGTGGTAAGCACAATAACTGGTCAATATCCACTAACACAGGCGTAAACCTTTTAGAGCCAGGAGAAACTCCTTATGAGAACGCACAGTTCTTACTCTTTTTGAGTGCTGTTATCAAGGCAGTTGATGAGTATCAGGACCTTCTCCGTATCTCTGTTGCAAGCGCTGGTAACGACCACCGTCTTGGCGCAGCAGAGGCTCCACCTGCTATCGTTTCTATCTTCTTGGGCGATGAGCTTATGAGCATTCTTGAGGCTATCGAAAATGGTGCAAGATACGACAAGAAGGAAAAGGAGCAGATGCGAATCGGCGTTCACATTCTTCCTAAGTTCCCTAAGGACACAACCGATAGAAACAGAACCTCGCCATTCGCCTTTACAGGTAATAAGTTCGAGTTCCGTATGGTTGGCTCATCTGATTCAATCGCAGACGCAAACACGGTAATCAATACAGCAGTAACACAGGTTTTGACAGGCTTCTATGAGGTGCTCTCAAGCGCAGAGGACTTTACCGAGGCACTTCACGACCTTGTTCGTGATACTATCAAAAATCATAAGCGTATCCTCTTTAACGGAAACGGATACGACGAAAAATGGACAAAGGAAGCAGAAAAGAGAGGACTTTCTAATCTCCGTACCACTCCTGAGGCTATTCCTCATTTGCTCGACGAAAAGAATATTAAGCTCTTCGTTGACAATAAGGTATTTAGCGAAAAGGAGCTTCGCGCAAGATGCGAAATTCAGCTCGAGGCATACTCAAAGCTTGTTAATATCGAGGCTCTTACAGCTATTGATATGGCAAATCAGCTTATTTTGCCTGCTGTTTCTAAATATACAAGAGAGCTCACTAAGTCAATCGCTCTTAAAAAGGAGCTTGGCTTAAGAGATGATTATGAGGTAAGCGTGGCTCAAAGACTCTCAAATCTCAACTCCGAGGCGTTCGCAAGAACAAGAGAGCTTGAGGGAGAGCTTACAGCAGTTAAAAGACTTAAAGGTGCAGAAAGAGTTGCAAGGGCATATGCAAAGAGAATTCTTACAAAAATGGCAGAGCTTCGCGCACTTGTTGACGAAATGGAAAGCATCACAGCAAAGGAGTATTGGCCACTCCCAGCATATGGAGACCTTCTTTTCAGCGTAAAATAAAATGTTAACACTTCTACTTGCAATTATATATTTAGCATTTGTAAGCCTTGGCTTGCCCGACTCAATGCTCGGCTCAGCTTGGCCTACAATGTTTGTAGATTTTGGCGTGCCCGTATCCTATGCAAGCATAGTGTCGCCAATAATCGCGCTCGGCACGGTTGTATCAAGCCTTGCAAGCGACAGAGTTACAAGAAAGCTCGGTGCAGCCAAAACAACGGCAATAAGCACGGCTATTACAGCTCTTGCGCTTCTCGGATTTTCATTTAGCACACAGTTTTGGCAAATTTGCTTAATCGCAATTCCGTACGGACTTGGTGCGGGAAGCATAGATGCGGCACTTAATAACTATGTATCACTCCATTTTGCAAGCCGTCATATGAGCTGGCTACACTGTATGTGGGGTCTTGGCGCAGCAATCGGACCTGCAATTATGGGCTCGGTGCTTACAAACGGTGGAAAATGGGACACAGGCTACCTGATTGTTGCCATAATTCAAATTGTAATCACTGCGATTTTGTTTATCTCCTTGCCTATATGGAAAAGACCGCTTAGGGATAATATACAAGCCGAGGAAAAGAAAACCGATAAGCCACTTTCCTTGCGTCAAATTGTTTCGTTGAAGGGCGCGAAGTCGGTAATGGTTACGTTCTTTTGCTATTGTGCAATTGAGGTAACGGTAACCCTTTGGGCAAGCTCTTATCTTAATCTTAATAGAGGCATAGATGCCGAAACGGCGGCTCTTTGGGGAAGCCTTTATGTGCTTGGAATTACCATAGGACGCGCAGTTGGCGGATTTATAACAATCAAGCTAAACGACACTCAAATGACTCGCTTGGGAGAGGGAATGATGCTCCTTGGAATAGTGCTTTTGTTCATACCGTTCAATGTATGCGCCTTAATCGGACTCGTTGTCTTCGGTGTAGGAAGTGCACCGATTTACCCCTGTATTATTCACTCAACCCCCGCGCGCTTTGGTGCTGATAAATCGCAAGCCCTAATCGGTGTTCAAATGGCATCGGCATACACGGGCACTTGCCTTATGCCGTCAGTCTTTGGACTCATCGCAAATCACATAAATATCGCATACTTCCCTTGGTATATTGGCGCTCTTACCGTTCTTATGATTGTAATGTTCGAAATTTATAATAAAAAAGCAAAAGCAGAGTAAAACTCTGCTTTTTCTATTGAAAAGCGCTATAATATATGATAAAATCAAAAAAGAAAGTTGATTTCAAGGAGAGATATGTCAGCTATGAATTTATTTACACTTGAATGTGCAGGCTGTACTGCACCGATAAGCGAGGTAATCGTCGAAAAGGGCGTGCATAGATGCCCGTTTTGTGGATATGTAAATGTATTGCCAAAGCCCGAGCAGACAAGCGAGGTAAAGCATCATCTATATAACGCAGACGAGGAGCTAAAGGATTACGAATTTGAAAGAGCATATAATGCCTTTGCCAAGGCATCAGAGCTCGACCCAAGCGAGTCAAAGGCGTACTTTGGAATGGCGCTCGCAAAGAATAGAATAAAGTACATACGAGATGTTGTAAATAACCGTTGGCAGGCAATTTGCTGTGAGGTAAGCGACAGGAAATTTAGCGAGGATAAAAGCTATCTTCGCGCACTCGAGTGTGCAACTCCAGAGCAAAGGGAGGAATATACCTCTCGTGCTGAGGAGATTGATTACATAAGAGAAAAGTTTGCTGAGCTTGAGAAAGGTGGACTCTCGTACGACACCTTTATTTGCGTAAAGGTATCTGACGAAAACGGTGGTTTTACACAGGATAGTATGTGGGCAAACCGACTCTATGATAGCATACTTAAATCTGGTGCAAAGCCATTCTATTCCGAAAAGGAAATAGGCGATAGAACAGGCGAGGACTATGAGGCACTGATTCTTTATGCGCTCTACAAAGCAAAGAGTATGATAATCGTTTGCTCAAACGAGGATTATCTAAGAACACCTTGGGTGCAAAACGAATATACAAGATATTATGCTATGTTAAATGATGAGGACAAGGAAAAGGGCAGTATAGTAGTTGCCTTCTTTGACAGCGTAATTGAGAGAGTTCCGGGCTTAAAGGGAAAGCTACAGGGCATTAGCCTTCGCGATTTTGACGCTTCTCAAAAAATAAACGATTTCGTTTCCAAATTTGCAACAAAGAAGCCGGTAAAGGCTATAAAGGTTGAGGAAAAAACACAGAAAAAGTCAGATGCTCAGATAGCTGAGGAGTTTGAGAAAAACAAAAAGCTGTATGCGAAAAAGGGCTTCAAGCTTTCAGGCTATGAGCTTAAAAAATACAAGGGCAAGGACCCAGACATCCAAATCCCCGAGGGAGTTACTACTATTGCCCCCAAGGCGTTTGCAGGCAACAAGAAAATGGTTAGCCTCACAATTCCAAATACAGTAACTACAATAGGCGATGGCGCATTTGAGAGCTGTGAATCTCTTAGAAGCGTGTCGGTTGGTAATAGTGTGGTTTCCGGATCAGGTGCATTCTCCTTTTGCAAGGCATTGAGCGCGGTAACTCTTGCCGAGGGAACAACTAGAATACCAAAGAGCTTTTTTAGTTGCTGTCATGGACTTAAAGAGATTGAAATTCCCGATACAGTAACCGAAATAGGAGAATTCGCATTCGAATCTTGCGTTAATCTTGTAAAAATCACAATTCCAAACGGAGTAGTCGAAATCAAGGACGGCACCTTTACAAGCTGTTATGCGCTTAAAGAGGTGAATTTCCCTAAAGCACTGACTTATATCGGCGAATATGCCTTTACTAGTTGTGAAAGTCTTAAAAAGCTAACTCTTCCAAGCACAGTGGCTCAAATCAAGGAAAGTGCATTTTCAGAATGTAGAGCGATAACGGAGCTTACAGTTCCCGGAAGCCTTTCTGTAATAAGTCCAGATGTTTTTAGTGATTGTAAGTCTCTTAAAAGCATAGTTATTTGCGATGGTGTAAACGAAATCGGAGGTAGCGCCTTTGCGGGCTGTGAGTCCTTGAGGTCAGTGGAAATTCCAAGCACGGTTTCTCGCATTCGCACGTGTGCCTTTGCAGGGTGCTCATCACTTGCCGAAATAACAATTCCGGGAAGCATAACCGAGATTGAGGAGAAAATTTTCTCGCTTTGTACTTCGCTTAAAAGAATAAATCTCGGCTATGGTATAAGAGAAATTGGGCCCAGCGCGTTTGAGCGACTCACTGCTTTAAGAGAAATAAATATTCCAAGAAGCGTAACTACAATATCGGGCAGTGCCTTTGAGGGCTGTTCATCTCTTACAAAAATAGTAATTCCAAAAAGTGTAACTCAAATACGCTATGGCGCATTTGCAAGCTGTGGTGCTCTTAAAACCATATGCTGTGAGGTGATGGAAAAGCCATCTCGTGGCTGGGACTTGGGCTGGTGCGAATATCCTGAAAATATCAATTTTATTTGGGGATATGAAGAAAATAAATAAAAGAAAAGGAACGGGGTTTCCGTTCCTTTTTGTTATTTACTTTCCTTTAAAATGTCGCGAATTTCCTTTAAAATATCTGCTTGGGCATTGATGTCAGAGAGCATTTCCTGTCTTTCAGCCTCTTTTCTTGCTATTTCGCGCTCCTTTTCCTCAGCCTCAGCCTTTGCTTTAGCCTCAGCCTCTGCCTTAGCCTTCTTTTCCTTTTCTTCCTTTTCACGAAGCTCATCCTCGCGAAGCTTGCGTTGAAGATTTCTTATAATACGCACAGCAATGAAAATAGAGAGGGCAATTATAATGAAGTCAACTATTGTTTGAATCCAAAGTCCATATTGAATAGAAATCTTTGTTACCTCAACAACTCCCTCGGCATTCACAACCTCCTCGCGAAGCACATATTCCCATTCGTGAATGCTTACGCCACTTGTCATATATGTAATAAATGGTGTTATTATGTAATCAACAAGACCGTTTACAATCGCGTTAAAGGCTGTTGCAATAACAACTGCTACTGCCAAGTCAAGAACATTTCCCTTGGCTATGAACTTTTTAAAATCAGCCCAAAATTTATTGCTATTTTTCTTGGCTTTTTCGATTTTATTCTTCATTTTTATCACCTCACAAACAATTTTACCACGAAAAACGAAAAGTGTCAATATGGCATTGAAAAACACGCGCTATTGTGTTAAAATTAGAGTAGTAAATTGAAAAGAGAAGCTTATGCAAAACAAAAGATTACACAAAATAGTTACATCGGCGCTTTTCTTGGCGCTTGGTATTGTCCTACCTCTTATCACAGGACAAATAAAGGAAATTGGTGACTCGCTTCTTCCTATGCATATTGTGGTTATGCTTTGTGGGCTTATATGTGGTGCGCCATATGGTCTGATTGTCGGATTGATATTGCCATTTTTGCGCTCACTTATATTCTCAATGCCACCACTTTATCCAAACGCAATTTGGATGGCGCTTGAGCTTGCAACATACGGATTCGTAATAGGAATTTTCTGGTCGCTATCAAAAAAGAAAACAACACCATATCTCTTGGCGTCGCTTGGAATTGCGCAAATCTCTGGACGAATCGTTTGGGGAATAGCAAAGGCAATCTTGCTTGGCGTTGGAGGAAAGTCATTTACCATTAAGGCATTTATTGTAGGTGGATTTTTAGATGCCCTGCCAGGAATAATTTTGCAGGCATTACTTATTCCAACGATTATTAGCCTTATAAAAAGAAAGGAAATAACTAAAATGAAGCGTGTAGCATTCCCATATGGTAAGGAAAAAATAGAATACAATTTCAAGGGCGAGGAGCTTTTGGGCGTGCTCGAATCCTCAATAGAGAGGTATGAGCCAACGCTTGATGAAGCATCGCTTATCAAAAACGCACTTGCAAATCCCGTTGGTACAAAGCGCCTTTGTGAGCTTGCTAAGGGCAAGAAAAATATTGTAATTATAGCGAGCGACCATACTCGCCCCGTCCCAAGCAAGCTTATAATTCCACCGATGCTCGCCGAGATAAGAGAGGCAAGTCCAGATGCGAAAATTACTATTTTAATCGCCACAGGGTGCCATAGAGGTACTACAAAGGACGAGCTTGTGTATAAGTTCGGCGCTGACATAGTTGAAAACGAAAATATCTATATTCACGATTGTGATGAAAGAGATATGCTCGTAAATATCGGCACACTTCCATCAGGTGGTCCGTGCGAGATTAACAAAATCGCATGCGAGGCAGATCTTCTTGTAAGCGAGGGCTTTATTGAGCCACACTTTTTCGCAGGCTTCTCAGGTGGGCGCAAGAGCGTGCTTCCAGGCGTTTGCGCAAGAGAAACAGTTCTTGCAAACCATTGCTCCGAGTTTATTGCTAATGAAAATTGCAGAACAGGAATTCTCGAGGACAATCCTATGCACAAGGATATGCTTTGGGCAGCCAAGCAGGCAAAGCTCGCATTTATTGTAAATGTTGTTTTGAACGCAGATAAAAAGGTAATCTTTGCAACAGCAGGAGATGTTGAGCTATCTCACAAGGCAGGCACAGACTTCCTTTCCTCGCTTTGTGGCGCTAAGGCAATCCCTGCCGATGTCGTTATCACAACAAATGGTGGTTATCCACTTGACCAAAATGTTTACCAAGCAGTAAAGGGAATGACAGCAGGCGAGGCAACCGTTAAAAAGGGTGGAGTAATTATAATGCTCGCTAAGTCGAATGACGGTATAGGTGGCGACCATTTCTATCATCAGCTCTCCGACGAGCCCGATATTAACAAAACAATGGATATATTCCTCTCTCGCTCAAGGTCTCAAACCGTGCCTGACCAGTGGCAGACACAGGTTATGCTTCGAGTTTTGATGCACGCAAGCGTGATTTATATCTCCGATATGCCCGATGATATAATAGAGAAGATGCATATGACACCTGCCCACTCAATTGACGAGGCGCTAACAATAGCGCGCAAGATTCTCGGTAAGCAGGAGCTGTCAATCGTCGCAATCCCCGACGGCGTGTCCGTAATTGTTCAAAAATAAGAAAAAGCACCGAAAGGTGCTTTTTTTGCTTCCAATATATCCTTTTTTGAGGTTTTTCGACAAAATCTATTTACAATTAAGAAAACTTTTGATAATATATAATTAGAGAACAAATAATAAAGGAGAGCAAATATGGGAAAATTCGTTATTAAAAAGACACCATCAGGAGGCTTTAATTTTAGCCTTTATGCAAACAACATGGAGAAAATCGCAGTTTCTTCACAAATTTATACAACAAAATCTGCTTGCAAAAATGGAATTGCAAGCATAGGCAAGCACGCAGTTCGTTGTATAGAAGAAAACAAAATTGAGGACAAAACTCTCAAAAAGGTTGAGAGCCAAACCTGCCCCAAATTTGAGGTTTATTTTGACAAGGCGGGCTTATACAGATATCGTCTTATAGCCTCAAACGGCGAGAGCATCGCAATGAGCGAGGATGGATATAAGTCTAAAAGCGGATGCCTTAACGGCATTAAAAGCGTTAGTGTAAACGCACCAAATGCTGAAATAATTGACGAAAGCATAAAATAAGAAAAAGCACCGAAAGGTGCTTTTTTTATTCAAGAATATTTGTTGTTATAAAATCAATTCCCCAAGAGGCGAGCCTCTCGCCCTCATCCTTTTCGTTTACAGTCCAGCAATTTACCACAAGACCTGCCTCGTGCGCCTTTTTGATTTGCTCCTCGGTTAATTCAACGCACCAAACATCGGCATCGATTTTGTCCTCTTTAAGTCGGGCAATCTCCTCGTCAGTTAGCTTCCAAAACAGATATTGTGCGCTTTGCTTTGGCAAAATTTTGCGCACTCTCTTGAGGTTCTCGTAATTGAATGAGATAAAGGTTAAATTATCGAGATAATCGTATTCCTTGATAATTTCGATTATGCGTGCAATTTCCTCTTGCGTAAAGTCTGATTTCAACTCCAAAATTGCGTGCTTTTCGTACTTTTTGACAATGCTCAAATAGCTTTCAAGCGTCGCTGGGCGCAGGTCAACGCGTCCCTTCGTGCCGTCCTTGTCAAAAAATATAACCTCTTGAAGCCTTGCAAGAGTTTCTTTTTCAAGGTATATCTCCTCGCCCGAAAGTCGCTTGTAATTATCGTCGTGTCCTACTATAAAATGTCCGTCTGCAGTCTTGTAAATGTCGGTTTCTATTCCATAATAGGAGCGATTTCCAGCAGCCACAAAGGCCGAATTCGTGTTTTCAACCTCAATTCCAGAAAGACCTCTGTGTGCAATAATCCTTACGCTTTTCTTGTCAAATTTAATAGTGTTCATATAATTGCCTCGCAAAATGTTATATTATAATTATATCACACAAAAGCACCAAATTCAATAACACGCAAAAAATCCCCAAATTATTTGGGGATTTTTTCATATACCATATGTGCCACTTAATGGGTCCTTGAAAATGTCAATTTTGGGCGTGGCAAAGGTAAACACCACAAATAAAATTGCAATCACTAAAAGGGCGAAAATGGCCCACCTTGGATTTTTGCACCTCGATTCCTTTTCAAGCAGTCGTGCCTCGTAAATGTAAGAAATGCCAGCAGAAATAAAGAAAATCGCAATGTTAATCCAGTCGGGCGACCTGCCTATCACACCGTTATATGTGTAAAAGAGAACAGGAATCAACACAAGACCAAGTAAAATTCCCCTTAGCTTGACGCACCAAAAATCTTCCTTTTCACGAAAGAAAAAGCTCTGCACTATCGCAAAAGCGAGCATCGGCCAAAAGAGCAGCTTCATATGCTCCCAGGTCGATTCATTTACTCCCGAAAGGGGTGCAATCCATTTTGCTTTCCCAAGCCAGTCATACAAAAAGTGCAATAAAGTTCCCCCAAGCGATGTTATCGCAAAGCCCATCAGCTCCCAAAGCTTAACCTTTTGCTTCATATCTCACCTCGAATAATCATTTATTTGAATTGTATTCGAAAAAGAGAAAATTTATTCCGTGCAAAAGTAAAAGCCGATGAGAAGCTCATCGGCATTTTTTATTTAAACGAGAAAACCTTAGTAAGCTTTGGCTGAGCACCTGTTGTTGGATCAAGCTCCATTATGAGAATATCCTTCATATATTCGTTCCACCTGTCAACGACTGGACTTTCTCTTTGAATTTTCGATGCGTATTCAATGCCCTTTTCGCACTCGTAATAGCCGAAAAGCTCGTTTCCTACATTCCAAATAGTGTAATTTACGATTCCTGCATCAGATAATACCTGCTTCATCTCATCCCATATCGCGTCGTGACGCCTAATGTACTCGTCCAAGGCTCCATCAACTATCTTCGCCTTCCATGCATATTTTTCCATAATGTACCACCTTTCATATCTTCAAAACAATTATATCACAAAAAATAACCCTTGTAAAGAAGCTGTAATAATATTGCAAAGTATAGAAAAATATGATATACTTAAATGGAAGCTTAACGGAGGTTTCTAATATGAAAATTTTATCTATCGGTAATAGCTTTTCGGCAGACGCACACGCATATTTGCACGATTTGGCGGAGCAGAGGGGCGAGGATTTAATAACAGTTAATTTGGCAATCGGTGGTTGCTCCCTTGAAACTCACTGGAACAATGTTACAGAGAATAACGCAAATTATTTGCATAGCATCAATGGTGGACCTTGGGCAGAACAGCTCGTTACCATTGATGAGATTATAAAAAATGAGCGCTTTGATGTGGTTACTCTGCAACAGGTAAGCCATTTTTCAGGACAATACGAAACCTATCAGCCATATCTTGATAGCTTAACTAAATATGTGCGTGCGCATCAGCCAAGCGCCGATTTGTATATTCATCGCACCTGGGCGTATGAGATAGACTCACAGCACGAGGGCTTTCTTAATTACGCTCGCGACCAAAAGAGAATGTTCGAGGAAATTTGTGGCGCAACAGAGAAGGCGTGTCTTGTAAGCGGTGGCACCTTGATTCCTGCGGGCGATGTTATTCAAGCACTTCGAGAGCGCCTGCCAATTTTTGATTATGCAAACGGTGGCGAATCTCTCTGCTGTGATGGCTTTCATATGTCGCATACCTACGGTAGATTCGCAGTTGCTCTTACTTGGCTCGCAATCCTTACAGGCAAGCGCCAAGAGCCAAAGCCCTTTAAGGAGCTTGATATCAATATAATCAGCGCCATTTGCGATATTGTCAACGAAATTGCTTTTGATAAATAAAAATAAAAGGACACTCTGGGAGTGTCCTTTTTTTATTAAACCTCAGGAATATTGATTTCGATTTCTCTGCCAAGCTCTGCAGATTTGATAATACCGTCGATAATAGCCTGATTTATAATGATTTGCTCAGTTGGTACAGGAGCCTTTCCACCTGTGATTATAGCATCAAGGAATGAGCGAACCTTTTCGTGGAAAAGGTCAGGAGATGGAATGATAGGAATCTCTGTGCATACCTGAGAGCCAGCCATTTCGCTATATATCTTCATAGGACCGCCAACAGAACCGTTCCAGCACTCTGTTGAAGGGATACGAAGTGAGCCCTTCTTACCCATAATGATTGTATCACCAGGAGTGTCAAGGTTCATAGCCCACGCAATACGGAAGTCAAGAATGATTCCGCCCTCAAGACGAATAAAGCCTGCTGCAAAGTCCTCAACTCCAAAAACATCAGCATATTCTGGATGCCAAGGATAATTCTTTGGATCCTTGCCGAAGAAGTCGGACTTGTATCCGCTTACAGTAAGGGGCTTTGGATAGCCGATAGCATTGAGCACCATATCAAGAGAATAGCATCCGATATCGCCCATTGCACCGATTCCGGCGGTCTTGTCCTCGATAAAGGTTGTTCCAAATGGTGTAGGAATACCTCTTCTGCGTCCACCACCTGTTTGAATATAGTAAATGTCGCCGAGTATACCAGACTCTACAATTTCCTTAATCTTCTTCATATTTGGATCCATTCTTGGCTGGAATCCAATAGAGAGAATCTTTCCGCTTTCTTTTTCAGCACGACGCATTTCAATCGCTTCCTCAAGAGTTACGGACATAGGCTTTTCGCAAAGAACATTCACTCCCTTTTTGAGAGCATAAATTGTGCACTCTGCGTGTGTTCTGTTGTATGTACAAATAGAAACTGCATCAAGGTCCTTTTCAGCATCAAGAAGCTCCTTGTGAGAAAGGTAACATCTCGCACCCGTGATTTCCCACTTTTCAGCAAACTTTTCAGCCTTGCCAGGTACAAGGTCAGCAAGAGCAACAACCTCAACATCGCTCATTTCCTTGTATCTGTTTATGTGCGCATCAGCAATCCAACCAGTACCGATAATCGCAACCTTAAGCTTTCTTTCAGATTCAATCTTTTCCTTTTGAGGAGCATTCTTAAATTCATTCATAATGCTCATGCTATCTTTTTTAGCCATAATAAGTCCTCCAAAATATATTTTATAGCTAAAATCATTTTACCATTTTAAAAGCACGCGTGTCAATATAATTGCAAAAGAATATCGAAAAATATTTATTATCTTTGCAAAAAAAGAAAAACCTAACCCGACGATTCGGATTAGGTCTTTCTTGGGATGTGTGTCTGATTTAGATGCAAAACTGTGTGTGTCTGATTTAGATGCGCGCAGATTTTGCAGATGGTAGACTACCCCCTTGGCGATGATGGGAGTTGCACTTAACCGCTATCTTCCGGAGCGCAACGCCATGCTTGTAACGAGTCCTATGTAATCAGTCTTCGAAAATCACATCTTCAAAAGAACTATCTAATTCCTCGTATAAATCCGATAATATTTCAAATCCTTTAGCCGATTCATAACAAAACACCCATGAA
>SVSE01000007.1 GCA_015064445.1 Oscillospiraceae bacterium | reverse complement strand
ATGTTGGAGAAAGGCAAAATACTTCTGAAAAAGCAGTAAAAAGGCAGATTTTTTGCGTTTTTTATCAATTTTTGCCCTGAAATATTAAAAGTGGACAGCAATAATGCCGTCCACTTAATTTGGTGGATCTGGCGGGAGTTGAACCCGCGTCCGAAAATCCGTTAGCACAACCTTCTTCGTGGACAGTTAATCTTTTAAAATTCCCTTATCGAAGCGCCGATTAACAGGCTATTCGATTCGGTAGCGCTTTTTTGTGTGATCGGCTCAAGCGCAACAACCGATGCACATTTACCACTGTTTGACGCCTCAGCCAAGGTCGTGGTGCTCCTTGGGGAGACGGGTGGCTAAAAAGCCACAGCACTGCCACTAATCGCCCAAGGGGCAATTAGTTAGGCAGCCATAGCAACAGTTCTGTTGTCGTTTAATTTTTAATTTAGCCATTATACGGGATTAGCCAGCCCGCCACGCTTATCGTACCTCAAAATCCCCGTCGAAGCCCTTACAGACCCGAATAAATCTTGTAAATTGCCTAATTGACTGCGATTTTTTGCCTTGTTCTATACCGAATTTGGCTACTCGAAATCGCAGGACGCCTTAAACCTAATTTTTCAAAGTAAGAATCGTACTTTTAACAAGAATAAAAATTAGGTTTAAGGTTGGTTCGCGCCTATTAGGCAACACATTGTGCTCACGCACTATTTGTGGTTGAATTTTTGAGTTTTTGAATTTTTAAATTTTAATATTCCATTTTAAAGATGCCCAAGCCCTCGCCTGTTCTGCCACCGTCAAGAAGATATTTCTTGATTGCGCGACGGAGCGAGGTGTTTTCGGGATAGTCATTCAAATCCTTTGGCTGATCCATATCGAAAAGACGCCAAGCATCATTATATTCGCCCTCTTTATCATCGTATTGACCGATTATTTTGAAATCATCCATAAATGAGCGAGTATTTGACTTTTCAGGAATGATATCTCTATATGCAGGATACAAGAGCCAGCTATAACAGGTGAAAATCATTGGTGCGCCATTAAGCCTTGGTGCAAAGAATTCCCTTGCCTTAGCATATGCGTCATCTCTTGATGCCTTGTCAAATGGAGTCATTGTTCTTGGAATATGTACGCCGATTATCATATCGTCAGGCTTTAGGTCGAATTCCTCGTCCTTATAGGTGTTGCCATATCTTGCAAAGTCGAATTGCAATCTACCAAGAGCAAATCTTGTCATATTAAAGAAGCCTGGGAACCACCAAGCAACGAATGAGCCCCAAATTCCCTTAACTGCCTTGCATTCCCAAAGCTTCCATTTAAGGTCAAGCATACTGTCGTGCCAAATTTGAAGGTCGATATTCTCCTTTTCATAGCAAGCCTTCAAGTGCTTTGACATACACATAAACACGAGAAGTCCTGCGCTATATTTATGCACGCCTGCCTTTTCGCCTGCTTTTTCGGCATTTGTCAAAAGTGTGCCATAGTTGACATTTATATCAGCCTCATAGCTTGCAATACAATCGTAAAATTCCTTTTTTGCTTCCTCATTTGCCTCGATTTTATCAAAATCTGCAAGGAGTGACTCCTGCGCTTCCTTATCAAAACCAAGCTCGTCCATCAAATAAATAATATAGCTTCTCATATTAGTCCTCTCTTTGTCCCTTTACTGTTCTTTCAATTGTCCTTTGTGCCGAGCGCTTCGCATCGCTTTCTCGCTTATCATAAAGCTTCTTGCCCTTACAAAGCCCAAGCTCAACCTTAACTCTTGAGCCTGAAAAATAAAGTGACAATGGTATAAGCGAATAGCCATCTGCGTTTATTGCACTATTTAGCTTCAAGATCTCACGCTTATGCATAAGAAGGCGCTTATAGCGAAGTGGGTCCTTGTTATAAATATTTCCGTGCTCATATGGGCTTATATGAATACCGAGAGCTAAAAGCTCTCCATTATAAACCTTACAAAACGAGTCCTTAAGATTGACCTGTCCTGCCCTCACGGATTTCACCTCTGTGCCGAAGAGCTCTATGCCTGCCTCATAGCGTTCAACGACGAAGTAATCGTGATATGCTTTTTTGTTTTGTGCGATTACCTTTACTGATTTTTCAGCCATAGCTCTCTCCTTTCAGTGGTTTTCTCAATAAAGTATAGCATAAAGCTTTTTATTTTTCAAGAGGTTATATAAGTTATACACGCCATATTATTGACATTTTTTTCGCTTTATGGTACAATTTTTAGAGGTGGTGTAATGGAATACAAAATTATATATTCAAAAAGAAAAACCATCGCCATTCAGATAACGAGGACCTGCGAGGTTGTTGTAAGAGCGCCTATTGGAGCTTCAAAAAAGCGAATTGAGGATTTTGTGGCATCTCATAGTGCTTGGATTCAAAAGCATTTAGAGAGTCAAAAATCAAGGGCGCAAAGATACCCCGAGCCATCAAGGGAGGAGATTTCTCGCTTAAAAGCGAGGGCGCGTGAAATTTTGCCAGAAAGAGTTGCGCACTATTCCTCTATTATGGGTGTTACTCCTACTCACATTTCGATAAATGAGGCAAGAACGAGATTTGGTAGCTGTTCTGAGAAGGGACGCATTAATTTTTCGTGCAGGCTTGCAAGATATCCCTTGGAGGCGATTGATTATGTCGTTGTGCACGAGCTTGCGCATCTTAAATTTTTGAATCACTCGCGTCAGTTTTGGTCATTTGTTGAGGAAATTTTGCCTGATTACAAGACAAGAAAGGGGCTTTTGAAATGAAAATTGTTATTTTGGATTATGCGACTCTTGGCTACGACCTTGACCTAACTGGTGCTGAAAGGTATGGAGAGGTTATCAAATACGAAAAAACAAGTCAAGCCGAGGCATCAGAGCGACTTCGAGATGCTGACATTGTTATAGTAAACAAGGTTAAGATGGTGCGTGAGGTGCTTGAGGGAGCGAAAAATCTCAAGCTTATTTGCGAAACTGCGACAGGCTTTGACAATATCGACATTGAATATTGCAAAGGTCGAGGAATTTTGGTCGCTAATACTCCTGCTTATTCGAGCGATTGCGTGGCGCAGGTTACTGTGTCGATGGTGTGCTCTCTTTTGACGCATTTAAGAGAATATGAGGACAATGTGTCGAGTGGCGAATATACAAGAGGAGGCAATGCGAATTGTCTTGTTCCCGTTTATCACGAGATTTCGGGAAAAACCTGGGGCATTATCGGCTTTGGAAATATCGGTCGTGCAGTTGGCAAGGTTGCAGAGGCGTTTGGCTGTAAATTACTTGTGAACAAGCGCACAAAAATTGAGGGCTATGAGTGTGTCGATTTAGATACACTTTTAAGAGAAAGCGACATTATCACAATTCACTGCCCGTTAAGTGATGCGACAAGAAGTATGATAGGAAAACGCGAGCTTTCACTTATGAAGCGCGACGCAATCATAATCAATGTTGCGCGTGGTGCAATTTGGGACGAGGGCGCTGTTGCCGATGCAATTTTAGAGGGCAAAATCGGTGGTATGGGCTGTGATGTATTTTCGGTTGAGCCATTACCAAACGAACATCCATTTGAAAAGCTTTACGGGCTTAAAAACGTATCGCTGACTCCTCATATGGCGTGGGGCTCATTCGAGTCAAGAATGAGGTGCTTTAACACAGTTCTTTCCAACATAAAAGCATATCTTGACGGAGCGCCTACGAATATCGTAAATAAATAATTATTGAATTTTAGAATTTAAAAAATCGCAAATTTAAAATTTGCGATTTTTTGTTTTATATAAAGAATTTTTGAAATCACTTCTCTAATTTATCGGCTTTTATTTTTGCACTTAAAATTCGCTTGCAAATGTCGCTAATCTTACAATCTCCGAAGCACGCAACCGCACTTTTTATAGTGTCGTTTAGAGGCTCGATCCAACGCTTTTCAATAGCGTCAATTCCCACGGCTGCGCCGACAATGCTACCAACAGTTCCCGCGTTACAGTCGGTGTCAAGACCGGTCATTGTAGCTATAGTTATGCTCTTTGTATAATTGAGCTCACCAGCTATAATTCCGAGCGCAACCATTGCCATATTATTGATTGTAGCCTCGCATGGAAGATAACCGTATTTTTCAAGAATTTTATCGGATACAACGTCCCAATTTGGTGTTTCACGATACCATTCTCTTACAAGGCTGATAGCCTCGAAAAGTCTTGATTTTTTAGGAATAGAGGCAAGTCCTGAGTCGATTATTTTATCGACAGTTGGATTTTTTGAGAGCGCGCCTGCGAGCGCACCTGCAACGAACATTCCACCGTAAATACCGTTTTTAGTAAGCGTTACCGAGGTATCCTTGTGCGCATAATAGCAAGCCTTTTTTTGCTGTGCAGGGAAAACGTATCCCCAAATATCTGTTCTTATTTGACCGTCAATGCACTCTCTCCAAGGGTTTATTGTATATGGGATTTTTTCGTGTGGAATTTTATCGCAAACATAGTGATAATAAGCCACTCTTGAGGCGCACCAGCACCAAAGATACGGAATATTATCCGCCCAGTTTTTGAGCACCTTCCAAGGCTCGATTTCAAAGCCAAAGATTTCGATAAAGCGAAGTCCTAAAAGCGTATAATGAATATCGTCGTCGGATTGGGCGAACTTCACATTCCCTTTTGTGCTATACACACAGTCCCCACGAAGTCGGTAATCAAGCTTTTCGGAATATTCGGGCACGAAGTCGTTTAACGGATACGCATCAACGCTTTCAAGATATTTCTTAATAAATTCCTTTGAAAGTCCCATTTCAAGAGGTTTTCCGAGAATTACCGAGGCGCATCTACCGTAAAAGGCACCGTATATTCTCTTCTCATACTCCTCGTCGGAGAGTGGAAAAAGCTCGGGAGCTTCGATTGCCTGTGCCATAATGGAGTCAAAATCGTTTGGCTCAACGTA
The DNA here is from genome assembly GCA_015064445.1 of Oscillospiraceae bacterium. Lineage (GTDB taxonomy): Bacteria > Bacillota > Clostridia > Oscillospirales > CAG-272 > RGIG2000. The sequence continues at coordinate 90,923 of SVSE01000007.1, read as the reverse complement.
TGGATAGCCCTCTCGAATATCGCCCGTATCCATTATCTTGGCAAGATTTTCATAAGGCCTTTGCCAAAAATCATCCGTTTCGGGATAGTTATCTATATTTTGAGGATTAGGTGCAAATTTGTCGCTTTTTTCATCATTAACTATGTATTTTTCAACATCAAAGCCCTCGTCGAAAAGAGTTTTGTACTCCTCAATATATAGTTTTTTATAATTTGCATAGCCCGGCATATTATTTTCTCCTATCAGTTCTATCTGCTAAATACATAAACATTTCGCTTGCGTGCCAAGAGTGAGGCGCACCGCATTTGTTTTTGGCATATTCCTCGCTAAGAGGTGCGATTTTTTCGTATCTTGCCTCTGACGCCTTTATTTCCCAGCTCATTGGGTATTTGATTTCGAGGTATTTTTCATCAACCTCCTCGTTTTCAAAGTGCTTAACAGCCCACCAGAGATAAGGATACCATTCATCGTATTTGTTTTCATATAGTGTTTTTCTTTCTACCTCGCTTCTATCCATCCAAAACATACGGGCATAGCTATCAAATTCCTCAGGGATTTTGATAAACGAGGTGTCAATATCAAGCCTATTAAGAGCAAGCTTGAGCCAAAGAGTTGAATAAATCTCGTGATGGTTATAATCGGTCATTCCTGTTAAAAGACCGTTTTTCATTATTCTCTTCGCTTCATCGACAATTTTCACAACCATAGGATGATTTTTGTCAACAAAGAAGGACAAAACAAATGCGAGCTGTCCCAAATTATCAGGCTCTTCATTTCCCTTATTATTTCTATCATAAAGGTCGGTAACTGACAATGCCCAAGGCTTCAAAAGGTCTATGTTGCCTGTTTTTTCAAGAGCGAGAGCCATCATAGCGCCATCGCGATACCACGCCTTATCGTAAACATAGATATTAGGCACTGGCTCTGTTCCTATAAAGCTGGTCAAAATCTCTTGATGCAGGATTCGCATTTGTGCAGGATACTCATACTCCTCAAAGTCGGGGAGATTTATCTCCGATTCAGCCAAGCAAGCAGAGTCTTTTCTTTCTTCTCCATTGGTTATGTCGCTAACATAAAGACCGTGCTCATTTTCCTCGATTAAGAATATATTCTTTTCCTTGGTCCAAATAACGACCATATATCTATCAAAAAGGAATTTTTCCCTTTCAACATTCCATTTATAGACAGTTTCGTTCGTCCTTATATTGATAAGTGCTCCATCCTTATAAAGATGCTTTTCTCTGTGACCTAAGCCAAAGATAAAGAATTGATTTTCGGGTTTTATCATTTTGCGCCTCCTAAAAGTGCTTTACAAATCAATTTTATCACAAATCCGATCTTTAAGCAACAAGAATTTGAACTATTTTTATTGACTTATATAAGTTTTAATGATAAAATCGTTATATAGTTTGCTTAAAGGGGGTATATTATGAAACGACACACTCGCATAAAACGAGCGATTATTGCTTTTGTTTCTTGCGTGCTTTTTGTAGCGCTTGTGCTTTCGTTCTTTTGGCTTGGCGAGAAAAATGCGCTTGGAATTGAAAGATATACTCCTGATTATGATATGGTTGATATTGTGCCCACGCTTTCTAAGGACACTTTGACAGATGAGGATTATGCGCTTTTGTATGCGCAAACTGGACTTACAAAAATCGGCATTGACTCAATGCTTGACGAGGGCGACATTACAAAAATCGTGGACGTGCAGGAGTCGTTTTTCAAGAAATATGAATTTAGCGACCTTAATTTTGCACCATTTTGTCACTATTATTCCTTAAAGGGCAAAATTCCTCTTGCTCCCTTGCAAAACGGAGATATTATAATTTCGTCATCCACAGAGTTTTCGTGGTGGTCTATTGGACATTGTGCTATGGTTGTAGATGCCGAGAAAGGAATTGTCGTTGAGGCAATTGGTGTAGGCGATGATTCTACATATGGATATGCCTCTGCGCTTTCAAGACGCCCAACTCTTATCGTGCTTCGTCCTAAGCTTGAAAAGGAAGAGCTTGACAAGATTGTTGACTATGTTGACCAAGAGCTTATCGGCATTACATACGATCCGACTGTTGGTGTTTTATCAAGAAAGTATGACGAGGAAATCAAGGCAACTCAATGCGCACACATTTTTTGGTATGCCTTCTATAAGCATGGCTATGATATCGACTCAAATGGTGGCGCTGTGGTAACTCCAAAGGACATCTCAAATTCCGAATATTTTGAGGTTGTTCAGGTGTCGGGCTTCAATCCAGAAACGCTTTGGGGTAACTGATTATGTTGATTTACTATGGTTCTTTTATGTACTTTATGTACATTTTGCTTGCAATAGGTGGATTTTTAGGGGCTTTTTTTGCTCTTAGAAATCGTAGTGAGAGGACAAAAAGGCTCGCTGTTGTTATCATTGCGTCAGTAAACCTTGCACAGCATCTTTTAAAGGGTCTAATTTATCCTCATTATTGGGGTGGGCATTATTCCTTGCACCTAAGCAGTGCTTATAATGTGTGTGCGTTTTTGATAATTTCATCTCCGTTTATATGGCTGTTTGGCTCTAAGCTATTAAAGAATTTTCTTACTTACATTGGCACTATCGCAGGTATGATTGCAATGCTTGTGCCATACTGGTTTATTGGTCAAAGTGCTTTTCAAAGTGAGGCATATCGCTTCTATTTGTGCCATTCTCTACTATTCATTTCCTCTCTGCTTCCTGCATTTTTAGGACTTGTCAAGCTTGAATGGAAGCATTTTTGGAAAATCGGGCTTTTGTTCTTTGCTATGCTCGGAATTATAATTGTAAATGATATATTCTTTATTGCAATTGGACACTATCCTGTATCAAATCCAAGCGACATTTATGGTAGCCTTCGTGAGATAAATCCGTGCTGGTCAATAACTGCACCGTCAGGCTTTGACTCTCTTGTGAAAATAATTTCGGTTTTTACTCCAAGGTTTTTAAGAGGTGGAAATAGCGCTGGATTTTATGTGCCGATTTTATGGTACGCAATCCCTATGTATATAGGCATTACTCTTGTGGCATTTGGAGTGTGCGTTTTGTGCGATTTGGACGCGTTTAAGGCGCATTTGAGAGCTATCAAGGAAAATATCAGTAAAAAGAAAAACAAATGAAAATCGAGGCTTTACAGCCTCGATTTCTTATTTATCAATTTTTGCAATTACGGTGATTTCGTGAATCATTGTACAGCCACTTGCTGTGCCAGATATGTCAAACTTAACGCTTGATGCCTCTGCGCCGACCTCAACTCGTACTGTTATTACACCATCGCCGTCAATCACCTCATCCACGGCAATTTGTGTCCATTCCTCTCCATCATATGTGCTTATAGCAAGCATCTCTGCGCCTCCATATTTTGAAACGCTAATTTCAACATACTGAATGCTTGATTTTGCAAAGGTAAGCTGAACACTCGGAGCATCAGTTCCGCATGTCCATTTGGAATCAATGTTGCCATCAATCATATCAGCTGTGTATACCCACTCATTTATTCCAGCGCTTGCGCTTATTGTAGCGCCTGGAGCAAGATTTTTAAGCGATGTAACGATTTCCTTTTCAGTGCCACAATCGGAGCAAGAGATTTTTTCAAGTCCATCCTCGGTAAGTGTTGGGATTTCTATGATTTCTCTTTCGCCAAAGGCATGGTCACGAGTTTTGGCAAATTCGTTTTTATAGGTTGCCTTACAAAATGCGCATTCATAAAGCATATAGCCCATATCCTTACAGGTTGCGCTAACTCTCTTGTTAGACCAAAGATGAGAGCATCCGTTTGCATAGTTATAGTTGCCACCGAGATAAATCTTTACATTTTCGCCATTTACTGGGATATCCTTAACGGTAACTACATTCATACCACTTCCCTTTGTAACCTGAAGCATCTGCACCTCTCCATCGATTACTGCATATGCGCTTGTAGCATATGAGGGCACACGCATTTTTACGGTCATTGGGAAGTTGTAAATTGTCTCGTCAAGTGGGCAGGTAACATTTATAGTCATCGACTCACGGTCAGAGGCAACATAATTGATTTTTGCACTTTCAACCTGCTTTAAATAGATTGAAACATCCTCAAACGAGGCAAACCAAACAGTGTCCTTATAGTTGTTATAAAGATATGCTGAGTGCGCTGAGAACTTTTCCTTTGAGGTATCGGTGTTGTTATATGGTGAATCGAGAACGCAGTGAACGAGCTCAACCACCCATGTTCCATCCTCGTTAAGCTTTGTACCGATGCTTTGGTTCCAAGCATCAACAACGTTGTTCTTATTAAAGGAATAGGATCTTACCTGATAGAGGTCGTAATCATCTCCTACCTTAACAAGCTTTCCATCAGCTTCAAGACGGTTGGAAATAACGAGGTCATCAAGATAGTCCTGATATGGGCTGTCTATATGAGCAAATGGTGTTGCATAGGTAAGAACTCTTTGTCCTGGGAAATTAGTTCTTAAATATTCGATTGCATCCTTAATTTCGTGCTCATATTCAGCTGAATCAAGTCCCACAGGGTTTTTGTGGTCATAGCCGTGGCATCCAACATCGAGATATCCCTCTGCCAAAACGGTGTTCCATTGAGCCACAAGCTCCTCGCTCAAGAAGCAAGGTCCGAGCATTGCTGTTCCACGCCAGCCATATTGGTCAAAAACGCTGTTTACATATCTTCCCGTGCCGATGTCATAACCATCGTCAAAGGTAAAGGTAAGTGCTGATTTATAGCCATTATAGTAGTTAGCAAAGGTTGGGGCTGCGAGAGCCTTGTCGCCATACATCCACTTTCCGTCCTCGGTTATGGTGTTTGTATATACGGTTTTATCCTCACCATATATATGGCTCATATCAGGAACAGAAGAGCTTGACTGCTGCTCCTCATCATCCTCGTCCTCTTCTTCCTCCTCTTCTTCCTCGTCATATGAAGATGATGAAGATGGCATAAGTCCGTCAAGAATAGACTGAATATCACACGCTACCATAGAAAATGACAGCAAAAATGCAAGTATAAGTAATAAAAGCTTTTTCATTTACACCTCCGAATAAAAACACTATATTTAGTATAACACTTGTTTTATGTAATGTCAAGTTTTAAAAATTTGCATTTAAACAAGCATTTTTCAAAAAGTATATTTACTTATTCGCTTTCATATGTTATAATATATGCGTATAGTTCTTTAAGGAGGGATGCAAATGCGTAGCTGTAATCTTAAAACTACAATACATTTTGAGGGCAATTCGCTTTCTCGTCTTGCCACACTTGATTACAAAAAGGTATTTATTATAGCAGATCCGTTCGTTGTTTCCAGTGATCTTATCAAGTCAGTTACAAAGCATCTTGATGCGTCCCAAATTGAGTACGCAATCTATTCAGATGTTGTGCCAGATCCACCTATTGAAAAGGTTGTTGCTGGAGTTGCTGCGCTTGTGCGTGAGATGTCCCCTTGCATTATTGCTGTGGGTGGTGGCTCGGCTATCGACCTTGCAAAATGTGTACGCTTGTTTGCTCACAATCTTCATCCAGATTATCTCCCACATTTTATTGCAATTCCTACAACAAGTGGTACTGGTAGTGAGGTTACCTCCTTTGCTGTTGTAACCGACACTCACAAAAACATAAAGCACGCGCTTATTGATGACATTCTTCTTCCAAACGAGGCAATTCTTGATGTTGAAATGGTCAAGAGCGTTCCCGCCTCTATTGCAGCAGATACAGGAATGGATGTTATGGCACATGCCATTGAGGCCTATGTAAGCACCGAGGCAGACTACTTCTCTGATATGTATGCAGAAAAGGCCACCTCTCTTTGCAAGCACTATCTTGTGCGCTCATACAACTATCCAAAAACTCACGAAAACAAAGCAAGAGAAAAAATGCATATCGCATCCTGCCTTGCAGGCTTGGCGTTTAATGCTGTATCTCTTGGTATTTGCCATAGTATAGCGCATCAGCTTGGTGCACAATTCCACATTCCTCACGGACGCGCTAACGCAATTGTTCTCCCAAATGTTATACTCTTCAACTCAGGTATTGGCGAGCACACATTCGTTCTCGAAAATCCATCTCCTTGCGTATCAAAATACGCAAATATGTCTCGTCGTATTGGTCTTGTTGGCTACGATGATATCGCTTGTGTAAAGGCTCTTGCATATTTCATTCGTGCAATGCAGGTTGAAATGTCAATGCCTGTTCATGTAAGAGATGTTGTGCCAAAAATTTCGTTCGAAGAGTTTGAATTAAAGCTTGATGCTATGGCTGAGGCAGCACTTCTCGACAGATGCACGGCAACAAATCCCCGTGTGCCTACCAAGGCTGACATCATCAAGATTTTAAGAGACAGCTGGTAAAATTAAACACAAAAAAGCACTTATGAGCTTGTCATAAGTGCTTTTATTTTTATATGGAATTAAACAACTCCCTGAGCCTTCATAGCCTCTGCAACCTTAATAAAGCCTGCGATGTTAGCGCCTGCTACAAGGTCGTCGCCAAGACCATACTGGTTAGCAGCCTTAACGGAGTTTTCGAAGATGTTCTTCATGATGCCCTTAAGCTTTTCGTCAACCTCTTCTGCGCTCCAGCTGTAACGCATAGAGTTCTGTGACATTTCAAGACCTGAAACTGCAACACCACCTGCGTTAACTGCCTTTGAAGGAGCAACGATAACGCCATTTTCCTTAAGGAATGCAACAGCCTCGTTTGTTGTAGGCATATTAGAAACCTCAACATAGTACTTAACGCCGTTAGCAACAATCTGCTCTGCTTCCTTCATACCAACCTCGTTCTGAGTTGCGCAAGGCATAAGAATATCTGCCTTTACGCCCCAAGGCTTCTGACCTGCGAAGAATTCAACACCGAACTTATCAGCGTAGTCCTGAACTCTGTTACGACAGGAAGCACGCATTTCGAGCATAAAGTCGATCTTTTCCTCTGTGCAGATTCCGTCTGGATCGTAGATATAACCGTCAGGACCAGAGATAGTAACAACCTTACCACCAAGCTCTGTAACCTTCTTAACAGTTCCCCAAGCAACATTACCGAAGCCAGAGATAGCGAAGGTCTTGCCCTTGATATCGTCCTTGAAGTAGTTGAGCATATTTACTGTGTAGTAAACTGCACCATAGCCTGTTGCCTCAGGACGAATGAGTGAGCCACCGAAAGGAATTCCCTTACCAGTCAAAACTCCTGTAAATTCGTTGCGAAGTCTCTTATATTGACCAAACATATAGCCAACCTCTCTTGCACCAACACCGATATCGCCAGCTGGTACGTCAAGGTCTGCGCCGATATGTCTTGAAAGCTCTGTCATAAAGCTCTGGCAGAAGCGCATAACCTCTGCATCGCTCTTGCCCTGTGGATCGAAGTCGGAGCCACCCTTACCACCGCCCATAGGAAGTGATGTAAGGCTGTTCTTAAATGTCTGCTCGAAGCCAAGGAACTTAATAATGCTCTCGTTTACAGAAGGATGGAAACGAAGTCCGCCCTTGTAAGGACCGATAGCGCTATTGAACTGGATTCTGTATCCACGGTTTACCTGAACAACACCCTTGTCGTCAACCCATGGAACTCTGAACTTAATAATTCTTTCAGGCTCTACCATTCTTTCGAGAACACCACTTGTTATGTAGTCAGGGCGCTGCTCGATAACTGGCTCGATTGATTCCAAAACCTCTTTGATGGTCTGGTGAAATTCTGGCTCGTTAGGATTTCTTTTGATAACTCTCTCTACGAGTTCGTTGAGATATTGATTTTTGAAGCTCATTGTTTTTCTCCTTATATTGTAAAAATAATTACTTTTTTATTTTAGCACACTGATTTTTTCTTGTCAATAAAAAATATTCAAGAAATTGTGATTTTTTTAATTGTTTTTCATTTTCGACGCAAAAACGCCCTCAAGCATAGCTTGTGAGCGTTTTTTAATCAAATTATTGCTTTTTCCATGTTGCAGGAGTGAACAAAAGAAGCATTGGGAAAACCTCAAGTCTTCCTACAAGCATATCAAAGACAAACACAAGCTTTGATACATCTGAGAAAAATGCGTAGCTTCCAGCGGGTCCTACTGCGCTAAGTCCAGGACCGACATTGTTTATTGTTGCTGCAACTGCGGTAAAGTTAGTTTCAAGGTCTGGGCAATCAAGCGATACAATAAGCATTGATGCAATATATATCAAAATATATGCAACAAGATACGAGCTTACTGCTCTTACTGTCTCGCTCTCCACAGGTCTTTTATCGATTGAGATTTTTCTTACCTGCTTTGGATGGAGCATCATTTTAAGCTCATAAATCACACCCTTACCAAGAATAAGCCAACGAGAAACCTTAATTCCACCACCTGTTGAGCCTGCACACGCACCGATGAACATCAAGATGACAAGTATCGCCTTTGAAAATGCCGGCCACAAGTCAAAGTTTTCGGTTGTAAAGCCTGTGGTTGAGATAATCGAGCCTACGCTAAACGCAGAGTGCTTTATAGCCTCTCCTATTGAGTAATTATACAAGTCTCCGGAGGTGAGGTAAATATTGATTGCTATAGCAGAGATTGCAAGAATAGTAATTATCAAAAATGCACGAACCTCAGTGCTAAAAGCATCCTTTATTTTACCTCTCAAAACAAGGTAATATGAGTTAAAGTTTATCGAAAACAGTATCATAAATACTGTAACTACGACTTGAAGGTAGGACGAATATACGCCCATTCCCTCGGCATTCCATGAAAATCCACCTGTTCCCGCAGTTGAGAATGCACAGCTAAGTGCTTCAAAGCATGACATACCACCACAAAGAAGCATTATAAATTCGAGCAAGGTCATTACAAGATAAATCGAATATAAAACCTTTGCAGTTGTCTTTACTCTTGGAACGAGCTTATCTACAGTAGGGCCAGGGCTCTCTGCCCTCATAATGTGCATATTACGAGCACCACTAAGTGGCAAGAATGCCATTATCAATACAAGCACTCCCATTCCACCAACCCAGTGAGTGAAGCTACGCCACATAAGCATGCATTTTGGCAATGCTGCAACCTGCGCACCTGTTGCAATGATTGTAGCACCTGTTGTGGTAAATCCAGATACGGTTTCGAAAAGAGCATCAACAAAGGACGGAATCGCACCTGAAAGCCAAAATGGTAGTGCGCCAAAAATACTAATTACAATCCAGCTAAGGGAAACTATAACAAGACCTTCCTTGGCGTACATATATTCACTTTTCGGTTTGCCGAGAAGACACACAAGTCCGAGCGCTATGCAAATTGACATAGTAACAAGGAATGATACTATTTCCCTCTCGCTATACACTATCGCTGTTATGATTGGTACAAGGAAGAACATTGCCTCGAACAAAAGAAGCCAACCGATAGTGCGTTTGATTATGTGAAAATTCATTTTTTATCCCTTTTATTTAAGAATATCGGTAATATCGTGGAGAGCCATAAGCTTTGAAACTATAACAACAGCATCTCCTACTTGAATTGTGTCGTGTCCACGAGGAGTTATAATGACTCCGTCACGAATGATTGCAGCAACAAGCACATTTGGCTTGAATTTAAGCTCGCAAAGAGGAATATTCACAATAGGAGAATTCTCTTTTACGATAAATTCAGCTGCCTCAACCTCATCCTGAATAACATTATAAAGGGTTTCAACATTACTTCCGACGGTATTTTGAGTTGCTCTTACATATCTCAAAATCATATCAGAGGTTATGTTCTTTGGAGAAAGAATTGTATCAAGCTCCAAGCGATTCAAAACATTATCATAGTCGATTCGGTTAATTTTTGTGATTATTTTTCCAACATTTGAGCTTTGTGCAAAGAGTGAAAGAATAATATTTTCCTCATCCAAGCCAGAAAGAGCAACAAATGCATCTGTACTCGCAATTCCCTCTTCTATTAGAAGCTCCTTGTCAGCTGTGTCTCCGTTTATAACATCGACATTCTTCCATCTTGTGCAAAGCTCCTCACAAATCTTGCGATCCTTTTCGATTATCTTCATAGAAACGCCAGAGCTTTCCATTATATCACAAAGATAGTGTGTTGTAACATGTCCACCAACAACGATTGCGTTTTTGATGGTATTACCCTTATGGTCGATTTTAGCGAAAAAGTCAGTTGCGTTTTTATGGGAAGCAACAAAGGATATAATATCCTTTTCCTCAAATCTAAAATCACCGTTTGCGATATATGCGTCCTCTCCACGCTCAATTGTACATACAAGGACATCACAATGAAGCTTTGTTGTAAGCTCCTTAACTGACATACCTACAATTCGGCTGTTTTTAGGAATTTTGAATTTGATAAGCTCTATTTTGCCTTTTGCAAAGGTTTCAATATTCATAGCAGATGGGAATTTAAGCACGCGTGCAATTTCCTCTGCTGCTGCATATTCAGGATTGATTACCATTGCAAGACCAAGCTCATCCTTCAAATAAGGTGCCTCTGTGCTATATTCAGGATTTTTAACTCGTGCGATAGTCTGACAGTTACCTGCCTTCTTAGCAACCATACAGCAAAGCAAATTAAGCTCATCTGAATTTGTAACTGCAATAAGAAGGTCAGCATCATCAATGCCAGCCTCCTTCTGCACCATATGTGTAGCACCATTTCCAACGATGCCCATAATATCAAATTTGTTTGCGATATTTTTCACCTTTGTAGATGACATATCAATAATTGTAACGATATTTCCATCGTCATTAAGCTTTTCGGCGAGAGTCTCACCTACTCGTCCACAACCAACAATGATTATATTCATCAAATTACCTCTCCTAAAAAGTAGTGGTTAATTACTATTATACAATTTTATTTTAATTTGTCAAGAATATTGAAAAAGAAAATACCTTTTTAGTATTGACAAAAAAAGAAAAATGTTGTAATATTATTAAGGCAACACGCGGGTGTGGCGGAATTGGCAGACGCGCCAGACTTAGGATCTGGTGGGCATCCGTGCAGGTTCAAGTCCTGTCACCCGCACCAAAAAACGACAAGCTTTTCGCTTGTCGTTTTTGCTTTTTAATGCACACATATTGTAATTTTTGCCCGACCTGTGTCGATAAAACGCTTAAAGAAGGGTTACTCCCTTATCCTTAAACATCTTCACTGTTTTCTCGTCCCAGTATGACGAATGAACCTCGCCAATATGAGCCTTACGCAAGAAATACATACACATTCTTGACTGACCGATTCCGCCACCGATTGTATAAGGAAGCTCTCCGTTCAAGAGTGCGCGATGGAAGGAAAGCTCACTTCTCTTTTCGCATCCACGAATTTTGAGCTGTCTAATTAGCGCCTCCTCATCAACACGAATTCCCATTGATGAAAGCTCAAGAGGAATGTCGAGTACAGGATAGTAAACGATAATATCTCCGTTGAGATCCCAGTCGTCGTAGTCAGGTGCGCGCCCATCGTGAAGCTTGCCTGATTTGAGTGCACCACCGATTTTCATAATGAAAACTGCGCCATACTCTTTGGACGCTTCCTTTTCGCGCTCCTTGGTTGTAAGCGTTGGATATTTATCCTCGAGCTCTTGTGTTGTTACAAAGGTAATTTTCTCGGGAAGAATTTTTGAAATACAGCTGTATTCGCCACAAATATAGTCCTCTGTCTGCTTCAAGGCGCCGTAAATTTTATTTACGATTTCCTTAAGTGTTGCCTCTGTGCGCTGTTCCTTGGAGATAATTCTCTCCCAGTCCCACTGGTCGACATACATTGAGTGAATGTTGTCAGTCTCCTCGTCTCTACGAATAGCAATCATATCGGTATAGAGTCCCTCTCCTACCTCGAAGCCATATTCCTTTAATGCCATTCTCTTCCATTTTGCAAGAGAGTGCACGATTTCAAGGCTTTTACCTGACGGAATGTCAAATTTAACAGGGCGCTCAACACCATTCAAATCATCGTTGAGTCCACTTTCACAGTCAACAAAAAGCGGTGCAGAAACTCTTGTAAGATTAAGCGCCTTGGCAAGCTCTCTTTCAAAAAAGTCTTTTACCTTTTTTATGGCGATCTCAGTATCCTTAACACCGAGTGCAGTTTTATAATCTGCAGGTATGTATGATGACATATTACGCCCTCCTTTCTTCATTTACAAAAACAAGTATACCACAATATTTTACAATTTTCAAGTGTGCGCGCTTATTTTAATAAAATATTTATATCTATTGACAATAATAATTTTATATGCTACAATATATATGTGCAATTTTACCAAAAGGAGCCCTAATATGAAGAAATTTCTACACATTTTTATATTTATGATATTGGCAGTAGCGCTTTTTTGCGTATGCGCGAGCGCTGCGTCGTGGGAGGATGCTGACGGAAGAACCTGGAACTTTACCTATTCTGACACAGATAAGACCGCGACAATTACAGGTGCTAACCTGAAAACTGGCGAGACTCGTACTACCGAGCTCAATATACCTGCAAAGGTAAAATACAATGGTGTGGAATACACTGTTACCAAAATTTCTAACAATGCATTTGACTGTGGCGACAAATTCGAGGCTTCAAATGCCTTATCAAAGAAATATTTCGGACATGTAACTCTCCCTGACACTCTTATCGAAATCGGAGAGTATGCATTTGACTCCTCTGCTATTTATGGCGAGATTGTCATCCCCGAAAGCGTTACAAAGATTGGAAAGTACGCATTCAGGAATTGTGTAGGTCTTGATACCGTTGCTTTCCCATCCTCATTTGATACTGTTCCCGAGGGATGCTTCTATGGCTGTAAGGCTCTTGTTGAGTTCAAAACCGAGGGCGATATCAAAACCTTCAAGTCGAACGCATTCAGAGACTGTCAATCGCTTTTGTACATTACCATTTCAGAAGAGGTTCTCAGCATTGAAGGCAGCGCATTCTACAACTGCTACTGTCTTGCAGGCGAGCTTAACTTCCCTGTTATCACAACTCTTGGTGGTAGCGCTTTCGCAAACTGTTATTTTATAACAGGCGTTACAATCGGTAGCAACTGCAACTTCTCATCCGATGCATTTAGCGGATGCTCGGACTTCAAATACTACAACATAGGAGAGGCTAATACATACTACAAATCAATCGACGGTGTTCTCTTCAGCTATGATATGAAGACCTTGTACCGTTATCCTCTTGGAAAGATTGACAGCGAGTTCGTAATTCCTGAATCTGTTACAACAGTTAAGGGTTCGGCATTCTACGGTGCTAAAAATCTTACCAAAATAACAATTGGTTCTAATGTTACCAAAATCGAAGGAAGCGCATTTAGAAACACCGGTATTACAACCCTTTACATTCCCGACAACGTTACAAGCCTTGGCGACAATGTTGCAAGTGGATGTACTGATCTTACATGGGTAGTATTTGGAAAAGGAATCACCTCTTTCAAAAGCGACTATGTTTCAGGTGGAAATGCGGCACTTAAGCACATCTTCTCTACTCTTACAGGTGGTGGAACAGGAACTCTTCCTGGCTCTGGCGATAACACTCTTGCTTATTACATACCTGACAGAGGCTGTGAGGAATATTATAGCGGTCACATGTATGGATATCTTGATACTCCAGCTACATGTGATGAGGATGGAACAAATGTTTGTTGCTTCTGTGGCGAGAGCGCTGTTGCTCCTGCGACAGGACACAAGGGAAAGATTCTCCGTAGCACTGCTCTTACCTGTACAACACCAGAGGCATATTACATTGACTGTGTAAACTGTTGTACTCCTGAAAATCCTGAGGCTGAGGTTATTGTAACTCCATTTACAGGACATACTCTCTCCGACGCTACCACAAAGGATGACTCCACTTATGCTTATGAATATCGCAAGTGTACGACATGTGGCGAAATCGTTGTTGACAGCTTTGAAACAAATGCATATGTATCTGCCGATGTAAACGGTGATGGTACAGTTGATGCAAAGGACATCTCTCTTCTTGGTAAGATTCTTGGTGGCTCTGCATCTAATGCTAACCGTTTTGCGTGCGATGTTGACGGTGACGGAAGCATCACATCACTTGACCTTCTCTTGCTAAAGCAATATGTTGCACAGCTTGGTGTAACAATTGAAAAGAATACCAATGTATGCGATGAGCATATTCGTATAAATACAGTTATCTTGACTTACGAAAGCTGTATCTATGGTGGAAAGAGTATCTCGTTCTGTGCTGACTGTGGCGAGGAAATCGAGGAGCTTGAAAAAACAACCGCTCCAACAGGACACCTCTTTGTTGAAACAATTATAGAGGCGGCAACCTGTAAAAAAGCTGGAAAATCCTCTAAAACATGCTCTGTTTGTAGACTTACAGAGGAGGTAACAATTCCTTCCCTTCCACATACTCATTCTTGGTGGATGCTCAGCGACAATGAGCTTGACTATCAATACAGCTACTGTGCTGTTTGTAAGACTCTTGAGCACCAAGAGGTAAAGCGTGACATTCTTCAAGAGGTTGTTGCTACAATTCCAGCAAACTATAATCTCTACTGTACAACCGAAAGCGCTGCCTTGTTAAGACCTATCGTTGAAAACGCGAAAAAGGCGCTTACGCAGGAGCAGGTTGATACTCTTGTTGAGGAAATTCGTCGCGTTCTCCCTACAATTCAGTACAACGTTACAGATATTCCTGTTATCTATCTTGAATCCCCTGATAAGCTCTCCAAAACCGAATATGTAAATGCAAACATTATCGTTGCTTATAAGGACGAGCAAGGCAATCTCCAAACTCTCTCTGATGCAGAGGGCGAAATGAGAATCAGAGGTAACTATACTGCAAGCTTTAGCGCAAAATATCCTTTCAACATTAAGTTCTCAAGAAAGGTTGACCTATTTGGAATGGGCGCCGGCAAGAAGTATCACCTTCTCGCTAACGCATACGACCAACCGCTCATCAGAACTGCTCTTGCATTTGAATTTGCAAAGGACCTCGGTCTTGATTACACATGTAAATATCAGTTTGTTGAGGTTTATCACAACGGTATTTACAGAGGTTGTTATATGCTTGTTACTCCTATCGACATAGGCGAAGATAGAGTTGATATTGACGAGGAAAGAGATATTCTCATCCACTTGAGCCAATCAAACGGATATGAGGATTCGGCATTCCCATCACCAATATTTAACCTTTCATACATCCGTCTTGAGGAGCCAAGTGAGTATTCTCCTTACACAAGATCTCAAATGATGAGAATTATGTATCAGCTTGACTTTGCTATTCTTAGTGGCGATACAGATGAGATGGCGAAATACATGGACGTTGATTCCATGGTAAAATACTTCGTATTCCACGAATTTGTAAAGGATACGGATATCATTTGGGACTCTACAAGATTCTATATTGAGGACGGAAAGCTTCACGGCGGACCTGTTTGGGACCTTGACATTTCACAGGGTAATATTCCAAAGGGTGGCGGAACGCTTTGGTCCAACAACTACGAATGGTTAGATTTGAATAACGATAACAAAATCGAGTACAACTACGAAGGATCAGGCGTTGTAGATGCCGACATCAAGACTCTTGCCGACCAAGGACTTTACGAATACCGTTCTGCTCTCGGTACTTGGGCAAGCATTAAATGGGCTTACGACTACAAGATTAAAAACAACAGTAGCGACTCCTACTGTATCCGTTGGTGGTACTACTACCTCGAGGAATATTCAGAGGAGTTTATGAATGAGGTCGCGAAATGCATTAGCGAAAATGAGGATGTAATCGCTTCCTACTACACAGACACTGTAGATCCAGAAACAGATGCACAAATCCGTTGCTTAATCGACGAGCTCGCATATGGCGAGGCTGGCGAGGCTATTGTAAGAAACTATCTTGAGGCTTCTCGTTCACCTATTTACTCTTCTCGTTCTCTTCCAGACTCTGTTGACTATCTCAGAACCTGGTGGAAGATAAGAAGTGAATGGCTCTTTGAATATTACGCAACAGAATATCCTGATGCATATAATCAATAAAAGCAAGCAAGCACTGCAAACGCAGTGCTTGTTTTATATTATAATGAAAGAAAAAAGCAAGTCTTGCGACTTGCTTTTTATCTTTTTATTCGTTTACAGCGTCCTCTGCAGGCTGAGCCTCAACCTTTTTTACGCCGATCTTGTTATATTGAGCAAGACCTGTTCCTGCTGGAATAAGCTTACCAATAATAACATTTTCCTTAAGTCCGAGGAGGTGGTCAACCTTACCGCGAATAGCAGCGTCTGTGAGCGCCTTTGTTGTTTCCTGGAAGGAAGCAGCACTAAGGAATGATTCAGTTGAAGAAGCTGCCTTGGTGATACCAAGAAGGATAGGTGTACCGGTTGCCTCACGAAGAGTAATTTCGCCAGCATCAACTCTTGCCTTGATAGCCTCGTTTGCAGAAACGAATTCGTCCTTATCAACTGTTGTGCCGATGATAAAGTCTGTATCTCCTGCATCCTCAATCTTAATCTTTCTTGTCATTTGACGAGTGATAACCTCAACGTGCTTATCATCAACATCAACGTTTTGTGAACGGTAAACCTTTTGAACCTCACGAACGATGTAATCGTAAACAGCCTCAATGCCATTGATAGCAAGAATGTCTGCAGGTGCCATATAGCCCTCTGTGAGTGCCTGGCCCTTTGCAACATGATCGCCATCGTGAACAATGATTGTTGTACCGAATGGAACATCGTACTTATAATCCTTACCTGTTTCCTCGTCAGTAACAAGAATCTTGTTGATTCTTCCCTCTGGAACGATTTCAACAGTACCAGTAGCCTCACAAGCAATTGCAGGCTTCTTTGGACGTCTTGCCTCAAAGAGCTCCTCAACTCTTGGAAGACCCTGAGTGATGTTAGCTGAAGCGACACCACCAGTATGGAAGGTTCTCATTGTAAGCTGTGTACCTGGTTCACCGATAGACTGAGCTGCGATAACGCCGACAGCCTCACCGATATTAACAGGCTTTGATGTTGCAAGGTCCATACCATAGCAATGTGCACACACACCGCCCTTTGTCTTACAACGAAGAACAGAACGAACCTTAACCTCTTTAATACCACAGGATGTAATCTTCTTAACATCCTCAGCGGTAATCATACCATTTTCCTTAACAATAATCTCGCCTGTTGTTGGATCAACAACATCCTCAACTGTGTATCTGCCAAGGATTCTATCTGCGAGCTTTTCTACAACCTCGTTGCCTTCCTTAATGTCACTTGCGATCATATAATCACGAGTTCCACAGTCGTGCTCACGAACGATAACCTCGTGTGATACATCAACAAGTCTTCTTGTAAGGTATCCAGAGTCAGCAGTCTTAAGCGCTGTATCTGAAAGTGACTTACGAGCAGATCTTGCAGCCACGAAGTATTCAAGAATTGTAAGTCCCTCACGGAAGTTCGATTTAATTGGAATTTCCATGGTTTTACCAGTTGCCGAGAACATAAGTCCACGCATACCAGCGAGCTGACGCATCTGAGTCATACTACCACGGGCACCAGAGTCAGACATCATCTTGATTGGGTTGTATTTGTTGAACTTCTGCTGAATCTGAGCGACAACATCGTTAGTTGCCTTGTTCCAGATATCAATTACGCAGTTATATC
Source organism: Oscillospiraceae bacterium (assembly GCA_015064445.1). Taxonomy (GTDB): domain Bacteria; phylum Bacillota; class Clostridia; order Oscillospirales; family CAG-272; genus RGIG2000. Next base: position 73,389 of record SVSE01000007.1, on the reverse strand, counting down.
TTTCACTATCGGTGAGCTCACCTTCTCTATAATATGAGAAGATTTCGTCAACCTTAGCCTCTGCCTCCTTAACGATATGATATTTCTCTTCTGGAATTACCATATCTGCAACGGAGATAGAAAGTGATGCTCTTGTTGAGTACTTATAGCCCATAGCCTTGATGCTATCAAGAACCTCAGCAGCCATTGTGAAGCCGTGAATCTTGATTGTACGGTCAACAATTTGAGAAAGCTGCTTGCTTCCTGCAACGAAGTCGATTTCAAGTCCGAATGGATCCTCGTTTCTATCTACATAGCCGAGGTCCTGTGGAATGTTGCTATTGAATATAAGTCTACCGAGAGTTGCATCGACAATTTTAGATTTCTTTTGACCGTCGATTTCCTTCTCAATTCTAATCTTGATAGGAGCATGGAGCTCAAGGTCTCCATTTTCGTATGCCATAACAGCTTCATCCATATTACGGAATACGCTTCCTGCGCCCTTCTCGCCTTCTCTTGCATCAAGGGTGAGGTAGTATGAGCCAAGAACCATATCCTGTGAAGGAACAGCGATAGCCTTACCGTCAACAGGCTTCAAGAGGTTGTTTGCAGAAAGCATAAGGAATCTTGCCTCTGCCTGAGCCTCGTTAGAAAGTGGTACATGGACTGGCATCTGGTCACCGTCGAAGTCGGCGTTAAATGCCTTACATACGAGAGGATGGAGCTTAATAGCTCTACCTTCAACAAGTACAGGCTCGAATGCCTGAATTGAAAGACGGTGAAGTGTTGGCGCACGGTTAAGAAGCACTGGATGCTCTTTAATAACAACCTCGAGTGCGTCCCAAACCTCGTCAGCCACCTGCTCTACCTTTCTCTTAGCTTCCTTGATGTTACCAGCCTTTTGAGTTTCAACCAAGCGCTTCATAACGAAAGGCTTGAAGAGCTCAAGTGCCATTTCACGAGGAAGTCCGCACTGATAGATTTTAAGCGAAGGACCTACGACGATAACGCTACGACCTGAATAGTCAACACGCTTACCAAGAAGGTTTTGTCTAAAGCGTCCCTGCTTACCTCTGAGCATTTCGGAAAGAGACTTAAGTGGGCGGTTAGATGGGCCTGTTACAGGCTTTCCACGCTTACCGTTATCGATAAGTGCGTCTACTGCCTCCTGAAGCATTCTCTTTTCGTTCTTTATGATCATATCGGGCGTACGGAGCTCGATAAGCTTTTTAAGACGATTGTTTCTGTTAATAACTCTACGATAGAGGTCGTTAATATCAGAAGCTGCGTATCTGCCACCGTCAAGTGGTACCATTGGACGGATTTCAGGTGGGAGAACTGGCACAACATCAAGAATCATCCACTCTGGACGGTTGCCTGACTTTCTGAATGCCTCTACGATTTCGAGTCTCTTAATTATTTTGAGCTTCTTTTGTCCGTTTGTCTGAGCAAGCTCTTCCTTGAGCTGCTTTGAAAGCTCGTCAATGTCGATTTCAGCAAGAAGCTTCTTGATAGCCTCTGCGCCCATTTCAGCCTTGAAACGGTTTTCATACTTCTCATAGTACTCCTGATATTCCTTTTCAGTGAGAACCTGATACTTAAGAAGAGGTGTATCACCTGGATCGGTTACTATTCTCTGTACGAAATAGATAACATTTTCAATAGCCTTTGGGGATATTTCAAGAAGCAAAGCCATTCTTGATGGGATTGCCTTTGAATACCAAATATGAGATACAGGACAAGCAAGATCAATGTGTCCCATTCTTTCACGACGAACCTTTTTGGTCGTTACCTCAACGCCACACTTTTCGCATCTATGTCCCTTATGGCGAGAGCGCTTATACTTACCACAAGCACACTCCCAGTCCTTTGTTGGGCCAAAGATTTTTTCGCAGAAAAGACCGTCCTTTTCCGGCTTTTGTGTACGGTAGTTGATGGTTTCGGGCTTTGTTACCTCGCCCCAAGACCAACTTCTTATCATTTCCGGAGAAGCAAGACCTATTTTTATAGAATCAAATGTATGTTCCATCAGCATTTTCCTTCTTTTAGTAATTTTTGTTAGTCTTCATCGTAAGCTTCCAAGTCAAAGTCCAATGGGAAGTCTTCCTCTACATCGTCGAAATCGTCGTAGTTCTCTTCCTCCTCAGCCTCGTCCTCGTCAGATGCGATTTCATCTGAGATTTCATCAGCTGCAGGTGCTACGATATTCATAGGTGTGAGGTCCTCCTCGTCAAGGTTAGAAAGCTCTATTTCCTTGCCGTCATCGTCAAGAATCTTGATATCAAGTGCGAGAGCCTGAAGCTCCTTAACAAGAACCTTAAAGGATTCAGGGATACCTGGTGTTGGGATGTTAGCTCCCTTAACGATCGCCTCGAATGCCTTTGTTCTACCGATGATATCGTCACTCTTAACAGTGAGGATTTCCTGAAGAGTATATGCTGCGCCGTATGCTTCAAGCGCCCATACTTCCATTTCTCCGAAACGCTGACCACCGAATTGAGCCTTACCGCCAAGAGGCTGTTGTGTAACAAGTGAGTAAGGACCAGTTGAACGAGCGTGAATCTTATCGTCAACGAGGTGGTGAAGCTTGAGGTAGTACATAATTCCTACGGTTACAGGGTTATCGAATGGTACACCTGTACGACCATCGTAAAGAATTGTCTTACCGTCACAAATCTTGAGCTTTCCTTCTGCAAGGAGAGCCTTAAGTGCTTCGGGGTTATTTCTTGTTTCTTCGTCAAGTCTTTGAATATCCTTCTTGCCGTCTTCTCTTACAACCTCTTCAAAGAGATCCTTTCCATCTGTGTTTTCATTTGGAAGTACATCTCTCCAAAGTCCTGCCATCTTAAGACATTCGAAGATATCCTGCTCCTTTGCACCGTCAAATACAGGGGTCATTATCTTCCAACCGAGCTTCTTAGCTGCGATACCGAGGTGAACCTCAAGAACCTGACCGATGTTCATACGGGAAGGAACGCCGAGTGGGTTAAGCACGATATCAAGTGGAGTACCGTCTGCCAAGAAAGGCATATCCTCTGGTGGGAGAATTCTTGATACAACACCCTTGTTACCGTGACGACCAGCCATTTTGTCGCCGACAGAGATCTTTCTCTTTTGAGCAACATAAACCTTAACAACCTTATTAACACCTGGTGAGAGCTCATCGCCATTATCGCGTGAGAATACCTTAACATCGATAACGATACCGTTTTGACCGTTATGAACACGAAGTGAGGTATCTCTTACATCTCTTGACTTTTCGCCGAAGATAGCGCGAAGGAGTCTTTCCTCTGCTGTAACCTCGGTTTCGCCCTTAGGTGTTACCTTACCTACAAGAATGTCGTGAGCCTTAACCTCAGTACCGATTCTTACAATACCGTTTTCGTCAAGGTTCTTGAGCATATCCTCGCCGGCATTAGGAATTTCACGAGTGATTTCCTCTGGGCCGAGCTTGGTATCTCTTGCTTCTTGTGAGTATTCTTCAATATGAATTGATGTATATACATCGTTACGAACGAGCTTTTCGTTAAGAAGAACAGCGTCCTCGTAGTTATAACCTTCCCAAGTCATAAAGCCGATAAGAGCATTCTTACCAAGGGAGATTTCACCATTAGAGGTTGCGGGTCCGTCTGCAATTACCTGACCCTTTTCAACCTTTTCGCCACATACAACGATAGGCTTCTGGTTTACGCAGGTTGTCTGGTTAGAGCGCTTGAACTTAATAAGCTCATAGGTATCCTTATTTCCGTCTTCTGTACGGATAATGATATGGTTTGCGTCTACTCTTTCAACGACACCAGCGTTCTTTGCAAGAACAACTACGCCTGAGTCGCAAGCTGCCTTGTACTCCATACCTGTACCAACAATAGGTGAGTCAGAGGTAAGAAGTGGAACTGCCTGCTTCTGCATGTTTGAACCCATGAGGGCACGGGCGTTGTCGTCGTTTTCGATAAATGGTATCATTGCAGTTGCAACTGATACAACCATCTTTGGAGATACATCCATATAATCTGCCTTGGAAGGATCCACCTCAAGAATTTCAGCCTTATCACGAACGATAATCTTCTTGTTTACAAATCTTCCCTCTTCATCAAGCTTTTCATAAGCCTGAGCGATTACATGTCCATCCTCCTCATCAGCTGTCATATAAACAACCTCATCAGTTACTCTTCCGTCAACAATCTTACGGTAAGGAGCCTGAATAAAGCCATAGTCGCTGATCTTTGCGTATGTTGAAAGATACGAGATAAGACCGATGTTTGGTCCTTCAGGTGTTTCAACAGGACACATTCTACCATAGTGAGTGTAGTGTACGTCACGCACCTCGAATGCTGCTCTATCTCTTGAAAGACCACCAGGGCCGAGAGCAGAAATACGACGCTTGTGTGTGAGCTCTGCCAATGGGTTGTTCTGGTCCATGAACTGTGAAAGTGGTGATGAACCAAAGAAGTCTCTGATAGCAGTTACTACAGGTCTGATATTTATAAGATTCTTTGGAGAGAGCTCCTCGGAGTCAGGAGTTGCATTCATTCTCTCTCTGATTATCTTTTCCATACGGGACATACCGATACGAACTTGGTTTTGGAGAAGCTCACCTACGCAACGGAGTCTTCTGCTTCCAAGGTGGTCGATATCGTCCTTTGTGCCGATACCATGTGCAAGACATACAAGATAGCTAATAGAAGCGAGGATATCCTCTCTTGTAATGTGCTTTGGACAAAGGTCAGCAAGGTTGCGCTTAACTGCGAGCTTAATAGCCTCAACATCGCCAGCGCATTCCTCTACGATTTGCATAAGCTTTTCGTAGTGAATCTTTTCATTTACGCCACAGTCCTTGAGGTCATAGCCAAGAGCATAAACAGGATCAACAGTACCGTTACCGAATACCTTGATTTCAACCATTCTGCCACTTTCCTTTTCAAGAACCTGAGCATAGATTTCATTTACACAGTTTTCCTCGATGAGCTGAACATCGCTTGCCTTAAGAACGATACCACTATCAAGAATAACCTCGCCTGTCTTCTTGCTGATAACAGGACGAGCAAGTGTAAGTCCTACTATTCTGTCGCCAATTGAAAGCTTCTTGTCGAACTTATAGCGTCCAACAGGATAGAGGTCGTATCTCTTAGGATCAAAGAAGAAGTTATTAATAAGTGTTTCAGCACTCTCTGCAGTTGCAGGCTCACCTGGACGATGTCTCTTATAGATTTCCTTAAGAGCTTCTTCTCTAATTGAGGTGAGATTTTCGATAGCAAGCTTCTCGCTATCGTCCTTTGCGAGAGTTGGAGTCATAAAGAACTCGCCGAACATATCCTTAATGTCCTCCTCGGTTTCAACGCCGAGTGCACGGATAAGAACAGTTACAGGCATTTTTCTATTCTTGTCGATATGAACATAGAATGCATTCTGTGCATCTGTCTCATATTCAAGCCAAGCACCACGATAAGGAATTACCTGTGCGGTGTAGTTGTGCATACCTGTTTTGTCGATTGAAAAATCGTAGTACATTCCGGGAGAACGAACAATTTGAGATACGACAACACGCTCTGCTCCGTTGATAACGAAGGTACCGTTGTCTGTCATAAGTGGGAAATCTCCCATAAATATCTCGTGCTCCTTAACCTCGCCAGTGGTTGCGTCCACAAGACGAACAGTTACCTTGAGAGGTGCAGCATAGTTAGTATCTCTAATCTTGCACTCCTCAACTGGATATTTTGGCTTTGTTGTATCGAGAGTAAAGGATACAAACTCGATAGAAAGATTGCCAGAATGATCCGTAATAGGAGATACCTCGCGAAGGACCTCCATAAGTCCTTCCTTCAAAAACCAGTCGAAAGATTTCTTCTGCACATCAATAAGATTGGGCATTTCGATCAATTCGTTGATTTTAGCGAAGCTCATTCGTGTGTTTTTGCCAAGCTTTTGTTCTTTGACCATAAACTAAATCACTCCATATTTCCTTTATTTTTATTTATAATATTATTATTTACGCGTTATTACACGGAGTATAATTTTACCACCATTACTTTTATTTGTCAAGTATTATTTTTAAAAAATTTAAAAAGTTTTATTTGTTTACAAAAAATTTTTGAAAAGTTTACAATTTGTTCATATGTAAATTTTTTGTGAACTTTTTGATAACCATTTAATAACTCTTCTCTTTTGGCTGAAAAAATAATTTTAAAAATATTAGAAAAATTTTCAAAAAGGTATTGATTTTATAAATTGTTTGTGTTATTATATGTAATCGTACGAACATGCTTTATTCGGAGCACCCTCTCAGGCAACGGATAGTGCATCTTTCGGATTAGATTACTTAAAGGAGGATTCATCATGCCTAATATCAAATCTGCTAAGAAGCGCGTTAAGGTAATTGCTACCAAGACACTTCGCAATAAGATGCTCAAATCTCAGCTCAACACCACTATTAAGAAGTTTAAGGCGGCTGTTGAAAGCGCTGACAAAGAGGCTGCAAAAGTTGCTTATGTAGCTGTTATTAAGAAGGTTGACCAAGCTGTTGCTCACGGTCTTCTCCATAAGAATAATGCTGCTCATAAGAAGAGTGCTTTCACTCTTATGTTCAACCAAATGGCATAAGCTAAAAAATAAAACGAGTCCTGTTTAACCCGCAGGACTCTATTTTTTTGCTCTTCTCTTTTCCCTATATCGCGTATGTGCGTTGCGTGCGTTATGATTCTATTAAAGGAAGAATTTTTTGCGATTCAAGGAATTTTATAAAGAAAAAATCCACCCGATTGGGTGGATTTTCTTTTTCTATTAGTCATCAATGTAAGGCATAAGTGCCATGAAACGAGCACGCTTGATTGCCTTTGTAAGCTCGTTCTGGTGATGAGCGCATGTGCCAGTGATTCTTCTTGGAAGGATCTTTGCACGCTCTGTTACATACTTTCTAAGACGAGCAGTATCTTTATAATCGATGTGACCGATCTTGTCAGCGCAGAAAGCACAAACCTTCTTCTTTCTTCTCATCATCTGACGAGCAGGACGCTGAGCATTCTCAACCTTTTCAACATTGTTGTTATCCATCTTGAATTCCTCCTATTTTATTCGTGTTGCCTCTAATAATTAGAATGGCAGGTCGTCGTCACCTGAAATTTCTTCAAATTTAGGTGCTTGCTGTGTTTGGAATGCAGGTGCATCGAACGCGCCAGTAGCGTTTTCGCCCTTTGCATCAACGAAGTATGCCTCATCAGCTACTACATCTGTTGCATAGTGCTTAACATCCTGTGCATCAGTCCAGTTTCTTGTTTGAATAGAGCCTACGATGCAGATTGAGCTTCCCTTTTTGAAGAATCTGCTGATAAACTCTGCAGTTTGACGCCATGCTCTAACAGTGATAAAGTCTGCTGCCTGATTGTTATCCTGCGCATCCTTTCCCTGGAAACGACGGTTTACTGCGATTGTAAACTGAATTGTTGCGATGCCTGACTGGGTCTGCTTAAGCTCTAAGTCTGCGGTAATACGACCGCCCAAAATTACTTTGTTCAAGTTAAAGTTTGCCATTGTTAGACCCTCCTTTAATTAGGCTTCTTTCTTTGTCTTCTTGTCTTCGATGTGACGAATCACGATTGAACGAAGAATGCCTTCGGTAATACCGAACACACGCTCAAGCTCGAGAGTAAATGTACCCTCACTCTTAAAGTTCACGAGAACATAGTAGCCCTCAACCTTGTCGTTGATTGGGTATGCGAGCTTACGCTTGCCCCATTCATCAACAGAGTCAATAGCTCCGTTATCGGCGATAAGAGTCGTAAACTTGTCAACGATTGCCTTAACTCCCTCTTCTCCGAGTGAGTTATCAACAACGAACAAAGTTTCGTAAGAATTGATAATCTTTTCCATCTTTTTACACCTCCTATGGACATAAGACCGACAAATTAAAGATTTTTTGTCGGCAGGAGCAGTCGCTTGCGCAACTGTTCTGCGCTATTTTATCACAGTTTTTCTGCATTGTCAATAATTTTTTTGAAAAAATATAAAATTTATAAAAATTATTGATTTATTATATATAATATGGTAAAATTGTCTTAACGTTTGGCAAAGCGATTGCCAAGATACGATTTTTATAAGGAAAATACAAATGAAACAGGTAGAAATATACACAGATGGCTCTTGCAAATGCAATCCTGGTCCTGGTGGCTGGTGTGCCATTCTTGTTTACAATGGGCGCGAAAAGGTTATAAGTGGTGGCGAGAGCAACACAACTAACAATAGAATGGAGCTTACAGCCATTATAGAGGCGTTAAGGGCACTCAAGGAGCCCTGCAAGGTCATTCTTACCTCCGACTCAAAATATGCCCTTGATGCGCTTCAAAACGGTTGGGCTATCTCTTGGAGAGATAAGGGGTGGAAAAAGGCTGACAAGTCCCCTGCTCTAAATCCTGACCTTTGGGAAATTCTCTTAAATGAGGTTGAAAGGCACGAAATAGAATATGTATGGGTTAAGGGACACGCAGGTCATCCATATAACGAAAGATGCGACACAGAGGCGCAAGCACAAGCCGATGCGCACGCAATATAAAACAAAAAGAGAGTGAAATTCACTCTCTTTTCTTTATTTATTTAGCAATCTGCTCATACAAAGCCTTAACATGCTCATCAAGGCTATCTGCTCTATTTGGAGCAAGATAATATGTTGCAATATCCTTTGCAGAAACCTGTCCGTCACCAGCGGTTGAAAGGTTTCTTGATGGTGCAACGCCTGTTGATGCTGTGCTATCAGCGATGCATGTAATTTCAACTCTTACACTGAACTTATAATCGTCGCTATACTGTGCGTTCTTTACAACGAGTGAGAATGTTCCGTCCTTACGAATCAAGCCTCTTGCGCCATCTCCGTAAACCTGAACCTCTCGTGTTTCCTCGCCCTTTTGAACAACGCCGAACACCTTAACACTAAAGCCATCAAGCTCTATTTGGTTAATTGTTCCCATAGAAATCTTAAATGTTGCTCTTGGAGATACGAAGTCGGTGTATCTAATGCTCCATTCTCTTGCTGAAACAAGCTTCTTGGAGTCAAGCATAGGAGAAACCTGTGTTCCCTTTGACTCGTCGATTTGTGAGCATACAGCACAGGTAAATGCCTTAACGCCATCGTGAGTATAGTCAGCCTCAAAGCCTACCTTCTCTGTCCACTTATAGTTGTGCTCGCCCTGTGGTGGAACGGTATGGATTTCGCTTGTTGCTGTGCATCCCTCATTGGTGCATCTTTCATAGCCAAGACCTACATCGCCACAGGTTGGCTTATATGTTACATTTTCCTTATCGTACTTTGTTTCTCCCCAAACATGAGCCTCTGTTGCAGGTACAACGAGAGCAATATTCTGGTCACAAACGGTACAATGCTTTTCAACCTTACCGTTTCCATAGCAGGTAACCTCGGTAAGTGTTTGAACGATCTTATCCTGTGTTGGATCAGTTTCATCCTTTTCCCATGTATGAGAAACGATCTTTGCGTCGGTACGAGCTGACTTGCAACGCAAGCAGGTACCACTAAATGTTGTTACACAATTTTCTGTTGTTCCGTTTGCGATATCCTCAGGCAAGAATTCGCATTCGTGAGCAGAAAGCTTCATTTCGGTAAAGGCAAGACCCTTACCACCTTCCCATTTAGAGCCTGTAACGGTTATAACAATGGACTTTATGCTTTCGCCATAAACATCACCTGTAAATATCAATCTTTGGCAACCACTTGTTTCGAAGTTGGTCTTAGTGATTGACTTTATCGCGTTACCATCAGCGCCCTTGAACTCAATTGTGAAGTAGTTCCAGTTTGAATATACATAGAGCTCTGCTTGAGTAAGAATATAAGATTGATCGAAATCAATTGTGAGTGTGCTGTAATAGGTGTCATATGCATACTCAGTTTCATCCTTATCAGGGGTTTCAGGATCGTCTGGCTTTACTATATCGAACTGAGTCTCATCCTCTTCTGTAGCAGGATCATCATATACCAAAATTTTTCTTATTCTAAAGGCTGTTCCACACCAGAAGTTAGTGCCTGTGTCGATAATATTATCGAAAAGCGCTTCAGGATTTCTATCTACATTAGGAATGTACATATTGTTGTTAAAGTCTTTTTTATAGTCTGGATGGTTCTCTGTAAGATAATCCTGAATGTTGTAAGGATTTTCAGATACCGATATATTGTTGAGATTGAGCTTATTTTGGTTGTCAGTCAAGGAAAGTCTTGGAAGCTCCTTTGCTGCCTTACCACCACAACCAGGAACAGTACACTCGCCCTGAGCAATACCTGATGCAGTAGTTGTAGGAGCGAGGATTGTTGTCCACTCCTCTACTGTATGCTGGTTTGTCTGAATTTCTTTTGTAGCGCCACAAGCGCACTTGAATGCATCTACTCCTGCTGCTTCACAGCTTGATGGAACAGTATTTTCAGCGTCTGCAACCCATGCGTGCTCGCCTATTTCTTGGAAGATTTCAACCTCACGGAAATATGCACCACCCCAAGATGGAGTCTTAACGAAAATCTCAACTGTAGAAACTGCAATGGCATCGAACTCAAACTTTGCCTCAGTTCCCAATACAATGTTTTCTGGGTCTGTATCGTCATAAAGATTTATAACATCACTCTCATATACGATTTTTCCTGTATCGTCAGAAAGCTTAATAGAAACGCCTCTTACAGAGTTTCCAGCATCTGCTGTGTGTGCATAACCACAGGATGAGCAATGTCCCTCGCCATTAACAAGAGCAACTACCGAGGAAATAGTTTTAAGGCTACCGAATTTGAATGTGTAGCTAAAATCATAAACCGGGCTGTGTGCAAGGTGCTCCTTATTATTGTCAACGAGCTTCGCACCGTCGATTGCCCAGAAGTGTGCGCCGACATAACCGACAGACGCCTCGTTTGCAATATTCTTTGCTCCTACTGTACAGGTTGCGTTTTGATTTGCCCCCTCGCCCTCTGCGCTGATACCAAGCACGCAAAGAGGGATAAGCATCAAAACTGCAAGAATTATTGATAAAATTCTCTTCATTTTGTTTATCTCCTTGATAAAAGAAAAATTTTCACACATACATTTTAACATAATGCGCGAAAAAAATCAAGTCTTTTATATAATAAAGCGCTTTGAAATAAAGAAAACAAAAAAAGAGTGCCGAAGCACTCTTTTTTATTTTTGAATTATTCTGCGATTTTCTCGAAGAACTTCTTGAGCTCAGCATCAAGCTCATCTACTCTGTTTGGTGCGATAAGGTATGTAGCAACATCCTTTGCAGAAACAGTTCCGTCTGGTGCAGTTGTGATGTTCTTTGAGGTAACAGTGTTTTCAGCCTTTGTATTGTCAGCCTTGCAGGTGATTTCTACTCTTACGCTGAACTTATATTCATCTGTGTAGGAAGCGCCCTTTACAACGAGTGAGAATGTTCCATCGCTACCAACCTTACCAGTTGCGCCCTCGCCATAAACCTGAATTTCCTTTGTTGCCTCGCCCTTTTGAACAACGCCAAAGATCTTTACATCGAATTCGTCCTCGATTGCCTCAATGTTTTTCTTTGAAAGCTTAAATGTTGCTCTTGGAGATACGAAATCGGTATATCTGACTGACCAGTCCTTTGTAGATACAGCATTGAGCTTGGTCATATCAGCTACTTGATTTTCCTTGCTTGTGTCTTGATATCCACAAACGCCACAGAAATAGCCCTTCAAGCCTGTATGTGTATAGTCTGGCTCTTCGCCCTCGATAACCTTCCAATTCCACTTGCTGTGCGCGCCTGTTGCTGGGAAATCGCAATCCTCGCTTACAGCTGTACAACCAGGTGTAGCGCATTTTTTATGACCTGTACCAGGATTGCCACAGTCTGGTGCTGAATCCTTGTCGTATACTGGCTCTCCATTTTCAAAATCATGAACTCCAGTTGCTGGTGTATATGTATCCACATCAGCCTGGCAAACTGTACAATGCTTGTATCCTATACCATCTTGATAACAGGTTACAGGAATATCGTTCTCTCTATCTGAATAAATCTTATCAAGCTCTGTGCCTGTTTCCTTTTCAAATGTGTGGTTATATTCAACGACACCGGTAGCATGTATGTCGCAAAGACGGCAAAGACCATCAAAAGTAGTTTTACATTCTGCAGGTACTGTGTTGATGTTTTCTCTATCAGCCTGCTCGTACTTACAGCCATGAGCATTGATTACAAATTCAGTAAACTGTGTTGCTGTAGGATTTTTAGCATTAACAACAGTGATAACAATCTTTTTGATGAATTGGTTTTTAGTGTTACCAGTCAAATCAACTGAATCAAAGTTTTGGCCATTGTTTATAGGAGCGTTAAACTCCAAACCAACAGCTTCATCTTCTGCATTGAAAAATTGGATTTTTATGTCGTTGTAGTTGTCCGAAACATGAATTTTTGCATCTAAGAACAAGTACTCCTTATCAAACTCAATAATGAGCTTGGATCCTGCAACGCCACTCCAAAAGTTAGTTGGTTTCCAATAGCTGGTTTCGATTATTCTATCGAACAAGCAATCCTTATTTCTATTAGCACTAACTGTTCCGTTTGCATTAGTATCGTCCTCTGTAATACTATCAATGTTATCGTTTCCGAGACGAATTACTGCATCGTCGGGATTTTCAAGCATTGAGTTTGGTGTTTCAACAAGCTTTGCGCCATCGCATTCAGGTCTTGTGCATTCATAAGCAAGAATTTCATTACACCAAATTGTAGCCTTCTGATGAACGGTGGATGTTGTGCTAGGAATATGGTTAAGCTTGTCAAGAACATAAGAAAGCTCATAATCGCATCCGTCGTCGTTACAAACATATGTAACCGAACCGTCGTTTTCACAATCAGCCTCAACTCTTGTGCAAGTGGTATTATGTCCTAGGCAAGGAAGTTTTTCTTCCTTATAAGCTGGGCAATTATTAACCGTACACTTGTACTGCAAAATACCTTCTCTATCGGCAGCTGGTGTAAGTGTTTCTGTTGCGGTTGTAGACCAAATGTGAGCATTGGTTTTTTCTATTTTTTCAATCTTTGTAACACTACATTCACTACAAGAATATGTTGCCGAACCATCTATTCCACAAGATGGAGCAACCTCAGCTGTTGGGTCCCCAAAATCGTGGAAATGTCCTGTGATTTCAAGCTCAGAAACCTTATCGGTTCTTCCGTCGTCCCACTTTAGTGAGCTACCTATGATTTTGATTGTTCTTGCCTCGTAAATGCTTGTATTAGCCTCTATGATAGCATGAGTTTCAATGGTACCTGCACCCTGAAGCCACAAATCCTTTTCGAAGGTCTTTGTACCTGCAGTATCGAAAATTTGTACAGTAATCTTCGAATAGTTACCTGTTCCATAAAGCTTGAGCTCGCTAATAGAAATCTGATCATTAAGATGAATAGTAGCATAATCTCCAGAAGCAGCTGGGAACCAAGACACGCCTCCAACTGTATAAATACTCTCTGATTCTGGAATTACTCCGTCAATAAGAGCATCCTTATTTGCTGCGCCCCCACCCTCGTGAGAAACGGTGACATAAGCATCATCTGCTGTTACCTTTCGTGTACTGCTTGGTGTAGATGCAGATGTTGGAACTATAAGCATAGCAACAAGTGAAGCGACCATTGCAATAACGAGAAGTATTGATAAAAATTTCTTCATTTTTGTTTTATCTCCTTTGATAATTTTACGCTTATATTTTATCACACGGGGGCGTTTTTTTCAAGTGTTTTGAATAAAATGGAAGCTTAGCAGGGGCTTTTTGTAAAAGTTGCACAAAGTTGCTTGATTTTCGGTAAAAATAAGGCTTGCTTTTTTGTGTATTTTGTCAAGCAAGCTTTCGAAAAGGTTAGCTTATAAAATGAAAAAAGACACTCGATTGAGTGTCTTTTTTATGGTGCTCTTGCGGAGATTCGAACTCCGGACACCTTGATTAAAAGTCAAGTGCTCTACCGTCTGAGCTACAAGGGCGTACTTTTATTTATGCCTATACATAATATCACAGCAAAATTGTTTTGTCAATAGCATTTTTCAAAAAAGAGGTAAAATTTTTTCAAAAAATATATTCTCTTTTTTTGCAAAAAATATACACTTATACGCTTTTTTGTGGTAATATAGGTATGAGCTATGCTCGCACTATACTTTTTGAGAGGTTTATTATGGAAAATAAAATCTATCTTTGGGAAAATCCTCCTTACATTGCAGACACAAATAACGAATTTCGTCCATTCATCGTTCCTTACGAGGTAAATGACACAAAAACTGCCGTTATTGTAATTCCTGGTGGCGGATACGGTGGCAAGGCAGGACACGAGGGAGAGCCTATTGCAAAAATGTTCAATGACGGTGGCATCAATGCATTTGTGCTTGACTATAATGTAGCAAAATGTAACAAATTCGCTCCTCTTTCCGATGTTCAACGTGCTATTAGAACCTTACGCTCTATGGGTTACGAAAAGGTTGCAACACTTGGATTTAGTGCAGGTGGACACCTTTGCTGTACCTCTGCAACTCTCTATGATTTTGAGGCTTATCCAAAGGCAGATGAAATAGATGAGCTTAGTGCTCGCCCTGATGCATTTATGCCCTGCTATCCTGTTGTTACCTTTACTGAGCCATTTACACATATGGGCTCACGCCAAAACCTTCTTGGCGAGGAAAAGGACGATATGTATCTTGTACATATGTTTTCAAACGAGGTGAATGTAACACCAAACACTCCACCTTGCTTTATTTGGCACACTGCAAACGACGGTGCTGTTCCTGTTGAAAACTCACTTATGCTTGCTGATGCGCTTGCAAAGAACAAGGTGTACTTTGAGCTTCACATTTATCCTGACGGATGTCACGGTCTTGGTCTTGCCTCTGACAGAAACGACATTAGCTGTTGGTCCAAGAATGCTGTGATTTTCTTGAAAAACTTGGGATTTTAAGAGGTAAGGTATGAAAATTGCCATTATTACGGGCGCTTCAAGTGGACTTGGAGTAGAATTCTTCAAGGGCTTACAAAATGAAGCGCTTGACGAGATATGGATTATCGCAAGGCGAGAGGAAAGGCTAAAGGAAATTAGCGCTCTTTATGGTAAAATTCCAACAAGGTGCATTCCTTTAGATATTACCACAAGAGAAAGCATGACTTGTCTTTGCGAGCTTTTGAAAAACGAGTCGCCCGATATAAGATTTCTTATCAACAATGCTGGTGCAGGTGTATATGGTGCGCTTGAAGGTGCAGATTACATAGCGCAAGGCAATATGATTGAGCTAAATGTGCGCTCTCTTACAGAGATTACGACAATTGCACTTCCTTATATGTCGGCAGGGGCGAAAATAATAAACTCCTGCTCTATTGCCTCATTTGTTCCAAATGCAAACTTGACTGTATATTCCTCAACGAAGGCTTATGTTATGAGCTTTTCAAGAGGGCTTCGCTATGAGCTTAAAAAGAGGAAAATCAATGTTACTGCGCTTTGCCCAGGACCTATGGAAACGGAATTTTTGGCTGTTGCCGGTCTTGATAACGGAAGCTCCAAGGCGTTTGACAAGCTTCCTCGTTGCAATCCAACAAAAACCGCACTCGGAGCCATCAAGGCATCAAAGAAAGGTAGAGCTGTTTACACTCCAAAGGGCTTTTATAAATTTTACAGGGTGCTATCAAAGGCTCTTCCCACCTCGTGGATGCTTGGACTCGCAAAAACCTAATAAAAAAGACACAGGACTTAGCGTTGTTCCCTTAATGACACAACGCATCGATATTCGCCTACGGCGAACGATATGCACTTCGTGCTCGATATGTCCTCACGGACTCGATATGTGCTTCGCACGAGAAATAAGGCGAATATCATATCGAAATCGACCGAAAGGGAGATTATATCGAATTTGCGCCATAGGGCAAATATATCGAGCCGAATAAAGTGAGGTATATCGACAAAACAGCTTCTGTGAACGCAGAAGCTGTGTTTGTTAAGAAAAAAGGACGAGGAATTTTCATAATTCTTCGTCCTTTTCCTATTGACAGGTAACGTATTTTAATGAATTTCAAAAAACTGTCCTTAAGAATATTCACCCTTGCCTGTGTCTTCTTTTTTAATTTGCCTTTTGAGTGATATTTGTTCCGTCAGAAACGAGCACGATTGAGCCGAGCAGGTCGGTACGAAGCACCTCTACCTCGTATTCTGCAAGCTCATCCATTGTTTCCTTATGTGGATGACCATAATCATTCCCCTCGCCACAGGAGATAACTGCCATTGTTGGCTGAACATAGTGCAAGAAGCCATACACAATTCCGTCATCAGGGTCGGCTGGGTGTGTTGATGAGTGTGAGCCATGGTGTCCAACCTTAAGAACATCGCATTTGAGCTGATTTCCGTATTCTTCAACAAGCTGAAGCTCAGCCTCCTTCTCTGCGTCACCAGTCAAAAGAACCTTGTTATTGCCCCATCTTGCCATAATTACAACGCTTGGGTTATTATTATCGCTCTTGCTGAATTCATCTGGATCAACAGGACCGAGGATTTTCATTTCAAGCTCTCCAACATAAACGCTTGAGCCTATCAAATCTCCGTCTGCCAAGGAAACATTCTCTTCGAGAATCTCTCCGTTATCAATCTTTGTTTCAATTGCTGTTATAAACTTCTCATAGGTCTTGGTTGTATGCTCCTTTGGGGAAAGGATAATGTTATTGATTTTATAGTTTTCAACAACATGAGCAGCTGCGCCTATGTGGTCAGAGTCTGGGTGAGTTGCGATAAAATATTCAAGCTCGGTTACTCCACAAGAATCAAGGTACGCATCAAGATTTTCCTTTTCAGCGCTAACGCCTGTATCAATAAGAATCGCCTTGCCATCTACCATAATAAGTATTGAGTCACCCTGTCCGATGTCGATAAAGTGGAACTCTGCTGTGCCCTCTGGAATTTCGTAGGACTCCTCCTCAGGATCCTCCGCCATTCTAAGAAGATCGAACAAAAGGTCACACGATGCAAGTGGCAAAACCATTGCAAAAAGTAACACAATTGCGATTACAAGCTTAAAAAGCTTATTTTTGAAAAATGCCATAATTTTCTCCTTTTAGTTTACTATTCTAATTTTACCATATTAAAAATTTAAAATCAATAGAAAAAAGTGGATTTCTCCACTTTATTTTTTTATGCCATTGAACGCCTTATACTTACTCATAGCAAGAAGCAAAAGCATACCGAGCAGATACGCAGATAAGATCTCTCCTGCAAAAACTCCAAGTGCTGTAAGCGCATATGTCGAAAAGCTCCAAGCATCTCTTGCTGTATATGAAACAAGGATAACTATCGGCACAATCACGGTATTTGCAACAACGGTTGGTACAGGCACAAGCCATTTATTTTTCATTTTTGAGCCCAAATATGCGCCGATCAAGGTAGCAAGCGAGCCAAAAATGATATCGAGTGGCGAGAGTGCCATTGAAAGGTTTGAGATAAGGCATCCAACGAAAAGTCCTATTGGTGCGCCAGGGATAAAGTATGCGAGAGCGCAAAGCGCCTCTCCGAGTCTTATCTGCACTGCTCCACTTGCAAGTCCGAGGACATTTGAAATCCAAGTAAGTGCAACATACAGGGCAGCGATGATTGCAGAATACGAAAGACTCAAAAGCTTTGAATTTTTCATTTTATTTTCTCCTAGTTTTGTTTTAAGTGAGGATGGTTTCGAACTCACTGTGAACATTATACACTCGATGAAAAAGAATTTCAAGACCTTTTTTTCTTTTTGGCATATTATGATGATACGGAGGTGATTTTATGGATAGAAATACTGAAAGCATAGGCTTTCTTATAGCCGAGGCAAGGACAGCAAATGGTGCTATTCCCGTTGAGGGAGCGCGCGTTTACGTTTACCCATCTGATAACGAAAGTGATGTTATTTATTCTCTTAGAACAGACGCTTCTGGCAGGACTGAAAAGGTGGCGCTTGACACTAAAAGCAAGGAGCTTTCAATGGAGCCAGGCAACGAACAGCCCTTTGCAATTTACAACATCACAGCAACAGCTGAGGGCTACTACTCATCGGATAAAAGCCGAGTTCCTATTTTCGAGGGGATAACATCGATTTTGCCATTCAATTTAGTGCCACTTGGAGAAAGCTCCGACCCCGAATCCTATAATCCTGACGGAGCAGGAAGATTCAGCGTTACTCCAAATACAGATTTATGAAAGGAAGCTTATGCCTAACTTACCTATTATACCTGAATACATAACCGTCCATTTAGGTGCGCCAGACTCAAATGCGCAAAATGTGACGGTTCCGTTTGTCGATTACATTAAAAATGTAGCATCAAGCGAAATTTATCCCACTTGGCCAGAAAATGCGATACGAGCGAATGTTTATGCACAAATTTCGTACACATTAAATCGAATTTACACGGAATATTATCGTTCAAGAGGCTACGATTTCGATATAACGAACTCGATTGCCATTGATCAATCATTTGTTTACGGCAGAGATATCTTCGAGAATGTGTCTATGATTGTAGACGAGATTTTCAACGATTATGTGGTGCGCTCGGGCAGTATTGAGCCATATTTTACTGCATATTGCGACGGGCGAGAGATAAGGTGCGAGGGGCTTGAGCAATGGGGCACGGTTTCTCTTGCCGAGCAGGGCTATACACCGTTTGAAATTCTTCAATACTACTATGGAGATGACATAGAGCTTGTAAGAAATGCGCCCGTTGGCACAGCTACGCCAAGCTATCCTGGACGAGAGCTTGCGCTTGGGGCTGTTGGAAATGATGTGCAAAGTGTTCAAATACGACTCAATCGCATATCAAAAAACTTCTCCTCTATTCCGAAAATCTATCCTGTCGACGGTGTTTACGATACGACAACCGAGGAGGCTGTAAGAGAGTTTCAAGAAACATTCAATCTCACGCCTGACGGAATAGTCGGCAAAGCCACATGGTACAAGATAATTGCGATTTTTAACGCAGTTAAGCGCTTGAATGACCTTGAAAGCGAGGGAATTTCTCTCGACGAGGTGACAAGGCTTTTCGACACAGAGCTTTCGATAGGCGACAGAGGCTCAGAGGTTTTTGAGCTTCAATATTTGCTCTCTCTTATTGGTGCGTATGAGCAGGAAATACCGATTATCGACATAGACGGAGTGTTTGGCGAGGGCACGGAGAGCGCTGTAAGAGCTTTTCAGCGCAATTACGGAATTGACGAAACAGGAGTGGTTGCCTTTGCCACTTGGGATCAGCTTTACAGGGCTTATATTGGCATTTTAGAGTCACTTCCCCCAGGATTTTTTGGCGAGGAGATTCTTCCCTATCCTGGTGAGGTGCTACGAATCGGCTCACAGGGCGAGGGTGTAAGAGCCTTACAGGAATATTTAAATTTCATTTCCAACACATATACACAAATTCCAAAAACGACGGTTGATGGAATATTTGGCCCAGGCACGGAAAGCGCTGTAAGAGCCTTTCAAGAGGTGTTTGGGCTTACCGAATCGGGAATTGTTTCGGCACAGCTTTGGGATTCTATAACAAGCGTATATAGAGACTTATCTCTTGGAAATCTATCGACACAGGGGCAATTCCCAGGATACAGTATCGAGTGAGGTGGCTATGACATATTTCAATATAACAAGCGACGCATATGCGATTATGCAAATTCAAAGAATTTTAAGAGATTTGGAGCTTCTCGATAACGAGTATTCAAGCGTTCCTATAAGTGGTGTATATGATGGCGAAACACGCGAGGCAGTGGCTGAATTTCAAGCAAAATACGAGCTTGAGCCAACAGGAATTGTAGATTATGAGACATGGAGACTTCTCCATTTGATTCACAAGTCCTCGGAATTTGACAGAAGAGGTCCAAGGAAGGTACAGCTTGTACCAAACAGAGGTGGATTTGCGATTTATCCCGACCAAATTGACGATATAATTTATGTAATTCAGTATATGCTATCAACAATTTCGGTTCATTACGATGATTTTGGCGAGCTTGCGTTTACAGGAATTTACGATAAAACGACACAGGATGCGATAAAATCCTTTCAAAGAAGGAATCTTTTAGACGATAATGGCATAATTGACGCTCCTACATTAGAGGCGCTTTTTGACGAATACGAGGGAGTAATTTTGGAAAGAAGCTGAAAATTCTCTTCCTTTTGTGGCAATAATCTTGGAAAACACAGAAAGGAGCTTTTAAATGGTTAACCGTTTCACTCCAAAAGCAAGAGATGTCCTTGAGGCAACAAAATTACAATCAGAGGCGCTTGGGCACACCTACATAGGCACGGAGCATTTGCTTTTAGGGCTTTTATCGACCGAATGTGTAGGAGAGCAAATTTTAAGGGATAAGGGGGCTTCGCTTGGCAAAATCCTCGACTATGTGGTCGATTTTTCGCCATCAGGAGATGGCTCAAGTCTCGAAGCGTCCTTTACTCCAAGGTGCAAAAGGGTTCTCGAGGGGGCACTCGCCTTTGCGAAGCGCACAGGTGGAAAATTTGTCGGCACAGAGCATCTTTTATATGCGATATGCTCGGACAACGAGTGTGTTGGAGGCAGAATCCTCTCTTATTTTGGAATTTCAGCACAAGGGATAAAGAATGAAATTTGTGCCCTTTCCGAGGCGCTCTCAAGGATGAATTCACGCACAGACTCTTCTCTTTCCTCCGGGCTTTCATCATACGGAAAATGCTTAACAAGCCCCTCGGCAATTAAAAGGGCAGATCCTCTTGTAGGGCGAGAAAAGGATATAAAGAGGCTCATACAAATTTTGTGTAGAAAAACAAAAAACAACCCCTGCCTTATCGGAGAGCCCGGTGTTGGTAAAACCGCAATTGTAGAGGGGCTTTCTAAGATGATTGCCGAGGGAAATGTGCCAAGCGAGCTAAGGGACAAGGAAATTGTTGCCCTTGATATGTCATCGATGATAGCAGGAACGAAATATCGTGGCGAATTTGAGGAGCGCATGCGCGCTGTTTTGAACGAGGTAAGTGATTCGGACAATATCATTCTCTTTATTGATGAAATTCACACAATTATAGGTGCAGGTGGCGCCGAGGGAGCAATTGATGCGGCGAATATTATAAAGCCCTCACTTTCAAGGGGAGATTTGCGCGTTATAGGCGCTACAACGACTGATGAATACCGAAAATATATTGAAAAGGATAGCGCTCTTGAGCGCAGATTTCAGCCTGTTTTGATAGAGGAGCCAAGCGAGGATGAGGCGATAACAATCCTAAAAGGATTGAGAGAAAAATACGAGGTGCATCACGGTGTAAAAATAAGTGATGAGGCGATAAGTAGCGCTGTTAAGCTTTCAACAAGATATATTAACGATAGGTTTTTGCCTGACAAGGCGCTCGATTTACTCGACGAGGCGTGCTCTGCTATGCGAACAAGCAAGACGGACTCCTCTGATGCTCTTTTGTCTCTTAAAAAGGAGCTTGAAATTTGCAAGGACAAAAAGGAAGACGCCATAATCTACGGAGATTATGAAAGGGCGAGCGCACTTCGAGATGAGGAGGCAGAGCTTCTCGTTAAAATAGCGAAGGAAAAGGAGCTTGTAAAATCAAGCGACGATGGCAGTGAGCCTATAATTTCAGAAAAGGAAATTCGAGATATTGTTTGTTTACAAACAAAAATTCCTATAAACGATATAAATGGCGAGGATACAGAGGCTCTTCGTGAGCTTCAAGAAAGGCTTGAGAGCGCTATTGTCGGTCAGCAAAGCGCTATTGAGAGTGTTTCGTGGGCGATAAAAAGAGGACGACTTGGCATTAAGGCTTCAAATCGCCCCTGCGCTTCTCTATTTTTCCTCGGTCCTACGGGAGTTGGTAAAACGGAGCTGGCAAAGCAGGTGGCAAAGTGTGTTTTTGGCTCTTGCGAGGCACTTATTCGATTTGATATGTCGGAATATTCAGAAAAGCATTCGATTTCAAAGCTTATAGGTGCGCCTGCTGGCTATGTTGGCTATGAGGACGAGGGGCGCCTTTCAAAGTCAATTAGGCGCAGTCCATACTCTGTCGTCTTATTTGATGAGATTGAAAAGGCGCATCCTGACATTTATTCTCTCTTTTTGCAAATTCTCGATGAGGGCGAAATCAAGGACTCGCAGGGAAAAAGAATCAGCTTTAAGAGTGCAATTATTATTTTCACCTCAAATATCGGTGCTTGGGGGGCGAGTGGCGTCAATATAGGCTTTGATATGAAGGAAAAGGGCGCTTTTGTAAAGGGCGAGCAAATGCTATCGGAGCTTAAACGCTCATTTTCTCCCGAGCTATTAAATCGCATTGATGAAATCATTGTTTTCAAATCGCTTTCCCTCGAGGATGCAAGAAAAATTTGCGCTCTTATGCTTGATGACCTATCAAAGAGACTTAAAAACAACGGTATTTTGATAAAATTTGATGAGTCAATAGTCGATTTCGTTTTAAATGAGGGGTATAGCGAGGAGTACGGTGCGAGAAATTTAAGGCGCGCGATAACGCTAAAAATCGAAAATTCGATATGCGAGGGCATATTGAATGGCAAAATTGAGAAAGAAAAGCAAATATGCGCCAAATTTAATGAAAATGGCGTATTTTATGAATATATGAATATGTGATAATATGTTTATATATCAAGAAAGAAGCTCATTTTTGAGCTTCTTTGTCAGCTTTTTAAGACCTTCGAGGTAAAAATACCCTG
Source organism: Oscillospiraceae bacterium (assembly GCA_015064445.1). Taxonomy (GTDB): domain Bacteria; phylum Bacillota; class Clostridia; order Oscillospirales; family CAG-272; genus RGIG2000. The sequence goes on along the minus strand of SVSE01000007.1, from coordinate 50,752 downwards.
TTTTTGATATGAAAAATCCTCTTGCCGAAGCAAGAGGATTTTTTGATTTTTAATTATTTTATCATATGGACATCGAGCTGTGGGAATGGAATTTCTACTCCAAGCTGGTCGAACGAGCGCTTAACCTGCTCAATCATTGCGAAGTTAACATCCCAGTAATTTTCGCTTCTTACCCATACTCTAAGCTGAATTGCGATTGCGCTTTCAGCATGCTCTGTTATGTAAACAACAGGTGCTGGGTCTGAAAGAATTCTCTCATCAAGCTTAGCACAGGACAAAAGAACCTTTTTAGCAAGATCAAGATCAGTATTATAAGAGATACTGAATGTAAGATCAAGTCTTCTTGTATCGTTTGCTGAATAGTTAATAACAACTGAGTTCGAAAGTGATCCATTAGGAACAACTATCTTTTTGTTATCAGGAGTTGTAAGTGTTGTGTAGAAAATTGCAATATCTGTAACTGTTCCACTAACACCATTTGATTCGATATAATCTCCAACCTCAAATGGCTTAAGGCCTACTACCATTACACCACCTGCGATATTTGAAAGGCTTCCTTGAAGCGCAAGACCAACTGTAAGGCCGATAGATGCGATAAGTGAGCCAAACATCGAAACATTAAAGCCTATGAGTGATGCGCCGAGCAAGCACACGATAACATATAGCGCAACTGCCACTACATGTCCCAAGAACACACGAATCGTCATTGAGAAGCGACTCATAGCTCTTGAATTAACAAGCTTCTTTGTGATTTTTTTAACGATTTTGCAACCGATAAAGATTACCAAAAGACCAAGGACAATCATACCAAGTCTTCTGTAAGAAGCAGGGTCGGTAAGATAAGCATACATCTTATCCCACAAATTTTTGAAAAATTCTGCCATTTTTCTCTCCTTTATATATTAAAATTTTTGCAAGCATAAATTTGCTCTTGATAAAATCAGCATTCGAGCACAATCTACATTATTATAATACAACATTTATAATTACTTTGTCAACTATTTTGAATAAAAATAAGCTTTCCAGAAAAAACTAAAATCACAATATTTTCGAAGGGAGAAATTATGAACAAGGAAGATTACAAAATATATGTCGAGGGACGCGCAACAAAGTCTAAATGTGCAAAAAATTGTATTTTTGCATTTCTTATAGGTGGCACTATTTGCGTGGTAGGTCAATTTCTTAAAAATTTATACATTTATTTAGGTGTTATTGAGCAAAATGCCTCGACTCTTGCATCAATTTCACTTATTGTTATTGCAGGACTTCTCACAGGGCTTGGAATTTTTGATAATATTGCCAAAATTGCAGGCGCTGGCACGCTTGTACCGATAACTGGATTTGCAAATGCCGTGGTATCTCCTGCGATTGACACAAAAAGCGAGGGTTATATTTTCGGTGTCGGTGCGAAAATATTCACAATTGCAGGTCCTGTAATTTTATATGGCATTTTTTCAGGTGTCATTTATGGTGTTATTTACTATTTTATGGGGGTTTTATGAGGGAGCTAATTAGATTAAAAAAAGAGCCTCGCATTAGCTCTTATTATAGCATTGTCGGTAGCCACGAAAGAAAGGGACCTCTTGGCGAATGCTTTGATGAATATTCCTCTGATAATAAATTTGGCAAGGAATCGTGGGAAAAGGCAGAAAGTGAGATGCAACGATTAGCCCTTGCAGGAGCGCTTAAAAGGGCCGAATGTGCTGATGCCGATATTGACGCGCTTTTAGCAGGAGATTTATTAAATCAATGCGTTGGCTCAAGCTACGGGCTTATTGATTTTGACATTCCATATATAACTCTATACGGTGCTTGCTCAACCTGTGCATTAAGCCTCGGCATCGGAGCGCTTTTATATAATGGTGGAATGGCAAACAAGTGCGCTTGCGTTACCTCCTCGCACTATTGTTCAAGCGAAAGGCAATTTAGATTTCCACTTGAATATGGTGGTCAGCGCACGCCAACCTCTCAATGGACTGTTACAGGCTCTGGGGCGTTTATTTTGGGCAATACGGGGTATGTAAAAATAAGCGAGGTAATGCTCGGAAAAAGCGTTGATATGGGTATTTCAGACATAAACAATATGGGGGCTGCTATGGCGCCTGCGTGCATTGACACCTTAAAAAGATATTTTAATACATCGGGGTGCAGAGTCGAGGATTTTGATTTGGTTTTGACAGGCGATTTAGGCTATGAGGGAAGCGAAATTTTAAAGGAGCTACTATTAAGGGACGGAATAGATATACGCAAAAATCACGCTGACTGTGGGCTTATGATATATGACCGAGATAAGCAGGACAAGCACGCAGGTGGTAGTGGCTGTGGCTGTAGCGCATCGGTTTTGGCAGGAAAGGTTATGCGTGATTTGGAGTCAGGTGCGCTTCAAAATGTGCTTTTCATCGGCACAGGGGCGCTTATGAGTCCTATGAGTCTATATCAAGGTGGGTCAATTCCTGCCATTGCGCATCTTGTAAGATTGGAGAGCTTAAATGGGAACATTTCTTGATTATTTATGGGCATTCCTTGTAGGTGGCGCGCTTTGCGTGATTGCGCAAATTTTAATTGATAAAACAAAAATCACACCTGCAAGAATTTTGGTTTTATATGTTTGCTCGGGAGTTGTATTAACAGCGCTTGGAATTTACGGTCCTATCGCTAAGTTTGCTGGCTGTGGAGCTACCGTGCCTCTTACCGGCTTTGGCTATGCAATTGCACAGGGCGTGGAAAAGGCAGTTGACGAGTTTGGGCTTTTCGGCGCGCTCACAGGTGGACTTACAGCTACATCTGGTGGAATTACCACAGCTATTGTTTTGGGATATATCTGCTCGCTTATTTTTTCAAGCAAGCCAAAGGATTAAAAAAAGTGATGCATACGCATCACTTTTTCTTTTAAAATCTTCCGCCTCCGCCACCGAAGCTTCTGCCTCCTCCACGACTACCAGAGCTCGAATTGCTCTTTGGTCTTGGAGTTTTTCTTATGGTGCTATAAAGATAAATGTCGTTTGCAACTCTCAAATCAAACGAATTATCTCTTTCATAATAAGACGCGTGCTTTTGAGGTCTTGCGTTGTTCATTTTGTGCTTAAGCACCAAAATTGTGATAATTGAGGCTACAATTCCTATAACAGCAGATATAATAATTCCTGTTATAAAGGCGCTCGTATCAAATGGCTTACCATTTTCTGCATAGCTTACAAGAGCCTCATCGCACATTTGAGCAAATTTTTGTGATGCCTCATAGTATTGGCCCTCGGAAAGAAGAGACTTTACCTCATTCGAAAGCTTTTTGAAGGCTGGTCCACTAATCGCTTCCTCGCCCTTGCCCGATGTGCAAATATAGTAATATCTTTCACTTTCGCTTATAAGAAGCAACACTCCCGAAAAATCGCTACCATATCCGTAGCCGTGTGAAATGTAATAATTCTCAGCATATTCTTGAGCGCTTGAAGAGCCGAAGCCTCTTGTTGTGACAACCACAATCTCACATTGATGCTTTTTAGATATTGAATAAAGCGTTGTCTGAAGCACTTCCTCTTGATAAGATGTGAAAATATTTTCTTTATCTACAACAAGATTGTCTGAATTTGTAGCAAGGGACGGAATTGCAAGTGCAACAAGCATTATAGCAATTACGAGGGTAAATGTTAATATTTTTATCGTTTTACGCATACATTCCCTCCTTAAAATAGTGTTGCAAGAAGAGAAATAAGCGTGCCAAGGAGTGTTGTTGCTCCTGCGATAATGCCAAGCATTCCGAAGCATCTACCAACGCTAACTGGAAGCTCGCCAACGAATTTCCCTGTTTGTCCATTCATTGCGAAGGTGTATGTTTTGCCCTCGTATTTTGTGTTCAAAAGCCACACTGGAAGAAGCGCATACGAGGTTTTGCCATTCAAAAGCTTTATATTAGTGCTTTGAGGTGTTACTGTTGCGTATCCAAGAGTAGTTGACGCAAATTTATCCATCGTACTATTTTTAATGCGTTGATTTGCGTGATTTGACGCCTCTGATGGAGTAACATCATACTTCTCAGCAGTAAAGCCCGAAAGATAAGGCATACCGAAGTCAATCATTTCCGAATAGTTATAGGGCTCGATTGCCTCCATATATGTATCATCCATTTTTGATGAGCCATCAGCAGGAACTCTTTCAAAGCCGAGTGTGCCTGCACGAGTCAAGAGAAAATGCGAGGTTTTTGTGTAGTTATAGTTGCTGTCAGACCATCTTGAAATTCTTGTCGCACGATATCTAATATGTGAGTCAGTATCGCAATTATATAGCCAAAATGGAACATATATTCCCTCAAGCTTCTCAACTGTGTGCTTTTGCTTGAAATCCTTTGGCAAAAGTGGCCTTCTTTTCATAAATTTTGCAAATGCCTCGCTTGCCTTGTCGCGATTCATTTTAAAGGGAATTACATAGTCAGGTCTAAATGCGCCCGAAAGCTTGCCTGCGATAATTACAGGAGAGCCACAGTATGGGCAGAAGGTTGCAGCAGTTGTATTATCTGCCACAATCTCGCCTGCGCACGCAGAGCAAGTATAAACATTAAGCTCCTCGTCCTCGCGCCAGTCACCACTTCCACTCTCGCTTGTATATTCGTCCCAGTTAAGCTCCTCTCCCTGCTTTGCCTCGTTTTCGGCATCGTTAAATTCCTTTAACGCGCTTACCTCAAATTCGGTTTGGCAATATGGGCAAACGAGCTTTTGAGCATCAGAGTCAAAGCTTATTGCGCCACTACAGCACGGGCACTTATATTCTACAAGTGTATTGTTATTCAAGGTTAACTCCTATTATTTTATATCAGAATCGTTGAATATGTCGCCACATTCAGGGCAGAACTTTGGTGGATTCTTTGGATCCTGTGGCTCCCATCCACACTTATCGCATCTATAAAGAGGCGCGCCAGCAGGCTTTTTCGCTCCACAATTAGAGCAGAATTTGCCCTTATTTATTGAGCCACAAGCACAGCTCCAACCATTTTCCTCAGGCTTTTTCGAGCCACATTCAACACAGAATTTGCCTGTATTAGTAGCTCCGCAAGTGCATTTCCAGCCAGATTGCTCTGGAGCCTTTGCTGGTGATTGCTGGCTTTGTGCATTAGCCATTTGGAAAAGCTGATTCGCATTCATTCCACCTGCGTTTTGAGCCATTCCCATTCCCATAAAGCCCATCATTGCGCCATTTTCATTAGATGCAGCAGCCTTCATAGCATCTGCCTGCGCGCCAACCATAGTTGCAGCAGCCATTGATGGATCTCTCATAACAGCTCTCTTTTGGAGCTCCTTTATCATATCCTCGTCTTCCTTTGAGGCATTAACTGTGTTAATACCAAATGAGGACACCTCAATACCACGAAGCTTCTGCCATTTTTCATCAAGAGCCTCATTAAGTGCGTCAGCAATCTGCTCTGTATGTCCTGGGAGTGCTGAGTATCTTACTCCCATTGCAGAAATCTTTGCAAACGCAGGCTGAAGTGCTGTCAAAAGCTCACTTTTTAGCTGACTATCAAGGCTTGAACGAGTATAAGCACTCTCAACATTTCCACAAACATTTGTATAGAAAAGGATTGGGTCGCAAAGACGATAGGAGAACTCTCCATTACATCTTATTGAAATATCAATATCAAGACCGATATTGTTGTCAACTACACGGAAAGGAACAGGATTAACTGTGCCATATTTGTTTCCGATAAGTTCCTTTGTGTTGAAGTAGTAAACTCTCTGGTCCTTGCCTGTGTCGCCACCAAAGGTAAAGCGTCTACCGATTGCCTTAAAGGTATCAACAAGGCTCTTTCCAAAGCGACCTGCAAATACGCTTGGCTCTGTTGAGCTATCCCATACGAATTCGCCTGCCTCTGCACTTACCTCGACTACCTTTCCCTGCTCGACAATCATCATACATTGACCGTCTGCAACTGCGATAACCGAGCCATTTGAGATGACATTCTCATCTCCTTTTTTATTTGATGAGCGCTTTTTGTTTACGCGCTTTTGTCCCTTTACAACGAGAGTGTCTGCATCAAGAGAGTCGCAATAGAAATATTCCTTCCACTGATCTGCGAGAACTCCACCTGTTGCTCCAAATATTGCTTTAATAAGTCCCATAAATTTCTCCTTATAATTTAGCAGGTAGGACTCAGCCACACTTGATTTGGAGTAGCCAAACGCCCTACATACTGCGTTAAAAAATCTTGTAAATTGTTAATTGACTTCGATTTTTGTGCCTTGCCTGTAAGCCGCTTGGCTTACTCGAAATTGCAAAGCACCTAAACCGATGTATTTTTAGATGATTTTGGTAGAATTGCGACACCGCTGTATTTCATACTGCAAGAAGCAAGTCTGCCAAAGGCGCTAAAGGTAGATAGCAAATAGGTCAAGTGCACTATAAACCGCAAATACACGGTTTAGGCAAGTGTGGTTGAGTCCCTACTTGCTAAAAAGGGCGCACCAAGAGGTGCGCCCCAAATTTTTTAGATCTTTTGTGCCTTTGCCTTAATTGCGTCAACGAGTGTCATTGTTTGTGCCGAGCTTTCGGGGGTCACGAAATCAGGCGATGTACCATTGTTAACACAATCTACGAAGTACTGAATTTCATTGAGATATCCGTTGTCGTTTCCAACATTGATGCCGAGGTCAACCTCTTCAACCTTTGCGCTTTCCTCTATTGTTACAGGCTTGCCATTCTTGTAAAGCTTATCGGTGCTTTCAACATATCCATTTTCGAATACTGCCAAGAAGGTTGCGTGGAAAGGCATTCCTGTGCCGTACCATGTGCCCTCACAGCTGACAAGCGTATCTCCATAAACCATTTCGGTTTGTGCGAAGTCATTATTGTTTTTGAGTCCGTAGTGAACACAGCTAATTGAATCAGGCATTCCCAAAATGCTTTGTACATAGTCGATATCGTGAATTGAGAGGTCGGTGATAACTCCACCACTACGCTTTTCATCTCTCATCCAGTCCTCCCAGCTCCAAACTGGAATAGACGATATACGCTTCATATCAAGACGAAGAAGCTTACCAAGCTCTCCACTCTCTATAACGCCACGAAGGTACATATAAGGTGCCATAAATCTTACGACATGAGCAGCCATAAATTTCTTGTCGGTCTTTTTTGCTACTGCAAGAACTCTTTGTGCGTCCTCAGCTGTCAAGGTCATAGGCTTTTCACAAAGAACATGGTAGCCTGCGTTAAGGCATTCAATTGCCATATCTGCGTGAAGGAAGCTTGGTGTGCAGATATCAACCATATCGAGCTCCTCGTTTGCGAGCATTTCCTTGTAATCTGCATAAACATTAACATCAGCGCCCTGTGTCTTTTCCTTTGCCATATCAACTCTTACATCGGCAACAGCAACAAGCTTAGCGCCCTTTACCTGCTTATAGTTTTCATAGTGGCATCCGCCCATACCGCCGATGCCGATAAGTCCTACTCTAATATCAGCCATTTATAATGTCCTCCAAGAATTTCTTTGCATAAATTATATCTTCGATTTGCTTGTCTCCGTCAATCTCGCGCTCGATTGTAAGTGAGCCATCATATCCGTGCTCCTTGAGCTTCTTTATAAGAACCGGGAAGTTAGCGCGTCCGTCACCAATTCTCTTTTCCTCACCAAGCCATCTTGGATCAGTTGGATATTCTCCATCCTTTGCGTGAACGCCACGAACAAAGTCGCCAAAAATGTCAACTGCATCGCAAGGATTTGCCTTTCCATACAAAAGAAGATTTGCAGGGTCAAGGTTAATGCCGAGGTTTCCTGTGCCAACTGTCAAGATTGTTCTCTTAAGAGTGATAGGTGTTTCTTGTCCTGTTTCGAAAAGCAAGAATTGACCATTCGCCTTACAATATTCAGCAATTTCTCTTACCGCCTCAACTACGCAACGATACTCGTCGGTATTAGGATTTTCAGGAATAAAGCCCATATGAGTTACCATATCGGTAACGCCAAGCATTTTTGTAAAATCAGAGCCTGTTTTAAGATTTGCAAGTCTCTTTTCTCTAAAATATGTAGGAACGATGCCAAGAGTCATAGGACCTCTTACGAAATCCCAGCAAGCCTCGCCTTCCCAACCACACCAAACAGCACTTATTTCAAGTCCTGTTTCCTTAGTTGCGGTGTTTATTTTCTCAGCCCACTCCTCTGTAAAATAGTTAAAATTCCAACAGCAAAGCTGGAATGATTCAAAGCCGAGCTTTTTTACATCATAGATTTTTTGAACGACATTATCGCCCAAATGAACCATTGTTCCAAGTTTCATTTTATGTACCTCATTTTAGTATTGTACGAGTTTCTCCATCATACTGTATTTAGTATAGCACACGCGCGTTTATTTTGCAATAAATTAGCGCAAAAAAATAAAAAAATCCCTGCTCAACGAGCAGGGATTTTCTTTTTGTTTAATTATTCCTCGTCGTTATCAGCGAATGCCTTCTTGCAAGCTGGGCAAACAACATCTGCCAAGTCGATATCGTTAACGAATGTTACGCTCTCGCCACAGTTTGGGCACATAGCCTCAACGAGATCATCGTCACAATCGCAATCGCAATCACAGTCGCAATCACAGTCGCAGTCACAATCACAATCGCAGTCGCAGTCACAATCGCAATCGTCTGCATAGAGGTCTTCCTCTACATCGCCAAGGTCATGGTCAAGCTCTTCAACATAATCGCCGAGAGTTGCAACCTCATCATCGATGTCAGCAACAGCCTCACAAATATCGCCAAGAAGGTCGATAATTGCGCTAAGAACCTTGCCCTCAGGCTTTGTAGCATCGAGGCTAAGTCCCTCTGCAAGTCCTTTAATATAAGCTACCTTTTCAAGAATATCCATAGTTAAATCCTCTCTTTGCTTAAATTATTTGTTTACACGCTCAAGGTATTCGCCAACTCTTGTATCAATTCTAATAAGGTCACCCTCATTGATAAAGATTGGAACTCTAACAACAGCGCCTGTTTCAACAGTTGCAGCCTTTGTTACGTTAGTAGCTGTATCGCCACGAACGCCTGGCTCGGTTTCAGTGATGTAAAGCTCAACAAATGTTGGTGGCTCTACTGCGAAGATTTCGCCCTTAATAGATGAAAGCTTGCACATCTCCATTTCCTTAACGAACTTGAAGTTGTCGCCGAGCTTATTTGCGTCTACTGGAACCATCTCGTAGGATTCCATATCCATGAAGTAGTAGAGGTCGCCGTCGTTGTAGCTATACTGAAGCTCTCTACGCTCAACCTGAACTGTCTCAAACTTTGCAGTTGGGTTAAATGAAGCCTCACGAATTGCTCCTGTAACAACATCTCTATACTTTGTTCTTACGAATGCAGCGCCCTTACCTGGCTTAACATGCTGGAATTCGATTACCTGATATACCTTACCTTCCATTTCAAAGGTAACGCCATTTCTAAAATCTCCTGCTGTAATCATATCTTTTCCCTTTCCTTGGCGATTTCATAAATTATTCAGGCATCGACACGCCAGAGTCGTACCATAAAATTACATAGATATTTTACTATAAAATACTGAATATTGCAATAGGTTAGCACAATATTTTTTATTTTTTTGCGAAAATCAGTAAATTTCTATAAGCTCCTTAGGGCTTTTTGTGAGATTTCTTATCTCGCCCTCCTTAATAATCACCAAATCCTCTATTCTGCATCCATACTTTCCTTTTATGTAGATGCCAGGCTCAACGGTTACAACATTACCAGGAACGAGGATTTTATCGCATCGTGACGAAAGCGTTGGTGCTTCGTGAATTTCCAAGCCAACTCCGTGTCCGAGAGAGTGCCCAAAGGTGCCCTTATAATCCTTTTCAATTATATCTCTTGCGACCTTATCTGCATCGGAGCATTTCACCCCGTCGCGCAAGAATTCAAGGGCTGATTTTTGTGCGTGCAAAACGGTGTTATAGAGCTTTTTCATCTCATCGTCTGCCTTGCCTATACAAATTGTCCTTGTCATATCTGCGTGATAGCCATCATAAAGAGCGCCAAAATCCATTGTCAAAAAGCCCTTTTTGAGTCTTGTGTCTGATGGTGTGCCATGAGGCATAGAGGATTTTGCTCCACTTACTACAATTGTTTCAAAGCTTTTGTCGTGTGCACCGTGCTTTCTCATATAATATTCAAGCTCTGCGCAGACATCGTTTTCGGTCATTTGAGGTGTGATTATTTTTAAAATGTGAGCAAATGCGCCGTCGGTGATTTCCTGTGCGATTGCTATTTTCTCAAGCTCACACGGTGTTTTTATCTCTCTCATGGAAGAAATTGTATCGTTTATAGAAACGAGATTCACTTTTAAGGTAGCCTTAAATCGCTCATACTCCTTTAGTGTAAGCGATTCGTTTTCTATACCAAGAGAGGTTATTTTATTTTCGGCAATCAGCTCCGAGAGAATTCCCTGCTTTGGCGATATTACGGTATAAATATCGTGAAGTGTCGTCTGTGCAATCTCCTCGTATCTAAAATCCTCAATTGCATATGCGCGCTCTTGGCAAACAAGAAGCGTTGCATCGGGATTATCAAAGCCTGTAAAATAGCGATGGCTGATTGCGCCCGTGATAAGGCAGGCATCTATTCCAAGGGGGTCAAATTTCGCCCTTAAATTTTCAAGTTTTTGTAGCATAAAATCACCTCGTATTTATTTTATCATAAGGGACGCACATTATGCAAGGGGATTTTATTGACTTTTTGCTACGATTATGATAAAATATATACGGAATTTCTGAAAAGAGGTATTTTTTAAATGAAAAAAGCAATTGCTTTAATATTAGCCTTTGTGTTGATTTTAGCTCTTGTTGCGTGTAATAATGGCTCGGAGAGCTCAAGCTCATCCTCAAGCAGGAGGCCCTCGCATTCAAGCTCTTCGTCAAGCTCCGAGGAGAGCTCTATTGAAAGCGAATCAAGTGAAAGCGAGAGCACAAGTGATAGCGAAAGCTCCGTTGAAAGCTCCGTTGAAAGCTCTGAGGAGAGCTCAAGCGAGGTTGTCGTTATTACAGAGGCAGATGGCTTCTCCTCTGCTATTACAAGAGTTGGCAAATCAGATGATAGAATGAAGCAGATGGCGTGGTCTAACACCATTTATGGCAAGGGTGCTGCAAGTGGCTATGACGCAAGCAATTTGAGCTCCATAAAATCGAGTGCAAAATTTATTGCAACGGGTGGCTCTCTTGTAAGCTACAAAAACGCGAGCGCCTTTATGAAGCATTATCTTAACAATACAGGCGAGGATTACATTATTGATATGGAGTCCTTCTTAGAGGATGAGAATGCGCTATACACAAGAAACGCCGAGCTTAATAGAGCCTTGCGCGCCTGCGAAAAGCTGGCTGTTGTAGGCGAGGAAATCAATGTGTATCAAAAGGAAGAGCTTGTCCATCACAATCTACAGGGTGACTGGCATTATGCCATCGGCTCATACTTTACCGCCATTGAAATTACAAATCTCACAAGCACTGGTAAGGTTTACACAGCGACCTTCACATATAAAATAACCGATTTCTACAACTGGGACGAGGCAAAATCAGATGCTATATTCTCTGGCTTTCTTGGCACCTTGACAAAAAATGTTTCTCCAAAGGATTTGGCACAGCTTCATCGAAACGGCGAGGCAAAGGATTTCCTATCAAGGGGCGAAATAAGCTACACTGTTTCTTGGACAGAGGGACAAACGGTTTCGCAAATACTTCCATTCAACAACTAAAAAACGCACTCAAACGAGTGCGTTTTCTTATTTCATTAAATCCTTGATAACCTCGGAGGCGATTATAAGTCCTACAACGGACGGAATAAATGCACAGGAGGCAGGTGGAATTTTGGTTAGGCTCTTCATTTCCTCTGGGACTTCAGGCTCGATTGCCTTTTCCTCGGAATAAACGACCTTGAGGCTCTTTATTCCTCTTTTTTTAAGCTCGGTACGCATTACTCTTGCAAGAGGGCAAACCGAGGTTTTATATATATCGCTAACCTTAAATGCAGTTGGGTCAATCTTATTTCCTGCTCCCATTGAGGAAATTATAGGTGTCCCTACTCTTTGCGCCTCTAAGACGAGTGCGATTTTTCCACTTACTGTATCAATAGCATCAACTATATAATCATATTTTGAAAGGTCAATAGAATCCGTTGACTCCGGAACATAGAAAAGATTATATGCAACGCATTCAAGGCTGGGATTTATATCGAGCATTCTTGCACGCATTACATCGACCTTTGGCTGTCCTACGGTTGAATGTAGGGCGATAATCTGACGGTTGATGTTTGACTCGGACACGGTATCGTTGTCTACAATATCGATTCTGCCAACACCACTTCTTGCAAGTGCCTCGCAAGCATAGCCACCGACGCCACCGACGCCAATCACAATCACGCGCTTGTCCTTCAATTTATTCACATTTTCAGCTCCAAAAAGCATTTCAGTTCTTGAAAATTGTTCCATAGGCGCTCCTTTGATTAGTCTTTACCTATTTATATTATCACATATTGCGCAAAAAGTCAAATTTTTATTGAATTTTTGACCTCGCAAAAACATATATTTAGCCAAGTAGGGGGTGATTTTGATTAACAGGGCTCAAAAATACTTTTTTAATGCTCTTTTACTCTCTGCATCCTCAATTGCACTTCGTGGAATTAGTGTAGCCTTTAATGCGTACATATCCGAAAGGCTTGGTGCACAGGGTATGGGGCTTTTGACGCTTATGGGCGGAATTTTTGGCTTTACAATAACGCTTGCCTGCTCGGGAATAAACTTAGCTGTTGTTAGGCTCGTTTCAGCCTCGGTTGCAAAGGGAGACGGACGGGCACGACGAATTATGCGTGCGTCGTTTTTCTATTCTCTTGTCTTCTCAATTACCTCTGCGATTTTACTTTTCTTGCTTTCAAGGGCGATAGGAGATGTGCTTTTGCGAGATGCAAGAGTTGTTTTACCATTGAGGGTGTTTGCAATTTCGTTGCCTGCAATTTCGCTTTCAAGCGCGATAAGTGGCTATTTTTACGCAGTAAGGCGCGTATACAAGGGCGTGATCGCGCAATTTGTTGAGCAAGGAGTAAGAGTTACGCTATGCTCATATTTGCTCGTCATTGTGGCAGGTGGGTCGCTTGAGGTGTCGTGCGTTGCCTTTGTGCTTGGTGGAGTAATAAGCGAAATAGTAAGCGCCATTGTATCTGGCGTCTTGTATTTAGTTGACAGAAAAAGACTTTTTCGAGTGGAAGCTACACATAGTAGCGAGCTTGGCAGAGTCTGCTCCGTTGCTCTTCCCGTTGCGATTAGTGCTTATGTTAGAAGTGCGCTTTCTACAATTGAGCATCTTGCAATTCCATGGGGACTTCGCCGATGTGGGCTTGGCTATGAGGCGTCGCTTTCCTCATACGGAGTTTTGCACGGAATGGTCATTCCCTTGTTGCTTTTCCCCTCGGCTATGCTTGGTGCATTTTCCTCTCTACTTGTACCAGAGCTTTCTGAGGCGCACGCGTGCCAAAACACAACAAGAGTTAGATATATTGTTTCAAGAGCTTTTGCGCTTTCCTTGCTTTTCTCAATCGGAATTAGTGGTGCGTTTGTATCATTTTCGCACGAGATAGGCGAGTTTTTATATGGAAGCGCCGAGGCAGGAGAATATATACGGCTTCTTTCCCCTCTTATACCTCTTATGTATCTTGATGGTGCAGTTGATGCTATGCTAAAGGGCTTGAGCGAGCAATTATATACAATGAGAGTTAACATAAGCGACTCTCTAATTAGCGTTTTACTTATAATTTTACTTCTGCCACGCTTTGGAATACGGGGATATGTGGCTGTAATTTTCATAACAGAGGTATTTAACACATCATTTAGCATAATAAAGCTACTTAATATAAGTGGCGTATCCACTCCTGTTATAAAATGGGTTTTCAAGCCACTTGCCTCAATTGCCGTATCGACTCTTATAGCACGAGCTTTATTTGACAGTGGAGTGATGCTACAGCTTTTTGGAATTGTTGAGAGTGGGAAATCGTATTTGATATTAGAGCTTGCCATCACTATGCTTTTATATCTTATAGTATCAAGAATTATGGGCGTGATCACAAAGGATGATGTGCGCTGGGGCAAAAGGCTTGTTTCCCAAAAATGAACACAGGGTGGCTTATTTTGGAAATTTTGGAATATATTGTGCGTTGACTAATTCTTTTCCTTATGATACAATGATAGCGTAAATTGTCGCGATTTTACAATTTTGTTTTATAGTATACTGTAAGGAAAGGAAGATGTTTGAAAAAGCTAATTGCAATCCTATTATTAAGCGTTTCTCTCTTCTCAGTATTTGCCATTTCAGCGAGTGCGTCAAGTGGAGTTTCGGTTTATATAGGGGGCGAAAAATTCAACGGAAATGTACAGGTTTCAAATAATACCACATATGTAGGAATAAAAAAATTTGCCACATCTATTGACTCGAGTGCCAAATCAAGCTACAATTCAAGCACTCGCACGCTTACAATAAAGACGGGTAAGCTTACGCTTGAATGTAAGGACGGCTCAAATTACATAATTGCCAATGGTAGATATTTGTATTTTGATGAGCCTATTTATATGCGTAGTGGCACTATGTATGCGCCTATTCTGCTCCTTTATAAGGCATTTGATGCCAAGATAAGCTGGGATAGTACAATTCACGGTTTCAAGGTAACTCGTGGCTCTGGCGCTATTACCTCGGGCGATAAATTCTATCGCGAGGACGAGGTTTTTTGGCTTGCGAGAATTATAACTGCAGAAAGTCAGGGCGAGCCCTTGCGTGGCAAAATTGCTGTCGGAAATGTAATTTTAAACCGTGTGCGCTCTAAGAGATATCCAAATACCATTTATAGTGTTATATTTGACAAAAAATACGGAGTACAATTCTCTCCTGCGTCTAACGGTACAATTTATAACACTCCAACAAAGGAAAGCATAGTCGCGGCAAAAATTTGCCTTGAGGGCTATTCTATCAGTGACAAAATACTGTATTTTGTGAATCCTACAAAAGCGCCAAATAGCTGGATTTCCAAGAATGGTGTGCTCTTTGCTAAGATAGGCAATCACGCATTCTATATGGATAAATAAAAAATAAAAGCCGAGATTTCTCGGCTTTTTCTTTGTTAAAATGTCGGTAAGAAGCAACACACTACTGCGTCTAAGAGTCTTTAAGCTAAATTAGGCTAGGCGCACCGGAAGATAGCGGGCGAAGGTGTACTTTTTGTACTCCAAGGTCGCTATCGTGGAGCAACGAAGCATAATGACGCATAAAGGTCTTGCTGATTGCATTAGAAGCAAGTTATACTGCGAACCCCCAAAGCTTACTTCGTGCACTTCGGGGAACCCCAGTGCAAGGCGCACCACAGGCAACAGACGATGGCTATCTTGTTTAATCAATCAGAGCTCGCTTTAAGCCTTTTAGGCTAAATTAGGCTAGGCGCACCGAAAGATAGCGGGCGAAGGTGTACTTTTTGTACTCCAAGGTCGCTATCGTGGAGCAACGAAGCATAATGACGCATAAAGGTCTTAAAGGGTGGCGAGCATTACAGCCTTGATAGTATGCATTCTATTTTCAGCCTCTTGGAATACAATCGACTGCTCGCTCTCGAACACCTCGTTTGTTACTTCCATGGCATCTCTACCAAAGCGCTCTCCCATTTCTCTGCCTATTGTGGTTTTAAGGTCGTGATATGCAGGCAAGCAATGCATAAATACTGCATTTTCTGCTGCCTTTGACATAATCGCCTTATTTACCTGATATGGAGAAAGGTCCTCTATTCTTTGTGCCCAAACATCAGTTGGCTCGCCCATTGAAACCCATACATCAGTATAGATTACATTAGCGCCCTTAACAGCCTTATCCGGATCTGCCTCAAATGTAATTGTTGAGCCATTCTCCTTCGCAATTTCCTTGCAAATTTCGGTAAGCTCCTTATTTGGAAAATACTTTTCAGGAGCGCAAGCTACAAAGTCAAGTCCCATCTTCGCACAGCCAACCATAAGAGAGTTTGCCATATTGAAGCGAGCATCGCCCATATAAACGAACTTAATGCCCTTCAAATAGCCAAAATGCTCCTTAATTGTCAAGAAGTCGGCAAGAATTTGAGTTGGATGGAATTCGTTTGTAAGTCCGTTCCAAACAGGAACCTTGGAGTATTTTGCAAGCTCCTCAACGATTTCCTGACCATAGCCACGATATTCAATTCCGTCGTAAATTCCACTAAGCACGCGTGCAGTGTCGGCAATGCTTTCCTTTTTGCCTATCTGTGAGCCTGTTGGATCAAGATAGGTTACATGCATACCAAGATCGTGCGCTGCAACCTCAAAGCTACAACGAGTACGAGTGCTTGTTTTTTCAAATATAAGTGCAATATTCTTGCCCTTGCAATATTCGTGAGGCTCGCCATTTTTCTTTTTAGCCTTGAGCTCACCTGCAAGGTCGATAAGCTTTCCTATTTCCTCACTTGAGAAATCGAGAAGCTTCAAAAAATCCTTACCCTTTAAAAAGTTCATAATTTTCTCCTTATTTTGCACATTCCTTTAAGATTTCGATTGCCCTTTTAAGCTCATCCATAGGAATATTAAGTGCAGGAAGCAAGCGAATCTTTGTCTTTGCCTTGATAGGCAAAATTCCCTTTTCAAAGCAAGCCTTAAGAACCTCGCCCGAATCTCTTTCGGTTTCAATTCCTATCATAAGTCCAAGACCTGTAACGCTCTTTATTCCCTGCGCGCCATTGAGTGCGTTAAATATATATTCAGAACGCTCCTTGACACCGTTAAGTGTCTTTTCATCAAGTCTTGAAATAATACTGATAGCGCCTGCGCAAGCGATAGGGTTACCACCAAATGTAGAGCCGTGAGAGCCTGCATTCAAGGTGCACTCAACCTTATCGAACAAAAGTGTTGCACCGATTGGCAAGCCACCGCCAAGTCCCTTTGCAGTTGAAACTATATCTGGAACAAAGCCGAACTGCTCATATGCATAAAGAGTGCCCGTTCTTCCGTTGCCAGTCTGCACCTCGTCAGCGATGATAAGAAGGTCGTTTTCCCTTGCGATTTCAACGCAATCAAGCACGAAGCTCTTATCAAGTGGAAGCACTCCTCCCTCGCCCTGCACCATTTCCATCATAATTGCACAGCATTTTGTGCTCTTTACGATTTCCTTAACGCTTTCGGTGTTATTTGCCTCTGCGTATGCAAAGCCCTCAGGGAATGGTCCAAAATCCTTGTGGAAAACATCCTGTCCTGTTGCCTTAAGAGTTGTTATTGTTCTTCCGTGGAAGCTATTTCTAAGTGTGATTATAGTATAATCGCCCTCGCCCTTGGTGTCCTGTGCCCATTTTCTTGCGACCTTTATAGCGCACTCGTTTGCCTCTGCTCCTGAGTTGCCAAAGAACACCTTTTTAGCGCCTGTTTTCTCGCAAAGAAGCTCTGCAAGCTTAGCACACGGCTCCGAATAATAGAGGTTTGACACATGCTGGAATTTGCCGAGCTGAGCTGTTACTGCATCAGTCCATTCCTTATCTGCAATACCAAAGGTATTTACAGCAATTCCTGTTGCGAGGTCTATATATTCCTTGCCATTTGAGTCTACAACGCGTGAGCCCTTGCCATCAACTATTTCGATATCAAAGCGCGCGTATGTGTTAGCGACATACTGCTTGTCTATTTCCTTATTATTTATCATTTGCTTTGTCCTTAGCAGATAGAGACTCAACCACTCTTGATTTGGAGTAGCCAAACGCCCTATATTCTGCGTTAAAAAATTTTGTAAATGTTATTGACTGCAATTTTTATCTGCTATTACCATTGTTCCTGCGCCCTCTTCGGTAAGCATTTCAATAAGCAATGCATGAGGAACGCGACCGTCAAGAATGGTTACTCTTTCAACACCGTGCTCGATTGCCTCGATACAGCACTCAACCTTTGGTATCATACCACCTGATATAACACCACTATCAAAGAGCTCTCTTGCCTCTGCGATATCAACGCAAGGAATAATTGAGCTTGGGTCGTCCTTATCGCGAAGAATTCCTGCAATATCAGTCATTGTAAGAAGTCTTTCAGCCTTCATTTCGCCTGCGATATATGCTGCGGCGGTGTCTGCGTTAATATTATAAATATTGCCCTCGTTATCGCAACCGATTGTTGAAACAACAGGAATATAGCCCTTTTCAAGAATATCGGTTATAGGTGTTACATCAACATTTGTGATTTTACCTACAAATCCGAGCGCCTCGTCCTTCATTTCAGCCTGAATCATATGTCCATCAAGACCTGAAAGACCGATTGCATCGCCACCCTTGATTTCAAGGAGGTTTACAAGGCTCTTGTTTATTTTACCTGCGAGAACCATTTGAACGACCTCAGCAGTTTCCTTATCGGTTACACGAAGTCCGTTGTGGAATACGCTTTCCTTGCCGATTCTTTTAAGCATATCGGTAATTTCTGGCCCACCACCGTGAACCAAAACAACCTTAACTCCTATAAGGTGCAAAAGAACGATGTCCTCCATTACCTGCTCCTTAAGGTGCTCATTTATCATGGCATTTCCACCGTATTTTACAACAACGCTTTTACCGTAGTATTTTTGAATATAAGGGAGGGCTTGAGTAAGCACCTCTGCACGATGTGCATTTGTCATTTCTATTGGCAAATTGTTTTCCATCATGTTCTATAATCTCCGTTTATTTTTACATAATCGTAGGTAAGGTCACAGCCCCAAGAGGTTGCGCATGCATTTCCGTCACCAAGCTTAACCACGATTGTGATTTCGTCCTCTAAAAGTATTTCCTTTGCAATTTCCTCAGAGAAATCTACGCCTGCGCCATTTTCGCAAACGAGAATTTCGCCCTTTGAGGATTTAAAGAACACATCAACGCGATTAACATCGACATCTGCGCCACTGTAACCGATAGCGCAAAGAATTCTGCCCCAGTTTGCGTCAGAGCCGAACATTGCAGCCTTTACAAGCGATGAGCAAATGATGCTCTTTGCGATGATTTTTGCGTTTTGCTCGTCCTTTGCACCGCTAACCTCACATTCGAGAAGCTTTGTGGCTCCCTCTCCGTCGGCTGCGATTCTGCGACAAAGGTAAACTGTCACTGTGTTGAGCGCCTTCATAAACGCATCGAAGTCCTCGCCCTCGCTATCAATAATAGCATTATCTGCCATACCGTTAGCCATTACGGTCACCATATCATTTGTAGAAGTATCTCCATCAACGCTTACCATATTGAATGTGTTTTTAATGTCGCTTGAAAGTGCCTTTTGAAGCATTTCAGGTGCAATTTTTGCATCGGTTGTAATAAACACGAGCATTGTAGCCATATTTGGATGAATCATTCCAGAGCCCTTTGCAATACCACCGATTTTGCACTCAACTCCACCAACCTCAAAGCTTACAGCGATTTCCTTAAGCCTTGTGTCGGTTGTCATAATTCCCTCGGCAGCGTCCTTGCTTGCCTTCTCATCCTTTGAAAGAGAATCAACGAGAGCTGGAATAGCATTCACAATAGGTGTTATGTCAAGAGGCTGACCGATAACTCCTGTTGATGCAACTACTACATCGTTGGAATTTATTTTAAGCACGGAAGCGAGCGCATCACAGGTGCTCTTTGCGACCTCGATACCGTCTGCGTTACAGGTGTTTGCGTTTCCACTATTGCAGATTACTGCCTGTGCGTATCCGTCGCTTATATTTTCCTTTGTAACGGTAAGAGGTGCGCCCTTTACCTTGTTTGTAGTATATACTGAAGCGGTGCTTGCCTTCTTTTCAGAATAAATGAGTGCCAAGTCCTTTTTGGTCTTGTTCTTTCTTATTCCACAATGCACTCCACTTGCATAAAATCCCTTTGCGGCTACTACGCCACCTTCGATAATCTTCATTTCTTCTCCTGTAGCAGGTAGAGACTCAGCCACACTAGATTTGGAGTAGCCAAACGCCCTACATACTGCGTTAAAAAATCTTGTAAATTAGAGTTCAAGTGTTTTAGTTTTTTCGCATCCAAGCTTTATATTAAGGCACTCTACTGCCGCGCCCGATGCGCCCTTGCCAAGATTGTCATATCTTGCCACAAGGATTATTCTATCATCATTTCCATAAGCCTCTATTGTCATTGAATCCTTATAGGACATAGATGCGCTTGACAAAAATCCACCCTCATCATTTGCTTCCTTATAGGAAATGATTTCCGTGTTATATAGTTCCTTATAAATTTGCTTAATTTCCTCTAAGCCACCGTAATTTAGCTGACTCTTGAAAAGAGGCACGGTTACCTCCATTCCTGAATAGAAATCAGCAACTATTGGACAAAATACAGGTGCGTTTTCAAGTCCTGTGATTTTTGTCATTTCTGGCAAATGCTTATGCTTTTGCGCTATTGCATACTGCCTTGGACCTTTAAGAAGTGGGCTACGCTCATTAGATTCATAATCTGCAATCATAGCCTTTCCACCACCACTATAGCCTGTGATTGAGTGTGCTGTAAGGTATGCGTCCTTTGGTAGAATGCCATTTTTGATAAGAGGATAAACGAGTGCGATAAATCCACTTGCGTGACAGCCAGGAACAGCAATTCTCTTGCTATTTATGATTTTATCCTCGAATTCCTTACCAAGCTCTGCAAAGCCATATGCCCAGTCAGGATTTGTCCTGTGTGCAGTTGAGGCATCTATTACAACGACATTTTCGTTTTCAATCATAGACACCGCCTCGATTGCGGCAGCATCTGGCAAGCAAAGGAATACATAGTCCACGCTATTCATTATTTCGGCGCGCGCCTTTGGATCCTTTCTTAGCTCCTCGGGCAAGGAAACGATTTCAACATCGTCACGCGTTGAAAGACGCTTTTCGATGCGAAGTCCTGTTGTGCCTGCCTTACCATCTATAAAAATCTTCTTTTTCATTTCAAAAGTCCTTCGACATAATTTATCTGCTCATTTACCGAGTCATAGCCTGTGCTTCCCTTTGAAATTCTCTTCTTAATACAGGTTTCAAGGGAAATCTCATCATATAGGTCGGTGTCGAAAATATCTGAATAGGTCTTGTACTCGTCAAGTGAAACCTCATCAAGAGTGATATTTTCCTTTACGCACTTACCAACAATTGTACCAACGATTTTATAAGCGCTACGGAATGGAATTCCACGCTTTGTAAGATAGTCGGCAAGGTCTGTTGCGTTAATAAAGCCCTTCTTTGATGCGCTATACATATTATCCTTTAAAGCCCTCATTGTCTTTATCATAGGGATAAATACTGCAAGGCATTTCTTTACGGTTTCAACGCTATCAAAGATTGCTTCCTTATCCTCCTGCATATCCTTGTTGTATGCAAGTGGAATTCCTTTAAGCATTGTAAGAGTTGCCATAAGGTCACCATATACGCGTCCTGTCTTGCCTCTTACAAGCTCTGCCATATCAGGATTCTTCTTTTGTGGCATAATTGACGAGCCTGTTGTGTAGGCATCATCAAGCTCAACAAACTTAAATTCCCAGCTTGACCAAAGGATTATTTCCTCGCTAAAGCGCGAGAGATGCATCATCACGGTTGCGAATGCGCTTTCAAGCTCGATACAGTAATCTCTATCAGATACACCGTCGATTGAGTTCATACAAACGCCATCAAAGCCAAGTGCCTCGGCAACCATATCACGATTTGTTGGATATGTTGTGCCAGCGAGTGCGCAAGAGCCAAGTGGCGAATAGTTCATTCTTTTAAGCGCATCCTCTATTCTTGTGATATCACGCAAGAACATCATACAATACGCCAAGAGATGATGCGCAAAGGTTATGGGCTGTGCTCTTTGAAGATGAGTGTAGCCCGGCATAATTGTTTCCTTATTTGCCTTTGCCTGCTCTAAGGTTGCTCCGATGAGCTCCTTAAGCATAGCGATAACATCTTTTGCCTCATCACGCATATAAAGACGAAGGTCGAGTGCGACCTGGTCGTTACGGGAGCGAGCTGTATGAAGCTTCTTTCCCGTATCGCCTATTCTCTTTGTAAGCTCTGCCTCGACAAACATATGTATATCCTCGGCATTTTCATCAAATGCGAGCACACCATTATTCAAATCGTCAAGAATGCCTGCAAGACCTGAGGTGATTTCTCCGAGCTCATTCTCGGTCAAAATCCCAACCTTGCAAAGCATTGTCGCGTGCTCTATTGAGCCCGTGATATCCTGCTTGTACATTTTCTTATCAAAATGAATCGAAGAGTTGAAGTCGTCGGCTGTCTTATCAAGAGCCTTTTCAAATCTTCCTGCCCACATTTTTTCCATATCTAAATTCCTTATTTCTTATTATTCTTTGCGTTTACCTGCGCCTGAACCTTGATAGGAAGACCGAAGAGGTTGATAAATCCTGCGCTATCAGCCTGATTATAAACATTGTCCTCACCAAAGGTTGCGATTTCCTCAGAGTAAAGTGAATAATCGCTCCAAGCGCCTGCCTTAATCATGTTGCCCTTATAGAGCTTAATCTTAACCTTACCAGTTACATTTTCCTGTGTCTTGTCAACGAATGCGCTAAGAGCCTCACGAAGAGGTGTGTACCACTGACCGTTGTATACAAGCTCTGCAAATGTGATTGAGAGCTTCTGCTTTTCGTGCATTGTCATCTTGTCAAGGCAAAGTGTTTCGAGATAGTTGTGTGCGAAATAGAGGATTGCTCCACCTGGGGTTTCGTACACACCACGACATTTCATACCAACAAGACGGTTCTCTACGATATCGAGAAGTCCGATACCATTTGCGCCACCAACCTTATTGAGTTCAAGAATGATTTCCTTTGCGCTCATCTTCTTATCGTTGAGGGCAACAGGAATGCCTGCCTCGAAGTCGAGTGTTATATATGTAGGAGCGTCTGGGGCTTGAAGTGGGGAAACGCCCATTTCAAGGAAGCCCTTCTTTTCATACAATGGCTCGTTACCAGCGTCCTCAAGGTCGAGTCCCTCGTGGCTCAAGTGCCAAAGGTTCTTGTCCTTTGAATAGTTGGTCTCACGATTTATCTTAAGAGGAACATTGTGTGCCTCTGCATATTCGATTTCCTCTTCACGAGATTTGATTGTCCACTCACGCCATGGAGCGATGATTGGCATATTTGGTGCGTAAGCCTTAATTGCAAGCTCGAAACGAACCTGGTCATTTCCCTTACCTGTGCAACCATGGCAAATTGCGTCTGCGCCCTCTGCAAGTGCGATTTCAGCAATTCTCTTTGCGATGATTGGACGAGCAAAGGATGTACCGAGCATATATTCCTCATAAAGTGCGCCAGCCTTAACTGTTGGGATTATGTAATCGTTTACAAACTCCTCGGTCAAGTCCTCGATATAGAGCTTTGAAGCGCCTGTCTTAAGAGCCTTTTCCTCAAGTCCCTCAAGCTCATCAGCCTGTCCTACGTTACCTGAAACTGCGATAACCTCACAGTTATTATAATTCTCCTTGAGCCATGGAATGATGATAGATGTATCAAGTCCTCCAGAGTATGCAAGCACTACCTTTTTAATATTCTTCTTATCCATTTTAATTTTCCTCCGAAAAATGATTTTTGTTTTTTACGTTACATATTATATAACCAACGTTTACGGTTGTCAAGTGGTTTTTGAAAAAATATTCAAAAAATGTGAAAATTTTTTCCTTATATATAATAAATAGTCTTTTCGAATGAATATTCATTGCATATTTTAGCATTTTATTCATTTTTTATGCATAAATACAAAAAATCCACCTTGGTAGGTGGATTTTTATTTTTACTCAAGTGCGTCTTCTATGCGTTCATACACTGCGTCATAAGTCCGATGCTTTACCTCAAGCTGTATCTTTACCGGGGTATTGCTGTTTATTTCGGCATTGCCAAGCATAGCCCTTGGAATTACTATTTGGTCATCCCACGTGGATTCTTCGTAAAGCTCTTCCATTTTGTCAGCATTGTAGATGAGTGTCGCGGTTATAACAAGCGTACCGTCTACAACCTTGGCATCCTTATAACCGAGAATCTTGTTTCCGAATTCTATTCTTGATCTTTCTATTACAACTATAATGTTTTCTTTAAAGAAATTGACATTTACTTCGTCAAAGGATACGGTAGCTGCCAACGGGCTTGTTTCTGACCAATATGAGGTTTCGATAGGATAGTTAGCATTCAAGAATGAACTAAGACTAGTATATACGTAGCCTCTTCCGATTTCCGCCTTGTCGGTTTTTCCTACGTGTCCAACGTATACAAGCTCGTCTAAATATTTTTCGGTCATATAATTTATTTGTATGTCTTCTGCCGATATTCCGTTTGGAAGCTCTTCTCTGGGTATGAGTATCAAGCTAAGATTTTCACTTTCGCCGTTTGGCACTGCCGAAGCTTGATACAGGTCTATTTTAGGCACTCCTTCTTCTATTCTTAGATTAGAAAAGCCTATGTCGACGTATTCTCTATTATAGTAGCTTCTTGATGAGATTAAATAGTAGTAATCGTTTATATCAATGTCATAATAGCTAAGATTTTTGGTAAAGCCAAATTCCTTTAGCTCCTCGGTTGTTTTAAACAAGTAAAACACATTATAATAGCCGTCAATATATCCGTCGGGTGGATTATATGCCGTTATTCCGTCCTCAAGAATAACCTCTTTATAGTATTTAGTTTCTGCTTGCGGCTCTCTCTTGCCCTCAATTACACCTTGGCTTATAACATAATCGTAATCCTCGCATACCACCTTGCCACTCGCCCTTGAAAGGTCTATATCAGAGTTTTCAAGACTTACATAAGTATAAACAGGCTCGTATCCATCGGGCTCTTCTCGTTCTTCATCGAAGAAGCGCTTGTGCTCAACATAAACCGTACCGTCTTCATGAAGGTGAACATTCTCGTACACCTGAAGGAAGGAGTTTTGATATTTACAAGGAGAATAATGAATTATTCCAGGCAAATCATTGAGAGGATTGCCTAATGCGCCGTTGAAAACATCACATTCCTCTTTTATGAAGGCATCGTAATCCTCGGCATTTTTTATAAGCCAAAGCTTCTCTTCCTCGTAAAAGGAAATTGGCTTTCCCTCTTGCATGATGGAATAAGCTACATGCTCTGCGCCTAGATAATGCGTTTTAAGCTCAATCTCCACATTGCGATTTATTGAATATGAGTCCAAACCATTCTCCGCCGTCTTAGGAATGGCGATATAGGTTGAAGCAATAAATGGGGCATCGTAGTAATCATAGTAATCAAAATTACCATTTTCCCAAGGGAATACATCAAGAGTGATTTCTATTTTGCCACGGCTATAATAGAAATCTCTAAATCCGATTTCCAAATCCTTTATTTCCCTTTGGTAATCAGGATTATCAATATAAATAACTATGTTGTCCTCAAAGAACTCTTTGTCTACTATTGGATCAACTGTTGCGGACAAGGATGATGCATAGTCCTCATATTTCCAGAAAACCATATAATTGAAATAATTTCCCGTCCTTGCGCTTGTGCCAAAATCGAGCTTATCGTGAGCAATAATCGTATAATATTCCGTCTTTTCAAGATACGGAGTTGGGAAGGAATCATCATCTGTGATTGGCTCATCTGCACTACTCTCGTCGTCTTCACGAGTACTGCTTTGCTGCGAGGGTTCTTCGCTACTTGACGAGCTTATATCGCTATCGTCGCACGAAACCAAAAATGCAAGTACCATTGAAAATATCAAAAGCATCGCGAATAATTTTTTCATAAGCCTACCTCCTTTGGCATATAATGACTCTTTCTAATTTTATTTTATCAACGCAATATTGTATTTGTCAATTAGTTTGCTTTGATTTTCATCAAACCTTCACACAAAATTCAAAAAAGAGATGCCGAAGCATCTCTTTTGTGTTTTTGTATTTTTATTTAAGCTTTGCAAGAAGGTCGAGCATATCGAGCTTATCTTGAAGGTCAGCGAGATTTGTTTTCTCGTCGATTACAACAAGCTCGGTATCAGTAAGCTTTGCAAAGAGTCTAATATCCTCAACGCTAAGAGCTGTGGAAACGACTGTATGGTGTGCACCACCTGCGTAAATCCAAGCTGCTGCGCCTGTTGCGTGATCTGGCTTAAGCTTCCACATAATTCTTGCAACAGGAAGCTTTGGCATAGCCTTTGGTTGCTTTACAAGCTCTACGCTTGCGCAAATGAGTCTGAATCTATTGCCGAGGTCAATCATACATACAGCAACTGCGTCGCCCTCTACTCCGTCGAACACGAGTCTTGCTGGTGGCTCTTTTCCGCCTATTCCAAGCTGATGAACCTCAATCTTTGGCTTATTAGAAGCAAAATCAGGAGAAACCTCGAGCATATGAGCACCAAGAACTACCTCGTCGCCCTTTGTAAAGTCGTAGGTATAGTCCTCCATAAAGCCTGTTGAGCCCTTTCTGCCCTTTGCCATTTCAACCATAATTGCATTAAGTGCTGATGTCTTATAGTCGCCCTCTGCACCGAAGCCATAGCCCTTTGCCATCATTCTCTGAGTTGCAAGTCCTGGGAGCTGCTTAAGACCGTGAAGGTCCTGGAAGGTGTCAGTATAAGCGCCGAAGTTTCCTGCCTTAAGGAATCTTTCAAGTGCGATTTCGTACTTAGCCTGCTCCTTAACTGCATCAAGATCGGTTGTATTGATTTCGTAGAGAGATGCATACTCTGCCATCTTGTCCTCTACCTCTTTATCTGTTACTGCGTTTACAAGTGCAACGAGGTCGCCGATTCCATAGTAGTTTACATTCCAACCATACTTAATTTGGCTTTCTACTCTATCGCCATCAGTTACAGAAACCTCTCTCATATTGCTACCGAACATAGCAACATTTAGGTTCTTTGAGAAATCAACTGCTCTTGCAACATCGATGAACTTCTTTATTTTTTCAATAACATCCTCGTGCTGATAATAGCCAACGATAACCTCACGCTTAACACCAAGACGAGTTACCATAAAGCCATACTCGCGTCCACCGTGTGCTGTTTGGTTGAGATTCATAAAGTCCATATCGATTTCATCATATGGGAGCTTTTCGTTTGCCTGTGTATGGAAATGAAGAAGTGGCTTTTTAAGGAACTGCAAGCCCTTAATCCACATTTTTGCAGGGCTAAAGGTGTGCATCCAAGTAATAACTGCGATACAGTCTGCGTCGTTTGTAGCCTTTGCGCACGCCTCAACACAGCTTGCCTCATCTCTTACAGTTGACTGATATACGATTTCAACACCGTCAATTTTGTCGTTAAGATAGCTTGCGATAACCTTGCTATCCTCTGCAACCTGTCTAAGACACTCCTCGCCATAGAGGTCCTGTGAGCCTGTTATAAAATAAACCTTTTTCATATTAGTTCTCCTTCGAGCTTAATTAGTCTTTATTTTCAAGCGCCATTACCATATCGACGCGAGTTTGATGTCTTCCACCCTCAAAAGGTGTATCAAGGAAGATATCAGCGATATCAAGAGCAAGTCCTGCGCCAACAACTCTTGCGCCCATACAAAGAACATTTGCATCATTGTGAAGGCGAGTAAATCTTGCGCTAAATGTATCAGTACAGCAGGCTGCACGGATTCCCTTGCACTTATTAGCTGCCATGCTCATTCCTATACCTGTACCACAAACGAGGATTCCGAGCTCGCTCTTACCCTCTTTTATTGCATTACATACCTTTTCAGCATAGTCAGGATAGTTACAACTTTTGTTTTCATATGTACCATAGTCGACAAATTCAATGCCTCTATCGGTTAGGTGCTTCATAATTTCGCCCTTAAGGTCGAGTGCTGCGTGGTCGCAAGCGATTGCAATAGGTTTCATATTTTTCCTTCCTTTTCAAGCCTTTCCTCTCTTTCGCGCTCTGCCTGAGGCTTTCTTAGATAGTTTACGCGAAGATCGGTGTCGGTTGTATATTCGCCATTCAATATTTTCTTATATGCTATTTTGCCAACTCCATATGCATTAGAATAACGCAAATACTCGGGAGTGTGCTTTTTATTTTTAATTTCCTTATCAAGCGTCAAATCATATCCGTCGCCTGTAAAGAAAATGCTTTCATCGTATTTTTCAAGAATAGGAATAAGGTCATCAAGCATCATACAGCATTCATCAATAAGAGGCTTACCGTCCTTATAAATACAGGTATAAACCTGCCCTCTACGAGCGTTCATAATGGGGCAAGCAAGGCCGTCAAAGCCCTCCAAATTTACGCTCAACGCCTCTGTTGTGCTAACTGCAACGCACTTTTTATCCTTGCCAAAGGCAAGACCCTTGATTGTTGCGACACCGATACGAACTCCTGTAAATGAGCCAGGACCATTAGCAACTGCGAATGCATCAATGTCATCAACTGTAATTCTTGAGGAGTCAAGGAGTGATTTTACCATAGGTAAAAGCATCTCGCTATGCGTATTTTTGGTGTTTACTGTATAAATTGAAATGAGAGTATCGTTTTCTAAAAGAGCCACAGTCGAGGTGTTCGCCGTGGAATCTATTGCAAGTATCTTCATACTAATTCCTCTCGATTATTATTCTTCTGTGCTCTGTGCTTTCAGGTACGCGTTCAATTGTCACGCGATAAGCATTTTCAGGAATTGCATATGGAATATTTTCGCTCCATTCGCAAACGCAAGTTCCTTTTTTGAGATAATCATAAAAGCCCATTGAATAAAGGTCGTCATCGTCCTCTATTCTATAAACATCGAAATGAAAAAGCTCTCCATTTGGAGTGCGATATTCATTTACTATTGTATAGGTGGGGCTTTTTACCGAAGCGCCTGGGCAAATCGTGCTTGCCATACCACGAACAAACGCGGTTTTTCCAACGCCAAGGTCGCCGAAAAGAGCGACAAAGTCGCTCTTTTCCAGCTGTTTTGCAAAATTAGATGCTATTTCCTCTGTTTCAGATGTTGAATGGGAAATAAATTCTTGTTTCATATTAGAAAAGTCCTGTGATCTTTCCGTTGTTATCTACATCAATGTTGAGTGCAGCAGGTGCCTTTGGAAGTCCAGGCATTGTCATAATTGCGCCTGTGAGAGCTACCATAAAGCCTGCGCCTGAGCTGAGCTTAACCTCTCTTACTGTGAGAGTAAAGCCTGTTGGACGACCGAGCTTTGTCTGGTCGTCAGAGAGTGAATACTGTGTCTTTGCCATACATACAGGGAACTTTTTGTATGCAGGGTCAAGAGCCTCAAACTCTGCGATTGCCTTTGAAGCAGCTGCGTCAAACTTAACATCAGCAGCACCGTAAATTTCCTTAGCTACTGTGATAATCTTGTCCTTAATAGACATATCGTCTGGATAGAGACAATGGAAGTTGCTTTCCTTATCGCAAGCCTCAACAACCTTTTTAGCAAGCTCGATTCCGCCTTCTCCACCCTTTGCGAATACCTCGCTGAGTGCGAATTCTGCGCCCTTAGCAAGACAAATTTCCTCAACTGCCTTGAGCTCTGCCTCGCTATCGCTACCGAAGCGGTTGATAGCAACAACAACAGGAACGCCATACTTTTGGAGGTTGTCAATATGAGCCTCGAGGTTAACTGCGCCACGCTTAAGAGCCTCTACATTTTCAGTACCGAGGTCTGCCTTTGCAACGCCACCGTTATACTTAAGAGCACGAACAGTTGCAACAAGAACAACAGCAGATGGCTTAAGGTTAGCGAAGCGACACTTAATGTCAAAGAACTTCTCTGCACCAAGGTCTGCACCAAATCCAGCCTCTGTGATTGTGTAATCTGCGAGCTTAAGTGCAAGCTTAGTTGCTCTTACAGAGTTACAGCCGTGTGCGATATTAGCGAATGGTCCACCGTGAATAATTGCAGGTGTGTTTTCAAGAGTTTGTACAAGGTTTGGCTTAAGTGCGTCCTTAAGAACTGCCGCCATAGCGCCATTTACGCCGAGGTCACGACAGTAAACAGGGCTTCCGTCATACTTATAAGCTACCAAGATTTTGCCAAGTCTTTCCTTGAGGTCAGCAATATCCTCGCTAAGGCAAAGGATAGCCATAATTTCACTTGCAACGGTAATCATAAAGTGGTCTTCTCTTGGAACACCGTCCATTTTTGTACCAAGACCTACAACTACATTACGAAGTGCTCTATCATTCATATCGAGAACGCGAGAGAAAAGAATTCTTCTTTGGTCGATACCAAGTGCGTTGCCCTGCTGAATGTGGTTGTCAATGATTGCGCTGAGAAGATTGTTTGCAGTTGTGATTGCGTGGAAGTCACCTGTAAAGTGAAGGTTAATGTCCTCCATAGGAAGAACCTGTGCATATCCACCACCTGCTGCTCCACCCTTTACACCAAATACTGGTCCAAGAGATGGCTCACGAAGAGCGATGATTGAATCCTTACCGATTTTACTCATAGCCATACCAAGACCAACTGTTGTGGTTGTCTTGCCCTCTCCTGCTGGAGTTGGGTTGATAGCTGTTACAAGAATAAGCTTTCCGTCCTTCTTATCCTTCATTCTGTTGAGGAACTCATCTGTGATCTTTGCCTTATATCTTCCATAAGGCTCGTACTCCTCCTCACGAAGTCCGATTTTTTCTGCGATTTTCGAGATTGGCTCAAGGGTCGCGCCCTGTGCGATTTCAATGTCTGTTAACATTTTTGAAATCCTCCTTTTCAAAGTCTACATTAGTGATTATATTGTAGCATACATTTATATAAATTTCAAACATTTTTTATATATTTGTTTACAAAATCGTAAATTTGTGGTATACTCTTGTTGTTTTTATCATATTTTGTATACAATTTACATAAAAAATCTGCCCGTGGCACAGCTGGATAGCGCATCAGACTCCGACTCTGAAGGTCATAGGTTCAAATCCTATCGGGCAGACCAAGAAAACGGCAAGTGATTCTTGCCGATTTTTTATGACTAATTCTGCTTTGTTCTAAAAAATAAAAAAGTGTTTGATTTTGTAGTAGTTTTGTGGTAGAATAATTACAGCTTGCGAAAAATGGAGATTTAAAATGGATTCAGAAACAAAAAGAAGCTCTTTTACTGGCAAGATAGGATTTATACTCGCGGCGGCAGGTAGTGCTGTCGGTCTTGGTAACATTTGGCGTTTTCCTTATCTTGCTGCAAAATACGGTGGGGGTATATTCCTGCTCGTATACATTATTTTATCTATAACCTTCGGCTTTGCGCTTATGGTGGCAGAAATTGCAATAGGAAGGAAAACTCAGCAAAGCCCTCTTGGCGCATTTAGAGCACTTGACAAGCGCTTTTCGTGGGTCGGCATTCTTGCAACGATAATCCCTGTGCTTATTCTCCCCTACTACTCTGTTATCGGTGGTTGGGTAACAAAGTATATGTTTGGCTTTATGGCTGGCTCTATGGGAGATATGGCAAATGATGCTTACTTTGGCGATTACATTGGCAAGGTTGGCGAGCCTATTGTTTGGTTTGTAGCATTTATTGCCATTACAACTCTTATCGTTATTTTCGGTGTTCAAAAGGGCATTGAAAAGGTAAGCAAGGTAATGATGCCTATGCTCGTTGTATTGATGCTATTTATAGTTATCTACTCGTTTTGCACGCTTGATGGTGCTTGGGCAGGAGTGGTTTACTACCTCAAGCCTGACTTTTCGCACTTCTCAATTATGACCGTTGTGGCAGCGATGGGACAGCTATTCTACTCAATGTCCCTTGCAATGGGAATTATGATTACCTTTGGCTCATATATGAAAAAGGATATCAGCATTGAAAAATCAACTCACCAAATTGAGATTTTCGACACAGGTATCGCTTTTCTTTCTGGTCTTATGATTGTTCCTGCTGTATTCGCCTTCTCTGGTGGAAATGAAAGCGCACTCGGCAAGGGCCCTGGACTTATGTTCATCACTCTTCCAAAGATTTTCAATACAATGCCTGGTGGTGCTGTAATCGGAGCAATATTCTTTATGATGGTGCTTTTGGCAGCGCTCACCTCAGCAATTTCCCTTATGGAAACCGTCGTTGCAGTTGTAATGGATAAGCTCAAGCTCAAGAGATGGTCAGCTTGCCTGCTCGTTTTCGGAGCTTGTCTATTGCTTGGCCTTCCATCTGCGCTTGGCTTTAGTGCTTGGGCGAATGTCAAAATTCTTGGAATGCAATTCCTTGACCTCTTCGACTTCATAAGCAATAGCATTCTTATGCCTATCGTTGCTCTTGCAACCTGTATTTTTGTAGGCTTTATTTTAAAGCCAAAGCCTCTTGTTGAGGAAGCAGAGCTTTCTGGCAAGTTCAAGGCAAAGAAGCTATTCGAGATTATGATAAAATGGATTGCCCCTGTATGCATACTCGCAATTCTCATCTCATCAGTTCTCGATGTGTTTGGAATAGTTAAAATTTAAAAATAAAATCCACACTCATGTGAAGTGAACCAATTTAGTTCACGGCTGAGTGTGGATTTATTTTTATGCGTTTTCCTTTTGGCTTGGCATTACATAGTCGCCGAGGTCAGAAAGGTTATTGTTGCCTGCCTTTACGGAAGCAAGTGTTACTGTATAGAGGGTTGTGTCGCCGATTGTTACATTCTTGTCGCCACACTGTGTTGTGCTTGACTGAATAAACTCGACATTCTCAACCTCATCGTATGCGTAAAGTGCTATTACAAGTGAAAGACCTTCAGCATTTCCTACGAAGCCTGTGATTGCAACGCTTACATTCTTATACTGACTGTCCGCTATATTAATCTGCAATGCGCCACCGCTTGTATTTACCTTACCCTGCGCGTCAAGGAATGAATCCTTTCCGTCAAGGTAATTTGGATTTACTACCATTATTCCAACTGTGAGATTGCCGTTTATTCTCTTGTACTCATTTACCGCATCAACATTGATTGAATATCCGCCTGCGATTCCATCCTCGCCCTTTGTCGAGAAGCCCTCTCCGCCATCGAAAAGTGGCTTCGCGCTCGATTCAACATCAATTACAGTACAGCCCTCATTTGAGCAACCGTAGCAGTATTCTCCGTTTTCAAGGAAGCTTACATAAACGAGCGTTTCGTAAATTTCATGCGCCAACGCCTCGGTTACAGCAATACAGTTTGCGTCCGATGTGCATTTATCCGAGGTTGTGCAATCGTGGTCATCGTCATAAATATGGATACCTGTTGCTGAATTTGCCACCTCTCCCTCGTGCATTTTGAAGGTGCAGAAGCAATATTGTGTTTCTACTGCATTGGCAATACAGGTTGCCTTTGAGGTTGTTTCGGTAAGCTTGGGACTCATTATGTGATTGTATGTGTTTTCAACCTTGGTTTCAGCTACTGCGGTAGCATTTGCGGCTGCCATTGTATATCTGTAGCCTGTTGAGCAGAAATAGAAATAGCAATCGTTATTTAGGTTATTATAAAAGTTTGAGAAAGTAACCGAGCTGATATCAGTATCAGCAGGATTTGCAAAAATAAAGCTTATGTAACGGTTTCTTTCCGACCAAGCAATGCTCTCCATATCTCCAAGATATACAACATTCTTTCTATTGCTTGAGGTTGCAGTGTCGCGGAACATCTGAACAACCGTTGAGCTTGTAAATGCGACAGGCATTACGATTGTTTTATTCAAGCCTACACAGTCACGGAACCAAGTTCCTGAGCTTACATTTCCGCCCGCCTTTGAAAGATTTTCGGGCATATAATAAACATCGGGCTTTGTTGGCATTACGAAGCTATCGCCGAAGAAATTTCCATTTTCGTCGCGAACCTCAAACGGCTCTTGCACAAAATACATCTTGCTTGAATAACAGAATGGACCTTGACCGTTTCCGTTAGTGTTCATTTGCTCAAGCTTTGTAGGAAGATAAACTGCTTGAAGCGAAGTACAACTTACAAACATTCTATTTTTCAAAGTAGTTATATTGTCAGAAAGCGATACTGCCTTAAGAGCTGTACATCCCGAAAAATGACCGTAATTGTAAAATTCTATATCATTTGGGTTGTCATTGAAATCAACGAATTCAAGAGCAGTGCAATTGGTAAAAGCCGTTGAACCTATATGTGTAAGGCTTGCAGGCAAAGACAAATATTTCATTGCCTTACACTCATAAAATGCACTGCCATTATCATTTTGACCGATTGTAGTTACTCCGTCGGGCAAGGAAACTATGCCCTCCTCGCTACTTGTTGAAACAAGGTTAGTACATTGATAGAAGCACTTCATTCCAACCTTGGTAAGGTTCGGGAATGCTTCCTTGAAGTTTACGCTTTGAAGGGCTGTGCATCCCGAAAACATAGAATCCTGTGTGTCGGTTAGATCGGGAGAAACACCGATTGTCAGGTTTGTTAGCTTTGCACAATTTTGAAATGCACCGCCCGTAACGCCTGCCTTGAACACAAATGTGTCAAGATTATGGATTACCTCGAGGTTTCTGCAGTTCCAAAAAAGAAGCATTTGCTTGTTAGAATCCTTTGTGGTTGTGTTAGGCTGTAAGCGAATCTCAATTACATTAGAATATTCCTTAAATGCTTGACTGTTACCACCGTTTAAGTATGTCATATTATACGGCAACTCAATACGGTAAACATTTTTGTATGTCCAACCAGGATTCGTGCCGGTTTCAGCTTGCATAGCGCTATTTAAGCTCGTCAAATCCAAATGATATATACTTCTATTGCCTTCGCCGTAAATTGCTGTGTTAGAAAGAGCATATGCGGTTGGAAAGGTATAGAAGGTTGTGCCATCGCCGATTACCACTCTTGCATAGGTTGTACCCTCTGCATCAATGTATGGCGTGTAGCCATATTTTGTGTTGGTTCGACCAACCGAAACGCTTTCATCAAAGAATGAAAGCTCGCCGTATGCGTTGTTGGTTTGAGACTTAAGTGTGGTTTCGGCGCTAACGGAAATAGCAAATATGCACATTATTGCTATTACCATTATTGCTAAAATGAATAGTTTTTTCTTCATAAAAGTCCTTTCTTGCGAAAAATCGCGCATTGATATAGTTTTACATTATAATTATATCACGCACGAATTCTTTCGTCAATTCGCACAATAAACAAATACCCCCCCCCGATTTTTGTGCATTTTTACCAAAAAGACACAAAAATATCCACCTCGTCCGTTTGAGAGAAGCATCGTAAACCTTATGAAGAACGCAAAAAACCACACTCAACCGAGTGTGGATTTTTTGTTAACAGAATAAAGCATTTGATCAAAATTAGGTAAGTCGCACCAAAAAAGTTTATTACCAGTTCGTGCTCCAACGAGTTAAATATTCCCTTGCGAACAGGTCATCTGCCTGAGATTTATTATCCTGTGTGCTATTTTCTATTTTTTGCTTTAGCATATCAAGGAATTCCTTTTCGTCAAGTGGCAACGATATTTTTTCGCCCTTCCAAGAGGACGCATACGAGGCATTACTTATCACAACCTCGTTTAGTGCATCAATTGCAGGAGAGATAAGCTCCTCGCCACGAAGAACTGCGTTTGCAAAATTCTGCAAAATCAATTTGTGCCCATTATAATCCTCGTCGGCAATAACTGCTTCGCTTAAAACAGGTGCATCACACTTGCCCTTGCAAAAATCTCTTTCATTCTCAGAAAGCTCCGTTAAGGTAAGTGTTCCCTTTTCAAGCACGATTTTGCCCTTTTCACCAACGATTTCAAAACGATTTGTGCCTGGGAATTCTCCTGTTGAGGTTATGAACACTCCACTTGCGCCGTTTTCATATTCGGCAAAAATGGTTGCCTCATCCTCAACCTCTATATTATGATATTTTCCCTCGTTGCAAACAGCATAAATGCTACTTGGCATTCCACATAGCCATTGCCACAAATCGAGATTATGTGGAGCTTGGTTTGTAAGGACTCCTCCCCCCTCGCCACGCCATGATGCACGCCAAGAGCCTGAGGCATAATATCCGTCAGTTCTATACCAGTTTGTAATAATCCAGCACGAGCGCTTGATTTTACCGATTTTTCCGTCCGATATCATTTTTTTAGCGAGCGAAAAGAGCTTGTTTGTTCTTTGGTTAAGCATAACTGCAAAAAGCTTACCGCTTTCTCTTTGAGCCTCAAAAAGCTCGTCCATACCATAGGTATAAACACCAAGAGGCTTCTCGCTTATAACATGATGTCCACTCTTCAATGCCTTGAGAGCAATTGATGGATGAAAATAATGGGGTGTCGAGATTATTACAGCATCTGCAATTTTACTGTCTAAAAGCTCATCACTTGTTTTAAACAACGGAATATTCGGGAAAAGCTCAGCGAGCGCGCTCAGCCTATTTTCATCGGTGTCACAAAGGGCGCAAAGCTCCATTCCGTCAACCTCGCCATTATAAATGGTGGTTGCGTGAGCTGTACCTATATTTCCGATACCAATTACTGCTACCCTTATGCTCATCTAAACGAATCTCCCATATTTACCTTGACATTTTCGTTTATATTTTCTTTTCTTCTGGATGTTGCAACACGCTTCATAAGCTCCTCATAGAAAAGCTCGCTATCAAGCTCGGAAACTACGATTTCCTTGCCAAGCCAAGAGGACATATGCATACAGTTAGAGATTGTAAGACCGTTGATTCCCTCTCGTCCATCTGCGATAAGAGGTGCACCGTCGAGAATTGCATCAGCAAAGTTATTAAGAATACCTGCGTGCTGTTCGTTTTTACCGTCGGTTTCAACCTCGCTCTGCTCAAATTTAGGAGAGCCGAATGGAATCTCGTTTGTCTTTGAAAATTCCTTTTCTGTTACATCGCTCTTCCACATAAGAAGCTTACCTGCCTCGGCAATAAGCTTACCCTTTTCAAGAGTGATTTCGAAGCGATTTGTGCCAGGGGTGTCGCCTGTTGTGGTTATAAATGTACCTGTTGCGCCATTTGCGTATTCAACATATGCTGTAACATCATCCTCAACCTCGATATCGTGCCACTTTCCATAATGCATTTTAGCATCAATCTTAGTTGGCATACCACAAATCCATTGCCAAAGGTCAAGATTGTGTGGGCATTGATTGAGAAGCACTCCTCCACCCTCGCCCTGCCAGGTTGCACGCCAGTCGCCAGAATCGTAATATGCCTGTGAGCGATACCAGTCAGTGATAATCCAGCTTGTACGCTTTATTTCTCCCATTTCGCCACTCTTTACGATTTCACGCATTTTACGATAGATACAATTTGTTCTTTGGTTCATCATAAGTGCGAACTTAACATTGCACTCGTCAGCCACCTTATTCATTTCAAGGACATGCTTTGTATAAACGCCTGCTGGCTTTTCAACCAAGGTGTGAAGCCCCTTTTTCATTGACATTATTGCAAATTTAGGATGGTCATAGTGAGGAACGCAAACAAGAAGTGCATTGATGCCCGAATCCATCATTTCCTCAGCATCCTTAAAGCATTTTACGGTAGGATATTCCTCCTTTACCCAAGCTGTTTTTTCCTCCTTGAGGTCGCAAACAGCGTAAAGCTCAACTCTTGGGCATTTGCCCTCAATAATGTTCTTTGTATGCACGGAGCCGATATTACCGATTCCGAGAATTCCAAGCTTAATCTTTTCCATTTTTCTTCTCCTTAGTTAAGTCCGAGTGATTTGAGGTATTTATAGCTCTTTTTAAGGCATTCGAAAGGATCCTCTCCGTAGGTGTGATCCTGCTCTACAAGCAAGGATTTTGCCCCTGCATCAGATGCTGATGCGATGATTTTTTCAAAATCAAGCTCACCGTATCCAACAGGTGCCATTCTCTTTTCCTCGCCAACAGTAAGAAGGTCCTTCAAGTGAATGCACTCAACTCTGCCCTTCATTTTTTCAATCCATTCGCTTGCACTCTGACCTGCGAACTCTGCCCAGTAGGTATCAAAGGTCATTCCAAGATGCTCCTTTGGGAAAGCCTCGAGAATCTTGTTTATTATCATATCTCCGTCAGCGCATTTGCGAAATTCCATATCGTGGTTGTGATAAAAGAGCTTTGCACCATTATCGTGGAGAATTTTTGCAGGACCTGTAAAGTTTTCGATAAAGCTGATAAGGTGTGTCTCGCCTAATTCAAGTCCACCCGGCATACAGCCAATACCGATATTTTTGCAATCAAAAATCTTATGTGCGTTGACAACCTCGATAGGCTTGTCACGAATTTCATCGGTTGACCAGTGTGTAAGAACACATTTAAGGCCGTTTTTATCAAGATTTTCCTTTAACCATTCTGGCTCGTATTTGCAAACGCCAGAAATTTGAACCTCGGTGTAGCCGATATCTGCTACCCTTTTAAGTGATTCTGCAAAATCATCAAGATTTGTTGCCTTATCACGAAGTGTATAAAACTGTGCTCCTATTTTCATATCAATACCTCACATTAAGCTTATTCAAGATTTCCTTAAGTGCGCTAACGCCTGCATCGAACGCCTCGTTTTCGTCCTTATATACGGACACTGTGTCGATGCTTTCTCCGTTTTCGAGCGCCTTAAGTCCACAAAACTCCATAAGATGTGGCTCGAGAGTCAATACCTCTCCACCTTTTTTTATATATGCGCTAATTAGCGCCTCAACATTGCCTATTCCCTTACCAGCAGGAACTACTCTCTTGCTTGGAAGTGCGTCCTTGATATGCATATAGTCAACATATTTTTCAAGCTTTTCCCAAGCCTCAAGAGTGTTAACATCGCATTGAACGAAGTTAGCAGGGTCGAAAACTGCCTTGATTGTTGGGAATGTCTCGTGAATTTTCACGCAAGAATCAGGATCGTCACCGAAAATTCCCTTTTCGTTTTCGTGGCACATAATAATTCCACTTGGAGTCACCTTGCAAAATGCATCAAGACGCCCCATGGTCTTGCTCTCATCCTTAGTAAAAAAGCTGAACATTCTTATTCTTGATGCGCCGAGGATTTCTGCATACTCGCAAAGCCTTTTATACTCATCGAGCTGAGATGCAAAATTCTCGTCAGGATTATATTTTCCAACAGGTGAGCCTATTGACCAAACGCTAATTCCATTTGCATCAAGGCGAGCCTTGATTTCCTTAATTTTCTCGTAGCTGATTTCCTTTATATTCTGCCCGTCAACGCCACGAATTTCAAGCAAGCTGATATTATTTCTTTTGAGTGCCTCAATTTGACCGTCAAGGTTTGCCGAGGCCTCATCTGCAAATGCACAAAGTCTCATTTTATACTCCTGAATAGGCTGAAAAGCCACCGTCTACCGGGATTACTGTTCCTGTTACAAAGCCCGATGCGCTATCATCGCAGAGCCACAATAGTGCGCCTACAAGCTCCTCTGGCTTACCAAAGCGATTCATAGGTGTTGCTCTGAGAATCTTCTCTGTTCTTGGAGTTGGATTGCCCTCGCTATCGAAAAGGAGGTCCTTATTCTGCTTTGTTACGAAGAAGCCAGGGGCGATTGCATTAACTCTTATACCATTTTGAGCGAAGTGAACTGCGAGCCACTGTGTAAGATTTGAAACTGCCGATTTTGCGCCACTATATGCAGGAATTTTTGTAAGTGGAGTAAAGGCATTCATTGATGAAATGTTAATGATTACGCCACCCTTTTCAAGCATATCCTGTGAAAATACCTGTGTTGGAAGCAACGAGCCTGTGAGGTTAAGAGAAAATACAGCCTCAAAATCCTCCTTGTCAATATTAAAGAAGGTTTTTATGTCCTCTCTTTGCTCATCGCCCATTTCATAATATTCCTTTGTTGTGGTCGCCCTTGGATTGTTTCCACCAGCACCGTTTATGAGAATATCACATTTACCGAGCTTAGAAAGAATATCGTCATGAACTGCATCTATGCCCTTCTTGTCCAAAACATTGCAGGCATAATAGAGCGCCTTGCCACCCTTTTTGATTATTCTTTCAGCTACTATCTTAGCACTTTCCTCGTGCAAGTCAAGAAGCACAACGCTTGCGCCATTGTCAGCCAACGCCTCTGCAAATACGGAGCAAAGAACTCCACCTGCGCCTGTTATTACGGCTACCTTATTTTCAAATTTCATATTTATCTCCTAAAATCTGCTTGAATTTTTTCATATAAACATTCCAGTCATATCTTGACATAAAGTGTGAGCCCTCTCGAATATGGAAGCATACATTTCCGTCAATTGATGTATCAGAGCCACTATCTACAAAGCCCACCTTGTCGTAAAGCGACCAAGCATATGAGGCGAGCTTACATGCAAGGAGCTGTCCCTCGTTATCTGCCCACACATCCTCGATTGCTCCACCTATCATAAGTGGTCTTGGTGCAACCATAGCAAGCAATAAATGCTGATCGAACGGGAGTGCGTCCTCATTTGATACATATTTGAGATACTTTTCGCTAAACCACCAAGGGAAAACTCTTGTAATATCCTCAATTGTTTCATTTTTGTCGGTTTTACCTCTTGAAATAGCTGCGCCACAGCATCCACTTTCATTTGAGCAGGTAAGGGCAAATCTATTATCTAATATAGATGTAAGAATTGCTGTTTTACCAAGGCGAGAGTGTCCTGCCACAGCTACGCAATCAGAGTCTACCTCATCACGCGATTCAAGATAGTCCATACAAATGCTTGCCATATAAGACCAAAGGCTTATTTTTCCAAACTCGCATCTTTGTCCGTTATCAGAAAAGAGCCCGTAAAGTCCGTTTGAATAGTCGCCATCATCAGATGTTACATTTTGGTAATCAAAGGTCATAACACCAAAGCCGTTATCTAAAATTTCCTCCATAGGAAGATATTTATTTGGCACATCACCAGAAAAGCTTATGTATAAAAATACAGGAATTTTTGTTTTGTTTTTTGGCAAAATGAGCTCTGCTCTAACAGTGTGAGCCTTGCCATTATTTTCAAAGGTAAAAAACACGCTTTCCCAACGAGCCTTGCCTGCAAAATTAACGCCCTGCTCCTCGGCTTTTATGCTTGGTGTGAGCTTTTTTGGTAAATGTCCGTATTCCTCGGTCAAAAAAAGCTCCTTTAATTCCTCTTTATACTCTTCCCAAGAGGCAAGGTCGGCACACCTTGCGAAAAAATCGGGAATATTTCTTGACTGCAATAATTTTTTCATATTATTTCTCCGTCATTTTTTCAATTGCTTCAAAGAGTCCTACGATATATGCAGCACCAAGTGCCCTGTCATAAAGACCGTAGCCATATTTACCTCTTTCGCCCCAAATCATTCTACCATGGTCAGGGCGCACATATCCGTCAAAGCCACCTTCAACAAGGGCCTTAACAATTCCGAACATATCAAGTGAGCCACATTCGGTTGGATGGGCAACCTCGTGGAATTCTCTATTCGCCGTTATCTTGATATTGCGAAGATGTAGAAAGTGAATTCTATCGACATATTTTTTAGCCATTTTTACGAGGTCATTGTCGCACGAAGCACCAAGCGAGCCTGTACAGAATGTAAGTCCGTTAGCCTTAGATGGAACAATTGAAAGAAATCTATCGTAGTTTTCCTCGTTGGTTATAATTCTTGGAAGTCCAAAAACGCTCCACGGCGGATCATCAGGATGGATTGCCATATTGACGCCTGCCTGCTCGGCTACTGGAATAACCTTTTTCAAGAATCTTTCGAGGTTTTTCCAAAGTCCGTCCTCTCCGATGCCCTTATAAATTGCGATAAGGCGCTTTAGCTCTGCCTTTGTGTAGCTTTCATCCCAGCCAGGAAGCGAAAGCTCACTTTTTTCGGGGTCGAGAAGCAAGAGCTCCGCCTCACTATATGCAAGAGAGTTTGAGCCATCAAGGTTTTGATGCTCCATCTCACTTCTAAGCCAGTCAAAAACGGGCATAAAGTTATAGCAAATGCACTTAACGCCTGC
Organism: Oscillospiraceae bacterium; assembly: GCA_015064445.1. Classification (GTDB taxonomy): domain Bacteria; phylum Bacillota; class Clostridia; order Oscillospirales; family CAG-272; genus RGIG2000. The sequence goes on along the minus strand of SVSE01000007.1, from coordinate 9,066 downwards.
CTTACCGAGTCGCCTTACATTCTCACAGTAATTTTCAATGAGCTCATCAGCGCGCTCTCCACCATATTTGATTTCCTCAGGCACGGGCACACTCTCAACAACCTCAAATTCGAGACCTGCCTTATTTGCATCGTCCTTGATTTTTTGAATACTCTGCTCGCTCCAAATGCCACCTGGCGCGACATCGTAAACTGCTGATACAATTCCACTCATTTGAGGAATTTGCTTGATTTTTTCAAGAGAAATGGGGTCGCCATCTCCGTACCAACGAAATGTAAGCTTCATATAAATCTCCTTTTAGAAAATTCTTTTCTAATCCTATTTTAGCATAATTGTTTTTGCAATTAAATTGCAAATTTATGCTTTTGTATTGTATTTCTGCGCATATTATGCTAAAATAATAAAAAACAGGGGGTAATTGGGTTATATGGCTACTATTGAACGGTGTGATAGTGAGCTTTTTTCACTTTCACATTCACTTGACACAAATCCTGTCGACGAATGGTTTAGGTATCATATTCACGACGGCTATGAGCTTTTTTGTCTTGTAAAGGGTAAGGTTGGATATGTCGTTGAGGGACACATTTACAAGCTTCGTCCTGGGGCAATTTTGCTTATGCGCTCCTCCGAATCACACAAGCTTATTGTAAACGAAAGTGACGAGTACGAAAGATATGTTCTCAACTTTCGACCAGAGCTTTTTGCGCCATTTTCAAGGACACTTCTAAATCCATTTACCGAAAGAGGTCTTGGTGAGAGGAATATGTACCTGCCATCAGAGCTTGGAGTGTCGGCGATTTCAGTTTTCGAAAAGATTTTTAGCGAGCTTGATGTGATTTCGCCACGAGATGTCGTTTTGGCAAACATTTCTTCTCTTTTTAGCTCTATTTTGAAGGCTTTTTCAGACACATCAAGTAACATAAACGCAAAAAGCAAGAGTGTTCCAGAGGAAATTATTTCATATATAAATGAGCATTTAAGCGAGGAGCTTTCGCTTGATAAAATCTCAAGCGTGGCTCATTTGAGTCCATCTCAAACAAACCGAATTTTCAAGGAGATTGCAGGTACCTCGGTATATGATTATATACTCTCGAAAAGGCTTATTCTCTTCCAAGAAAAGCGTGCGCTTGGCAAAAGCGCGCTTGAGGCAAGTAGCGAATGTGGCTTTCGTGATTACTCGTCATTTTACAGACTATATAAAAAAAGAATGGGAGTTTCCCCTACACGCTCAGAAAAATAAAAAGCGCTACACAGGTAGCGCTTTTTTAAATGAATTTTACAAATTCCTTCAAGTAATCAAAGGTTAAATTTCTTATAATTTCATCATATGTAAGAGTGCTTTTTCCACTTTCGATGCTCTGCATAATTGAGGCGAAAATACGCTTTCTTATCATTACAAGAATCGATTTTTCAATCCAGTATTCAAAATGCGTTTTTGGCGAAAGTGCCTCAAGCTTTTTCATTTTGATATACATATCTACACCGTCAGAGGTATCTCTCCAAAGGTCAACAAAGGCGTAGTCGAATTTTTTCCTTGGCATCTGCTCTCTTGCATACTCAAAGGCATCTGCCTCTACTATTTTTATCTTCTCTGGATTTGAAAAATGTGGGAGAATGTGTGTTTTAAACAGGGAAATTACATCCTTACTTCTTTCAATTACAGTAACCGATTCAACCTCGCCCTTAAGGCTCGCCATATATGTAAAATATCCAAGCCCAAGTCCAAAGGTTACAACCTTTCCGTGTGCCCTCTCAATAGGCTCACGCATAGTTTCTATCTCGTTTGGCTTTATTGCCATCCACTCCACTCCGTTTTCAAACACGGTTGGATATGAAAACTCGCTATCAAAAAAGCCTATTGCGCATATTTCACGCATATCATCGGTTATGATAAAATCATCGCGCACAAATCCCTCATATGGTGCATATTTTTGATAGGAAAGCGTCCAAGCGCCCTCTTTTTTGTTAGGAATAGGTATGCTTTTAAGGTATGGATTAGAGGTGTAATTTTCGGGATTTATTTTCTTGATTGAGGGGACAAAATATTCTTTATGCATTAGCCTCTCAAGCTCATCATCCTCAATAAATGCACTGCTTAAAAATGTGGCAAATGCGCCCTCGTCAAGGCGCTTATCGCCAGAGGTTATTTCATCCATTATTTCGCTTGTGACAAGCCCCTCACACTCGTTTAAATAAGCCGAGCATATGCGCAAAAACAGGTCGTTTTTGGCCTGTATTTTATCGAGTTTATTAAGCATTTCAAGCTCGCTCTTAAGCATATCGCACCTCTTAAAATCGCACCGATAACGGTGCGATTTTTATTATTTTTTAAGTGAATTTTTAGCAGCGGTCATTGTGTTTGTAAGAAGCATTGAGATGGTCATAGGACCAACTCCACCTGGAACAGGTGTTATGTATGATGCCTTTGGCTCAACGCTTGCAAAATCAGCGTCGCCTGTCTCCGCTTTGATTAGTTCTTGCCATTTCGTTTCGTCTTGTGGGATTTCTTTTACATTTATTATTTCTTCATTTCCGTCGAGGCAGAACATATAAGATTTTTCGAGCTCAATATGTTTCTCTGGATATGAAATGAATTTTTGAACGAAAAATAGAGGGTCTCCATTTATTAAAATTTTGTCTATTTTATAAAACTCGTTTTCTTCAATTTCGAATTTTTCCTCTACTTTTTCAATTAAAGAATCTTCATATTCTTGATTGATTCGCTCCACTTGATACGAAATTAACTTTTCATAATCTATTTTTTTATCCCAATCGTTTCTAATTTTTAATGTTTCAATTACCGAATTAGATTCTTCGAGCAATTCATATGAATATGTATAACTATCTATATCATATAAAAACACTTCTTCTTTGGTATTGCTAGGTTTACAAATTAAATATACATACAGATAATCGTAATCTTGCTTTTCAGTATTCCACCTACGAGAAGTCGTTCCCATAGAACAAATCAATTCCCTACCATATGCATCCTTTGCCATAATTTTATATTCCGTACAATTTTTTTCGTAATCATAAAACGGAACTTGGTTTCCAAACGCCACTTTTATGTATTCTTCGTAATTGTTTCCGTCAAAATCACAGCTTGAAAATATAATTAATATACTCAACGCCAGCATTACCACAATATATGCTTTTTTCATAATATAACCTACTAACGGTGCGATTTTTGTTGTTTTTTAAGTGAATTTTTAGCAGCGGTCATTGTGTTTGTAAGAAGCATTGAGATAGTCATAGGACCAACTCCACCTGGAACAGGTGTTATGTATGATGCCTTTGGCTCAACGCTTGCAAAATCGACATCGCCTGTAAGCTTTCCGTCTGCCCTTCTATTCATTCCAACATCTATTACAATTGCACCGTCCTTAACCATATCGCCTGTAACAAAATCAGCCTTGCCGATTGCTACAACGAGAATGTCTGCTCTTCTTGTAACAGATGCCAAATCCTTTGTTCTTGAATGGCAAATTGTAACTGTTGCGTTCTTATGAAGAAGAAGCATAGCCTGTGGCTTACCAACGATATTACTTCTGCCGATAACAACGCACTCCTTGCCTGTAATATCAACGCCCGTGCTTTCAATAAGCCTCATAACGCCAGCTGGTGTGCATGGCAAAAAGCTATAATCACCTATCATAATTCTACCAACATTGACCGGATGGAACGCATCAACATCCTTTTCGGGATCTATTGCAAGGATTACTTCGTTTTCGTCAAGGTGCTTTGGCAATGGAAGCTGGCAAAGAATCCCGTGAATTTTATCATCACAATTAAGCTTCTTAACAAGCGCCAAAAGCTCGTCCTGTGTAGTTTCGGCAGGAAGTCTATAAACCTCAGAATAATAGCCTACCTCAGCACAGCCCTTTTCCTTATTATTTACATAAACCTTTGATGCAGGATCGTCGCCAACAATAATAACTGCAAGTCCTGGACGAATTCCGTGCTTTTCAATCATTTCCTGCGTTTGAGCCTTAAGCTCCTCTCTTACCTGTGTGGAAACGACCTTTCCACTAATTATTTGTGCCATTGCTTTCTTCTCCTATTTCTTCTACTGGTATAGGCTTAACTCTTGTAACAAGAGCGTTCTCCTTGCCCTTTTTAAGCATAACAAAGCTATAAATCATAAGCGTTGTACCCACTATAAAGGACAAAAGTGCCACGAGCTGTGATACTCTTATTACATCAGGGATAAGATACAAGCTATCAGTTCTCATTCCCTCTATCCAAAATCTTCCTATTCCATACCAAATTATATACGAATAGAAGATTTGACCGTTAAACTTGTGAAGATGCTTTGTTTTTGTAAGCTTTACAAATATGAGCCATATCGCAAGGAAGCCTATAAGATTCCAAAGTGACTCGTAAAGGAAGGTTGGGTGGTAATAATTTGTAATTACACTTCCCTCGCTTCTTATTCCCATTCTCAAAAAGATATCAGTTTTGCCACCGTGCGCCTCTGCGTTGCAGAAGTTGCCCCATCTTCCGATTGCCTGAGCAAGCATAACCGCAGGAGCAAGAAAATCAAGAATTTGAAGAATATTTATCTTCTTTTTTCTTGCGACAAGCACGCCTGCAATTCCACCTGCGATAATTCCACCATAAATTGCAAGTCCACCATTCCAAACGGACACCATGGCAACTAGCGTGTCCCAAAATGTGTCCATTATATAGTGGTCAAGACTGAAAAGAATATAATAAATTCTCGCGCCCAAAACTCCACTTATGATTACAAAAAATGCCAAATCAATAAGGTCATCGGTTTTCATATGGTGCTCCTTAAAGCGAAGCCATACATAGAGGATTGCCAAAAGCATTCCTACCATTATGATAAGACCATACCAAGCAATTTTGAAATTGCCGATTTCGATGGCATTTGTGTTGATTTTCATCTCTCCGATTCCAAGACCCGGAAAGGATATATAATGTATTCTTAATGGCATTATTTTTCCTCCTTTTCAATCGGATTTACAACAGACATAGCATAGCATCTTTCATCGTATGCGCTATGAAGCATTTCTTCAACATCCTCAAAGGTGATAGATGCGATTATGTTGCTATTTTCAAAAAGCTCAGTTCCCTCAAGGTAATTTGTTACAAGCGCATCGGCAATATCATCAACAGAGTCGTACATCATTATGTTGTCGGCATAAAGAGTTCTCTTTGCAAGCTCAAACGCCTCGAGACTCAAGCCATTTTTCTTTTTGTCGTTGATATGCGATACAAAATAGTCATATACCGCCTCAGGATCGCTTGATTCAGAGTAAATTTCATTAAAGAAATAGCTATTATACTGCTCAACTGATGCAGAAATGCTATGAGTTATGAGGTTTTTATCGTATAGCTCGTTAAACATCTCGCTTGAACGAGAATAAAGCATTTCGTTAAGGATTGACATAGTATAAAACTGCTTCAATCTTTTGTTTGGCTCGCTTGGAATAGCATTTATTTTAACGCCTATTGCGAAAAGAGGCTTCGATACTGAGAGCGAGCACTCGCTACGAGTCTTATAAGCCTCATATGGCTCATCATCACACTCATAATCTCTTATAATTTTCTTTTCCTCGCTATCCTTTAAAAGCTTATCGCAAATCTGCTCTATTTTTTCAACATCAACGCCTCCACAAACAGCAAGAACCATATTGTGTAGACTATAAAAGGTATTATAGCACTTATAAAGCAAATCTGCATTGATTTGAGCGATAGATTCGATAGTGCCACCGACATCTATGCGAATTTTGTTTTTCTTATAAAGAGCCTGCAAGAGCCCCTTTTCAAGCCTTGCCATAGGATGGTCATCATACATTTTAAGCTCTTGACCGATAATGCCCTGCTCCTTTTGTACGGTTTGCTCTGTAAAATACGGATGAGTTACAAAATCGAGCAAATATTCAAGACTCTCATAGAAGTTTTCGGTAGCCGAAAAAAGGTATGCTGTACGAGTGTTCGAGGTATAAGCATTTGCACTCGCGCCTGTTCTCGAAAAGAGCTCAAAGGCATCAACGCCGTTCTCACACTCGAACATTTTATGCTCAAGGAAGTGTGCAATTCCGTCAGGAACGCATGTAAATTCTTCATCGCCCTCAAGCTTGAATTTATTATCTATTGCACCATATCTTGTTGCAAAGAGTGCGTAGCTTGATGACATTTCCTTTGGGAAAACATATACTGTTAATCCAGAGCTATGCTTAAAGGTGTAGTATTTTTCGTTAAGAGCAAGGCTTTCTTTAACTGTGATATTAGTCATTTTCAAGCTCTCCTCTCATAAAATACACGGTATCAAGATTTATTTCTTGCGCAAAGGAAGCTATTTGCTCCTTTGTAATTAAGTCAAGTCTTTCATATTCAAGCATAGGTGTGCTATCAACGCCCGAAAGCTTTCTATTAAGCGACCATGTTGCAAGCGCTGATGGACGGTCATATATGCTTAGGTATGCATTTTTAAGCGATTTTTTCGCGCTTTCGAGCTCCTCGTCGGTGATTTCGGCGCGCTTTACGCATTCAAGCTGTTCTATAATCGCCTTTTCGGCAACCTCTTTATTTGTGGCTTCAATGCCTGCTACAACGCACATAGAGCCTGTTTTAAGCGACATAATGGATCTACATGTATAACAAAGGCTCTTCTTTTCTCTTACATTTACAAATAGCTTTGATGTAGGAGATGCACCATAAAGCTCGGAAAAAAGATTTGCAAGAACTGCATCATCTGATTTTCCAAGTCTGAATCCCATACAGAGCTTGCCCTGCGAAACGTCGTCAATTTCGCAAATTTGCTTTATTTCTCTTTGGATTAGGGCTGGTGTTATATCAATTATTTTTGTAACCGAGCGCTCAATTTTATCAAAATGAGCCTTAAAGGTGCTTGCCACCTTATCAATATCAAGTTTTCCTACAGCATATATTTCAACTCTACAAGTAGAAAGTGCGTTTTTATATGCATCATAAAGCATCTTAGGAGTTATTTTTTCAACATCCTCTACTGTTCCTGTCTTTCTTATAGAGAATATTTCTCCCTCGAACATATTTTCGATGCAACGAGTGATTGAATAGCTTGTTTTACTATTTATTTCTGCCTCAATTGAGTCAATCATTTCAAGCTTTTCATTTTCAGTAAATTGCTTTGAGAATACGCCATCTTCAAGATATGGATTAAATATAATATCGCACAAGAAATTCACCATTTCATCAGCAACCATAGTGCCGAGTGCGTATTTATCATTTAGCATATCACTTAAAAATCCAAAAATGTGGTATTGACCATATGAGGTGTTTTTGGTGGTAAGCGATGCTGAATAAAGATATTGCAATCTTTTATCAATATCCGCCTGTGATGGATATGAGCCTGATGCGTGCGAAAGGATTCTTGGAATCATAGAATTCAAAAACGAGCTTTCCTTGTCAAGCTCTGATATAAAGTTAACCGAAATATAATTAGATTTAAACTTTTCGGTTTCAATGTAATTTATTGTCACTCCATCGGAGATTTGTATTTGTTTTGTTATCATTTTATTCCTCTTTTCTGAGTCTGTATAAATAAAAGCACATCTACATATTATTTTACACTATATTTTATTATTTTTCAATAAAATTCTTTACTTTAAGAAAAATATATGGTAAAATTATATTAACTATACGATTGGAGAATGTTTCAATGGAAAATCTTATCAAAGCTGTTAAGGCGTTTATCGGAGATGTCGATTTTCAAGAGCCTGTTCCTGTTGGAAACGGACACATCAACTGCACTTACTTGGTTAAGACATCAAACAATTCATACTGTCTTCAAAAAATAAACACCTCTATTTTCAAGGATCTTGATGGTCTTATGAATAATATTGAGGCTGTTACTCACCACATAAGAAAGAAAAGCATTGCGCTTGGCAGAAATCCTTATCGCTCAACACTCAAGTTTTTGACAGCTAATACTGGCAAATCCTATGTTGAAATAGAGGGCTCTGCTTATAGAATGTATCATTATATCGATGATGTATTCACAATTGAGAAAATGGAAAATCCAAATCACTTCTATCTTTCAGGAGTTGCATTCGGCGAATTCGCAAACTTTTTGAGCGATTTTGACGCCTCTGTTCTCTCAGAAACAATTAAAAATTTCCATAACACTGTGTCAAGATACAACGATTTTGAAACAGCTATTACAAACAACATTTCTGGCAGAGCTGATGAGGTTACAGCTGAAATCGAATTTGTTCGTCAAAGAAAGGGATTTGTTTCTATGTTCGTTGATAGACTCGCCGATGGCTCATTGCCACTTCGTGTTACTCACAACGATACAAAGCTCAATAATGTGCTTTTTGACAACAAAACACAAGCCCCTGTGTCTGTAATCGACCTTGATACCGTTATGCCAGGCTCGTATCTTTATGACTTTGGAGATGCTATTCGCTCGGGCGCTACACACGCAGCTGAGGATGAGCAAAACCTTGATATTGTTGATTTCGACCTCGACCTTTACAAAGCGTTTGCAAAGGGATATATTGAGCAATGTGGTGCTTCTCTTACCGATGTTGAGATTGAGCTTCTTCCCTATGCTTCTATTATGCTCACGCTCGAATGTGGTATAAGATTCTTGACAGACCATTTGAATGGTGACACATATTTCAAGATTCATCGCGAGGGACATAATCTTGATAGATGTAGAACACAGTTCAAGCTTGTTTATGAAATGGAGAAAAATCTTGATAAGCTAAAGGAAATTATCAATTCTCTTGTTAAATAAAGCTAAAAGCCTACGAAATTCGTAGGCTTTTTATTTTGTAATTTAATAAATGTTATAAAAAAAACAGCATCTTGCGATGCTGTGCTTTTTCGTCCATTCGAAAATGCTCATTGAAAAACCAAATAAAGAAGTTAAGAGGAAACGATGAACTCAAGCAACTTTGATGAACAAAGTAGTTCAAGCGTTCGGTCTATTAGTATCAGTCAGCTGAACACATTACTGTGCTTACACCTCTGACCTATCAAACTTGTAGTCTACAAGTGACCTTATCAACTTAATGTTGGAGATATCTAATCTTGAGGTGTGTTTCACGCTTA
>SVSE01000013.1 GCA_015064445.1 Oscillospiraceae bacterium | reverse complement strand
AAAATCCAAAGTGCGAGAAAACTGCGAGAAAGTTATCTCGCAAAATGCAAGCTCAAAGCCTACAAAGCCAATAAACACAAGGGGTTTGAGGAGATGCCAAAGACAAAACCGATAGTTTTTCGAGTCAGCCCCGTTATGACCACTTCGATACGCTTGCGTATTTAATTTACTTGTAAAGTATAACATAAAAAAATTAGCTTTGCAAGAGTTTTTTTAAATTTACCAAAGAGTTAAGAATTGACAAGCGCATATCTATATGATAGAATTAAAATATAAACACAAGGGAGAGACTTAAAATGAAAACAATCGGAAATATTTTATGGCTTATTTTTACGGGAATTTGGGAGGCGCTTGCGTGGTTCTTCCTCGGCATAATTTGGTGCATTACAATTATCGGAATTCCATTCGGCAAGCAATGCTTCAAGTTCGCAAGCGTGGCATTTTGGCCTATGGGCAAGGAGGTTGACCTCGATTTTGGAGAGCATCCTATCGCAAATGTTATTTGGCTCATCTTCGGTGGACTTGAGCTCGCACTTTCGTTTGCAATTATCGGCATAATTTGGTGCATTACAATTATCGGAATCCCATTCGGCAAGCAATGCTTTAAGCTTTGCAAGCTCGCCCTTGCACCATTTGGCGCAGATGTAAAATAAAGAAAAGGTAGCCTAAGCTACCTTTTTTATTTGCTTGATTCCTCGTCGCTCTTTCCGAGGCTTCCGTAGAGGAAGTTGTAGTCGAGATCGTTAGGATAAACGCTTGAAAGAGGAATCTCCTCGTAGCGTCCGTGGTCCTTTATTTGATATCCCGACTCGTTATTTTGGAAGTTGGCTATATGTCTTGCGTACAAAATCGAGGTTGCTGAGGCTCTAAATGTTCCAAAGAAGTCCTTGAACTGCTCCTTGTCATAAGCGCCCTCTTCAAGAGGCAATCTCTTTACAAAAACGCTACCGTATGTGAAATAGTCGCCTGCGTTAATTGTTATCTTTTCGTCCCCGACATCGAATGTTCCACCCTGAGAGAAGAAGCGATTAGCCTTAACCTTGGCAACATCGTTTTCTTTTAAAAGAGCAGCAGCGCTTATCGCATTTTGTGCGCCTGCGTTATTTGGGAATTGAGAATAACAGCCCTGTGGATAAGCCTTATCATCAGAGTAGAGCGCATAAAGCTCCTCGTACGACTTGCTTGGATCAATAATCTTGTATTCATAACCGTCCTTGCTTTCAATAAAGAGGTTGGTAAGGTCGTCGATTATGTCATTGCGCTCCTTGACCTCATCCTCGGTAAGTAGCTCCATAACACTAACCATCTCGCCCTTTTCGTTGGTTTCCTTAACAAGCTTATAAAAATTGTTAATAACGATGGTTTGAAAGCACATATAGTTGTTTTCAAAGATTTCATCAAGGCTTTCGTCCTCAATCTTTTCGCCATTTGCGCCAAAAAGATGCTCGATTACAAGCCTTTGCTTAGATTGCATAGTGTAAACCTCACGCATTGTCTTTGCAGTAAAGCCATAAAGACGCGATTTTTGGTTGAACTTCTGCTCGGAATATCCACCATAATAGTTGATAATCGTTGTTACATTTGCTTCAATCGTGTCCTCAAGCTCCTTTGGCATATCAAGCTCATAAACATCGAACAAAACCTGCGAGAATAGAAGCATATAAATATCATTCAAAAAGCTATTCTGTGTCGCGTCAAGCGCCTGTGCAACGGTAAGTCCGTTTTCAAACTTTGCTTGTAGCGAGGTTTGAATGCTTATCTGATACGCTGCATATTGCTTCCTGTTATGCATACTTGCAAGATATCTATAATGGTCCTCATCGATTTCGTGCTTACCAAGAGAGAATACCGTCTTGTTTGAGCAGGATGAAAAGCAAATCGCGCTCGAGGCGAGAATAAATATCACAAGAATAAAAGATAAAATTCTTTTCATTTAAAAATCCTTTCGTTTGGTGCTACATTCATTATAACACCGCATCGCCAAAAAATCTACTCTATTTCCTTACATTTTTTAATATAAATTTTTAGCATTTCGACACTGCCAGTAAGCTCCGTGTCGTTTGGATCAGTCACGACCATAATGTAAGGCGCGCGACCTATGCCACAAATTTTAATCGTGTCGGGCTTAACCTTTGACATTTCGTAGAGAATACCGATGTCGATTTTGTCAGGGAAAAAGCGAACTTGACCACGCATTTGCTCAACGCGCTTGATTTTCGCCATTTGAGCATACGATTTGACAATAGATGCACTAAGAAGAGTTTTTGCCGATTGTGGCAGAGGACCAAAACGGTCACAAAGCTCGTTTTGAACATCATTTAAATCCTCTTCATTTTCGATATGAGCAATCTTTTTATACATATCCATTCTTTGCGCAGAGGAGCGAATATAGTTCTTTGGTAAAAACGCATCGCAGGAAAGCGTGATAACGCTCTCGAACTTTTCCTCGGGCACAATGCCCTTTTCCTCGAGAACTGCCTCGTTTAGAATTCGAATATATAAATCATAGCCGATTGCTTCCATATGTCCGTGCTGAGCCGAGCCAAGAATGCTTCCTGCACCACGGATTTCGAGGTCACGCATCGCAATCTTGAAGCCTGCACCGAACTCTGCGAAATCTCGTATTGCATTAAGTCGCTTTTCGGCAACCTCGGAGAGCTGCTTGCCAGGACGATATGTGAAAAACGCATACGCACGACGGTGACTTCTGCCAACTCGACCACGAATTTGATGAAGCTGAGCGAGCCCCATTCTATCTGCGTTTTCGATTATGAGAGTGTTTGCGTTTGGAATGTCGATACCTGTTTCGATAATTGTTGTGCTGACAAGAATGTCAACCTCTCCTCGCACAAGCTCCTGCCAAATGTCCTCAATGTCCTCTCGGTCCATTTGTCCGTGTGCAATTTGAATTCTTGCGTTAGGGAATGCTCTTGCAAGCCTTGCTCTAACATCATAAATCTTTTCAACGTTGTTGTAAAGATAGAACACCTGTCCACCACGATGAAGCTCGCGCTTTATCGCATCATTTATTACATTTTCATCATATTCAAGCACATATGACATAACACCAAGACGGCCACCTGGCGCATCATCAAGCACTGACATATCACGAATTCCGCCCATCGCCATGCTAAGCGTTCTTGGAATAGGTGTAGCACTAAGCGATAAAACATCAACATCAGGCACAAGCTGCTTGATTTTTTCCTTTTGACCAACTCCGAAGCGCTGTTCCTCATCAATTACAAGAAGGCCGAGGTCCTTGAACTCAATTTTTCCACTCAAAAGCTTATGCGTGCCGATAATTATATCGACATCTCCACGACGCAAGCGCCTTATTGTATTTGCCTGCTCCTTAGGAGTACGGAAGCGCGAAATCATATCAATATTGACACCTGTGCCTGCAAAACGGGCAAGGGCAGTCTGGTAATGTTGCATTGCAAGAATAGTTGTAGGAACTAAAATCGCAACCTGCTTACCGTTAGCCACAGCCTTCATCGCTGCACGGAAGGCAACCTCGGTTTTTCCGTAGCCAACATCGCCACAAAGCACTCTATCCATAGGATAAGGGCGCTCCATATCATTTTTAATGTCCTCGATTGCCTCAATTTGGCTCTCGGTTTCATCAAATTCAAATGATGAGTCGAACTCGCGCTCCATTTGTCCGTCAGGGGCAAAGGAGAAGCCGTCAATTCTCATTCTGTGTGCGTAAAGGTCGATTAGCTCCTTGGCCATCTCTTTAGCGCTCGCCTTTGCCTTGGAGGTCGCTCTTTTCCAGTCTGCGCCTCCCATTCGAGAGAGCTTTACCTCTCCGTCAGAGCTTGTAGCACCGATATATTTCGATACCATATCAAGCTGGTCAACAGGCAAAAATAGCTTGTCTGTGCCTGCGTATTGAATAGTTATATAATCTCGATGCGCTCCACACACGAGCAGGTTTTCAATGCCGAGATATTTACCGATACCATACTTTTCGTGCACAACAGCATCGCCAACATTGAGGTCGGCATACGACAAAATCTTCTCGCCCGCATTCTTTGCGTGCTTTGAGCGCCGTTTTGACTTTTTAGCTGTGCGCTCGCTCCTTGACGATAGCACCATAACAACGGATTTCGACAGGGCAAGCTCGTATCCGTCGGGGAATGTGTCGCTTAAAACACAAACCGTGCCCTCACTTGGGCAGTCACTTTCACTCCTTGATGCGAACGCGCTTACATCATAATCGCAGAGCGCCCTTACAGCCTCCTTGACCTCTGCCTCGGTTCTGCAAACAAGAGAACAGGAATATTTGTTTTCGCAATAGTATTTTAATTGCTCAATTATCGTGTTTATCGACACATCAGAGCCCGAAATGCCTCTTGCCTTGAAATCATAGATTCCACCAGCCCTTCCACGATAGCTGATTGCAAACTTGTCAAGATTTATAATTTGCTCGTTTTCAAAAAATGCCTCAAGCTCTCGCTCGTCATCATTATAAGCAGCATACTCCTCGCTTACAAGGCAAGCACCTACAAGCGCGTCAGAGAGCTCTCGATTTAGCTCAACGGCCTTTTTCGCCTTTGCCCTAACGCCTGCAATATCGCAAACAATTGAGGCAGGGGAGTCGACAAAATAATCGAGAAGCGACCTCTTTTGAGGATAGATGAGCGAGATGAACTTGTCAAAAAATGAGCTCGATGTTTTTGTCTCGATAGAAAACAGCTCGTGGCGAAGCTCCTTTCTTGCCTCATTGTCTCTTGCAATTTCAAGCAAGCTCGACACTTGGTCGCGTATTTTTGAGATTTTGTCCTCGTCGGCAATAATTTCCTTTGAGGGAGTAATCGAGAAGCGTTCAATCGGCTTAGTCGCTCTTTGGGTTATCGGATCAAAGAGAGTAAGACGGTCAATTTCATCGCCAAAAAGCTCAATTCTAATAGGCAAGGCATCGCCCTCGCCCTGTCCGTCTATTTCTATGCTTGCGCCAAGAGTCGGGAAAATGTCAATAATTCCACCGCGCACTGCATATTGTCCTGCGCCCTCTACCAAATCAGCTGAGCAGTAGCCCGTGCTAATCAGCTTTCTTATAAGCTCCTCGGTGTCGAGCGTGTCGCCAAGAGAAACCGAAAAGGTTCTTGCAAGAAGCTCCTCCCTTGGCATAGTGTATTGAAGCAAGGCGTCTGGTGTGGTAATCACTGCATCAAGAGTTGAAAAAGCAACTCCACAAAGCACGCGAAGACGGTCATATTCCAGCTCACGCGAGGCAGTCATATCATAAAAATTGAAGTCACGCACGGGATAAAACTCACACCTCATGCCACTTTTTCTAAAAAAGTCGTTCAATCGGTTGGCGCGTCTTTCCTCGTCAACAAGAATAAGCACGCACTTGCCATACATTTTCTTAATGTCATTAACAAGTGAAAAAATGAGCGCACTCTCGGCTCCGTCACAAAGACCGTTTGCAAGCAATGGAAGTCGCTCTCCCGAGGATTTTAATTCTTCAAGGCGCGACAAAAGGGCGGAGTATTGCTCCGTCTGTCTTATAGGATTTAAAAGCGCATTAGTGTTCATAGTACCTGCCTGCTAAACGCAACATCGCGCCCAAAAAGGGCGCGTAGCTTTATGTGTTTATATCATCTTACCACATATTTCAATTTTTGTCAATTAAATTTCTATTATATACTATATTTTTATTATGCCAAGGCATTGACAATCAAGGCAAAAAATGATAAAATACTATAAAGAAAAAATCAACCTATGGAGGTTTAAATATGAATAAGCAAAGGCTTTTAGAGCTCAAAAAAATTGCAACCGATATAAGAATCGGCGCTATCGAGGCTGTTTATAATGCCAAGAGTGGACATCCGGGTGGAGCGCTTAGCGCATCTGACATTATGGCGTGCCTTTATTTTTCTGAGCTTAGAATAAATGTGGAGAATCCAAGCGATCCAGACAGAGACAGATTTGTTCTTTCTAAGGGACACTCCTGTCCTGCACTTTACTCGGCAATGGCACACAAGGGCTATTTCCCTGTTGAGGACTTGAAGGGCTTCCGTCATCTTGGCACAGCAGTTCAGGGACACCCTGATATGAAGTCAATCAAGGGAATTGATATGTCTGCGGGCTCGCTCGGGCAGGGCTTCTCGTGTGCTTGTGGAATGGCACTTGCAGGAAAGCTTGATAACAAGGATTACAGAGTATATTCAATGATAGGCGATGGAGAGAGCCAAGAGGGACAGGTTTGGGAGGCAATTATGTTTGCATCTCACTATAAGCTTGACAATCTCTGCTTAATCATCGACAATAATGGCTTGCAAATCGACGGTCGCGTTGAGGATGTTATGAACACAATGCCTTATGAATCAAAGCTTGAGGCGTTTGGTTGGAATGTTATCACAATCGACGGACATGATATTGAGCAAATTCTTGGCGCTCTTGATAGTGCGAAGACTGTTAAGGGCAGGCCAACAGCTATCGTTGCAAGGACCGTAAAGGGCAAGGGCGTTTCCTATATGGAAAACGAGGCTGGCTGGCACGGAAAGGCACCTAACGATGCAGAATATGAAATCGCAATGGCAGAGCTTACAGCCTACAAGGCAAGCTTGAAATAAGGAGATAATTATGGCAGATAAAATAGCAACAAGAGAGGCTTATGGCAACGCACTTGCCGAGCTTGGCTCAGTATATGAAAATTTGGTGGTTCTTGATGCAGACCTTGCAGCAGCCACCAAGACAGGAACCTTCAAAAAGAAGTTCCCAGAGAGATTCTTTGACTGTGGTATCGCAGAAAACAATATGTTCGGCGTAGCAGCTGGACTTTCAACTGCTGGTAAGATTCCTTTTGCAAGCACCTTTGCAATGTTTGCAGCTGGCAGAAGCTTTGAGCAGATAAGAAACTCTATCGGTTATCCACATCTTAATGTAAAAATCGGTGCAACTCACGCAGGAATAACTGTTGGAGAGGACGGTGCAACTCACCAGTGTAACGAGGATATCGCGCTTATGCGTACAATCCCTGGAATGGTTGTAATCAACCCATCAGATGCAGTAGAGGCAAGATACGCAGTTGAGGCTGCAATCAAGCACGAGGGACCTGTTTATATGCGCTTTGGACGCTTGGCTGTGTCCGTAATTAACGATAAGCCTGACTACAAATTCGAGATAGGCAAGGGAATTACTCTCGTTGACGGAAGCGATGTTACAATCGTTGCAACTGGAATTATGGTTGAGCAGGCACTCTTGGCAAGCGAAATGCTCGCAAGCGAGGGAATTAGCGCAGGCGTTGTAAACATTCACACAATTAAGCCACTTGATACACAGCTTCTTATCGCCTTGGCACAGCAGACCGGTGCTATGGTTGTAACCGAGGAGCATAGCGTGATAGGTGGTCTTGGTAGCGCAGTATGCGAGGCGCTCTCAGGCGTTTGTCCTATCCCTGTTGTAAGACACGGTGTTGAGGATGTGTTTGGTAAATCTGCACCTGCAAAGGAGCTTCTTGAATATTATAAGCTCAATGCACTTGGCATTGTGGAAAAGGCAAAGCAGGCTATCAAAATGAAGCATTGAGGCACTGTAGAGCAAAAACAACGATAAATATTAAAAGGACTCCGAATGGAGTCCTTTTTCATTTTTTGTAATGAATTTTTTCGATTTTACCGTACCCTGTGGATGAAATATCGTCATATAGGTGGTCAAATTCGATTTCTCGTATGTATTCAGAGATATCATCTGGCGACTCTCCGTTTATTTTTATGTCTTCAAGATATACATTTTTTGCCACCGAGGAAAAGCACGGGTCAAAATATTCGATTTGATTTGCACCTCGTGCACTCTTTGGCCCTATGCATACAAGGTACGCATACGGATATTTTCCCTTGTCTACCTGAAATCGAATGTTTTTAAGGTATAGATTTTCAATGTTGAGCCCAAGCTCAAAGCCGGCAAAGCTTCCCTTTACAGGATCGTTTGTTATATACCCGTCAAGCAAATCTATCGGTGCGTCAAGATTTATATCAATGTCCTCAAACAAAATCCGCTCGCCACCTCCAACACTAACCCTTTCCTGTGGAATTGTGGGGCTATATGGTGGAGTTTGACAGTAAAGCTTAAAGGTTTTTATGCCCGAAATGCGACGGAAAATCGCATCGGTAAGAGAGCAGTTAATGCTTGTACCGTCATCATAGGTGTAAACACCAGGCTCAATTCTTAAGGCCTTGTAGAAGCTGTTTTTTGACAGCTCAAGGTCCTGACAAATTACATTTTTGCACGGTCCAAAGTTGATTGATGAGTTTTGCCAGTCGAACATATTAAGCGCCACAAGATCGTCCCCAACCTCGCCCTTAATATCACTTATAAAGGCATTTTCAACATTTCCATTTATGTGCAAGCCGTCTGCGAAGCACCTCTCGAAGCGAATGCTTTCAAGCACAAGGTCGCGCGCATCGCCCACCTGTACAGCAAAGCCACCACATCTACGGAAGGTCATATTTTTAAGCGTTAGATGATTCACATTTTCGAGAAGCATAAAGGTCGAAACACCAAAGAAGGAGCGATTCTCATCATACATTCCGTTTTGACCATAGCCAAGACGGCTCTGACACCAGTCCTCCCAAACGCCACCCTCGATAGTGATGTTTTCATCTCTTTCGCAGGTAATCGGCGCGTGTGTTCCATCGGCAGTTCTGGAATTGCGAAGGGCGAGCACCTTGACACCCTCTTTAAGTCTAATTACAGCACCGTCCTCGCAAATAATGTGCCTGTTTGACGGAATGATAACGGACGAGTCAAGTATGTAAGGGGAGTCACTTGACGGAATAATAACAACCTCGTGCTCGTTAAGTGCACCTTGAAGCGCACTTGTCCAAATGCCATTCTCGCTTTTGTAATCGGTTAGGTACACGGTATCCGAAAGCGAAGCGCAAAGGTCGTGATTTTTTCTCTTAACCTCGTCCAAAAGCGCCTCTAAATTAGAAACAAAATCTTTCATAATTACCTCATTTATCGCCACAGGGCGAGCTCTTTTTTCTTGGAATTTTCGGTTTTGTAAGGTCGTAGCTCAAATCCACGAGCCATTCTATTGTGTCCGTGTCAAGGCTTCCGTCAAGAGAGAGTGAGAGCCAGTGCGCACGATTCATGTGATATCCTGGGAAAATTCCGTTTTCTGCCCACATAGAATCAATAATCTCCTGTGGACACTTTACATTTACAATATCAATTTTGTCATCACTTGGAAGACCGAGCTTTCTTTTAGAAATTGTCATAAGCAAGGCGAACCATTTGCGATTTGCTTTGTGGCGAAAAACGAGAGTGCTGTCGTATTCCTCGAAAGGATTATCGCCCATAATGTCATATTTTTCAAGGATAAGCGCCTTGAATTCCTCTTTTGTCACATTATCAGCCCCTTTTAGAAAAGTATATCACAAAATATATCGCTTTTCAATACAAAATACTTGAAAAGCTATTGTGGCTTTGTTATAATAAAAATAGAATTCGAAGCACAAAGTGCTTCGCGCCATTAAAAATGCCAAAAAGGAGGACGCTTATGGCAAACGACAGACTTTCAATTGAGCGAATTATCACAAGGCTCGATGAATATTTGAGTAAAAACGACATAGAGGGCGCTAAGAGGCATCTTCACTACTGGCTTGACGAGGCGCTTTTGGCAAAAAACGGCAGAGTAGAGCTTCTTTTGAGAAATGAGCTTATGGGAATTTACAGAAAATCCTCAAATTCAGCTCTCGCCCTTGAAAACGCAAGACTCGCTATGGCGAAAATTGAGGAAATGCAAATTGAAAATCAAGTCGGCTCTGCTACCACATACCTCAATGTAGCAACCGTCTATAAATCCTTTGGAATGGCAGGCGAGGCTTTACCTGTATTCGAAAAGGCCAAGGCAATTTATGAGTCAAGCCTTGAAAAAAGCGACACAAGGCTCGCAGGACTCTATAATAATATGGCGCTTGCCTTAGTTGATGTTGGGCGCTTTTCCGACGCATACGAGCTTTATGATAAGGCGCTTGAAATTACCGAGGGCTCTCTTGAAAACGCAATAACGCACCTCAATATTGCAAGCGCAACCGAGGCAGAGCTCGGGCTTGAAATGGCTGATAACCAAATTCAGCAAAGGCTTGAAATGGCAAGGACAATTTTGGAAAATTATGAAAAGCGTGATGGCTATTACGCATTCGTTTGCGAAAAGTGTGCGAGCGTTTTTGGCTATTACGGACACTTTCTTTACGAGCAGGAGCTAACTGAAAGGGCAAGGAGAATTTATGAAAGGAATTGAGCTTTCCGAGGCATTTTATAACGAATACGGCAAGGCGATGCTACAAGATGGCTTTGCACACATTATGGACAAAATCGCAATAGGCATTTGTGGCAGTGGCTCGGAGTGCTTCGGCTATGATGACGAAATCTCGCACGACCACGATTTTGAGCCAGGCTTTTGCATTTTTCTCCCTGACGAGAGTGTAATTGACTCGAAAACAGAATTTCAGCTCGAGCGCGCATATTTAAAGCTTCCCAAGGAGTTTAAGGGCTATAAGAGAAGCGTTTTAAAGCCCGTTGGTGGCGCGCGTCACGGAGTTGTTAGAATAAGCGACTTTTTAAAGGACAAAACGGGCACGGAGAATGGAGAGCTTTCGCTCAGAGACTGGCTCACAATTCCAGAGCAGGCGCTCTCCGAGGTAACAAATGGCAAGCTTTTTTATGACGGTCTTGGGCTTATGACAAGCGCAAGAGAGTCGCTCGCCTATTTGCCCGAGGGAGTAAGACTTAAAAAGCTCGCAGGAAATCTTCTTATTATGGCGCAAGCGGGGCAGTATAACTATGCAAGATGCGTGTCAAGAGGCGAAACCGCGTCGGCACAGCTTGCAATATTTGAGCTTGTAAAAAGCGCACTCAATGTAATATTTTTGCTAAACAAGAGATACATTCCTTATTATAAATGGACATTTAGAGCCTTGCGAGAGCTTCCACGCCTTTCTTGCTTGGAGGGCAAGCTCGAATACCTCTTGACAACCTCGAACGAGGGCGATATGGCAAGGGAAAAGCAAAACATAATCGAGTCACTTTGTGCCGAGATTATAGATGAGCTACGCACACAGGGACTAACCGATAGCCCCTCGGGCGAGCTTGAGGACCACGCATATTTGGTAAACGATAAAATCACAGACTCGACCCTTCGCAATCTTCACATTCTTTGTGCAATTTAGGAGGAGCAATGAAGGCAGTATTGATAACAGGCGCTTATGGTGGAATGGGCTATGCCACAGCCAAGCTTTTAAGAGATAAGGGCTACACGGTTTTCGCTCTTGACTTAAGGGTGCGTGAGGGCGAGGAAAATATAATTCCAATAGAGGCAGATTTGACAAGCGAGGACAGCGTTAGATGCGCACTTGAAAGGGTAAAGGCGCACACTGACTCCCTTGATGCCATAGTCCATTTTGCAGGTATATATATGCTCGATTCTCTTGTTGAAATGGAAACGGGCGCATTTGATAAAATATTTGATGTAAATGTAAGAGGAGTGTTCCTTGTAAACAAGCTCTTTTTGCCACTTTTGAAAAAGGGTAGCAGAATTCTTATCACGACAAGCGAGCTCGCACCCCTTGACCCACTACCCTTTACAGGTATATATGCAGTTACAAAGGGAGCGCTTGATAAGTATGCGTATTCGCTTAAAATGGAGCTTCAGCTCTTGGGAATAGGCGTAAGCGTGCTTCGTGCAGGGGCAGTTGAAACAGGAATGCTTGGCGTGTCGACGGACGCACTTGATAAATTCTGCCAAAAAACCGAGCTTTACTCGTGTAATGCAGAGCGCTTTAAGAGCATTGTAGAAAGAGTAGAGGCAAGATGCGTTCCACCCGAAAAAATCGCAAAAGGAAGCGCCAAGATTTTGTCAAGGCGCTCTCCAAAATTCGCATACAGCATCAATCGAAACCCACTTTTGCTCCTTTTAAACGCACTTCCTAAGCGTATGCAATTATGGGCAATAAAAATGGTGCTTAAAGACAAAAATAAAGCTTGAAAATGGAGAATTAAAATGAGAAAAATTATTGACAGCCATCTTCATATAAGCAATTGGCGAGAGGGCGATTATATTGCGTGCTTTGATGGGTATGTTAGGGAAAAGGGACTTAGTGCCATAAATATTTGTGCGATTCCGTTTTATCGCTCAAATGTAAGCAATAACATTATGCTCGGTCTTTATAAGCTCGCTTGCCCTAATACATATGTTCACGCAGGTATTGAGCTTATAAAAATTCCAATCGACGATATGCCACACGATATGGACGCACTAACACAGTATAAGGAGCTTATGGAAATAGGCTTTGATGGAATAAAAATGCTCGAGGGCAAGCCAAATGAGCATAAGAAAATCGGAAAAAACCTCAACCATGCATCGCTTAATCCTTTTTATGCGCAAATGGAGAGGGACGGAACACACCTTCTTATGCATGTAAACGACCCTGACGAGTTTTGGGATCCCGAAAGAGCGCCTAAGTGGGCAGTAGATGCAGGCTGGACATACACCGACGGAACATTTTCCTCATATGAGGAAATTCAAAGACAAACAATAAAAATTCTCGAGGAGCATCCAAGCCTTCATCTCACCCTTGCGCACTTCTTCTTTTGTAGCAAGACTCCCGAGCTTTTGGAAAAGCTCTTCGCCCTTTATCCAAACCTTTGCGTCGATTTGACTCCAGGTGGCGAGATGTATGTTGAATTTGAGAAAAATTACGACTACTATAAGGACTTTTTCGAAAAATATCATAGCAGACTTATCTTCGGCACAGACCGTAGTCGTGGCTGTGACGAAAAATATGCCAACTGGCTTTACAACATAGTTACAGCCTTCCTTGATACAGACAAGACGGTAACAAGCTTTGATAATAAGGAGCTAAAGGGGCTCGGTCTTTCTGAGGAAAAGAGAGATAATATTCTCTTTGCAAACTTCGAAAGGCGCGTAGGAGTGTCGCCAAAGCCGATGAATAAGGAAAAATTCAAGGCGTATATTGAGAAATATTCCTTCGCCATAACCGAAGAGGAAAAGGCGAAGCTAAAGCCACTAATCGAAAAATATTTGAAATAACGAGGAAAAAATGGAAAGCAAGAGGATTAAGCTTGGAGTTGTTGGACTAAAAAGAGGCGCATATGTTGCGTGGACTCTGATAGGAGATGACAATGTAGTAATTCGTGCAATTGCAGATAGCGACCCCGAGGTGCTTAAGGCGTGCAAGGAGGACTACGCAAAAAATGGAGTGACTGATTTGCTTTGCTTTGATAGCATTGAGGAGCTTCTGAAAAGTGATATTGACGCAGTATATATTGCAACCGATAAGCCACTTCACACAAGACATACAGTAATGGCACTTGAGGCAGGCAAGCATGTGCTAAGCGAGATTCCGTCTGTTGAAACAATAGAGGAGGCTAAAATTCTTCGCGACGCAGTAAGGGCACATCCGACACTAAAATATATGGCAGGCGAAAACTGCTTTTACTGGCACTTTATTCAAGAGTGGAAGAAAATGCACGAGAGTGGCAGATTTGGCGACATTCTCTATGCCGAATCCGAGTATTTGCACGCGCCACACCCCGACGAAATAAAGCCATATGTGCCTGAAAATCACTGGCGCAGATATAGCCCTGCGATTTCATATCTTACACACAACTTAGGCCCACTTCTTTACATAATGGACGACTACTGTGTGAGCGTTTCGTGTATGGTGCCTGATTCTGCAAAATATAATCCATACAGAGAAAAGGGCGAAAACGGAATCGCAATCTTTCGCACAGCCAAGGGCGCTGTAATTCGCATATTTATCGGATTTGGTATGTATGTTGGCTATGACCATAATTTTGCCCTATATGGCACAAGGGGCTCGATTTTAACCGACAAAACCAAGCCTCTTGAGAGTGCACATTCCTTTGCGAAGCTTTACGATACCCCCGACACCTTCGAGAAATTTACCGAAATCCCCATTAAGCTCTCGGAAACGGACGATGTTTATGGACACGGTGGAGTCGATGCAAAGATGATACGCGATTTTATTAAATGTATAATTGAGGACACAGAGCCACCTATTGATGTTGATATGGGAATTAGAATCTCACTCCCTGGCATAATTGCAGCCGAGTCTGCAAGGCGAGGTGGAGAGCTTCTCGAAATTCCAAAGGAGATAGTATGAATAAAGAATTTCCAAAAGTTAAGCACAAGGTAATTGATTCCCATGTGCATATATATAACTGGCGCAAGGAGGATGGAGAATACTTTTTCCATTGCTTTGAGGACTATAAAAGGGAAATGGGACTGTCAGCTATAAACATTTGCGCACTTCCGTCAGGCTACGGAAGCGATGTTACAAGCAACCTTATGTGCGCAATCTATAAGCTCATAAACCCAGGCACCTTTGCCCACGCAGGACTCCTTTATGATAGCTATCCTATGGGAGATTCGTTGCCAAGCGAAATGGATTTTGTAACACAGCTTGATGAGCTCGAGGCAATCGGCTTTGACGGAATCAAAATGATAGAGGGCAAGCCAACTATTCATAGAAGAATAGGCAAAAATCTATTAAACTCGGAGCACGATAAATTCTTTGCCGAGGCAGAGAAAAGAGGCACGCATATCGTTTTTCATATAAACGACCCAAAGGAGTTTTGGACAACCGAGGGGCTCGATTATTATGGCGATGAGGGCTTTGCCTCGCACGAGGAGCTTTATCGTCAGGCATACGCAATCTTTGAAAAGCACCCAAGCTTGTGCGCAACCCTCGCCCACTTCTTTTTCAAGGGCGACAAGCCACAGGATTTGATAGATTTATTCGAAAGGTGCCCGAATGTGTGCGTGGATTTGACTCCTGGCTGGGAAATGTATATTTCCTTTTACGATAATAAGGAATACTTTAAGGACTTCTTTACAAAATATTCCAAGAGAATTCTTTTCGGCACAGACTCCGATTTCCCAAGCAAAACGGAGAGCAGTATGTGGCGCGCCGATAGAGTATATAGATTCTTGTCAAGTGATGATATCGTAAAGGGCGTCGCTGACCGATATGAGTCGGGAATGTGTATTCCTAACGAGGCAATAGAGGACATTACATATCGCAACTTTGAAAGGCGTGTTGGAAGCACCCCTAAGCCCATAAATAAAGACGCCTTAAAGGCATACTACGCAAAATATAAGCACCTTATGACCGAAAAGGATATCGCCTTTACCGACGAGGTGTTCGCAAAATTTGTAGGACAATGATGCATTAAAATTTCCTACATTCACTTGGTTATATGCTAAAATAATTTCATAACAAAAATAGATTGGAGAACAAATATGTTAAGCCTTGATAAATTTCATTTCAGCGCAAGAAATTCCTTAATTTCTGTTGCAAGGACTGATGAAAAATTAATTTTACACTCACTTCATAATGGTGGAATGGTGCCACTTATGGAGCTTGATTATTCTAATGCAATAAAAGAAGCCTTTTTACCTTGGGAGCTTCAGGTAAGCGCAAATGATAAAACGCACAAAATGTGCTTGTTTGGTAAGGACGGAGCTTGCTTCTATGGACAGGGAAGCTCGCCTTGCTTTAACTATGTTTATATGAAGGGCGTTTATAATGCAAACTATATTTACGAGGGAAATAATATTTTAAAGCTTTGCGATTGCTTTACTAATACATTCCACACCTTCAAAATTCACAAGGGCACAATATCTCTTGATACAAAGGACAGCGAAAGAAGAATATATAAGGACTACATAAAAATCACCATTTTACCAGACGAAAATGGAGAATACGAGTTTACCCTTCGCCTCAGCACAAGCGAGCATTCTGTTTATAGTGATTTGACATACGATGAATATTTAGAATGCAGAAAAAATGAATATCTTGCTTGGGAAGAAAAAATGAAGTGCCAAAACGAATGTGATAAAGCGTGCGCATATATTTTGTGGAGCAATATTATATCTGGCGAGGGCAATTACGACAGAGACGCAATCGTAATGAGCAAGTCTGGCATGTGTAAGCTTTGGTCTTGGGATAACACCTTTAATGCCCTTGATTTGGCTGATAAGGATTTTGAGCTTTCGTATAATCAATTTATTTATCCTTATAGATTTATGGATAATCACGGCAGAACACCCGATACCGTTACCACAGTAAATATGGAGAGGGCATTTGTAAAGCCCCCAATTCAAGGCTGGATTTATAAACAGCTTGTAAAGCGAAATAAAAAATATGAGGATATTGAAATTTTAGATGAGCTTTATTACTTTATGAAAAAGAACACGGACTGGTGGCTCAACTATCGTGGAAACACTCCTTGCTATTATCACGGAAACGATTCAGGCAACGATAACGCAACCTGCTTTGATAACACGGAAATTATTCAATCCCCCGATTTAATTGCGTATTTGTCAGTTCAATGTGATGTCTTGTCGCAAATGGCAGAGAAGCTCAATTTGTGCAACGATACCAGAATATACAAAATGCTGTCAAACGAGCTTTTGGAGAAGTGCGTAACACATTTTTGGGACGGAGAAATTTTCATACGTAATGGTATGACTGAGGAAATATATAGACCTCAAAGCTTAATGCCACTCAGAATGATTGTTTTAGAGGATAAGCTCCCTGCAGATATAAGAGAATACATACTGAATAAGCTTAAAAATGATTTCTTGTGCCCATACGGACTTGCAAGCGAATCTATACACAGTCCATTCTATACGCAAAACGGTTACTGGAGAGGACCTGCTTGGGGACCTGACCAAATTATATTTACCTTAGCCCTTAGAAATATGGGAGAGCGTGAGCTAAGCGAGCGCATCTCAGCTGGCTACAAAAAAGCAATAGAAAAATCAGGATTTTCAGAAAATCACGACCCCCTAACAGGCGACTCGTTAAAGTGTAAGGCATATAGCTGGACCGCAAACGCCTATAGATTATTATAAAAAAAGCCCTAGCGTTGTTTTTGGAGGATTGGAGAAAATGAGAAAAAATTGTCTTTGGAAAGACAGAGTGAAAATAGAACTTCTTGATTAAACGTCTTATACAACAGGAAGAATTTGTATATTACAAAATGTGTCCTGAACTTTGTGAGTTGCTTTTGAAAATAACAGATAGCATCTTTAAGTGGATAGATGGCTGGGGCTTTAAAAATCCAGAAGATCCTTGCTTTTATAGAGATGATGGAAGTGCTTTTTTTACCTCGGTCATTCATGAAGGAGTTGTGAAGTTAACACCCCGTGAAAATGAAGATGTTTCTAAAATAATTTCAAACCCATTGTGGATTCCCGAAATCGATGATGTTAGAAAAAGCTATTAATGGAGAGGAGGGGGCACCTAGGCATGTTTATCCAGAACCTTAAAAAATCAGTATGCATAATCTTCCACTTTACTTATTATAAACTTGACCTTATAATCTTTAGAAACTTCCTCTGCTCTATTCAAAATTTTTCGCAAAGGATTTTTATGATGAATTATAAATCCGCTAACAATCATTTGTGTGTTACGTGTCCTTTCCACGATACATTAATATGATTACCATCCCTAGAAAGCCATCCAAGTTGCGTTCTGCCTGTATTTGACAATTGTACATCCCATTCGAAATATTCTCCCGCTGTTCTTGTAGGTCCTTGTCTCCATCTCCTAGCCATAAATCCAGCCATTATCTTTTTTGAAATTGGCATATGCTTCTTTATCAATAAAGCCATCAACAAGCTCTATTTCCATAACAGAAACATTATATTCCGCATCCACTATGGCAAAGTATTGTCTCGTCCATCCGTTTTCTTCAAATCTTATTATGTACATTTCATGTGCACTATTGTCGGTGTCTATTATCCAAACGAATGCGTTCTCCTTTTCAGCAAAAAGTGTTTTTATAGCTTTTTTAGCTTTGTTTGCCTCCAAAACCTCGCTATCCTCGTACATAAAATGATCAAAAGTAATGGTAACTGTTCTTTTTGACATTTTAGACTCATCAATAGGCTTTTCCCAATCATTTTGTTCTTTCAACAAAGATATGTCTTTTTCATCGTCCAAAAATGTATAATTTTTATCCTCGTAGAAATAAACGCTTTTTTCGGTTTCTATAATTATAGTTGTTGTTATAATGGTTAAAAATCCTGTTGATGAAGATATTGAAATGCGACAACAATATGAAAACAAGGGACAGGCTGGAAGCTTGTTTTTCGAAGACGAATTTATAACTTGCAATAATGTAAAAATATATAATGAAGATATAGAGGTTTATCGTGGAAAAACTTATATCGTCAATGTTAAATATGCTCACATACCTCTTGTGGAGTTCTTTGAAAAAATTGGAGCCAGTATAAATTGGAAAACGAAAAACATAGTGGTAATAACATTTCAAAATGAAAAGTACGTTTTAAATTTACGAAGAAAAACATTCACTAAAAAAGGAGAATTTTATAATATGATGACGCCTGCTCCGGGGTGTGAAACATTTTATTGCTGTGCAATAGAAAATGATATCATAGTGGACGGAGATACATTAAAAGGTATATTGAGTCAAATAGATTTTGGGTGTTATTTTGAATATGATATTGCCAATTCGGTTATAAAAATAGAACGAAAAACCGACTGACGGAGACAATGAGGGTGGAGACAGTGGACCGTCCCCTGTCTCCACTGAAAACTATAGTATTACTCAGGTAGAAATTAATACGCACAATATTTTTGGAACAGTTATGGTTGCAATATTTGCCCCGCAATTTTTACCCGCTATTGTAGGCATTGCTTCCAATTCATAAGGCGTGTTCTAGTTAACAGGAGAATATGATATGAAAAAACTAACAAAAATTTTGCCCATAATATCGCTTGCACTTTCTCTCGTTCTTTGTTTTGTTGTAAGCTTCATAAATTCATCAGGTGATATTATCACGCAATACCATTCTAGTTACTTTTTGGTAAAAGATGGATGGTGGGCGTTTTTGATCTTTTTGCCAATATGTTTGTTGTCGCTTGCTTTAGGATTGAAACAAAAAGACAGGATTGCAATCGCTATTTCATTAGTAATATCATTGGTACTAGTTATCGGAAGCGTGGCTTTTGCTCAACAAGTAAAAAAATATAGCTTTGATAAAATATATTTGAGTGATATTGAAACGAAAGCAGATATTGATTTTCCAAAAGAAGCTTGCTCAAAGCTTTCCGATGCTCGTAATTTGATTGGTTTTAGAAAATACAGTGATGCTATAAGAGCTCATTATGTTCCTTGTAAGTATTGTAAACCATCGTCCAGCTATAATGTTGTTGTCTCTAT
>SVSE01000012.1 GCA_015064445.1 Oscillospiraceae bacterium | reverse complement strand
CGACATTCGGGAGAGCCGAAAAAGTCAGTGTTTGTGGGGGTTTTCGGCTCTTCTCGAAAATTATACGCCGAGCGTGGTGATTGAGTCCCGAACCATGCGCGCTACCAGCTGCGCTACACCTCGATTTGCTTAATAATTTTAGCACACCACCTCTGAAAAGTCAATATCAAATAAAAATTATTTGCTTTGGCAACAAAAAACGCGCTAAACGAGGAATTTTGCCTCGTTAGCGCTTTTTTAGTATTCTTATTAAATGCCTGATTTCATTTAAGAGTCAGCATCTTCTTTTTTCTTGGACTTTTTAAAGGCTAAGGCATATAGCTTAGATACACCCAAGGTGGCATATTTCCTTATAAGCTTGCAAAGCTCAATAATTCCCAATGGCAAGAAAATTCCAACAGGATAGTAAATATACCAAAAATCGAACGCAACAGGAAATTTTGAATAAATTTCAGGCCCTTGATTTGAGATAAGTCCGTAAATTACATCAACGAGCTTTAAGCATACAAAGTGAAGCGCCATTATATGGAAGCTGTTTTTTCCAACATATGCAAAAAGCTTGCATGGATATTTGAACATCGAAATCACCTTTGCCAATGCGAGACAATAGTAAACGCCCAAAATAGTAGCAGGATAGAATAGATATGGTGTAATAATTTGGTTTGCTGCAAGCTCAATTCCGCCATGCTTTGTGGTTAAGATAAAATGCAATCCAACAGCAGCGATGATGCCTCCATACCAAGTAATACCTTTTTTCAATACATTCCAGTATTTTTTAACGAAAAATCCAAAATAGCAAACAGGGAGCGCAAGCACAGAGGTTTGTATGTGATACAAATACCAAGGCGTTCCACTATGCATCATAAGACCTATTGTCATAGTGATGCAAGTAAATGCAATGTGAAGCGCCATAGGGAATTTAGATTTTTCTGCAATATAGAAAAGAGAAGAGAAGATTATTGCAGCGAACACATACATAGGCACAAACCACATAGCACCAAGCATGCTTTCCTCACAGTTGAAAAGCAAGGCATTCACTATTTTTATCGCGAGTGCATCAAATTCAAACGGAACATTCGAGATAAATCCCCATTTTAAAAGCTGATTGTGAAGCAATAAAAAGATTACTGAGTACACAAAATATAGCTTGCCCATTGAAACGATTGTTTTTCCAATGTAGGTAAAAGGCGGCACACATTTGTCCTTGTTGAAAAGGAAACCAAGAACAAACATAAAAATCATTATATGATAGCCATAAACAAAAACAGCCGAGTTGAATTTTATGGCTGGAATGGTTATAGCTGCGCTGTGACCGATAACTATCGACATAATACCAATGCCCTTTAAAATGTCAATATACGGATCGCGTTCCTTTGCCTGAGGGAGAGGTGATAGCTTTTTGTTGTCCATAAAAACTCCTAATAATGTGATATAAGCTTATTCTAACACAAAACATTGTGTTTGTAAATAAAAAAGCGCCTTTTGACGCTTTTTTGATTGATTTTATACTGATTCCTTGGTGGGAGCTCCTTTTTTCGTTTTTCTATCCATAAAGAACCAAGGTAAATAGGAAACGACGAAAAGAACAGTGACAGCGAGTGCCATAATGATAATGCGCACGGCATAAATAGGTGGGAGTATATCGAGAATTGACGGAGTGTCCTCAGGGCGAGCCAAAAACAGATAGTTCGCACCTGGTCCGATAATGCTATTTGCGATGATGGCAACTACGCCGAGCGCACCAAGCGCACAGTACGACTTGATAGCCGACCTTATAGTTGGGCGAAGCTTGTGTACAAAAATCATATAGAATATGCCGACATAGCCCATAAGGTGCTCAATCCAGAATTGATAATATCTAAATCTGGTAGGACCTGTGTATGTAATTACGGTTGGCGTAATGAGCGCAAAAATCGTTCCTGAGAAAAGCCAAAAATAAGAAATGTCGAAAAGCGTTTGCGATTTGTCGAGCATCATAAAGCTACAAAAAACAATAACCCAGCCACAAACGGTAATAGGCAAGTGGTCGACAGGATTTGGATTTAACTCTGGGACACCGACCAAACGCCAATAATATGAAAGCTCCGAGATAATCATAATAAATGCCATTGTATATCGGAAGGGCTTCTCGTGCTTGCTGTTCGCGATTTTATCGCGATAATAGTAGATAAGAAAAATCAATCCACCAGCGAGCAAAATCGGCGCGATGTGAGCAAAAGAGAAGTTCTTAAACTCGACCTCGGTGCCTTGCCCGAAAAAGTAATTAAAAAATTCCTTCATCATTTTCTCCAAGCAAAAAGTTGATAAAGTCATTTTATCATAAAAGGGAATAGAATTCAACACCTGTATCAAAAAACATTTTGGCAATAAAAATATTTTTCGCTTGCGAGGAGCTCAGTTAAAATCATAGGTAACGCTCCAAGAACGAAAAAAGCATCCCTTTTGGGATGCTTCGTTCTTGAGACGTGTTGACAAAAAAGATGCCAACTTATTTTGTGTACTCTATTTGATATTCCACTAATTTCATTGTATTACTCTCGGCGTTGTATAGAACGTTGATAAATACATACGTTCCGCTTGCACTCGGCAATTTGTTGAATTCTCCCGTGTCCTTGTTGTAAATGATATAGTAGTCGCTGGTTTGAATATCGCAGAAATACGAGGTGATACCAACCATATCATTTGGAATATCGGATATCCACTTTGCGTCATTTGAAATATTTTTCTCAAATTGCCCCACAGCGGTATCGTCAAAGTAAATATCGCTCGTTGAATAAATATATCCGCGAGGAACAGATTGCGTTCCTTTTGTCCAATCCTGCGTGTTGATACGCGAATGCGTCGGAATATCAATATTCAACATTTGCTCCGTATTGACAATCGGCTCGTCGCCGTGTGAATAGATATCAGAAAAAATGAAGGTAAACGACCCGCAAATGCAGAGCAGTGCCACCATGATAATGCCCACGATTACGTTCTTTTTATAATTGTATCCTTTTTTCTTTAAGTAGAAACCGAACACAATAGAGGCAATCGGAACAGGAAGGAACAAAAAGAATACCCACGTATTTTCCGTCATTGCTTGATTGATTCCTGATAATATGGCAACACCAATCAATGCACCCCATATCGTACAAATGGAAAGAACGAAAAGAATAATAGAAATGATTTTTGATTTATCCTTGGGCTTTTTCGCTTCAACCTTATTTGGTGTATTATTGCAAAAGGTAATAAAAGCCGATTCAGAAATCAAAGCATCTTTTTTAATAATATAGCTTTGCCCCGCAATCTGCAAGACAAGATAGTTCCCGAAAGATTGAATTTTTTCAATGTCATCAAAGTATATTTTCAGCGTCCTTGTGATTTCCTCATTTTTGGAAATGTTCAGTATAAAATAGCCTTCAAATATTTCATAAAAATAGGTGCTCTCCAAAATTCTGCTTTCACTGGTTTTCCACGCTTTGCTATAAGCGAAATAACCTTTGATATTAGAAATCACACAGACCAGAAAATAGCCTAAAAGTAAACCTATAATGGTATCGTTCGCTCCTGCTACGGCAAGGAAAACAAAAAGGGCGATGCAAGCAAGCGTAAAAATTATCGCGCGTTTTATAAGTGGAAAACGAACTTTTTTGAAGACCTCTTGCAAATCTGATTTTTCATATTTGAAAACGTACGCCTCTTTCGACTCGTTCTTATTTTCCTCTATCGGCTCAGCTTCGCTCAAAATATCATCTATGGAAACCGAGAAAATTTCCTTGAGCCGAATCAAATTGTCAACGGTAGGTAATGTCTTATCCATTTCCCAAAGGCTGACAGTCTGACGGCTAACGAGCATTTTTTGACCGAGTTCTTCTTGAGATAGCCCGATCTTTTTTCTGTAATATTGTATTTTCTCACCGACGGTCATAAAAAGCCCTCCTTTCATGCAACATAATTATATCACAAAGGTCAGAAAATGTAAAGAACATCGTACTTGACCGTGTCAAGTAGCACTTGCATCCCCGTTTTTCTCTTTGTTAAAGGTTCATTTCTGCTCCCTTACCCTAAAACGCCGATTGGCATCTTTTAATTTTTGCTAAAATCCGAATTTCAAAAAAGTGAGAAAAACGGCGAAAAACGATACTCAATCGTTTTTACATAGCTTTCAAATTTGAACCTCGAATCCTCGCTGGCGAGGAGCTCAGTTAAAATCACAGGTAACGCTCCAAGAACGAAAAAAGCATCCCTTTTGGGATGCTTCGTTCTTGGAGGCGCCACTCAGATTTGAACTGAGGAGTAGAGGTGTTGCAGACCTGTGCCTTACCACTTGGCCATGGCGCCTTATGAATAAAGCAACATCTGTTGAGATGTTGCTTTGCTGGAGCGGATTACGGGGCTCGAACCCGCCACCTCAACCTTGGCAAGGTTGCGCTCTACCAAATGAGCTAAATCCGCATATATTATGGTGCCTCCGGTCGGAATCGAACCAACGACACGGGGATTTTCAGTCCCCTGCTCTACCAACTGAGCTACAGAGGCTTTTAGTGGCGACGGTAGCGGGGCTCGAACCCGCGACCTCCAGCGTGACAGGCTGGCGCTCTAACCAACTGAGCTACACCGCCGTATAGTAAAGCGGATACAATCGTATCCGCTTTATGGTGGAAACAATAGGGCTCGAACCTATGACCCTCTGCTTGTAAGGCAGATGCTCTCCCAACTGAGCTATGCTTCCATCTTCGCACTAGCGACGGTTATGATTATATCACAGTAAATTTTGTTTGTCAACACCTTTTTTAAAAATTTTTAACTTTTTTTGAAAAAATCTAAAAGAGCGCGAAAACAGTGCTTTTTGCGCCTCTTTTTTACACTATATTTTACTCACTTTTTTAAAAAATGTTACTTTTTTGGGACAAAAACGCAAAATTGTCCTATGGTAAAATGAGGAGAAATTCTTGACAAAAGCTTTTTTCGTGATAATATATTATATAGAAGGAGGCTGATTAAATGTTCAAAAAAATAATAACAATCATATTGTACGCACTCCTTGGTGGATATGCGCTTGTTATGTTCGCGATGATGATAGGCTCAGGCGCTGTCGTTGCAATAGTTTATGCACTCCTTATATCAGCCTATATTGCAGTTATGATGATATCGATAAAGGCATCAAGAAGGCTTGAAAAATACAAGGAGGACTTGCTTGCCAACCTTGAAATGCAGGTTGTGAAGGGCAAAAGGATACTGCTACTTTCACTTGCCGGCAACCTTCCGTATTATTTTATCTATTTTGTCCTGTCGCTAATTCCTATTGAATTTCCGGGACTTTGGATTTTAGCAGGCTTGCCCTGTTGCTTGATTTCGGCGCTCCGTCCGATAAATCAGAACTACCAAAGGTACAATTTCTTGACGAATAAATCGAGGCTTTATTGGTTTATTCAGGTGCTTCTTGCAATTGTACTGTGGTTAGGTGGAAGAATGATAATTTTAGTGGGGGTTTTGGGATAATATGAAAAGAGTAATATATATCATTGTCGGTATTCTTTTGAATGTGCTTGCGGTTGTTTTGTTTAGAGATCACTTGATGATAAGCGGGGCATCAAGCGTAAGCATTGTGTTTATGGCTGTGCTTGGACTTATGTCTTGGAGCTTTGATATTGTGAAAAAGGGCGAGATGCCTATTAACACAGGCTCATCCTCAGAGCTAAACGACGAGGAAACAGCGAAGCTTGGAGAGGTTTTAAGTGCGATTTCCTTTGGAATGATACCTATTTTAATACCTTTTGTATTTTTCTTTAGTGATACTGTAAAAATTATTGTATCAGTATCTCTTCTTTGCTCGGTTGTAATAGTGGGCTTTCTCGCCTTTCGCTTTGCTTGGGGCAAAAAAATCAAGGCTCGCCTTGAAAAAGAGGAAAAGGAAAGAATAGAGCAGGAAAAAAGCGAGCATTAACATAAAGTTAAAAATACATAATATATTTTGAAAAATAGTTAAAAAGGAACGGTTAAACAAATTGAACGGTAATTTTCACGCAAAGGGAGCTCTCGACGCGATAGAGCAGTTAAGCACCGATATAAATGACGGTCTTACCTCTGAGGAAGCGCACGCTCGCCTTGAAGCAAATGGCAAAAACGAGCTTGCCAAGAAAAAGCCTAAAAGCGCTATAAGAAAGTTTTTCGAGCAATTTAAGGATGTTATGATTATCATTCTCCTTATCGCCGCGGTTATTTCGTTCGTTATGGCGTGCATT
This sequence comes from Oscillospiraceae bacterium, assembly GCA_015064445.1. Taxonomy (GTDB): domain Bacteria; phylum Bacillota; class Clostridia; order Oscillospirales; family CAG-272; genus RGIG2000. The sequence continues at coordinate 19,306 of SVSE01000012.1, read as the reverse complement.
GAGGGTAATCCGAAGGAATTCTTTGAGCCTGCGCTTATCTTGCTCATCGTAGTTATCAATGCGATAATGGGCGTGGTACAGGAGAGCAAGGCAGAAAAGGCGCTTGAGGCACTTCAAAATATGTCTGCGCCAAAATCAAGAGTTATTCGTGATGGAAAAGAGGAAATCATCGATTCCTCGTGCCTTGTTGTAGGCGATATAATTCGTCTTGAGGCAGGCGATTTTGTTCCTGCTGATGCAAGACTTATAAAAAGCGTAAACCTCAAAAGCGAGGAAAGCGCACTCACAGGAGAGAGCGTTCCGTCTGAAAAGGACGCTGGCGCTATCGTTGACGAAAACGCACCTATCGGTGACCGTACAAATATGATATACTCGGGATGCTCAATTACCTATGGTACAGCGCTTGCAGTTGTAACAGCTACGGGAATGGACACCGAGATGGGAAAAATCGCAAGCCTGCTTCAAGGCGAGGCAGATGGTCAAACACCACTTCAAAAGCGACTTGCAAGCCTTGGAAAGGTTCTTGGCCTCGTTGCGATTTTGGCATGCGTTGCAGTATTTATCGTAGGTATTATAAACGACCTTGATACAATGGACCTCTTTATGACTGCTGTATCTCTTGCAGTATCGGCAATTCCTGAGGGACTTTCTGTAATAGTTACAATAGTCCTTTCAATCGGTGTTACAAGACTTGCTAAAAAGAATGCAATCATTCGTCGCTTACCAGCTGTTGAAACACTCGGTGGCGCATCGATTATTTGCTCTGATAAAACAGGAACTCTCACTCAAAACAGAATGACTCTCGTGCGCGCATACCTTGATAAGGAAGATTATTGCGAGGATATAAGCGAGAGCAACTCTGATGGCATCAAGGAGCTTCTTAAATATGGAACTCTTTGCTGTGACGGTACAGTTACCTTTGAGGGTGATAAGGCTATTCATATAGGCGACCCAACTGAAACCGCTATCATCTTTGCATCTCATAAAAACGGTCTTGCTCAAAACGAGCTCAAGGCGAAATATGAAAGAATAGCAGAGCTCCCATTTGATTCCGATCGTAAGCTTATGACAAGCGTTAATAAAATCGACGGTAAAATGGTTGTTATCGTTAAGGGCGCTTTTGATATGATGGCATTAAGATGTACATCTGGAAATATCGAAAGGGCACGCGAGGTAAACGAGGAAATGAGCAATGGCGCACTTCGTGTTCTCGCAATCGGATATAAGATTATAGACACTCTTCCTGATGAAATTACCTCAGAGAGCTTGGAAAGCGACCTTACTCTTATGGGACTTGTTGGAATGATAGACCCACCTCGTCCAGAGGCAAAGGAGGCAGTAAAGGTTTGCCTTGCAGCAGGAATTCGTCCTGTTATGATTACAGGAGACCATGTTGTAACAGCATCTGCTATCGCGCGTGAGCTTGGAATTTTACAGGCAGGACAAAGAGCGATAACAGGTACAGAGCTTGACGCAATGAGCGAGCAGGAGCTCGACGATGCAGTTGAGGGGATTTCCGTATATGCTCGTGTATCTCCTGAAAACAAAATAAGAATCGTTAAGGCTTGGCAGAAGAAGGGAGAAATCGTTTCTATGACAGGCGACGGTGTAAATGATGCCCCAGCGCTTAAGGCTGCTGATATTGGCTGTGCTATGGGAATAACAGGCACAGATGTTGCAAAGGGCGCAGCTGATATGACCTTGGCTGATGATAACTTCGCAACAATAGTTGACGCAGTAAAGGAGGGCAGAGGAATTTATGCCAACATAAAGAAGGTTGTTGGCTTCCTGCTTGGCACAAATATAGGAGAAATTATTCTTGTGCTTTTGGCAATGGTACTCCTTCATATATCACCACTTCTTTCAATGCAATTACTTCTTATCAACCTTGTAACCGACTCGTTCCCAGCTATTGCACTCGGAATGGAGCCACTTGAAAAGGATGTTATGACTAAGCCTCCAAGACCAAAGGGAGAGGGACTATTTGCCCACGGCTATGGGGCACAAATTCTTCTTCAAGGTGTTATGTTCGGCCTTCTTTCGTTCTTCGCATTTGTTATCGGTAACGGTGGCTTTGCTATCACAACCGAGGCAAACGTTGCATCGGGCAGAACACTCGCATTTATGGTTCTTGCGCTTTCGCAGGTTGTTCAAGCGTTTAATATGAGAAGCGAGCATTCAATCTTCAAAATAGGCGCATTTGGCAACAAAACCTTGAATAAGGCAGCGCTCGGCTCTGCTTTGGTGGTAGTGCTTGTTATGCTTGTTCCTGGTCTTAATAGCGCATTTGGACTTGTTTATATGAGCTGGCCACTTTACCTTATCGGTATTGCAATGTCTCTTGCTCCAATCCTTATGATGGAGCTCTCAAAGCTCGTTGGCTTTATAAAATCTCATAAATAATAAACAAAGGAGCTGTCGTGCTTTCGACAGCTCCTTTTATTAATGTTGACATTCTTAAAATAGTTTGATATAATATATAAAATCGACAAAAACGAACATTCTCTATTAGGAAAGGTAAATTATGAAAAAATTATTCTCAATTTTAATCGTTTTGCTATGCGTTATGTCCTTGGTGATTTTTAACGCTTGTAATGGTGACGAAGACCCGTCATCAAGCTCATCGAGTGAAAGCTCTGGCTCCGATTCGAGCTCCAGCTCAAGCGAGATTCCAAGTGAGAGCGAAAGTAGCTCCTCTGAGCCTACTCACGAATGCGTATTTGGAGATTGGCAGACCATAAGAGAGCCAAGCTTTGAAGAGGCGGGCTTAAGACAAAGATTCTGTCAGACTGACGGCTGTGACAAGAGCGAGAGCGAGGATATCCCTAAGCTCGTGGCAAGCTTCTACATAACAATTGAGGATGGCAATTCTACAATTCAGCTTCCGCTTTTGTCTGATGGCGCGTACACGCTTCCAACGCCTAAGGGCAAGGCTGGATACGAATTTGTTGCGTATAAAACCGAGAGTGGCGATGAATTTGCTACATCTGGTACGGTTAGTGCGAATGTTAAAATAATCGCAGAATATCAGCTTCTTGAAACAACAACCTTTGCACAGCTAAAGGAAAGAATAGAGGCAGGGGCAGACCTTATATACCTTAAGGCTGACATTACCTTGACTGATACTATATATGTTGTTGACAAGACAACTATATATTCTGATGAGAGTCACACACTTACAAGAGCGACAGATTTTCTCGGAGACTTGTTTATCTTGGGCTGTGACAGCAAGGGCTTTAATGTTACTCTCATTCACAAGAGAGCCGAGCTTTCAATAAAGCCAGAGGGCGAGGCTGTTATTACAATTGACGGAAACAAGGGCGCTATCACACAGGATGTTAGTGGAACTGCGTTCTTCATAAAGAATAGCAGTATTCTAAACATCTATGATAATGTTAAGCTTATAAATCTCAAGAAAACTGCAAATTCATATCTTCTAATCGATGACCATAATATGTCAGGCCCAACACAAGTAGGCGGACCTGTGGCGATAATTGCTAATGGCTCGTTTAATATGTACGGTGGACTTATTAGTGGCTGTGAGGCAGATATGGATGACTCTGCTGTAACATCCTCTTCAAATCAGGTTGACGGATATGACAGCTCATCTCGTGGTGGTGCGATATTCAACTATAGCACCTTTAATATGTACGGCGGAAAAATCGAGAATTGTAAGGCTGGACGCGGCGGAGCAATTTATAACTATCGTGTTATGAACCTTGTTGCAGGAGAAATAACAGGATGCTATACGCCATCATATGGTGGAGTGGTGTATCAGCCAAACTCACAATATACTTACTCAGTTATCGGTGACGAGTCGGGAGATAGCGAGCAAATGCTTATCTCTTCCAATAGTGCTGGAAAGAGTGGTGGAGCATTCTATATTGCACACCTTAGCGTAGCTTATGTAAAGGAAACAGCTAAATTCTATCAAAACTCAACTGACTCCAATGGTGGCGCTATTAACTGTGCAGGAAGCCTTGTTGTTGATGGAGCTACATTTGAAGGAAATACTGCCTCATCAAAGGGAGGCGCAATTTATGCGTACTATGATAAGGCTGAATACACAAGAAGAATTATTGAGCTTAATTCTGGTGTCTTCAAGGATAACGAAGCGCCAAGAGGTGGAGCGATAGCTCTCGGTGCAGGCGACTCTGTATCTAAGGGAGCGCACGCAAGACTTGGCAATGTAAGCCTTTTGACAAACAACGCGCCTCTTAATTCCTCGGATAAATACGGATATGGTGGTGCAATTCATGTTGACTCTGCAAGTACACTTGAAATTTATGGCTCAACAAGGCTTGAGTCTAATACAAGCGCAAACAATGGTGGCGCAATATATGTAACTAAGGAATCAACTGTTAATATCATTGCAGATAATGGCATCAACATTTTGTTTGACAAAAACACAGCTGGCGCAAATGGTGGAGCAATTTATAACTCCAGCTCGCAAATAACAATTAAGCGCCTTGATGGTGGTAAAATTGAATTTACAAGCAACGAGGCAACCTCAAGTGGTGGAGTATTTGCAATCCATAGCCAAGGAACCAACTATCTCTATGGAATATATGCATCTGGCAACAGCGCAGGCAAGGACGGTGGAGTGTTGTATGTATATGGCTCACAGGCTGTTGTAGGCGATGCTCAAAACACAACAAAGTCAGTGTTTGAGAAAAATAGCGCCACAAGAGGTGGAGCAGTATATATCAGCACCACTGAGAGTGAAACAAGCAGCAAGAGCGTTGATGTAGACATTTACGAGCTTGAGCTTTTGGAGAACTCAAGCACAGATAGTGGTGGAGCGCTTTGCGCAAAGGTTTATGCCGATGCGACAAATAGCCCAACCTGTAAGCTTGATATTCACAAGCTTGTTGCAAACCAAAACACCTCGAGTGGAAATGGTGGAGCACTTCATATATACACTCTTGCAGAGGTTAAAATTGATACTCTTGTAGCTAATGGCAATACAGCACCTGAGTCTTATGGTGGAGTTATGTATATTTCTGGTAAGGCTAATTGCGAAATCAACTCAATTAGCGCTACCTCTAATAGCGCATCAAAGGGTGGATGTATTTATCTTACAACAGGTGCAACAACATTGACGCTTAATGGTGGAGATATAAACGGCAACACAGCAACCACATCTGATGGTGGAAACGCACTTTGGTGCAATTCAGCAAGCTCAGTGTTGAAAATCAAAACCAACGAAAATGACGAATATCTATTGAGCTTCAAGAGCGAGGATATTCTTGGAAAGAGTGGCTTTGCAATCACTCCATATAAAGAGGAGGCAACAGCATGAGAAAAATATTCTATTCTATAATCTCTCTTTTGCTTGCGACAACAATGCTTTGCTCTGTGCCACTTGCACAGGGTACAGCTACTCAAGGTGCAGAGGCGCTTTCTAATACAGCTACAGCCAAGCCAAGCACAAGGCAAGAGCTTTTGACCCCAGCTAACAACGATTTTCTTTCAAGAGGCGAAGCAAGCTATGAGAATATAAATGGTGGCATAGTTAACGCCTATACGCTTTATCGCGATACGGATGAAAGTGGAAACAATCCTAATTTTGCCCAAGCTCTTCTCATTTATCAATGCATAAAGTACAAGGAAAAGCATCCTGAGGCAGATGTTAGTATTACTTGTAGCAGCTTCCATTTCTCGGTTGCACTTTCTGCTTGTGTTGATAAAAATAGTCCTGATTATGGTCATTTGAAAAACATCTATGATGCGGAGTACGATGACAATGGCTATTATAGACTTTCATATCTTCTTGTTAAGGCAGCAAGCCTTGGTATAGATGTTACAGTTATAGGTCAGTTAGACGCCGCGGGCGTTAAGCAAAACGGCGTTCTTACGGGTGATTATAGTTTTGACTGGTATTTCACCTCTCATCTCGATGACGAGGCGCAAATAAGTGGAAAAACAGTTGGCGATTATATGACCTTCCGTGTTGCAGACTGGAAATCCTATGGAGACAAAAGTGCTGCCGACATGATGCACAATAAGATTCTTACCGTTTCACATTATATTGATAATGACGGAAACGAGCACGAGGACGCGCTTTGGACAGGAAGCATAAATATTGACGGGGTAACCTCTGAGGAGAAAAATGGTAACAACTCTACACAATCTGCTATCGTAATAACAGGCCACAAGAAAATAAGACAAGTTGCAGAAAACTATCTAAAGCTTATGGTGGACTATTGTGATCAAGAGGAAATTGTTCCATTTAGAGACAAGGTAAAGGAGCTTAATACAGAGCAAATTGCCCTTATTCTTGCAGGTAAGGAAAACGAAATTCCAGAGGATGAGCAAATTGTTTATCTTGGAAGCGAGAGCGACAAGGTGTTTGAGCTCTATTTCACACCACTTGGTGGAGATTTCTCATCTTGGGACGTGGAAAATAACCCATATGCAAAATACATAGATAAGCTTATCTCGGGCGCAGAAACAGGAGAATATATCGAATTCTCTTGGAACAATGTTAAATATGTTCAAAGCTTCGAGCTTGCCGATATGCTACTTGAGGGCATAAGCTATGCTTTTAGGCTTAGCGCTAACAAAAGCAATATGCTCAGCCTTCACCTGCCTGAAGCAGACCCTGCACCATACTTTGAGGAGCTTGTTGTGGGAGAGAATATAGGCACAAAGGTAGTAAACACTTATGTAAATAAGTGGTGGTATCATACAAAGGACATTCAGCTTTCATATGTCGAGAATGGTCAAAGACAGTATGTTACTGTGTTTAATTCTCTCAATCTTCACGAGGGCTCAATGTACCATCAAACAAACACTATTCTTGTAATTAAGGAAACTGAGCAGACAGGAAACGACATATATGTAAATTATGGTCAGCTCTTGAATCCACATATTGATTACTTGGCAAAAAGAATAAGTAAATAAAAGAAAAAGGCTATCAAACGATAGCCTTTTTTATTATTTAGATTTGAGAATATCCTCGACAATTTGAGGTGTGGTTAGGCGATTTTCCTCCAAGATGCCCTCGAGAGTGTATCTTATAGGGAATTCCTTTTTAAGACCATAGTTAATTACTCTTGTCTTGGTATTTCCGTAGTAGCGCGCGATTTTCTCGCCAAAGCCACCGTCCAAGATTCCGTCTTCAAGAGTTATAACAAGCGAGTGATTTTCGCCGATTTTGTCAAGTGCTAAGGTATCAAGCTCGTTTATAAATAGAGGATTTACAAGCGTTGCATTGATGCCCTTTGCCTCAAGTGCGTTGCAGACCTCTTCGCCAAGCGAGAAGAATGAGCCAAGTGCCAAAATCGCAACCTCGTTGCCCCACCTTACAATGTCATAGCTACACTTAGAATAGTCATCTCTTGCCACCTTGCCAGAGCAGATAGCCTTGCTTGCAGGAACCTTGATTGCAACGCTTTCATTGCTTTGGTCAATCGACCAGTCGAGCATTGCAAGATATTCCTCCTTGCAGGTAGGAGCGAGATATTTGAGGTTAGGTATATTCGATATCATAGGAATATCGTAAATTCCGATATGAGTAACATCGCTCTTGCAGTAAATTGAAGATGCAAAAACGAGTGTTGTAACAGGCGAGGAGTTAAGACAAACATCGTGTGACATTTGGTCATAGGTGCGCTGCAGGAAGGTGCTATTTACAGCCCAAACAGGCTTTGCCCCTGCCTTGGCAATTCCCGATGCCATAGCAAGCGCATTTTCCTCTGCGATGCCGACATCAATAAACTGTGCCCCTGCAATGTCGCGCCTTTCCTTTGTGAAGCCTGCAACGGTTGGAGTTGCAGCAGTTATCGACACAATGGATTTGTCCTCCTTCATTCTCTTTAAAAGATGAAGTGCTGTTATGTCAGAATAGCTATCAGCGCCATTCTTGCTATAAAGACGATTGCCAGTTTCAATATCAAATGGAGCAGTGGCGTGCCAGCCCTCGCGTTCAATCTCCGCTACTGCGTAGCCCTTACCCTTTTGCGTTTTTATGTGAACAACGATAGGATGGTCCGTGTCCTTTACGCTTTCAAATGCGTCGATGAGCGTTGCAATATCGTTTCCGTTATCAACATACATATAATCAAGACCGAAGTTCTTGAATATGTTGCTCTCGCACCTGCCATTCGAGTCGCGAAGCTCCTTTAGATTTTTATACATACCACCGTGATTTTCGGCAATAGACATGTCGTTATCGTTTACAACGATGATAAGGCTACCGTCAAACTCTCCTGCGTAGTTAAGCGCCTCAAGCGCCTCGCCACCACTAAGCGAGCCATCTCCGATGATGGCAACAACTCGGTTGTCCTCTCCCAAAAGGTCACGCGCCTTGGCAAGACCGAGAGCAAGAGAAACGGAGGTTGAGGTGTGTCCCATAGTGAACACATCGTGCTCGCTTTCATAAGGAGCGCTGTATCCTGAATAATCGTTATATTTACTCTCGTCAAGGAACGCCTCGGCTCTACCTGTTAGTATCTTGTGAGTATAGCTTTGGTGTGAAACATCGAAAATTAATTTATCCTTTGGAGAGTTGAAGACATAGTGAAGCGCGATGGTCGCCTCGACAATACCGAAGTTAGAGCCGAAGTGTCCACCGTGAATACTCAATTTTTTAAGAAGTGCCTTGCGCACCTCGCCCGAAAGAGCAGTAAGCTCGCTAATGCTTAGCGCCTTGAGCTCCTTGGGACTCTTAATCTTTTCAAGAATCATCGTATCTACCTACTAAGAACATAGTTATTTATATTGTAGCATAAAAATTTTTCCATTTCAATATAACACGCGAAAATATTTTTAATAGTTAAGCGCCAAAATTTTTAGGCAAAAAATAAAAATCGCCGATTTGACGATTTTTATTAGTATTCTTAAAAGAAGAAGCAGAGAATTAGTGGCAGGAAAATTGCAGGGAGCATATTTGCAACCTTTATTTTTGTCGCTCCTACCATATTAAGACCGAGTGCTAAGATAAGCACAGAGCCCGTTGCGCTCATTTGCGCAGTTACAACAGCAGGAAGAAAGTCGCCAACAAAAATTGCGATAAGCTCAATTATTCCTTGATACAGGAATACGGAAACAGCAGAGAAGATAGTTCCTATTCCGAGCGTTGCACCGAATACAATGGCGCTTATCATATCTATTGCCGATTTCGCAAAGAGCGTGCCCTGCTCGCTACCACCAGAAAGACCACTTTCAATAGCGCCGGTTATTGCCATAGCGCCAACGCAAAAGAGAAGCGTAGCGCTTACAAAGCCTCTTGCAATATTCTTTTCCTTGACGATTTCGTTCCCGTTTTCGTCATAGGATTTTTTGCTTACCTTGTTTTCAAGCGCGCGTCCGAGCCTGTTAAGCCCCTTATCAATATCGACAAGCTCGCCGATGATTGTGCCGATAGCAATAGCGCCAATTATAATAAGAATAGCATAGCTACCGAGCCACTCGCTTGACCTTTGTTGATTTGTGATTATACCAGAAACGCCGATGAATATAACGCAAAGCCCCATAGCCTTCATAATAGCATCAGGAACCTCAGAGAGCCTTTTATGCTTTGCCATAAGCCCCGAAACCAGCACACCAATAAGTGAGCCGACAGCGATAGCAATCGCGTTTACAATAGTGCCTAGGAATATCATTTTGCTTTTTCCTCGTAGATTTTATTAGCAAGGGTGCAGAAGTCGGCAATCGAAAGCCTCTCGCCACGAATGCTTATATCAAAGCCACATTCTGTGATAATCTCGCCAATTCTCGCCTTTGGGATATATGAAATTGAGGACGAGAGGGAGTTTAAAAGAGTCTTGCGCCTTTGTGCAAATGCCCCTGCGATAACATCAAAAAGAGTCTTTTCATCCTTTACCGAATATGGCTTGTCCCTGTATAGCTCAATTCGTATAACGGTTGAGGTTACATTTGGCGCAGGCAGAAAGCTCGATGGCTGAACATCAAAGAGCCTTTTTACCTTGCCATAATAGTTAACTGATGCAGTAATTGCGCCATAATCGCTGTCCTTCTCGGTTGCACAAAGTCGCATAGCGACTTCCTTTTGAACCATAACAGTAATTGATGCAAATCTACCACCACCGTCCTCTAAAAGCTTCATAAGAATAGGAGTGGTGATGTAGTATGGCAAATTAGCGCAAACTGACACGGGCGCATTGCCAAAATGCTCGTCCAAGAAGCTATCAAGCTTGAGCTTCAAAAAGTCCTCGTTTACGAGTGTGAAGTTGTCGTAATCAGCCATAGTTTCCCCAAGCACGGGAATGAGCGAACGGTCGATTTCAACAGCCACAACCTTTTCGTAGCGCCCACAAAGCTCGCTTGTAAGCGCGCCAACGCCTGGACCGATTTCGAGAACGCAGGCGCTCTCTTGACATACAGAAGAGTGATAATTAAAGCTTTCCTCGGCAATATCAAACGGAACACTTGGATTGATTAGAAAGTTCTGACCAAAGCCCTTTTTAGTGTCCGTCGAATATCTTGCCAAAAGCGATTTTACTGTTTTTATGTTACATAAGTTCATTTCAAAAACCTCTTGACAAAGCATAGCTTTTGTAGTAAAATGATTTCACTTGCTGGAGTGGCGCAGTGGTAGCGCAATTGACTCGTAACCAATAGGCCGTGGGTTCAAATCCCATCTCCAGCTCCAATGATGCAGACACAAGTCTGCATTTTTTGTTTTGGCTCGTTCACGATACGAGTAGGCTTTTGATGGAAAACCGCCCTTGGCTCGTTCACGATACGAGATAGATTTGCTTAAAAGTATATCACAAAAAAATTAATTAGTCAATAAAAAGCGCTTAAATACACGCAAAAAGCCATCTGAATCGCGTGCGAGGGCGCGTGTGCGCCAAAAAGTGTTGATTTTTGCAATGATTTGTGCTATACTTTAAAATAGGAGCATATGGGCTTCCTACTAATTTTGTATTTTTTGGAGATAAAATGAACGAGGCAATAAGCAATATTCTTTCTCGTAGAAGCACCAAGTGCTTCAAGGCGGATATGATTCCTGATAGCGACCTTGACCTCATTTTAGAGGCAGGAAAGAGCGCGCCAACAGGCAGGGGCAGACAGTCTCCTATCATACTTGCAATAACGAACAAGGAATTAAGAGATAAAATTTCAAAAATGAATGCCGAGATTATGGGCGCAGACCTCGACCCGTTCTATGGCGCACCTGTAATTTTTGTCGTTTTGGCAGACAGGCAGGTGCCAACATATATCTATGACGGAGCGCTCGTTATGGAAAATATGATGCTTTGCGCAAACGCCCTTGGAATAGGTAGCTGTTGGATTCATCGTGCAAGAGAGGAATTTGATAGCGAGCAGGGCAAGCAAATCCTCGCCTCGCTTGGAATTGAGGGAGATTACGAGGGAATAGGACACCTCGCGCTTGGATATGCTAACAGCGAGCCATCGCCTGCAAAGCCACGCAAGGAAAATTACGTTTACTACGTAAAATAATCAAAAAATCCACGACTTTACGAAAAAATCAAAAACTTGTTGACAAATCAACGAAAGTGTGGTAAGATATAGACATCACAATTTGACAAGTCAACAATTAATAATGGAGGAATAATGGAAGACAAGATTAAACGCTTCGGGAAGTTCATATTGTCAATTGACAGAATCTCGAAAAACATTAAAAGAATCGAAAATAATGTAATGCAAAAATACGATTTGAGAAGTGCACATGTTATGTGTCTTCTTAATCTCGTAAATAGTAACGACGGTCTTAATTCTACCGAGCTTGCTGAGGCTTGTGGAGTAGACAAGGCGTTTATCTCTCGAATTACTGGTGAGCTTGAAAATTCAGGCTACATCACAAGAAATCAAAACGACCACGGTAGCATCTACAAGTGCAAGTTCATATTGACTGATTCGGGCTTGGAGGTAAACAAATACATACATGATTCTATTGCAGTAATTATGGGAGAGGTAAGCGGAAACATTCCTGACCATAAATTGAGGACCTTTTACGAGGTGCTTTTGGTAATAGATGATAACATAGCGTTCCAGCTTAAGGAGGAAAAATATGGCAACTAAAATCAATCCTGCGGATTTCAAAATTAAAATTGATAACCTTTATTCATATTTTGAAAGAGGAAAGGATCTTTACGGAGATCACACTCTTTATAGATTTAACAAGAACAAGGACGAGGAGGTAAGCGTTTCCTATAAGGAAATGTTCAATCTCATTACCGATATGGCTCTTGCGTTCAAGAAGCTCGGTATGGCTGGCAAGAAGGTTATTCTTCTTGGCGAAACAAGCGTACAATGGATTTCATCTTACCTTGCAACCGTTGCATCTGACGGTGTAATCGTTCCTATCGACCCACTTCTCCTTGAGGAGCAGATTATCGAATTTACAAAATTCGCTGATGCATCATTCGTTGTTTGCTCACATAAGTTCGAGCACATTTTCAAGGAGCACGAATCTGAAATTCCAAATGTTGAAAAGGTAATCGCAACTGACCGCACAACCTTTACTCTTTGCCCAGAGGGAGAGTATGTTGACGAGAAGTTCACAACCTATAACAATGTTCTCGCGCTTGGCAAGAGCATAGCAAATAGTGGTGAGCTTTCACTTGATATGGAAAACCACGACGCAAGAAAGCTTGGAATCCTTCTCTTTACATCAGGCACAACAGGCTCATCAAAGGGCGTTATGCTTTGCGAAAGAAACATTTGTGCAGTTCTTGAGGGAATTTATCCTTTGCTTGCTGGTCTTACAATGCAAGACTCAGTTATGTCAGTTCTTCCTATCTATCATACCTACGAGATGAGCGCAGGAATTCTTGCACCAATGCTTTATGGTATGACTATTACAATCAGTGACGGAATTAAATATGTTGGCAAGAACATAAAGCAGTTCAAGCCAACAGTTATGACACTTGTTCCACTTTTCGCAAACCAGCTTTACAAGACAATTCAAAAAAATGTTCAAAAGCAGGGCAAGGAAAAGACTCTTGCAACAGGTATTAAGCTCAGCAACTTCTTGCTCAAGCTTCATATCGATGTAAGAAAGAAGCTCTTCGGCGAGGTTCTTCAGGGACTTGGTGGAAATATGAAGGCGTTCGTCGTTGGTGGTGCGGCGCTCAATTCTCAAATTGCAGAGGGCTTTGAAAGCTTCGGTATCAGAGTTCGTCAGGGCTACGGTATTACCGAGTGCGCACCTCTTATCTCTGTTGTTCCAATTCACGAAAAGAACAACCCTACATCCTGTGGTAAGCTTATGCCAGGTATGCAAATCCGTATCGACAAGGAAAAGGAAGAGGACACCTTCGGCGAAATCGTGGTTAAGGGCGAAAATGTAATGCTCGGCTACTACAAGAACGAGGAGGAGACTGCAAAGGTTCTCTCCGAGGACGGTTGGTTCAAGACAGGAGACTATGGTTATGTTGATAAGGACGGCTATATCTACATTACAGGTAGAAAGAAGAATGTAATCGTTCTTCAGGGTGGTAAGAATGTATTCCCAGAGGAAATTGAGGAATATCTTGAAAACATTCCTGTAATCGAAGAGGTTGTTGTAATCGGTGACGAGAACAAGGAAACAGGCGTTGTATCTGTTGTTGCTCTTATCTATCCTAACGCAGAGGAGTGCGAGAAGCTCGGTCTTGCTGACAAGAGCGCAATAGAGGCACATCTTCACGAAAAGGTTCAGGAAATCAACAAGCGCTTGGCTTCATACAAGCACATCACAAGAGTAGAGCTTCGTGATGAGCCATTTGAGAAGACCACTTCAAGAAAAATTAAGCGCCACACAATCAAAAAGAACTAAAACAAAAGCCACCGGTTAACGGTGGCTTTATTCTTTTTTTGCATACCTTAAATAAGGCTTAAAAATTATTATTGACAAAGCAAATTCTTTATGATAAACTATTATATAGAATTAAAAGCTTTAAGCAAATGGAGGCTTTATGTCAAAATTTAAGGTTATTTTGTGCATTTTAATGGCACTTATCGTTATATTCGCATTCGTGGCGTGTGATGACAATGATGAAAGCTCATCATCAAGCTCGTCCTCTTCATCAAGCGAGGAGCCATCGTCAAGCGAGGAGCCATCATCAAGTGAGGAGCCACCTGTGGAAGAGGACACAGGACTTCGCGAGGTTGAAAACGGAAATGAGGAGCTCGGTCCAGGCTGGACAGTTCCAATTCCACCTGATTATACAAAGTAAAGGACAAATAGCGCGGACCACCGCGCTATTGTTGTTAAAGATGATTAAAATTAAGATTGCTGATTTTGTTGTCGAGATTGACAACAAATATGACTTTATTGAAAAAATGTCTAAGGATTACGCCTCTGATGATACGAGTGTCGACATTTTTGTCCCCATAACTGACGAGGATATGCAAAAGGAAAGGGGACTTTGTGAGGGCGATTTTCCTGACGGTTATATTGAGGCAATTTGTGCTTATCGCAAGATTGCCGAGGCGATAATTGACCACGATGCCTTTTTGATGCACAGCGCAGTTATCGAAATGGACGGACGTGCTTATGCATTTTTGGCAAGAAGTGGCACGGGAAAAAGCACACACATTTCCCTTTGGAGGGAGCTTTTTGGCGACAAGGTTACCGTTGTAAACGGAGATAAGCCGATTTGCAGATTTGTTGATGGAGAGCTATATGCCTATGGCACGCCTTGGTGTGGCAAGGAGGGCTGGAACAAAAATACTCGCGCACCTCTTAAGGCACTTTGCTATGTTGAAAGAGGTACTGAAAACAGTATTGCTAAGATTTCCCCAGCTGATAGCTCGTTTCGTATAATGCGACAAATTCTTGTGCCAAACGATGCGTCGCTTGCCTCGAAAACACTTGATATGATTGATAGGATGCTAACAAAAATACCGTCCTATGTGTTAAAATGTAATATTTCGCATAAGGCGGCAGAGCTTGCCTACGATGCAATGAAGGAGTAATTATGAAATTAAGAGAAGGCTTTATTTTAAGAGATGTTGCAGGAAACAGCTTTGTTGTTGCAACAGGCGCGCTTAGTGCAGAGTTTCACGGTATGATTACCTTGAACGAAACAGGAAAATTTATTTGGAAAATGCTCGAGAAGGGTGCAGAAAAGGACGAAATTGTAGAGGCGCTTTGCGCTGAATACGAGGTTGATGACAAGAGCCTCGTTGTAGCCGATGTAGATGCATTTATCGAGAAGCTAGAGAAGGATAACATCATTGAATAAGCAGTTTATAAATTTGTGCGACCTTTATCCCTTGATTGATGAGGTTATCTCGTCAGGTGGAGAGTTCCGTATGTATCCGAGGGGCGTGAGTATGCTTCCGCTTTTGGTGCAGGGAGAGGACTCCGTTGTCCTTGTTTCACTCGGGGATGTGTGCGTAAATGATATGATTTTGTATCGCAGAGATAGTGGACAATTCGTTTTGCATCGACTTGTAAAAATCGAGGGCGACGAGTACATTATGTGTGGCGATAATCAGGGCGAGCTTGAAAGAGGAATCAAAAAAGAGCATCTTCTTGCCAAGGTGAAGTATTTTTACAAAAAGGATAAAAAGGTATCGCTTGATAGCGAGGAATACTTAAAATATCTAAAAAAGCTTCCAGCCCGTCGCAAAAGGCTAAAAATCAAGGGCTTTTTTGCAAGAGTTAAAAACAAAATATTCAAAAAATAAACGACTAACCAAGATTACTGGTTCGTTTTTAGAAAGAGAAGGATTTAATTAAAAACAAAAAACCGACACACTGTGTCGGTTTTTTCTTTAAATTTTCTTGAAAATGAAGAAGTCTGCCTCGACTGTTGTTTCGAGTGAGTCAAGAGAGTCAAGCCTTGCCTTATCAGAGAGCGAGGTTCTGTGATAATAAGGAGTCATTGTAAATAGCGCCTTGATTGTGTCGTTGCCCTCAATTTTGGTATTGTATTTTACGCTTTTGCGCTCTATAAGGGCGAATTTTTCGAGCCTTGGCTCGTCGGCATCGTTTAGATACACCTCGTCGTAAAGCGCTTCCTTGAGTCCGTCAAGATGCTCCTTGCCCGATGCAACAACGATAAGATACCCGTCCCTTTTAAGCACACGATGAAATTCGTTTTCTGCCACAGGGGCGAACATATTTATAATAAGGTCGGCACTTTCGGAGTCGAGTGGCATGTCAAAAATGCTCGCAACACTAAAAAGCGCATTCGTGTTTCTCATTCGCTTGGCAGTCTTAGACGCACTCTCACAACCGAATTTCGACATATCAAAGCCGATAACGCTTGATTTTGGCATACATATTGCAATTCCGTTTGTGTAGTAGCCCTCGCCACAGCCTGCGTCAACAATAAACGAGCTGTTAAGCTTTAAGGCGATAGAGCAAATCATATCTCGAATTTTCGAATATGCCTCGCTTGCAAAAAACGCACTACGGGCGCTTATCATTTCCTTGGAGTCGCCTGCCTTGGCATTGTTTTTCTTGCCAGGCTTAAGTAGGTTTACATAGCCACTCTTGGCAATATCAAAGGAGTGCCCATTCTCGCATTTAAGGCTTTGTGCCTCTAATTTTAGCGCCTTGTGACAAATCGGACAAAAAAGTAAATTATACACCTATATTTCCTCGACTTATTGATTTTGTAATATAATTATGTTAATATATACATAGTAGCACAAACGCTTTGTTAAAGCAAGTGCTTTTGGGGGATTTTATGTTAAGTGTAGGGCAAAAATACACGCTTTCGTGTGACGAAATGAATAATTTGGGCAACGCTGTATGTCGCATTGACGGAGTCGTTGCTTTTGTCAGTGGCGCTATAATCGGAGATATCGTCGAGGCTAAAATTGACAAGGTTACCTCAGCTTATGCCTTGGCAAGCGTGACTAAAATCATCGAAAAATCCCCATATCGCACCGATGCCGAGTGCCCACTCTTTGGCGAGTGTGGTGGCTGTGCATTTGGCACACTTGATATCGAAAAGGAAAATGAAATAAAGCAGAATTATGTAAGAGGAACTCTTGGCAAGTTTGGAATTGATGCCGAGGTTGCGCCAACCGTTTGCTGCGCTGAGGGCAGATATAGAAACAAGGTCGTGCTTTTTTATAACGGAGAAGGCTTTGGCTATATGAAAAGGTCGTCAAAGACTGTTTTGCCTCACAAGGATTGCATTTTGAACGAGAAAATCCTTGATGAGATTGCCTCGTTTGTCCTTGAGAGTGTCGATAAAACACATCTTTTGGCACTTTTTATGCGCAAATCAAGTGCGATAGATGGCGATATAATGGTTTGTCCAATTTTCAAAAGAAAAACGAGCATTAAGTCCTTTGCTGTAGCACTTCAAGCGCGCTTTCCAAGAGTTAAAAGCGTGCTTTCAGGGACATTTTCGGGCAGAGAGTTCGTCCTCGATAAATGTAAATTTGAAAATGTAATAGGCAACGGATACATAGAGGACACTCTTTGTGGTCTTAAATTTGAGGTGTCGCCAAGGTCATTTTATCAGGTTAATCACGACCTTGCAGAGCTTCTTTACGAAAAGGCGATTTCATACCTTGAGGGCGATGAAATAAAGACACTTGCCGACCTGTTTTGTGGTACAGGCACAATAGGATTAATCGCATCAAAGCGCACGGGCGCTAAGGTGTATGGCGTTGAAATTGAGCACGATGCAGTTCTTGACGCAAGACGCAACGCATCTCTTAATGGCGTGAAAGACATCGAGTTTTTCGAAGGCGACGCAAAGGACTTTGACAAAGAGGTTGACGCTTGCATTATCGACCCACCAAGAAAGGGGTGCTCTGATTTTGCAATCGAAACTCTTTTGCGCCTCTCACCCAAGAAAATAGTTTATATCTCGTGCAATCCCGACACCCTCGCACGCGACCTTAAATCGCTTGGCGAGAAATACGAAATCTCCTCGCCCATAACCCCGTTTAATATGTTTCCAAGAACAAGTCACGTCGAAAGTGTCGTTTGTCTCTCACGAAAATAACCCAAAAATAAGAAAAATAAGGGGTTTTTGCCCCCAAATAAGGCTTTTTCGGTCATAACCGACCGAGAGAGCCTTTATTTTTTTGCCCTCGGAGTCCCAAAGAGGTCAGGGACAAAAGTGATTTTTGAGCGAAACTCGAAAGTTCATTTTACAGCAGGCATCACTTTGTGAGGCAATGGAAAGATTAGAACTCACAGCAGCGGAAGCTCACGATGCCTTGAACGACGCACGAAATGCAGCGCAAATCTGCCGTTTCCTTGACATGGCACTCGGCTTGGAAATGTATGACACTTTCAAGAAACCGAAGAGACAGAGCGATGATGAGGTAGCATCAGCAAGTTCTCGAAAGAGTTACAGAACGCGAATCGAGGCTATGAGAGCCATCGAATTGACATCTTTTGTTTGCAATGAGTGTGGCGAAACAGTCAAGAAAGTCTCCACAATGCGAGATGCAATCGGCGATTTACCATCGCTCGACCCCGATGTAACGGATATTACCGAGGAGGAAAGAAAAAAACTTTTCCCCGACTATGAGAAGAAGAGACTTGAAGGACTTGCAATCTCAAAATGGCATTATCCACCGAGACACAAAATAAGGCACGTTATTGCAATGATGCACACGCCTGAAGGTTGTACTGCTTGGGATAATGAAGTTTATTATCCTACGCTTGCGGATGGAACTAAATCAAAGGGTTACAGAAACACATACAAGAGACAATGGTGGGATAAACCCGCATACACGGTGACAAAATACACAAGCCGTTTGGGGTCTCAAGAAAACGGACATCCCGGTATGAATCTTACGGGATTTGATGATGAGGAGCGAAGAATTTACTCCGATGCTCGTGTACTGTCGATTTTCGAGCTTATGAGAGTATCTTCTTTGCCTGATGATTGGAACATTCCGTCATGGGCAAGTAGCAACTTGATTAGAGAAATACTTGGAGAAGGAGTCCCACCCAGATTGATGGAAAGTGCAATTATTGCATTGGAGAATGAGATTAATGAACAAAATTGATATGCCGATAAAAGGAGTCTCCTTATTTGCAAATGTCGGAATGGCAGAAACCTATCTTGAGGAACTCGGAATTGAAATAGCAACCGCAAATGAACTGTTGGAAGAAAGAGCAAATTTTTATAGACACTTACATCCGAAAGCGAATATGATTTGCGGAGACATTACCGACCCGACAGTTTTCGATAGCGTCATAAGCGATGCGAAGCAAAAAGGCGTCGATTTTATGATAGCAACACCGCCGTGTCAAGGAATGTCATGTGCAGGTAAGAAAGACCCATTAGACCCCCGAAATTATTTAATATACTATGCGGTCGAAGCCATAAAGGCTTTGCAGCCCTCTTTCGTTATTATCGAAAATGTGCCGATGCAACAACACACACAGATACAGTAT
>SVSE01000002.1 GCA_015064445.1 Oscillospiraceae bacterium | reverse complement strand
ACTTCCACTCTGCAAATTATAGAACTTATGACTTAATAGTTGTGGATACGACAAACGTTTTGATGGGTAGCGGAAGCAACCATTATTTTAAGAATACGGGAACTTACAACTTGATTATCAACCTAAAAACCTTTGAAATTACTGTTGAATTATTGCCCGAATAAAAACATATGGTAGCAGAGGGAAGGACCTAATGACGTTTTGGAAAAATACTTTTAGTTCCACACACTATACCTAAAAACGAGATTTAGTCCCACACATACAAACAAAAGGACACGAATTTTCGTGTCCTTTTTATTCAATCCGAAGGATTGGCATGTAATCGCCGTTAGGCGTATGTAATCATGCGTAGCATGTATGGCATCACCACGGGTGTATTTTTCTTCGGATTGATTACATACATCTTATTAGCTGCAATTTTATCCTAAGAGTATACAAAAAGACCTCAAACGAGGTCTTTTTTACATTATTAGATCAAACAAAGTGAACATTAATGGGATTGTGAGGGCGGATGCCAAATGGGAGACGATTGCCATGCCTGACGCCTCGCTTGTGTCCTGGCCGTATGCCTCGGGGATTACAACACTATTGAGTCCGAGTGGCATTGACAGCACAGCTAACACGCAGAGTGACACGCCATAATCAAGCTTGAAAACGAGAAGCACGAGCAGAAAAATTGACGGAATCGCCAAAAGCCTTAGTGCACTCAAAACATAGATGCTTTTGATTTTAAGCACTCGCTTAATATCTATTTTAGCGACACACATACCGGTCAAAAGCATTGTGCTTGGCGACATACATTTGCTAAGTGCATCTATTGATACATCCAAAAAGTCTGGAATAGGCAATCTTGTCATGCCGATTATAATGCCGATTATCATTGCGCCAAAGAGTGGGTTTAGCAGGTTTTTAAAGCTAAAGCCTCTTTTGCTTTCGATTGGCATTAAGAGAGCAGGCACAGCCCACGAATAGTTGACAATCCACATAGGCGTGCAAAGAATCAAATAGGACATAAACAAATCTGGCATTAGAGTTGACACAACTGCTGTGCCCATAAATCCAAAATTTGAAAACGCAAGGCAATAGGAATGTATTTTTCTGCGGTAATCATCCTTTGCGCTAATGCGTGAAATTAGTATGCCTAAGGCAATTGATAAGGTAACCACTATCACACCTGCTAACGCGAATGGCCACGCAGAGCTAAGGCGCGAAGCTGTGAAGTTTTCCATAAAATTAGTCAGTATCAATGCTGGCATAAAAAGGGTGCTTATAAGCTTGGAAAGAACATTTGTGGCAACAGGTGGTAGCTTGCACACCTTCATTACGACAAATCCAGCACCAATTAACAAAAATAAATATGATATTTGGCTAAGGCTTGTTAAAAAAGTAGACATACCTTCTCCTCTTAATTTGCGAAATTATCTAACGGGGATTATTATACCACAAAAACAGCCGATTTTCAATATAAAAGCAAGATTCTTGACGCTCGAAAAAAGAATTTTATAAGAGTTGTCGTTCTTTTTTTAAAAAAACTTGACACTGACCTTGGGTTAGGGTTTATAATATATACATACGGGGGTGATGTTTTGAAGATAAATGATGTCGAAAGAATAACTGGTCTTACTCAAAAGGCCATTAGACTATATGAGAGTAAGGGGCTTATCAGCGTTTCAAGAGGCGAGAACGGATATCGCATTTATTCGAGCGAGAATGTTGAAGCCTTGAAGCATATCAAGCTTTTGAGAAGCGTTGGCATCTCCGTTTCTGACATAAAGCTATATTTTTGTGGCGTTATGAGCATCGAGGAGCTAATAGACAAGCGCAAGGCGGAAATATTAAACGAGAGTGGCAAGAGCTCCGAGAATTATTTGATTTGCGAGAGGATTTTAAATAAAGAGCCCTTAGAGAGCTTGGAAAGCGACGATACATTTGTTGAAAAAGACGAGACAAAGCCAGACTCTCACGGATTCCTTTCTGTTGGCATAGATATAGGAACGACCACGGTTAGCGCAGTTGTTTACGATATTGACAACGCAGAACAACTTGAGGCATATTCGATTCCACACGCGTCATATGCTTGCTCTGATATACGCTCCGAGCAGAGCACAAGCGTTATTTTGGAAAAGGCAGAAAGACTTCTTTATCATATTCTTGACTCGTATGACAAAATTAAAAGCATAGGCTTGACAGGTCAAATGCACGGGATTGTGTACATAAATGACGAGGGAGAGCCACTTTCTAATCTAATAAACTGGCAGGACAAGCGCGCAGACCAAGCCCTCGAGGGCGGGGAAAGTGTCTGTCAAGCAATAGAGAGAATAACAGGCGAAAAAATCGCAACTGGCTACGGAATAGCAACGCATTATTATAATATGCTAACTCAAAGTGTGCCAAGCGAGGCGATTGGATTTTGTAGTATAATGGATTTATTTGGTATGAAAATATGCCAAATAAAAAAGGCGACAACTCACACCTCGGTTGCCTCAAGCTTTGGACTTTTTGATGTCAAAAACGGAGTTTTTATGAAGGAGAAGCTGTCGCTCCTTGGAATAGATGAGAGCTTTTTGCCAAGGGTAACAGAGGAAAGCATTTCCTTGGGAAAATGTAGAGGAATCCCCGTATATGTGGCGATAGGAGACAATCAAGCGAGCTTTTTGGGCTCGGTTGGCGAGGATGAACAAGGTGCTCTTGTGAACATCGGCACAGGCTCGCAGGTATCGGCGATAAGCGACTATTTTAAGACGAGTGGAGAGCTTGAGGTAAGACCGTTTGTGAATGGCAAGTATCTCGCCTGTGGCTCGGCGCTTTGTGGTGGGTATGCTTATTCTATGCTCGAGAGTTTTTTTAGAGCATATATGGTAAGTGCTGGCGCACAGGAAAAACCACAATATGATGTTATTAATAAGCTTGCCTTGGATGCCTATAAAAACGGAAAAGAGGGACTCTGTGTCGATACTTCGTTCTTCGGAAAAAGAAACAATCCTGACATAAGAGGCTCAATTAGTAGAATTGATAGGCAAAACCTCACACCAGATGAGCTCGCTCTTGGTGTTTTAAAGGGAATGTGTAACGAGCTTTACGCGCTATATGATGGCTTCCACGAGAAGAAAGCACGCATTGTTGCCTCTGGTGGCGCGATAAGGAAAAACGAGCTTTTGAAAAAGTTAATAGAGGACAGATTTGGTGTGCCCGTGCTTGTTAGCGAGGTAAAGGAGGAGGCAGCGATGGGTGCAGCCATCTTCTGTATGCTTTCAAGCAAGGAAAAATAAGCAAGGAGAATGTAATGCAGGATATACAAATATCTTTTGAAATAAAGGAGCTTACCTTTAACGCAGCTGCTATCAAAAACGCAGAGAAGTCGCTCGAAATTAGCATAACTGACGGTGTCTTGTGCGTGTCTGTGAGATACGATTATAATGAGCGCTCGCTTGAGCTTAGAGGCGAGGTTAAGACTGGCGACAAGGCTCGTCTCGTTCTGCTTGAGCATCGAATAGAGCTATACATAAATGATACAATTGTAGATGAGGAGTGGCCCTGCGGAGAGCGACTTTTCGAGCTTGGAGATGAGCTTGATTTGGGAGAAAACGCATACATATCGCCATATTTTGATAAAAAAGAGGCACTTCCAGCTGTAATTTCGAGCTTTGAGTGTGCCGAGGGCTGGCGTCCAGGCGATGGCTCATTTGTTGGAGACTGTATGCCTTATGTAAGGGACGGAGAATATCATATTTTCTATCTGAAGGATCGTCATCATCATAAAAGCAAGTGGGGAATGGGCGCGCATCAATGGGCGCACATCTCAACCGTGAATTTCAAGACCTGGAGCGTTCATCCTATGGCAGTCGAGATAACCGACAAGGAGGAGGGCTCTATTTGCACAGGCTCTTGGATACGAAAGGGTGACACGGAGTATTTATATTACACAGTAAGGCGTGCAAATGGCTTGCCAGCTCTTATTAAGAGAAGCGTGTCAAGCGACGGATATCATTTTGAAAAGGACAAGGACTTTTGCTTTACCGTTTCCGAAAAATATCACGCGCCAAGTGCAAGAGATCCAAAGGTGTTTTTGGGTGAGGACGGGCTTTTTCATATGCTCTTGACAACCTCTCTTGTAGAAGAGGATAGAGGCTGCCTTGCACATTATGTGTCGGCTGATATGGAAAAATGGGATGAGTGTGAGGAGCCTATGTTTGTTTCTCCCAATAAGGGTCAGCCCGAATGTCCTGATTATTTTAAGTATAACGGAAAATATTATCTTGTTTTCACTCTTCCCGGCAAGGCACAGTATATGGTGTCTGACAAGCCTTTTGAGGGCTTCGCACCACCGAGCACCTCGGGAGTCGAATGTGCGGGCGTGCCAAAGGGCGCAGAGTGGAATGGCAAGCTCGTATTTGTTGGCTTTAAGGCAGTTGATGGCTATGCAGGCACAATGACCTTTAAGAGTGCCACCTCACTTGATAGTGGAGAGCTCATTTTTGAAGAATTATAATAAAAATCGCAAATTCAACTAACGGTATGTTGAATATTCCCGCGTAACGGTGTATACTAACGCTGAAAGGGGGGCTCGATATGGATCAAATTAAAATTGGAAAATTCATTTCGGAGCGTAGAAAAAGCGTAGGCTTGACGCAAGCACAGCTGGCTGAAAGGCTAAACATAACCGATAGAGCGATTTCAAAATGGGAAAACGGACGCACAATGCCCGATTCCTCATTAATGATTGAGCTATGTGAGATTCTCGGAATTAGCGTTAATGATTTGCTTTATGGGGAGATTGTATCGTCTCAATGCTACAACAACGAGCTAGAAAACGCCTTGATTGAAGCAGTAAAGGAGAAGCAAAGCGCGGACAAAAGGCTTTTGTCATTAGAGGTGTTTATAGGCATTACCGGAACGATAACTCTTTTTGTTGTGGTTTTGCTTGCCTCGCTTGCATCAATGGAAAATTGGCTCAGGATTGCTATTATTGTATTCGGCTTCATTATCTTTTTGGCAAGCTGCTTTTATGCGTTGCGAATTAATCAAATTGTAGGATATTATGAGTGTAAGAAGTGCGGACATAAATACGTTCCCACGTATAAGGCTGTCAATTTAGCACCACATATGGGAAGAACAAGATATATGAAGTGCCCAAAATGTGGCGAAAAATCGTGGCAAAAGAAAACTCTTAATAAGGAATAATCGAAATCCACAGGTTGAGTGCCTGTGGATTTTACGTTTTGAATTATATAATTTCAACAGGGTATTGATATTTTTTGCCCTTTGTGATATCATATTATATATAATTACTCTATAAGGAGAATTGACTATGATATGTAAATTTTGTGGTGCGCCTGCAAGAGAGGTTAGCACAGGACACTATCGCTGCGATTTTTGCTCAAGCGAGTTTTGCGATGAGGTTGTAGAGCAACCAAAGAGTGCGCCAGCCCAAAGCGCGCCTATTTATACTAAAACAGCAGATGACGGAATTTTGAGTGGAGAGCAGATTTATGACAAGGCTATTGCAAGTGTTGTTGAAATCAATGCAAGGCCAAACGAGAGCAACTCTGTATTTTGCGCGTCAGGCTTCGCAATTTCCGAGGTTGGCTTAGTAATGACTAACGCTCACGCAGTAATCAACGAGGACGGCCAGCCCTGCAAGAAAATTTATGTTAAGGGTCCAAATGGTGCTTCCTACGAGGCTAAGATTGTAGCTCTCGGTGGCAAGGAAAGGGGCGAGGTTGACCTCTGCCTTTTGTATGCTGAGGGCCTTAAGGCCACTGCTTGTGAGTTTGGAGATTCTGCATCACTTAAAAATGGACAAAAGGTTTACCTTATCGGCAACTCTCTCGGCTCTGGCACGTGTATTACATCAGGAATTATAAGCGACAGAGAAAGAAAGATGCAAGGAATTCCATATCCATACATAATGACTGATGCTGCCGCAAACCAAGGCAACTCTGGTGGACCGTTGCTTGATGAGCATGGCAAGACTGTTGGCGTTTTGGTGGCAGGAGTTGATGGTGCAAAGGGAATGAACTACGCAATCCCTTCAAGTGTTGCAACCGCATTTGTTGCACATATTGTAAATAATTCTGATTTTAAAAGCTCAAATATTCAGAGCCTTTCAAAATACTCGCGTCAATATACACAGTATGCCGACGGAACAGCGCTTTTGTTCGGTGGAGTTAAGCTTGCAGTTGAACTAATTGAGTATATTGTTAACCTCTTTAAGAGAAAAAGGAACAAATAACTGTTTTCAAGGCTACGATTTTCGTAGCCTTGAATTTATTTTATCGACACACGGCGGCACATTTTGCTGTTTCCATATTTATCTTGTGAGATTTTTTGAAATCTTTATTTAAAATTTAGGTTCGTGTGCTATGATAAATGCATTAATTGCATATTCACAAGGACAAGGAAGTGAAACTTTGCGTCGCAAAAGACAAAGTAGATTTTGGTACTGGATTACAAGATTTGCATCTTGGATTTATTCGAAGCGCGTCTTCAAGTGCCATACATTAAGAAACGAAATAAAGGGCAAAAAGGGCCCGTTTGTCATAATCGCAAACCACGAGGCACAGCTCGACTTTGTAAACCTAATCGGTGCTACAAGGAGAAGAATGAGATTCGTTGTCAGCGAGTCGTTTTATAGCTCTATACCAGTAAAGCGAATTATGACAAGATTAAAGGTAATACCAAAGCAACAGTTTCAAACGACTGTTACTGATATAAAGCGAATGAAGGAAGCAATAGATAGGGGCAAAATTCTCGTTATTTATCCGGCAGGACTTAATAGTGAGGACGGCGCGTCAACTCCTATTCCAGATGCTACATATAAGTTCCTTAAATGGATAGGCACGGATATCTATGTTGCAAGAACGACAGGCGCTTATATGGTTGCACCAAAATGGTCAAAAATCAAAAGACCTGGCAAAACCACAATCGACATATATAAGCTTTTTGACAAAGAGGAAATCTCACAGCTTGATGAGCACGATATAAGAGAAAGGGCAAGAGAGGCACTTATTTTTGACGAGTACAGAGAGCAGGAGAAGCTTCTTATAAAGCGCAAGCACGCATCGAATGTTGAGGGGCTTGAAAATGTCCTTTATGCGTGCCCATTTTGCAAGAGCGAGTTCACAATAAAGACCAAGGGTAACAAGATTTGGTGCACAGAGTGTGGCTTTGCGCACGAGGCAGATGAGTATGGCTTTTTACATAATGTCGGCACAACTCCAAACGAGATTCGATATGTTACTGACTGGAGCAAAATGATATTCGAGGACATCAAGTGTCGCTTAGAGACTCATCCTGATAGAGCGCTTTCATCTGAGGCTTCAATTCATATGATTGATTATGATAAGCATAAATTCCACGAGATTGCCAAGGGAAGCGTAACGCTTGACAAGGATGAAATCAAAATTGGAATCAGATGTGGCTCAACGCTTGATGACATAGTCGTTCCTATCTCGCACTTCGCATCCTTACCATTCAGACCTGGCAAGTTCTTTGAGGTTCAAAAGGGTCCAGACATTTACAGGCTAATTCCTGAAAATGTTGCAATGTGTGCGAAATTCGTATACACCGTTGAGGCGTTTTATGAGCTTAATTCACAAATAGCAAAAAGAAGCGTTCATTGATGCTTCTTTTTTTGCTTCTTCTCTTGAAAAAGACTATAATTTAATGTAAAATAAAATTAAGTAATTTATGCGAGGTGCAATATGGGAAACAAGGTAGCAATATTTATGCTTTTTGGGCAGTCAAACGCAGTAGGCCACGCAATGCCTATGAAGGATGAGGACATTATAAGAGAGCCACTTAATAATGTATGGGGGCTTTATCGTGAGCCAAATCAATCCTTTGACACAGAAACGCTTAAATTTAGTCATTATACAAGCTTTGGAATGAATCTTGCAGAAACACAGGATAACACATATTCGGTTGCAAATCAGCTTGCAAGGCTTTGGCAAAGGGAAATAGATGAGGGAAACAAGGCAGACCTACCCGACCTTTATGTAATACAAATTGCAATAGGCTCGCAGGGGCTTTACGATATGTGGAATATGGACAGACCAAGAAAGCTTATTCCAGGTAAGCTCGGCGATGTTGATATCTCGCTTTATCCATACACCTGCCACATTTTGAGGCTTCTTCGTGAGCATCTTGACAGATGTGAGATAGAGCCTGTCTTTGTAGGACTTCACTGGCGTGGTGGAGAGCAGGAGACAAGACGCGAGGGCGATTTCTTAAGGTCAAATCTTAAAAACGATTATAAGAAATTTTTCAAGGGACTTCGCGAGGCTATCGGCTATAATGTGCCTGTAACTCTTCATAGAATGCCATTTGTTGATGTAATGATGAAGGAGGACCCATCTGGCGCTCACCTTGAAAATATGAATTACATAAATCAAGTCTTTGATGAGCTTGCTACAGAGCAGGAGCTGACAAACACCTTTGAGCCTACCGAGTGTCCATTTTACGATAAATATGCGTGGGACAAGAACATTTTTCGTTGGGATTTGATTCACTATACGGGCGAGCTTAATACTTGGGTGGCTGAGGAAATTCTTAAGGGCTTCAAGGAAAGAAAAGATAGATGAAAAAGACGCTTTATGTGTCCGACCTTGACGGAACGCTTTTGAATAATAGCGCACGCCTAAGTGATTTTACAAGAAAAACGCTCGAATCGCTTATGGCGCAGGGCGTATCCTTCACGTATGCGAGCGCACGCTCATATGTTAGCGCAAGCTCGGTTTTAGATGGCTTTGAGCCGACTATTCCATCAATTATATATAACGGTACATTTGTTCGAGCTTGTAATGGCAAGCTTTCGTTGGTCGACAAATTCAAGGACGGAGAGGCACGAGTGATTCTTTCCAAGCTGATAAGTGCGGGAATTTGTCCACTTGTGTATGCGTTTATTGATGACAAGGAGCTGTTTTCGTATGTCGAGGACGATTTGCGTGACGGTGTGCTTGAATTTGTAAATGAGCATTTAGATGATCCTCGAAGAAATCCTACAAGCGCTGACAAGCTCGATTTGGGAGAGATATTCCATTTCACCTGTATTGATAGCGAGGAAAGGCTAATTCCCTTGTACGAGGCGCTTAAGGACGAGCATCAATGCGTGTATTATAAGGAGCAATATAGTGGTCGCTGGTGGCTGGAAATTCATCCACAGGGTGCGACAAAGGCGAATGCTATCTTAAAGCTAAAGAGTATGCTTGGTGCAGACAGGGTTGTGTGCTTTGGCGATGGTGTTAATGACATTTCAATGTTTGAGGTGTGCGATGAGTGCTATGCACCATCGAATGCACAGGATGAGGTCAAGGCGATTGCAAACGCAATAATTGATTCAAACGAAAACGACGGAGTAGCCAAGTGGTTACTTGGAAATTTGGGAGAATAAAATGAGAGAATTTATTTTTGGCACAGACTGGGGCGAGGATTGCGACGATGTAGTTGCGCTTCGCGTTATTTCAAGATTTCATAAGGCTGGCAAGGCGAAATTGCTTGGAGTTTGCTCAAACACCTGTGTTGAGCATAGTGCAGGCTCAATTTATGGATTCTTCGCAAACGAGGGCATAGAAGGAATTCCTGTTGGAGTTGATAAGGACTGTGCGCATTTTAAAATGGAAGCAAGATACCAAGAAAGGCTTGCAAAATATGCACCAGATAAAACAAATGACGATGCAGAGCATTCCGTGCGCCTTTACCGTAGGCTTTTAGCAGAGGCAAGGGGCAAGGTTGAGATTATGGAGGTTGGCTTTTTGCACTCTCTTGCAAAGGCGCTTCTTAGCGGGGGAGATGACATTTCTCCAAAGACAGGTATGGAGCTTTTTTCGGAAAAGGTTGAGAAAATTTGGATAATGGGTGGCAGATATTCGCATCAGGGCGCACAGGAATTTAACTTTTCAAGGCATCCTGAGGCTTGCTGGGGTGCATCTGTAATTTGCGAGAGTGCACCGTGTCCTATCACATTTCTTGGTTGGGAAATCGGCTCACAGGTTGAAACAGGTGAGAACATTCCAGAGGGCGATTATCTCTACGATGTGCTTTGTGATTGGCACGGAGGACCATGTGGCAGAGAATCGTGGGACCCTATGCTTGCTCTTATGGCACTCATAGGCGACGAGGACGAGGCTGGCTATGATACCGTTTGCGTTGATATTAAGGTTGATAAGGAAAACGGAAAGAATTATTTTGAGGCAAGCGACAATCCAAATCGCAAATATGTAATCAAAAAATTTGAGGACAGCTATTATAGCTCTCAAATCAACGAAATAATAAAATAGCAGGTGGAGTATGTATAAAATAGGATTATCTACAACAGCATCAAGGAACACAGAGGAGCTTTTCAGCTCTTGCACTAAGGCGGGCGTTGAGGTGGTTGAAATTTCAAGACCGAAGGGCGAGGTTGATGCACTCGATTATAACGAGCTAAAATCGTTAAGCGATAAATACGGAGTTAAGATTTGGTCGTTTCATCTTCCATTTTGGCCATTTTCGGAAATTGATATTTCAAGAGAGGACCTTGCTGAAAAGAGTATAGAATATCTTTGCAATATAATTGACAAGGCAACTGGCATCGGAATTGACAAGTTCGTAATCCACGCAAGTGGAGAGCCTATTGAGGACGAAAATAGAAAAGGTCGAATGGAGTGTGCAAAAAAGAGCCTTGACACGCTCGCTAAATACGCAAAGGAGCGTGGGGCGATAATATGCGTTGAGGACCTGCCAAGGTCGTGCCTCGGAAGAAGCATTAGCGACATAAAGGAGCTTATAAGCGCAAATGACGACCTTCACGTTTGCTTTGACACAAACCATCTTCTTTACGAGGATAATGTTGATTTTGTAAGGGCGCTTGGGGATAAAATCGTAACGCTCCACGTGTCCGATTTTGATATGGTAAATGAGCGCCATTGGCTCCCAGGCGAGGGCAAAAACGATTGGAAATCAATTCTTGGCGCACTAAAAGAGGTAGGCTACAAGGGGCCTTGGCTCTATGAAATAGACTTCGGCTTCCCGAAAACCATAATCCGTGAGCGAGAGCTTACTCCCGAGGATTTTGTAAGAAACGCAACCGAGCTTTTCGAGGGTAAGGATTTTACAATTTTTTCAACTCCAAAGCCAAATCTCGGTTATTGGGAATAACAAAAGGCACTCACCGAGTGCCTTTTTGATTTTGTGAACATTTGCTGAAAATTAAGTGAAAAGCGTTTACAAGCACATTTTTCGTATGCTACAATAAAATTAGGAAAGGAGCTGATCATATGAAAAAACTAATAGCTCTATTACTTGCAATGCTTTTATGCCTTGGAGTGCTTGTTGCTTGCGACACGCCCGAGGAGTCGAGTAGCTCGTCAAGCGAGGAGCCTCTTGAAATCGTATATTACGATGAAATTAGAGAGTTTTCCTTGAAGGATGATGCCCCCGAGTTCAAGCTTTGCAAAAACTACAATGAACTAATAGCAATACTCGAAGCTCCGTTGGAAAACTTTGATGAGGATGTTTTTGAAGACAATTATATTTTGATGTTAAACAATGCTGTTTACTCCAGCGCCAGCGGATATTTGGGATTTGCAAATCTCTCTTTTGAAGAAAACAAGCTCACAATTGAATGGCATCTACAAGCTGTTGACGGAAGAGATTATACTGCCGAGGAGCATCATATGAATGTATTGATTGTTGTTCCAAAAACCGATGTAAGCGGTTTGCCGGAAAGAGTTGTTGTTTCGACAAAAATACATATGATAAGCAATGAGTCAGAGATTGTAAAAGCATTCCATACCAACTTGTAAGCTTGTAAAGGTTTATCGTTTACAGCATCATATAAGGGGCAAATAGAAAACAAAAAGGCACACAGGGTGTGCCTTTTTCTTTATCCAAGTGCGACATCAAGCGACATCATAATGGCAAAGCCGAGAGAAAACATAATAGTTCCTATGTCTGCCTTGTGGTCGCCATCGGTCATTTCGGGAATTAGCTCCTCGACAACCACGAAAATCATAGCGCCTGCGGCGAATGCCAAGAGATATGGGAAAATCGGCAATAGAAGCTCGCAGAACAATATCGTTAAAAGTGCCGATATGGGCTCTACTATGCCAGAGAGCACTCCCCAAAGAAAGCTTTTTGTGCGTGAGCGATTGTCGCTTGCAAGAGGCATTGATATTATTGCGCCCTCTGGAAAGTTCTGAATCCCGATGCCTATCGAAAGGGCAAACGCCTCGGCAAGAGAAATCTCTCCACCACCTGTTAAGAACGAGGCAAAAACGACTCCTATCGCCACTCCCTCGGGGATATTGTGCAGAGTCACAGCAAAAAAGAGCATCGTATTTTTGCCAAGACGGGAGCGCGGTCCCTCACTTTGCTCGTTTAGGTGTGTATGTGGGATTACCTTGTCAAGAAGGAATAAAAAGAAGATTCCTAAAAAGAAGCCAACAACAGCTGGGACAAAGGAAAGCGCGCCAAGGTGTGCGCTCTCATCTATTGCAGGGATTAAAAGACTCCAAACGGATGCGGCAACCATAACCCCACCTGCAAATCCGTTCAGCGCCTTTGTCGTTTTAGCGCCAACTCCGTTTTTTAAAAAGAATACGCAAAGTGCGCCAAGAGTAGTGCCTAAAAACGGAATTAAAACGCCCTCAAGTATCCTTAAAAGCATAAAAAACCTCGCTTATTCTGTAAGCAAGGCTTTTTTATTTATATTTCGTAATCAAAGGAAAGACGAGCGCTTACATTCGGACGGACAAGCGTGCTTGCAATCTCCACATGGAGTGGATGCTTTTGATAAAAATCAAGCGCCTCCTTGCTCTCAAAAAGAGAATCCATTGCCAAATCTCCACTTGAGCATTCGTAAGGATTTGTCAAAATGTGCATCTCTAAAAGTCCTTCAATTTTACCAACAAGCCCCTCTAATGCGAGCTTAATTTCTTGCTTACAGTCGATTGAAGCATCATCGTTTAGCTTCCATATTATCATATGCTTAACCATAGCTTTTGCCCCCGATTAAAGTAGTTCTTTTCTTAGCTCTTCGCCTGATTTTGGAGAAAGATAAGCAGGTGGAACATCAAAAACGCTCTTACAGCCAACCGTTCCCTCACACGCCATACGGTATGTAGCGCGTGCATATGCCACGATAACGGATGCAGTAAATTCGGGATTTGAATCGAGCTTTAGGCTGTATTCAATAATGTGCTTGTTTCCGCTCGCGCTCTCTCCACTACGAATAACAAAGCCACCGTGAGGAATTCCTGCGTGCTTTTCGTTTAGCTCCTCTTGTGAGATAAAATGAACGGTTGTATCATAATCTGCAAAGTAGTTTGGCATTGTCTTGATTTCATTCTCAATGTAAGAAAGGTCAGCACCCTCCTTAGCAACAACAAAGCACTCTCTTGTATGCTTTTGACGAGTTGTAAGAGTAGGATTTGAGCCTGAGCGCACCTCATCAAGCGCTTCCTTTACTGGAATTGTATACTGCTTTGCATCAGCGACTCCCTCAATTCTGCGAATTGCATCAGAGTGTCCCTGTGAAACGCCCTTGCCCCAGAAGGTGTAGTCCTTGCCATTTGGCAATATTGCGCCTGCATACATTCTGTTAAGAGAGAACATACCGGGGTCCCAGCCAACAGAAATCATAGCAGTATGCGCGCCCTTTATAGCGCTCTTGTTTACATTTTCGAAATGCTCTGGAATTTTTGCGTGAGTATCAAAGCTGTCAATAACATTGAAATGCTCTGCAAGGAATGGAGTTTGGACTGGCAAGTCAGTAGCACTACCACCGCAAATCACCATAACATCAATCTCGTCCTTCATATTGAGCGCATCATCGATGTGCAAAACACGCGCACCCTTGGTGTTGATTTTAACGCTTTCAGGAGGGCGACGAGTAAACACAGCCACAAGCTCCATATCGTCATTTTGTGAAATAGCCATCTCGACGCCTCTGCCAAGATTGCCATATCCATATATACCTATTCTAATCATAAAAACCTCTAAATATAATTAAGATAGCAATATTGTAACACACACTTTTTTCATAATCAATATTTTTTATTAAAAAAACTGATTAAAGTGTCCATTTTCCGTCTATAATAAATGTTTGCTTAAATTTTTCAAAGGCGATGCGACAGCCCTCGCCATTTGGATGGTCGCCGTATGGGTAATCGCCCTTATATGGCTCGCTTTCAAGTGATGATGCAATATCGTAAACACGCGCGCCAAGTCGCTTTGCTAAAAGCTTCAAGCCAAGATTGGCACAGCGCCACTCCCACCTTTCCCTTTCGCTATACGAAAATGGTGGTATGGTAGAGATAATAACCTCGACGCCTGCATTTTGCAGAGAGGTAGCCATAGCTTCAGCCCAAGACACAATTTCGCCAGCGCTTGATGGCTTGCCCTTTCCATATTCGCCTGATTTTATATCGTTTACACCATAGGTTATAACAGCAATATCATATTGCTTTGCCTTGTAAAGCCAAGAGCCGTCGGTTGCACAATCGCTACCTCTTCCAAAGCCAAGTCCGAGATTCCAAACCGCGTATTCGTCCTTTAGCTCATCTGCAATACGGGCAACCCACATTTCGTAGCCGTCCTTTTTAGTTCCACAGCCAGCTGTAATTGAATCGCCAAGAAAGGCGATGCGCTTTTTATAAGGGCGCTCAACTCCGAAAAGACAAGGGGCAGGTCTATTCCATTCGTGCGCCCACTTGCCGTCCTGAACGGAGTAGGCAGAATAAATGTCCTCGGGCATTGAAGGAATATTTTCGCCCTCAAGGTCCCATTCCCAAACAATATAACCGTCGTTTATTTCAAAGTCGATTTCGTCGCTCCAAAAATGCTCATCGGGCGATACGCATTTGCTTTCGCTACCGTTATATGTAACCTTAGTTACATTTTTTATTTCATCGTCCTTGTCAAGCGATGCGCTAATGCCGATTGTCGCTTTGTGGATTTTCCAGCTTCCACCTGACACATTTGCGTGTGCGACCTCGCCCAAGCCATAGGTTGAGTTGACTGAATTTATGAAGAAAAAGCGCCATTTGAATTTGCCATAAACGGTGGGCTTGACATAAATGCGATAGCCCTTAATTCCGTTGGTGCTTTCAATTAGATAGCTTGTTCCAAGTGCAAGAGAAGTATTAGAAACATATTTTTTGAACATAATAGCCTCGTTATGTAAAATCTTGATAAATATATTGTAGCACAACTTGCTTTAAAATTGTTGAAAAATTTTTAACTTTTACCTCTGTTGACAAAATGCTAAAAATATGTTATACTCAAATGGTAATGTAAACCAAAAAGATACACAAAAATGAGAAGGGAATTTATGATTACTACAATAAGAAAGCTCGCTCCAGACGACGACCTTAACATAGTTTCATCACTTATTTACGAGACCGACAAGTACTTTTTGCCAACACTTTTTGAGGATAATAAGGATATTGCTATGCAAATTTTGCCTCATATGATAAGGCGCAATACACCATATAACGAGGACAATATTTATGTTGGACTTGTCGATGATAAAATTGTCGGAATAGTTGTTGCATTTCGCTCACCTATAAAAATTGATGTTGGCGCGTTCTTTGATGCTCTTGAGGGCGCTGGCGTTATGGCTGCAGAAAGGCTTGAGATTGCCCTAAAGGAATACTTTTTCCCTCTCGAAAACGAGGGTGATGGCTATTATATTTTGAGCATTTGCGTTGACGAGAGCTATCGTGAGCATGGAATAGGCAACGAATTGCTTGACGGAGTGCTTCCTTGCTTTGGAAAGGAGCTCGATGTATATGTCGATTGCGCTGTGGACAATCATGTTGCGCTTGAAATGTATGGCGCGCGTGGATTTGAAAAGCTATTTACCTTTGAGCGCGTAAGACATATGACATATCACAAGCTCATAAGACGCGCAAACAGAGAAACAATAATTCAGCAAAGACAAAATGAAGAAGTGCTTTAATCGCACTTCTTTTTTATTTAAAAATATTGCAACACACGCGCGTTTGTGGTAGAATATATGTATAACAAAATTTTTCGAGGTATTTATGGAAAGAGAAAGACTTGGTAGCCGACTTGGCTTTATACTTATAAGCGCAGGCTGTGCTATTGGAATAGGAAATGTATGGAAATTTCCAACCGTTGCAGCGCAAAACGGTGGTGGTATATTCGTTTTAATTTATCTTGTATTCTTGGCAATTATGGGAATTCCGATTATGACAATGGAATTTTCAGTTGGTAGGGCATCACAGGCGAGCCCTGTAAGAATGTACCAAAAGCTAAAGCCAGAGGACAAGAAGTGGCGTGCACACGGTTACGCATCACTTGTAGGAAACATAATTCTTATGATGTTCTACACATCTGTTACGGGCTGGATGCTTCAATATTTTGTATATATGCTCACAGGTAAGTTCGAGGGAATGAACACTGTTGAGGTAAACGCAGTATATGACAATATGCTATCAAGTCCTTGGATTCTTATTCTGTTTGTGGCAATCGTTTGTGTGCTTGGATTCCTTGTTTGCTCCTTTAACATGCAAAAGGGACTTGAAAAGGTAACAAAGATAATGATGGTTGCGCTCCTTGCGCTTATCATTGTGCTTGCTATTCATAGCTTCACGCTTCCAAAGGCGGGAGAGGGACTTAAATTCTATCTTCTTCCAAGCATTGAAAATGTTAAAAGAGTTGGCTTTTTGAATGTTGTTGTTGCAGCGATGAATCAGGCATTCTTTACACTTAGCCTTGGTATTGGCTCAATGGCTATCTTCGGTAGCTTTATCGGCAAGGACCGTTCACTCCTTGGAGAGAGTGTTAATATTGCTTGCCTTGATACCTTTGTTGCAATAACCTCAGGACTTATTATTTTCCCTGCGTTCTTTACTTATATGGGCGACGGAGTTCTCCCGACTGAGCAAATTTTGGCGCAGACAGCAGGTCCTGGTCTTATATTCAAAACTCTTCCAAACGTATTTATAAATATGCATGGCGGAAGAATTTGGGGAACACTTTTCTTCCTCTTTATGTCGTTTGCCGCATTCTCAACAATCCTTGCGGTATTCCAAAACATTATGTCCTGTGTTCAGGAGCTTACAGGCTGGTCAAAGAGAAAAACCTGTCTTATTTGTGGCGTAGGAATGCTCATTCTTTCAATTCCTTGCGTGCTAGGCTTCAATGTTCTCTCAGGCTTCCATCCTTTGGGCGCGGGAAGCGTTGTGCTCGACCTCGAGGACTATATTGTAAGTAATATTCTTTTGCCACTTGGCTCACTCGTGTTTGTTCTTTTCTGTACCAACAAATTTGGTTGGGGCTTTGACAATTTTATGGAGGAGGCAAATCTCGGCAAGGGGCTTAAAATCAAGAAATGGATGAAATACTATATGCGATACGTGCTTCCTGTAATTGTAGGCGTGCTGTTCGTATATGGTGCAATCTCTCCATTTATCAAATAACACCTCGCCTTAGACGCGAATGTGGAAAGGATTTAAAATGAAAAAGCTGGCATTACTTTTATTGTGCCTTGTTCTTATATTCTCGATGACCTCGTGTGATTCGGTGCTCGACCTGCTTTTGTCGGAGATTTCTCCATCTAATAGCGAGTCCTCAAGCGAAAGCTCTCTGCCCGAGAGCGAATCGTCAGAGCAGTCAAGCGAGTCTTCGTCATCTGAGGAGTCGTCCTCGTCAAGCGAGGAATCCTCGGTTATAGTGCCACCAGGGCACACTCATAGCTTCACTGATAGCGTAGTTGCACCTGGCTGTGTTGATAAGGGCTATACAAAGCACCTTTGCGATTGTGGGTATTATTATCTTGACACATTTACCAGTGCTGTGGGTCAGCACGACTTTGAGAGTGGCGTCTGCACAGTCTGCGATGAGGTTGACTATGCAGAGCTTATCAATATCATAAGCACTAACACAATCAAGGCAAATGTTACCGTTAAATCCAAATATTCAAACAGAGCCTTTGCAGGGCTTGAAAGTGTTGTTGGAGTCTCAAACGGAAGTGGCGCTATAATCAAGCACACCGAAAATGAATACTATGTGCTTACAAACAACCATGTTGTGTACAATGAATCGCTTGAGGAATCCACCTCGCACACAACATATTTTGTAATTGACTATATCGGCACAGAATATCAGGCAACTCTCGTTGCAAGGCTCGCCTCGTATGATTTGGCTATCGTTAAATTCACAAGCGAGGAGGCATATACCGTTCTCTCGCTCGAGGGTGGAAATAGCGAGGCAGACGACCTTGTAATCTCTCTTGGTCAGCCAGAGGGACAGTCCAATACAATCACGCTTGGAAATACAGTAGGCTATACAAGAGTTGCATTAAAGGACACAAAGGCAAGCGAATCGAATGTTCAATTCAATGTTTTGCACCACGACGCATATATCAATAGTGGCTCAAGTGGCGGAGCATTGCTTGATGCAAAGCTTAACATAATCGGAATAAACTATGCAGGTGCGCTTGACGAGGACGGAAACAATGTAGGCTCGTATGCAATCCCCGTTGAAAAGGTTTACGAGTTCTTTGAAAGAGTAAGCTTTGCTTATGAGACGGAAGCAACCGAATAATATGAAATATTTATCATATGTAAACACAAAAATGGGCACAAGGTCCGTTATGAGATATTCAAACGGAAACACCTTGCCTCTAACACAGCGTCCCTTTGGGATGCTGTCGCTTTGCCCACAAACAAATGGAGAGTCGAGGTGGTTTTATTCCCCGGATTTTCCATATGCCGAGGGAGTTAGGCTCACTCATCAGCCAAGCCCTTGGATAGGCGATTACGGAACGGTACTTATGATGCCACAGACCGACATTTTAGGTAACACTCCGTCTATGGCAAGCAGTAGTATTTTGGAGAGAAATTCGGATTTAGCCCCACACTATTTAAGGCTTAATCTGACTCGTCCATCTTGTGTTTTTGAGCTTGCGCCTACCGAGCGCGCGTGCGCTATGCGCTTGACGTTTGGCTGTAAAACGTTACCGTATTTGTCATTTCTTGCTTCACAGGGCGATTATGAATACACCTATGATAGCGAGAGAGGAATGCTTTTTGGCACTAACAACGCACACTCACAGGACGACGCAAGGGACTTTAAAATGTACTTTGTCGTTCTCTTCAAAAAAGAGGATGTTGACGCATCTAAAATTCAAATAGGCGAAAATTACGCACACATTGCCCTTGCATCTAAAAAAGTAGAGGCAAGCCTTGCAATCTCATATATAAGCCACGAAATGGCGCTCGTTTCTCTTGAAAGAGAGATAGGTATGTGTGATTTTGATATAATCAAGGCACAGGGCGAGCAGGCTTGGGAGGAGCATCTTTCAAGAATCGAAATAGAGGCAGATGAGCAGATTATGCGCACCTTCTATTCGTGTATGTATCGCACCTTCCTTTTCCCACATAAGGCGTATGAGCTTGATAAGGACGGAGTAGCACTTCATTATACTCCATCAGATGGTAAAATCCGAGAGGGAATAAGATACACCGACAACGGCTTTTGGGACACATATCGCACCGTTTATCCACTTTTCTCACTTATTGCAAGAGAGGAATTTGCCGATATGGTAAAGAGCTTTGTTGGCGATTATAACGAGTGTGGCTGGCTTCCAAGATGGATTTCAATAGGCGAGGTTGGCTGTATGCCAAGCACATTAATTGATGCAGTAATTGCCGAGGCGTGCACACAAGGCATTGTCGATAGGGCAACTCTTGAAAATGCCCTTGATGGTATGCTTCATCACGCAAACACTCCATCAAAGGAAAGACGATATGGCAGAGAGGGAATTTCCGAGTATTTAAAGCACGGATATATTCCCTGTAACAAGCACAAGGAAAGCGTAAACCTCACGCTCGACTTCGCTTATGGCGACTGGTGTATTGCAATCGTTGCTAAGGTGCTTGGCAAGGCTGACATTTATAACGAGTACATTGCTCGAGCACAAAATTATAGACACATATTCGATAAAAATGAGCGCTTTATGCGTGGTAAGGACGAAAACGGAGCGTTTTCTCCTGACTTTGACCCGTTCAAATGGGGAGGGGATTACACCGAGGCGAGCGCTTGGCAAAGCACACTCGCAGTTCAGCACGATATAGAGGGGCTTTGCGACCTGCTTGGTGGCAAGGACAAGCTTATCGAATATCTTGACTCATTGTTTGGCGCGCCTGCCAGCTTCCGTGTAAACACCTATAGTGGAGAAATTCATGAGATGTCAGAGATGGCAGTTGTAGATTTCGGTCAATGCGCTATATCAAATCAGCCATCGTTCCATATTCCATATATGTACGCATATCTTGGCGAAAAGGAAAAGAGCGAGATGTGGATTCGCAGAATTTGTACCGAGCTATTCAAGCCAACGCCTGACGGTTATCCAGGAGATGAGGATAATGGAACAATGAGCGCGTGGTATATTCTTTCCTGCCTTGGACTTTATAGAATGTGTCCAGGAAAGGATGAATGGATAAAAATCAAGCCTCTTGTAAGAGATGCAAAAATTCTTGGCAAGAGCATTTAAAAATATTAGGAGGACAATAAAATGTCAAGCTACAAAACAAAGAAAACTCTTGGAAACACCGAATGGTTCGAGCACGACAGATTTGGTATGTTTATTCACTGGGGACTCTACGCAATGCCTGCGCGTAATGAGTGGATTAAGCATATTGAGTGCATAACCGATGAAAAATATGACAAGTATTTTAAGTATTTCAATCCAGACCTTTACGATGCTAAGGAATGGGCAAGGCGCGCCAAGGAGGCAGGAATGAAATATGCAGTTCTTACTACAAAGCACCACGAGGGCTTTTGTATGTTTGATACTAAATATACCGATTATAAATGCACAAATACTCCTGCAGGGCGCGACCTTGTAAAGGAATATGTTGAGGCATTCCGTGCAGAGGGCTTGAAGGTAGGCTTCTACTATTCACTTATCGACTGGCATCATCCTGATTTCACAATTGATGCAATCCATCCTCGTCGCTATGACAAGGACGCATTTGAGCAAAATCAGGGACGCGATATGAAGAAGTACACAGAGTATATGCGCAATCAGGTAACTGAGCTTCTTACAAACTACGGTAAGATTGACATTATGTGGTTCGACTTCTCATATCCTAACAAGGATCCTAACTATCCCGATTGGATGCAGGGCAAGGGTAAGGATGACTGGGAATCTGAAAAGCTCATCGAAACTGTAAGAGCAATTCAGCCAGATATTATCATTGATAATCGTTGTGACCTTGAGCAGGATATTTGGACGCCAGAGCAGTATCAGCCACTTACTTGGGTTAAGCACGCAGAAACTGGCGAGCTTGTTACTTGGGAGGCGTGCCAAACCTTCTCGGGCTCTTGGGGCTATCATCGTGACG
The DNA here is from genome assembly GCA_015064445.1 of Oscillospiraceae bacterium. Lineage (GTDB taxonomy): Bacteria > Bacillota > Clostridia > Oscillospirales > CAG-272 > RGIG2000. The sequence goes on along the minus strand of SVSE01000002.1, from coordinate 278,151 downwards.
AGTCAACCTGGAAATCTCCAAAAATGCTCATAGATATGCTTATAAACACAGTTTGCATAGGTGGTAACCTTCTTATGAATGTAGGACCTACTGCAAGAGGCTATCTTGATAAGAGAGCAGAAAATGCGCTTTCAGTATATGCAGAGTGGATGAAGTATAACTCTCGTTCAATCTATGGCTGTACAATGGCAGAGCCTGAATTTGTAGCACCAAGAGGCACACGCCTAACTCAAAGCGAGGACGGAAAGCGCCTTTACATACACCTAATAGAGTATCCATACGCATTCCTTGAATTCCAAGGACTTGGCGGAAAGGTTGATTACGCACAATTCTTGCACGACGGAAGCGAAATCCTCTATACCGAGGGTGGAGTTGACCATTTCAGCGAGGCGAGAACTCAAAACGATGGACTTGTTGCATTCAAGCTTCCACCTGTAAAGCCAGATGTGGTAGTGCCTGTAATTGAGGTTTTCTTGAAATAAAAATAAAAGGATAGGCATCGCCTATCCTTTTTTATTTGACCTCGATTTTGCGAAGTGCTTTTTTGAATTGGAAATAGAACAAAATAGCAGTAAAGGTTACAGCGAGAATGTCTGCAATAGGCTCTGCTGTATATACACCAATCGTCGGATTGCTCATAATTCTTGGCATAATGTAGATAAGTGGCAACAAAAGCACGAATTTGCGCACAACTGCCACCAGCACGCTTGACGGTGCATTTCCAAGAGAAACGAAGGTCATCTGCGATGCAATTTGAATACCGAATAGCACCATGCCACTAAAATAAACGCGAAGCGCCCTTGACGCAAAATCAATCAGTGCCGAGTCTGGAGTGAAAATCGAAACAAAGGCTCTTGGGAAGAGCATAACGAGTGCCCAAACTGTAACAGAATAGATAAGACATACCTTTAACAAAAGCTTGTAAACGCCTCTTACTCTATCAGCATTTTTAGCGCCATAGTTATAGCTTAAAATCGGCTGTGCGCCCTGTGCAATTCCTTGTGGTGGAAGCATTGCAAATTGCATTACGCTTGTCAAAATAGTCATAGCACCAACAGCAATGTCGCCACCGTGCTTAAGAAGTGAGGAGTTAAAGCATACTGAAATTACGCTTTCGCTCGCCTGCATAATGAATGATGCAGTGCCAAGCGCAATACAGGGAAGAACCACTTTTGGATAAGGAATAATGTTCTTTAGCTTTAGCTTAAGAATGGTTTTCTTACCACGCAAGAATAACATTACCCAAGCACAGGAAATTGCCTGTGAGATAATAGTTGCAAGAGCTGCGCCCATAACTCCCATATCGAGTGCGTATATGAATATAGGGTCAAGAATAATGTTAGCACATGCACCGATAATAACCGATAGCATAGAGGTTCTTGTAAAGCCCTGTGCTGTAATAAATGCGTTCATTCCAAGCGTGAGCTGTACAAATATTGTTCCGATAGCATAAACGCTCATATAATCAACCGCGTATTCTATCGTATTTGCGCTTGCACCAAAGGCTAAAAGAAATTCACGATTCCAAATAAGTAAAACAACCGTCAATATTATCGAAATTATAATTTGTAGTCCAAAGCAAGCACCGAGCGCCCTTTCAGCGCTCTCGTTGTCCTTTTCGCCCATAAATATTGATGCCCTTGGCGCTCCACCAGAGCTTACAAGTGCAGCAAACGCAGACACTATCATAATAATAGGCATACATACACCAACACCGGTTAGAGCAAGGTCGCCCACCTCTGGCATATGACCTATAAAGATACGGTCCACTATGTTATAGAGCATATTGATTAGCTGGGCAAGCACCGTTGGAAGTGCAAGCTTGAAGAGAAGCCTGCCGATAGGAGCATTTCCCAGCATTTCCTTTTTATCTGTCATTTTATTTGTTCCTTAAATAACCAAGCTTGTCAAGCCACACAAGAACGTGGGAGGCAAAGCCGTGATTACAGCTTGCACTTGGAGTGTCGTTTTCCCATAGCGTGCCTGTACGAAGCGCCATATAATCAAAATATCCACGAATATCGCTCTCAAGCTCCTCGTAAAGACCTGCTCTCTCAAGAAGCATAAGACGCAAATAATTACCTATAAACGCATTTGAGAAGTGAATGCTTTCCCATTTGCCAGTAGCTTTTCTCTTTGAGCCGAAGTCGCGTATCATAGTGTCCCAAAGCTCCCTGTCCCTTTCAGGTGTTGCGACTCCACAGAAGAATGCGTAATACTGGCAGGTTTCGGTAAGCTCTCCCGAGAGGGAATATGAGCCGTCCTCGCCCTTTACTGCGTTATCGCAGAAGAACATACCGATGCGCGCCTCATCACGAATTACTTCCTTCAATTTTGATGCCTCATCACGAAGGCTCTCGTCGCCATAGAGGTCGCAAAGAGCCTCTTTAAACGCACAGTAGAGCATATTTGTTGGATAGTTTATATCTTGTGTTAAGGAGTTGCACCTTGACCATTCGACAAAAACCCATCCCTTTAAGTGACAGAGAAGACCTCTTTCGTTTTCAAGACCTCTGAAATAATCAAGAAGTGCATAAAGCTTTTCCTTAACTCCCTGCACAAAGTCCGAGTCGTTTGTTCTTGCAAGATACTCTCGTAGCTCAAGCACATACCACATAGCCCAGTTTGGAATAAAGTTTCCGTCCCTGTGGTCAGCAGGATAGCACATGGGAAGCATTCCCTTTGGCAAAAGGCGATATTCCTTTTCCATCATAAAGTTTGACAAGAAAGAGCGCTCAACCGTGCTCTTGCCACTCATAAGATATTCAACTCTTGAGGTAAAGAAGCTATCACAAAGCCAGCCTGCACGCTCACGAGATGGGCAGTCCATAAAGATATCATATGAGTTTTGACGGAAGGTTTCAAGGGCTGATGCGTAAATTCGCTTAATTTGCTCATCAGCATCGTCACGAATTGTCTTTATAATCTCGTTTTCGTTGAAGTCTGTGCGAATAATTCCAAATTCCTTTAACTCAACTATACCACCGAGAGACACGATGTTCATATATTTAAAGGTGTATGGCTCTGCACTTACAAGATTGTATTTTTTGCCACCAAGAAGCTTGAAAACCAAAATATTTGCACATTCCATTCTTTGATAATCGAGCTTGCCGTCAATGAGAATTTCATCAAAGATAAGACAAAGAGTAGTGTCGCTCTTGCATTCAAGCGTTGTGCGAATAAGACCTGTCGTGTTAGCATTCATTTCGAGCATCTTGTATTGATTTGCACCGATTTCGTCGCCATCTATTTTGTCGCTTATATATACAAGAGAGTCAGCAATGCTTGTGGAATTGAGCTCTAATTCATCATCAGTAAAGCCATCACAGCCGTTGCCCATCATATGATACCACCAGGGCGAGAAGTGGCTCGATGTGTCGATAATTTCCACATTTCCACTCTCCAAGGTGTCCTTAAATGGCTCAAATGGTAGAGCAGGATAGCTAACCTCACGGGCGATAAATGTATCTATGTCAATTTGCTCAAGCGCAAGCGCATCTCCAAGCGCCTCGAGTGGCTCACCAAGAGTGAAATCATACACCTCGGCAAACGGACGCTGAAAGGCATATCTTTGCACTCTTTGAAGCCTTTGTGAGTAGCGATAAGCACTCCAAGCATTTGAGCCCGTTTCACAAATCGCACCGTCCTTGCCTATAAGCTCGGCGCAGAAAAATGGCGCTTGATTCATTACATAAAAATTGTTGCATCTGTGTGAGTTAACGAGCACTAAAAGCTCATTTTTCTCCCTTGTAAGATGCTTTGATATATCTATTTTGTCAACACGGAAAAAGCCCCTTCCAGCACGGGCAGGACCTGCCATTACAAAATTGCCATTTACAAAAAGCTGATAATTACCCTGTGAGCATAGCTTGAGCTCATAATCTCCGCAATCACACTCTGCCTTAAATGCAATGGTTATATTCATTTCATCGCGAAGCCCCTTTGGCCATACGCTTTTTGCTTTTAAGAAGGATTCCTTTTGAAAAATCATACATTTTCTCCTTGAAAATAGTTATCTTAATTATACTATTAAATACAAAATATGTCAAGAGGTGTGCGTTTTTCTATTGACACAAAACGCCTTGTATGGTAGAATGTAATAGTAATTTGAAAGGAGAGGAATATGGAGCTCGTTTTACTTACTGCCTTGGGTGTTGGTGGCGCTACTGTTGTCGGCGCACTCATCGGCTTTGCATTTAAAAATATTTCTCATAAATTTACCGACATCGTTATGTCCTTTGCCGCGGGAATTATGCTTTCTGCGAGTGTAATCGGTCTTATTTTACCGTCGGTTGAATATGGTGGAAAATACGGAATTATAATCACAGTAGCCGGTATTTTTATCGGTGCTGTGTGCCTTAACCTAATAGACAAGCTTGTTCCTCACCTTCATAAGCTTGCAGGCGTTGACAGTGAGGAGCATAGGGCTACAAATCTTTCAAGAGTAATCCTTTTCGTAACTGCAATTGCAATTCACAATCTTCCAGAGGGAATTGCGGCAGGCGTTGGCTTTGGAACAGATGACACAAATCAAGCGTTCCTTATCGCAATAGGAATCGCTCTTCAAAACATTCCAGAGGGAATGATTATAATCCCACCTATGATTGCATCAGGAATTAAGCCATCAAAGGCGTTCCTTATCGCTGCCTTTACGGGCCTTGTTGAGGTTGTAGGAACCTTTATCGGCTATTTCGCTGTAAGCATCGCATCATTTATCTTGCCATTTGCGCTCGCCTTTGCAGGTGGAACAATGCTTTATGTTGTAAGTGATGAAATGCTCTCCGAAACTCACGGAGACGGACATCAGCGAGGCGCAACCTACGCACTCCTTGTGGGCTTTTGCGTAATGCTTATAACCGATATACTTTTAGGCTAATAAAAAAACAGGTTCGAGAGAACCTGTTTTTCTTTTATTCGTTATCGTAATCTATTGCGCTAAGGCGAGATTGGAACACTCCCTCGACCCTTTCGAGCTCCTTACCATCAACGGAAACGAAGCTCTCGTTTTTCTTTCCGGCGTTTACCTTTTTGACAACATAATACTCGGTTGCAACAGGCACGATAGCAAGGTATGCGCCACTATCAAGCGTGCATTCGTCAAGAATCTCGTAAAGAGTGCTTGCTCCTGTTTCATCGGCTAATGTGATATATTTCTTACTCATCCTTGCCTTCCCCCTCAATTATATTATCTCCAAAATGCTTAACAACAACTGCATATTTTGTCGCATACGCCTCCTCGACTAATGCGTTAAAGTCAAGCTTGCTTTCCTCCTCAATAACCTTTTCAAGCTCAGGACGAGTGCGTGGGTGTCTTGGAGTGAACACCGTACAGCAGTCCTCGTAAGGAAGAATAGAGGTATCATATGCGCCTATTTTTCTTGAAATCTGAATGATTTCCTCCTTGTCCATACCGATAAGTGGACGGTAAACAGGAATATCAGACATTGCGTTGGTTACATTTATCGCCTTCATAGTTTGTGAGGCAACCTGTCCAAGGCTCTCGCCCGTGATTATTGCATCACAATCAAGCTCGTGTGCGAGCTTAACGGAAATCGCCATCATATATCTTCTTAAAAGAAGTGTGAAGTAATCCTCATCACAGTTATCACGAATAAGCTCTTGAATTTTTGTAAGAGAAATTATGTGAACTCTCATACGCATTGTGTAATCGGTTAGCACCTTTGCAAGCTCGAGCACCTTTTCACGCGCACGCTCTGAGGTGTATGGATAGCTCTCAAAGTGGATTGCCTCGATAAGCACACCACGCTTAGCCATCATAAAGCCTGCAACAGGGGAGTCAATTCCACCTGACAAAAGGAGAAGACCCTTTCCACTTGAGCCCGATGGAATACCACCAGCGCCCTTTTCCTGACCTGCGTGAATATATGCAAGGCTTTCTCTTATTTCAACCTGAACAATAATTTCAGGGTTGTGAAGGTCAACCTTGATTTTGCCACCAGTTGCCTCTAAAATTGCAGCACCAACCTCGCCTGCAATCTCGGGAGAGCCAAGAGGAAAGCGCTTATCTGCACGCTTCGCTGTCGCCTTAAAGCTCTTATAGCCCTTAAGTCGCTCCGGAATGTATTTCTTTACCATTTCGAGAATGGTGTCCATATTTTTTTCGCAAGCGATAGCACGAGTAACACCAACAAAGCCGAATACATGCTTTGCCTGCTCAGTCATCTCGTCGATAGCCTCTGCGCTATCCTCATCAAGAGGCTCGCAAAAAACGGTAGATTGTGCGTAGTGTATCTTAAAATTGCCGATACGCTTTGCCCTTCTACGAAGCTCCTTGAGCATTTTTGCTTCAAACTCGGAACGGTTAGCGCCCTTAAGGATAACCTCTCCGTATTTACATAAAATTACTTCCTTCATCTTACCTGACCGTCGCCCTTGATAATGTATTTTGAGGTTGTGAGTGCGCTAAGTCCCATAGGACCTCTCACATGAAGCTTTTGAGTGGAAATTCCTATCTCTGCGCCAAAGCCAAACTCGCCACCATCGGTAAAGCGAGTAGACGCGTTTACATATAGTGCACAGCTGTCAATGCTATTTACAAAATAGTCAGCATTGCGCGCGCTTTCTGTGATAATAGCCTCACTGTGTCCTGTTGTGTATTTGTTTATGTGTGCAACTGCCTCGATAACATCGCAGACAACCTTAACTGATACAATGTAATCATCATATTCAGTTGCATAGTCCTCGTCGGTTGCGCTTGAAATCTCTGGAATGATTTCCTTGCATCTGTCACAGCCACGAATGTCGAGGGCATATTTTCTTGTTTCATCATAGAAGCGAGTCAAGAATTTATCGGCAATGCTCTCGTGCAAGAGAATAGTTTCAATCGCGTTGCATACGCTTGGGCGTGAGCATTTTGCGTTAAGGGCAACCTTGATTGCCATATCAATATCAGCGCTCTCATCAACGAAAAGGTGGCAATTGCCAGCGCCTGTTTCGATAACAGGAACATTTGCTCTTTCGACAACGCTCTTAATAAGTCCCTTTCCACCACGAGGAATGAGAACATCAATATAACCACGCATGCTCATAAGCACATTTGCGCTCTCGCGTGTGGTGTCCTCGATAAGCGAAACTGCGTTTTCATCAATTCCACATTCTAAAAGAGTGGAACGAATAATAGCAACGATAGCCTTGTTGGAGTTAATTGCCTCCTTGCCACCTCTTAAAACAACTGCGTTTCCACTTTTAAGGCAAAGAGATGATGCGTCTGGCGTAACATTTGGGCGCGCCTCATAAATCATAGCAACAACGCCAAGTGGCACGCACATCTTGTGTATTTCAAGCCCGTTTGGACGAGTGAAAATCTCGCCTGCACCGATAGGATCATCAAGTGATGCAATTTTTACAATAGCATCTGCAATTCCGTCAATTCTCGCCTCGTTAAGCATAAGACGGTCGAGCATAGCGTCGCTAATTCCGTTAGCCTTAGCGCTCGAAAGGTCAAGCGCATTTGCCTCAATTATTTTTGATGCGCCCTCGCGCAAATTGTCTGCAATCTTGATAAGCAGAGCATTTCTTTTCTCGCCACTTAAAAGAGCAAGAGAGCGAGAGGCAACCTTTGCGCCCTCACATATATTTTTAATTGTATCAAAAAGCTCCATTTTTAGTCCTTTCTTGCGGCAAAATATGTGCCTATGTGCTTGCCATCGAGAATATCGTAGAGAATATGTGGATCCTCTCCGTTGATAATAAGCATAGGGATTCCGTTCTTAGATGCGATATCTGCTGCGTTGATTTTTGCAATCATACCACCAGTACCACGATTTGTGCCAGCACCACCTGCGCACGCACGGATTTCATCATTAATCTCGTCAACACGGTCGATAAGAACAGCGTCTGCGTGCTTTCTTGGGTCCTTGTTATAAAGACCGTCAATATCACTCAAATTGATAATAAGGTCTGCTTGACATGCAATTGCAACATAAGCAGAGAGCGTATCGTTTCCACCGAAGTCAAGTCCCTCACAGGAAACAGAGTCGTTTTCATTTACAATCGGCACACAGCCCATCTTGATAAGAGTGAAGAAGGTGTTTCTTGCAAGCTCAAGACGATGTGGGTCGTTAACGACATCCTTTGTCATAAGAATTTGGGCAACCGTGTGTCCGTAATTTGAGAAAAACCCGTCATAAATTTTTAGAAGCTGACCTTGTCCGACAGCTGCACACGCCTGCTTTTGAGCAAGAGTCGATGGATATGCTTCAAGAGCGAGGCGAGCAAAGCCAGCACCAACAGCACCCGAGCTTACCATAACAACCTCGTGTCCTGCATTCTTGAAGTCGGAAACAGCACGAGTAAGAAGCTCAATTCTTCTCAAATTGAGCGCACCGCTTTGATATGTGAGCGTAGATGTTCCGATTTTTATAACAATTCTCTTGCAATTTTTGATAATGCCCATATTTTTCTCCAAAAAATAATAAATTAAGTCGTTGAAATTTGTCTTTTTATGGTGTATAATAAATTTAACAACAGTATATGCGCGAGAGCATATGCCCATTTTTATATATTATACATATTACGAAGGCAAATTTCAAGAGGTTTAAAAAAGATTATGAAAGAGAAGTTTTTTGTTGAAATCGCAGGTGTAAGGCTTGGCATCGTGTCCGAGGAGGGCAAGGAGTATGTTGAGAGCGTTGCAAGCGCGGTAAATGAAAGAATAAACAAGATGCTTCGCTCGCAGAGAAACTGCTCACTTGTTGAGGCATCAATCTTCTGTGCAATGGACTTTTATAGCACAGGCGCAGGCGATTCGAGAAGGCTCAAAAATCTCGAGGCGCAGATTGCACTTTATCAGGCAAATGTTAATCGCTTGAAGAAGGAAAACGAGGAGCTCAGAGCTAAGCTCGCTGAAAACAACTGATGAAAAACAAGCAACTCTTGCCAGAGCTCTTGGCACCGTCCAAGGATATGCAGGCACTTAAATCGGCAATCGCATCAGGGGCAGATGCTGTGTATTTTGGCACAGATTTGTTCAATGCGAGAATGAGGGCGAACAACTTTAACCTTGACGAGGCGCGTGAGGCGATTAGGCTTTGCCACGCGCATGGCGTCAAGGCTTTTGTTACGCTTAATATCGCGATTTTGGCAAGAGAAATCCCACAAATGCTTGAATATGTGGCTTCGCTTTACGAGAGTGGCGTTGATGCGCTTATCGTGTCCGACCTTGGTGCTATGAGGCTGATAAGGGAGCATTTTCCCGACCTCGAAATCCATGCAAGCACGCAGGCGAGCGCTCATAATATTGATGGCGTGCGCGCTCTTGAAAAAATCGGCTGTAAGCGCGTAGTTGTCGCACGAGAGCTCGACAAAAATAGCATAAAGGAAATTTGCGACAAGGTTGACTCTGAGATAGAAATGTTTGTCCACGGCGCGCATTGTATGTCCGTGTCAGGACAATGCCTTATGAGCTATGCAATGGGTGGACGAAGTGGCAATAGAGGCGAGTGTGCACAGCCATGTCGCTTGCCATACAAAATAGGAGGCAAGAGCGCATATCCACTTAGCTTAAAGGATATGTCGCTTTGCACGCATATTGATGAAATTATCGACACAGGTGTGTCCTCTCTTAAAATAGAGGGCAGAATGAAGAATGCCGACTATGTTGGTGGAGCTGTCAAAATTTGGCGAGAGCTCCTTGATAATAAAAGAAACGCAGGTAAGACCGAGCTTGCACGCCTCGAGGCGCTATTTTCAAGACAAGGCTTTACCGACGGATATTTTAAATCGAGAATTGACGATACAATGCTCGGCGTACGCTCGGAGCAGGACAAGGAAATCACAAAGTCGCTTGATAGTGCAGAAATCAAGCTTGAAAAGTCGAAAATCAATATGCACGCACGCTTTATCTTGGGCGAAAAATCGTCACTTACCGTATCAAATGGCGCTCGAAGCGTGACTGTGTATGCTGATGCGCCTGAGGTGGCAATAAATGCGCCAATGTCAGATGGCGACATAATAAAAAATCTATCAAAGCTTGGCACAACCCCGTTCTCGCTTGCTAAGATAACACTCGAAAAAAGCGAAAATATAATGGTTCGTGTAAGCGCACTAAACGCATTAAGGCGCAGAGCGATAGATATGCTTCTTGGCGCAAGAGAGCCTAAAAAAGCCGACTATGTGGCTAAAAAACGCATTTTTGGTGCATTTGATAAGAGAACAGCGCTGTTTTCGAGAGTGGAGCAAATCCCTGAAAATAGCGACTATTTTGATATAATATTTATCTATGCAGACAGATATAAAAAGGATTGTGGCGCAAACGGAATATGCTTGCCCCCTGTAATCTTAGATAAGGAATGGGACGACATTCTTGATATTTTAAGAGAAGCACGCAGTCACGGAATAAAATACGCACTCGCCTCAAATATCGGTCAAACAGAAAAGCTGAGGGAGCTTGGCTTTGAGATAATTTGCGATTTTCGCTTTAACATTTTCAATAGCGAGGGCGCAGAGTGTTTAAAGGAAATGGGAGCTACAAGCATAATCTTGTCCCCAGAGCTTACTCTGCCACAGGCAAGAGATATCGGTGGCTCGCTTATCGCATATGGGAAATTCCCTGTTATGACAACACATAAGTGTATAATCAAAAGTACCGAGGGCTGTGACAAATGCAGAGCTTATCTTACCGACCGTACAGGCGCAAAAATGTACTGCGAGGGCATCTTTGGTCATCGTAACATAATTTACAATTCAACACCGATTTATATGGCAGATAAGCTTTCAACGATTAAGGAATTTCCACTTCATTTCATCTTTACTGATGAAAAAAGAGAGGAATGCTATAAGATAATCGAGGCGTATAAGAATGGCAGGGCAACAAATGAGAAGATGAGGAGAATAAGAGTATGAAAATAGTGCTTGCATCTGCGTCACCAAGAAGACGCGAGATACTTTCTATGGTCTGCGATAGCTTTGATGTGAGAGTTTCAAGTGCATCTGAGAGCTATTCTGACGACACTCCCCTCGACCAAATACCAAAAATTCTTGCCGAGCGCAAGGCACTTTCAGTTCCAATGGAGCAGGACGAGATAATAATAGGCGCTGATACGGTTGTAATCTGCGAGGGCGAGCTTATGGGCAAGCCAAAATCTCGTCAGGACGCAATCCGTATGCTCGAAAAATTCTCCGATAATACTCACGCAGTAGTTAGTGGAATTTGCGTGCGCACACACGACAAGCTTTATTCTGAAAGCGTGACAAGCTATGTTAATATGAGAAAAATCTCTCGTGAGGAAATCGAAAAATATATCGACCGTGATGAGCCTTATGATAAGGCAGGTGCATACGGTATACAGGAGATGGCAGGCGCGTTTGTTAGGAGCATTGACGGCGACTTCTATAACATAGTAGGACTGCCCCTGTGTCGATTAACCGAGATTTTTAAAAGCGAGCTTGGAGTGGAGCTTATATGACAAAAAACGACAAAAAACAAGCAATGGCGCGCATTGTGGAGCTCTTAAAGAGGCTTTACCCAGAGGCGAAATGCTCGCTTGAATACGAGGGCGATCCGTGGAAGCTTCTCGTTATGGGAAGGCTTAGCGCACAATGCACTGATGAAAGAGTAAATATCGTTTGCAAGGAGCTTTTTAAGGCGTTTCCAAGCGCACAGACTATGGCAGATGCACCACTTGCTCAAATCGAGGAAATTATCAAGCCCTGTGGCCTTTATCGAATGAAGGCGAAGAATTTAAAGGATGCCAGCATACGACTTGTCCGTGATTATAACGGAATTGTTCCTGATGAAATGGATGAGCTTCTTAAATTTGAGGGCGTTGGCAGAAAGATAGCAAACCTTCTCCTTGGCGACCTATATAATAAGCCTGCAATCGTGGCAGATACACATTGTATGCGAATTTGTGGGCGCTTTGGAATGTATAAGGAGGGAATGAAGGACCCTCTTAAAACTGAAATTATAATGTCTGAGCTCGTTGAGGGAAAGGAGCAAAGCGACCTTTGCCATAGACTTGTATTGTTCGGCAGAGACATTTGCACAGCCAGATCTCCTAAATGCGATGCGTGTCCTGTTGGGAACGAGGGACTTTGTAAAAGTAAAATAAAATCGACACTCGATTGAGTGCCGATTTTTTATTTATTCTTGCTCTTGTGAGCCAAATTCCTTTATGTCGCTTGGAAGAGCAACAGGAGCTTTAACATTTGCGATGTTGACGGTGTGAAGAACGTCAGTGCCCTTTGTAACCTTACTTACAATAGGAGCCTCGTCGCCAACCTCGTATGTCTTTTGCATAAGCTTAAGCGAGCTTGTATCGTCGCCCTCGTATACATAGCCTGCAATTACAAGCTCAAGATTTACTTGTGGGTCAATCTTTTGGAAGCCTGAAATGTAGCAGGAGAATACAGAGTAATCTCCGATGTCAACCTGAACCTGAATTGCGCCCTTGTCTGCATTTACCTTACCATTTGTGAAGAATGTGTCGCCAAGGTAGGTTGGGTTTGCAATAATCATACCAAAGGAAAGCTTCTTTCCACTTGCATCCTCGTAAGCTTTAAGCTCTTCCTTATTTACTGTAAATGCGCTCTGGATTCCTGTAATCTCGCCATTGAGCTTGTAGGAATAGCCCTCGTGAACGAAGATAGGCTTTACGCTTACAGCCTCAACCAAAATCTCATCACATACGCCACAAACGGTTGATTTTTCGCCACTTGCGTCGAATCCGTTAGCATAAAGAATAAGAATCTTGTCAGTGTGTCCACCGAGATTTGCAAGAATTATATGGTCGCCATAGCTTCCTGTTGTAGCCTCTGCATCGTTTGCGTAAATTGTGTATGTTACATTGCTTACAATGTTACCGCAAGGACAGTTTGTAGCATAGCCGTCATAACCGTTTTCGGTGCATGAAGGGTCGAGCTTATCAAGATACTGTGCGTGCGGAATGCCGGAATAGATAGTATAAGCGGCAGTTGGAAGTGAAGTAACATTTGTACTCATTGTGTAGAGAACGGCATTTGTTCTATTGTTGAACGCGTTTGAAGGAAATGTCAAATTGCCTGATGCGTGCGAGTAGATTGTAAGAATACTATCATTTGAAGAGTAGAGCTTAAATACTTCGTCACCAATCGAGGTAACTCCCATAAGAGTGACGGTTTTGAGCGCTGTACAGTTCAGGAAGGTTTGTTTACGAAGAGATGCAACGCACGATGGCAAGTAAACGCTTTCAAGAAGAGTACACTCCTTGAAGGCAGCATCTCCTGTAAAGGTGATTGAAGCAGTGCTATCAGGAAACGCAAGGCTTGTAAGTGCAGTAGCGCCTCCAAACGAATTTGGACCAAATGAGAGAGTGCAGTTCTCGCCAACGCTAAGGTTGGTGAGTTTGAGCGGTTTAGTAAATGAATACTGACCGAAGCTTACGGTGGATGAATCGCCGATTATAATTTCGGCAAGGTTTTGGTTGTTTCCAAAGCTGTTCACTCCGAAGGTTACATTACATCCCTTTCCAATTGTAAAGGTTTTAAGTCCGGCAAGCCAGCTGAACGAGTTATTTGCAAAGTTAACAGTCGCACCGTCGCCAATTACAATTCTAGCAATAGAGTTCATGGTTCCCTTGAAACCCTCTCTTGCAAAGTTTACATTTGCACCCTTGCCGATAATAAACTCTTGAACATTTTTATTATCGTAAAATGGATCTGCGCCGATAGGGAAGACTATTGTCGCACCGTCAGCGATTACAATAGAAACAAGCTTACTGGGTGCGCGGAAGGCATCTTGCTGAGGGGATGTTCCATCACCGAGAATAACCTGTTCAATGAGGTGGTTATCTCTGAATGCACCGTTTCCGATGATTAAATCCTTTGTGAGCGAGAAGTCGTAAACCTCTACTGCGCGACTGTTTGAAAATTGATAGCCAACATGGTTAAAGCCGAAAGGAACGATAATTTTGCGAATGTCGCTAATGTTGTAGGTCTTTTCACCATATGTAAACGAGGTGTTAACTCCTGTGATAGATGCCGTTTGAGATTCCTCGTTAAAGGTTGATACAAAAATCAACGAGGCAAGAACCGAAAGCTCTGTTCCATCCTCCAAAACGATTGTCATTGTAGCACCGGCTGGGTCAAGACGGTATTCGTATTCGGTAAAGTAGTCGCAGCTTGCACAGTCGATTCTCTTGAAACCGAGTGATGTGTATGTTGCTTCAAGAGGAGTAGAAATTATGGACATATCGTGTCCGGGCGCTTCGGCAATGATAACCGTAAATTCCTCTTCGCATCTTTGACACTTGTAGGTCTTTGTTTGGTCCTGCAAGCAATCAAGGGGTGTTGAGGAAATAAGGTCATCTTCGGTATATTCGTGTCCGAGTGGGTCGGCTGTTTGGTCATCAAGACGGATAAACGAGCCACATAATGCACAGGAATATCTTGTTCCGCCACCGATTGTGCAGGTAGGCTCAACGGTAACACCGTTGTCCGCAAACGGATGTGCGTTGTCCACCTTTATTATGTCGGAACGGTAAACCTTCCAACCGAATGCTCCGTTACGGAAGGTCATAATCATCTCGCCCGAGCAGAAATATGCGGTTATTGCGCTACTTGACTGATAGAGCCAGTCCTTTTCATCATATGAGCCCGCGGATGCGGTGGAGTTCGGGTCGTTGTTGTTGATGTTGATGACAAGTGTTTTTCCGGTGTTGTCAACGGCGGTGGCTAAGCTCTCTCCACTTATGGCGCTTCTGTATGCGTAAGCCCAAGTTCCGTTAACAAGTCTTGTTTCAACTCTTTCAACGGATGAACCACTCGCCTGAATATGGGCCTCGCTTGCTGAGTTTTTGGCAAAATAGAATTTGAAGCCTGAGTTTGATTGGGCGTGGTTGGTTTTTACAAGCGTCATTTTTCCAAGGAATACGAGCTTCATAACACCGTTTTGTTGCTTATAACCGTCATTGAAAGCATATTGAGTTGCAAATTTGGTTATTCCTTCGGGGAAAACGAGAGTATCATTTTGTACTGTGCATGCGCTCAAAAAGTGAGAGTTGCCTTCGTTGTTTGCGTTGTTACCTATTTGAACGAGATTCTCAGGTAAAAAAGCATCAAGCTTTCCGTTCTCATCAACGAAAGAAAGAGTTCCGCATCCGTAAAATACGCAGTCGCCGAGCATTTCTATACTGTCGGACAAGCATACCTTTGAAAGGTTAGTGTATTGCTTCAAAAAATTATCGTTAAGGTGTGTAACACCGTCAGGAATATAAATTCCTGTCATTGAGCTTTTGAGAGTGTAGGTTGTTTCACCAATAGTAACGGTGTCCTTAACTCCTGAAAGCTTGAGCGCGTATGCTGTGCTTTCGGTTTTTGCTGTCAAGGTGTAGTTGAACAAATCGGTAAACTTGACAGTCGCATCAAATTCGGTTGTGCCATCTGTCAGTGTGATTTTAACATCGAGATTAGCAAGAGCGCTTTGGTCAAGCTCGGTATATTCGTGCTTTGCCGAAACGGTCATCGCTAGCGCGCAAATCAATATTGACACAATAGCAATAAAGAGTAGAATCTTCCTTTTCATCTTTTCTCCTTACGGGTAAGCACCCGCGGGCATATAGTTACATGTATATATAATAACACGAAATCCACGCGTGTGTCAATGCAAATTGCACAAAAATCGGGGGGGTGTTTGATTTTTGTGTAGTTTGCACAAAAAAGAAAAAGCAACCGAGGTGGTTGCTTAAATTGTTTTGAGCATATTAGACAAAATGTAATTGCTTACAAAGAAGCCCTGAGAGGTGAAGTGGTAGCTTCCTCCATCGAAGGCGATATGTCCACTGTCGAGGTATTTTTGAATCTCATATGCGTCTTCAAATTCGATACCAAAGCGAGATGAAAAATCCTTTTTTGATATTCCGTCGCAAAGTCGAAGGGCGAGCATAACATATTCGTCCATCTTCTCCTCGTCCGACAGGGCAGACATTTCCTCAATATGCTTTTCGGGAAGTGCTCCGTCCTTTATTGCGCTCATATAGGAGTCAAGAGAATCATCGTAAAAATATCTTACACCGTCAAAAAATGAATGTGCGCTTGGACCAAATCCGACATACTCCTTTGAGAGCCAATATTTGAGATTATGCACACATCTTGCGCCTTTTTTTGCAAAATTGCTTATTTCATATTGCTCAAAGCCCAAGGCGGAAAGTCGCTTGCAAAGCGCCATATACATATCAAATTGCGCGTCCTCGCTTGGCAAATCGAGCTCCATTTTTGAAAACGGAGTTCCGTCCTCGATTTTAAGGCAATATGCCGATATGTGTGTGGGATTGAGGTGCGCCACATAGTCCACAGTTTGGACAAGAGCCTCAATACTTTGGCTTGGTAGCGCATACATAATGTCGATATTTATGTTCTCAAAGCCTGCGCCCTTAACTAAGGCATAGCTTTTTTCAAATTCGCCAAGAGTGTGAATTCTGCCGAGTGTGCAAAGGTCGCTGTCGTGCGAGGATTGAAGCCCTATGCTTATTCGATTTATTCCACACACCCTGTACGCGCTAAGCTTAGATTCATCAATTGTGCCAGGATTAGCCTCAATTGAAATTTCTGCGTCCTCGGACACGGCAAGATTAGCCCTTATCGCATCAAAAAGGCGAATAATATCCTCTCCACTAAGGAGCGACGGAGTGCCACCACCAAGGAAAATTGTATCAAAAATACAATCCCTGTAAAGATGAGCTTCCTTTTCAATTTGGGAGCAAATTATCGACACATAGTCGCTTAAATTGTTCTTTTTTGCACAAGCGAGCGAGTAAAAATCACAATAATTACATTTGCGAGCGCAAAAGGGAATGTGAATGTAAAGACCGACGCTTCTCATTTTTCGCTATCGTCGAGCTTAAGGACAGCCATAAATGCCTCAGGAGTAACCTCAACCGAGCCAAGACGGCGCATCTTCTTTTTGCCCTCTTTTTGCTTTTCAAGAAGCTTCTTTTTTCTTGTTATATCTCCACCGTAGCATTTTGCAAGGACATCCTTACGAAGCGCCTTGACGGTTTCACGCGCGATAATCTTTGAGCCGATTGCAGCCTGAATAGGAATTTCAAAGAGCTGACGGGATATGTTGTCCTTGAGCTTTTCGGCAATCTTTCTTGCTCTTGGATAAGCCTTTTCGGTATGAACAATAAATGTAAGCGCATCGACAATTTCGCCATTGAGAAGGAAGTCAAGCTTAACAAGATTGCTCGCCTCATAGCCAGCAAATTCATAATCGAGCGAGGCGTAGCCCTTACTGCGACTCTTGAGCGCATCAAAAAAGTCGTAAACGATTTCGTTAAGTGGCAAGGTATAGTGAAGCTCAACTCTTTGTGCGTCGAGATATTTCATATCCTTGAAAATACCACGCCTGTCCTGACACAAATCCATAATTCCACCAACATACTCAGTAGGAGAGATAATGCTCGCCTTTACTGTTGGCTCGTAGGCTACGCTTATTGTGTCGGGCTGTGGATAGTTAGACGGGTTGTCAACAAAAATTGTTGTTCCGTCGGTTTTTTCTATTTTGTAAATAACGCTTGGCGCTGTTGTGATAATATCGAGATTGAACTCACGCTCAAGCCTTTCTTGAATGATTTCCATATGCAAAAGTCCAAGAAATCCACATCTAAATCCAAAGCCAAGAGCAATAGATGTTTCGGGCTCAAAGGATAACGCGGCGTCATTAAGCTTGAGCTTGTCAAGCGCATCACGAAGGTCGTTGTATCTTGCACCGTCGGCAGGATAAATTCCCGAATAAACCATAGGGAGTGCTTCCTTAAAGCCTTGAAGTGGCTCGGACGCAGGATTGAACGCATTAGTTACAGTATCGCCCACACGAGTTTCGCTAACTGTCTTAATGCTCGCGGTAATGTAGCCAACCTCGCCAGCACGAAGCTCCTCGCTCTTTTTAAGACCGAATGCGTTGAGGTGTCCTACCTCGACAACATCGTAGCTTGCGCCTGTGCTCATAAGCTTTATTTTATCGCCCGTGCGAAGTGTTCCGTCCATTACACGCACATAAACAACAACGCCAAGATATGCGTTGTAATACGAGTCGAAAATAAGGCATTTAAGTGGCGCATCGGGATCGCCCTTTGGAGCAGGGATTTTCTCAACGATTGCGTCAAGAACCTGATTTATATTGATGCCATTTTTAGCGCTTACAGCAGGGCAGTCCTCGGCTATAATACCGATAACATCCTCGATTTCAGCACGCACTCTGTCGACATCAGCGCTTGGCAAATCTATCTTATTTATAACAGGCACAATTTCAAGGTCGGCATCGACTGCGAGATAAGCATTTGCAAGAGTCTGCGCCTCGATTCCCTGTGTGGAGTCAACAACTAAAAGCGCGCCCTCACACGCGTTAAGCGAGCGCGACACCTCATAGTTAAAGTCAACGTGGCCGGGAGTGTCGATAAGGTTGAGAGTGTATTCTTGACCGTCGGTGTGCGTGTAGTCAATTCTAACTGCGCGCGCCTTGATGGTAATTCCTCTTTCGCGCTCAAGGTCCATATTGTCAAGAAGCTGTTCCTCCATTTCACGCTTAGAAACAGCATT
The DNA here is from genome assembly GCA_015064445.1 of Oscillospiraceae bacterium. GTDB lineage: Bacteria > Bacillota > Clostridia > Oscillospirales > CAG-272 > RGIG2000. The sequence continues at coordinate 259,617 of SVSE01000002.1, read as the reverse complement.
GCAGTATTCAAGAATACGGTCGGCAAGAGTTGACTTGCCGTGGTCGATATGCGCGATAATAGAGAAGTTTCTTATATTTTTCTGCTTTTCGTTCATAAAAGTTATGTCCTTTTTTTAGAAAAAGCGCTTGATTTATGTCAAGCGCCTTTGGCAGTTATCTGCCTTTCAAAATCTTTTTTTTAAAAACGCACGGATTTTGGAGCCCTTTTTAAAAAGAATCATTCCGGCACTATAAACTATATGGTTGTGCAAAAACTTCGTTTTAAACGAGATTTTTGCCTCGGGGATAACATTTTTTGCATCCCTTGACCAAGCGATAATCTTGCCCTGATGCTCACACATATGCTCAACTGAAGAGCGAATATAATCGTCAGTTTTGTCATAGCAGACATCGGTTGGCGTGTCGCTCATCTTAAAGAGCCTCATAAGCGCAGAGTCAATTTCGGCGAAGTTTTCAGCGAGAATTCGATTTTTGGTATAAGCGCTTCCGTCCTTAAAGGTCGAGCCACGAAGCTTTTCAACACCATATCTTTCCTTTATATAAGGAATAACATCGAGATACTTTTTCGCCTTCGCATATGAGTAATGGGAGCGAGCCATAAGCTCATTCCACCTTTGAATACAGTCGTAAATGTATTCCTTATGTACATTGTCGCCTATGTTGTTCATCATAGCGCCAAGTGTATCTGTCATCGAGGTTACCTGCGAGATAAGCTTGTCCTTGCTTGAAACATTCACGCTCTGACGAGGGTGGATACGATAGAAATAGTAGCCTGTGTGAATGTTGACGAGCCTTCTTGCATTCTTAAATGCAAAGAAGTTAATGAGTGCGTCCTCGGAGTAGTGCACAGGGCACATGGTAAGGTCGAGCGCCTCGATTTCCTTTATAGCCTTGAGCAAAACCTCACGCTTGAATATCTTATTCCAAAGCACGAAATATGCATGCTCTCTGCCACATTGAGATGCGAATGCCTTAAGCACATCATCGCCAGAGTAGGATAGGTCGCCCTTGATTGTCGTATCTCTTGTGCAGACATATTTAGCTCTTTCTGACAAGAATGCCCAATCGTTTATAACGATGTCGGCACCCTCACGCTCAGCCTTCAAAAGCATAGGCGCGTGATAGTTAAACGAGGAGCAGTCATCGCTATCATAGAAATGTATGTAGTCGCCCTCTGCAAGCTTTAATGCGTACATTCTTGCTGCAAGAATTCCACGATTTTCGGTCTTGACATAGCGAAGCTTATATTGGTCAACGAAGTCGGAGTAATCAACCTCACTACCGTCGTCAACAACGAGAATTTCGTAATCCGAGAATGAAAGTGTAGAGCCTCTGATAGCTTCAAGACATTCTCTAAAATATGGTCGGCTGGTGTTGCAAACGCAAATGACTATACTGAGCTTCATAGCGCTCTCCTTCCCTAAAATTTACTTAAATATAATATATAATAGCACAAATGCGCGCGCTTGTCAATAATAAACGCGTGTTATAACGCGAAAAATTTTGAGAATTTTTGCGCAATTTTTGAATATTTTTACCAAAAAATCCGAAAAATGTAAAAATAGCCACTAAAAATGTCAGAAAAAGGAAAATCCTCGACACTGTGTCGAGGATTTTTAGACTTGTGATTAGAATTTGTATACTGATGCATACTCGTCGAATGCAACTGAGAACTTCTCATCGCCTGCGTTTTTAACAGAGTTAAGATACTTGTGAGTGTCAAAGCTGTTATGCGAGGTCTCGATAAGAGCAACTGCGATATTTGAGCAGTGGTCGGAAACACGAGAGTAGTTGTTGAGAAGGTCAGAGAGGATAAATCCAAGCTCAATTGTGCAGTTTCCAGCCTGAAGACGGGCAATGTGGTTGGACTTAGACTTAGCAATAAGAATATCAATAACCTGCTCAAGAGGCTCAACACGCTTTGCAAGGTCAACATCGTTTACAGCGAATGAATCGCAGGTGAGATTGATGATTTCGCGAAGTGCGCGTGTAATAACATCAATTTCAGCCTTAGCCTCCTCGGAGAAGGAAATTTTCTTCTCGTGCATTTCATCAGCAACCATCATTATGTTGATTGCGTGGTCGCTAAGACGCTCGAAATCTCCGATAGAGTGGAGAAGCTTTGAGGCTCTTCTCGAGTCAGCATCTGAAATTGAGTGAGTAGAGATTTTTACAAGATATGTGCCGAGGTTGTCCTCGTACTTATCAATTAATTCCTCGTTATCGAGAATTGTTTGAGAGTTCTTTGGATTGTAGTTATACAAATTGTCAATAGCCAAGAAGATTGTATCTCTTGCGATTGCGCACATCTCGTTTGCGAGGTTCGCAGACTCGGAGATAGCAACTGCTGGCGACTGGTTGATAAGAATAGGGTCGATATAAGCAACCTTTTTCTTTTTTGTCTTTTCCTTTACAAAGATATATGAAAGCTTCATAATCTGATTTGTGAAAGGCAAGAGAACAAATGTGGTTACGACATTAAAGAGTGTGTGGAAGGTAGCGATTCCCCAAACATTTGGAATCTTGTCAAGGAATGCGGGGCTAAATCCACAAATTATAGCAAATGGAATCATGCAAAGGAGCGCAGCGATGATTTTGATTGTAAGATGAGTTACAGCAACTCTCTTTGCGTCGCCATTCGCGCCAAGGCTTGAGATAACTGCAGTTACGCAGGTACCAATGTTGATGCCGAGAATAAGTGGAATTACAACCTTGTATGACATACCACCAACGACCTCGCCTGCTACATTTGTAATTGTCGTAGCGGCAACAAGGATTTGAAGCACACCAGTTGCGGCAGATGAGGACTGAATGATTGCCGTGAAAATCATTCCTACAATGAGGGCAAGCCAAATGCCCACAATCTTGACATCAAATATCTCAATTACTTTAAAGAACGCATCGCCATAAAGAAGGTTTCCAGCAGCGTCCTTTTCACTTAAAAACGACACAGAGTCGGACATAAGCTCCATTCCCTGCATAAGAATTGCAAAGCCGAGGCAGACGGTTCCGATGTCCTTGTTTTTCCTGTTTTTTGTTCCAAAGAACATTATAAGAATGATACCAACAAGAGCAATTATCGGTGTAAAGAACGAGGGCTTCAAAAGGTTCAAGAATGCGAGTGAATTACTGCTTCCGTTAAGGGAGCTAAGACCTGTTATCCACGGTGTGATTGTTGTACCAATGTTTGAGCCCATGAGCATTCCTACCGTTTGAGGAAGCGTCATAATTCCCGAGCCAACAAGACCAACGAGCATAACGGTTGTGGCAGATGAGGACTGAATTACAGCTGTAACTCCACATCCAAGCGCCATTCCCTTGACCTTGTTAGAGGAAGCGCTTTTAAGAATGCTCTCGAGCTTACCACCAGCCATTCTTTCGAGGCCGTTAGTCATAAGATTCATACCATAAAGGAAGAATGCAAGTCCGCCAAGAAGCATTACAATTATTGTTGCGATTTCAATACCTGTCATAGATTTTTCCTTATTATTAAATTTAGGTAAAATGAGCAAAGCCCACATTACGCTATTTTAATTTTACATTAAAATTATTTCGATTTCAAGATATTTGCTTCAATTTTGTCAATAATGCCAAAAAAAGATAAAAAAAGTGCGCACAGATAGGGGCTTTTGTCAATTACTTACTTGACTTTTACTATCTTTTATTATATAATATAATAAATTAGTGCGCGTGAGCGCAAGTGAGTTCTCGACATTTAGTGTCGAACAGGAGGTATTTATGAAATCAAGGCTTTTCAAATGCTTGCTTTTGGCGTTGGTTGCAATCCTTGCGACTCTTGCATTTGTGTCCTGCGACGATGAGGAGGAAATTGATACAACCGTTGTTCAATTGCCCATAGACTACGATATGACCTATTGTGGAATGTCGCTCAAGAATTTGTCTCCTCTTTTTGACGAGCAAAATTCGAATCCTACCGATATAAATGCACAGGTTCCATCAAGCTTCTTGCTTCCATACGACTTCGATAATGACGGAGATATGGATGAGGACGATTATAATGCGGAGTTTGAGATAACCGTAAACTTCGGTGTTAAAAAGCACATTGACCATGTGTATCTTTACTACAATGGCTCGGGACAAACAATAACTCTCGAGGCTGGTACTCCATTCAAGTACGAAACAACAATCACGCATACTGCTGAGAAGCAGGGCTGGAGTAAGGTTACAATAAACGCAGATACACAGTATCTGAACATCAAGTTTAAGAACAGAGCCTCAGCTCCGCCATATGAAATCTTGGCATATGGCTACGATTTGGGCGAAACTCCAGCAAAGCCAACCGAAACGCATCAAAACAAGCCTATGGGATACATTCTTGGCATCAATGGACACAGCCAGGCAAACAAGGCATCTAACCTTGAATGCGCAGGCTACTTCCGTGATTACAAGACATGGAATTTTGCATATAAGAAGGACCTTTATCCAGCGCCTGCTACCAACTTTGTTGGTACATATCAGACCATGATGGAGGTAATTTACAAGTCTCTTAAAAAGAAAAATACAGATCCTGTTCCATGCTTTATGTTTGATATGGCATCATCTCCTGCTCATCTCGAGGGGGAGAGCAAGAATGATCCTCAATCATATGTAATGTATGCAGAATTTGTATATCAATACTCGCTCCGTTATGGAAACAATCCTGCCGCTACAACTGATCTTGTAAAGATTGCAAAGGGACAAAAGCCCGTTATCAATACTGACCTCGTTGACTGGATTGAAATAGGAAATGAGCCAAATGGTGAGGATTCAAATGGATATACACCATATCAGCTTGCAGCATTTACCTCGGCTGTATATGATGGACATTGTAACACAATGAACTCTCCAAGTGGAAGTGGCCTTGGTATCATAAATGCCGATCCAAATATGAAGATCGCAATGTCAGGACTTGCTGGTATTCAAAACAGATACATAAGAGCTATGTGCTTCTGGCTTGAGCATAACCGTACAGACGGAGAGCTTGGCTTTGACGCATTTAATGTTCACACATATTGCAGAAAAACAATCGAATACAATGGCTATGCCATTGAAATAGGCGTATCCCCTGAGGATGCAGATCTTGCAGGCTCGCTTGCAGATGTCCTCGAATTCAGAAACACATACTATCCTGAAAAGGAGGTATGGCTCACCGAATTCGGTTGGGACACAAACCAAAGCTATCTTACACAGGGCTCATCGCACGCATATGGTCCTTATTCAGGCAGACAGGTGCAGGCAATGTGGCTCACACGCGCATACTTCATTCTCGCATCAATCGGTGTTGACCGTGCGGCAATGTATATGTGTGCCGATGTAGGCGCTGAGGATGAATCTATTGGAAAATATGGCACAAGCGGTGTCATCACATCTGATGGAACAAAAAAAGACTCTTATTATTACATGTACACACTCAAGAGTACCATGTCTGATATGTATTTCGTAGAAATCGTTGACTCTGGTAATGAGGATGTATGGGTTTATAAATTTGAAAACGGACAGGGAAAGACCTGCTATGCTGTATGGTGTCCTACCTCCGATAATGTTCGCGTTGAGGGATATCAATTGAATATCGGAAGCGCATCATCGGCGACACTCACAGAAATGGCATATGGCGAAATCGCTGGCGTATCAAGTGAGCTTACCGTTAACAATGGTACAGTTAGCGTAAATGTAAGCGAATGCCCAATTCTTGTATTTGCACAATAAGAGCATTAGACAAGCAAAAAAATATTACAAATCTTGCCTAATTAAAAAGGAGAACTTAAAATGAGCAACAAACCACAAAAAATCCGTATTACGCCAGAAATGATCATCAATGATATGGGCATTGAAAGGGTATCAAACTTCTTCTGCGAATTTGATAACGACGGAGATCCTCTATATGGCGTTGAGGGTCAAATCCCACAGGTGCATCCAAGGCACGACCACTGGTGGGTTGGACAAACTGACTTGTCATTTACAGTTGATTTGGGCGCAATTTACCAAATCACTAATATGTATATCTACAACGATTACGACGAATATAAGCCTGAAAAGGATAAGGCTGACTATGGTGTTCGTAAGGTTAAGGTTAAGATGGGAACTCCATTTAGCTGGGAATATGATGAGGAGCTCGCTCCTGAAAAGAGAAAATGGACTGGCTTTGAAACAAAGCACCAAACACAGTACATCAACTTCTCATTCAACAACAACCAAGCACCATCTGAAATCGTAGTTTATGGCTACGAGGTTGCACCAAGCCCAATTGTTATTCCTGAAAGAAAAGAACACAAGTTCAGTGACCTTAGCGAATTCGTTGGAATGAACGCATTCATAAACGACGGAGATGATGTTCTTCGTGCTGTAAGCTATATTCGTGAATATCACCCTTGGCTCTGGAGCTGTACTCCTGACCTTGAAAAGACAACAATCGCATTCAGCCCAAGCTATGCAGGCCCTTGGGATTTTGATGAGTTCTATCGCAAGACACATAAGTTTGGCATAGATGTTTGCCCTGTTATTTCAACTCACTCAAAGAGATGTCCAAAGGACCACACGGCTGATTCAACTGATCCAAAGAACTATATGAGCTACGCAACAATGCTCTTCCAATTTGTTGCAAGATACGGAAGCAATAAGGATATCGATCCATCACTTATTCAGGTATCCGAGGGACAAGAGCCAAAAATCGGTCTTGGCTATCTTAAGAGCGTTGAGCCTCTTAACGAGCCTGATGGAACATGGCTTGGTAGAGATCCTTACTTCTCACCATTTGAGCTCGCTGCATTCCTTAGCATGTGCTATGACGGACACGAGGGAATGTATAAGAATGTCGGCGTAAAGCAGGCAGACCCTAACTTCAAAATGTCGATGTCAGGCGGAGCAGGACTTAACTCTAACTACATAAGAGCAATGGCGTTCTGGTGCAGATATAATCGTAAGGACGGAAAGCTTCCTTTCGATGTAATTAATGCTCACTGCTACTGCGGAAAAAAGTTCGAGGAGTCTGGAATGTCCAAGCTCGTTGATATCAATATCGAGGATCGTGGAGACCAAGGTCAGACCGTTTGGATGGGCGTTTCTCCAGAAGAGGGCGACATCGTCTCTCGCTTTGATTCAATCCGTGATTTCCGTGATAGATACTGTCCTGATACGGAAATTTGGCTTACTGAATTTGGTTGGGATACAAACCAAAGCTGGAAGACAACAAACTCCTCGCACGCATACGCAGAATATACAGGTAGACAGGTACAGGCTATGTGGCTTGTTCGTGAGTACCTCCTCCTTTCCTCTATCGGTGTAGAAAAGGCGGCAATGTATATGTCTCGTGACTGTGGTCCTGAGGAAACTGCTGTTGGAAAATATGGCTCCTGTGGTCTTATCAGATTCCCAATCGAGATTGACCCTACAAATGTAGTTCAAGGTAATAAGAAGGATTCCTTCTATTATGTATATACTCTTAAGGAAATCCTCAAAACCACTCGCTTTGATAGCGAAATTGAAGCTCCTAATGCTAATGTTAAGATTTTCAAATATACCACAACAAAAGAGGGCAAAGCAAAATATGCAGTATGGTGCACAACCTCTGACGGAACAAAGGTTCCTGGTATGAAGCTTAATGTTGGAGAGGGCGAATTTGAGCTTATTGAGCTTGTAAATGAGGCTTATAACGGTAAGCACAGCCCACTTGAAAACAATAACGGAACAGTTGTTGTTAATGTAAGTGAGAATCCAATATTTGTAGTGGAAAAATAAAAGCAAAAAGAGTCTGCGTCTTGCAGACTCTTTTAATTTGATTAAAAAGAAAAGCGAGGAATAAATCCTCGCTTTTTACTTTATTAGTCAACCATTACGTATACAGGGTTTTCTGAAACGTGAATCTTAACAGCTCCGTTTGAAACTGTAAGCTCGCTTGAAACACCATCTGTGTCAAGGTCAACAGCCTCGATAAGAGTAGCGGAGCTACCGTTAATCTTAAGCTCGAAGTTTTCAACCTCTGTACCGTCCATTGTTGGGCACCATACTGCGTATGCAGTCTTGCCATCAGCGTTCTTATACTGGTAAATCCAAACATCGTCGCTACCAGAATTAATTTCGTTTACGAATGTGTAATCGCCGAGAGCATTCTTGAGTGTGTAGAGATAGTAGTAGGAATCCTTGTAGTATTCCTTGCCGTTTTCATCAAAGCCTACAACACCACAGGTACCGTACTTACCAACTGCAGTTACATCGTATGCAACGTCCTCGCACATGTACATGGTAGCCTTATCGATACCAATTGAGGAGAAGAGGAGATATGCACGAACAAGCCACATAGCCTGTACCTGATGTGAGTTGTACTTGCCATAAGCGTGTGCAGCGGTCATTGTCTCATAGCTTGGGTTGGTGTCCCAACCAAACTCTGTGATCCAAACCTCAACATCTGGGAAGTACTTGTTTCTATACTCGATGATACGAGAAACATCATCAACGATGTTGTAGTACTCAGGAGATACGCCCACTTGAATGTATGAGTTGTTCATATAGAAGGTATTTGAGAAGTAAGAGTGGAAGTTGAATGCATCCATACCAAGGTTGCCATCAGTACGGTTAGCCTGGAGCCAGTAGCACATACTTGTGATATATCTACCACCTGTACCAGCAAGACCAGCCATTGCAATCTTGAAGTTAGGGTCAGCATTCTTAACGCCGAAGTGATATCCCTCTTCGCTCTTTGAGGAAACGAGTGTCTTCATATGTCCATCATAGCAAGCGCTCTGGAGAGCAGCGAGCTGATATGGAACCATTCCGAGCTGATCCTCACCGTTAGGCTCGTTACCAGCCTCAATCCATTGAAGTGTGCCAGCACCTGCACTCTTTGCAGAGGTTGAGCAATGCTTTCTCATAATTGACAAGATGTCAGTTGAGTTGTTTGAGCCATAGCGTGCTGCGAAGCAGAACATATTGTCTGCATACAAGCAGTAAACCTGTGGAGTAAACTTGTCGAAGAAGCTTGCCTCCTGGAATGTACCATCGCTATTCTTGATAGGATTTCCGTCCTCATCACAAGCCTTTGCAATAGCATAGTTTGGCCACTGGATACAAGGAATTACATTAATTCCTGCATTATTATAAGCGGAGTATTGAGCATCGAAGTTACCCATACCACCCATAAAGGTGTTGGACATACCTGGATATGATCTGTCAACATAAGACCAACCGAAGTTGTGGTACTCACGAAGAACAGTTGTACAGCTTACGCTCTTAATAGGAGTGTTACCACCACCTGTTGCAACGAATCCACACATACCCATCATCTCGCCCATTGTAGGAAGTGGACGAAGAGTTGTTGCGATAGGAGTGTTTTCGGAGCTCTGGTAGCCATAAATTACTATTTCGTTAGGAGCCTCACCGTCAGAGAAGCGAACCTGAACATATCTTGCCTCGGCATTAACCTCTACATCGTTCCAGTTCTTGTCGTCGATATCAGACATTTCGAACTCATAGTAGCCATCCCAAGCGTCGTTTTCTGACTGGAAGTCAACAGGCTTCTTTGACCATCTTACAGTAACTGTGCCAGAGAATGCGGTATCGTTATCGAATACAACCTTGTTGTCTTTAACTATGTACTTACCCTTAAGCTCGCCATAGTAGAGCTTAATTGTAGTGATATAGTGGTTGAACTCCATGTCAACGATAGGACCAAGAGTCATACCAACCTTGCCGTCTGTAACATCGGCAGAGTTAGGATTATATGTAACTCTGTCTCCTGTTGTTGGAGGTGGATAAACGGTACCCATATTTGTTTCAGGACGATAAAGGCTTGAAACAAACTTGTCATCCTGCTCATCAAAGAGGTTTGTGAAGTTACCACGAAGTGTTTCACCATGGTAAACATTATAAATCGAGCTTGTGTAGTTGATAGGAATAAGCATATTACCACCAACACGAGTAGAAAGCACCAAGCCGTGATTTGACTCGTTACCTGCATAAGGTCTTACAGCTACATAGTAAGCCTTGGTAAGAGAAGCACCGAGGTCGTTGATAACCGCGGTAATCTCGCCTGAGCCACTAATAGAAGCGTTTGCTTTTGTAGCCTTATCGAAGTTTTCCTCTGTAATAGGCTTGTCGCTATATCTGATGTCATAGCTAAGGCCACTTACATAAGTGTTAAATTTGAGTGTAGCCTTTCCGTCCTTGAGCTCTGCAACGCGAAGGTATCTAACGTTGTCAACTGCGGTTGCTGTACCCTGTGGATTATTAGGATCTCCACTTGAGCTACCTGGATCTCCGCTCGAGCTGCTTGATGAATCATCTGGTGTTGGATTGCATGAAGCAAGGAACACGCAGGTCAATGCAAGAATCAAAGCAAGAGCGATAAGTAAAATTCTTTTTCTCATTTTGTCCTCCATATGGAAATTTTTAAAGCCGTGATTTCGCTTTTATTACATTATATATAATACACCATTGTAAGACCTTTGTCAAGGCAAATTTAAACAAAATCACTGTTGTAAATAAAAATTTCAAATGGCATTTGTGCAACTTGCACATAATGTGGCGCTCCTTTTTGGGTAAACTGCCCATACGCGCGTTTTTAAGGCGAGATTTCTCCCTGCTCACTCTCTGGAGACATTTCTTCTACTGGAGGAATCGGTGGAGTGTAGAGAGAGTCAAAGCAGTCGATTTGAAACCTCGTGTCAAAGCGCACTCCGAGTATGTGAAGGACTCTCAAATTGGCATAATTATACTCCGACAAGGGCTTGTCAAGAGCATCGTTTGAATTGGCGCAAATATAAATTTCTCCGTCCCTTATTTCGCTGATGATTATTGTGTGATAAAAGATTCCGTCATCGTTTTGAAGCTGAATCACGTCGCCAACCTCTGCGCCATCAAGCGTCGTTTCAATCGCAAACGGTCCAACACCTGTGTTTTCTATCATAAAATTATAGAAAAATTCGACTCCCGTCCACGAGGCACTACGCCTGTTTGTTGACAAATAATACCAACCGTAAATTGGCGTATAATTCATAACACAGCTTCCTGCAAGCACGCATTGAGAAACAAAATTTGTGCAATTTCCTCCGATTCCTGCAAACGAGAAGAAAAGAGGATTTCGCACCAAGGCATATTTTCTTGCATAGAGCACAGCTCTTTCTCTTTCGTATTCCTTTTCAACTATCATAAAATCGCCCCCTTACGAGTATTTTATGAAATAGAACGGATTTTTGTGAGGAAATATGGAGCTTTTTAGTCTTACGGGAGTCGCCCTTTTGCTCGCGCTTGGAGTGACCTTTTTAAATGGCTTTACTGACGCGCCTAACTCAATTGCAACTGCTGTTGCAACAAAAGCGCTTTCGATGAATTTGGCGTGCCTTTTAAGCGCTGTGTGCAATCTGCTCGGATTGCTTATATCTCTCTATGCAAATATGAGTGTGGCAGAGAGTGTCCTTGCAGGTGCAAGCCTTGGAGAGAAAAGAGAAATCGGAATTATCGTAATACTTCTAACAACTATAATTTTCGCTGTCGCTTGTTGGATTTTCTCAATGCCATCGAGCGAGTCGCACGCGCTTTTGGCATCGCTTTTTGGCGCTTCTATGGCGCTTTCAAGCACGATAAGCCTCGCCCCTGCCTTTAAAATTTTAATCTATATGGTAATTTCTTGCGTCATTTCATTTTTGCTCTCCTGCATTACATATAAAATACTGAAAAAAGCAAATCTTCCGTGGCGAGGGCTTCAAATTGCCTCGTGCGCGCTCTCGTCTGCTATGCACGGTGCGCAGGACGGACAAAAGCTTGTAGCGTTGCTTCTTTTTCTTTATCCTGTGAACACTCGGCAGACACTTGTTGCCTCCTCGCTCGCAGTTGGAGTGGCGCTGTTTCTTGGAACTCTGCTTGGTGGAGGCAGAATTGTAAAAACGATGGGGCAGGGAATAGTAGACTTGACTCAAAAAAGCGCATTCGTGTCGGAAATCTCGTCGAGCGTGTGCCTTATTTTCTGCTCGTCGCTCGGTATGCCTGTAAGCACGAGCAATATAAAAGCCTGCTCCGTTGCAGGAGCAGGCTTGTTAGACGGTAAGAGCGTTTGCTATAAAACGCTTGTCAAAATGGCGTATGTCGCAATTCTTACATTTCCTATTTGTATGGCGCTTTCTTACCTTATCACAAGGGCTTTGGTATAGAGGCAAATTTGTCCCATATATCGCCACTTGGCAAGGCATCAAAGTACATTGATTTTTTGGTTTTTGGATGCAAAAGCTCGATGGAGTGTGAATAAAGTGCGATTTTTGCGTTGTCGTGCGCACCGTATTTTCCGTCTCCGTAAAGAGAATGAGCACGAGATGAGAATTGAACTCGTATTTGATGAGTTCTGCCAGTATGGAGTCTTATATGAACAAGCGAAAGCTCCTCGCCCTCAATTTTTGCCCTTTGCAGAGTCGTGTATTCGAGGCGTGCCTCCTTTGACCCCTGTCTTTTTGTGCTTACAACAAACGATTTGTTTTTGAGCCTGTCGTGATACAGTAAATCAACCATTTCGCCCGCGTCCTCACACTCTCCGTGTACTATTGCAAGATAGCTCTTTTTAAATGTACCAGCTTGAATTTGCTTTGATAGCTCGCCAGCACTTTTTTGATTTAGCGCATATACCATAATGCCTCTTGTTGTAATGTCAAGGCGATGGACAGGGAATGCTTCAGTGCCAGTTACCTCTCTTATCATATCGAGCATATTTGCACCGTCGCTTTTTTGTGAGGAAACACCGTATTCCTTTTCGCAAACGATTATATCGTTGTCCTGATAGAAAATTTTCATAATTGCCTCTACCTGTTATCAAAACACACCAAAGCGCGCTTTGGTGTGTTCGTTATTTGATTATTTTACCTCGATAAGAGATTCGTCCCACATAGCAGGAGCTTCATAACCGAGAAGGTTTACAACTGTTGCTGCAACATCGGAAAGACCGAACTGACCATTGTCAGCCTTAACCTCATATGCATCTGCATAGAAGTTGTCGTAGATAATGCAAGGAACAGGATTGAGAGTGTGGCTTGTTTTAGCCTTGAACTTACCGTTCTTGTCAGCCTTTGGCATGCCCTTCTTGTCAACCTCATACATTTCATCAGCATTACCGTGGTCAGCTGTAATTACTGCAACTCCCTTAAGCTCATCAACAACATCAAGGAGTCTCTTAAGCTGGAGGTCGAGCGCTTCCATTGAGCAACGAGTAGCGAGAAGATTACCTGTGTGTCCTACCATATCTCCGTTAGGGAAGTTAACACGGAGGCACTTGTACTCTCCACTTCTAAGGCACTCGATAAGCTTGTCAGTGATTTCAGCGCACTTCATCCAAGGTCTTTGCTCGAAGGGAACAACATCAGATGGGATTTCGATATAGGTTTCAAGAGAATCGTCAAATTTGCCACTCTTATTTCCGTTCCAGAAATAGGTTACATGTCCGTACTTTTGAGTTTCGGAGATTGCGAGCTGTGAAACGCCTGTATCAGAGAGATATTCTCCCATTGTATTTGTGATTTCTGGTGGATTTACAAGATATCTTGAAGGAATGTGAAGATCGCCATCATACTCAAGCATACCTGCATAAACAACCTTAGGGAAGCGAACTCTGTCAAACTTGTCAAAGTCTGCATCGTCAAACGCCTTTGAAATTTCAATTGAACGGTCACCACGGAAGTTGTAGAAGATAACGCTGTCGCCATCATTGATTGTACCAACAGGCTTTCCGTCCTTTGCGATTACAAATGGAGGTAGGTCTTGGTCGATAACCTTGAATTCCTCACGATAGGTTTCGATAGCCTTCTTAGCACAGCAGAACTGTCTGCCCTCGCCGAGAACGTGAGTCCTCCAGCCATTCTCAACCATCTTCCAGTTAGCCTCGTATCTATCCATTGTGATTACCATTCTTCCACCACCGGAGGCAATCATAATATCAAAGGAATCATCACGAAGTGATGCAAGGAACTCCTCGAATGGCTCAACATAGTCAAGCGCACTTGTTTCTCCAACATCACGACCGTCGATAAGAGTGTGAATTCTCACGCACTTAACGCCCTCTTTTTTAGCCTGTGCAATCATAGCCTTGAGGTGGTCGATATGAGAGTGAACATTACCATCAGAGAAAAGACCGATAAAGTGAAGAACACCGTTATTGTCCTTTACATTAGAAACGATTGTCTGCCATGTGTCGGATGCGAACATTTTTCCGTTCTCGATTGATTGAGAAACGAGCTTTGCACCCTGTGCGAATACTTGACCTGAGCCAAGTGCGTTGTGTCCAACCTCGGAGTTACCCATATCGTCGTCGCCAGGAAGACCAACAGCAGTTCCGTGAGCCTTGAGCTTAACCCAAGGATATTTTTCCATAAGCATATCAAGAGTTGGAGTGTATGCGTTCTTTACTGCATTGCCCTCGCTATCGGGAGCGATGCCGACACCGTCCATAACGATTGTGAGGACAGGACCGTTAACACCAATTGATTTCTTAAGTTCATTAAGCTTTGCCATAATAAAACCTCGTTTATACATAATTTTTTAACACATACATTATATACCATAATTGTGAATAAATTGTGAACAAACGCAAAATTCTTGACATTTTTTTATTATAGTGGTAAAATGTCCTTGTGAAAACGAAATTTTATCCGTAAAAGAGGTTTAAATATGTCAGTTAAAGAACAATGCACACAGGCTGTCAAGGAGCTTTGTGAGGTTGCCAAGCTTAAAAAGGGAAGCGTTTTAGTTGTTGGTTGCTCAACAAGTGAGGTTGTTGGCTCAAAAATAGGAACAAACTCTGACCCTGATACTGCTGAGCAGATTTTTGAGGGAATTTATAGCGAGCTTAAGGCAAGGGGAATATATCTTGCAGTTCAATGCTGTGAGCATCTTAACCGTGCAATTGTTACCGAGGCAGACGCAGTGCCGGGCGCTGATCTGGTAAATGTAATCCCACAAAAGAAGGCAGGTGGCTCGCTTGCAACCGTGGCTTACGGTAGCTTTAAAAATCCCGTTGTAGTCGAGGAAATCAAGGCTGATGCAGGAATTGATATCGGTGGCACGCTTATCGGTATGCATCTTAAAAGAGTTGCTGTGCCTGTTCGCCTTTCGATTAACAAAATCGGAGAGGCAAGCATAATTTGTGCCCGTGTTCGCCCTAAATTCATCGGTGGCGAAAGAGCAATTTATGATAAGGAAATGATGTAAAAAAGAGGCGTTTGCCTCTTTTTTATTGATTTTGTTCATTTTATGTGGTACAATAAAAAACAAGGGGGGATGACAATGAAAAGACTGCTTACATTTTTTAGCATAATAATCTTAGCACTCGTGCTATTTAGCTGTGGCAACGCGGAAATAGATGATTTTCAGATAGTTATTCCCGAAAATGCCGATCTAAGCACTAAATATGCGGCTGAAAACCTCGCCTCTATGCTCTCGGAGCGTGGCGATGGTGTTGAAATCGTAACGGACTCTGCAAGGGAAGCGAAATTCGAAATTTTGATAGGCGATACAAATCGCGAGGAATCCAAGACTGTATCAGAGCTTTCCAACGGACAATATCTCCTTTTCGCAAGGGACAGTAAAATTGTAATCAAGGGCTACGGAATTTATGTTGGTGCGGGCGCTCACGCACTTGTAAATGAATATGACCTCAAAATAAGCGATCTTCCAACAGAGGAAAGTCCAAAGAATTTTGTGTTCCCCGAAAAGTACGATAGCGTAATCTTTATGATAGGCGACGGAATGGGTGAAAACCACATAAAAATGGCAGAGAAAAACGGAATGCCTACATTCATTGCAAGGTCGTTTATCGCCACAGGTAAGAGCATAACTCGCTCTCAGTCTGTAATTGACAAGACAGCGGACGCAACCGATAGCGCAGCCTCTGGCACAGCTATGGCAACGGGCTATAAAACACTCAATAGCTATGTCGGGCTCGATGCAAATGGCAATCCTGTTCAAAATGTTCGAGAGCTTGCATTTTCACTCGGAGCGAAAACTGCTGTTGTAACAACTGATAAAATCACGGGCGCAACTCCGTCCTCGTATATGTGTCACAACATTTCAAGAGAAAATACCGAGGAGCTTCAAGCTGAAATTGACGCTCTTAGCGCAAGTGGAAAAATTGATTATGTGGCAGGAAGTGTCGATAATAATCTCACAGGCGAGGTGCGAAAGGCGCTTTCGACGATATCCAAGGACTCCTCACAGTTCTTCATTATGATAGAGGAGGGACATATCGATAAGCGCGCTCACGAAAAGGATAACGAGGGTGCGGTCGAAATGGTAAAGCGCTTTAATGATGCTGTTGCTTATGCTACACAGTTTACGCTTTGTCATCCTGATACACTTCTTATTGTAACTGCCGACCACGAAACAGGCAAGCTTACCGCGTCCAAATACAACGAATATGGTTATTTGTTCCACTCATATAACCATACAAATGAAGATGTTCCGTTCTTTATGCTTGGCGCAGGGGCGAGCGCCTATGACGGACAAACACTTGAAAATATCGAGCTCGCCAAAATTTGCGCAAGCGCATACACCACCGAGCCATTTGGAATGGAATAAAAAAACAAACAACAAAAACAAGAAAGAGGGATAAAATGAAAAAAATCATCTACATATCTTTGTCTGTTGTTTTAGTGCTTGTGATTATGTTTGTGCCGTTTCGCAAAGCCGAATATGACGACGGTGGAACGGTTGAATATGTTGCACTCACATATAAGGTTGTAAAATGGAAACGATATATGACACATGGAGGACCTATATACGAAAGCACGCGGGTTTATTGGCTTGGAAATAAAAAGTCGATTAGCGAGCTTTGGGAGAGAGAAACGGAAATAATAAATGAAGGTCAAAAATAAAAGAGCGGAATTTTCCGCTCTTTATGCTTGGTGCAGGGGCGAGCGCCTATAATGGACAAACGCTTGAAAATATCGAGCTCGCCAAAATTTGTGCAAGCGCATACACCACCGAGCCGTTTGGTATGGCTTGGAGAAATGGAAGGGAAAACTAAAATGGCAGAGGAAATTATCAGAGAATTTTCGGGCAGAATAATTGCCTACATCGAAACTAAACCAAACGGCGACAAGGTTGTGAGAGCGTTTTCACGCAAAATTCTCGGCTACTATTATAAGAGTCGTAATGTTACAACCGACTTTTATGGCAGAATAGTCGCACAAGGCGACTGCTGTACAATGCTAATCGGCAGAGAATAAAAGAACAAAAAAGAGCGGAATTTCCGCTCTTTTATTTATAGTTCAAAATTATTCCCACTCGATTGTGCCAGTTGGCTTTGGAGTGAGGTCGTAGAGAACACGGTTAATGCCCTCAACCTCGCTTGTGATTCTCTTTGTAATCTTGTGGAGAATTGCGTAAGGAATTTCCTCAATTGTTGCGCTCATTGCATCTTTTGTATTTACAGCACGAATGATTGCAGGCCAGCCCTCATAACGGCTTTCGTCCTTAACACCAACGCTCTTGATGTCAGGAATTACAATGAAGTACTGCCATACAGTTTTGTTAAGACCTGCAATGTCAAACTCTTCACGAAGAATTGCATCAGCCTCACGAAGTGCGTGGAGTCTATCTCTTGTGATGGCGCCAAGGCATCTTACACCAAGACCTGGTCCTGGGAATGGCTGACGATATACCATCTCGTGTGGAAGACCGAGCGCCTCGCCTACAACTCTAACCTCATCCTTAAAGAGAAGCTTAATAGGCTCAACAAGCTCGAACTGAAGGTCATCAGGAAGACCACCAACATTGTGGTGAGACTTGACAGCCTTTTTGCCCTCTGCCTGCTTTACGCTTTCGAGAATGTCAGGATAAATTGTGCCCTGTGCCAAGAAATCAACGCCCTCAAGCTTTCTTGCCTCTTCCTCGAAAATACGAATGAATTCGCCACCGATAATTTTACGCTTTGTCTCTGGGTCGCTAACTCCAGCGAGCTTGTCAAGATAACGGTCAGTTGCATCAATATATACAAGGTTTGCATTGAGCTGCTTACCAAACACCTCGATAACCTGCTCACTCTCGCCCTTGCGCATAAGTCCATGGTTTACATGAACGCAAACGAGCTGCTTTCCGATAGCCTTAATAAGAAGAGCAGCAACAACGCTGGAGTCAACTCCACCAGAAAGCGCCAAAAGCACCTTCTTTGCGCCAACCTGCGCTCTGATTTCGGCAACCTGCTCATCGATAAACGCATTTGCAAGCTCGAAAGTGTTAATTCTTTTCATTGAATCTGGTCTTACATTAGAACTCATATACTTACCTCCGATATTTGTTCTTTAATTTTTGATAGAAATATTTTATCACAGGTTTTTTTTAATATCAATAGAAATTTAGAATTTTTTTGAGATTTTTTGTAATTTTTTAGAACTGACTTGACAAAGTCAAGAATATGGAATATAATTTTAGTGTAAATCTTCAGGGCAGGGTGAAATTCCCGACCGGTGGTACAGTCCACGAGCGCCTTTGGTGCTGACTTGGTGTAATTCCAAGACCGACAGTAAAGTCTGGATGGAAGAAGGTGTCAGATGATATTTTCTTTTGTCGTCCTGAAAGGACGATTTTTGTTTTTTAAGGAGCTAAAATGAATAAGTCAACAAAGAAAATAGTAATGACAGGAATGTTTTCGGCGCTCGCTTACGCGCTTACCTGTCTTGGAAATTTAATACCGATAAAGGTCGCAGGCTTCCTTGACTATGACCCAAAGGATATAATCATCGTAATCGCAGGCTTTATTGTCGGTCCTATTCCGACCATTATAATAAGCACGATAACAGCGCTTTTGGAGCTGATTACAATAAGCACAACTGGACCTATCGGCTTTCTTATGAATATAATTTCAAGCTGTGCCTTTGCCTTGCCTGCAAGCGTTATTTATCACAAAAAGCGTACATTTTCAGGCGCTGTAATCGGACTTTGCACAGGCGTTGTGTCAATGGCTGTAACAATGGTGCTTTGGAATTATCTTATCACACCACTTTATATGGGAATTGATAGAAGCGTCGTTGCAGGAATGCTTGCAACAGTATTTTTGCCCTTCAATCTTATCAAGGGCGCACTTAACGCATCACTTGCAATGCTTCTTTATAAACCAGTGGTTAAGGCTATGCGTGGCGCGAGATTGCTTGATAGCTCAGAGGGCAAAAAGGGCAATGTCAAGGTGCTTTTGATTGTCGTTTGCGTTCTTCTCGTTAGCGCTTGCGTGCTTGGACTTCTCGTTATGGGAGGTATCATTTAATGGAAAAGGTAAGAGAATTTTGTGTGGACGGTGTCCACGCAGTCCATATAACCGATACACCGAGAATATCTCTTTTCAAGACCTTTGATTGTGGTCAATGCTTTCGCTTTGATACATTAGAGCGCTTTGGCAACAAAATTGAGGTCGGTGGAGTGGCACATGGTAAATATGTGATTTTTGCACAAAACCACGAGAACGAGCTCATAATTTACAACTCAACCGAGGAGGATTATTGGCAAATTTGGAGAAAATATCTTTCTCTTGATGTCGATTATGATAAGGTCAATGCGCAGATCTTAAGCCAAGCCGACTCGCCACATATGCAAAGGGCGCTAGAGTACGGAAATGGTATCAGAATATTGCGTCAAGAGCCATATGAGGCTATCATTTCGTTTATAATCTCGCAGAATAATAACATTCCAAGAATTAAGAAGATAATCGCCTCAATTTGCCAAAATTACGGACACAGTGTCGCTCTTTTTGACAAAATCGACTACACCTTCCCCTCAAATGAGGAGCTGTCACAGGCAAGCGAGCAGGAGCTTTTCTCGCTTAGAATGGGCTTTAGGGCAAAATACATCGCCGATGCGTGCGAAAAAATCAAGAACGGAAGCGTAGATATCGAGGGCGTTATGGCAAGCGATGATTTTGATGCGTGCGTTGCGCATCTTTGTCAGGTAAAGGGAATAGGGCTTAAGGTTGCCTCGTGCGCACTCCTTTTTGGCTTTGGCAAAACCGAGGCTTTCCCGCGAGATGTACATATAAATCGCACCTTGGAAAAATATTTTCCAAACGGAATTGATGTTCAATCACTTGGCAAAAGCGCAGGAATTGCACAGCAATATTTATTTTACTACGAAAAATACTCGCAAAGCACTTGACTATCATGCCAAGTTGGAGTAAAATAGTGGTGTAAGAAAATTTATATAAAAAAGGAAATTATTGACTATGAAAACAGTATGCTTTGGCGAAATAATGCTAAGACTCAATCCAGCAGGCTACACAAGATTTATCCAGACCGACACCTTTGGCGCTACCTACGGTGGTGGAGAGGCGAATGTTGCAGTATCTCTTGCTAACTATGGAATTGACGCATCATATGTAACTAAGCTCCCTTCTCATGAAATCGGTCAGAGCGCAGTTAACTCGCTCCGTCGTTATGGCGTTGATACCTCTGATATCGTAAGAGGTGGCGACAGAGTTGGTATTTATTACCTTGAAACAGGTGCTTCACAGCGTCCATCAAAGGTAATTTACGACCGTGCTTATTCTGCTATTGCTCTTGCAAAGAGAGAGGACTTTGACTGGAATAAGATTCTTGAGGGCGCTGACTGGTTCCACTTCACAGGAATTACACCAGCACTTGGTGGAGAGCTTCCTGAGATTTGTATGGACGCACTCAAGGTATGTCGTGAAAAGAATATCACAACAAGCTGTGACCTCAACTTTAGAAAGAATCTCTGGACAAGTGAGCAGGCAGGCAAGACAATGGGAGAGCTTATGAAGCTCGTTGATGTTTGTATTGCAAACGAGGAGGATGCTGAAAAGGTATTCGGAATCAAGGCTGAGAACACAGATGTTGATGCAGGTGTTGTAAATCACGATGGCTATAAGAGCGTTGCAAAGCAGCTCTCAGAGCGCTTTGGCTTCAAGAGAGTAGCAATCACTCTTCGTACAAGCATTTCAGCTAACGATAACAAGTGGGCAGCAATGCTTTATGACGCAAAGGAGAACGAGTATTTCTTCTCTCGCTCATATGATATACATATCGTTGACCGTGTAGGCGGTGGCGACTCCTTTGGTGGTGGACTTATCTATGCTTCACTTATGAACAAGGCACCACAGGATGTAATCGAATTTGCAGTTGCAGCATCCTGCCTCAAGCACACAATAATAGGCGACTACAACCTTGTAAGCGTAAAAGAGGTTGAAGGACTTATTAAGGGTGGCGGAAGCGGACGCGTACAAAGATAATTCACTTTTAAAAGCACTTTAATAAAAGCAAGGACCACACCAAAAGTGTGGTCTTTTGAAAAGGTAAATATGAGATACGATTTTACAAATAAGACAGTAATTTTGACTGGCGCATCAAGTGGAATAGGCAAGGAAATTGCCAAAAGGCTCGTTTTGAAATTCGGCGCTACCGTGTACGGAGTTGCAAGACGCGCAGAGCTTCTTGATGAAATCAAGGACTCTCTTGGGGAGCGATTTATCCCCACTCCCTTTGACGCAACTGATAAGGACGCGTGGTGCGAGCTTGCTAAGAGGCTTGATAGCGAGGGTGTAATTGTCGATACACTTATCAACTGTGCAGGCGCATTGCCAAAGTTTGCATCGGTTGAAAATTCAAGCTCCGATAGCGTTGCCAAGATTATGGAAATTAACTTTATGGCACAGGTTTACGCAACCGAGGCTATGCTCCCGATCATCAAAAAATCGACACAGGGTGCGATAATTTCCTTTTCATCGTCAAGTGCGCTGTGCCCATTTGCAGGAGTTAGTGCATATTGCGCATCAAAGAGCGCTGTAAGAATGTACTTTGAATGTATGGCAAGCGAGAACAAGGACATTTATGTGTCAAGCATAATGACGGGCTTTGTCAAAACAGATATTATGAAAAATCAAGGCGCATCTGAAAAGGATGCAAGACTGTTTTCGAAGGTTTGCGCCCCACTTGATAAAACCGTAAGCAAAATTATGCGTAGGCTAAGAAGACGCAAGGCGCGTATTATCGTCGGCGCAGATGCCCATATGATGAGCTTTATGTATAGATGCTTCCCACGCTTTACCTCTAAGCTTATCTCGAAAATTCTCAAAAAAACCAAGCTTGAAATTTTTTCACAGGTATAATTTTAGATCAAGTAAATTCTTAACTGTTTTTTCACAAATTTGATGCTTTGTGCGCAAAAATACAATAAAAACGCATAATTTTGCAATTCAATTGTAAAAACAATTATGCTATAATGGAATTAGCGAACACTCATATTCTAAATTTTAAGGAGAGGCTTTATGAAAAGAAAAATCCTTTTTGCCCTTATGATAATGGCGTTCCTCACTTGCGTGCTTGCAATTTCAGTATCAGCGGCAACCGTTCTTATTGACGAGATTTATTATGACCTTAACGATAGCACAATGCAGGCTACCGTGTCGTCAAGTAACCAAAAAAACTGTAAAAAATCAGTGGTTGTAATTCCAAGCAAGGTTACATACAACAACGCTGAGTATAATGTAACCGCAATTGCAGCGAAGGCGTTTGGTAGCCAAAACTCCGGTGGCGGCAATAGCAACATAACATCAGTAACCGTTCCAAGCTCTGTTGCAAGCGTTGGAGAACGCGCGTTTGCAAACTGCCCTAATCTTACATCGGCTTACTGCTATTCCACAGCGGTTGGCGATAGAATGTTCCAGGATTCCCCGGTTACAACCTTGGTCCTTGAAAATACAGT
The DNA here is from genome assembly GCA_015064445.1 of Oscillospiraceae bacterium. Lineage (GTDB taxonomy): Bacteria > Bacillota > Clostridia > Oscillospirales > CAG-272 > RGIG2000. The sequence continues at coordinate 236,948 of SVSE01000002.1, read as the reverse complement.
TCAAATTGGACAGTATGCTTTTACAAGAGTAGGAGTTACTTCAGTTATATTCCCATCTACACTTACAACAATAGGTGATTATGCATTCAAGGAGTGCAAGAATCTTACAAAGGTTGTTTTCCTTGGCTCTACTATTGGAGCTTATATGTTCAACTCATGCTCGGCACTTAACACTCTTGTGGTAACCGAAAATTATACAACATTTGGCGCAGCTTCCTTAGGTAGTGCTAATAGCAAACCGTTCGTTACCTATTATACAGGCTCTGACTATCAAAGAGTTATAACTCTTGGCTCAAGCACATCTCGTTTTTCCGAGGCAGGTGTTGCAGAATATACTGCATACGATAATAGCTTATATACCGCAAAGACATATATGGTGACTTACAACGCAAATCTTTGTGAGGTAGCATTTAACGGTGTTCACTTGGAGGATGGAAATCCTTGCGTTATCAACTGTACAAGATGTGGAGCGTCGGGAGTAGCCGAGGAAAATCCTGTTCACACCGATTCAGTGTCTATCGTTTACGCAAATGGCTATCATATGGAGGGCGCAAAAATCACAGGCTGTGCAAACGAGGGCTGTAAGCATAGCACTTCGGTATCTTTCCCTGCTATATTTAATTGCCTTGGCTATTCGGCAAAGGAAAGCGGAACAGGTATCGCAACAGGATTTAGCGTAAATTATGATGTTCTTGATGAATATAAGGAAATCGAGGGTGGCAACATTAAGTTTGGTATGGTTGTCTTCAATCCAAGCTATATAGGCGATACATTCTTTGATGAAAATGGCAAAATAAATGCTACAAGTGGTGCAATTCAGGTTGAGTTTAATCAAAATTACGCATCCTTTAACGCATCAGTTGCAGGCTTTGACCTTTCAAATGTAGCGCATCAAAATCTCGAGCTTGTATTTGCAGGCTATTCATATACTAAGGCTGACAAGAGCGACATTAAGCTTTTCCAAAAGGAATACACCGTTGGCACACCTGAATTACCTAACTATTCACCTATGCAAAGCAAGGTTACAAAGGGAGATGCCGTGGCTTATACAGTAAAAATTCAAACCGTTACAACACCTACACTCGTTACAACAGGCAAGGACGGTCTTGAAGAATTTTAATAAAAGAAAAAGGAGTGAATTTCACTCCTTTTATTTTTTTAAATTACTCGGCTCATAGTCTTGAAGTGGGGCAAGGAAGCCATTTTCCTTTAAGCGTGCCTCAATTGAATCAAGAATTTCGGGCGATTCAGCGCTTATCGTGTGATAATGATAGCCCGAGGTCACATTTTTGAGCAAGCTCGATTTGCCAGAGGCGATGTCACTTAAAAACGCTTGAACATTCGCACGAGATTTAAGATTCATCGGTGCGTGCACCTCGCCATATGTGCGATGATAGATAAACACATCAACACATTCGCCACCTGCGTCAACGAAGATATTAAGCTCCTTTTCGGTATCGTCATCAGAATGATACACCTTGAAAACTCGCTCAAAGGCAGATTTCCTTTGAAGCACATATCCACGCGCCAAAGCCACAATATCGTGTCCGTGCGCACGCAAAATGGCAACATCTCCAACGATAACCTGACGACTCACTCCAAGCTCCCTTGCAAGGGCAGATGCAGAAATAAGCCTGTCAGCGCCATCAAGACGCGAGAGTATTTCCTTTCTTCTTTCTTCTCCTGTCATAGTCACCTCATATTGCGTGAAGATTCTTAAGAGAAAGGTCGAGAATAGGCGCAGAGTGTGTGAGCGCTCCACTCGAAATAAAGTCAACACCCAAATCGGTTAGACGCGCGATGTTTTCCTTTGTGACATTTCCCGAAACCTCAACCTCGGCTCTACCTGCGATAAAGTCGATTGATTTCTTCATTTCCTCGTGACTCATATTGTCAAGCATAATGATATCAGCGCCAGCCTCGATTGCCTCGACTACCATATCGTAGCTTTCAACCTCAACCTCAATCTTGCGCACAAATGGAGCATACTCCTTTGCCATAAGCACAGCCTTGCGCACGCTTCCTGCAGCGCCTATGTGGTTGTCCTTCAAAAGCACACCGTCAGTTAAGTTGTAGCGATGATTTGTGCCACCACCAACTCGCACGGAATATTTCTCAAAAATTCTATTGTTAGGGCTTGTCTTTCTTGTGTCAAGAAGCTTTGTTTTAGTGCCAGCAAGAAGAGAAGCAACTCCTCTTGTATATGTAGCAATACCACTCATTCTTTGCATATAGTTAAGGGCAGTGCGCTCTCCACTCAAAAGCACGCGAATATCTCCACGCACCTTGCAAAGAAGCTGTCCCTTTTTAATCTCGTCGCCATCCTTAGCAAAAACCTCAAACTCGGTTGCACTATCAAGCAAGGTAAACACACGCATAAACACCTGCATGCCACAAAGAATGCCGTCCTCCTTGCATATGAGGTCAACCTCGCCCCTTGTAGCCATAGGCATAACGCTGTTGGTTGAAACATCCTCGCTTGTAATGTCCTCGCGCAAAGCGCTCAAAATAAGTGGATCTACCTGTAATTTAAGAGTTACCTCATCAAACATATTCATTCTCCTTGATTTTATCTTATCTTTTTCTATTTCCTTTAAAACGGAGTCCTTGTATTCAGCTTCAAGCTCTGCTTGATTTTCATATTTTTCAAGTGATACGCCAGCCACCAAGGCGCTATCGCTCTTAACGGAAGCCTCTGACGCAATCGCCCTTGATGCACGCTTAGCAAACACAAGGCTTTCAAGAAGCGAGTTGCTTGCAAGTCTGTTTTTGCCGTGCACACCGTTGCATGCCGTTTCGCCTATCGCAAATAAACGCCTCATCGTCGTTGCGCTGTCGTGATTTACTTTGACGCCACCCATAAAGTAGTGCTGTGCTGGAACGACAGGAATACATTCCTTAAACACATCATAGCCAGCCTGTGCACATTTAGCAACAATGTTAGGAAAATGCTCACGAAGCTCGACCTCGCCAATAGGACGGAGGTCCTCCCAAACAAATTCAGTACCGTCAAGCGCCATTTGTGCGTGAATTGCCTCAGTTACCTTGTCACGGGGAAGAAGCTCGTTTACAAAGCGCTCCATATTTTTGTTATAGAGAAGCGCTCCCTCGCCACGCACGCTCTCGGAGATAAGGAAGCTCCTGTCCTTTTTGTCCTTAGTGTAAAGCGTGGTCGGATGAATTTGCACATAGCTTGCATTTTGAAGCTCGACGTCGTGTCTTATCGCGATTGCAAGCGCATCGCCTGTCAGGTGTGGGAAGTTTGTCGAATGCTTGTAAAGACCACCTATACCACCAGTTGCGAGCACGGTATGCTCACACTCAAGCTTGTGAAGTGCGCCCTTGTCGTCACGAATTATAGCGCCAAAGCACTCGTTGTCCCTCGATATAATGTCAACAAGAGTGGTATGCTCCAAGAGCGTTATATTTTCCCTTTCGCGCACTCTGCTTAGAAGCTTCGAGGTGATTTCCTTGCCCGTTATGTCCTTGTAAAAGAGAATTCTCTTGCTTGAATGTGCGCCCTCCTTTGTATAAAGAAGCTCGCCATTCTCATCGCGCTGAAACTCAACACCATATGCGATAAGGTCATCTGTAACCTCACGAGAGGAGCTTATCATAATCGAAACGCTTTCCTTATCGTTTTCGTAGTGTCCTGCCCTCATTGTGTCCTCAAAGAAGGAATCGAAATCCCCCTCGTCACGCAAGGTGCAAATTCCACCCTGTGCCAAGAATGAATCAGAGCTTTCAGCATCGGACTTTGTAATAATAGTAATTTTCTTGTCTTTCGGCAAATTCAGCGCACAGTAAAGACCTGCACAGCCACAGCCGACAATTAAAATATCAGTTTTCATCTTACTTCCTTAATATATCTAACATTTAATTCCTACACATTCTAACACACCTATTTCGATATGTCAAGACATATGTAAAAAGAATTGACAAATAATTTCGACAAATATCTTGACACGAGTGGTAAATTATAGTAGAATAGTGTAAATTTTACTTATCGGAGGGCGCAATGCTCACAACTCAACAAATGCAAGAGGAAATCTTGCGTCTTAAAAAGGAAAAGGACTTTTGTATTCTTGCCCATGCATATCAGACACACGATATTGTCGAGATTGCCGATTTCGTTGGCGACTCCTTTGGGCTTAGTCAGCAGGCACAGAATGCACCTCAACAGAATATACTTATGTGTGGTGTGCGCTTTATGGCGGAAACTGCTAAGATTCTCTCGCCTAATAAAAGAGTGATTTTGTCACATCCAAACGCAGGCTGTCCTATGGCAGAGCAGTTGACGCTTGATGAGCTTAAGGCGTTAAGGGAGCAGTATCCTGACCACGCAGTAGTTGCCTATATCAACACCACCTCGGCTCTTAAAACGCTTTGTGATGTGTGTGTAACCTCGGCATCTGCGCTCAAAATTGTAAAGCAAATCCCACAAAAGAAGATAATCTTCATTCCAGATTGCAACCTCGGTGCTTGGATTGCCGAGCAGGTGCCTGAAAAGGAATTTGTCTTTATTGAGGGAGGCTGTCCTATACATACACGCATAACCGAAAAGGATGTTTTAAGAGCAAGAGAACAGCATCCAAACGCGCTTCTCTTGGTTCATCCGGAGTGTGTTGCCGAGGTGACAAGGCACGCAGACTTTGCAGGAAGCACAACTGCGATTATGTCCTATGTTGCTAAGAGCGATGCCAAGGAGTTTGTTATAGGAACTGATAACAGCATCGTTTCACACCTCAGCTTTGATTTTCCCGACAAGAAGTTCTATAAGCTCTCGAAGATATGCGTATGCCACGATATGCGCTTGACAACGCTTGCCGATGTCTATAATTGCTTAAACGACAACGGTGGCGAGGAAATTGTCCTTGACGGCCAAACTCGCAAGGGCGCAAAGAGATGTATTGATAATATGCTCGCCTATGGCGGATAAAAGAAAACCACACTCGACTGAGTGTGGTTTTTGTTTTATTCATCGTCGTTTGAAATGATAGGAACGAAGTTTTTTACAGCAAGGATATTAACAACGCTGACGGTCTCTCCCTTTGTTACAGTAGCTGTGTAAGGGGTTTCGAGTGTGTTATCGTCGCTGTCAGTTGTATATTGCTTTTGAATAAATGCGATATCGCTTTCATCCTCGCCATATACATAGCCTGCAATGATAAGACCAAGTGCTGTGTGCTTTTCGTTGTTAAAGTCAAATCCGTCAAGGTAGCAGTTGAAGTAGTCGTATTCTCTTGAGGTCATCTCAACGATAATACCACTCTTGCTTCCCTGTGAATTAGTAGAGGTAAGCTCGCCATTTTCGATAAATACATCTACATTCTCAAAGTGAGAAGCATTTGCAATTACGATACCAAAGTGGAGCACACCCTCGTATTGCTCATAGAGCTTCATTGCATAAGAGTTGATTTTAAATCTTGTATCAATTCCACCAAGTGCGCCAGCCTTAAAGGAGTAGCCCTCGTGAGTGAACATAGCATCAAGGTCTTCAATAACTGTGAGCGCCTTACAGGTTGCATTAGAGCAGTAGGTGTTGTGCACACCTGCACTTGTAAAGCCGTTTGCAAAGATTACGTCGTGCTCTTCATTGTGAGCGTCTGCATCAGCCACGAGGAACTTGTCGCACTTGCCCTCGCCGTAGTTTTCGCAATAGTTGCAGGTCGTGCAATCGAAATCGTCAACGTAGTTGTGAGTCGTGAGCATCGTACCCTCGTACTCTCCGCGACTAAGCTCAAGATTACAGAAGCATCTTACAATTCCTGCCTTGTTTGAATAACAGGTAGCAGGTGTAATCTCGGAATTTCTTGGACTCTCAAGATGCTTTGAAGCATCAGTTTCCGATGCGCAGAATACGGTTGTTTTTGTGTTTGTATATGTTGCAATATCGCTTGCCTGTGTATCAGCAGGATTTGCAAAGATAATCTTTGTTGTACTCCAGTTGTTTGTTGAGAGCGCACTTACATCTCCCATGAAGACAATTGTGTTAGAGCCTGTTCCATTGAATGCGTAGTTACTAGAAACTCCCGTTACGCCCGAAGGAAAAACAAGCACACTATTTATCACTTTACAATTTTTGAATTGCTCTCCGAGTATTTCTCCTGTCAAGCTACTTGGGAAGTAGTAAACATCGGGCTTTGTCGTTTCATTAGCATAATTCTTAAACCATATTTTTGAGCAACCGTTAAACGATCCCCTGCCAGAGCCTGTGTTTGTGCCAAAGCTTTCAAGACAATCAGGGAGATAAACACCCTCTATTTTAGAGCAACCGGAAAATGCAGCAGCGCCAATGCTTGTAAGCTTAGAATTTTCTCCAAAGTTAAGATATGTCAAGCCGCTACAACCATAAAACGTGTCGTTTCCAATAGTGGTTACCTCGTCCGGAATGTTCAGCCCAGTCAAGCCCGAACAGTTTTGGAAGGCGTTGTTGTCGATAGAAACCGTGGTGGCAGGAAAATAAAAGCTTGTAAGCAAGCTGCAGCTTTGCACAGCAAATGTGCTAAAGGTCAACGGATTTGTAAGCTTGCCTTGCTCATCATATACTGGCGTGATAGTGGGCATTCTTATTTCTCTGACATAACTTCTAACCTGTCCGTTGAAGCATTGTATGATAGCGCGAAGATTTACGCATTGTGTAAAATCAACAACAATACAATAACTACTTCTGTAATCTCCGCTTCTTATCATTGTATCAGGTAAGTAAATGTACTGCAATTTTTGAAGGATTCCACCTTGAATACATCCTATATCGCAACCACGAAGGTTGGCAACCACAATAGTCGTCTTTCCTTCAGCCACGTTAGTAGAGCCGTTTTTAACATAAAAGCTTGTTACATACTTGAAAGGCAAGTTATTGCCATAGGCATCGGTGTGTGTTTGGTTATTGTAACCAATCGAGAGATAATCTCCGTTTGCTTGTGGATTGCTACTTGTCGCAGTAGCGATAACGGATGAATAGAGATTTTTAGTGGTAGTTCCACCGTTTCCGTCATCAACCTCCTCGGTACCGCTTATATACCAAACAAGTGGGTTTTTGTTACTGTCATAAATAGGCAAAACGGTGCCGTCGGACAATGTTGCCTTTTCGTCATAATCGATGTTGCCTGTTGTCGAAACAGCACTCGCGCTGATTGCGAAAATAGCGCAAATTGCTATCGCAAGACAAAGAACCAAAAGTAATTTTTTCTTCATAAAAAATCCTCTCATAAATTAGAATAGGGTATATCTAATTTGATTATACAACACGCGCGAGGGGCTGTCAAGGCAAAATGAACAAAAATCGGGGGGGGGGCAATGATTTTTGTGCAAATTGCACAATAGATGAAATAAAAAAAAGCCGCTTGAAACGGCTTTTTTGTTATTTTTGATTTTTTAAAAACTCCTCAACCTCGTAAAGAGTGGGAATGGAGCTTGATGCGCCCTTTCGGCTAACGGTAAGAGAGCCCGATGCATTCGCATAATCGCAAGCGCGCATTATGTCGCCACTGTCAAGATATTCAAGAGCAAGAGAGGCGGTAAATGCATCGCCTGCTGCAGTAGTATCAACAACCTTTATGTCATATGTAGGTCTTGTAACGCCCTTTTCTCCGTCGAAAATGTAAGCGCCACGACCACCAAGCTTGATAACGATATATTTCGCATCAACCATTTTAGAAAGTGCAAGGCACGCCTTGTAGCAATTCTCATCACTATCAGGGCGAATTTCTACAAGCTCATAAGCCTCGCTCTCGTTTGGAGAGAATATTTCAAGACGAGGAAGCTTGTCGTATGGAAAGGTCTTGTCGGCAGGGCCTGCGTCAATGAAAATAGGAATGTTTCTTTCGCTTGCCACCTTGGCTGAATAAAGAATGGCATCGTGATTTATTTCAAATTGCATATAAAGTGCGTCAACGCCACTATCAATTGCACGGTCTATTGAAGCAAAGTCGATTTTTTGGTTTGCGCCTGGGAATACAATAATTCTATTTTGACCACTCTCCTCAACGAAAATGGTAGCCAAGCCTGTTGGAGTGTCGGTATCGCGCACAATGTACGAGGTGTCCATTCCCTCGCGCTCGTAAAGGGAGAGAAGTGCGTCGCCATTTGCATCAGCACCGAGCCTTGTCAAAAATGTGCATTTTCCACCAAGTCGAGAAATCGCAACAGCAGAGTTTGCGCCCTTTCCACCAGGAATGTATGTATAAGAGCCCTTGTCGATTACGGTTTGACCTGCCTCGGGCACGCTCTTGATGCTCATGACCATATCCATATTAGCAGAGCTAACAACGAGAATTTTCTTTTCCATGTAAATCACCTCAAAAAATTTCTATTCTTATTTTACACCAAACGCGCACGCCTTTCAAGTAAAACTTGACTTTTTTGAAAATAAATGCTAACATAATGATATCATCAAAGTAGGGAGATAGGTATGGAAATCACGAAGATAGCGCAAATTCGCACAGACTTTAAAAAGAAATTCGGAATTCCTCGCCAAAGTGGTCTTGTCAAGGAGCTTACAGGAACTGTGATTTTTGAAAAGAAATATCGCTCCGAGGACGCACTGCGTGGAATAGAGCAGTTTTCGCACCTTTGGATTGTTTGGGGCTTTTCCGAAAATGAGGGCGCAAAATATAATCCAACCGTTCGCCCACCGAGGCTTGGTGGAAATACAAGAGTCGGTGTTTTCGCCTCTCGCTCTCCATTCCGTCCAAACGGTCTTGGACTCTCTCTTTGTAAGCTTGAAAGAGTAGAGAAAAGCGAGAAATACGGACACATCCTCGTCCTTTCTGGCGTTGATATGCTCGATAAAACGCCAATTTATGACATAAAGCCATATCTGCCAAGCACCGATTTCGCCCCCGACGCTAAGGGAGGCTTTGCCAGCGAGGCATATAAATATTCGCTCGAGGTTGTCTGCGACAAGGCACTTCTCGAGATCCTTGACGAGGGCAAAAGAGAAGCACTAATAGGCGTTTTGAGGCAAGACCCTCGCCCATCATATATCGACGATAGCGAAAGAGTCTATGGCCTTACCTTTGCCGAGCGCGAGGTTAAATTTAAGGTTGACGGCAAGACGCTCACAGTTATATCAATAGAATAATAAAAGCTCGACCCTGTGTCGAGCTTTTTTCTAAGAGATTTATGCTTTATTATCCTGCGTTGCTCCTGGGTCGCGACCTTGATGTACGAGAAGTACATCTTCGTCCGTGATTTGTGGTGCGCCTTGCCTAATTTTGCCTAAATCTCTTAACGATTTATTGTACCTCGTTATTCAAATAGAGCAAGCGCCTCATCTCTTGTGAATGTGTATTTCTTGTCGCAGAAGTGACATTCAAGCGTGGTTTCCTCTTTTTCGCCCTTAGCCTTAGCCTCGTCGAAAATTTCGGTTACCTCTTTTTTGCCAAGGCTCTTAAGCGCGCGTCCTGTGCGCTCACGAGAGCAGTCGCATTTATATTCAACCTCAATTTCATCAAAGAGGTCATATTCAATTCCGTCAAGGGCGATTTTCAAAATATCCTCGTTTGACATTCCGCTGGCAAACTTCGAGGAAAGACCTGTAAGCTTCTTTGCATTTTCCTCGAGCTTGGCAATAATTTCCTCATCAGGGAATGGCAAAAGCTGAACGAAAACTCCACCAGCGCCAGCACACGAAAAATCGGGATTTATAAGCACTCCAAGCGCGCAAAGCGTAGGAGTTTGCTCACTTACAGCATAATACTGTGCAATGTCCTCGGCAATCTCTCCACTAACAAGCTCAATAGTACCATTAAATGGCACCTCATCGCCAACATCCTTCATAACGCAGAGAAGTCCGCCACCAACAATGCCCGAAACATCGAGCTTTCCGTTAGGCTTTGGTGGAAGGTCTGCCATAGGATTAGCGACATAGCCCTTTACATTTCCGAAATAATCGGCACAGCAAAGAGTAGTGCCAGCAAGACCTGTTCCTTTAATCGCAACAGTTAGCGTGTCGCCATTTTCAGGGAGCATAGTGCCCATAACGCTTGTCGCTGTGAGCGTTCTGCCAAGAAGAGCAGATGCAGTTGGGGCTGTTTTGTGATATTTTATTGCATCGTTTACAATTTCAGTTGAGTTGATAACATACGCTCTTGCGCTCCCATCTCTTGTCATTGCGCGAAGAACAGTTGAACACTTCTTTTCCATAATTATTCCTTTATGTTTCTTGCGGTTATAAACCACTTTTCGTCAGTATCGGTTGCATCAGAGCCATCGAAATCTCCGTGAATTGAGATTATCTCGAAGCCTGCCTCGCTAAGCGCATCTAAAATTTGCTTTTTAGAATAACAGCGCTCCGTCTGCACCTCGTCATAGCGAGTGTAGCTTCCGTTTTCGTTCTCCTCAAAAAGGCTCAAATAAAACCTACAAAGCTTTGATTTCTTATTGTAATCATTCTGCCAAGCGAGAAGCGCATCCTCACACTCTAAAATGTAAGCATTCTGCGCATAAACATTCTCGAAGCGATATGGCGTATTTATATCAAAAACAAACACACCATCGGGGATAAGATAGTTATGAACAAGTGAAAGACATTTTTTGAGGTCGTCTATTTTAGTTAGATAATTAAGCGAGTCAAGACAACAAACGCACGCATCAACCGTGCCATAAAGCTCAAAATTCTGCATTCCCTGACAGAGCAAAAGCACATCGTCAATTCCCTTGTCGTAGCAAATGTCACGGGCAACGCCGAGCATTTCCTCGCTTATGTCAACGCCAGTCATATCGTAACCGTGCTCTCTTAAAAGAAAGGTCATCTTTCCTGTGCCACACGCAAGGTCGAGGACAAGAGAGGAGTTGATTTTCTCATTTGCCCTTATCTGCCCTACAATGTAGCTTGCATATGCTTGATAGTCAAAGTCTGCATTTAGCGCATCATAAAATTCGGCAACAGAGCCATATTGCTTTTCCATATTTGTCCCCCTCGTGCATTATTCTTGACTTATTTTAACACAAAAGAGAGGTAAAGTAAAGATTAAAATTCAATTTATATAATTTTTTAAATTTTCAATGTCGCCTGCCCCCATAATAACCACACAGTCGGCATTACTTTGCCTTACACGCTCGGCAATTTTCGCCTTGTCACTCATAAAAATTGCGCCCATGTCCTCGGCAAGCTTCTCGTCGCTAATCCCATATACATTTTGCTCTCGTGCGCTGAAAATCGGCATACATATAAGCTCCTTTACACCTTCAAACGCGCTCACAAATTGCGAGTAAAGGGCATAGGTGCGAGAGTAGGTGTGTGATTGAAAAATGCAAAGAGGATTTTTGAAGCCCATATCGGAAAATGCATCAAGAGATGCTCGTATCTCGGTTGGATGATGCGCATAATCAAGATACAATGGCACATCCCCACGCAAGGTTGATACACGCTTTACAAGCTCCTGTCGTCTTGCTGCCCCCTCAAAGCTTGAAAGCGCCTCGGCAATAACGCTCGGTTCAATTTTGTGAGTGTGTGCAACCGAAAAGGCACATAGCGCATTATAGACATTGTGTCTGCCAAATTCACGAAGCTCTATTTTAGCAAGCTCGATGCCGTGTCGTGATACCGAAAATGCATTTTTTGCGCCCCCTGTGTCGATTTTTGCTGTGTAATCTGCCCTTTCCTTTATTCCAAAGGTCACCTTGAACGGATGCTTTAAGGGCGCGCTTCTGTGGTCATCTGCGTTTATAAAAACTCTCTTTGCACAGAGAATGTATTGCTTAAATGAATCTAAGAGCTCATCGTAGGAATTAAAAAAGTCTGGATGGTCAAATTCGATGTTTGTAATCACAGCATCGCTTGGCGAAAGCGATAAAAACGAGTTCATATATTCGCACGCCTCGAATATGAAGTAATCGCGCCCACCAAAATAAAACGGAGCATCAAAATTGTTCATATACGCCCCACAAAGCGCACTCATATCCTTGCCAGCGCTCTTGAAAATGTGAGAGAGCATAGAGGTTGTTGTGCTTTTTCCGTGCGCCCCTGCAACACCTATTCGCACTCTACAATCGGACATAATGTATGCAAGAAAATTTGCCCTTGACACACACGGGATTCCAAGGCGCATAGCAGTTTGAAGCTCAAAGCAGGATTTGTCGATTGCATTTGAGAAAATAACGAGGTCCATTCCCATAACGCTATCAGTAGTTGAGCAGTAGCGAATGTGCGCCCGTCCCTCAAGCCTTTCGCACTCCCTTCCTCGCTTCGCATCGTAGCCAAAAACTCTCTTGCCACACCTTATGCAATACTCAGCGAGCGAGCTCATTGAAATCCCACCGATTCCAACGAAAAATATGTTTTTTGCGCCCTTGAAAATCCTGTCAAGAGCATAGCTTGAAAAATGCGTATTCTCGCTTGCCATACCGAAAATCCCCCTTTTTTGACAAAAAATAGTTTTTCTTCACAAAAAATACACACAACCTTCACGAAAATATAAACTTGAGTTTTTATTTAGTTCATAATTATCTGCTAAAATAGATATTGTAAGACAAATTCACGGAGGACAAAAACAAATGAATATCACAGATATCAAAATCAGAAAATGCTTCGATGACGGACCTATGAAGGCTGTTGTTTCAGTAACCTTTGATGGTGCACTCGCAGTTCACGATATAAAGGTTATTAACGCAAGAGATAAGTTCTTTATCGTTATGCCATCAAGAAAGAATCCAGACGGAACATACAGAGATATAGTTCATCCTATTAATGCAGATTTTAGAGCACAGCTCGAGGGTGCAGTTGTTAAGGCATATTTTGACGAGCTCGAAAATGGTGCAACCGTTGCATATGATGAAAGCGACAGCTTCAAAACTGTTGAAATATAATAAAAACCACTAAAATTAGGCGCGCAGGTCATCTGTGCGCTCTTTTATTTTTAAAATAAATATTGACACGGGCGATAAAAGTTGCTATACTAATAAATAATATACGCGAAAAAGCGAAAAATGTGAGGCATAAAATGGCAAATAAGATTCAAAAGCCAAGAGGAACAATGGACATTTTCCCGTCCGACACACCTATTTGGCAAAAAATAGAAAGCACTGCAAGAGATGTTTGTCGTCGCTTTGGCTTCGGCGAGATTCGCACACCTACCTTTGAGGAGCTTGCACTTTTCAAAAGAGGCGTTGGCGAGGTAACGGATGTTGTTCAAAAGGAAATGTACACCTTTACCGACCGTGAGGACAGAGTGTTTGCACTTCGCCCAGAGGGAACAGCATCAGTTGTTCGTGCGATTATCGAGAATGGCAAGACATCAGACACAATGCCACTTAAATATTACTACCTTATCAACTGCTTCCGTTACGAGAAGCCACAGGCAGGTAGAAGCCGTGAGTTCTTCCAGTTTGGAACAGAGATGTTTGGCACAAAGGATGCGAGCGCAGATGCGACTATCATCTCCTTGGCAGACACTCTTATCAAGGAGCTTGGAATTAAGGGCATTACACTTCATATAAACTCTATCGGCTGTCCAAATTGCAGACCTAAGTATAGAGAGGCGCTCGTGGAGCATTTCACATCACATATTGATGAGCTTTGCGACACCTGTAAGGAAAGACTTAAAACAAATCCACTTCGTGTTCTCGATTGCAAGAGCCAAATTTGCTCTTCAATTGCAAAGGATGCGCCTGCAACGGTTGATTACCTTTGCGATGAATGTCACGACCACTTCGAGGCGTTGAAGGCTCATCTTGACGCAATGGGCATTGAGTACAAGGTTGATACAAGAATTGTTCGTGGTCTTGACTACTACACCAAGACAGTATTTGAGTTCATTTGTGATGGCATCGGCGCTCAAAGCACCGTTTGTGGTGGCGGACGCTACGATGGACTTATGGAACAGCTTGACGGACCAGCACTTCCTGGCATCGGCTTTGGTATGGGACTTACTCGTATCATTCTTGCTATGAAGGAAAGTGGTGCTGGACAAATTGATGAGAACAAGCCTGTGCTTTATGTTGCACCACTTGGCGCAAGGGCAGTATCTAAGGCGCTCTCAATTGTAAGCACGCTTCGCAGAGAGGGCGTTTATGCAGAATGCGATATAAGCGCGCGTAGCCTTAAGGCTCAGATGAAGTACGCGGACAAGCTCGGTGCTAAATACACACTCATCATCGGTGATAGTGAGCTTGATAGTGGCAAGGCTCAGCTCAAAAATATGGAAAAGAGCGAGCAACGCGAAATAGAAATTGATAATATCTTCAGCGAAATAAAAGAGGCATAAGATGGAAGTTTTTGAAAAGAATGACAAGCGTACACATTACTGTGGCACACTCACGACAAAAAATATAGGAGAGCGCGTATGCGTGCTCGGCTGGGCGCAAAAGCAACGCGACCTCGGCTCACTTATCTTTATTGACCTTCGTGATAGAAGTGGAATTATTCAGCTCGCATTTGATGAAACCACAGACAGAGAAATCTTTGACAAGGCATTCGGAGTTCGTGCAGAGTTCGTGCTTTGCGCAAAGGGCGAGGTAAGAGAAAGAGCAACAAAGAATAAGAATATTCCAACAGGCGACATCGAAATTTATGTTGACGAGCTTAAGATTCTCGGCAAGGCGCAGACTCCACCATTTGAAATCGTGGAGAATAGCGATGTTAAGAGCGACCTTCGCTTGAAGCATAGATATCTCGATCTTCGTCGTCCTGATATGCAAAGAAATATTATTGCAAGATCACAGATTTCTAACCTTGCAAGAAATTACTTCAACGAAAATGGATTTATCGACATAGAAACACCTAACCTCATAAGACCTACACCAGAGGGCGCGCGTGACTATCTTGTTCCAAGCCGTGTTCATCCAGGTAAGTTCTATGCACTTCCACAGTCCCCACAGCTTTATAAGCAGCTTCTTATGTATTCGGGCTTTGACCGTTACATTCAGATTGCTCGTTGCTTCCGTGATGAGGACCTTCGTGCTGACCGTCAGCCAGAATTTACACAAATTGATATGGAAATCTCGTTTACTGATGAGGACGAGATTATCGCAATAAACGAGGGCTTTATTAAGTATATCTTTGATAACTTTATGCACAAGCCTCTCGAGACTCCGTTTGAGAGAATCACTTGGAAGGATGCTATGGAGCGCTTTGGCTCTGATAAGCCTGATATGCGCTTTGGCTTCGAGCTTAAAAACATCTCCGAGGCAGTTAAGGACACCGAATTTAAGGTGTTCGCAGGCGCAATCGAAAACGGTGGTAGCGTAAGAGCTATCAATGTTAAGGGTGGTGCTAAATTCTCTCGTAAGGAAATTGATTCTCTTACAGAGGTTGCAAAGCAGTTCAAGGCAAAGGGACTTGCTTGGCTTAAGATGTCTGAGGCTGGCGAGGTTTCATCCTCATATGCTAAATTCCTCTCAGATGATGAAAATGCAAAAATTGCTGAAATTATGAAGCTTGAAAAGGGCGACCTCTTGCTCGTAATGGCAGATAAGAATAGCGTTGTATTCGATGTTCTTGGCGCACTTCGTTGCGAATGTGCAAAGCGCCTTGGAATTACAAAGCCAGATGAATTTAAATTCCTCTGGGTTACTGAATTCCCACTTTTCGAGTATGACGAGGAGGATGGCAGATATTACGCAAAGCACCATCCATTTACAGCACCTATGGACGAGGATTACCACTTAATCGATACGGAGCCAGGTAAGGTTCGCGCAAGAGCATATGATATCGTTCTTAACGGTACAGAGCTCGGTGGTGGCTCAATTCGTATTCATACAACCGAAATGCAGGAGCATATGTTCTCAATTCTCGGTATAGGCAAGGAGGAGGCACAGGAGAAATTCGGCTTCTTGCTTGATGCATTTAAGTATGGCGTTCCACCACACGGCGGACTCGCTTACGGTCTTGATAGACTTGTAACACTCCTCTTGGGACTCGAGGACATTCGTGAGGTTATTGCCTTCCCGAAGGTTCAAAACGCATCGGAGCTTATGTCCAAGTGCCCATCATTTGCAAATCCCGACGACCTAAAGGAGCTCGGAATTGCTATTATCACAGACGAAGAAGAAAAATAAATATATTTGAAAGGAAATTATTATGAAAGAATTCTTCAAAAGCAAGAAGAATATCGTAATGGTGTCAATCCTTGCAGTTTTGCTCGTAGCGTTCGTTGCTTGTAGCATCGTCGTAAATGCCGATGAGCATAACTGTCCTGATTGCGGTGGTACAGGCATTTCCGAATGTTTTGGCAATGCGGATTGCGAATACTGTCAGTCACAAATGTCACATAGTATACCGTGTGGCTCTTGTGGTGGCGATGGTACCATGGAATCTGTTTACTACGGTACGTTTATGTCCCTTGCAGCACCAATTATCGCTATCGTTCTTGCACTCATCACAAAAGAGGTTTATTCCTCACTCTTTATCGGAATTGTTATAGGTGGTCTTTTGAGCGCTAACTATAACCTTCCAAAGACTATGGACGCTATCGTAAACGACGGACTTATCAGCGCAGTATCAGGAACTGCAGGAATCTTTATCTTCCTTGTAATCCTTGGCGCAATGGTAGTTCTCGTAAACAAGGCAGGTGGCTCACAGGCGTTCGGTAGATGGGCTCAAAAGAATGTAAAGACAAAGCTTGGCGCAATCCTTGCTACCTTCGTTCTTGGCGTGCTTATCTTCATCGACGACTATTTTAACTGCCTCACAGTTGGCTCAGTTATGATGCCTGTAACTGATAGCCATAAGATTTCAAGAGCAAAGCTCTCATACATAATTGACGCAACAGCGGCACCTATATGTATGATTGCTCCTATCTCCTCTTGGGCAGCAGCAGTTTCTGAGTACGCACCAGAGGGAACAAGTGGACTTGCTATGTTCGTTCAGGCTATCCCATTCAACTTCTACTCAATCCTTACCCTTATCTTCATCGTAGTTCTCGCTGTAATGGGCTTTGACTATGGTAAGATGTCAGGCTTCGAAATCAAGGCTCAAAATGGAGAGCTTGGTGCACTTGAGGATGACAAGAAGGACGAAACCGACGCAAGAGAAAATGGTAGAGTAATCGACCTCATTCTCCCAATCGTTGTACTTATCGTTGCTTGCGTTATCGCACTTATCTATGTTGGTGGCTTCTTCGATGCAGAGGGCGATTATTATCTCGACTTCATCGGCGCATTTGGTAACACCGACGCAACAGTAGGACTCCCATGGGGCTCACTTATCGCACTCGTATTCACAATTATTTATCTTATGTGCCGTAAGGCTATCACATTTAAGGAGTCAATGGCGGCTATTCCTAAGGGCTTTATCGCAATGGTTCCTGCAATTCTTATCCTTACCTTCGCAACAGCGCTTAAGAATATGACAGGACTTCTTGGCTCGGATGTGTTCGTTGACAATCTCCTTTCAGATGCATCTAACCTCGCTGTATTCTTGCCAGCAATTATCTTTATCGTTGCTTGTGTAATCGCATTCTCAACAGGAACATCATGGGGAACCTTCGGAATTCTTATTCCTATCGTTATCGCAGTATTCCCAGCAGGAACAACAATCGGCATTATCGGTATGTCAGCTTGCCTTGCAGGTGCAGTTTGTGGCGATCACTGCTCACCTATCTCTGATACCACAATTATGGCATCAGCAGGCGCTCACACCAACCACGTTGACCACGTACAGACACAGCTTCCATATGCTATCACAGTAGCATGCGTATCCTTTGTATCCTTCATCTTGGCAGGTGTATTCACACTTGTTGCAGACTGGTTTGCATATCTTGCAATTCCTCTCTCAATCGCTCTTCTTGTTGGTACTGTTATCGTTATTAAGATTATCACCAAGAAAAAGGCAGAGAAGGTAGTAGAAGTAACAGCAGACGCTGAATAGGAGAATTTCAAAATGAAATGTCCTCACTGTGGATTTGAGGAAAGCAAGGTAATCGACTCTCGCCCAATAGATGAAAATTCATCTATAAGAAGGCGCAGAGAATGCCTTAAATGTCAGGCACGCTTTACTACCTATGAGGTAATTGAAAGCGTTCAGCCGATAGTTATCAAAAAGGACGGAAGTCGCGAATATTTTGATAAAAACAAGCTTCTTGTAGGCCTTTTAAAGGCTTGTCAAAAGCGCCCTGTTGACTCGGCAAAAATCGCTGATGAAATAGAGCAGGAGCTTCAAAATTCGCTTCGCCTTGAAATAACCTCGTATGAGCTTGGCGAAATGGTAATGCAAAAGCTCAAGGAAATAGATGCAGTTGCGTATGTGCGCTTCGCATCGGTTTACCGTGAATTCAAGGATGTCGAAACCTTCCTTGATGAGCTTCAAAGCTTTCTCAAAAAATAAAACAAAAGCGAATGGGAAACCATTCGCTTTTTGATTTTGTGAACATTTGCTGAAAATTAAGTGAAAATCCACACAGGTCACTCAATGCGTGCTAAAATAAAATTAGGAAAGGAGCTGATCATATGAAAAAACTACTATCTTTATTACTTGCGATGCTTTTATGCCTTGGAGTGCTTGTTGCTTGCGACACGCCCGAAGAGTCGAGCAACTCGTCAAGCGAGGAGCCTCTTGAAATCGCATATTACGATGAAATTAGAGAGTTTTCTTTGAAAGAAGACGCCCCCGAGTTCAAGCTTTGCAAAAGCTACAACGAGCTATTGGCTGTGCTCGAAGCTCCGTTGCAAAATTTTGACGGTAATCTTTTTGATGACAATTATATTTTGATGTTAAGAGGTGTTTCATTTTCGGGTGCGAGTGGATATGTGGGCTTTACAAATGTTATCTCGTCAAGCGGATCGCCACAAATTTTGGGACAGGGCAGTTTTGAGTTGCTTGAAGGCACAGCCGCAATTGAATGGCATTTGCAAAATATTAATGCTTGTGACTATCCAGATGTGATAAGTTATACTGATGCGTTAATTGTAATACCAAAGGAAAACATCTCGCCCTACTGTTCCAATATAATTGTTTTCAACAAGTACATAGGCGTTGATGATGAATCGGAAATTACAAAGCCATTCCACTAAGCTAAAAGATATGCTAAAGGAGTTGATTTTATGAAAAAACTACTAGCTTTATTACTTGCCTTGGTTTTATGCCTTGGAGCGCTTGTTGCGTGCGACACGCCTGAGGAATCGTCGAGTAGCTCGTCAAGCGAGGAGTTATCGAGCGAGTCGTTTGATAATGAAACGGTTGAGTATTATTTTCACAAGGGCTTCTTTGAAAGGGTTGACTCCGTGCCCGAAACCAAGATCGAGATAGTAAACAGTCTTGACGAATATTCGAGACTTACAGAAGGTCTTAGTTTTAAGGAAGAGGGCTCATACGGCTCGTTAAAAGAGGGGCTTTTTGAAACTCATTATTTGCTGAAAATAACCACACATTCGAGCAAAAGGGGCGAAATTTTGGGATACCGTGATGCTCTTGTTTCAGAAAACGGTGAGCTTTACTTGACCCTTGATAATGTTTTCTATTACAACGCAAAAACCATTGATTCTAACGGAAACATTTTTTACGAGGTAATAACCGATGCGGAGAACAATCGAGAATCCGCGTTGCCTAATACCGAGGAAATGCCAATTCAAGGGGACGATATTATAGCATTTTACGACTTTGTTATAATTCCAAAGGCTTCCATAGATGCTCAATTAACAGATAGTACCAAAACGGCTTTGCGCATTGTTACTATTCCTGTATGCATAAACTAATCAACAAATTTGCTGAAAATTAAGTGATAACAAATACACCTACAAGAGTTATATTGTAGAATAAAAGCAAAATCCTCGACCTTGTGTCGAGGATTTTTTCTTGACTTTCGCCGTGAAATGATGTAAAATAATGATATGAGCAGATGTGGGGGAAAGCACGGTGAAAGTCCATCGCAACAGCCATTGCCGTTAAAGTCGGAATGCCACGCATTTGTTTTCGGGAATACCGAATGGTAAAATAGCTCTGGGCAAGCGAGGGCGAAATGACCGAGGAATGTGTGATGCTTTCGTTCCTTGTTCCTTTTATCTCAAATAAATTGAATCGAGGAATGAAAATGAAAAGAATTTTATCTTTAACACTTGCGCTTTTGATGCTTTTTGCGTCATTTGCGCTCGTATCGTGTAGAGAAGAGGACGGAGACGAAAAGTCCTTTACATTCATAGCTGTACACGCCGACGGAACAAGTAAGAGCTTTGAAATTACAACAACTAAGAACTATTTAGCTGACGCACTTGTAGAGGAGGGAATCATCTCTGGCGAGGATTCTCAATATGGTCTTTATGTAACAACCGTAAATGGAGAATACCATAAGTGGGAGGATGACGGAAAATACTGGGCGCTTTATGAGGGCGATGCAATGGCGGCAACCGGTGCATCAAGCCTTGAAATAAAGGACGGTGCCACCTACTCATTCAAGGCGGAATAATTAAAATTACCTAAAAGCATCAAAAAAGCCACACCCAGTGTGGCTTTTTTCTTATAATACAAATAATTTAAGTGCCTTAATTGCTAATCCGTCGGGATACTCACGCACCTCGCCAAGAGCGAAGAAGCCGTTTTTGTCGCACATTCTAACCTTAGTGCCGACCTCGAAGGATGCGCCTATTTTCTTTTGATAAATTTCGCATCCACTACGACAAAGTCTTGCGTAAAAATCGCTAAGCATAACGGAGTCAAGCTCCTCGAAAAGAGACTCCGTTGGCATAAGAAGCGCCACCCTTTGCTCGTATGACATTTTGTCAATTTCCTCGATGGTGTGTGCGTAATTTATCGTAAAATTACCACTTTTTGTGCGTCTTAGCGCGCTCATTGACGCTCCACAGCCAAGATAAGCACCAATGTCAGCGCAAAGCGTGCGAATATATGTCCCCTTTGAGCATTCAACGCTCAATTTATAAACGCCCTTTTCCTCATCTACCACGCTTGGCACAATAGATGAAATGTGAATTTGTCTTGCCTGTCTTTCAATATCGATGCCCTTGCGCGCCAAATCAACGAGCTTTTGACCGTTTACCTTAAGCGCACTATACATCGGTGGAATTTGCATAATATCGCCCACAAAGTGCGTGCAGGCCTCGAAAAATTGCGCCTTTGTTGGTAGAGCATCACATCTTGTTAGCACCGTTCCACTCGTGTCCTCGGTGTCGGTTGTAATACCAAGCTGAATGGTTGCCTCATATGCCTTGTCCTCGGCAAGAAGATACTCACTCGCCTTGGCACTTCGACCTATAAGCACAGGCAAAACTCCTGTCGCCATAGGGTCAAGCGTGCCTGTATGTCCAACCTTTTTTGTGCCAAAAAGCTTTCTTATCTTAAATACAATATCGTGCGAGGTAACTCCCTCGTGCTTGTCAACAATTACAACACCGCAAATCTCATTTTGCATATGCTTTCATTCCTTCTATAAACAAATCACGAATGGTATCAAGCGCCTCGGTAGCGCTGACTCCCTCAAGCGTTGCACCAGCAGCCCTTGGATGTCCACCACCACCGATTTTAGCACAAATTTCAGAAACATCAATGTCGCAATTAGCACGAGAGGAAATAGAGAACTTGCCCTCCTCCCTCGAGCTTTGCTTGATTGTAACAGCAACCTTGACGCCCTCGATTTGTCTTACCGAGCTTATAATGTCGGCAATATCGTCATCACTCACTCCGTGCTTTTTCTTCATTTCGTTTGTGATAAGCGCAATAGCAAGAGTCTTGTCCTCGAAAAGCTCTACACATCCATAAACCATACATTGAGCCGAGATTTCGCCCACGCTCTTGCAGTCGAAGATTATGTAGTTTATGTTCGCAAAGTCGATGCCTGTATCAACAAGCTCGCTTGCCATAATAAGAGCTTGTTTAGTTGTATTTGAATATTTAAAGCAACCTGTGTCGCCCGAGATTCCTGCATAAACGCACTCGTAAAAATGAGATGGGAGTGAGTAAAAAATACCAAGCTCGCTTGCGATATCAAAAACAATCATAGCGCACGCGCTTGCAAAATCCTCATAGTAATCGCAGAAGCGAGTACAGGCTTCGTGATGGTCGATAATAAGCGACACCTTGTCCGCCAAATAAGAATAATCGCCAAGCTGAGCGCTCGATGCAACATCAATTGCGATAACGCCATCATATGAGTGTATATCAAAATCAGATGCAATGTCAAAGCCACCTGTGATAAAGTCAAATTTAGAGCTTGATCTATCACAGCACGCAACACGCGCACTCGCATCAAGATGCTCAAAAATATGCTTCAAGGCGAACGCAGAGCCGAGCGTGTCGGGGTCTGGATTTCTATGACAGAGAATGAGGGCATTTTTGATGCCCTTTATTCTATTTGCCACCTCTTTAAGTGAAAGCTTAATCATCGTTTTCTTCCTCGCCGCTTATGTCAAGCGTGTTCAAAATTCTCGAAATGTTAGCGCCATATTCGGCAGAATTGTCGTATTCAAAGGTAAGCTGTGGAGTCTGACGAAGGTTGATTCTTCTTGCAAGCTCAGTACGGAAAAAGCCCTGCGCGCTTTTAAGTCCCTTCAAAACCTCGTTTTTATCGCCAGCCATAACGGAAAAGTAAATCTTTGCAAATTTAAGGTCGCCACTAACCTCAGCACCAGTAATCGAAACAAATGCATCAGCAATTCTTGGGTCCTTTGTATCTCTTATTATTTGCGCCATTTCTTCCTTTACAGCGTCGTTTATTCTGTTTTTTCTGAATTTAGCCATTATAAATACCTCTTATATGCGTATTACAAATATAGTATATCACAAATACCGACAAAATGCCAAGTCTTTTTTATATATTTTCTAACTTGACAAAATAGAAATAATAATGTAAAATAGTAATGTATTGACAAATCAACAAGGAGGGATATAGATGAAGAGGTTTGCAGATGTCGTTTGGTTCATTCTTTTTGGAATGATTCCGTGTGCAATTCACTACGTTCTTGGCGCGATTCTTTGCTGTACATTTATATTTTTCCCTGCTGGTATGGCGCTCTTTAAGCTTGCAAAATTAGAGGCATTTCCCTTTAACAAGGTAACGGAGCTTAAGGCAGAGGAGCCAAGCATTTCAAACATTCTTTGGTGTGGACTCGTTGGTGGATTAACCTCGCTTTTCTATCTCATCCTTGCGCTCGTGCTTTGTATAACCATTATCGGATATCCATTTGCAAAGCAATGTGTTAAGATTGCGAAGTTTGCGAATGTGCCATTTGGTAGCGATGTTTACGATGAGGATATGGCACCAACAAATCATATTAGCGCATAACAAAAAGTGGACAGGCGTCCACTTTTTTATTTTTAATCATTATAAAATTTCAATTTGACACACCCTCATAGTGTCGAGCGCTCTTTGGTGACTTTCGGGAGTAACACCAGCACAGCAGGCGCTATCAACAGTTATTTTCGCCTCTGGCAAGAATGCCTTGATGCCGATTGCGTTTGAGATAACACAAATGTCCGTGCAAAGACCTATAAGAGTGATTTCGTCGATTTTTTCTTTTGTGTTTTCGTCCTCTAACGCTTCGAAAAGAGTGCTTGAGCCAAAGGTAAGCTTGTCGATTGCCTCGGATTTGCGAAGTGCATCAAGCTCGGCTCTAATTTCCCAACCGTGTGTGCCCTTAATACAATGGGGAACAGGTAGATTTTTGCCCTCCTGTGTGTCCATATAATTGTCAAAATGAGTATCGCGAGTGAAAATAACCTCGCCATCAAAGCTCTCAATTTTTCTCTTTACATTTTCAACAATAGCCACAGCCTCAGGGGAGCCAAGCGCACCGTCGATAAAATCATTTTGCATATCAACGACAATAAGAATTTTCCTCATAATACACCTCTTTAAAAGTTGCTTTCTCTTAATATTTTATCATTTTTTGTGCTACATTTCAATATAAATATTGATTTTAATTTTTCCAAGGTGTAAAATATAGACGAGGTGATATTATGATAAATGTTGTATCATGTGAAAATATGAGAAAAAGCGATGTCCATACAATAGAGAACGGCACCTCTGGTATCGAGCTTATGTGGCGCGCCGCTATGGGAATATACAACAGCGTTAGCTGGCACGGCAGAGTTGGAATTGCTTGTGGAGGTGGAAATAACGCAGGAGATGGCTATGCCTTGGCGCTAATTCTTGCCCAAAACGGAATTGATACCGAGCTTATTTTGCTTGGCGACAAGCGCTCGCCCGATGGAGACTATTACTACAAAAAGTGCGTTGATGTGTCGATAAAATCGTGTCTTTATGGCAAAAAGCCACTTGATGAGTACGATATTATTGTCGATTGCATATTCGGTACAGGCTTTGTAGGTGCGCCAAGAGGAGTGGCAAGAGAGGCAATAGAGGAAATAAATAAAAGTGGTGCGTATGTTGTAAGCGCAGATATAAACAGTGGACTTAATGCCGACAATGGAATGTGCGATATCGCTGTAAAGAGTGATATTACCGTCTCGATAGGCACGCTTAAAAGCGGACATTTTCTTGGTCGCGCCAAGGATTTTATAGGCGAGATAAAAAATGTAGATATCGGCATTGACATTCTCGATAAGCCCTATCATTTGATTGAGGCAGAGGATTTGTATCGTGTCTTTCCGAAGCGCAATAATTTCTCAAACAAGGGCACCTATGGTTATACTACATTGATAGGTGGCTGTAATGAATATAGTGGCGCAATCAAGCTCGCAAACCTCGCCCTGTGTGCATTAAAGGCAGGGGCAGGCGTATCAAGGCTGGCAATAGCGCGCTCGATTTCTCACTCCGTTATGCCCTATATTTTGGAAAGCACAATTTATGAGCTTGATGACGAAAATGGAGCTATCAAATTCAACGCGGACCAAATTGATGAGGCGCTAAGAGGCGCTCGCTCCGTTGCAATCGGAATGGGCATCGGTTCTGTCGCGCAGACCTATGAGATAATTTCCTATGTGCTAAAAAATTATGAAATTCCAATTATAATTGATGCAGACGGTCTTAACGCCCTTGCAAAAGGGGATATGAGCATACTGAAAGACACAAGATGCACCGTGATTTTGACTCCTCATTTAAAGGAGTTTGAGCGACTTTCGAAAAATAAAATTGAGTCTGTGCTTGAAAGCCCTATCGAGCTTGCTAAAAAATTCGCCCTCGAATATGGAGTGATTTTGCTCTTAAAGGGCGCATCTACAATTGTTACCGATGGCACAGAGGTCTATATTGTCGACCGAGGCTGTGCAGGAATGGCAACTGCCGGAAGTGGAGATGTTCTTTCGGGAATTCTTGCAGGAATTTGTGCGCAGAGTGGAGAAAATTACACACTCAACGCTTGCGCTGGCGCATTTATCAACGGTCTTGCAGGCGAAATGGCGCAAAACGAGGTGGGAAGTGTATCTATGCTTTCCTCTGATACAATATCAAAAATACCAAGTGCAATAAAGAAAATCGTCCCTTAAACGGGGCGATTTTTCATTTCAAAGGCGACAATAATCGGCAAAGTAAAAATTTTAGCGCATTAAAACGCGAAAAAATGCGATATATTATTGACAAGTCACACGCTCCTGTTATATAATAGTTATATTATTTTTATTTAGCACAGGAGATTTTATGGTTACTTGGATTGATTATGTAATACTTGCCATTTACGCGCTTTCCATGGTGGGTATTGCCATCTATACAAAGAATCGCTCAAAATCAGTTGATGATTTTCTACACGCAGGAAAGAAGGGCTTGAACGGTTGGATGAGCGCCTTTGCCTACGGAACTACATATTTTTCGGCAGTTATCTTCGTTGGCTACGCAGGAAAGTTTGGTGCAGGCTTCGGACTTGCGTCGGTTTGGATCGGTATTGCAAACGCAATAATCGGCTCGCTTATCGCTTGGCTCGTTCTCGCTAAGCGCACAAAGAATATGACCACTCGTCTTGATTCTAAGACAATGCCTGATTTCTTTGAAAAGAGATACGGAGACAAAAACCTAAAGCTTATTTCGGCAATCATTGTTTTTGTATTCTTGATTCCTTACTCAGCATCAGTTTATAGTGGTCTTAGCAGTATTTTTGAATTTGTATTCGGCATTGAGGGCTGGATTGTAATGCTTGTTCTTGCAGCTCTTACCGCTGTATATCTTTTCTTTGGTGGCTATTTTGCAACAGCCCTCTCGGACTTCATTCAGGGAATTATAATGCTCATCGGCGTTATTCTTATGGTGTTCTGCTTTATGAATCACGAGAATGTAAGCTGGGATATTAGCGAGCTTGTAAACGATGTTAATAAGAGCTGGTTTACCTTTGAAAGCACAAACAAGGGCTTCTTTGGAAGCACAATGACTCTCCTTTCGCTTATCTTTCTTACCTCGTTTGGCGTTTGGGCATTGCCACAGACCGTACATAAATATTATGCAATAAGAGATAAGAAAGCTATAAAGCAGGGAACTATTGTAAGCACAGTATTCGCGCTTATAATCGGCTTTGGCGCATATTTTGTTGGCGCACTCTATAAGCTTTATCAGCCTGACATTGAGGCATTCTTGGTTGGCAAGGGACTCTCATCTCTTGTAACAAACACCGATATTTACATTCCTGTAATGCTTAAGCTCGTTATTCCAACAGCGCTTATAGGAATTATCGCAGTTCTTATTTTGTCTGCGAGCATGTCAACGCTTTCATCTGTATCACTTGCATCTGCATCCGTTGTTGCAGTTGACCTTTATAAGGGAAGAATCAACAAGGAGGCGAGCGACAAGCGTACTAATGTGGTAATGAAGGTGCTTTGCCTTGTATTTATCTTAATTTCAGTTGTTCTTGCTATTTTAAATGAGGAAATCGGAATTGCAGCTATTGCATATATGATGGGACTTAGCTGGGGAACTCTTGCAGGATGCTTTATCGGTCCGTTTGTGCTTGGAGTTACCTGGAAGAGAACAACTAAGAGCGCTGCGTGGTCGTCAATTGTCGGCTCGCTCGTTCTTACCGTTGCACTTATATTTATTCTTGGATATGCGCATCCATCGTGTAATGGCACATTTGCAAGCGCACTTAAGGCAGGCGTGTCCTGCTCGCCTATGATAGGCTCAATTTGTATGATATTCTCGGTTATTATAACCGTTGTTGTAAGTCTTCTTACAAAGGCTCCAAGTGATGAAATCATAAAGGAAGCGTTTGAGAAGCCTATTGAAAACGAAATTAAGTAAGGAAGAAATGAAATGATTTGGTCAAAAGAGGAAACTTTATCAAGAGAGGAAATGGAGGCACTCCAGCTCGAAAGACTTAAGGAAACAGTTTTTAGAGTTTATGAAAGGGTCGAGCCATATCGTCGCAAGATGGACGAGGCAGGCGTTAAGCCTGAGGACATAAAATCCCTCTCGGATTTGAAAAAATTACCATTTGTTACAAAGCAGGACCTTCGTGATAATTATCCATTCGGTCTTTTCGCAGTTCCAAAGGACGACCTGCTCCGTATTCACGCATCATCTGGTACAACAGGAAAGCCAACGGTTGTAGGCTATACTAAGGCAGATATGGATGTTTGGACAGAGTGCGTTTCAAGAATTGCCTGTGCTGGTGGTGCAAAGCCAACTGATGTAGCGCAGATTTGCTTCGGCTACGGTATGTTTACAGGTGCGCTTGGACTCCATTATGGTCTTGAAAACATCGGCGCAACAATTGTTCCATCATCAACAGGAAACTCCGAAAAGCAGCTTATGTATATGAAGGACTTCGGCACAACGCTTTTGGTTGCTACACCATCATATGCACTCCGTCTTGCAGAGGTTGCAAGAGAAATCGGAATTGATCCTAAAAAGGATTTGAATGTTAAAATCGGACTTGTAGGTAGTGAGCTTTTAACCGACGCAATGCGTGACGAGATGCATAAATACTGGGGCGACGATATGATTATCACCTCAAACTACGGTATGAGCGAGCTTATGGGCCCTGGCGTATCGGGAGAGTGCGAATGCCTTGACGGTATGCATATAAACGAGGATTACTTCTTGCCCGAAATTATCAATCCCGAAACAGGCGAGGTGTTGCCTGAGGGAGAGTGGGGAGAGCTTGTTGTTACTTCAATTAAAAGAGAAGCACTTCCTCTCATTAGATATAGAACAAGAGATATTACTCGCCTGAAATATGGCAAGTGTAAGTGTGGAAGAACAACCGTTCGTATGGAAAACCTCTCTGGCAGAAGCGATGATATGCTTAAGGTTAGAGGCGTTAATGTGTTCCCAAGCCAAATTGAAGAGGTAGTTCTCTCAGTTGAGGGACTTGGTCCACACTACGAGATTGTAGTTGAAAGAGATGGCTATTCTGACAAGCTTACAATCAGAGTTGAGCTTGCGAAGGCAACCGATAGCTTTAAGGAGCTTGAAAAAATCGAAAAGGACATCAAGGGTAAGCTTCGTATTGTGCTTGGACTTGATGCAAAAATACAGCTTGAATCACCTAATACTCTCGCTCGCTTCGAGGGCAAGGCGAAAAGAGTAAGAGATTTGAGAAAGGGAGTTTAATTTATGGAAGAAAAGAGAATTATGCTCGGCAACGAGGCGATCGCAAGAGGCGCATATGAGGCTGGAGTTAAGCTTTCAAGCGCATATCCTGGAACACCGAGCACAGAAATAAGCGAATTTTTAGCAAAGTATGACGAGGTTTATACCGAGTGGGCGCCAAACGAAAAGGTAGCGCTCGAGGTTGCAGCAGGCGCATCTATTTCAGGCGTGCGCTCTATGGCTTGTATGAAGCATGTTGGACTTAATGTTGCATCTGACCCTCTTTATACAATCGCATACACAGGTGTAAACGCAGGTCTTGTAGTTGTTGTAGCAGATGACCCTGGACTTGCAAGCTCACAAAACGAGCAGGATACAAGAATGATTGCAAGAAGCGCACATCTCCCCTTGATTGAACCATCTGATAGTGGAGAGGCAAAGGAATTCTTCAAGTACGCATTCGAGCTTAGTGAAAAATACGACACACCTGTTATTTTCAGAACCACAACAAAGCTCTCACACTCTCAAAGCGTTGTTGACCTCTCCGAGCGAGTAGAGGTTGAGGATAAGACCTACGAGAGAAATATGCCTAAATATGTTATGATGCCTGCATCTGCTATCGGCAGACACAAGGTCGTTGAGGCAAGAGAAAATCAAATGGCAATCGACGCGTGCGATTTTCCTATCAACAAGCTTGAAATGGGCGACAAGAAAATCGGCTTTATCACATCAGGAATTGCGTACCAGTATGTTAAGGAGGCTTGTCCTACTGCAAGCGTGCTTAAGCTTGGTATAATCAATCCTCTTCCAAGAAAGCTCATCGAGGACTTCGTTAAGAGCGTTGATGTGGCTTATGTATTCGAGGAGCTCGAGCCTGTAATTGAGGAGCAGGTAAGAAGCTGGGGACTTGATGTGAAGGGCAAGGAGCTCTTTACAAAGCAGGGCGAGTACAGCGCAAATATGCTCAAAAAGGTTATCTATGGTAAGGATGAGGTAGTATTTGAAAAGGCAGAAGCACCCGCAAGACCACCTATTCTTTGCCCAGGCTGTCCACATAGAAGCGTATTTTCAGTTTTGAATAAGCTTAAAATCCACGCAGCAGGCGATATCGGATGCTATACACTCGGTGCAGTAGCTCCACTTAATGTAATTGATACAACAATTTGTATGGGCTCAAGCATTTCAATCCTTCACGGTATGGAAATGGCAAAGGGCAAGGACTTTATAAAGAACTGGGTAGCCACAATAGGCGACTCAACCTTCCTTCACACAGGAGTTAACTCCCTTATCAATATGGTCTACAACAAGGCAAGCGGAACAGTTATGATTCTTGACAACCGTACAACAGGTATGACAGGACATCAGGAGCACGCTGCAACAGGTAAGACCTTGAAGGGCGAGGATACATATGCAATCGACTTGGCAGAGCTTTGTCGCACAATCGGTGTTCCAAGAGTAATCACAGTTGACGCATTCGACATTAAGACTCTTGAAAGCACAATTAAGGAAAGCGTAAATGGCGACACACTCACTGTTATTATCGCAAAAGCGCCTTGCGCACTTCTTAAGGGACAAAAATTCCCTGATGTTTGTAGATGCGACACAGACGCGTGCAAGAAGTGTGGAATGTGCTTGAAGATAGGCTGTCCTGCACTTACAAAGCAAGCTGACGGAACAGTTAAAATTGATGAAACAATGTGTAATGGCTGTGGACTTTGTGCAAGCTATTGCAAATTCGGTGCTATCAAAAAGGTAGCAAGATAAGGGGGCAAAGTATGAATATAATGGTAGTTGGCGTTGGTGGTCAGGGAACCCTGCTCACCAGCAGAATTATAGGAAAAACCGCCCTTAACGCAGGCTGGGATGTTAAGCTCTCCGAGGTGCACGGTATGGCACAGCGTGGAGGTAGCGTTGTTACATTTGTAAGATTTGACAAAAAGGTATATGAGCCTGTTTGCGAGGAGGGAAGCGTTGATGTTCTCATCTCCTTTGAGCGTCTTGAGGCATTGAGATATGCTCACTTCCTTAAAAAGGACGGAATTTTGGTAGTAAACGATACAAGAATTGACCCTATGACCGTTGTTATCGGCGCAAAGCAGTATCCTGAGGGAATTCTTGAAAGCCTTGAAAGGGAGCATCGTCTTGTTACCATCGACGCAGGCAAAATTGCAAAGGAGCTTGGCAACAGTAAGGTTACAAACTCCGTTGTTCTTGGACTTGCCGCAAGACATATTGGATTTACTGAGGTGCAATGGCTTGAAACACTCAAGAACACCGTTCCACCAAAGACAATCGAAATAAATACTATGGCTTTTAAAGCGGGATACGAGGGATAAAAATGATTTGGAATGAAAAAGCAGAATGTATGTCCGAGGAGGAGAAAAAGGCTCTTCAAGGACAAAGACTTGTGAAGCTTGTTGAATATGTTTACAACAATGTAGAATTTTATCGCAAGAGAATGGACGAGTATGGCGTTAAGCCAAGCGACATTAAGGGCATTGACGATATCACAAAGCTTCCTTATACAACAAAGGACGACCTTCGCGATACATATCCCTTCGGACTTTTCGCAGCCCCGCATTCTGATATAGTAAGAATTCACGCATCCTCTGGTACAACAGGTAAGGCAACAGTAGTTGGCTATACTCAAAACGACATTGATATATGGAGCGAGTGCGTTGCACGCTGTATGTCAATGGCGAATGTAACAAAGGACGACATTATTCAAATTGCATATGGCTACGGACTCTTTACAGGTGGTCTTGGTGCACACTATGGCGCTGAAAAGCTTGGTGCTATGGTAGTTCCTATGAGCACAGGTAACTCAAAGAAGCTCACAACCATGATGGTTGACTTCGGTGCTACTGCAATTGCCTGCACACCATCATATCTTCTCCATCTCTCAGAGGTTTTAAGAGATGAGGGCTTGCTCGATAAGATTAAGCTTAAGAGCGCAATTTGTGGTGCAGAGCCTTGGACCGAAAAGATGCGTAACGAAATCGAGTCAAGACTCAATATCACAGCGCACGATATATATGGACTTAGCGAGGTAATGGGACCAGGTGTTGCCTGTGACTGTCAATATCACACAGGTCTTCATATTTGTGACGACCATTTCTTGCCTGAAATCATAGATCCAAAGACACTTACTCCTGTAGCTGACGGCGAGGTTGGAGAGCTTGTATTTACAACTCTTACAAAGGAAGGAATTCCTCTTATCCGTTACAGAACAAAGGACTTGACAAGCATAACTCACGAAAAGTGCAAGTGTGGAAGAACAAGCGCAAGAATTTCACGCTTTAAGGGAAGAAGCGACGATATGCTTATCATTCGTGGCGTTAATGTATTCCCAAGCCAGGTTGAGGCTGCCCTCGTTGAGGTTGAGGAGGTTACACCTCACTATATGATGGTGGTTGATAGAGAAAATAACCTTGACACGCTTGAAATTCAGGTTGAGGTTGATGTTAAGTATTACACCGATGAGGTTAAGGGAATTGAAAAGCTTACCAAGAAAATCGGTCAGGTAATTCAAAGCGCACTTGGAATCAATGCGAAAATCAGACTCATGGGACCTAACTCACTTAAGCGTAGTGAGGGTAAGGCAGTCCATGTAGTTGATAATAGAAAACTTTATTAAGGAGAGGCTATCATGACAGTAAAACAGCTTTCAGTATTTATCGAAAACAGAAGAGGCAGACTTGGCGAGGTTTTGAGAGTTTTGAAGGATAATGAGGTAAACATTCTTTCAATGAGCTTGGCTGACACAACCGAGTATGGTCTTTTGAGACTTATTGTAAATGATCCAGAGCACGGACGCGATGTTCTTTTGGAGGCAGGCTTCTCAAGCATGACAACCGAAATCCTTATCGTTAAGGTTCCTCATGTTGCAGGCGCACTCCAAGGTATTCTTTCTCTTATCGCAGAGAACGATATTGATATTGAATATATGTATGGTCTTTCTGTTGAAAGCACCGATGCATCAATTGTTGTTAAGACAAACAGCCTCGACAAGGCTTGTGAGCTTTTCAAGGTGAACGGAATTGATACAATGTCAGGCGAGGAGATTGCTTCGCTCTAAAAATGGTTATTGATTTTCACACGCACATTTTTCCGGATAAAATCGCTTCGGCAACGATAGAGGCACTCTCAAAAAACGCCTCTATCCCACCACATAGCGACGGAACATATGATGGCTTGATTTCCAAAATGGAGAGGGCAGGTGTCGATATTTCGGTAAATTTACCTGTGGTTACAAGACCCTCACAGGTAGATAGCATTATGAGATTTTCCTCTGAGATAAACTCAAAATCCAAAAGAGTAATCTCCTTTGCAGGAATTCATCCCGATAGCGAGGACACTGACGCAATACTCGAAAATATCAAGCAAAACGGCTTTCTTGGCATAAAGCTTCATCCCGACTATCAAGGAGCATTTTTTGATGATCCAAGGTATATAAGGATTATGAAAAAGGCCAAGGAGCTTGATCTTATAACTGTTACGCACGCAGGTCTTGATGGCGCATTTGTAGGTCAAGAGATAAAATGCACACCTACTCGCGTGCTAAGAGTGCTTGATGCTCTTGGTGGCTATGATAAGCTCGTGCTTGCACATATGGGCGCAAATGAGCTTTTTAATGAGACTCTTTCGGAGCTCGCAGGCGAGAATGTTTATTTTGATACTGCCTATGTGCTTCCTACATTGGGACAAGAAATGTTTGCAAGAATTCTCGAAAAGCACGGGGAAGACAAGATTCTGTTTGCCACGGATAGCCCTTGGCAGGACGCGCTCGAGCAGATAGAGATTATAAAATCATATGGTCTTGACAATGAAACGGAAAATAAGATTTTTTGTGAAAATGCAAAACGACTTTTGAAACTGTGAGGTTTATTTATGTTCAATGAAAAAATGTACGCTCTTGGTAGCAAGCGCTCGATTATTCGTGAGATTTTTGAGTATTGCAAGACAAGAGGGGCGCAAATAGGTAGCGACAAGGTTTTCGATTTTAGCATTGGAAACCCAAGTGTAGAGCCACCAAAGGAAATTGAGGAAACAATTTGTGACCTTTTGAAAAATGAAAGTCCAGTGCTTTTGCACGGATATACCTCGGCACAGGGAGACTTCGGAACAAGAGAGGCAATAGCTAACGACATAAACGCGCGCTTTGGCACCTCGCTTACTCCAAATAGCATTTATATGACCTGTGGCGCAGCTGCATCTCTTACAATTTCACTTCGCGCACTTTTGAATTCTGGCGAGGAATGTATCGTTTTTGCACCATTTTTCACAGAATATCGTGTGTTTATTGAGAATGCAGGTGGCAAGGTTGTGGTATCAAAGCCACAGGAAAAGACCTTCCAAATTGATACAGCTGATTTTGAAAGCAAGATTAGCGAAAGCACAAAGGCTGTAATTATGAACTCGCCAAACAATCCAAGTGGAGTTGTTTATAGCGAGGAAACAATTTCGGCAGTTTGTGAAATTCTTAAGCGCAAGGAAAAGGAATACGGACATCCGATTTATCTTATCGCAGATGAGCCATATAGAGAGCTTGTTTTTGATGAGACTCCAGTTCCTTATCTTATGAACTATTATGACGATACGATCGTCTGCTATTCATACTCCAAGGCACTTTCATTGCCAGGTGAGAGAATAGGATACATTGCAGTTAGCCCTAAAATGGAGGACTCTGTGAATGTATATTTGGCAGTTTGTGGCGCAGGCCGTTCGCTTGGCTATGTATGCGCACCAAGCCTTTTCCAGCAGGTAATCAAGAAATGTGTTGGAGCTAAGGTTGATGTTAATGTTTACAAGGAAAATAGAGATATTCTTTATGGCGCGCTTACCGAATACGGATACGAGTGCGTGCATCCAGACGGAGCATTTTACCTTTTTGTAAAGGCTCTCGAGGACGACGCATATAAGTTCTTCGAGCGTGCAAAGGAAAAGGAAATCCTTGTTGTGCCATGTGATGACTTCGGTGTTAGTGGCTATGTAAGAATCGCATATTGCGTTGACAAGAAGAGAATTGTAAACGCACTTCCTGCCTTTAAAGCATTGGCAGAGGAATACAAAAAATAAAAAACAGGCGACTATGTGTCTGTAAAAATAAATTATAGGAGAAAAAACAATGGAGTATAAGTACAAAATTCTTATAATTATGATTCTCTATATGAGCGTAGTTATAGGAATCGGCGTTTATTTCTTTAAGCGCGCACAAAAGAACTCTGAAAACTACTTCCTTGGTGGTCGTACTCTCGGTCCTTGGGTAACCGCAATGAGTGCAGAGGCATCAGATATGAGTGGTTGGCTACTTATGGGACTTCCAGGCCTTGCTTACTGGTGTGGACTTTCAAGCGTATTTTGGACAGCCCTCGGTCTTGCTATCGGTACATATGTAAACTGGCTTATCGTAGCAAAAAGACTTCGTAACTATTCGCAAATTTCAGGAAATTCAATCACAGTACCGGAATTTTTTTCAAATCGCTTTAAGGAAAAGAAAAAGGTTATTCTCGGTATTTCAGCAGTATTCATCTTCGTTTTCTTTGCAGTTTACGCATCAAGCTGCTTTGCAACCGTAGGTAAGCTCTTTACCGCTTTGTTCGGTGGAAACTATCATATTTGGCTTCTCGTTGGAGCTGTATTTGTTGTTGCATACACACTTATCGGCGGATTTTTGGCTGAGAGCGTGTCTGACTTTATGCAGGCAATCGTTATGATTATAGCACTTGTTGTAGTAATCGGTGTCGGCGTTGTTAAGGCAGGTGGCTTTGGCGCAGTTATGGAAAACGCAAAAGCAATCGACGGCTTCTGGTCACTCTTTAAAACAGCAACTCCTGTAACTGACGCAAACGGAAATCAAATACCAGGCCTGTTCGGTCAGGCAGGTAAGTTCGGCTTCTGGAGCATCATCTCCGAGATGGCTTGGGGCCTTGGCTACTTTGGCGTGCCACAGGTTCTTCTTCGCTTTATGGCTATTCGTAAGCCAAGCGAAATCAAGCGCTCAAGAATTATCGCAACCGTTTGGGTTGTTATCTCACTTGCAGCCGCAGTTCTCATCGGTGTAATGGGAAGAACACTTATCCCTGTGTCCGACATTCTCGGCTCAAAGTCAGGCGCTGAAAACATTCTTATTGTATTTTCTGAGCAGTTCCTTCCATTCATTATCGCAGGTCTTATTATGGCAGGAATTCTCGCAGCTACAATTTCATCATCAGACTCATATCTTCTTATCGCATCAAGCGCAGTTTCCGCAAACATCTTCAAGGGAATTATCAAGAAGGATAAGGTTGATGATAAGACCGTTATGTGGGTTTCAAGAATTGCAGTTATCGTAATTGCACTTGCAGGTATGGTAATCGCTTGGGATAAAAACAGCGTAATCTTTACACTCGTATCCTTCGCGTGG
Organism: Oscillospiraceae bacterium; assembly: GCA_015064445.1. Classification (GTDB taxonomy): domain Bacteria; phylum Bacillota; class Clostridia; order Oscillospirales; family CAG-272; genus RGIG2000. The sequence continues at coordinate 201,182 of SVSE01000002.1, read as the reverse complement.
GCAGGCTTTGGTGCGACCTTCGGTCCTCTTATGCTATTCTCACTCTTCTGGAAGAGAGTTACTAAGGAAGGCGCTATTGCCGGTATGCTTTCAGGCGGACTCTTCGTATTCCTTTGGGAATTCGTGTTCACCAAGTTCTTGGCTGACAAGGTTGCATTCTTCGGTATTTACGAGCTTCTCCCAGCATTCATCGTTTCAAGCATCGTTATCGTTGTCGTTTCGCTTCTTACCAAAGAGCCAAGCGCAGAAATTGTCGATGAATTTGAAAGAGCAAAGAAGGGCGAAATCGAGGAAATCGAGGAAACTCCAGCACAGGCTTAATCAACAAATAAAAAACACAGGGTGGCAAATGGGCTAAGCCCAAACCCTTATACAAGCAGAAAGAGCAAACACGCAAGAGGGAAAATCCCTTATGTGTCTGCTCTTTTTCTGTTAGTGAAGTTTTCGCTACTGCGAAAGTGAAGTTGTGCTACGCACAGTGAAGTTGCTCACAGGGGCTCGCAGTGAAATTAAGTTTGCCCACTTTGCCAAAGGCAAAACTTCACTATCCACAGGATAACTTCACTTACGAAGTAAACTTCACTTGCCCATAAGGGCAAACTTAGTTTTAGCGTGTTCTTCGTTAAGGATAACACGCTAATGCCACCCTGTTTTTTTAATCCTTATCAAAAATTCGAAGTCCGGCTGTGTCGGAAACGGGAAGCGAGAATGCAACTCCGTGTGCGTCGGTTGAAGTGCCCGCCTTTTCCATTATTGCCTTCATAATTTCCTTTTTCTTTTCCTTTGTGGAAACTATATAAATCATTTCCTTTTCATCAGCTATCGAAAGACCGAAGAATTTGTCTGTATATTGTGAGCCCGTGCCCTTTGCGTGAACAACTGTTCCACCACCTGCGCCTGCGCCACGCGCTGCGTCCATTACCTGGTCGGTGTAGCCCTTTGCGCAAATTACAACGATAAGCTCTGTTTCACACTCTGCCATATCCTTTACCTCATTTTCATTTTCGTCATCCTGATGACCGTTAGCAAACGCCTCAAGCGTTCTTCTGCCACCTATGCTTGATAGTGGAATCGCAACCGAAATTCCTCTGTTTGGTAGGTCGATTGCCATTTCTCTTGTAAGAGCTCTAATAAGCTCTGCCTTTTTATTTTCAGTTACAATACAGTAGTGTACAGTTTTTGTCGTTTCCTCAATTCCGAGTAGGTCGAGTGTCATCTGTCTTGCAGTTCCATAACAGCGAGTACTGTACATTATCGGAATTTCCTTTGAGGCGAAAAAGCTTGTAAACTCATCACTATCGTGTCGATTTGTGATGGTTATCAAAAGATACATTTTCTGCATACAATACTCCTTTACTCAAAATCAATAATTTCATCGTCTACGACAGCGCCGACAGCAGGAATAATTTGAATTTCTCCTGTTTCGTCGTTGATTTCATAGCATGGCTTATCAGCCTGCATATCGATGATTTCCTCAAGAGTGAGGTTAGTTGCCTTGTCAAGCTTGCGAATTCTCGCCTTGTAAACAACACCGAGAATTTGAATTGCAATAAGAGGTGTCATTGCAACCATAGCAACAGTTCCGAACGCATCAGTTGCAACATTATTGCCCGATGCCTCGCAAACGCCTATTGCGAATGGAAGCAGGAAGGCAGTTGTCATAGCACCCGAGGCAACTCCACCCGAGTCAAACGCGATTGACGAGAATATGTCGTCAACAAAGAACGGAAGAACAAGTGCAATTACATATCCTGGGATTAAGAAATACATAATTGAAATGCCTGTAAGTGCACGGAGCATTGCAATTCCGACGGAAATCGCAACACCGATTTCAAGCGCAAATGCAAGCGCCTTTTTCGGAATAGCTCCCGAGGTAACATCCTCAACCTGCTTTTGTAAAACCTGTACAGCAGGCTCTGCTACAACAATAAAGAAGCCGATAAGCATTCCTATAGGAATGACAATGAATGAAAAATTACTTGCACCAAGCGCTGTGCCAATAAGATAACCAACTGGCATAAAGCCTACATTTGCACCAGTCAAGAACAAAACGAGTCCAACAAAGGTGTAGGCAAGACCGATTAGAATTTTAAGAATCTGCTTCTTGCCAAGTGGCTTTGTAAATGCTTGATAAATAAAGAAAAATACAACAATAGGAAGGACAGCCTTTACAACCTCTAAAATATAATGAGGAAAGCTTGCAAGATAGCTCCAGCCAAGCTCACGAGAGGTTTCAAGCTGAGTCAAATCGAAGCCCGCACCACTTGAGCCCTCGGGATTATAGATAAGTCCAAGCACCAAAACAGCGATGATAGGGCCAACAGAACAAAGCGAAACAAGTCCGAACGAGTCATTCGACTCCTGTGAGTCAGAACGAATAGACGATACACCGACACCAAGCGCCATAATAAATGGAACGGTCATAGGCCCTGTTGTAACTCCACCAGAGTCAAAGGCAACCGACCAAAAGCTTGGATTTACAAAAAGCGCAAGTGTAAATGCTACAACATAGAAGAATAAAAGCAGATAGCGAAGCTTAATTCCAAAGAGAATACGGAGCATCGCAACTACTAAAAATGCGCCAACGCCAAGTGAAACTGATAAAATGAGCAGAATACTTGGCTGAATTGATGGCACATATGTAGCCAAAACCTGAAGGTCAGGCTCGGACATTGTTATCATTATGCCAACAACAAATGACAATGATATAATGAGCCAAATTTTCTTGGAACGCGTCATCTGCGCGCCCACATACTCGCCCATAGGCGTCATAGAGGTTTCAGCACCGAGAGTGAATAAGCCTATACCGACAATGAGTAGAGCCGAGCCGAATAAAAACGAGGTGAAGTTCGCCATATCGACTGGTGCAACAGTAAAGCACAGGAGCAATACTATTGCTGAAATCGGCAAAACACTCTTTACGCTCTCGAGTAGCTTTTCCTTTAAAATAGTTTTGTTTTTGAACATTAGAGATTCCTTATCATAAAAAATCACACCGTATGCCTGATGAGAATAGAGCTGGTTTAGTTATATTCTTATTAGGTATGGTGCATTTCGTTAATTCTTTCGAAGTAATTATAACAAAAATAACACTCGAAATCAATAGAATTTTATACAATTGTAAAAAAATATCACTTGAGATCAGTTTTACTTGACATCGCGCGTTATATTTGTTATAATATCTTATTATTAAGAATTATCTTTTAGAATTTGGAGGTAAAATTATGCTTGAAATTTCAGAAAAGACTAATTTGCTTGAGCAAAAATCATATAAATATCAGCTTCAAGATGTTAGCGAGCCTAATCTTTACAGAGACATTTATAGCTACGATGAGGTGCCAAAAACGCCATTCAACCACCGTAGAGTTCCTATCGGTATGCCCGAGGAAATTTGGATAACAGACACCACACTCCGTGACGGTCAGCAGTCAGTTGAGCCATACAGCGTTGAGGAGATTGTTGAAATATATAAGCTTCTTTCTCGCCTTGGTGGTCCAAAGGGCATTATCCGTCAGACAGAGTTCTTTGTATATAGCAAAAAGGATAGAGAGGCTATTGAAAAATGTCAGGAGCTCGGACTTGAGTTCCCTGAAATTACCACTTGGATAAGAGCAAACAAGGAGGACTTCAAGCTTGTTCGTGACCTTGGAATAAAGGAAACAGGTATTCTTGTTAGCTCAAGTGACTATCACATTTTTAACAAGCTTAAGAAATCACGCTCCGAGGCTATGAAGCTTTATCTTTCGGCAGTATACGACGCATTCGAGGCAGGCGTACGCCCAAGATGTCACCTTGAGGATATTACAAGGGCAGACTTCTATGGCTTTGTAGTGCCATTTGTAAACGAGCTTCAGAAGATGTCGCAGGATGCAGGAATTCCTGTAAAAATCCGTGCTTGTGATACAATGGGCTACGGTGTTCCTTACCCAGAGGTAGCACTCCCACGAAGCGTTCCTGGAATTATATATGGCTTACAGCATTATTCCGATGTACCAAGCGAAATGCTTGAATGGCACGGACACAACGACTTCTATAAGGCTGTGTCAAATGCTACAACTGCTTGGCTCTATGGTGCAAGCGCTGTTAACTGCTCACTTCTTGGTATCGGAGAGCGTACAGGTAATGTTCCTCTCGAGGCAATGGTGTTCGAGTACGCATCACTCAAGGGCACTCTTGACGGTATGGACTCAACCGTTATTACAGAAATCGCCGACTTCTTTAAGGAGAAAATCGGATACAACATTCCACCTATGACACCATTCGTTGGTGCTAACTTCAATGTTACAAGGGCAGGAATTCACGCCGACGGACTTTTGAAGGACGAGGAAATTTATAATATATTCAACACAAAGAAGCTTCTCAATCGTGCAGCAGGCGTTGCAGTTACAAAGACCTCGGGTCTTGCAGGAATTGCATACTGGATGAACGAGCATTATCGCTTGAAGGGCGAAAATATGGTTGATAAGAGAAGTCCTGTCGTAATGTTCTTGAAGGACTGGGTAGACAGAGAATATGAAAATGGACGCCAGACAGCCTTGACCGACAAGGAGCTTGAGGCACAAATCGCTGAATTTAACAAATAAGAGGAAATAAAATGGGACTTACAATTGCACAAAAAATCATTAAAAATCATCTTGTATCAGGCGAAATGAAGGTTGGCGAGGAAATCGCACTTCGCATTGACCAAACCTTGACACAGGATGCAACAGGTACTATGGCTTATCTCGAGTTCGAGTCAATCGGAATTGAGAGAGTAAGAACAAAGCTTTCAGTTGCTTACATAGACCACAATACACTTCAATCAGGCTTTGAAAACGCAGATGACCACAGATACATTCAGTCAGTTGCTAAAAAGTACGGAATTCGCTTCTCACGCCCAGGTAATGGTATTTGCCATCAGGTTCATCTTGAACGCTTTGGCGTGCCTGGAATGACACTTATCGGAAGTGATAGCCATACTCCAACAGCTGGTGGTATCGGTATGCTCGCAATGGGAGCTGGTGGACTTGATGTTGCAGTAGCAATGGGCGGTGGTGAATACTATATCACTATGCCTAAAATGTATAAGGTAAATCTTACAGGCAAGCTTCAGCCTTGGGTAAGCGCAAAGGATGTAAGCCTTGAAATTCTCCGTATACTCTCTGTTAAGGGTGGTGTTGGAGCGATTATCGAATGGGGTGGAGAGGGCATTAAGACACTCTCAGTTCCTGAAAGAGCTACCATTACAAATATGGGCACAGAGCTTGGTGCAACAACCTCTATTTTCCCATCTGATGAAATTACAAAGGCATTCCTTGAGGCACAGGGCAGAGGCGACGCGTTCGTTGCTCTTGAAAGCGACCCTGATGCCGAATATGATAGAATTATCGACATCAACCTTTCCGAGCTTAAGCCACTCTTGGCTTGCCCTCATAGCCCTGATAATATTAAGAGCGCAGAGGAGCTCTCACACATTAAGGTTGACCAGGTGTGCATAGGCTCTTGCACCAACTCATCACTTCGTGATATGCTAAGAGTTGCAAGCATGCTTAAGGGCAAGAAGATTGACGATAGCGTAAGCCTTTCGGTATCTCCTGGCTCAAAGCAGGTGCTTTCAATGCTCGCTGACTGTGGCGCACTTTCTGATATTCTTGGAGCAGGCGCGCGTGTGCTTGAATGTGCTTGTGGTCCTTGTATCGGTATGGGCTTCTCCCCTAACTCTGCTGGTGTATCACTTCGTACCTTCAACCGTAACTTTGAGGGAAGAAGTGGAACAAAGGATGGACAGGTATATCTCGTATCTCCTGAGGTTGCAGTTGCATCTGCACTTACAGGCTATATAACCGACCCAAGAACACTTGGCGCATATGAGGAAATCGAAATGCCAGATGCATTCAAGATTGACGACAGCGCAGTTCTTATGCCAGCCTCAGCTGAGGAGGCAAAGAATGTTGAGGTATTAAGAGGACCTAACATTAAGCCATTCCCAGAAACAAGAAAGCTTGAAAATAGAATAGAGGCTAACCTTACACTTAAGGTTGGCGACAATATAACAACAGACCACATTATGCCAGCAGGTGCGAAGATTCTTCCATATCGCTCCAACATTCCTTACCTTTCAAGGTTCTGCTTTGCAGTATGCGATGAAAGCTTTGCAGAGCGTGCGCTTGAAGCAAAGAATAGCATAATCGTTGGAGGTACAAACTACGGACAGGGCTCATCAAGAGAGCACGCAGCACTCGTACCACTTTATCTTGGTGTTAAGGCTGTTGTTGCAAAGAGCTTTGCAAGAATTCACGCAGCAAACCTTATAAATGCAGGTATTTTGCCACTTACCTTTGAAAATCCAGAGGATTATGATAAGCTTGACCAAAACACTATGCTCTCTCTTGAAAATCTCTTTGAGGGAATGGAAAAGGGCAAGATTATAATGAAGAATGGCAATGCTGAAATTCCACTTGTATGTAATTATACAAAGCGTCAAATAGACATTCTTAAGGCAGGCGGACTCTTGGCTTATACCAAGGGCGAATAAGTCGTGCCCTCATCGGCATATAATTAAAATACAGCACCCTGTGTGCGTAATTGATCTTAAAGGAGAAAAGAAATGGCACTTTCAAAGAAAATTCTTGACACCTATGAGCTTTGGAGAACAAATGAGCTTTTTGATAAGCAAACAAGAGATGAATTGAATGCCGACCTTGGCGAAAAGGAAATAGAGGATCGCTTTTGGAGAGATCTTGAATTCGGTACAGGTGGACTTCGTGGCGTAATGGGCGCAGGCACCAACCGAATGAATAAGTACATTATAAGAAAGGCGAGCCGTGGACTTGCCGATTATCTTAACGACAAGTATGGAAAGAGCGTTTCTCGTGGCGTAGCAATCGGCTATGATTCAAGAAACAATTCTGACAAGTTTGCACTTGAGGCAGCGCTTACCTTGATAGGCGCAGGAATTCCTGCACACCTCTACGACCAGCTTGAGCCAACTCCTGTTCTTTCATTTACAGTAAGAGAGCTTGGCTGTATCGGAGGAATTGTAGTTACTGCAAGCCACAATCCAAAGGAATATAATGGCTATAAGGTATACGATGAGCAGGGCTGTCAGGTTCTTATCGACGACGCTAATAAGATTATCTCATATGTAAACGCAATTGAGGACATTACCGCAATTCCTGTGGCAGATGAGGCAGAGTCAAGAGCAAATGGTATGCTCAAATCAATCCCAAGCACAGTTCTTGATAGCTTTAATGAGTGTGTTAAGGCGCAGGCTCACGATATCGGCGCAAAGAGTGCGAAGATAGTTTATACAGCACTTCACGGAACAGGTAATGTGCCAGTACGCAGAGTCCTTAGTGAACTTGGCTATGATGTTACAATAGTAAAGGAGCAGGAAATGCCAAACGGAGATTTTCCAACCGTTGTATCTCCTAATCCTGAAAATGCAGAGGCGCTTGAGCTTGGCTGTAAGCTTTGCGAAAAGATAGGCGCAGACCTCATTCTCGGTACTGACCCAGACTGTGACCGTGTAGGTATTGCAGTTAACACAAGGGACGGAATGAAGCTCCTTACAGGAAATCAGGTTGGCGCACTTTTGGTTGACTATGTTATTAAGATGAACAAGGCGCAAATTGACAAGACCTCAACCGTTGTTAAGACAGTTGTTACAAGTGAGCTTGGTGCAGCAATTGCAAAGGCAAATGGCTGTCGCGTTGTAGAAACGCTTACAGGCTTTAAGTTCATCGGCGAGCAAATGTGTATCTATGAAAAGACAGGCTATAAGTTCGTAATCGGCTACGAGGAGAGCTATGGCTATCTCGTTGGTATGCACGCAAGAGATAAGGACGCAGTTGTTTCCTCTATGCTTATTTGCGAAATGGCTTGCTACTATAAAAATCAAGGCAAGACTCTTGTTGATGTTATGGAGGATATCTATGCCGAGTATGGCTACTACCTCGATAAGCTCGACAACTTTACCTTGAAGGGCATTGACGGCCTTGAAAAGATTGGCGCAATTATGAAGGAAATGAGAGAGAATGGAAAGTCACTCCTTTCTGATGTTGTTACAGTGTACGACTACTCTAAGGGAATTGATGACCTTCCAAAATCCGATGTTCTTAAGTTTATATTTGAGGATGGCTCATGGATTGCAATTCGCCCATCAGGCACAGAGCCGAAAATCAAAATCTATTACTCCATAAGAGGCGAAAGCAAGGACGAGGCAACAAAGGTTCTTGAAGCGCGCAGAGCAGTAATAGCAAGGGTAATCAACGCATAAATAAAAGCGACTCACACGAGTCGCTTTTTTTATTTATTAAAATATTCCTTTAATTTATCAAAGGTTTCGTCGCTGATTACATGCTCGATTTTGCACGCATCCTCGCCTGCAACCTCGTCGCTTACTCCGATTGCCTTTAAAACCGAGGTAAGAAGCAAATGCCTTTCGTAAATCTTTTGCGCAGTTGCTCTGCCAAGGTCGGTGAGCTCGATTCCACTTTCTCTTGTAACGATAATGTAGCCACCATCCTTCAAAAGCCCCATAGCACGACTTACGCTTGGCTTTGAAAAGCCCATATATTCACATATATCAATTGCCCTAACATGGCCCTTTTCTTCCTTCAAGCGAGCAATGCTTTCAAGATACATTTCGCCCGATTCCTGTAAGATCATATGGCACACTCCCTTCCTTGCAAATATTTTACCATTAAAAAGCCATTTTGTCAAGTGCTATAAGATGCGTGCGTGTAGTTGAATCTAAGGAAGAAAATTGCAAATTCATTTGCATAAGAAAATTTTTAAAAAAATTTAAAAAAGCACTTGACAAATTCTTACAGTCGTGTTATTATTATAGCGTAGTTAGCGCAGGCTAACTAATAATTATGTCAAGAAGTTAGCCTATGCTAACCAAGGAGAAAGAGTAATGACACTTAAGAGTGTTTCAGTTGGAAAAAGCGCAAAGGTTGTAAGACTTAATGGCGAGGGCGCAATTAGACGCAGAATAATGGATATGGGCATCACAAAGGGTGTTGAGGTCTATGTTCGAAAGGTTGCACCACTCGGAGATCCTATCGAAATCAATGTAAGAGGCTACGAGCTTTCTATTAGAGCCGAGGATGCCAAGATGATAGAGGTGCAATGATGGGAATTAAGATTGCATTAGCAGGAAATCCAAACTCTGGAAAAACAACACTCTTCAATGCCTTGACAGGTATGAATCAGTTTGTTGGAAACTGGCCAGGAGTTACCGTTGAGAAAAAAGAGGGTAAGCTCAAAAAGCACGAGGATGTGATAGTTACAGACCTTCCTGGTATCTATTCACTCTCCCCATATACTCTTGAGGAAATCGTAGCAAGAAACTATCTCATCGACGAGTCTCCAAGCGTTATTCTCAACATTGTAGACGGAACAAATATAGAAAGAAACCTATACCTTACCACACAGCTAATCGAGCTTGGAATCCCTGTTGTGGTTGCCATCAATATGATGGATGTTTTGCGTAAAAAGGGTGAGAAAATCAACACAGTGGCGCTCTCGGAAAGACTTGGCTGTAGAGTTGTTGAAATTTCAGCGCTTAAAAGCAAGGGCATAGAAGAGGCTGCCGAGGCTTCGATTGAGGCATCAAGCGACGAGGGACGCGCACCATATGCAAAATTTGATAAAAGGGTTGAGGGCGCAATTGAGAAGATTTCAGCGCTTCTTGGCGACACCAACCTTAACAAAAGATGGTACGCGGTAAAGCTCTTTGAGCGTGATAGTCGAGTAATCGAGTCACACTCTCTTCCAAGCGAGACTCTTGATGAAATTGAAAAAATAATTGCCAAGACAGAGCTTGAGCTTGATGATGATGCCGAGGGCATTATCGCAAACGAAAGATACAACTACATAACAAGCGCTCTTGGCGACTGCTATGAGAAAAAGGTAGCAGGACACAACACAGTGTCAGATAAAATCGATAGAATTGTTACAAACAAGTGGCTTGCACTTCCAATATTCGCTCTTGTTATGTTCTTGGTTTACTTCATTTCAGTAACAACAATAGGAACATGGGCAACCGACTGGGCAAACGATGGCTTGTTCGGCGATGGCTGGCACCTCTTTGGTATAGGAGCTGGCGAGTACGAAAGCGCACTTGAAACAAATCCAGATGCAAGCCCGAGCGACTATGGCGTTTGGGTGGACGGAATCCCTGTTCTTGTAGAAAAGGGACTTGACGCAATTAACTGTAACGACTTCTTGAAGGGACTCATTCTTGACGGAATTATCGGTGGCGTTGGCGCAGTTCTTGGCTTTGTACCACAAATGGTGGTGCTGTTTATTCTCCTCGCGTTCTTAGAGGCGTGTGGATATATGGCTCGAATTGCCTTTGTAATGGATAAAATTTGCAGAAAATTCGGGCTTAGTGGAAAGTCCATAATCCCTATGCTTATCGGTACAGGCTGTGGCGTACCTGGAATTATGGCATCACGCACAATAGAAAATGAGCGTGATAGAAAAATGACCGTTATTACAACAACCTTCGTGCCTTGTAGCGCAAAGCTTCCAATAATCGCCCTTATCGCAGGCTCATTATTCGGTGGCGCGTGGTGGGTAGCACCAAGTGCGTACTTCATCGGCTTTGGCGCGATTGTAGTGTCAGGCATAATCCTTAAAAAGACAAAAATGTTCAAGGGCGAGGCTTCACCATTTATAATGGAGCTTCCCGCATATCATCTTCCAACCGTATCAAATGTTTTCCGTAGCGTTTGGGAGCGCGCGTGGTCCTTTATCAAAAAGGCAGGAACAGTAATACTGCTTTCCTCAATCGTGCTTTGGTTCTTGATGAGCTTTGGTGTGGAAAATGGCTCGTTTGGAATGGTTGAAAATATGGATAACTCAGTCCTTGCCCTAATAGGTGGACTTATCGCGTGGATATTCGCTCCACTCGGCTGGGGCCACTGGCAGGGTGCTGTGGCTACAATCACAGGACTTATCGCAAAGGAAAACGTTGTAGGAACCTTTGGTGTCGTTCTTGCAGGACTTGGCGAGGTTGCCGAGGATGGCGCAGAATACTGGTCACTTATGGGCAATTATTTCACACCGGCAGGCGCATATTCCTTCCTTGTATTCAATCTTCTTTGCGCTCCGTGCTTTGCAGCAATCGGCGCAATCAGGCGTGAAATGAACAGTCCAAAATGGACAGCATTCGCAATAGGCTATCAATGTGGCTTTGCGTACCTTGTAGCGCTTATCGTTTACTGGTTCGCATCACTCCTTGCAGGCGATTTGTTCGGCACTGTGTCTGTAACAGCAAGCATTTTCGGACTTATCAGCGCAACAGTAGCTCTTGGAGCGATTGTATATTTGCTCGTTCGTCCAAATGGATTTTCAATAATAGATAAAATAAAAGCAAAAAGTAAAAAATAACGAAAAGAGGTGATTTCCTTGTTTCAATTTATATTAGATAATATAGGTACAATTGCAGTTTCCTTACTCCTTCTGGGAATCGTGTGCGCCATTATCATAAGATCCGTAAGAAATAAGAGGCAGGGAAAGACCTCTTGCGGATGCGGTTGCTCAAGCTGTGCAATGTCGTGTCTGTGCCAAAATAGAGGACAAGAGCAAGATAAACAATGATTAAAAGCCACGTTCGCTTGAGCGTGGCTTTTTTTAGTGAAGGTGTTGACAAGTTATACGCGCTCGTGCTAATATAAAAATATAAATGTTGATATGTTACTTTGGGGGTAATATGAAAAAGGGACTTTTATTTTTTATAATGCTTGCGTGTATGTCGCTTGCTCTTTGTGCTTTTGTCGGAGCGCAAACTCTCGACGCTGATGAGCTTTCTGACATAAATGGCGCAATAGAAAATGCCACGGAGGGAGAAATCGTTACGGTTACCTTGGTGTCGGACGTTGTTGTTCCAAACACGTCATCGGCAATCAAGCTTGAAAAGAATGTAACCCTAATAATCAACACAAACGGATATACTCTTTATACTAATCCGGGCGGAGGCAACGCGGGCACTGTTTATGGAATTTTGCTTAATCACGGAAATGCTAAGCTCGTTATTAACGGCACACTCACAGGTCTTGATGCTATCAATTTTGTAGTGCCGTCAGATGAACAGCTTACAGTATCAAACGGAGCAGTTGTAGACCCTAACGATGCAAACGGCGTGAAATCTCCCGATTTTGCATCAAACGGACCTGCTATCAAGATTTGCTCGGGCGCAATAGAATTCAATAATACTTATTTTCGCCAGTACAACGGTGGAGAATGGGGTATTTTTAGCGCACCTAGTTCTGGCGTCGATAAGCTCGTAACAAATGTCTATTTGGAGAATTCAATACTTCGTCAGCCTGATAACTGTAGTTATGGCGCATTTGGCGAAAGAGGCGGAAACTATAATATCTCGGAGTGCTTTTTCCAGGTTGATAACTCTGTAATTTACGGATTGAAAAACAACTATTGGCCTCTTTGCAAGGGCTCTTATATAAGAAATTCAAGATTTAAAAACTCCGTTTCCTTTGATGGATATATGGATGCCGCTGAACCTAACGCTATTCCGAAGGATGAACCGGTAGAGATAATAAATACTGTTTTTGAAAGCCCAAATTTTTCAGTAGGCGGTGGAACTATTCGCGTAAACTTAATTGACTGTCAATTCCCGAATGGAATGAGCATTAGCGTGAGTAGTGATAGAAATGGCTCCGGCGCTGTTACAATGACAAAAACCGCAACCTGCATTGAGGCAGGAAAGCAGGTATACATAACAACAACCACATCTACTCCTATCACCTCGTTTGACGGATTCCCTAATGTCAATGAGCAATATTCAATTGACAATCCTCGCTCGGGACACTCAAAATCGGGAGATACTTTGTCGATTTCTTACAAGGACGGATTTGACAGTAAAGGCTATTGCGACTTTGTTTGCGCGGTATGTGGCGAAAGATATACCGAGACCGTTCCTACAGCTCCTGTAATCTTTGTCGCACTCGGATATTCCAATAAGCCGGAAAACACAGGCATATCGGCAGGCTTTGAAATAGACAACGATGCGCTTAAGGCATACGAGGATTTGACACATGACACGGTTTGTTTTGGAGTTGTGATATTTAATCCCGATTATGTAACCGATGAACGCTTCTTTAACGGCACCGAATTCAGTGCGAGCGAAAAGTTCATTATCGTACCAATCGAGCTATACACCTATTCTACAGCGTCCTGTCTAATTACGGGATTTGACAAAAATCCTACGCTTGATATTGTAATAAGCGCATATGCCTATTCAAATGAAAATAGCGTTGGGCTTATTCAAAAGCAATATCAAAACGGTGGCGTTCAGGAGAACGTTTTCGAAAAGCTTGACGGAACACTTTATAGCGTAACAATGCAAAGCGTTATGGATTGGGATCCGGAGTACGTATTGCCTGAAAACTAACAATAAATAAAAAATCCGATGTAGTAAGCCACATCGGATTTTTCTTTTTTATAAATTTATATTTGGCTCGGGCAAAACGACCTGAACTCCAAACATATTAAACTCCTCAAAATAATCGACCATTCCATTATAATCAGAAACTATTTTTGCAATTATTTTGGTGCCATATCCGTGAGCATCAGAGGACGCCTTTGTAGTTTCAAGCTCGCGATTGCTTTTTAAAACAGAGCGCTCAATTGTGTTTTTACATATTATAATTCTATTTGAATTTTGACGCATAAAAAGTAGCTCAAGACGCTTTTCGCTCGTTTTACCGACCTCTGCAAGCGCAGATATTGCATTGTCGAGAATGTTTCCAATAAGACACGCAAGATCGGTTTCCTTTATGTCGGAAAGATTGCCAATAGAGCCCGAAATTACGATTTTAGTGTCAGATAACGGAGCAAGCTTTGAGTTTATAAGATAGTCAAGCACGCGATTGTCAGAGCTTAAAAGCGTGCCCATGCTGTCAACGCTTGGCGCAAGCTCGTTTATGTACCTCTTAGCGCCATCAATGCTTTGGTCGTCAAGATATCCCGAGATAACCGCCATATGCTGCTTCATATCATGCTGGACGCGTCGTATTGATTGCCATATAGCGCTAGCATCGTTGTGTCTTGCCTCATCAAAGGCAATTTTCTCCTCAAGAAGCTTGAGCTGGTACTTGCTTTGCTGATATTTTTGAAGCTGAAAAATTAAGACATATAGTGCAACATTAGCAAAGGCAAACGCTAACGCTATTATCATAGTCTGCACTTGTATTTTTCCAGCATCAACAATTGATGCAATATACATAGTAGAGCCAAGCCCTAAAATGGTTGCAAACGAGAATAAAAATGCAATAACTCCGTGCCGTATGTCAATGAACTCGCTTGATTTAAAGTACATAAGAATTAGCTTAAGCACAACAAACAATACGATTTTATGAATTATAACATATGCGTATCTAAACACGCCACCCTCGCCTTGAAGCAGTGCATCATAGTCCTTTATTATAAAGGTTATTATAAGATAAAGAAGCGAGCTTAAAATAACAAAAACAATCTCGAAAATACAAGCGCCCAAAATGGCACGAATATATTTTTTACCAGAGGTCAAAAGCGCATATCCAATATACAAGGAAAGGAAAACAATTGTTCCAACGACATTAAAGCCCTCTAAAAACAGGTCGTTTATAATTGAGAAGGCAAATATGATGGCAATTGATGGCAAAATGAATTTGTTTTTCTTAGGGCTTAGCGCTATACCATTGAAGCGAGAGATGAAATATACACATATTAAAGCATCAAAAAGAGAAACTGCAAATTCAAAAAATATCATCTCGTTACTCTCCTTCGAATGAATTCCATATATGCGCCCTTGAAGCTTTGCATTCGCTTTTTAGAAATGCTTAGAATTTTTTCGTTTTTCATAACCAAAAAGCCCTTGCTGTTTATGTTGTCAATATGCTCTAAATTAACAATGTATGCCGAGTGAATTCTGAAGAAATCATATTTTTCAGTTAGAGCATCGACGGATTTCATAGTGCCTCTGCACTTGTACACCTTGCTTTGAGAGGTGTATATGTAAAAATAATTCTTTTGCCCCTCAAAAAACAAAATGTCGCGAACCCTTAATAGTATCTCTCCCTCTGTTGTGTCAAAAACGAGCGATTCGCTACCAATAACGCATTTTTCGATAACTCTCTTGAGCGTTATTTCAAGCTCCTTGTCAAGATGAGCCTTTCTCAAAAACTGAAAGGGGCAATATTCAAACGAGCTATACACAAATTCCTCATAAGAGGAAACGAAAATTATTATGGTGTTAGGATGCGCATTGCATAGTGCCTTTGCCAGCTCAAAGCCATTTGTTTTTGGCATATCAATATCTAAAAACAAAATATCAATTGTGTTATCTTGAAGATATTCGAGCACCTCGTCAGCCGACGAAAAGGTCGGAGCTATGCTTATGTCAACTCTGCTTGGAACATTATAAGCGCAAAGCCTTTGTAGATGTTGCCTTAAAAGACACGCGAACTGTGTATTGTCATCACAAAGTGCAATAGTGATCATGGCCTTCTCCTTAAATTTTATATGTATATTTTAACATATGTAATGCTCTTAAAGCAATAGCTGTGATAAAAAGTATTGTTTTAGGGACGAAATTTCAAAAATAAAAAGATGTCCCTTCCAAAATCAAGATGTCCCAAAATTTAATTATAAGTCTTCTTTTATGTTAAACTGTGCACAGGTAAAGATTAAAGGAGGGAAGACAATGGAGAGCTTGAAGGCGAAATTTAAGCTACTGTGCAAGGAGGGACTATATTTTCTTGGTACTGCCATTTGCACAAAAATAATTTATGCATTTCTTAAATGGTGCATTATCCCGTTTGATGAGCACCTAGCGAAAAATAAGCTTCTTCCACTTATCGTTACAATACTTCTTGGGCTTGTCAGCATATATATTTTCACGAAATTGCATGTGGGCTGGAAGTATTCAATAAGAAATAGAGGAGATTGCGAAATAATAAGGGGATACAAAGACAAGAAGCTCGGTAATGTATTTGAGGAGAGCAAAAAATGCTTTAGAAGAGAGGCTTACTTTATATTTTTCGTCGCTCTTACAGCAATACTTGGCGTGCTTTTTGAGCCACTTATTTATTTGGTACGGTATTTGTATATTCTAAACGATATAATGCCAAGAGCCTTGGGCGCGGTGGCTTCGGCGATTTTGATTGTGCTTTCATATTTTTTAAACCTCTATCTTTATCGCAGAAGAGTGTATATGGACTTTTATGTATCTGCAGAAAAAAGAAAGAGTAAGCGAAAATTAAAATAGTGTAATGTGCACAAAAAATCAGAAGCTTCAAAATCGCAGTTTTGTGAAAAGTGACAAAAAATCGGGGGGGGGGTTAATTGCTTTGTGCATATTGACAAGAGATTTTGACTGTGTTAAAATGTAGATACCGAGCAAGAAAAATAACCCATTTTTTTGCCTCGGCAAAATCCCACGGGTGTGGAAAAATAAGGAGATAAAATTGAAAAAGGATAAAACTAAAAAGAAGAAGGAAAAGGGAAAGAAGCTTTCGCTTAAGGCTGTTTTCAAGGACACAGTTTATGCGATGAGGCTTATTGTTTCCTCAGCCCCTGCGGTCTTTATTTTCAGACTTGCAGTTCAGCTCTTGGAAACGATTCTCGGCTTTGTTGTTGGAACATATTCGCTTCGCTACATAATCAATTCCTTTGAGGCAGGCATGCCATTTGGTCAGGTTGCCCTCCAAGCATTTATTATGATAGTGATTCCTGCGTTGCTTGTTTTAATAATGACACCTCTTACTAATTTTATAACCGATATTGCGTTTATAAAGGTAGAAAAGAAGGTGCTTACGAGGCTTTACGACAAGTGCACCAGCGTTGAGCTTGCTTGCTTTGAAAACCCCGATTTCTACGATAAGTATGTAAAGGCAAATCAGGACCTTGTGTGGCGTATGTGGAATATAACATGGACTGTAACAAGTCTTTTCGGTGTTATAATCGGTATGGCATTATATGGCTCGATTTTGTTTACAATGGACCCTGTGTTTATTGTTTTTGCTATTTTGCCACTATTTGGTGCGTTTCTTAAAAAGAAATCAAATGAGCAATGGCATAAGCATTCAAGCGAGGATAGAATTCTACATAGGCGTGCACAGTATGCCCAGAGAATTTTCTATTCAAGCGATTATGCAAAGGAAATGCGATTGACAAACGCTAAGGAGTTTTTGCTTGAAAGATATGATGAGGCATCGGACGGAAGAGTTGACATTGTCCGTCGCTATGGCGTCAAGGAAATGCTTTTAGAGATTTTCCAAAACGGCTTTCAAAGCATAATTACAAATCCTCTTGCGATAGGATATGCAGTTTTCAGAACACTCGTTACTGGCACGCTTGGAATAGGCGATTGTGCAGTTGTTATCAACTCTGTATCAAGCCTTACAAGCACATTTAGCCAAATAACTGACAGATATTATAAGCTTCACGAGCACGCGCTGTTCTTTGAGGATTTCAAATCCTTTATGGAATATGAGCCTAAGATGAAGGACTCGGAGAATGCGCTCATGCCAGAAAGAGGAGCGCTTTCGCTTGAGGGAGTGTCGTTTAAATACGAGGGAAGCGATTCTTATGTGCTTAAAAATGTCAGTCTAAGGGTTGGCAAAAACGAGAAAATTGCGCTCGTTGGACACAATGGCGCAGGTAAAAGCACGCTTGTTAAGCTGTTGCTTCGACTTTATGATCCCGTTGAGGGAAGAATCACCTTAAATGGAACGGATTTAAGGGATATAAAAATTAACGAATATCGTGATATGTTTAGCGTGGTTTTTCAGGACTTTAAGCTTATGGCGCTACCTGTGTCTGAAAATGTGCTTATGCGCCCAAGAATAGAGGGCGACGAGGAGCGTATAATTGACGCACTTAAAAAGAGTGGTGCTTACGAGCGAGTAATGGAGCTCCCGAACGGTATAGAAACGATTCTTACAAAGGAATTCGACGAAAATGGAGCAGTTCTTTCCGTTGGACAAAGCCAAAAGCTTGCGATTGCACACGCCTTTTTAAAGGATGCACCATTCATAATTCTTGACGAGCCATCAAGCGCCCTTGACCCCGTCGCTGAAAGCGAAATGTATAATAATATGATGCAGGCAGGCGAAAACAAGGGAATGATATTTATCTCTCACAGGCTTTCAAGCGCAGTCGGCGCAGATAGGATATATCTGCTAGAAAACGGAGAGGTTGTCGAATGTGGAACTCACGCAGAGCTTATGGCTAAAAATGGTAAATATGCCGATATGTTCAAAAAGCAGGCGCAGAACTATATTGACATAAGCGAGGGAGGTGAGGCAGATGAGTAACAAAAGAGAAAAGGTTAAATTCTCACAATCTGTAAAGAACAACTCCTTCATTATCAAAACTGTATTCAAAAGCTCACCGGGGCTTTGCATTATGCGCATTATTATGGGCGTAATAACAGGTCTTAATCACGGTGTTACGGTCTACCTCATAAGCGAGATTCTTAACTCTCTTGATAGAGGCGACACCTTTGAAACAATTCTTTGGAAAACCGTCATAATGGCGGCATATATGCTCGCATATCAGCTCTTTTATTCGTGGCACTGGAAGATTTATTACCCAATGCACAAGCTTGACTTTATAAGAAAGCTACATAAGCGCTTCTTTATAAAGGCAAACGAGATTGACCTCGCAAGGTATGACACACCTGAGTTCTATAATGATTTTATATACTCTATGGAAAATAGTGATAAGAGTATTTTGAGAACTCTTGACACCTTCTCCGATATTATAAGATGCCTCGTTGCCTCTGTTTCGGTGTTTGGCGTTGTGCTGAGCGTTGATCCAATAATTTCAGTAGTTATTCTCGGATTTTCTATAATCACAATGATTATGAATATCATTCAGAATAATATTTACTATAAATATGAGCTTGTGTCGAATGTGATTTGGCGTAAGGACTGGTATTTTCAGAGATTTTTCTCGCTTTCTGATTACGCAAAGGAAATTCGTCTTACCAAGGTATCTCAAAATATGAAAAATGAGTTTGAGAAAAACAAGGACGAGGAGAAAAAGATCACAGTAAAGCGCCAAAAGGAGCTTTTGTTCCTTCAAATTATGTTCTCGCTTATTCATATAGCTGAGGATTTGTTCGTAATTCTTTATATGGCATATCATCTAATGGAAACAAAGACCATTCTTGTCGGTGGATTTGCCATAGCTATCACTGCAGCTAACAAGGTAAGGGGAATGTTCTCCGAGCTTCAGTGGCGCTTGTCTGACATCAACCAAACCTCGCTTTTTGCTGACAAGGTAAGAAAATTCCTCTCTCTTGAGAGCGAGATCGTGTCTGGCGATAAGGAGCTACATTCCTTTGAAAGCATCGAATTTAAGAATGTTAGCTTTGAGTATGGAGATGGTAAAAAGGCTCTTGATAATGTGAGCTTTAAGGTTGAACAGGGCGATAGAATTGCATTTGTTGGCTATAATGGCGCAGGTAAAACAACCGTCACAAAGCTTATGATGCGTCTATATGATGCTACAGAGGGAGAAATCCTTGTTAATGGAATTAACATAAAGGAATATCGTCTCGATATGCTTCGCGAGAAAATCGGAGCGGTATTTCAGGATTATAAGGTTTTCGCCGCAACCGTTGCCGAAAATGTTCTTGCAGATAAGTATACACCGGACAAGGAGCAGGTAGTGCTTGACGCACTTGAGGATAGCACCTTTGGCGACAAGCTAAATCACTTGCCAAACGGAATCAACACGGAGCTTACACGAGAGTTCTATAATGACGGAACAGAGCTAAGTGGTGGAGAAAATCAGAAGATTGCCATAGCGAGAGTTTTTGCGCACAATAACGAGCTAATCATTATGGATGAGCCCTCGAGCGCCCTTGACCCGATTGCCGAATACAATCTCAATGTCGGCATTGATAAAAATGCAAGAGGCAAGACGGTTGTGTTTATAACGCATCGCCTTTCCACTACAAGACATGTTGATAAGATATATATGTTTGAGAATGGCAAAATAATTGAAAGTGGAAGCCATGATGAGTTGATTTCCTCGAATGGCAAGTACGCAGATATGTTTGAGCTTCAAGCGAAGAAATATCTTTCAAGCTCAGAGAGCTAAAAACCGAATAAGAGTTTTTCAAATTAGCATCTTTTTCGGAAAAAGAAAGCCACACCGATTTCGGTGTGGCTTTTATTTTATTAACACAGGGTGTCAATTTTCGGTGTTTTCGATAACCTCTGGAGCGCTTTCGCCCTCGGACTTTTCCTCAACCTTTTCCTTTGATTTGTCGAACTTTTTGTGATGGTCGCTTGACTTACTGTCAACAACAATTCTCATTGTGCGAACCATTGCAACCATCTTCGCAAATGCGTAAAGACCGATTGAGAATGTGAGCAAGAGCTCTGGCTGTGAGAATGCACCAAATGGTGAATACTTGCCCAAAATCTTTGAAAGCGAGATTCCAAGTGGGAATGCAAAGGAAAGTGCAGAGCATGTAATTGCGCTTATCATATAAGGCTTGTGAACTGCCTTAACATTGTCGAACTCTCCCTCAAAAACGAAGAATACGGCAATAGATGCGTACACAATAAGCTGTGACACCTTTGAAATGTCGTTTATCTGCAATGCGTTGAAGTAAACGGTAAGAACGCCGAATACAGCCCACAAAATCGCACAAATTGATACGCCTATCTTTGCACTTGATGGAACATGAATGCGCATTTTTCCAACCTTCTTTGGAAGCGCTTGGATTATAAAGTAAGCCACGAGCACAAGTGAAAGCACCCACTTAGTAGCTCTAAATACGAAATACGCGCTCATTTGTCCTCTTACGATGCTGATAACACATTCGTATATGAAGAAGGTGAGTGACAAAATTGCCGCAAAGGCAGATGCGAATAGTAAAAATGGCTCGGTTTTCTTTATGCTTACAACGCATATTTCCTTAGCCTTGAACGCCATGAATACGCCTGTTCCGATAGTGCCCAAAATGAAAATCAAGAACACGATTGTAACAATGTGTGGCATTACGAGAGTGTTAGTTTCTGCATCGTGCATAAATGAAAAGCTAACTGTTCCGAACAATGCAACGAAAAGAAGCTCGATCAGAACAACCAAGATAAACTTTTCAAGAAATCGACAGGTTTTTCTCATTTCCAAAATTCCTTTAAAATAATAAAATAAAATATATACGAAGATATTTTATCATATATTTTAAACAAAATCAATATGAAAGCGAAATTTTTATTTTTTCAAATACCTACGAAGATGCCTTTCGCACGCTTTACGCACACTCTCCCCTGTATTTCCACCACCAATATGTAGCGCAACCTGCTCCCATTCGAGCCCGTTTATATATCTTAACGAGACTATAAGACGGATTAGAGGATCGGGAATTGCATTTACGAAATCTAAAATTTCCCTGTAAAGAGCAAGACAATCCTTGAGGTGTGTCTTGATTTTTTCTTCAAGAACAGCCACATCCTCGGCAAAATCGTCCTCGTAAATTAAAGCGATACCGTTTAAATTGACACGGCCTTGAACACAACGCATAGAGTAAAGGCGCTCCTTCTCGAGCTCGATTTCCTTGTTTAACGCGTGTAGACGCTTTAACTGCTCCATTGTCATTGATATCTACCTATCCTTTTGATTTGGCAGATGTTGTATTTTTCGACAAGCTCAAAGGGGTTGTCAACATCAAAATACAAGCAAAAGTCGTGCATATCAAGCGTACTTAGGCAATCTCGACAAAAAACATATCCCTTTGGCGTAATTACCACCTCCTCGTCCTTTTGCATTTCGCATTCGCATAAAACGCAAAAAACATCACTTCTTGGCGAATATTCTGGACAAGCGCTTGAATGACCATAAATTGAACTGCATATTTTACACATAAATTATACCTCCTAAAATCTTAAAATTCTGTTTTATCGACACATACTGCCACTTTTTGGCATATGTGCGCAGAAATTTGCTGATTTTGCGCAGGAGAAAGGCAAAGCACTAAAGCCTATGCGCACGCTCTTAACAGTAATCTGCTACGGGGCGAATGACCGACAAGGAGTGGAGGTATGTCGGTTTAAGAGGTAAGCAAAAGCAAATTAAAATTGCTTACGACAACATTTTAGCAAATTAAATTTGCCTTGTCAATAGGGAAATGTGAAAAATAAATGACATTATTTTCAAAAAAGCACTTGACAGGGCAAAAAATATTTGCTATACTGATTTTGTAATATAGATATTATATATTCTAACTATTTCATAGGAGAATTATTATGTTAAAGCAAAGATTGATATCTGCGCGCAAGGGCGCGGGTCTTACTCAGGCAGAGGTTGCTGACTATCTTGGCATTAGACGACAGACCTACTCTGCGTATGAGCGTGGGGTTAGCACTCCTGATGCAAACACCGTTGCAACTCTTGCAAGGCTTTTTGGCGTTGGTGCTGGGGAGCTTGTTGCTGGCGAGGTTAGTACAAATGTAATCAAGGTTCCTGTTTGTGGAAATGTTGCTGCAGGTATTCCTATTGACGCAATCGAGGATGTTGAGGAATATGTAGATGTTGACGCATCCTTGGCAAAGGGCGCAACTCTTATCGGACTTCGTGTTAAGGGGCGCAGCATGGAGCCACGATTTACAAATGGCGACACTGTAATTATTCGTTGTCAAAGCAGTGTTGACAATGGCGATATCGCTGTCGTTTTGGTTGGCGATGAGGCGACGATGAAAAAGGTTGTAAGATATACCGAGGGCATAAGGCTTATGCCTACAAATCCTGCTTACGAGCCAAGATATTTTTCAAATGAAGAAATTGCGAGCTTGCCCGTTACAATCATCGGCAAGGTTGTAGAATTAAGAGCAAAGATATAAGGAGATAAATATGTTAGAAGAGCTTAAAAAAGAGGTCTACGAGGCAAATATGATGCTCGTAAAATATAACCTCATTACATTCACTTGGGGAAATGTTAGCGGAATTGACAGAGAAAAGGGACTTGTTGTTATAAAGCCATCTGGCGTTGAATACGATGATTTGACTCCTGATATGCTTCCTGTCCTTGACCTTGATGGAAATGTTATCGAGGGCACATATAAGCCTTCGTCCGATACAGCAACACATTTGGAGCTTTACAAGGCTTATCCTGAAATCGGTGGTGTAACTCACACTCACTCTCCTTGGGCTGTAATCTATGCACAGGCTGGCAGAGGCATCACACCTTACGGTACAACTCACGCAGATTACTTTGGCACTACGATTCCTTGCACACGTAAGATGACTGATGAGGAAATCAAGGGCGCATATGAAAAGGAAACAGGCACAGTAATTCTTGAGGCACTTAAGGACATCGGTGCAACTCAAATGCACGCAGCGCTCGTTCACTCTCACGGACCATTCACTTGGGGCGATAATGCGAAGGCGTCGGTTGAGGCAGCTGTGGTTCTTGAGCAGGTTGCTATGATGGCTTATAACACAGAGATGCTTATGCTTAATGCTAATGGCAAAACTGAAAGAATGCAGGAAACCTTGCTTCGCAAGCACTATGATCGCAAGCATGGACCTAACGCATATTACGGACAGGGCAAAAAATAAAAAACAAAGCTACGCAAACGCGTAGCTTTTCTTTTAAAAAATCCTTAAAGCCCTTTTGCCAAGCGTGTTTCAAATAATATGAACATATGTGCATTTGATAATTTAACGAATCAAAGCTCGCGCACGCGCATTTTTTGATTGACAAATACTGTATCTTTATGATAAAATAATTACATAGATTATCTTAAACAATTTAAGGAGAAAATAATGAGAAATAAGACGTTTTTAATACTTGCTTTGACGTTGCTTCTTGCATGTGTTTTCGCTTTTTGCGTAAGTGCCGAGGAAGAGTCAACGGCTCCTGTAATCCCTGAGTGGTCAGAAGTGCAAATAATCGACTCGATATCACCAAAGGAAGGCTTTGACACCACCTCTCGAGTAATGCTTAAAAATTCGGATAACTCGTATACGGTTTATCCTGCATACTATATCCTGAAATGTACAGATACAACCTTCCATAATTTGAGTACATCAAACAAGGAATTTGATTTTTCTGCATTAAATGCAGCAATCGCTGATACAACTGGAGAATCGTATTCATATGCTTCTATTGTTCGTTTAGAAATCCCTTCGGGATTTGTGACAATTCAGGATAGAATTTTCAGAAAAGATAAGGGCTTTACTGCTCTTATGACGCTCAAAGTACCCGAGGGCGTTACCTCAATGGGAACATACAACTTTTATCAAAGTGAGTCTATACTCGAAGTAGAGCTTCCAAATTCGCTTAAAAACATAACGACAAACTTGTTTGCTGAAGCGGTCAGCTTGAAAAAAGTAGTAATGAATGGCGCGGTTTCGATAGGCGCCAGTGCTTTTAGTAAGTGTTCTGCACTTGAAACTGTCGAATGGGGAGAGGATGTTCTTGAAACCATTGGTGATAATGCTTTTGATTACTGTGCGGCTTTTACAGGAAAGATTGTTGCCAACTCTTTGACTTCAATCGGCAAATGTGCTTTCAGAGGAACCGGTGTAACTGAAGTTGAATTTGACGGTGGCTTTACCACTGTGGGCTCTGATGTTTTTTACAACTGCGACTCTCTTGTTAAGCTTACATTTGACGGCAATGCTGGCGTGAATATGTGTAAAGGCTGCGACAATTTGACAACTGTTGTTTTTGGTGAAAATACCAGAATTGTAGATGAATACGCTTTTGTTGATTGTCCTAAAATTGATTCACTCACTCTTCATGATAACATTACAACTATTGGCAGAAGTGCTTTTTTGAGAGCGTATGCCTTGACAAGCTTGTCTTTGCCTGAATCTCTTACTTCAATCGGGGTATATGCTTTTAGTGCTTCGGGAGTTTCCGGAACGATTGTTATTCCCGAAACACTTACAACTGTTGGAGAAAATGTGTTTAATGGATGCGCAAATCTTCAAAAGGTTATTGTAAAAAACAAAATCATTTCGCCAAGTATGTTTATCAATTGTAGTAAGCTTTCAACATTGGTTTTGCACAAGGATATTGAGTCGATTGGCAAGGACTCTTTGAGTGGAGTTGTAAACGGCACCTTCCTTACCATTTATACAGGTAATGATCCTGAAAGACTTAAGACTCTTAACGGTATTAGCAGATTTAACACTAAGTACATTTATTCTTACGAGCAATATCTTTTAGATATTGAAAACGGCGTAACATATAATCAAAACACTATTATATACGGTGCTGACTACTGTATAGAACTCAACGGTGGCGAGCATACGATCAATGATACACCGACCTGTGTATTGCCATCGGGATGCATTAAGTGTGATAGAATGCCAGGCGAGCCGGCGCTTGGACACGATAAGGATGAGCTTATCAAAGTTGTATATATTACATTCGACCAAAAGGGCGACAAGACCTACACCTGCACAAGATGCGAGGATGAGGTTTTGGAAGAGAAGAGTGCAAATCCGATCTTCACAGCTGAGGGATATGCGTGCAATCCTGCCATGACCTCTCTTACAGGTGGATTTACAGTTGATTGGAACGCTTATAACGACTATATCAGTGCAGGTGGTAGCGCACTTAGATTTGGATTGATCGCAGTAAATTCACAAAAATTTGCCGAGGGCGATGAGCTTCTCACAGACGGAATTTTGAGCACCACATACGGATTCCAGGTTGAAATGACTAGCACGAAATATTCCGTGTTTAGTTGCTCGATTAACAATTTCTCAGCAGAGGCAAAGGAGAAGCTTAACCTCATAATTGCTCTTTATATCATTGATTCTGAGGGTAATATTTCCTATATTCAGTCTGATAGCGACTACGTAAATAACTCCACGATTGGCACTAAAACCTTTGATACGGTAACACTTTCTCTTGTGGCTGCAAATGCTCCTTCAAACAGCGTTATGGCGCTAATTAACAAGGAAGACGAATAAAAAATAATAAAATCAAGTGAGAGATTTTTGAAATTTCTCACTTTTTCTTTTTGCAAAATGGACCTATATATAATAATAAGGAAGAAAACTGTTCAAAAATGGCTATATACCGTTTGTGCAAGTATACGAAATTTTAAGGTTTTTTCAAGTTTTTTGAGCCTTTTCAAGGCTATTTTTAGGGGAAAATGCCATTTTCTTTGTGCAAAATATACAAAAATGACCACTTTTTTCTACATTTGACAAAAATCTTTTTTGAAAAAATTTTAAAAAAATTGTTGATTTTCCTATATATATATGATAAAATATGTAGGCTTGATGCGCGAAGAAGCGAGAGGTTGCCGTAAAGGTCGCACTGCTAAGGCATTTGCGGGTAATTTTCGTGGAGCACATCGGATTTCACACGGCAGAGAATGTATGTCGGGAATCTTCCCCTTGGTAAAGACCGAGGCGACGCCTGCTTACATTTGTCCGAACCTATGATATGCTGACGGGTTCGGTTTTGTTAAGCGGGTGATTGAAACACACGGGACGGTGTAAAGCAAAAAGTCCCCGTCCAAAATTCTATTTAATAAGGAGGAAAGCAAAATGGCAGTAAACGAGAAGATCAGAGTAAGAGTTAAGGGATATGACCACACATTGGTTGATTCCGCATCTGAAAAGATTGTTGAGGCAGCTAAGAGAAATGGCGCGACTGTATCGGGACCTATTCCACTTCCCACACAGAAGGAGATCGTAACAATCCTTCGTGCAGTACACAAGTACAAGGACAGCCGTGAGCAGTTCGAACAGCGTACTCACAAGAGACTCATTGAAATCATTAAGCCTTCAAAGAAGGTTGCTGAGGCAATTATGAGTCTTGAGCTTCCAGCTGGCGTTGAAATTAAGGTAGAGCTTTAATTTACGCAGGAAGCATAAAAGCCAAACCCGACTGTACAGTAGCGTAAAATCTTAATGCGCTATGATGACGGAAGGTCAAGTTGATGTGTCGGTGGCTCGACAAAAACAAACATCAACCAATAACCTTAAATTAGGAGGAAGCAAAAATGAAAAAAGCAATTATCGGTAAGAAACTCGGTATGACACAGATCTTCGCTGAAAACGGCGTTGTAGTTCCTGTGACAGTAATCGAGGCTGGTCCTTGCGTGGTAGTTCAAAAGAAGACTACCGAAACAGACGGCTATGATGCAGTTCAGCTCGGTTTCGAGAAGGCATCAGAAAAGCACGTAAACAAACCACTTGCTGGTCACTTCAAGAAGGCTGGCGTAGAACCACAGAAGCATCTTAAGGAATTCAGACTCGAGGGTGCAGCTGACATGAACGTAGGCGATGTAATAGCTGTCGATACCTTCACCGCAGGCGAAAAGGTCGACGTTTCAGGCATTACAAAGGGCCATGGTTATTCAGGTGCAGTTAAGAGATGGGGACACCACATGCTCAACGCAACTCACGGTGTTGGTCCTATCCACCGTCAAGTAGGCTCAATGGGAGCTAACTCGACACCTTCCAGAGTTTTCAAAAACAAGAAGATGGCTGGTCAGTACGGTAATGAAAATCTTACAGTACTTAATTTGGAAGTAATCAAAGTTGACGCAGAAAAGAACCTCATCGCAATCAAGGGCGCAATTCCAGGTGCTCGCGGTGGTATCGTGTTCATTCGTAACAGCGTTAAAGCATAAAAGTAGGAGGAAGAAACAATGCCAGATATCAAGGTTTTAAACATGAATGGCGAAGAGGTTGGCGCACTCGCACTCAGCGAAAAGGTTTTCGGTGCAAGCGTTAACGAAGCAGTACTTCATGCGGCAGTAAGAGCTTACCTTCTCAATCAAAGACAGGGCACACAGTCCACTCTCACCAGAAGCGAGGTTTCAGGTGGCGGACGCAAGCCTTGGAAGCAGAAAGGTACAGGTAGAGCAAGACAGGGCTCAACAAGATCTCCACAATGGACACATGGTGGTATTGCTCTTGGTCCAAAGCCACGCTCATACACAACCAAGCTCAACAAGAAAGTAAAGCAAATCGCTTTGTTCAGTGCTCTTAGCGCTAAGGTAGCAGCAAACGAGATGATCGTTGTTGATGCAATCACAGCAACTGAGTTCAAGACAAAGACAATGGTAGCAATGCTTAAGGCAATCGGCGCAGGAAAGAAGAGCCTCGTAGTTCTTGAAGCTCCTGATGCAATGGTAGTAAAGAGCCTTGCTAATATCCCAGGTGTTAAGGTAACATACGCTAACACCTTGAACGCATACGACATTCTCAACTGCAACTCAATCGTATTTGCACAGAATGCTGTAGCTAAAATAGAGGAGGTATATGCATAATGAAATTTGCTCAGGACATAATCCTCAAACCAGTAATCACTGAAAAGTCAATGGATGGCATCTCATCAAAGAGATACACATTCAAGGTTGCTATCGATGCAACAAAGCCAGAAATCGCTGCAGCAGTTGAAGAGCTCTTCAATGTAGAGGTTGCAAGCGTAAATACAATAATAATGAAGAAAAAGCCAAAGAGAATGGGTTATCACTATGGTTACACCTCTGAGTGGAAGAAAGCAATCGTAACACTCAAGGAAAGCTCCAAGGAAATCGAATTCTTTAACGGCTTGAACTAAGACGGGAGGCAGTAATTATGGCAACAATGAAATATAAACCTACTACACCGTCGAGAAGACACATGTCAGTAGCATCCTTCGATGAAGTAACTAAGTTCTCCCCAGAGAAGAGCCTTATTACAACAAAGAAGAAGCACTCCGGCCGTAACAGCTACGGCAAGATCACCGTTCGTCATCAGGGCGGTGGAAACAAGCAGAAGTACAGACTTATCGACTTCAAGAGAGATGAGGAAAAGGCAACTGTTATCGGTATCGAATACGACCCTAACAGAACATCCTACATCGCACTTCTCCAAAACGATGAGGGCAAGAAGAGCTATGTTATCGCTCCAGCAGGAGTAACAGATGGCGACGTTCTTTACAGCGGTGCTGATGCAGACATTAAGCCAGGTAACACTCTCCCAATCGAGAATATTCCTGTAGGTACAATCATTCACAACATCGAGCTTTATCCTGGTAAGGGCGCTCAGCTTGTTCGTACCGCTGGTGCACAGGCTCAGCTCATGGCTAAGGAAAACGGAATGGCTCAGGTTCGTCTCCCATCCGGCGAGGTTCGTCTTGTAAGACTTGATTGTAAGGCTACTATCGGTCAGGTTGGTAACATCGAGCATGATACCATTAAGATCGGTAAAGCAGGTAAGACCCGTCACATGGGCATCCGTCCAACTGTACGTGGTTCTGTAATGAACCCTTGCGATCACCCACACGGTGGTGGTGAAGGTAAGTCACCTGTTGGTCGTCCAGGTCCTGTAACCCCATGGGGCAAGCCAGCACTTGGCCTTAAGACCAGAAACAAGAAGGCAAGAACAAACAAATATATCGTTAAACGCAGAAACGGCAGATAAGGAAGGAGAAGACAATGAGCAGAAGTTTGAAAAAAGCGCCTTATGTAGAAGAAAAGCTCTACAACCGTATCGTTGCTATGAACGAAAAGGGCGAAAAGAAAGTTTTGAAAACATGGTCAAGATCTTCGACCATCTTCCCAGAATTCGTGGGACATACAATTGCCGTTCATGATGGAAGAAAGCATGTTCCGGTATATGTAGTTGAAGATATGGTAGGACACAAGCTCGGCGAGTTTGCTTTCACCAGAACATTCAAAGGCCACGCAGGCTCAAAAACATCAAATAACGGTAAGTAATAGGAGGCACACATCACAATGGAAGCAAAAGCATACCTTTATGATGTTCGCATCGCTCCTCGCAAAGTAAAAATCGTTCTTGACCTCATTCGTGGCAAGAATGTAGAGATGGCAGCAGCAATTCTTAAGAATACTCCTAAGAGCGCAGCTGAATATCTTGAAAAGTTGCTTAAGAGCGCAGTAGCTAATGCTGAGAACAATCATCAAATGGATAAATCAAAACTCTATGTATCACAGTGCTTCGTAACCGCTGGCAGCCATATGCTCAAGAGAGTAATGCCAAGAGGTAAGGGCAGTGCTAATAGAATATTGAAGAGAACCAGCCACATCACAATCGCAGTGGCTGAGAAAGAGTAAGGAGGACGCTGAAATGGGACAGAAAGTTAATCCACACGGATTGCGCGTTGGCGTAATCAAGAACTGGGATTCAAGATGGTACGCTTCTGACGAGAAGTTCGGCGACATCCTTGTATCTGACTATAACTTGAGAAAGCATCTCAAGAACAAGCTCCTCGCATCAGGAGTTTCAAAGATCGAAATCGAAAGAGACGCTGCAAACGAAATGGTTAAGGTGTTCATTCACTGTGCAAAGCCAGGTATGATCATCGGTAAGGGCGGTGCAGAAATCGAAAACATTCGTAAGGATGTTGAGAAGCTCACCGGCAAGAAGGCAGCTGTAAATGTAGTTGAGGTTAAGCACATCGATACTGACGCTCAGCTCGTTGCAGAAAGCATTTGTAGCCAGCTCGAAAGAAGAATCGGTTTCCGCCGTGCTATGAAGCAGGCTATCGGTAGAACAATGAAGTTCGCTAAGGGTATCAAGATCGCTTGTAGCGGTCGTCTTGGCGGTGCTGAAATCGCTCGTACTGAGCACTACCATGAGGGAACAATTCCTCTTCAGACACTCAGAGCCGACATCGACTACGGTTTCTGGGAAGCAAATACCACCTACGGTAAAATCGGTGTTAAGGTATGGATCTACAAGGGTGAGGTTCTTTCCGAGGTTTCTAAGACTGTTGAGGAAAAGAATGACCGTCCAAAGAGAAGATTCAATAATAAGGATAACAAGGGTGATAGCCGTAGAAGAGCACCACGTGCTCCTAAAAATACCGAAGGAGGCGCACACTAATGTTAATGCCTAAGAGAGTTAAATACAGACGTGTTCAAAGAGGCCGCCTTAAAGGTAAGGCTTCAAGAGGTAACACCATAACAAACGGTCAGTATGGCCTTGTTGCTATGGAGCCTGCTTGGATTCACGCAAATCAGATAGAAGCAGCCCGTATCGCTATGACAAGATATATCCGTCGTGGTGGTAAGGTTTGGATCAAAATATTCCCTGATAAGCCTATCACAGAAAAGCCAGCTGAGACTCGTATGGGTTCCGGTAAGGGTTCACCAGAGTACTGGGCAGCTGTTGTTAAGCCAGGTAGAGTAATGTTCGAAATGGACGGCGTATCTGAAGAGATTGCAAGAGAGGCTATGCGTCTTGCAATGCACAAACTTCCCATTAAATGTAAGTTTATGGTGAAGGAGCAAATCGAGGAAGTGGAGGAATAAGCTGTGAAAACTAATGAAATCAGAGAAATGTCTTCACAAGACTTGGAAAAGAAGTTGAAGGAACTTAAGCAAGAGCTTTTCAACCTTCGTTTCCAGCATGCTATTAACCAGCTCGACAATCCTCACAAGATCGCAGATGTTAAGAAGGACATCGCACGCGTAAAGACCATTCTCAACGAGAAGAACGCATAATTGGAGGATAAAGAGTTATGACAGAACGCAACTTGAGAAAAACAAGAGTTGGTATTGTTGTTAGCAATAAAATGGACAAGACAGTAGTTGTTGCAATCCAGGATAATGTAAAGCACGCAGTATACGGCAAGATTATCAAGCACACAACAAAAATCCACGCTCACGACGAAAAGAATGAGTGCAACGTAGGCGACAAGATCGAGGTTATGGAAACAAGACCTCTTTCAAAGACAAAGAGATGGCGCCTCGTTCAAATCATAGAAAAGGCAAAATAATTAATCCTTATGAGGGTACATTTGATATGTGCCGAGTATAGGGAAACCTTATTAGGAGGATAAAAATGATTCAGCAAGAAAGCAGAATGAAGGTTGCCGACAATACAGGCGCTAAGGAGCTTCTTTGCATCAGAGTTCTCGGTGGTACAGGCAGAAGATATGCTAACATCGGTGACGTAGTTGTATGCTCAGTAAAGAAGGCTGCTCCTGGCGGTATTGTTAAGAAGGGCGACGTTGTTAAGGCTGTTATCGTAAGAAGCGTTAAGGGTGTTCATCGCGCTGACGGATCTTACATTAAGTTCGACGAGAACGCAGCTGTTATAGTAAAAGAAGATAAGACACCAAGAGGAACTCGTATCTTTGGCCCAGTGGCTAGAGAGCTTCGTGAAAAGGAATTTATTAAGATTCTTTCTCTTGCACCAGAAGTACTTTAATAGGAGGAAATAATAATGAATAAGATGCATGTTAAGACAGGCGATACCGTTATTGTTATCTCCGGAGACGATAAGGGTGTTAAGGGTGAGGTACTCGCAGTAAGCCCAGACGAAAAGAAGGTTATTGTTAAGGGTGCTAACATTGTTACAAAGCACACAAAGCCAAGAAGACAGGGCGAAACTGGTGGTATTATCAAGGTTGAAGGCGCTATGTACGCTTCAAAGGTTCAGATCTACTGCAAGTCATGCGACAAGGCTACAAGAGTTGCACACAAGATCGAGGACGGCAAGAAAATCCGCGTTTGCGCAAAATGCGGTAAGGAACTTTAATAGGGGGTAACTGAAAATGGCAAGATTTACAGATCTTTATAAGAACGAAGTTGCTCCTGCTCTCATGAGCAAGTTCGGATACAAGAGCCCAATGCAGATTCCAAGATTTAATAAGATTGTAATCAACGTTGGTGCAGGCGATGCAAAGGATAACGCAAAGGTTATCGACAGCATCATCGAGGAAATTTCAATGATCGCAGGACAGAAGGCTGTTCCTACCTACGCAAGAAAGAGCGTTGCTAACTTTAAGCTCCGTGAGGGCGTAAAGATTGGTGTTAAGGTTACACTTCGTGGCGAGAAGATGTATGAGTTTATGGATAGACTCTTCACATTCGCTCTCCCAAGAGTTCGTGACTTTAAGGGTATCAACCCTAACGGCTTTGATGGCCACGGTAACTACTCCATGGGTCTTCGTGAGCAGTTGATTTTCCCTGAAATCGAGTACGATAAGGTTGACAAGATTCGTGGTATGGATATCACATTCGTAACAACCGCAAATACCGACGAAGAAGCAAAAGAGCTCCTTACACTTATGGGCGCTCCATTTGCTAAATAATTGGAGGATTTAAAATGGCTAAGAAAGCAATGGTACTCAAACAGCAGAAGAAGCAGAAATTCTCCACAAGAGAATACAACCGCTGCAAAATCTGTGGCAGACCTCACGGTTATCTTCGTAAGTATGGCATCTGCCGTATTTGCTTCCGTGAAAGAGCTTACGCAGGAGAAATCCCAGGCGTAAAGAAAGCAAGCTGGTAAAACAGCACGGGCGCTATGCGCTCACTCCATCTATCGGAAGGAAACAATTGTTTAACCACCGATATGCCGTCACTTTTAGTGGCAGCAAGAATTAAATACTTGCATAAAAGGAGAATTTAAAAATGCAAATTTCAGATGTAATCGCAGATATGCTCACAAGAATTAGAAATGCGAGCAATGCAAAGCACGAAACCGTTGATGTACCTGCTTCTAATATGAAGAAGGCAATCGCTGACATTCTTCTCGAAGAGGGCTACATCAAGGCTGTAT
Organism: Oscillospiraceae bacterium; assembly: GCA_015064445.1. Taxonomy (GTDB): domain Bacteria; phylum Bacillota; class Clostridia; order Oscillospirales; family CAG-272; genus RGIG2000. The sequence goes on along the minus strand of SVSE01000002.1, from coordinate 167,675 downwards.
CCGTTATCGAAGACGGAAAGCAGGGTGTTATTAGAATCACACTCAAGTATGAGGGCAAGGCAAGAGTAATTCACGGTATCCGTAGAGTTTCAAAGCCAGGTCTTCGTATCTACTCAAATTGCGAGGATATGCCAAAGGTTATGAACGGCCTCGGCATCGCAATCGTATCCACATCAAAGGGCATTATGACAGACAAAAAGGCTAGACATGAAAATGTTGGCGGCGAAGTTCTCGCATTTGTTTGGTAATTATAGGAGGAAAAGGACATGTCAAGAATCGGAAGAGCTCCAATCACTGTTCCTGCTGGCGTTGATGTAAACATCGACAAGGCTAACTCTGTAATTACAGTAAAGGGCCCAAAGGGTACATTGAGCTTGAATTATCACAATAGAATGGTCGTTGCTCTTGATGGCGCTACACTTACAGTAGCTCGTCCAAGCGACGAAAAGGAAGATCGTGCACTTCACGGTCTTACAAGAACTCTTATCAACAATATGGTTGTTGGTGTAACAGCTGGCTACTCAAAGAAGCTCGAAATCAGCGGTGTTGGTTATAGAGTAGCAATGCAGGGCAAGAGCCTCAACCTCACACTTGGATATTCACATCCAGTTGTAGTTGACGCACCTGCAGGCATCACATTCGAGGTGCCAGATGCTAACACAATCATCATCAAGGGTATCGACAAGCAGCTCGTTGGCGAAACAGCAGCTTTCATTCGTTCTAAGAGAGCACCTGAGCCATACAAGGGCAAGGGTATCAAATATGAGGGCGAAAAGATTCGCCGTAAAGCCGGTAAGACTGGTAAATAATGAAAGGAGACGACAAAGATGGTATCAAGAAAAGATAGCAACGCACAACGCCTTAAGAGACACGCAAGAGTTCGTGGAAAGATTTCCGGAACAGCTGAGCGTCCTCGTCTTTGCGTATATCGTTCAAACAAGAACATCTCTTGCCAAATCATTGACGATGTAGCAGGAGTAACACTCGTTTCCGCTTCTACTCAGGAGGCTGGCTTCGAAGGAATCGGAAGCAACAAAGAGGCAGCTAAGAAGGTTGGCCTTATGATTGCTGAAAAGGCACTCGCAAAGGGAATCGACACAGTAGTATTTGACCGTGGCGGTTATGTATATCACGGACGTGTATCGGAGCTTGCAGCAGGCGCAAGAGAAGGCGGACTTAAGTTCTAATTCTTGTCTTAACAAGACTTCGGTTTGTACACTGTTTAATTCACTTATTTAATTAAACACAGAGGAGAAATTAAAATGGCAACAAAGATTGACGCAGCAACCCTCGATCTCAAAGAGAAAATGGTTGCACTCAACCGTGTATCCAAAACAGTAAAGGGTGGTCGTATCGCTCGCTTCACAGCTCTTATGGTTGTAGGTGATGGTAACGGTCACGTAGGTTACGGTCTCGGTAAGGCAGCTGAGGTTCCAGACGCAATTCGTAAGGGAATCGAAGATGCTAAGAAGAATATGATTACCGTAGCAATGAAGGATACTACAATCCCACATGAAGTAATCGGAAAGTTCGGTGCAGGCACCGTGCTTCTCAAGCCAGCTTCACTCGGTACTGGTATTATCGCAGGACAGACTGTTCGTGCAGTACTTGAGCTCGCTGGTATAAAGAACATCAGAGCTAAGAGCCTTCGTTCTAACAACAAGACAAATGTAGTTAAGGCTACATTCGAGGGACTTAAGGCACTTAGAACTGCTGAAGAAGTTGCAAAGACTCGCGAAATCGACGCGACAAAGTTGGGCTAAGGAGGAAGATAAGATGGAAAAGGTTAAAGTAACACTTGCAAAGAGTCTTATTGCTTCCAAGCCAAACCAAAAGGCAACTGCAAAATCTCTTGGCCTTACCAAGATTGGTGACAGCATCGTTGTAGCAAACGATCAGGTTTTGGCAGGCAAATTGAAGGTTATCGGACATCTCGTAACTGTAGAAAACGCGTAACCTTAACTGCCAAAGGGCAGAAATTGGTTCCAAAAATCAATTACACAAAATCAATTTCAACAAGGAGGATAAAAAATGAAGCTCCATGAACTTTCACCCGCTGCCGGATCAGCAAAGGCAGCTTGGCGCAAGGGAAGAGGTCCAGGCTCTGGTAACGGTAAGACCGCTGGTAAGGGCCACAAGGGTCAGAATGCACGCTCAGGCGGTGGCGTAAGACCTGGATTTGAAGGCGGACAGCTCCCACTTTACAGAAAACTCCCTAAGAGAGGTTTCAATAATAAATTTGGTAAAGAATACGCTATTATCAATGTTAGCGCTCTTAACTCTTTCAGAAAAGGCACAACTGTAACTCTTGAAACACTTATGAACAAGGGTATGGTTTCAAAGGCTTGCGACGGACTTAAGGTGCTTGGCAACGGTGAACTCAAAAAAGCTCTCACTGTAGTAGCAACAGTTTTCTCAGCAACAGCTAAGGAGAAAATTGAGGCTGCAGGCGGAAAAGCTGAGGTGAAATAATTATGTTTCGTACTTTAGCTAATGCCTGGAAAATTCCAGATTTAAAGAAAAAGCTATTGTTCACACTCTTCATCGTTCTTATTTACAGAGTAGGCGCATGCTTGCCTGTACCATTCGTAGAAAGTGGTGCATTGCTTGATAGCTTCGACTCAAGCTCAATTCTCGGATTCGTAAGCATCCTTTCAGGATCTGCTTTCGAGTATTCGACATTGTTCGCACTCGGAGTATCACCTTACATCACAGCTTCTATCGTAATTCAGCTTCTTACAATTGCAATTCCTGCACTTGAAAGACTTGCTAAGAGAGGCGAAGAGGGTAAGGACAAAATAGCTCAAATTACTCGTTACATTACAATCGCAATCTCTATAATTACTGGTATCGGATATTACTTCCTTCTCAGAAATTATGGCGCTATCAGAAAGGATTACACAGGCGTATTCTTCGCATTCGTAATCGTTGCTTGCTTCGTAGCAGGCTCATCACTTGTAATGTGGCTCGCTGAAAAGGTTAACGAAAAGGGTATCGGTAACGGTATCTCAATCATCCTTTTCGCAAACATCGTATCTCGCGTTCCTTCAGCACTTATCGGCTTTATTGCAAATCTTGTAAATAGCATCGGCGGTGCAAAGGTAAGCGACCTCGTATTCTCAATCGTATATCCAATTTGCTACTTGATTCTCTTGCTCGCAATGATGTGGTTCATTATTTACATCACAGACAGTGAGCGTAGAATTCCTGTACAGTATGCAAAGAAGGTTGTTGGTAGAAAGATGTATGGCGGACAGAGCTCTAATCTTCCAATTAAGCTCAATATGACAGGTGTTATGCCTATCATCTTCGCAAACGCAATTCTTACTCTTCCTGCAACAATCGCTATGTTCTTTGATGCTCCAGAGGAGGGAACATTCTGGCACGGATTCCTTAATATCTTTGCTAGCACCTCTTGGGTATATGTAATATTGCAATTCGTTCTTATCGTTGCATTTGCATATTTCTATGTAGCAATCTCATTCAATCCGATTGAGGTTTCGGGTAACTTGCAAAAGAACGGTGGTTCTATCCCAGGTATTCGTCCTGGTAAGGCAACCTCCGACTTTATATCAAAGGTTCTTTCAAGAATCACACTCATAGGAGCATTGTTCCTTTCAATCGTTTCTGTACTCCCACTCGTAATTCATCTTATTATGTCTTACATTCCTGTGGTTAAGGATTATTCGGGTATGTTCTCAAGCATTGCATTCTCCGGAACATCAATAATCATCGTTGTAGGCGTAATCCTTGAAACAGTAAGAGATATGGAAGCTCAAATGACAATGCGTCACTACAAAGGTTTCCTCGAATAATATAAGGAGAAAACTCATGAGTAAAAATCTCAAAATGATATTCCTTGGTGCACCTGGTGCAGGCAAGGGAACACAATCTGACATCGTTGCTGAAAAGTATGGTATTCCTACCATCTCAACAGGTAACATGATTAGAGAAGCAATTAAAAACAATACTGAGATGGGCTTGGCTGCTAAGTCCTACACCGAAAAGGGAGCACTCGTTCCTGATGAGGTTGTAATCGGCATTATCGCTGAAAGACTTGCAAAGGATGACTGTGCAAACGGATTTATCCTTGATGGCTTCCCCAGAACAGTTCCGCAGGCTGAGGCGCTTGACAAAATGGGAGTTGGTATCAACTGCGTTGTCAGCATCGAGGTAGCGGATGATAAAATTGTTGAACGCATGTCTGGCAGACGTGTCTGCCCATGCGGAGCATCATACCACACCGTTTATAAGCCTTCGGCAAAGGGCGAATTCTGCGACAAGTGCGGAGAAAAGCTCATAATCCGTAAGGATGATGCTCCTGAGGTTGTTTTGAGCAGATTGGAAATCTATCATGCTCAAACCGAGCCTCTTAAAGAATTCTATGGTAAGAAGGGCGTTCTTTCATTGGTTGAGGGACAAGAGGAGGTTGCTGATACAACCGCACTTACTCTCAAGGCAATCGCGGACGCAATCGCTTAAAGTATGATTCAACTTAAAACACCTGAGCAAATCGAGATAATGAAGGTTGCTGGTAGAATTACTGGCGAGGCATTGCTCGTTGCTAAGGAAATGATTCACGAGGGCGTAACTACTAAGGAAATCGACGACAAGATTCGTAAATATATCGAGAAATGTGGTGCAAAGCCAACATTTCTCGGATATGGCGGATTCCCTGGAAGCGCTTGCATAAGTGTTAATAATGAGGTTATACACGGTATTCCCTCACACAAAAAGATACTTAAAAATGGCGACATCGTAAAAATTGATGTAGGTGCTACATGGCACGGATTTACAGGAGACAGCGCGAATACCTTTGCAGTTGGTCAAATTTCACCCGAGGCACAAAAGCTCATTGATGCTACAACCCAAAGCTTTTTCGAGGCTATAAAGGCTATCGAAAATGCAGAGAATCCTCGAATCGGCGATATCGGTAATGCTGTATCGACATATGCTGAGGCGCAGGGCTTCTCGGTAGTACGCGAGTTCGTTGGACACGGCGTGGGCGCTAAGCTTCACGAGGATCCTAATGTTCCTAACTACGGAACTGCAGGCCGTGGACCGAGAATTTATCCCGGTATGACTCTCGCGATTGAGCCTATGATTAACGAGGGCACTCACGAGGTGCGCGTGCTCGGAGATCAATGGACAGTCGTTACTAAGGACTCAAAGCTTTCAGCTCATTATGAGCATAGCATTGCAGTTACTAATAATGGTGTCATTCTCTTGACCAAAATCGATTAGTGAATAAATTAAATGCCCCTTGCGCGGCTGAAATCAAGGTGGCAGAGAATTCGTATAAGTCACTTACAATACGAAGAATCAAAAATAAGATTACCTAAAATTTAAAGGAGTATATCAATGGCAAAAGATGATGTTGTTGAATTTGAGGGCGTTGTAACGGAAGCACTTCCTAACGCGACCTTCAAGGTAAAGCTTCCTAATGGACACATTGTAACTGCCCATATTTCAGGAAAGCTCAGATTAAACTATATAAGAATTCTGCCCGGTGATAAGGTAACAGTTGAGGTTTCAGTATATGACCTCTCAAAGGGCCGTATCACATGGCGTGCGAAATAAGAAAGGTGGTTTCATAATGAAAGTAAAGCCTTCCGTAAAGAAAATCTGTGACAAGTGCAAGATTATCAAGAGAAAAGGAACCGTTATGGTTATCTGTGAGAATCCAAAGCACAAGCAGAGACAGGGCTAATTCAAACCAAACCAATATTCAAACCAATATTTAATGAGGTGAAAAACAAATGGCTCGTATAGCTGGTGTTGATATTCCGAACGCAAAGCGTGTTGAAATTGCTTTGACATACATTTACGGTATCGGACTTAAGAGCGCAAAGGACATTCTCGCTAAGACAGAAATCGATCCTGACAAGCGCGCAAAAGATTTGACAGAAGATGAAATCGCGAAGCTTCGTGAGGAAATCGAAACAAATTACCACGTTGAGGGTGAGCTCAGAAGAGAAGTAGCACTCAACATCAAGCGTCTGGTAGAAATTAACTGCTATCGTGGAACCAGACACAGAAAAGGTCTTCCTGTAAGAGGACAAAGAACAAAGACAAATGCAAGAACCAGAAAAGGTCCTGCAAAGACGATAGCTAACAAGAAGAAATAAGGAGTGTAGCAAATGGCAAACGATAAAAAAGTTGTTAGAAGACGCCGTGAGCGCAAGAACATCGAAAAGGGTGCAGCGCATATCAGCTCTACATTTAATAACACAATAGTAACCATCACCGATGTAAACGGCAATGCTGTATCATGGGCATCTGCTGGTGAGCTCGGCTTCAAGGGTTCAAGAAAGTCAACTCCATTCGCTGCACAAATGGCAGCTGAAGCAGCAGCAAAGGCAGCAATGGAACACGGTATGAAGACTGTTGAGGTTTATGTAAAGGGCCCAGGTCAAGGAAGAGAGTCAGCAATTCGTGCACTTTCAACTGCAGGCCTTACCGTTACAATGATTAAGGATGTAACTCCTATCCCTCACAACGGTTGCAGACCACCAAAGCGCAGACGCGTTTAATTTTATAGGAGGAACGAACAAATGGCAAGATATACAGGACCTTCATGCAAGCTTTGCCGTAGAGAAGGACAAAAGCTTTACCTTAAGGGTGAGCGTTGCACCTCCGGCATGTGTGCTTTGGATAGAAGAAAATCTGCTCCTGGTCAGCACGGAGCAGCTAAAAAGAAGCTCACTGAGTATGGTACTCAGTTGAGAGAAAAGCAGAAGGCTAAGAGATACTATGGCGTTCTCGAGAAGCAGTTCTTGAACTACTACAAGAAGGCAGATAATCAGGAAGGCATCGCAGGTGAAAACCTCCTCAGACTTCTTGAAAGAAGACTTGATAATGTAGTATTCAGAATGGGTCTCGCAACAAGCCATAAGGAAGCTCGTCAGCTCGTACTTCACGGTCACTTTACTCTTAATGGCCACAAGGCTAATATTCCTTCAATCCTTGTAAAGGTTGGCGATGTAATCGCAGTTAAGGAAACCGAGTCGCCAAAGATTAAGGCTCTCGTTGAGGCAATGGCTGATACTGTAGCTCCAAAGTGGCTCGAGCTCGATAAGAATGGTAGCGCAAAGGTTATTGCTATGCCTGAGCGTGATGATATCGACTTCGAAATCAACGAACAGCTCATCATCGAACTTTACTCAAAATAATAATCGCTCTTTGTCTACTGTACTACTCCACCTCGTGTGGAGAGTGCACTTAGAGTGTAAGTACAGATGGATAAAAGCTATGTAACAATTCCTCAGATTGAGAAAAAACAAACACATACTTGAATACAAGGAGGATTATTTATTATGATGATAGAAATCGAAAAGCCTAATATTACTATAATGGGTGAAAGCGATAACGGTAGTAAGGGCAGATTCGTAATCGAGCCTCTCGAAAGAGGCTTCGGTACAACTCTCGGTAACTCACTTAGAAGAGTGCTCCTCAGCTCTCTTCCTGGATATGCTGTATCAAGCATCAAAATCAACGGTGCTCTTCACGAGATTTCAACTGTTGAGGGCGTAACCGAGGATGTAACAGAGATAGTTCTTAATGTTAAGGGAATTATCCCAAAGATTTACGGAGATGTAACAAAGACCGCATTTATTGATGTAACAGGTCCTTGTGAGGTTACTGCCGGTGACATTAAACATGACGCCGATCTCGAAATTTTCAATCCTGACCTTCATATCGCAACAGTAGCAGAGGGTACACATTTCTATATGGATCTTACCTTCGAGCGTGGTCGTGGATATGTATCACAGGAAAAGAATAAGACAGACCATGTAAAGAGCCAGGCAATTATTCCTATCGGAACAATTTTCGTAGACTCAATTTACACACCTGTTTACAATGTAAGCTACTCGGTTGAAAACACTCGTGTAGGAAGCATCGCTGACTACGATAAGCTTACAGTAGATGTAGAGACAAACGGCACTATCAGCGCAACAGAGGCAATATCGCTTGCAGCCAAGGTTCTCAACGATCATTTCAGCTTGCTCGTAGATCTCTCTGATGAAGCAAGAGGAACAGAAACAATGGTTGAAAGACAAGAGACCATCAAGGAAAAGGTACTTGAGATGACCATTGAGGAACTTGACTTGTCTGTAAGAAGCTTTAACTGCTTGAAGCGTGCAGGCATCGACAATGTAGAAGACCTTATCAACCGTACAGAAGAGGATATGATTAAGGTTAAGAACCTCGGAAAGAAATCCCTCGAGGAAGTAATAGCTAAGCTCGCATCACTCGGGCTTGAACTCAGAAAGGAAGAGGAGTAATTCTTTTTCCAAAGATAACTCTGCAAAGGAGAATTAACAATGGCAGGAAATAGAAAGCTCGGCAGACCTACTGCTCACAGAATTGCTATGCTCCGCGGAATGGTAACCTTGCTCCTCGAAAACGGCAAGATTGAAACAACCTACGCAAGAGCAAAGGAACTCAGCGCAGTTGCCGACAAAATGATAACACTTGGCAAGGACGGAAGCCTTGCTGCACGCCGTGAAGCACTTGGCTATATCACAAAGGAAGATGTAGTTAAGAAGCTCTTCGACGAGATTGCACCAAAGTATGCAGCTCGCAACGGTGGATACACACAGGTTTACAAGCTTGGCCCAAGACGCGGTGACGCCGCTGAAATGGCACTCATTAAGCTCGTTGACTAATTAAAAACAAAATCACCTCTCAACCGAGAGGTGATTTTTTTGTAAAAATAACTCAATGTAAAGAATAATATACAATGTAACGCATTGATTACATACACCTGCGGTGATGCCATGCCAACTCTGACAAGTCGAGTTGGATTTTTGTACATAAAGTATAAAGCGAAAATCAACAAATCAAGCGCTTGCGCTTGCATGTAATCACGCAAAGCGTGAATGCAATCCGCTTTCTGCGGTATGTAATCAACTCGACAAAAAACAACATACAATGTAACGCATTGGTTACATACACCTGCGGTGATGCCATGCCAACTCTGACAAGTCGAGTTGGATTTTTTGTACATAAAGTACAAAAATGGGGGGGGGGGCGTTAATCGTTGTGCATAATGCACAAAAAGGATTTGCGCTTTTTGGTCGTTGTGCGAATTGACAACGAAAGGTTACAAATGATATAATATAAATGGTAAAATTGATAGAAAAGGAGAAAATCAAAATATGAAAAAGAAAATTTTACTATTTGTATTGGCATTTGCTATGATCTTCACAAGCCTTGTAAGCGTAGCTCATGCTGATGAACCAGCTGGTGAAGGAGCAACCGTTGATTGTGATTGCCCAGTTCACAATCCTGATGCAAAGGTTCCATCACTCGAATGCTCTAACGAAGAGCGTGTTGTTAACATTGCATCCGAGGCAACATTTACTGTACAAGGCGGAACTTGGCACATCCAAAACCATACATCAGAGTTAGTTGATGGCGATTGGCACATTGGAATGCTTGGAAACAATACCGGTGGCGACACATATATTACTGCTACTTTTGCAGATCCAAACTATGTTACGGATATCAACATTGTTGTTAACTCGTATGGAATCAACCTTCCTACTCGTCCGTGGGATACTATTCCGGTTAATGATATGACTGAAAAAACATCTGATGGATTTGGTCTTTATATTACTTTGTATACTTGGGATGAAGTCGCTCAAGAAGAAAAGGTTATGGATTTGTTTAACAACACTAAATTGACTTGGACTGGAGATCAACAGGTTGTGACTATCAATCCAAATGCTAGAGTTACAAAAATAGTATTTAAAAATACTGACAGATGGGCTATTATGAATATGATTTGGGAAGTTGAGGTTTTTTCAACCGAAATCTCTCATATTTGGGAACTTGACAATACAGATACAGCACCTACATGTACTGTTGATGGTGTAGGCGACTACAAATGTATGTGTGGCGCAGAAAATAACGATCAGCCCATCCCAGCCCTTGGGCACGAGGCAGGAGAAGAGTATTTCGTTCTTCCGGCAGTTCCTGCAGTGGAGGATGACCCTGCAACCCTTGAAGACGAAACAGCAGCAGCTGTTCCATCAAAACACTATAATCTTTGCACACGCGAGGATTGCAATGAAAAGTTGAACATTTCAGATCATGAGTGGTCACATGCTTGCGACGTTAAGTGCGACAAGTGCGGAGAAACAAGAACATCTGACGAGGCTCATGCTTATGAAAAGGCGGATTGCCAGACAAAGTGCGATAACTGTGACTTTGTAAGAACTGATGCAACAGTTCAACATACATACGAGCACGATTGCGATACATCATGCGAAGAGTGTGATGAAATTAGAACAACTGCAGGACACCAATACACGGACTGCGAAGATACAGAGTGTAACGTTGTAGGCTGTGGCGAGACAAGAACAGCTCCAGGTCACGCTTACGATAACGCTTGTGACAATACATGTAACAATGGTTGTAGCGTAGCTAACCCTGATTACATAGAAGGTCACTTGTACGACAACTGTGACGACACAGTATGTAACGAGTGCGAATTTGAAAGAACAGCGCTTGCTCATATCTATGACAATTGCGATGATACACAGTGCAACACCTGCGGTATGACAAGAACAGCAGTTGCACACGTTTACGACAACGCTTGTGATGGCACATGTAACAACTGCACAGTAACAAGAACACCTGCTGACCATGTATACGACAACGCTTGTGACGCAACATGTAATGTATGTAACGCAGAAAGAACACCGGCAGATCACGTTTACGACAACGCTTGTGATGCAACATGTAATGTATGTAACGCTGCAAGAACACCAGCAGATCACGTTTACGACAACGCTTGTGATACAACATGTAATGTATGTAACGCAGAAAGAACAGTAGCAGACCACGCTTGGGGCGAATGGGCTGAAAACGAGGAAGGCTACGAGGAGCGCGCTTGTGCAAATTGTGGCGTTAAGGAAACTGGCGACAAGGCTGGCCTTGGCGGTGGCGCAATTGCAGGAATCGTAATCGGTTCAGTTGCCGTAGTTGGCGGTGGCGGATTCGCTGCTTGGTGGTTCATCTTTAAAAAGAAGGCTATCTAATCTAACTTAAATAAAACAAAAATCCTTGACCTTGCGTCAAGGATTTTTTCTCTTATATTGACATTCTCCCTTGCCTGTGTTAAAATATAATTAGTAACTAAATCTTAAAAGGAGATTTAATATGAAAAAGAGAATTTTACTTTTTGTAATGGTAGTAACAATGCTCGTTTCGGCCGTTGTTTTTGCCATTAACTCATCTGCTGCTTGCACATCTCAAAAAGGGAGTGACATTGCCAAGCAATCTAATGTAATTTCTTCATCTGATGATGTGAAGGTAAGACCGGAGCTTTTGATCGATGGCAACACGACTAATGGTACATTCTATATGGGGGGAACCTTTTCCTTCGTTTTTTCGGAAGTAAAACAAATTTCTGATGTTAGAGTTTACCTTAACAGTAATGATGGCAATGCGGTTGCATATAATGCAAATATTGATGCAAATCAAAATATTATATATTCATCTGCATCGGCAAGTGGCAAGTTTATCGGAAGCGTGAAAGTGGATTTTCTCGATGCTAATGACAGCGTTGTTTGGAGTAGTGGAGATGTAAATACAAAGGACACAAACAATCGTGTTGACATTTCCTCAGCAGATGCTTTTTCTGTAAAGAAGGTAGTTCTTACTGTAACCGAAAATGGTAGTTTTTGGGGCAAGGCGCCTATTTTTGAAGTGAAGATTTATGAGCGCTCAGGCTTGCACGACTGGACTTTGGATTCAACTATTAGCACAACCGAAAATCCATATATAGCCGCTGACTGCGTAAACAATGGTATGGGAACATACAAATGCGCGTGTAGTGCAACAAAGTATGACGTTATTTATTCAACAGGACACGAATATGGCTCATATGCGATTAGCCCAACCGACCCAACAAAGCACGCAACAATTTGCCTTCGTGGAAGCGAGGGTAAGTGTAGCGAGGCTGCTGGTACTCTCTTTAATGTAGCTGACCACGTTTATGATAATGAGTGCGATACAACCTGTAGCGTTTGCCCTGCAACAAGAACAGTTGAGCCTCATACATATGTATCAGACTGTGATGTTCACTGTAACAAGTGTGATGCTCTAAGAGCTCCTGTTGGTGGTGCACAGCACTCATTCCCATATGCCTGCACAGTTGAGTGCGAAAACTGTAGAGAGCCAAATCCAAACAGGGTTGACCACACCTACACAAGTGATTGTGATGCTACCTGTAATTACTGTCAGCTCGAAAGAACAGTAGGCCCTCACGTTTACGAATCTGAGTGTGATGAAGTTTGTAATGTTGTAAACTGTGGTTATGAAAGAAACACCGTTTCTGACCCAACACTTATTCCTCATACATACACATCAGACTGTGACACTCATTGTAACAATGAAAATTGTACACATGTAAGACAGCCACTTATGGAGCATCCATTCAAAAACAAGTGCGACAAGAACTGTGATAAGTGTAACGAGCTCAATCCTAACTATGTAGAGGGACACTTTTACGATCACGACTGCGATATCGACTGTAACGAATGTAAACAAAAGAGAAGCGTGGACGACCATAAATATGACAATGTCTGCGACATCGACTGTAATGTCTGTCATGCGCAAAGAGTTGTTTCTAAGCACATTTATGCCGACTGGATCACTCTCGTTCCTGCAACTGAAAGCTCAGACGGTATGAGAGCGCATTATTGCGTAAACTGCGACAAGGAAGAAACAGAGGTTATTCCTATGATTGTCAAGGAAGGTCTTGGCACAGGCGCAGTTGTTGCAATCGTAGTAGGATGCGTTGTAGTTATCGGTGGATGTACTGCTATAGGAATTTACTCACTCGTAATTAAGCCAAAGATGGAAACTAAGAAGCGTCTTGAGGCTGAGGCTGCTAAAAAGAAGGCAGAAGAGGACGAGTACGAGGATGACGAAGAGTACGAGGACGACGAAGAGAAAAACTAATTCCTAAATCAAAATAAAAAGCTCCGAGAAATCGGAGCTTTTCTTTTATTATAAAATCACTTTGCGAGATTCGATGAGCTTGTGTATCAAGCTCGAATATGCCCGCCGAGGCTCTCGGCTTAGCCACCGATTGTGAGCATTATTATCAGGCTTCCCCTTGAGGGGAAGCTGTCAATGGAATTGACTGATGAGGTGTCAAAGCATACGCCACAAGTGGCTACAACTCATCCACCGTAAACGGTCCCCCTTCCCTTCAAAGGGAAGGCTCAGCCACCGATTGTGAGCATTATTATCAGGCTTCCCCTTGAGGGGAAGCTGTCAACGAGGTTGACTGATGAGGTGTCAAAGCATACGCCACAAGTGGCTACAACTCATCCACCGTAAACGGTCCCCCTTCCCTTCAAAGGGAAGGCTTAGCCACCAATTGTGAGCATTATGTCGTACATATTCTCAAAATAAGCGCGACGCTCAGCACAAAGAGCCTTCATATCATCAATCTGCTCCTGTGTGAAGCTGTCAAGGTCGCCATCCTTAAGCTTGTCCTTGAACATTCTATCAACGATAAGCGCCCACTTAATATCAGTTGCAATAACCTCATTATTTCTTGAGCAGATAACAAGATCGCTCTTTCCAGCGAGAAGAAGGTCAACTGCCTTGTCTCCCATAACAGATGCAAGCGAACGGTCGCGAAGAGTAGGAGTACCACCACGAACGATGTGAGCAGGACGAACAAATCTTGATTCGATGCCAGTTCTTTCCTCAATCTCCTTTGTGAGCGCCTCTCCAAATTCACTTCCCATTCCCTCGGCAACAATAACAATAAAGCTTTGCTGACCCTGTGCACGAAGCGCGTTCATCTTTGCAAAAAGTGCTTCCTTGTCAAATGGCATCTCAATAAGAGCAACACCAACAGCGCCAAGAGCAATACCGGTCTCAATAGCAATATAGCCTGCGTGACGACCCATAACCTCAACAACAGCGCAACGAGAGTGAGACTCAGATGTGTCAATAATCTTGTCGCAAAGGTCGATAACGGTGTTCATAGCTGTATCGTAGCCGATTGTATAGTCGGTTGCAGTAATGTCATTATCAATAGTTCCAGGGATACCGATGCAAGGAATGCCACGAATGCTAAGGTCTGTCGCACCTCTGAATGTACCGTCGCCACCGATGCAAATAAGACCGTCGATATCGTTCTTTTTACAGGTTGCGATAGCCTTCTGCATACCCTCCTCATACTTGAACTCGTTGCAACGAGCAGAGTAGAGGGTGGTGCCACCATGCGAGATAATACCACTAACATCCATTTCAGTAAGTGGCTTAAGATTCTCGTTTATAAGTCCTGCATATCCACCAACAATGCCAACAACCTCAACTCCGCGAGCAATAGCAGAGCGAGTAACGCTTCTTATCGCTGCGTTCATGCCTGGCGCGTCACCACCTGATGATAGAATGCCTATTTTTCTAAATTTCTTTTCCATATTTATCTCCTATGAGAATAATAAAATTTTCAAGGTATATTTTACCATATAAGAATGCTAAAATCAATACCTTTCTTTAATTTTATCTATAAGATAAGTTAGCAAAAGCCTTACTGCCTCGCCTCTTATCTCGCCACGCGAAAGAGAGGGCAAAATATTGAGCCTTTTTGCACTCGCTACACCGTCAGTGCATATGCCGATATAAACCGTTCCTACGGGCTTTTCAGCACTTCCACCGTCAGGACCTGCAATTCCCGTTGTGCTTATGCCTATGTCCGTTTTACACGCCTTAGAAACGCCGATGGCCATTTCCTTGGCTGTTTGCTCAGATACAGCACCAAATGCCTTCAAGGTGTCCTCACGCACACCAAGCAAGCCCATTTTTACACTATTATCATAAGAAACCACGCCACCATAAAAAACGCTCGAGCAGCCTGATACATCGGTTATTGTTTTGGCAACAAGACCACCAGTGCAGGACTCTGCGCACGAAATTGTGAGTCCCTTTTCCTTTAAAAGAGCAACCAGCTCGTTTGCAAAATTCATGAAATCACTCCTATCTACTGATTATTTTACCACAAAAAGTATAGTTAAGCAAGAAAAATTAAACATTCTATTGACAAAATTGATAAAATGTAGTAAAATAAATTTGTAAAATATGTCTAAATTACAAGGAGAACTATATATGAAGAAAATCATTGCTCTTATGTTGTCACTTCTTTTGTGCCTCGGAATGCTCATCGCATGTGGCCCAGATGAAGAGGATCCAAGCTCATCATCCTCATCCTCACAGGAAACTCCAAGCGAGCTTCCAAGCGACAATATGATAGACGTTGATAACGTAGTGGATTTTGCTGAATCTAGCGCTAATTAATTGAATAAAGCCTTCGTAAACGGGAAATAATTACCGAGTACGGAGGTTTTTATTTTATGAAAAAAAGAAAATTAAGAATAATAATTACATCATTTTTTTGCTTTGTTATATTTTTGTCACTTTGGGCTGTCATTCCGTCAGCCAAGGAGTGCGAAATATACAATTCGACAATAAGGCTTCATGTCCTTGCAAATTCTGATAGCGAGCGCGATCAGGAGATTAAATTAAAGGTAAGGGACGCCTTGCTTGAGCACATATCAAAATACGAAAGCGATAGCAAGGAGCAGACGCTTATGATGATTGCATCTGAGAGGGAATATCTTGAGGGGCTCGCTGAGCAAACGCTTGAAAAAGAGGGAATTATCGACACAGTGTCGATAAAAATTGGCAAAGAGGAGTACCCAAGGCGAGATTATGAGGGCTTTTCCCTGCCAGCAGGCGAATATACCTCGGTAAGAGTTGTTATAGGCGAGGGCAAGGGGCAAAACTGGTGGTGTGTGCTTTTTCCACCTCTTTGCACAGCACAGGCAATCGAATATGATGACGAGGCGTATATCAGTGCAGGGCTCACAAAGGAGCAGTATTATATGATAACAGGAAATTCGGGCGAATACGAAATTAAATTTAAGCTTTTAGAGATTGCAGCAAATGCCTTTGGCTTTGAATATTAAAAAACGGCGCAATGCCGTTTTTTAAATTGAAATTTCTATTGAAATAATTTGCATTTAGTGTTAATATATTAAGAGAAGTATTAAAGGAAGGGGGACACAAAATGTTTGGATACATAAAGCCACAAATACCTGAGCTAAAGGTTAAGGAGCACGAGCTTTATAAGGCGACCTATTGCGGACTTTGTCGCGCTATGGGGAAGCGCACAGGCTGTATGTCAAAAATGACTCTCAGCTATGATTTTGTGTTTCTCGTATTGCTTCGCAAGGTGGCGGAAAAGCGCACAGGAGAGGTAAAAATGCGTCGTTGCATCGCACATCCGTTTGTAAGACGCCCTATGCTCGAAATTGACGAAGCGCTCGAATATTGTGCTAAAGCAAGCGTAATGCTCACTCGCTTAAAGCTAAAGGACAACATAAACGACTCTCACGGCTTCAAAAGGCTCTTGGCAAGAATGGTAGCTCTTACCACCATATTTTTCAAGAAAACCGACAAGAATTTGAAGGATTTAGAGGAAACTCTTAAGGAAAAGATAGATGCCCTTAGCGCGCTTGAGGCACAAAACACCGATAGCATCGACTCGGTTGCGAGCATCTTTGGAGAGCTTCTCTCGGCTGTCGCATCGTATGGATTAGAGGGAGAAGAGGCGACCCTGTGTGCGAAAATTGGTTATCATCTCGGCAAATGGATATATATAATTGACGCAATTGACGACCTTGATAGCGATGCGAAAACAGGCTCGTTTAACGCGATAATCAATTCCTTTGGCAAGGAGCTTGACGAGGAAAACAAAAATTTGCTTCGAATTGCGCTAATGCTGGAGCTTGATGAGCTGAGCCACGCACTCGAGGCGCTTGATTTTTCATCTCATAGAGATGTCGAGGGGATTCTTAAAAACACGATATATATCGGAATGGTAAATCAAACATCTTGTGTACTTAAACTGAAAACTGTGTGAAAACTATTTACATACACGGGCTTTTGTGTTAAAATTAGCATAGATTAAATTGTGGAGGAATGAAATGACAGATCCATACAAGGTGCTTGGCATATCGCCAAATGCTACAAATGAAGAGGTAAAGAAGGCTTATAAGGAGCTTGCTCTTAAATATCATCCTGACAAAAATCCTGGACCTATGTCAGAATTTGCTGAGTCCAAGATGAAGGAAATAAACGAGGCTTATGACGAAATTCTCCGTCAAAGGGCTGGTGGCGCTAAAAACGATTCTGGCACAAGCACAGATAGCGCATACGCACTTGCCGATGCGAGAAGAAAAATTTCGGAGAGCAAGTTTGTCGAGGCAGACCTTGTCCTTGACTCTATTGATCAAGCTGATAGAAATGCAGAATGGCATTACCTTAAGGCGTGCGTTTTCGCAAGCAAGGGCGCTTATGCCGACGCACTCAAATATTCAAATATGGCTTGTAATATGGCTCCAAATAATGGAGAATACAAGCTTTTCAGAGACAATTTGCAAAACCGTGGTAACGCATACGGAAGACAAACCACCTCACAGCCTGGAAATGCTGGATGCGATATGTGCGACATTTGCTCGTGCTTGATTTGCCTTGACTGCTTGTGTAGGTAATAAAGATGAAGAAGACGAAATATCTCGCCTTTTGCGCAATCATGTCGGCGCTCGGTGTTGTAATATTACTTCTTGGCTCGTTCTTTAATATTTTTGACCTTTGTGCAGTTTTGATAGCTTCGATTTTAATTTTCGTTGTTTGCGAGGAGCTTGGTAACGGTGCAGGAATGCTATCATATGTTGTATGTGCTGTGATTGCATTTTTAATCCTGCCATCAAAGCTCGTTGCAACAGAGTATGCGATTTTCGGCTTTTATCCTGTGCTTCGCAGAATTTTCGAGGCGCGTCCGAGGGGAGTGTGCATAACTCTTAAGGCGCTTTATATGGTCGCAAGCGCAACGCTTACAATTATGCTTGTCAGATTTGTGTTTACAGCAGGCGAGCCCTTGGAGCTTCACTGGGAAATTTTGACAGGAGTTATCGGACTTGTGTGCCTCGTGCTTTGCGATATTGTGTTTAAGCGCTTCTCAAGACACTACCACACAAAAATCAGAAAAATGCTTCGCATTGACAAATTCTTTGGTTAAATAATACAAAAACCTCACTCTTTTAGAGTGGGGTTTTATTTATGTATCCAATATTTTGCGAAAAAAGTTGACAAAATCGCCCTTAATATATTAAAATAGTAATATATAATATAAAATAATGGAGAAGCGTATGTTTAAGAGCATGACAGCGTTCGCAAGAGCGCGCAAAACTGTCGCCGGTAAGGATATTACCGTCGAGATAAAATCCGTAAACAATAGATACCTCGATGCGAATGTAAAGATTTCTCGTCTTTACAGCTTCCTTGAGGACAAAATAAAGCAATATGTACAGGCGAATGGCATTTCAAGAGGAAAGGTTGAAATTTATGTAAATGTTGACCTTCTTGAACAGCAGGGAGTTGAAATCAACCTTGACACCGCATACGCACAGTCGTACATAAACGCACTTTACAAGCTTCGTGACACCTTCGACCTTCACGATGATATCACAGTTTGCAAAATTGCATCTAATCGTGAAATCTTTAATGTTAAGAAGCCAGAGGACGACCTCGAGGGTGACTGGAATGACATAAAGGAGGTTCTCGACATCGCACTTGCCGACTTCCTTGAAAGAAGAAGGACCGAGGGCGAAAATCTTCTTCGCAACATTCGTGAGAAGATTGAGAATATCAAGGGCTACCTTGCACAGATTTCCGAAAACTCGGACAAGGATACTCACGAGTATGCCTCAAAGCTTGAGGAGAGAATCAAGAAATTCCTCTCTGATAACACAATTGAGATTGATGAGCAGAGGATCTTGACCGAGGTTGCAATCTTCGCCGATAGAATTGCAATTGATGAGGAGCTTGTAAGACTCGATAGCCACTTTGGCGCATTCGAGGAAATCGTAGAGGCGAATGAGCCAGCTGGTCGTAAGCTCGACTTCTTGCTTCAGGAAATGAATAGAGAAACAAACACCATAGGCTCAAAGGCATCTAATTCAAGCACTGCACATCTTGTAGTGAATATTAAAAACGAGCTCGAGAAAATTAGAGAGCAGATACAGAATATAGAGTAATATGAAGCTAATAAATGTAGGATTTGGAAATATGATTCTCGATGAGAGAGTGGTTGCACTTATCTCTCCCGATTCTGCCCCAGCAAAAAGAACCGTTGGTGAGGCAAAGGATAATGGAAGAATCATCGACTGCACAAGTGGCAGACGCACAAAAAGTATTATAATCACAGACTCCGACCATGTAATTTTGTCGGCACTTGCAACCGATGTTGTCGCACAAAGATTAAACGGAGCTGAAAATGACGATAATGGAGGGATAAGAGATGAGTAAGCGTAAGGGAATTTTGATTATCGTCTCGGGCCCTGCTGGAAGTGGAAAGGGAACTGTTGTAAAGGAGCTTGTTGATTCTCACACAGGAATTGAGCTTTCTGTGTCAGCTACCACAAGAGCGCCACGACCAGGAGAAGTAAACGGTGTTCATTATCATTTTATTGATAAGGCAGAGTTTGAAAATCGTATAGCAAACGGAGAAATCCTCGAATATACAACCTATTGTGAGAACTACTATGGCACTCCCTTAAAGGAGGTAAAGCAGGCGCTTGCAAGGGGCAAGGACATCGTGCTTGAAATCGAGGTTGACGGTGCTATGCAGGTAAAGAAAAAAATGCGTAATGCAGTAACAGTTATGCTCACTCCACCTGATGGAGAAACACTCGAAAGGCGCTTGCGCTCAAGAGGAACGGAAACTGATGAGGTTGTTCGTTGGCGCTTGGCAAGAGCAAGGGAGGAGCTCGCACTCATTCCAAAATACGACTATTCGGTTGTAAATGAGGACGGTAGGGCTAAGGAGTGCGCCGAGCTTATTTATAGCATAATTTTGGCAGAGCACGCAAGAACAAAAAGAACAAAAAAGATTATTAAAAAATTTATATAAGCAAAAAACAAGGAGATTAAAAAATGCTTTATCCATCAATTCAAGAGCTTTTGAAGCTTTCAGAGGACGAAAACGGAAACGAAAGACTTAACAAGTACACTCTTGTTATGGCAACCGCAAAGTGCGCACGCATCATCACAAATGAAACACGCGTACGCAAGGATGCTGAAAAGGGCGCAAGCGACAGACGCGACCACAAGAAGGAATACAAGGACGAGAAGGCTGTAAGAAGCGCTGTAAGAGAACTTAAGGCTGGCGAATACAAGGTAGTGTTCGAGGGCGATGAGGATTATGATAGCGCAATCGTGGATGTGCGCGCGCTCGACGCAAAGCTTGAAGAGGAGCTTCTCGCAATTGAGGAGCAGGAAAAGCTCGAAAAGAAGAGAGCACTTGAAAAGGACAGATATATTCGTGCCTTTGAGGATGAGGATGACACTCAAGAGCTTATGAACGCTTCTGAGGTTTACACAGACGAGGATGGATTCGACGAAAGATACGAGGACCCATCAGTTTCTGCGAACAACTAATTTAAGAAAACAATTTTAATGTGGAGGTGTGATATGGCAGAGTGTGTAAAAACTCATATTTTGGATGTTCCATATCACGCTGATATAGAATATTCGTACAGAGTTCCGTCCGAAATGGAGGGACAAATCGGTGTTGGCTCGCTTGTTATCGTGCCATTTGGCACGTCAAATAAGCAAAAAATTGCAATAGTTACCGAGGTATATAACGAGTGTGCATCAGACAAAATCAAGGATGTCAAATCGCAAATGAGCGATTATTTGTCCCTTGATAGCGATATGATGGAGCTTTGTCGATTTATGAAATCGCAAACCCTTTGCACAATAGGCGAGGCGGTTAGATGCATCGTTCCTGCTGTTATGGCTACCAAGGTAAACGAAAGATGCTTTGTTAGCGACAAGGCAAGTGAGCGAATTCCTGACGAGTATAGAGAGCTATACGAATATGTAAGGGACCACGCAGGAGTTAGCACATCTTATCTGAAGGATAAGCTTGCTGATGCGTCCGTTAGCATAGAATGGCTTTCCAAAAACAAATATATTCTAAGAAGAACAGAGCTTGAGCAAAGGGACAAGGCAAAATATGAGAGCGTTGTGTCGCTTAATGTGTCAAGAGATGAGGCGATTGAGGCTTGTGCTGATACAGGTCCAAAAAGACTTCGTGGTAAAAAGCAGGCAGATATTTTGCGCCTTCTTTGTGAGCTTGGCTCTCTTACCGATAAGGACATTTACGAGAGAACCTCGACAACACGCCAACAGCTCTTGGCGCTTGTTGACAAGGGACTTGTAAAAATTGAGAGATTGCCTACTCGTCGTGCGTCGTACCTTGAAAGGACAAAGGAGCGCGATGACTATGTTTTGAGTGAGGAGCAGACTGAGGCCTTTGATAAGCTCAAGTCGCTTTATAACACGGGCGAGGCGCATGGAGCGTTGCTCTATGGCGTTACAGGAAGCGGAAAAACGAGCGTTATCAAGAAAATGATTGACGAGGTCGTGTCCGATGGCCGTAGCGTTATTATTCTTGTGCCCGAAATTTCGCTTACTCCTCAAACCGTGTCCGTATTCTGTGGATATTATGGAGATAGAGTAGCGGTAATCCACTCGGGTCTTTCACAGGGCGAAAGATTTGATGCATATAGAAAAATCAAGGACGGAGATATCGATGTCGTAATCGGCACTCGCTCCGCTGTATTTGCTCCACTTTCCAACCTCGGAATGATTGTAATTGATGAGGAGCAGGAGCATACCTATAAATCAGAGACAAGCCCGAAGTATTTGGCGCACGATGTAGCGAGATTTCGCTGTGCAAAATCAAAGGCACTTATGCTTCTTGCCTCTGCAACACCATCGCTCAACTCCTATTATAAGGCAATGGGTGGTGCATATGAGCTTGTTAAGCTCACAAAAAGATACGGAAGGGCAGTTTTGCCTGATGTAATTATAACCGATATGAAGCGCGAGAGGGGAAACGGAAATATGTCCGTTTTCGGCACAAAGCTCGCCTCTCTTACTGCGCGCACGCTTGACGACCAAAAGCAGGCAATTCTGTTCTTGAACCGTCGTGGATACCATAGCGCGCTCTCCTGTACTAATTGTGGCAAGGTGCTCGAATGCCCTAACTGCTCAGTTGCGCTTACATATCATTCATTTAAGAAAATTGACGAGGAAATTGATGCTGAAAACGCATATCGCGTAATGAGTGGAAGTGGAATCCTGCGCTGTCACTATTGTGGCTATCAAAGGCGTGTTCCAAAGGAATGCCCGTCCTGCCAAAAAAGCGAGTTTGAGTATGTCGGCTTTGGCACTCAAAAGCTTGAGGGCGACCTTCAAAGGCTTTTTCCAAGTGTTAAAACTCTGCGCCTTGATGCAGACACGACAACAACAAAGACCTCGTATGAAAATATTCTCGGCTCATTCTTGAATCGAGAGGCAGATGTTATGATAGGAACGCAAATGGTAACAAAGGGGCACAACTTCCCGTCAGTTACCTTGGTTGGCGTAATGCTTGCCGATATGATGCTTTATACAAGCGACTATCGCGCGTCCGAGCGTACATTTTCTATGCTCACGCAGGTAATAGGTAGAGCTGGTAGAGCATCTGACAAGGGAGTCGCAGTTATTCAGACAAATTCACCGAATGATCGCACAATTCTTTATGCTTCGGAGCAGGATTATGACTCATTCTATCAAAACGAAATTCAAATAAGAAAGGCCTATCAGTTCCCACCATTTTGTGACCTTGCTGTGATTACTGTTTCCTCGCCATTTGAAAACGAGGTTAATAAGGTATCGGGCGATATTGTTACAAGGCTTGAGGCAGGGCTGAAAAAGGGCAACATTCCCGCAATTGCCTACGGACCATTTGAAGCGCCCGTGTATAAGGCACAGGGAAGATATAGAAAGAGAATTATTGTCAAGTGTAAGCTTACCTCGACTGTGCGAGAAATCTTCTCTGACATTTTAATCTCGCTCTCTAAATCATCACAAAGGGCGAGAATATCAATAGATTTTAATCCAACGGCGCTTTAATTAGGAGAAAATTATGGCAATACTTAAAATTGTAAAAAAAGATACAGACGAGGCTTTTTTGAGAAAAAAGAGTCGCCCTGTTGAGCAAATTACACCAAGAATCAGAACGCTTCTTGATGATATGGTTGAAACCATGCGTTATGCAAATGGCTGTGGCCTTGCAGGCGTACAGGTTGGAGTTCTTCGCAGAATTGTAGTTATCGAAACAGACGAGGGCTTGTTTGAAATGATAAATCCTCGCATTATAGCTATGGCTGGCGAGCAGGAGAGCGAGGAGGGATGTCTTTCCTTGCCTGGCGAATGGGGAATTACCAAGCGCCCTATGTATGTAACTGCACGCGCGCTCAATCGTGACGGCGAGGAGTATGAAATCGTTGCCGAGGGACTTTTGGCTAAGGCAATCTGTCACGAGCTTGATCATCTTGACGGAGTGCTTTATACTGACAAGGTTATTCGTAAAATAGAGGATTAAATATGAGAATACTTTTTATGGGCACGCCCGAGTTTGCGAAGATAAATTTGAGCGCCCTTTATGAGAGTGGAGAGGAGATTGTCGGAGTTGTCACAACTCCTGATAAGGCAAAGGGCAGAGGAATGGTCCTAACTCCAAGCGATGTTAAAAAATACGCTCTCGAAAAAAATCTTGATGTATATCAGCCACAAACCTTAAGGGACGGTGCCTTTGAGCAGACCTTGAGGGAGCTCGACCCCGAGCTTATCGTGGTTGTTGCATATGGAAGAATACTTCCAGAATATGTGTTGAATTATCCTAAATATGGCTGTATCAATGCACACGCATCGATTTTGCCAAAATATCGTGGCGCTGCTCCTATTCAAAGAGCTATAATTGATGGCGAGAGGGAAACGGGCGTTAGCGTTATGAGAATGGACGCAGGTCTTGATACAGGCGATGTTATCCTCGTTGAGAAAATCACAATTGAGGAAAATGATAATTTTGAAAGCGTGCACGATAAGCTTGCCGAGGCATCGTCCAAGGGCTTGCTTAGGGCAGTAGAGCTTTTCAAAAAAGGAGAGGCGACCTATACAAAACAGCCTGATACCTTCACTTATGCTGAAAAAATCACAAAGGAGGATTGCTTTGTAGGCTTCACTCTTGATGCGATTTCAACGCATAACCAAATAAGAGGACTTTCACCTATTCCTCTCTCGTTTACAAGAGGGGCAGACGGAAAGCTTATAAAAATTGTGAGCGCACACATTTCGAGCGTAAGCGCAGATAATGCGCAGGTGGGCGAGGTTGTCTTGCTTGATAGCTCAATACATGTAAAATGCGCAAGTGGAGTTATTGCACTCGATGTTATTGTCCCAGAGGGCAAGGGCAGAATGAACGCAAGGGACTTCATTAACGGCAGAAAAATTTCAAAAGGCGATATTTTAGGGAGATAACAGAAAAACTTATGGAAAATCCAAGAAAGCTTGCGCTTACATCATTGATTAAGGCAGAACAGGTGTCAAGCTATTCAAATATTGAGGTTAACAATGTAATATCAAGATCTGATATGTCAAAGCTTGATGCATCACTTTATACAGCGCTTTTCCTTGGCGTAACAGAAAGACTCATAACGCTTGATTATGTGATTTCAAAATGCTCTGAAAAGCCCGTTTCTGAGCTTGACTTGGAAACGAAAAATGCATTGCGTATTGGCTTCTATCAGCTTCTTTATATGGACAGAATCCCCGAGTATTCGGCAGTGTCCGAGACTGTTTCTATTTGCCCAAAAAAATCAAAGGGCTATGTAAATGCGTGTCTTCGTGAATTTTTGAGAAGAGAGAAGCAGTTTGATTTGCCAGAGGATGAATGGGAGGCGCTTTCAATCAAAACCTCAATTCCAAGCGACATTTTGAACATTTTTAGGGCATCTTATGGAGACGAATGTGCAAAAGAGATTGTGCTTTCAATAAAGCCTAAAAAAGGTGTTACTGCAAGAAGAAACACCCTTAAAATAAGCGCCTCGGAATTCGAGAGGCTTCTTGAGATAAAGGAAATCGGATATGTAGCATCTGATATTTCTGATGAAATATTTATTCTTGATGCGCCAATTTCTGATATTATAGACTTCATTGATAGGGGCGATTGCTTTATTCAGGATGTAGCATCCTTTGCTTGCACAAAGATATTTGCGCCAGCCGAGGGAAGTAGCGTTCTCGATGCGTGCGCGTGCCCAGGCGGAAAATCCTTCTCGTGCGCAATCGATATGAACAATAATGGCAAGGTGGTTGCTTGTGACCTTCATAAAAGCAAGCTATCGCTTGTTAGTGCAGGTGCACAAAAGCTCGGCATTGATATAATCGAGGTAAAGGAGCAGAACGCAAAGGAGCCAAGAGAGGATTTTGTGAATGCCTTTGATTTCGTTTTGTGCGATGTGCCCTGCTCAGGACTTGGAGTAATAGCAAAGAAGCCTGACATAAAATATAAATCGGCTGAGCAAATTTCGAATTTGCCACAGGTTCAAATGGCAATACTTGAAAACTGTTCAAAATATGTAAAGGTTGGGGGATGTGTCGTTTATTCCACCTGCACACTTAACACTCAAGAGAACGAAAATGTTGTTGAAGCCTTCCTTGAGGCTAACAAATCCTTTGAAAGCGTTGACTTTGAGCTTGGAAAAATACACTCACAAAACGGAATGTATACTTTTATGCCACATGTAACGGGAACGGACGGATTTTTCGTTGCAAAGATGAAAAGAGTTAAATAATGAAGCACGACATTCTTTCAATGACACTCCAAGAGCTTGAGACGGTTGTTTTAAGCATAGAAGAGCCAAAATTCAGGGCAAAGCAAATATATGGCTGGATGATAAAGGGCGCAGATTTTGATGAGATGAGAAACATTTCATCAAAAACCATAGATGCCTTGAAGAGCTGTTGTGAGCTACGCTTGCCCAAAATAGTAACACGCCTTGATAGCGCACTCGATGGCACAAAGAAATACCTCTTTGAGCTACTTGACGGAGAATGCATTGAGAGCGTATTTATGGAATATGAGCACGGAAATACCCTGTGTATATCATCACAGGTCGGCTGTCGTATGGGCTGTAAATTTTGCGCCTCAACAATCAATGGCAAGGTGCGTGACTTAACTCCCTCTGAGATGCTCGGACAAATTATCGTGGCGCAAAGAGATACAGGCAAGCGCATTTCTAATGTCGTTATGATGGGAATAGGTGAGCCACTTGATAATTACGACAACACAATCAAGTTTTTAAGGCTTGTTTCCTCGCCTGAAAATCTTAATATAGGACTTCGTCACATATCGGTTTCAAGCTGTGGGCTTGTCGATAAAATCGACGCACTTGCCCTTGAGGGCTTGCCGATAACTCTCTCTATTTCACTTCACGCTTACGACGATGATGTGAGAAGCGAGATTATGCCTGTAAACAAAAAATTCTCAATTCACGAGCTTCTTAGCGCGTGCCAAAGATACTTTGATAAAACAGGCAGACGCATTTCCTTTGAATACACGCTTATTGCAAATAAAAACGACACCATTGAGGGCGCAATTGCCCTTGCAGGTGTCCTCAAAAAATATATAAAATCAACGCCACATGTTAATCTTATTCCACTAAACGAGGTTAAGGAAACAGGTCTTTCAACATCAAAAAATGTAAACCTGTTTAAAAATAAGCTTATCTCGCTTGGAATAAACGCAACTGTAAGGCGCAGGCTCGGCTCGGACATTAACGCGTCCTGTGGTCAGCTAAGAAGACAATCTCAAAAATTAGACAAGAAAGGTACAAGTAACTTATGATTTGCTCGGCTAACACCGATGTAGGAATGAAAAGAAATGTAAATCAGGATACATACATTCTGAAAACCTATTCCGAAAAAACCTGCCTTTGCGTCGTTTGTGACGGAATGGGAGGCACAAGAGGAGGTGCAGAGGCATCAAAAATTGCGGCAGAAAAGTTTGTCTCAATAATTGATGACTTTATTTCGCCATACATCGGCAACAAAAATAAAAAGCTTCAGGGCTCTGATATCAAAACTGTTATGCTCGATGCACTCGATCAGGCGAACACAGCAGTTCACGACCACGCCCTTATGCATCCAACACTTCGTGGAATGGGCACAACGCTTGTTGCTGCTCTCGTAATTCAAAATACAGTTTTCTGCGTAAATGTTGGCGATAGCCGTATGTACTTTATGAAGGGCGATAGAATAAAGCAAATCACAAAGGACCACTCATATGTTCAATATTTGCTCGATATCGGACAAATAACCGAGCAGGAGGCAGAGAACTTCCCAAATAAAAACATCATTACTCGCGCAGTAGGAACCGAAAGCTCTGTAAAGGGAGATTTCATAAGAGAGGGCGCATCCGAGGGAACATATATGCTCCTTTGCTCTGACGGACTTACTAATTTTGTAAGTGACGAGGGCATTCGCGATATCGTTGTTGGCTCTGATAAAAAGAACCTCGACCAAATAAGCCTTTCACTTACTGTAAGACGACTCATCGACTGTGCAAACGAAAACGGTGGAGCAGATAATATTACTGCTTTGCTCGTTAGATTTTGAGGAGGACTTTTATGGAAAAGGAAATCTTCGAAAGATATGAACAGCTCGAGGGAGAGCTCTTGGACGGAAGATACCGTCTTGATAAGCTTATCGGAATCGGTGGAATGGCAATCGTATATAAGGCTACCGATACATATGTAAACGATAACACCGTAGCTATTAAAATGCTCAAGGACGATGTTGCGTGCGACAAGCTAATGCTCAAGCGCTTTAAGAACGAGTCCCGTGTTGAAACAATGCTAAAGCATCCTAATATTGTTGCTATGCACGAGTTTTCAACAGCAGGCGAGAAAAAGTATATGGTAATGGAGTATGTTTCAGGCATTACTCTTAAGGCATACCTTAAAGCCAAAAAGGGACCACTTTCCTTTGAGGAAATAATCAGCTATACCGTGCAAACGCTGAAGGCGCTCAAAACTGCGCACGATGGTGGAATTATTCATAGAGACATAAAGCCACAAAACATAATGGTTTTGAGAAATGGTCGCATCAAGGTCATGGACTTTGGTATTGCTAAGCTCCCTAACGCTGAAACAGTTACAATGACCGATAAGGCAATCGGAACGGTTTATTATATGAGCCCAGAGCAGGCAAGTGCGAAGCCAATTGATTGCAGAAGTGATATTTATTCACTCGGCGCAATGCTTTATGAGCTCGCAACAGGAAAGCTTCCATTCGAGGGAGAAAGTCCTGTTTCAATCGCAGTTAAGCAAATTAACGAGGAGCCAATCCCACCAAGAGAAATCAATCCTGAAATCCCTGTGGGACTTGAGCAAATTATCCTTTGCGCTATGAGCAAGAAGCCATCTGAAAGATTCCAGAGCGCTGATAGCATGCTCGAGTATGTAAAGGAGCTTCAAAAGAATAAGAAAATAAAATTCGAGAAGCTTCGTTGCAGAAGTGGATTCTCTAACTTTATGTCAAGCCTTCGTAGAATTTTTGGAGTAAAAAGAAAGAAATGATTCTTGTTGGAACAGTAACGAGAAGCGTAGGCGGTATTTTTACCGTTATGCTTGACGAGGAATACAACGGAAAAAATTACATAGAAACTCGTGCAAAGGGCGCATTTAAGCATGAAAATATAACGCTTTTGGCAGGCGATAGAGTGCAGGTCGCAATAAACGAAAATGGAGAGCCCTATATTAGTAAAATAGAGCCTCGCAAAAATTCGCTAATTCGCCCACCTCTTGCCAACCTCGATGTTTTGTTCGTGGTTATCTCGTGCGTGAAGCCCTCGCCCGTGCTCGAAACGATAGATAAGCTCATTTGCATAGCCGAGTCAAAGGGCATTGAGTGCGTTATCGTAATCACCAAGGCAGACCTTGATATGGATTTCGCCCAAGACACAGCCGAGATTTACAGAAAAAGTGGCTTTACCACCTTTGTCACATCGAGTGAAAACGGAGAGGGCAGGGATGAGCTCCTTTCCTATATCGCATCAAGAGATGAGAACACGATTTTCGCCTTTTCAGGTGCGTCAGGCGCTGGTAAAAGCACATTTATAAATAAGCTTTTCCCAAAGCTTTCCCTTGAAACGGGAGAGCTATCTCAAAGGCTTGAAAGAGGAAAGAATACAACGAGAAAGACGGAGCTTTTCCCACTCGCCTCGCTTTTGGGACAGGGACACACGGGCTACCTTGCCGACACCCCTGGCTTTACTCTGCTTGACTTTGAGCGCTTTGACTTTTTCGACCTCGAGGACCTCTTTGATACCTTTAGAGAATTCAGAAAATCCGAGGGAATGTGTCGATATACTAAGTGCTCCCACACTAAAGAGGAGGGCTGTGATATAATAGCGAGAGTTCAAAGTGGAGAGATACCAAAATCACGCCACGACAGCTATGTGTCACTTTATACAATACTTAAATCCAAGCCAAAATGGAAAAAGTAACAAAAAAGAAAAACTCCCATACTATGGTATTGTAGCAATGCCAAATGGGAGTTTTATTTATGAAAATAGTAATTATTAAATCGCCGAAAATATTAACTCCTTTGTTAAGGAAAATATTTAAGATTAAAAAGTGACAAAAAAGAGATTTTCCACTTGGAAAATCTCTTTTCACTTAATATACTTCCTTAATGAGCTCGTAGCTACCACTCTTTAAAACTTCAACAAGTGCGTCCATGCTTGTAATCTCGCACTCAGTCAAAATTCCTGCATTTGCAGGCACATCTGCGTAGTGGAAGTCCGTGCCAGAGGTCTTGATAAGAGAGAACTTGTTCGCCCAAGCCTCTGCTATATCGTTTCTTGAATCGTGACCCATATGTCCGTTAAAGACCTCAACACCATCAAGGGCGTGTGGATGATTAACGCACATTCCATCACGGAACGGATGCGCTTGGACTAAAAGCATACCATTTGCTGAGGTAAGCTTGTGCACATCCCAAATGTTCATTTTAAATATGCTCTCGTTTTCTCTTAAAAACTTCTCGGTAACACCGAAAACAAGATAGTCATTGTTGTTTTCGTTTGTGCGAAGCTCCATGCCGAGCAAAATGTTAAGCTTGCCCTTAGCCTTTTCCTTTAATAGCTCATATGCACCGATGTATTTGTCAACCCATTCGTCCCAGCTCTCGCATTTGTTATGAGCATATGTTCCGGAGCTGAAATGGTTTGCCAAAACAAGAGTAGAGTAGCCTGCGCTCGTGAATTTTTCTATGATAATATCAGCGTCAACTCTTGCGCAAGCGCTAATATCACTTGAATGACAGTGAAGCTCTGTTTTAAACATCTCGTTACCACCTAAAAAATTGATATAAGTATATTTTATACTTAAAAGCGTAGAAAGTCAATAGCGATTGCCGAAAATTTCGCTAATTCTGCAAATAGCACTCATTATATCGCACGCATTCGCATATGGCTTTAAAATTGCGCCCCCGTCGTGCGAGGCGCAAAGAATTCCACATTCAAAAAGAAGCCTTCTTTGCGCATCCTCGCCAGATATAAAAACCCCGTCATCGACAACGGAAAAACAAACACCACCTCTTGCTAATCCCTCACTTAAAATATCCAAATTGAAGCGTGCGTATTCTTCAAAATATCTGTCATTTTTTGCGTTTAAGAAAATTATTTTTCGTCTTGGATTTTCGCGCCTGTATTCCTCGAGCATAGAAGCAGTATCCATAAAATCACCTCTACCTATATAATATGAAAAGCACCCTTTAAGGTGCTTTTCTCATATAATTTTCTTTATAAGTGATTTTTGCTTTGGCAGCTTATTGCTTAGCTTAAATGCAAAATCAAGCCTTGCACACGCACTATCAAACAGGGCAGAATCAGATGCGTAGAGAATGGCGAGCGTGTCGCCCTTTTTTACATAATCGCCATAACGAGCGCGAAGCTCAATTCCTGCAAGAAAATCAATTTCGTCGTCCTTTTTGGCTCTGCCAGCACCGAGAAGCATTGATGCAACGCCAACTCCCTCGGCATCTATTTCGGAAATGTAACCATCGCCTGTCGCCTTGTATTCAAGCTTGTGCTTTGCACCTAAAAGCAACACAGGATCGTCTATTTTCGATGTGTCGCCACCCTGTGCGTCAATCCATTCCTTGAATTTTGATAGTGCCAAGCCACTTGAAATCGCCTCGTTAACCTGTCGTGTCGCCTCATCTATATCAATGTCAAGCGCCATTGAAATCATATTTGAGGAAAGAGCAACACAGAGCTCGGTAAGCGCACTCTCGCCCTTGCCACTCAAAACCTGAATCGCCTCATACACCTCAAGCGAATTTCCAACAAATGCGCCAAGAGGAACGCTCATATCAGTAATAAGCGCACGCACATTTCGCCCAAAGCCACGACCAAGCTCAACCATAGCAGAGGCAAGCTCGGTGGCATCGTCCTCGTTTTTCATAAACGCGCCACTTCCACACTTGACATCAAGCACAATCGAATGCGCCCCTGAGGCAAGCTTCTTTGACATAATACTCGAAGCTATAAGGGGAATAGAGTCGACGGTTGCAGTTACATCTCTAAGAGCATAGAGCTTCTTGTCAGCAGGCACTAAATTGCCACTTTGACCTGTTACTGCAATACCGATTTTTTCAACCTGAGAAAGAAATTCATTACTTGAAAGAGAGGTGCGATAGCCTGTAAGGGACTCAAGCTTGTCAACAGTTCCGCCTGTGTGTCCAAGCCCTCGCCCAGACATTTTTGCAACCCTTGCGCCAAGGCAGGCAACAATAGGCGCAACGATAAGAGTTGTCTTATCTCCAACGCCACCTGTACTGTGTTTATCGACACAGAGTCCGTTGAATCTGTCTAAATTCACAACATCGCCCGAGCGCATCATTGCGTCGGTTAAATAAAGCGTTTCCTCGTATGTCATGCCCTTAAAGCAAATAGCCATAGCAAGGGCTGACATTTGATAATCTGGCACATCGCCACCTACAAAGCCACCTATCGCAAAATCAATCTCTTGTTTTGTAAGCGCCTCGCCAATTCGCTTTTTATAAATAATATCGTACATTCTCATAGTTTAAACCTATGTGGGAGAAGCTCAGAAAGCTTAAATGTCTTAATCTTCTCGCCCTCGCACAAAACAATTTCAAAATTATCATCACAAAGCTCGCTCATAACCTGAAGACAAGATCCACAGGGAATAGCCATTTTGTCACTCGAAAAGCCCTCGCCACCGACAATCGCAATCGCCAAAAGCTCACGCTTCCCGTCACATATGGCGTTTCCTATTGCGACTCTCTCGGCACAAATTGTCGCCCCGTATGATGAATTTTCAATGTTACAGCCCTTGTATATTTGTCCGTCGCCTGTAAGCACAGCAGCCCCTACATTAAACGACGAATATGGCGCATAGGAGCTTTTTTGTGCAACACGCGCCTCATTTATTAAAGCCTCATATTTCATATTTGTACCTCGCTAACAAAGCTAATGCCCTTGCCCTCGTGCTTAACTCCCAAAAGCTCACATACACTCGCACCAATGTCGGCATATGTGCTACGAGTTCCAAGATTTTTCGGGGAGATGTCGCTACCATAAACAAGAAACGGAATGTATTCTCTTGAATGGTCAGTGCTTGTATCTCCCGGATCACAGCCGTGGTCGGCAGTTATAATAAGCACATCATTCTCGCGTAGCTTTTCCATTATTCTTGGCAAATTAGCATCAAAATAAGCGATTGCCTTGGCATAACCGTCAATGTCGTTTCTATGTCCGTATAGCATATCGAAATCAACTAAATTCACAAAGCAAAGTCCGTTAAAATCGCTATCCATTATCTCGAGCGTGCGTTCGATACCGTCTGCGTTTGATTTTGTAGGATAGCTCTTGCTAATTGAGCGCCCTGCGAAAATATCAAAAATCTTTCCAACAGAAATAACATCAAGCCCTGATGCGCTAATTTCATCAAGAATTGTTTTGCCACTCGGCTCAAGAGAGAAGTCATGCCTGTTTGGAGTCCTTACAAAATTGCCAGCCTCGCCCTTGAATGGTCTTGCAATAACTCTGCCAACACCGTGCTCTCCAACGAGCATTTTTCTTGCAATTCTGCAATATTCATAGAGAGCGTCAAGAGGAACAATCTCCTCGTGCGCAGCAATCTGAAAAACGCTGTCTGCTGAGGTGTAAACAATAAGCTTACCTGTTCTTAGATGCTCCTCGCCATAATCCTTTATAACCTCTGTGCCTGAATATGGCTTGTTACATAGCACGCCACGACCTGTGAGCGCCTCGAACTTGGCAATTACCTCGCTTGGAAATCCGTTTGGATAGGTTGGTAGAGGATTTTCCGATATTAAGCCCGTAATTTCCCAGTGCCCAACCGTTGTGTCCTTGCCCATAGAGGCTTCCTTGCATCTTCCGTGTGCACCTATCGCCTTGCTTGATGAGCCAAGCGCGACACCGTCAATGTCGGCAAGCCCTAATTTTGACAGGTTATCACACGCAAAAAATGGCGATTTAGCGATACTCCCAAGCGTATTTGTGCCCAAATCTCCGAATTTATCGGCATCGGGAAGCGCGCCTATTCCAAAGCTATCTAAAACGATTAAAAATACTCTTTTTTTCATAGTGATATTGCGGTTTCAAGCGCAAGCGTTATCATTTGAGTAAAGCTGCTTTGTCTTTCCTCGGCGCTTGTAGCCTCTCCTGTTAAGAGATGGTCAGATACTGTGCATATTGCAAGCGCATTTTTGCCAAGCCTTGATGCGTTCATATAAAGCGCCGCAGCCTCCATTTCAACTGCCATAACGCCCATTTTACCCCATTTTTTAGATGGCAAATCATTCTCGGCAACGCCCTCGAAATCTCCGTAAAAAACATCTGATGACAAAAGATTTCCAACATGGTAGGTAAGCCCAAGCTCACCAGCCCTTTGCACACAGGTACTCAAAAGCTTATAGCTTGCAATAGGCGCAAATGTGCCATTAAGACGGAAATTGCTTGCATAATTTGAATCAGTGCATGCGCCCATTCCGAGAACTATATCTCTTACCTTAATGCCCTCTTGCATACCACCAGCCGAGCCAACACGAATAATATTTTCAACACCAAAAATGCTAAAAAGCTCGTAAGAGTAGATGCCGATTGATGGCATTCCCATACCACTTGCCATAACTGATACGGGCACGCCCTTATATGTGCCTGTGTAGCCTTGAATTCCACGCACATTGTTAACTAAACGCGCATTTTCGAGGAAATTTTCTGCTATAAATTTAGCACGCAATGGATCCCCGGGCATAAGCACGGTTTTTGCGAAATCCTCTGGAGCTGCGTTTATATGAGGAGTAGGATATTGTGCCATTAGTAGCCACCTCCGTTTTCGTTTTTAAGTATTTTTACAAGCCTTGATGTGCCAAGGCGAGATGCACCGAGTGAAATGAAATCGCGCGCATCGTCAAATGAGGAGATTCCTCCTGCTGCCTTTATCTTAACCTCTGGCGCTATATGCTTTGCAAAGAGAGCAATGTCCTCTCTTGTAGCGCCACCTGTCGAAAAGCCGGTTGAGGTTTTAATAAAATCAGCCCCCACCTCGCTTACAATCTCGCACATACGCTTTTTCTCGTCCTCTGTCAAAAGACAGGTCTCGATTATAACCTTTAAAATTTTGTCCCCACAAAAGAATCTTTCAGCCATCAAATCCTGCTTGATTTTATCAAAGCGAGCGTTTTTGAGGTCGCCTATGTTGATAACCGTGTCGATTTCGTGCGCACCGTTTGCAATTGCGTCCTTTATCTCAAAGCACTTTACCTTTTCGGTTGAATATCCGTTAGGGAAGCCGATAACAGTGCAAACTCTCATCTTGTCCTGACAGTATTCACTTACCTCTTTTACATATGCCGGTGGAATACAAACGGATGCTGTGCCAAATTTAATTGCATCATCACAAACAACCTTTATTTCGTCCCAGGTTGCGTCCTGCTTTAAAAGCGTGTGGTCAACCATTGATATAATTTTGCTAATTTCCATAATAAGCCCCCTTTGGTGTCCTTATTTATATTTTATCACATATTAAATGAAAAATCAACTTTTATGAAAATAAATGCAAATTCGAAAAAATCAAGTTTTTTCGAAAAAGTACTTCAAATTTTCGCATTTTTGTGGTAAAATAAATACTGACTTATGACTAATCTAAAAAGGACGACTTACAGATGATAGAAAACAAGAACGAATTGACCGATGAGCAACGCCCTTTAAGTAAGCAGGAGCAAAAGGCTCTTGATAAACAAAAAAAGGAAGAGCTTAAGCGCCTAAAAAAGGAAAAGAAGCTCTATGAAAAGGATAAGATACGCCGAGTAAAGGGAGTTGCCCCTATGGCGCGCCTTGTTCCTTATATAATGGAAACAAGAAACACCTCTCAAAACTTTATTTTTGATAGAATCAGTATGCCAAAGATTGATGAGTATATCAGGAAAAAGCAGGCAGAGGGACTTGTTGGCTTTAACTTGATGCATGTAATTCTTGCCGCATATGTGCGTGCAGTTTCTCAAAGACCTGCAATCAATCGCTTTATTCGTGGTCAGAAGATATATACAAGAAAAAAGATTGAAATTTCCCTCGTTGTAAAGAAGGAAATGACTCTTGAATCCCCAGATACAGTTATAAAGGTTATAGTTGATCCATCAGCTACAGCTGACGAGGTTTATAAAATTTTGAATGACAAAATTGAGAGCTATCGTGCCAAGCCAAACAGTAAGTTTGATAAGCTTGCTAAGGCGCTCAATTACATTCCGGGACTTTTGCTTCGCTGGACAATCAAATTCTTGAGATTTCTTGATTATTGTGGACTTTTGCCTAAGTTCTTAACAAAGCTTAGCCCATTCCACGCATCACTCTTTATAACCTCAATGGGCTCTCTTGGAATTCCACCTATTGTGCACCACCTGTACGATTTTGGTACAGTTCCTGCATTTATTGCGTTTGGCTCAAAGAGAAGAGAGCTTTTGGTAAATGAGGACGGAAGCGTTACAAAGCATAGCTTTACCGAGATAACCTATAATCTTGATGAGCGTATTTGCGATGGCTTCTATTATGCATCAGCACTTAAGGTAATAAGAGCATGCTTTAAGCATCCTGAATGCCTTGACAATCCACCAGAGCAGGTAATTGAAGATATAAAATAAAAAACGCCACCCTGCGTGGCGTTTTTCATATTTTAAAAAAAGTTGCAAAAAATATGCGCTAATGTTTGACTTTTGCGCGCGCTTGTGCTATACTATATCTGATATTGATAAAAGCACAAAGGAGAGAGATATGGGACAATTTAATGCCATCGTAGGACAATCAGGTGGACCAACCTGCGCCATAAATGCAACTCTTTCCGGAGTTATTAGGGCTTGTCTTGAAAGCAAGAAGATAAATCGCCTCTATGGAATGAAAAACGGCATAGAGGGACTTATGAAGGAAGATATTGTCGACCTTTTTTCTTTTTTTGAGGATGAAAAAAGCCTTGATGCACTCGAGCTAACACCTGCAAGTGCGCTTGGCACCTGTCGTTTGCGCTTGCCTGATATCGGTGGAGATGAGAGCAGATATGAGAAAATTGTTGAGGTTCTAAAAAAGAACGATATTCATATATTCTTCTACATCGGTGGAAACGATTCTATGGATACCGTTGATAAGCTCTCGCAATATGTTAAGAAAAATGCACTTGATATTTTGGTAATCGGAGTGCCGAAAACAATTGATAATGACCTTGTTGTAACAGACCATACACCAGGCTATGGCTCTGCGTGTAAGTATATTGCGACAACCTTAAAGGAAATCATTCGTGACTGTGCTGTATATACTCAAAAGGCAGTTACAATAGTTGAAATTATGGGTAGAGATAGCGGTTGGCTTACTGCATCTGCTTCTCTTTGCGCACTTGATGGCAAGGGCGTGGACCTAATTTATTTTCCTGAGCGCGCATTTGATGATGATAAATTCATCTCTGATGTTAAGCGCGTTCTCGATGACCATAATGATGTCGTAGTTGCGATTAGCGAGGGAATTCGCTATTCAGACGGAGAATATGTTTGCCATAACAACTCTGTTGATGTTTTTGGAAATCGTCAGCTCTGTGGCTCGGCAACAGCTCTTGCAAGCCTTGTAAAGGGTAGGCTCGGCTGTAAAACTCGTGCAATAGAGCTTAATGTGCCTCAAAGATGTGCATCACACCTCTGCTCGGCAACCGACATTGCAGAGAGCGTTATGATAGGCTCTCACGCAGTGAAGCTTGCTCTTGAGGGCAGAAGTGGCATTGTTCCTGTATTCGTTCGTCAGGACGGAGAATATAAGATAGGCTTCTCATGCGCAAACGCACACGATATTGCAAACAAGGTTAAATTTATCCCAGACAATTTTATTGGAGAGGACGAATGCTCGGCAACCGAGGAATGTATAAAATATGTTCTTCCATTGATACAGGGCGAACGCTTTCCTGAATTCAAGAACGGTCTTCCCGTTCAGCTCGTTATAAAATAAATCACAGGTTTTAAAGGATATGGCTATGTACAAAATAGGATTTGACAACGAAAAATATCTAAAATTACAATCCGAAAAAATAAAGCAGAGAATTGCACAATTCGGTGGTAAGCTTTACCTCGAATTTGGAGGCAAGCTCTTTGACGACCATCACGCATCAAGAGTTTTGCCAGGCTTTGCCCCAGACAGTAAGATTAGAATGCTTGCAGAGCTAAAGGATGAAGCAGAGGTTATTATCGCAATCAATGCAACTGATATTGAGAAAAATAAGGTAAGAGGCGACCTCGGAATCACCTATGACCTCGATGTGCTTCGCTTAATCGACGCATTCCGTGGCTTTGGACTTTATGTTGGAAGCGTTGTGCTCACAAGATATCAAAAATCAAGCGTTGTTGAGGCATTTAAGGCAAAGCTTGAGGCACTTGGAATAAAGGTTTATAAGCATTTCCAAATCGAGAACTATCCTTACGATATCGAAAAGGTTGTAAGTGATGAGGGCTATGGCAAAAACGAATACATAGAAACCTCTCGCTCACTCGTTGTTGTTACAGCGCCAGGTCCTGGAAGTGGAAAGATGGCAACCTGCCTTTCTCAAATTTACCACGAGTATAAGCGTGGAATTAAGTCGGGCTATGCTAAGTTTGAAACCTTCCCAGTTTGGAACATTCCTCTTGATCACCCAGTAAATGAGGCTTATGAGGCTGCAACTGCTGACTTGAGCGACATAAATATGATAGACCCATATCATCTTCAGGCATATGGAGAAACGGCTGTAAACTACAATCGTGATGTTGAAATTTTCCCTGTTTTGCGCGCTATGTATGAGGGAATTCTTGGCGAGTGCCCTTATAAATCTCCAACAGATATGGGCGTAAATATGGCTGGAAATTGTATTTTCGATGATGAGGCTGTAAGAGATGCGTCAAGACGCGAGATTATAAGAAGATACTACAATGCTCTTTGCAATCAAAGAAAGGGCAATAATTGCGAAACTGAAATCAATAAAATCAAGCTCATTATGAAGAATAGTGGAATTGATATTGCAAGCGAGAGACCTTGTATTAAGGCGGCGCTTGATAAGGCAGAGGCAACAGGCGCTCCTGCAGCTTCAATTCAGCTTTGCGATGGAAGAATCGTAACGGGAAAGACCTCTACACTCCTTGGTGCATCGAGCGCTGTGCTCGTAAACGCGGTTAAGGCGCTTGCAGGAATTGACGATGATAAGGACATCATCTCTCCTGAGGTTTTAGGACCTGTTCAAAAATTGAAGGTTGAGAACCTTGGTGGACACAATCCAAGACTCCATACAGACGAGGTGCTAATCGCCTTGGCAATCACCGCTGCAACAAGCGCAGAGGCAAAGAAGGCAATGGAGGCATTGGCGCTTCTCAAAAATGCCGAGCTCCATTCAAGCGTAATCCTTTCTCCTGTAGATGTAGCTACATTCCGTAAGCTTGGAATTAACCTCACCTGCGAGCCTGTGTATCAGACTAAAAAATTGTACCACGGTTAAGCATTCTCCTTGAGGAGAAGGGGGACCGTCTTTGACGGTGGCTGAGGTGTAGCCACGAATGTGGCGTATCCAAAAGCTCGAACATCTAAAATTTAACCAAATAAAAAAGCAAAACCGACTCAAACGAGTCGGTTTTTGCTTTACTTATCCTCTACAACTATGTATCCGTGACTGGTGTTCTTCATTTTTTCTGCGTGAAAGCGTCGGCCATTTGCCTTCCAATGAGGAAATTTATCACCCTTTTCAAAATTAGTATAACGATTACATATTTCGATGTTTTCAAGGACATCAAGACCACCCTTTGACAACGGTCTTATATGGTCGATTGTTGGCTGATAACGGCTGTTGGGGTTTGTGTGAGCAGAAATAAGCATTTTTCTGCCAGCATGGTCATATTCCTCGTTCGAATCGCCATATCTGTCTCGCCATATGTCAACGATATCGAATTTTGACATTTGAGTACCTCCTTTCAAGAATTCTGTACTCATATAATAGCAAAAAAGAAGAATAAAAGAAAGGGTACTGCTGTACCCCCCCTTTTTTTTATTCGACAATTAATTCAAACAAGGTCATATTTGCCCACCTTGCAATAGTCATAAGACTATCTAGATTAGGGCATCTGAATTTGCTGTTCTTTTTGCCATTTGTATAAGGCTTCCATGATTTTCGTGTATCCTCGGGAATTCCAAGCTCGTCTTCTACCTCGTGCCAAGAGCGCTCACCCTTCTTTTTCTCTAATATCTTGTAAACTCTTTGCGCTAAATCTCTTTGGTTAGATGAACTATAAATTTTAAAGGCTTCCTCTATTTCAAAAATGTCAGAGCCGAGAATTTTGATAGAAAAGGAGCTTAAGTCTCCATATGTTTCTGGGGAAATAATAGTTATTCCGTTTTTTTCATCGATTTGGGCAAAGCGAATACAATCAAGGCTTTTTGGAATTGTATATGGCATATGGGTAGAATATATTACATTTATGCCATTTTCGCTAAGCCTTTGAAGCTCAGATGCTACGAAACGTTGCGCTCTTGGATGCAGGTTGCATCCTGCCTCGTCAATTATGAAAACATCGTTTGGCTTTAAAAGAGAAACAAGAAATAAAAATGTAAAATACCATCTGCGTCCAGCACTGCTTTGATTCAACGGAACTATATTGCCCGTTTTTTCATGGAGAACAAATTCAAGCTTGTCATCGCTAAAATTTATGGATATTCGTTCGACAATTTTTCTATCAAAGTCAGGTATTATAGCATTTATGCGTTGCTCCAAAAATTCGCGAACTTCATTATCTAAAGCACCACCAGAATAACTCCAAGCTTTGCCACTGTGTTCTGAATAAGCTCTTTGAATAAACTTGTTTATGATTTGATTAGATAAAATGCCCTGAACATCAACGCCTAAAAATTTCTTTTCCTTGAAAATTGTATTGTTGTTGTCATTCTTGAAAAAAAGGCATTGAATAGAGCGCAAATGCTTGTATACGAGCTTTAAAAGCTTGAAAAAGGGTAGATTTTCGTCAACCTTTCTTCGGTATTCTTCTTCCGCTTGGGTTCGTTCAATGTCAAAGCCTACTGGCATAGCGGGCGTGCTTTTTTTAAAGGACTCTAATATTTGAGGTATAAATCTGTCAATTTGTTGATTTACATAAGAGCCTTTTGTATCAATTGAAAGCCCCACAGTCTCAAACTGCTCGGAAAGCCATTCTAAAAAGCTTTTGGGAGAACTTAATATAGAGTGTGAGCCTTGAATCAACGCGTTTTTTTCGTAGAACAAATCTCTTTCTAAAAAGGCAAAGGCTGTGCTCTCGTCGACATTTTTGATATATTTGTTGTCAATAGCGTCTATTTTGAGATTGGCATTATAGTTGGCATATGCTATAACATTCAGCCCCTCGTCATCTATTGGCTTGTCTGGAAAAACGTCTCTGAATTCGGCTTCGCTTAATTTTATAAATAGCTTGAAATCAAAATAGATATCTTTTGTGTCGAAAATAGAGGCGAAAATTGAATTTACGGCTTCCAAAATTGTTGTTTTACCGCTTCCATTTTCTCCGACAAGACAAACAGGGTAACCTTGTTTAAGCTCTAGAGAAATTGCTTTTTTAATAGCCTTATAGTTGTTTATTTCAATTTTGGTGATTTCCATGATAATCCTCAGCTTATCGTTTTAGCGCCGATATTGCAGATTTTTTCAACCTTAGCAAGCAATAGCGCATTTTCGCTCTTTGAGAGCGACTTGTCGTCCTTCAAAACCTCTCTTGCACCCTCAAAGGCAGAGTGGAGAAGCGCCTCGTCGGAGCAGGATTTTGCTATATTGAAGCTTACCTCGCCAGACTGACGGATTTCCGAATTGGTGGAGAAGAAGTCGCCAGGACCTCTCATTTTAAGGTCGCGCTCCGCGATTGTGTATCCGTCATAGGTTGTACGCATTATTTCAAGGCGCTCACGACTTGACTCGCTTCTAGAATTAGAAACGAGAATGCAGTACGACTTGTCCTTGCCACGACCAACACGGCCTCTTAGCTGATGGAGCTGTGAAAGTCCAAAGCGCTCTGCGTTTTCAACGACCATAAGAGTTGCGTTTGGCACATTTACGCCAACCTCGATAACCGTTGTGGAAACAAGAATGTCGATTTTCTTGTTTGCAAAGTCCATCATAATTGCGTCCTTTTCCTTTGCCTTCATCTTTCCGTGAAGGAATCCAACATTTAAGTCAGGGAACACATTTTCGGAAAGCTCCTTTGCGTAGTCAACTGTCGCTTTAAGGGGGGGAGTGTCTTTAAAAGCAAGAATAAACGGATTAAAATCAGCACTTTCGAGAATGTCGTCCTTCTTTTCCTCAACACTCGGACAAACGACATAAACCTGATTTCCGCTCTCAACCTGCTTTCTCATAAACGCATTAAGGCGCTTGCGATAGCTCTCGTCAACAACAAAGGTGTCAACGCGCTGTCTGCCCTTGGGCATCTCGTCGATGAGCGAAATATCAAGGTCGCCATAAATCATAAGCGATAGAGTACGAGGAATAGGAGTCGCACTCATTACAAGCACATGCGCGCTCTTGCTCTTTTCGGCAAGCCTTGCCCTTTGCATAACACCAAATCTGTGCTGCTCATCAGTTATAACGAGTCCTAAGCTCTTAAATTCAACACTGTCTTGAATTAGCGCGTGCGTGCCTATTACAAACGAGGTCTGACCGTTTTTGAGTCGAGAGAGTATCTCTCTTTTAGCCTTTGCAGGCGTTGAGCCTGTCAAAAGCTCACAGGAAATTCCTGCGTTTTCAAATAGAGGCTTCAAATCCTCATAGTGCTGAAATGCGAGTAT
The DNA here is from genome assembly GCA_015064445.1 of Oscillospiraceae bacterium. GTDB lineage: Bacteria > Bacillota > Clostridia > Oscillospirales > CAG-272 > RGIG2000. The sequence continues at coordinate 125,320 of SVSE01000002.1, read as the reverse complement.
TTCAGTTGGCACCATAAGTGCACATTGATAGCCATTTTTGCAAGCGATAAATGCAGATGACGCAGCACAAATTGTCTTGCCACTGCCAACATCTCCAACGATGATTCGGTTCATCGGCTTTATCGTGAATTCCAATGGAATATATTTGTTCAAATCGGACGGAGAACGGTCGTTTTTCGCACACATATCCCCTTGAATTTCGGAAATTGTGCGCTTTTGAGCATCTGTTAGCTCATATGGCATCTGCGAGAGCAGAGGAGCTAAATCCACCCTTTTCATCATAGGTGCGAGCTTAGCACTTGAAACCGTTTTCATCTGCGATGCAGAGAGCGCAAACAAGAAAAGCTCGTCAAAGGTCAAGCGACGCATAGCCCTGTCAAGCGCATCGGCACTTTCGGGAAAATGAATGTTTTTAAGGGCATAGGAAAGGGTACAAAGCTCGTTTTCTAAACGAATTTTTTCTGGCAAATGGTCCTTTATAAGACCTTGAATTCCCTCACAAATACCACTGATAAGCCTCGAAAGATATTTTTGGTTCATTCCTGAAAATAGAGGATAAACCGAAACAAATGGATCAAGTGGCTTTGCCATTGTATAAGGCTCGTATGATGGCGAATTCATACACAGGGTGCGCTTTTCCTTTGTAACCTTGCCCCAAAAACGGAAGGTCGCTCCCTTTTTAAAGACTTCCTTTAAATAGTTTTGATTAAAATAGGTTATCTCAACTATGCCACTCTCGTCAAAGGCCTTGAACTTCAAAATGTTCATACCCCTGCGAATCATTGCCACCTTAACATCAGAGGCAACAGTCAGAATATATGCGTGTGGTGCGCTATCAAAGCCAGCACTCGCAAGAGAGCAGATGTCGGCACGATTTTGATAGGCTCTTGGAAAATAGTAAAGCAAATCCTCGACGGTGTAAAGACCTGCATTCGCAAAGTGCTTTTCGTACTTCGGTCCAACCCCGTATAGATTGCCAATAGGCATATCAAGCGTCATAGCTACCTCCTTGTAGAATAAATAGAACAAAAGCGTGGGCGAGCCACGCTTTTTTATTAAAGTCCGAGTGAAGCTGCACCAACAATGCCAGCATCGTTTCCAAGCTCAGCAATCTTGATTTCAGTCTGCTTTGCAGGATCTCTTGAATAGGTTTCCTTGAATACCTTTTCCTTAAGTGGAACAAGTAGGTAATCCTTTTCGTTGCAAACGCCACCACCAATAGAGAGGACATTTGGTTGGAAAATGTTAATCATAGTTGCAACACCACTTGCAAGGTAGTCAATATATTCGTCAACGATCTTTGCACCAAGCTCGTCCCCTTGCTTCATAGCAGCGAATGCAACACGAGCGTTAACTCTGTTAAGATCCTTGTCAATCATATCATCAATAAGAGAATGAACACCATTAGCTCTTGCCTCAACGAGTCTTTGCTTAGTCATATTAACAAGACCTGTTGCAGAGCTATATGCCTCCCAACAGCCCTTTCTGCCACATGAGCAAGGCTTTCCGTCCTTTTCGATAACAACGTGTCCAAGCTCAGCACCTGCGTGGTTAAAGCCAGAATATACCTTGCCGTCAAGAACGATACCACCACCAAGACCTGTGCCGAGAGTAATCATAACTGAATACTTTGCACCCTTAGCAGCACCTGCAACAGCCTCAGCCTTTGCAGCGGCATTAGCGTCATTTTCTATGTAAACCTTTTTAACACCGAGATATTCCTTCAAAAGATCGGCGATAGGGAAGTTTACGAAAGGAAGGTTGTTTGCATATTCAACAACACCTGTGTCGGAATTAGCAGTACCAGGAGTTGCGATACCTGCATACTCAATATCATCAATTGTCAAGCCCATATCTGCAACAAGTCTCTTGCAAAGCTCTGCCATATCCTTAATGATAAGCTTGCCATCTCTGTTCGCCATAGTAGGAACCGAGCCCTTCAAAAGAATTTTACTGTTTTCATCTACAATACCTGCGGCGATGTTTGTTCCACCGAGGTCAATACCTAAATAATACATTGTGAGTTCTCCTTAATAGTTTGTACTTTAATTATAAAAGAAAATGCCCGTAAAGTCAATAGGGCAGAGGAAAAAACTGTCGATTTTTTTAAAGATAAAAAAGCACCAAAATTCGGAAAAATTTGCCTAATTTTTCCAAAATGCAAAAAATAGCCCAAAAAAGTTTGTTGCATTGTGAGAAATGTCAAAAATCGACCTTTCGATTTGTGCAATACTTACAAAATGAATTTTTCAAATTTGTTCATAATTTGTTCACAATTTGTCGTGCAAAAAATGTCGAAACCGGCTTGATAAAAGGAAATTCTACCATTTTTAAAAGGGGTAAAAATTTCTCCAAAAAATTTACAAAAAATTAATAATAAGGAAAAAACGCGCTCGAGCATTTTTTATTTAAAATGCGCTTTAAATTTTATATATAAATATAGTTCTTGACTTTGTTTTTTCGGTATGGTACAATTATCTTTGCATAAAGACGCCCATATACGCGTGTATATAGGCACAACGCCACCTTCGCTCGGTGGCGAATATTTTGCAAAATTAACGGAGGTTTCTTATGAAAAAGAAGGCGAAAAGATTGCTGGCATTTCTCATCTGCGCTATGATGTTAGCGGGCGCAGTAGCTATGCCTGTATCTGCCGCTACCGACAGCGCGGATGATTCTTCTTCCAATAAGGTGTCCATTTCCGATGTAAGTGAGATTCTTAATGCTCTCTCTTACAAGGAGTATCAGGACAAGTATGCTGGGAAGCAAGAAACAACCGAGGGTATGACGGATGTTGTAATCGATATAGTTGACGATATCGTTGCATCCGATACAACCTCAGCTATCGAAAAGGTAGACGGCTACTACGGTAAGGATGATGTGCTCAAAACATCCGATACCGGTAAAATCACATGGAAATTCAATGTTCCTGTGACGGGATTCTATCAAATTGACATCCCATATTGTCAGATTGTGGGCAAAACCACATCTATTGAGCGTGTATTTTCCATCAATGGAGAAATTCCTTTCTCAGAGGCTCGTTCTATTGTCCTCTCAAAGGTGTGGAAATACGATTATGTAATTGACGAAAATGGAAAGGAATCATTCAAGCAGGACGGTAATGGTAACGATATTCGTCCATCAGTTTCCGAGGATCCAAAGTGGGTTGTTCGTACTCTTCAGGACTCAAACGGATACTATACCGAGCCATTTGAATTCTTCTTCCAGGCAGGAGAGAATACAATCACTCTCGAAAGCACAAGAGAGCCAGTAGCTCTTGGCGATATCGTGCTTCGTCCTGTTTCCAAAATTTCAATTCCTACATATCAAGAATATATCGCAAAGCACGGAGACATTGCAGCTAACACTCCAAGTGCTCCTGCAATCTTCATCGAGGCAGAGAAGGTAACTAACACCTCAAGCGTTACAATTTATCCTCTTCAGGATAGAACATCACCTATCACAAGTGGTCTTACAGGTCCACAGTCTGCACAGGTACAAAAGTACAATATCGCAGGTGGAACACAGTGGAGCACAGTTGGTGACTGGATTACCTATGAGGTAAAGGTAACAGAGAGTGGCTACTACGGAATAGCTATGCGCTATAAGCAGGACCTTCTTTCTAACATGTATGTTTCTCGTAAGGTTTATATCGACGATGAGCTTCCTTTTGTTGAGGCAGCAGATTGTCGCTTTGACTACACAAGCAAGTGGGAAACAAAGTATCTCGGCTCTGGAAATCAAGATTTTGTATTCTATCTTGAGGCAAGAGAAGAGCCATATACAATTAAGTTTGAGGCTGTTCTTTCCGATATGGGCGAGCAGTTAAGACAAATTTCCTCAACACTTGCTAACCTTAACAACGCATACTTGCAGATTGTTAAGCTTACAGGTAGCAACCCTGATAAGAACCGTACATACAACTTCTCAAAGGTAATGCCTGATGTTATCGAAACTCTTATGACCGAGTCCTTTAACCTCAAGAGAGTTTACACATACCTCTCTGATACAACAGGCTTGAAGGGTGAGAACACTGCAACACTTGAACAGCTCTACATACTCCTCGGTAAAATGGCGAGTGGTGGAGATGCTGATATTGCAGGTAACCTCGAAACCTTTAAGACACAGCTCGGCTCACTTGGTACTTGGATAACAAATGTATCGGCACAGCCATTGAAGGTTGACTATATTACAATTCAAAGCGCAAATTCAGAATTGCCAAAGAGCGATGGTAATTTCTTTGAATCCTTGTGGTATGAGCTTAGAATGTTCTTCTATAGCTTTATCACAGACTATAACTCTCTCGGCTCAACAACCGATGAGAACTCTAAGGTTGATCCTGTTGAGGTATGGATGGCATCAGGACGCGACCAAGCACAAGTAATGAGAAGCCTTATAGATAATGATTTTACACCAAAAACAGGCATATCAGCTAACCTTAAGCTCGTATCAGGTGGAACACTTCTTCCTTCCGTTCTTGCAAATGCAGGACCAGATGTTTCCTTGATGGAGGCGAGCGCGCAGATTATCGACTTCGCACTTCGTAGTGCAGTATTGCCACTTAACGAATATATCGAAAACGATACTGACGATGTTCTTTCATGGTTCCCTGATATGGCAGTCGTTCCTCTTACCCTTCACGATAGCTCCGAGAATGCCGAAAGAGAGTATACCTATTACGCTCTTCCTGACAAGCTCAACTTCTCGATGCTCTTCTATCGTAAGGATATTCTTTCACAGCTTGACCTCGATATCCCTGAAACATGGGAGGATGTTCTTGCTATGATTCCTGTTCTCCAGTATAACCACATGGAAATAGGTATTCAGAACGATATTTACACCTTTATATATCAAAGTAATAATGAAGCCTACAAGAATGGCGGTATGCAGATTAACTTCGACGATACAGGCGTTCTTAAGGGGTTCACATCACTTTGTAATATGTACACACAATATTCACTCCCAACCGTGTTTGACTTTGCAAACCGCTTCAGAACAGGTGAAATGCCTATTGCGATTGCTGACTACACCTCATGTAACCAGCTCACACTCTTCGCATCAGAGCTTTCTGGTCTTTGGGGCTTCACAGTTCTTCCAGGCTATGAGCACGAAAGAGAAGACGGAACAAAGTACATCAACAATAGCGCAATCGCTACTGTAACTGGTGTTATCATGCTTGATGGCTGTGAGAACGGTCAGAACGCATGGGAGTTTATGAAATGGTATGTAGGTAAGGATTGTCAGGTTGCATATACCAACGAAATGGTATCAATTCAAGGTATCGCAGGCCGTCACCCAACACCTAACACCGAGGCAATCAAGGAAATTCCTTGGACAAATGACGAAAGAGATGCAATCCTTGCACAGTTCAACAACCTTGCAGCTGTTCCTAACTATCCAGGAAGCTACTATCTCGCAAGATATGTAAACTTCGCATTCCTTGCAGCTTATAACGAATCAAAGGACCCAGCTGACTCACTTCTTTCTTATGTAACTGGTATCAATAAGGAAATTACAAGAAGAAGAATTGAATTCGGTATGGACTACATCGATGTTACAACCGGCGAAAAAGTAATCGTTGGTAGATAAGTCGGAAAAATACTTGTAAAGGAGAGAAATAATGGCTACAAATAATTCACCATTACGCAAATTACCGGCAGCCGAATTTAATAGAGTTTATGCCGATTTTTGCGACGACACACCAAGTACCGGCTTAGATCACGATGGAACTCCCAGAAAGGCTGTTGCCAGAAAAGATATGACAATGGCCCAATGGACAATAAAGGAAATGAAGAGAAATAAGGTTGCATACTTTATGATCGCACCATTTATGTTCGTGTTCATTCTCTTCACACTTTTCCCTGTATTGCTTTCATTCATTCTCAGCTTTACTTCATTTAATATGCTTGAAATAAACTGGGATATCTTTATCGGACTTGATAACTATACAAGACTGTTCTTTGAGGATGATATCTTCTTGCAGGCTTGTAAAAATACACTCGTATTCGCTATGGTAATAGGACCTGTATCCTATATCCTTTCATTCCTCGTTGCGTGGTTCATCAACGAGCTTGCTCCAAAGCTTAGAGCAGTTATCACACTTATATTCTATGCGCCTTCAATCTCAGGTGGTGCTTACACCATTTGGTCAGCACTCTTCTCAGATGACGCATACGGATGGGTAAACGGTACAATGCTTGACCTCGGTCTTATTGATGCCCCTGTTCTTTGGTTCCACGACGAGAAGTATGCAATGACTCTTTGTATAGTTGTTGCTCTTTGGATGTCACTTGGTACAGCATTCCTTTCATTCATAGGCGGTCTTCAAACACTTGATAAAAACCAATTTGAGGCAGCTGCTATCGACGGCGTTAAAAACAGATGGCAGGAGCTTTGGTACATAACACTTCCACAAATGAAAAACCACCTTATGTTTGGTGCGGTAATGTCAATTACAGGCGCATTCAACTTCGGTGGTGTAGTAACAGCCCTCTGCGGATTCCCATCAGTTAACTATTCGTGCCATACAATTATGCACTGTATCGATGACTATGGTAACCAGCGTTGGGAGGTAGGTTATGCTTCCTCTATAGCATTCGTTTTGTTCCTTATTATGATAGGCGCGAATATGCTTGTTAAGAAAATAATTGCAAAGGTGGGACAATGATATGCAGAAAATGAGAGTCAGAAACCACCAGGTAGTCCTCAACCGTTCGGTTGGAGGCGACACAGGAATTTTCATATTCCTTGCAATCATGGGCGTATTTATGTTCTTGCCTATGTACTATGTTGTAATTCAATCCCTTAAGCCTCTTGATGAGCTTTGGGTATTCCCACCAAGATTTTATGTTGCTAAGCCAACCCTTAAAAACTTCGGTGACCTCTTCTATCTTTTGAGTGACTCATGGGTGCCATTCTCAAGATATATCTTTAACACGGTTCTTATCACATTTGCAGGTACCTTCGGAAACATATTCTTCTCATCACTTGCAGCATATGCACTTTCTAAGATACCATTCCCAGGCAGAAAGGGAACATTTAAAATCATTCAGAACTCGCTTATGTTTACATCTACTGTAACAAGCATTGCGAACTTCATTACACTTTCTGCAATCGGACTTCTTGATAATCCGTTGTCAATCATTATTCCTGCATGGGGAAGTGCAACTGGTCTTTACCTTATGAAGCAGTTTATGGACTCCTCAATTCAGGATTCAACACTTGAAAGCGCACGTCTTGATGGATGTAGTGAGCTTAAGACCTTCTGGACCATCGCTATGCCAATGGTTAAGCCAGGCTGGATTACACTTATTATTTACTCCTTCCAGGGACTTTGGCAGACAGGTGCTTCAATTTACATTTATAGTGAGCAATGGAAAACTCTTAACTACGCAATCTCGCAGATTACTGCAGGTGGTGTAGCTCGTATGGGTGCTTCTGCTGCCGCTACCGTAATTATGATGCTCGTTCCTATTATCGTATTCGTTGTATCACAGAGTAATGTAATACAAACAATGGGAACAAGTGGTATGAAGGACTAAGGAGGAAATATGAAGAAGTTAACAAAAGTAACATTATTTATATTAGCGCTTCTTATGGTTCTTCCTATCGTTGCAAGCGCTGCAACTCCTTATTCAACCTATACCTACTCAATCGATGGCGAGCTTCTTAACTCTCCTGACGCATATGTTCCAGATGTCGCAATCGACTCTGCAACGCTTGGTCTTGATGTTAAGCTTACAGCTCCATCTGATATTGAGGCTGACGAGGAGGGTAACCTCTATATTACCGACGCAGGTAATAATAGAATAGTAGTTACCGACAAGCATTATAGACTCAAATACATAATCAAAACCTTCGTAAACAACGACGGTGTAGATGATACCTTCAGCTCCCCAACAAGCACATTTGTTGTTGATTCAGGAGAAATGAAGGGACTTTATGTGTGCGATACCTTTAATAAGAGAATTCTCGTGTTCAATCAGGATGATGGATCGTTCATTCGTGAAATCAGTGAGCCTGTTTCAGAGCTTATCAAAACAGGTCAATATGCACCTATCGGTTGCGTAGTTGATAAGCACGGAAGAATCTTCGTTGTTTCTAACAAGACAACAGAGGGTATTATCGTTCTTACAGCCGATGGACAGTTTATCAACTTTATCGGTGCACCAAAGGTAAGCGTTACAGCTCTTGAGGCTCTTATTCAAAAGATAAGCCCAAGCGCAGCAGATGCAATCGTAAACCTTCCTACAACCTATAAGAGCATCGACCTTGATGCTAAAACACAGGAATTTGTATACGCAACAATTATTTTCTCCGAGGAAGAGGACCAGCAGTCACAGCTTGCACAGCTTACAACAAAGCTCACAGACTACTCGCCTGTAAAGCTTCTTAATGCAACTGGTGTTGATATTATGCACCGTAACGGATTCTTCTCACCAGCAGGAGAGGTAAGCGTTGAGCTTGAAACAAAGACCACAAGCGCTAATGCAAACGCACCTAAGGGCGTTTCTGATATCATCGATATCACAAGTGGACCTAACGGTGTATGGTCAATCATTGATACCAAGCGTTCAAAGGTTTATACCTATGATAGCGACGGAAGCTTGCTTTATATTTTCGGTGATAAGGGCGGTCAGCTCGGAAATATCACTGAGGCAAGAGCAGTAACATATCAGGGAACAAACCTTGTCGTTCTTGATATTACAAAGGCTTCATTCACAGTATTCCGTAGAACAGAGTATGCAGAAATACTTGACGAGGCAATTTATTATCAAGGCATAGGTGAGTACGACATCGCCGTTGAAAAATGGGAGGATGTACTCGCAAGAAACAACAACTTCGACTCAGCATATGTGGCTATCGGTAAATCACTTTATCGTGATGGCAAGTACGAGGAGGCAATCAAGTACTACAAGAACGCATATGATATCGAAAACTATGCAACAGCATTCAAGGATATGCGTAAGGAGAGAATGGAGCTTCTGTTCATTCCTATGATTGTTCTTATAATCGTAGCATTTATGCTCGTTGCGAAGCTTTTTGGATACGCAGCAAAGGTTAACAAGGACGCACAGCTCGTCGTTGGTAGAAAGACCTTTAAGCAGGAGGTCCTCTATGGCTTCCACCTTATGTTCCATCCATTTGATGGATATTGGGACTTGAAGCACGAGAAGCGTGGTAGTGTACGCGCGTCTCTTGCAATTATTGCAGTAACAATTGTAGCATTCTATTATCAGTCAATAGGTACAGGATATTACTATAATCCAAAGGGAACCTATATGACAGTAATAATGCAGATACTTTCAGTTCTTATTCCACTTCTTCTTTTCGTAATCGCAAACTGGTGCTTTACCACCTTGTTTGATGGAGAGGGAAGCCTTAAGGACATATTCATCGCAGCATCATACGCATTGTTCCCTGTACCTGCGTTCGTAGTTATTTCCACAATTCTTACTAATGTTTTGGTAGGAGATGAGGGACAAATCGCTACACTCCTTGTAACCCTTGCATTCATTTGGATGGGCTTCCTTATGATTCTTGGTATGCAGGTAACTCACGACTACTCAATGGGCAAAAACATTCTTACCATAATTATGACTATCGTAGGTATGGTATTCATTATGTTTATTGCATTGCTCTTTATTTCACTCATCTCAAAGATGGTCGCTCTTGTAACGACGATATTCAGTGAAATAAGCTATCGATAAGGAGGATTAGAGATGAAAAAGAAAATATTATCAATAATCCTCGCGATTATGCTTCTTGTTCCAACAGTAAGCATGCTTGCTACTGTAAGCGCAGCAGAGGAGCTCACAGTCGAAAACTACGCAGATACAAAATTTGAGAGCGAGCTTGAAAAGCTCTCCAAAATGGAGCTTTACGCAGAAAACGACAAAATGGAATTCTATGTAATGCCATTGTCGGGCGAAATCGCTATCAGAAACAAGCAAACCTCTGAGATAATTATCTCAAACCCTTACGATGTAAGTAATTCAGGTATTGTTGCATCTAAGCAACAGTATCTCTCAACTCTTATGATTACCTTCCGTGGAATTTCCGCAGGTACATCAGTTAGCTATTATTCCTTCGGAGACTCTGCTATTCACAATCAGATGACAATAGCTCCTAATCTTGACGCAAATGGCAACAAAATAGGCGCAAAGGTTACATATGAGTTCGGTAAGAAGGAGCTCCTCCTCCCAATGGCAATCCTCGAAGAGGACCTAAATAGAATCTTCGATGAAATGAGGCTCATTGATGAGAAAGAGGCTGAGAGCGCCATCAAAACAATTAAAAGACTTTATGCTTATTCAGAGCCAAATAAGCTCTATAAGCTTAAGCCAACAACTGTTAAGAATATGGAGGCACTTGCAAAGCTCTTTACTTGGGGTGGATATACCTTTGAAAGAATGCACGAGGACTACGCAAAAGTAGGCTTCGATAACCTTACAGGTGTCCTCAATTATGGCACACTCGTAAACGATCACATCGGTACAACCTTTGAGCCATATTTAAAGGCAACCTTGGTTTACACACTCACAGACGATGGCTTTAATGTATCTCTTGATGCAGGCGCTATTGAATACGATGCAACAAAATATGTAATTGAGGATGTTGGAGTTCTTCCATACTTCAATGCAGCATATCGTGGACAAGACAAGGGCTATTCCTTCTTGCCAGACGGAAGTGGAACACTCATTAGATATGAGGACCTCTACGCATCAGGCACAAACGACAATATCACAGTTGGAATGTATGGTCCTGACTACGCATACTACACAGTAAGCGTTAAGAATCAGGAGCAGACAACATTTCCAGTATTCGGTAATGTTATTACAAGCAGACCTGTAACATCAGGCTTCTTCGCAATAATTGAAGCCGGTGATGCTCTCGCAAGTGCAGTTTCCCGTAACGATTCATATTTTAACTCAATTTATTCCAGCTTTAAAATTAGTGCATCCGATAAATATGACCTTGCAGACTCCTTCTCAGGTGGCGCAAGCTCATCTAAGGTTATCTCCGTAAACGGTGTATCCCGTTACACAGGAGAAATTGATGTTAAGTACACAATGCTTAACCCTGACACAAAGTATGACACCTCATATGTCGGAATGGCTAACTACTACAGAGATTACCTTATCGCAAACGGCTCAATTGATAAGCTTCAGGAAAGCGAGCTTGATGAGTACACCAAGATTTTCCTTGAGGTGTTCGGCTCACTTAAGGTTGAGGAAAAATTCCTTACCTTCCCAGTAACCGTAAATAAGGAGCTTACAACCTTTGCTGATATCATTAAGATGCACAAGGAGCTCTCAAATATCGGTGTTGATAATATGAGCTTTATCTTGACAGGCTTTGCAAATGGTGGTCTTGAGGCTGAGTATCCTACATACCTTAAATGGCAAAAGGTGCTCGGTGGAGTTGACGGATATGTAGAGCTTATGAAGTACGCAGAGGAGAACGGTGTTGAAATCGCTCCAAATGTAAACTTCGCATATTCAAACGGTGTTAAGAACTTTAGTGGCTTCCAGTATAAGAAGACAGGTGCTAAGGCTCTTGACGGAAGATATACAACAAAGCGTGAGTACGACGCATCTATTCAGATGTTCCAGCGTAAGGGCGGAGTTGTTATCTCAACTGACTCCTACGACTTGGCTTACACCAAATTCATTAAGAGCGCATCTGCGTTCAACATTAAGTCCTTGGCTACAAGAACTCTCGGCTCAGACCTCAACTCTGACTTTGATGAAAAGACAGGTTATATCTTTAGAGAGCAGTCAAAGGCAAACACTATGGCTCTTCTTTCGAAGCTTTCTGGAAAGAAGCTTGAAGCGCCAAGTGCTAATCCAACCTACAACCTCATCCTTGATGCAGGTAACGCATATTCACTTCCATATGCATCATCACTTACAAATGTTGCTCTTGATAGTAGCCGTTTCTTGAACACAAGCGAGGCTGTTCCTTTCACTGGAATAGTTCTTCACGGTTCAATCGAATTTGCAGGCGCACCTATCAATATGGAGGGTGATGACCAGTATATGTTCCTTAAGGCTCTTGAAAACGGTGCAGGCCTCTACTTCACAGTGGCAATGCAGAATACCGAGCTTCTCAAGGGAACAAAGGAATATAACCAGTATTATTCCGTACAGTTCTCTGTATGGAGAGACGAAATTGCAAAGACATACAAGAAATATAATGATGTTATGGCGTCCAAGCAGGGCTCTTACATTGTTGACCACAAGTTCTTGAACGCTGAGGATGGCTACACAGTAATTCGTACTGAGGATATCATTGATAATCCAAATGTAGAGCCAGAAGGCCTTAACAACTCAAGAGTTGTAAGCGTTCTTTACGAAAATGGAGAGGGCTTCTTGCTCAACTATAACTCATTTGAGGTTAAGACAACCTTTAATGGTGTAGAGTATACAATTCCAGCTCTCGGCTTTGCAAGCTACGAAATAAACTAAGAAAGGAGGAAACAAAATGACATCTACTATACCTTCAAATAATATAAAGAAGAGAAGAAAAGGCTTGTCCTTGACAAAAAAGAAAGCTCTTCAAGGATGGATTTTCGTTCTTCCTTTCATAATCGGAATAATATTCCTTTATGCACCTATTCTTGTTCAGTCAATAAGAATTACATTTAGCGATGTTTCATTTGCTAACGGTCAGCTTACTCTTAACTTTGTAGGCTTCCAAAACTATGTGGACATCTTTAATCCAACAAACCCGGATAAATCCTTCCCCGTAACATTGCTTGACGGTGTTAAGGACCTTATCCTTCAAATTCCTGCAATCGTAATATTCGCCCTCTTTATGGCTATCATTCTTAACCAAAAGATGGCGGGCAGAACAGTATTCCGTGCTATCTTCTTCTTGCCGGTTATTCTTTCAATCGGTATCATCGACTCACTTGACGCACAGGCAGGCGACGCTCTTACAGGTGGTAACCTTTCTGGCTCGGTTGACGACGGTACAGGCGAGAGCGAGGGCATTATGTCAGCAATGGACCTCCAAAGCATACTCGGAAATATCAAGCTCGGTACAGGACTTGTTGAATATGTTGTAAAGCTAGTAAATGACATTTTCAACATAGTAAGCCGTAGCGGTGTTCAAATGCTTATATTCCTTTCAGGACTTCAGTCCATTTCTCCTGCGATTTATGAATCCTGTCAAATCGAGGGCGCATCTGCTTGGGAAACCTTCTGGAAGATTACACTTCCTATGATTAGCCCTATGATTCTTGTAAACTTCATTTATACAGTAATTGATGCATTTACATCGGCAGAAAACAGAGTTATGAACTTTATCGGAATGATGTCTAACCAAACCAACTTCAAGGAAGAAACAACAGCGATGTACTGGGTGTATATCCTCGTGGTGCTTCTAATGATAGTTGTTGTCGGACTTCTTATGAAGGCTTTTGTCTTCTATCAAAAGAGAGATTAAGGAGGTAGGACAATGGATACATCACCAAAAATCAAAAGAGAATCTAAAAATAAGATTCGCGTAGAATTTGAAAGAGCACCTCTTTGGGAAAGAATCAAGGCGAAGTTCTTTTCAATGAACTTCCTTAAAAAGGTCGTATTTGTAGTATTCAGATTCGTTCTTCTCTTGGGAATTTCATATGTAATTCTTTTCCCATATATCTCAAAAATCTTCCAGTCCTTTATGTCACCATCTGACTTTAAGGATGTTACGGTTGTTCTTATCTCTAAGAATCCAACCTTTGACCAGTATAAGTACTTGGTACTCGAAAACAACTACTTCCCATTAATGCTGAAGACCTTTGCACTTTCCCTTTCAACAGCGATTATTCAGACCTTCATCTGCGCGCTCGTTGCTTACGGACTTGCAAAGTTCAAGTTCAAAGGCAATAATATAGTATTTGCTATCGTAGTAGTAACACTCATGATTCCAAACGAAGCAATTTCATACTCAATGTATGAGTACTTCAACGCTTGGGATTACTGGCCACTAACCGAAAAAATTGACGCGTTCCTAAAGGGAATAAACGAGAACTGGAAGTTCAGCTTTATGAACTCCTATATTCCTATGTATTTGCTCTCCTTCACAGGACTCGGATTTAGAAACGGACTTTTCATCTTTATGCTAAGACAGTTCTTCCGTGGCGTTCCTGATGAGCTCGAGGAAAGTGCATATGTTGACGGCTCGTCAACTATGAAAACCTTCTTTAGAATCATTCTTCCTATCTCCGTGCCAATGCTTATAACAGTATTTATATTCTCATTTGCATGGCAGTGGACTGATGACTTCTATGTAGGAATGTTCTTCAACTCAATTCATGTATTTAACCATGGCTATCCAAATATTCGTGAAATCGTTCGCGTAATTCCACCTTCACTTCAGGCTGGCGCATCAGGACTTGATGCATATTTGGCAGCTGTTACAGGCACTGGTACAATCCTCATCGCCGCTCCACTTATCATTGCATATATCTTCTTGCAGGATAAGATTGTTCAGGGTGTTGAGCGTAGTGGTATCGTTGGTTAAAATCAAAATAAAAGAAGTAGGCGCAAGTCTACTTCTTTTTCATATTATTGACAAGGCGAATTGATTGTGCTATAATGTTCATATATTGTTTTTTATAGGAGTTCAATATGAAAAGGAAAGCAACAATATCACTTTTATTTATAGCGCTTTTTGTGGTTGCATTTGCGATTTGTGTAAGTGCGAGAACAGTTTACCTTGAGGAAATCCCACAGGAGCTTAAGGTGCAAAACGATTCCTTTACGCACTTTGTTGTGTTTGAGGAAGAAAAGTATTTTACAGGCTCGGGCGCGACAATTAGCGGTCTTAACACCGACGTAATGAATGCCGATATGGAAAGTGCAGGTATTGACAAGTCAAAAATTGGTAGCACTTATCTTACAAGATACAACATTCCCGCTTATATGGGAGAAACTCTCATAACCTACGCAAACCTTAACTCTATGAAAACTCACGCGTATTTCAATGGCGTTTGCGGTTACGTTCAGCTTGCGGGAACTGTAAATCAGGTTCACGATATGAATGACTGCGTTGGACAGCTCAGAGGCTTTGATTTCGGTGAAAACTCTCAGGTTACCAAAATCCCTGAATGCTTCGTGCGTTTTGCGAATAGGTTAAAAGAGCTTAAAAACTTCCCAAAAAACCTATCAGACGGAATTGGCCCACAGGCGTTTTGTAACTGCTATGATGCTTTTTCCGGAGAAATATATATTAATGCAACAAGCATAGCATATAAGGCTTTTGACAATGCACTTGCAAACGTAACAGGAATTACCTTCGGCCCTCTTACTAAGAGCTTTGCGGACCAAGCACTCAGCTGTGGCGAAACAGGCGCTGTTCAAATTGAATATATTGAATTCCAATGTGATATTACACAGGTAACGTTCCAAGAAAGCACTGATGCAACCAAGGGAGTATTTATTTCGGCTTAAATAGTGGCTCGCAAAGAAAGCCTCTTAATATGCTTAAATGTATAATTCTTTCTAATCCCGCACAGGCAAGCGTTGCCGATGGCACAGCATTCCAAAGCTTCTTTAGCTATAACGTTTTCTTTAATTCAAACAGCGAAAATCCTGTATATACCTCACACGCACTCGTTCAGGAAGAAACGACCGTTACCTACGAAAGCCTTTCAAAACCGGGCGTGAAGAGCACACCTTGCTCAAGATGTATATACGAAGACAAGCAAGAGCTTGATGCAATTTATACCTCAAAGGGCTATGCAGTTAAGGATAACGGCACAGGCATTGACGGTGGATTTGTTGTAAGCCAAAAGGCACTTGCCGAATGGCAAGAATACGGTGGTGCTCAAAACGTAAAATTCGGCATCGTAATTTTCAATCCTAAATTCTTAAAGGAAGATGCGATTTTTGATGCAAACGGACGCATAAATTGCGATAGCGGTGCGCTTCAGGTTGAATTTGAAAATCTAAGCTATGAAACCTTTAATTTTATGATAAGCAATTTCACCGATGCACACGCAAATCTTGAGCTCGTTATTGCAGGTTATGCAGTTGTTGATGGAGATTATTCAAAGGCGGAGCTTAACCAAAAATCATATGCCTTGACTGAAACACCGGCTGTTAGCACTGTTACAAGAGGAAAGATCACTCTTTACACTGTTACAATCTCAACAGTAAAGAAAAATCAAAGCGTTTCATCCTTGCCCGAATATGTAGTGCCAAGCACCAATGACGAAGAGTAAAATAAAAAATCATCGACACATAGTCGATGATTTTTCTTTTTAATGGTTTTGTGCGTCATCATGCTGCGCTTATATTTGATTATTTTGTAAAGAGCTCAGCGATTTGAACTGCGTTTGTAGCAGCGCCCTTGCGTACCTGGTCGCCACAGCACCAAAGTGTGATAGCGTTATCAAATACGAGGTCCTCTCTTACTCTACCAACATAAACGAGGTCTTGGTCAGAGGTTACGATAGGCATAGGATACATCTTGTTTGCGCCATCGTCATAGAGCTTACAGCCCTTTGCATTTGCAATAGCTTCCTTTACCTGCTCAACTGTGAGCTTATCCTCTGTTACAACAGTTACAGAAATTGAGTGTGAGCGAACAACAGGAACACGAACACATGTGCAGGTTACCTTAAGCTCTGGGAGGTGAAGAATCTTTCTTCCCTCGTTTTGCATCTTCATTTCCTCAGCTGTGTATGCGTTGTCAAGGAATGAGCCGATGTGAGGAATTACATTACAAGCGATTTGATGCTGGAACACCTCGCTCTTAATCTCGCCACCCTCAAGAACAGCCTTCATCTGCTCCTCAAGCTCAACAGGGCCAGCAGCGCCAGCACCACTTGTAGCCTGATATGTTGAGGCAACCATTCCCTTAATCTTGGAAAGAGAATTGATTGCGTTTACAGCAACGAGTGTGATGATTGTAGAGCAGTTAGGATTTGAAATAACACCATTGTGCTTATATGCGTCCTCTGCGTTGATTTCTGGAATTACAAGAGGAGTGTTATCGTCCATACGGAATGCGCTTGAGTTATCTACAAAAACAGCACCACTCTTTACGATATCGTCCTTAAACTGCTTTGCAACTGCATTTGAAGCAGCACCGAGAACTATGTCAAGTCCCTTGAATGCACCGAAGTCAGCGAGCTGAATTTCAAGCTCCTTGCCCATAAATGGAATCTTCTTACCAACACTTCTTGCACTTGCAAGGAGTCTTACCTCGTTAACAGGGAAATTTCTTTCCTCGAGAATTTTAAGCATTTCACGGCCAACAGCACCTGTTGCACCAAGTATACCAATATTAACCTTTTTCATTATTCTTCTACCTCGCTAAGATTATAAAGTACTCTAATTGCCTTCTTGAAATCCTTATCATTTACACCAACGATAATGTTGATTTCGTCAGCGCCCTGCTCAATCATACGAATGTTGATTTCGTTTTCGCCAAGAGCTGTGAAAATCTTACCAGCAATACCAATGTTTGAGGCAAGCTTTCTACCAACGATAGCAATAAGGCTTATGTCATTTGAAATATCAATTGTATCAGGAGCGATAGCATCGTTGAGAGCAGAGAAAAGCTCGTGGAGGTTGCCCTCGATAGCGCTTGAAGCAACTACAACAGAGAAGGAGTCGATACTGCTTGGAATATGCTCGATTGAAATGCCAAAGCGCTCAAACACCTCAAGTGCGCGTCTTATATATCCTATCTCATCGTTCATTCTGTTCTTTGCGATAGTGATAATTGAGTAATGCTTCTTACCGGAAATACCAGTGATGAAGTGAACATTCTTGTCCTCCTCCTCATCATCAAACTTTTCCATAATAAGAGTTCCACGCGCATTCATATCATTTGTATTCTTGATATAAAGTGGAATTGATTTTTGTCTTACAGGGAATACAGTTTCCTCGTGAAGAACCTCAGCGCCCATATATGAAAGCTCGCGAAGCTCAGCAAAGGTAACATTTTCAATAGGTCTTGGATTGTCAACAATTCTTGGGTCAGCAGTCATGATACCACTAACATCAGTCCAGTTCTCATACATATCTGCATCAATTGCAGCAGCTGCGATAGCACCAGTTATGTCAGAGCCACCACGAGAGAAGGTCTTAATGCTTCCGTCAGGCATAGCGCCATAGAAGCCAGGAATAACAATCTTAGGTGTCTTTTCAACGATTTTAGCAAGATTTTCGTAAGACTTTTCAAAGTTAACCTTACCGTTATAGTTGAAAACGAGCCATTCAGCACTATCAACGAATGCATAGCCGAGATATTCAGCCATAAGTCTTGCATTGAGATATTCACCACGGGAAGCGATATAGTCGATGCTTGTTTTCTTGCCAAGCTTTGCATATACAGCCTCAAGCTCACCTTCGATATCCTGCTTCAAGCCACAGGAGGACTTGATTTCAAGATATCTTTCCTTAATCTTTTCATAAATATCATCAAATGGAGCATTGAACTTTATATGTGCGTGGAGAAGATAGAGAAGGTCAGTTACCTTCATATCTCCGCTAAAGCGCTTTCCAGGAGCGGAAACTACAACAATAGCTCTTGACTTGTCTGCATCAATAATTCTTTTAACCTTAGCAAATGACTCACCTGATGCAAGTGATGAGCCACCAAATTTTACTACCTTAATCATAATTATATTAGCCCTCTATTCCTGCGAAGAATGCATCTGCGTCAAGGGAGCGAATTTCCTTTGCAACAGCGTGCATTTTTGAAACAGTTATTTTCTTAGTTGTTATATATTTGCTACCGTCGATAACCTCAACAGTATCAAAGAAATCATAGCTTACATCAGCCTTTGTTCTTACATAGTATGCTCTTTCGAGAGTAGCGTTATCAACATTGATTGCCTCTGGTGCGAAGCTAAGCTCTGTTGAGCCACTCAAAATATCAATAACATCCTGTGCAAGTGCGTTTCCTGTTGGATACTTACCAGCGCCCTGACCAAAGAACGAAAGACGACCAACATCGCGTCCAAATAGCGAAATCATATTGTTGTTCTTTCTTACATTGCTCTCAAGTGCGTCAGAATCAAGAAGTGCAGGCTCAACGAATACGCTCGCCCCACCCTCACTCTTAACGCCAAATCCGAGATAGCGCACGGTCTTGTTAAGCTTAGATGTGATATAGTCGATATCTGCCTTTTTGATAAAGCGAAGAGAGAAGATATCAACATTTTCTTCCTTTATTATAGTATTAAATGCAATAGATGAGGAAATGGCAGTCTTTCTTGCAGTATCAAGACCGTCAATGTCGGCGCTTGGATTAGCCTCAGCATACCCAAGCCTCTGTGCCTCAGAGAGAACATCATCAAAATCGCGTCCGTCGCTTATCATGGCATCAAGGATGAAGTTGGTTGTACCATTCATAATTCCCATAACCTTGTAGATGTCATCACAGCGAACGCTTCTCTTAAGATTATAAAGCCAAGGAATACCACCACCAGCGCTTGATGTGAAGCGAAGTGTTACTCCGTTTTCAAGAGCGAGTGCGTGAAGCTCCTCGTAATATGTGCAGATAAGGTGCTTGTTGGAGCTTACAACATGCTTACCAGCCTTGAGCGCCTTAACAACAAATGTGTGCGCAGGCTCAAGACCACCAATAGCCTCAGCTACAACTGAAATTTCCTTATCGTTTAGAATATCATCGTAATTTGCAGTAAGCTTGTCCCCAAGCTCGTCATGAGGACGAATATCAAGAACACGCTTAACCTCATATCCAGCCTTTTCAAGCACCTCAAACGCGCCTGAACCTACAACTCCGAAGCCTAAAATTGCAGTTTTCATAAAAATTTTACCTTTCTTCGAGTCTTTATTTCAAAAACACTTGTATTTTGTTTGGAAATAGTGTATCATATAAAAAAGAAAAAATCAAGAGGTATTTAAAAAAATGTTTTATTTAAGCACAAGAAATGAAAAAATAAGAAAAACTCCTGCCGAGGCGATACTTCAAGGCATCGCAAGGGACGGCGGATTATATATGCCAGAAAGCTTTGAGGCGCTCAAATTCCCGATGGATAAGCTTGCCTCAATGTCAGCTAAGGAAATCTCTGCAAAGGTTCTTGAGCTTTTCTTTGGCGACAGCTCTATGTTCCCAGAAAGCGAGGACAAAAATAGCGCATTCAACGCACTTGTAGAAAGAGCATATGGCTCAAAATTTGCAGAGGGCGATGATTACGCGCCACTTAGCGCAGTTGATGGTGCTTATGTTATGGAGCTTTACCACGGACCAACCTGCGCATTCAAGGATGTCGCACTCCAAATTCTTCCTCATCTTATCGTTGAGGCAAAAAGATCAACAAAGCTCGAGGACGAGATTGTAATTCTCACAGCTACAAGTGGAGATACAGGTGGAGCTGCACTTTCGGGATTTTCTGATATAGACGGAATTAAAATCATTGTATTCTATCCAAAGAACGGAACAAGCACAGTTCAGGAAAGACAAATGGTTTCCTGCGAGGGCAAGAATACCTGCGTTTGCGCTGTTGTTGGTAACTTCGATGATGCACAGAGCGGAGTTAAGAAAATCTTCGCTGAGCTCGCACTTCCAGAGGGCGTTCAGCTTTCAAGCGCTAACTCTATCAATATAGGAAGACTTGCACCACAGGTTGCATACTACTTCAAGACCTACAGCAACCTTCTTAATATGAACAAAATTAAGATGGGCGATAAGGTTAATTTCATCGTTCCAACAGGAAACTTCGGCGACATTCTTGCAGGACTTTTCGCAAAGAAGATGGGGCTTCCAGTTGGCAAGCTCGTTTGTGCGTCTAACGAAAATAAGGTTCTTACCGAGTTCTTCGAGAGTGGCACATATAATAAGAACAGAGCATTCCATGTGACCAAATCTCCATCTATGGATATTCTTATCTCATCTAACCTTGAAAGACTTCTTTATATCGTTTGTGGCGCTGAAAAATGTGCAGCTTATATGAAGGACCTTAACACAAAGGGCGAGTACACCATTACAAGCGAGGAGCTCGCAGAGATAAGAGAGCTTATCGATGCAGGCTATGCAGACGATAAGGCATCATATGAAACTATAAAGAGCGTTTACGAAAAGGACGCATATCTTATGGATACTCACACAGCAGTTGCTTGGAATGTTTATGAAAGGTGGCTTGCTGAAAGCAAAAATGAGGATACCTGTGTCGTTCTTTCAACTGCATCTGCGTACAAATTTGCTTCAAGCGTTATGAATGCGCTTGATAAGGATTTTGATGGCGAGTTCGATGCTGTAAACAAGCTCAATGCTTATACAGGCGTTAAAATTCCATACGGTCTTGACGGAATCGAGAGCCGTAAGGTTATTCACAAAACAGTGCTCGAAAAGGGCGAAATGCTTGATTTTGTAGGAAAAATGATAGCTAAAAAGACTTGGTAAGAGGTGTTTTATGGAGCACAAATATCTTTTGGTTGACAAAAGCATATTGCCCGACTATTACGAAAAGGTAATAGAGGCAAGGGCTATTCTTGCAAGCGGTAAGGTTAAGGATGTAAGCGAGGCTGTAAAGGCTGTCGGTATATCAAGAAGCACCTACTATAAATATAAGGATTATGTTTTTGCACTGAATATGGATACCGAGTGCCATAAGGCGATTGTTTCCTTCACACTTTCCCATAAGGCAGGAGTGCTTGGCGAGGTTTTGAAGGTTATTGCCGAGAATGGCGCAAATATACTTACAATAAGCCAAAATCTCCCAATAAATTCGCGTGCCCATGTTGTTGTTACACTCGATATTTCGCACCTTGCAGTCGATGTTAACAACCTCGTAACACACATAAATGCAGTTGATGGTGCGACGGGAACAAAGCTTATTTCAGTTGAGTAAAAAAATTTTAAAAAAACTCTTGACAGACTTGAATATCTATAGTATAATAGTCTTGTATAAGATTTTCTATCACAAAAAGGAGATTATGTATGAAGTATACTACCCCTGATTACGAGCTCGAGATCGTAGAAACTGAGGATATTCTCGAATTGTCTCTTTTGAAGGCAGAGGAAGGCTACAACGTTCGTCACGACCCAGATGAAGATTACATTGAGGTAGACGTTCCAGATATCTCTATCCTTCTTTAATCTATTGCGAATAAATCCCACCGACACCGGTGGGATTTTTTCGTTAAGACATAGCACAAATAAAGGACTGTCCTGCGACAGTCCTTTTTGCTTTATTCAGTTCTAAGTGCGATAACAGGATCCTTCTTAGCTGCCACTCTTGATGGAATAAGTCCGGCGATAAGAGTAAGTCCCATGCTGATAAGAATGAGAATTACCGCAGCTCCAAACGGAAGCGTTGCAGAAAGCGCTGCAATATCTGTTAGTGCGTGAAGAATTATATTTATAATAAGAATGAAGAAAAGTGATACCAAAATACCGATTAAGCCTGCGCCAAAGCCGACGATAAGAGTTTCTGCATTGAATACTCTTGAAACATCCTTCTTGGACGCACCGATTGCACGGAGAATACCGATTTCCTTTGTTCTTTCGAGAACTGAGATATAGGTTATAATTCCTATCATAATCGAAGAAACAATAAGCGAAATTGCAACAAATGCAATAAGAACATACGAAATAGCATTTACAATAGTTGTAACAGAGCTCATAAGCACGCCAACCATATCAGAGTAGGAGATTTTGTCCTCCTCGGTCTGTGAGGCGTTGTAATTGTCGATTTCCTCGCTTATGATATCCTTTGCTGCAAAATCCTTAGGATAAATAAGAATCTTTGTTGGCTTATCCTTGTTTACATATCCAATTTCAGAGAGAATATCATTGTAATCCTTTGTTTCGATCATCGAGTTTACAATGTTAACAAGGTTTTGTGGATTTCCACCTGCCATAGGATTAGCATCCATCATAATAAGTCCTGCAAATGCCCTTGCATAGTCGCTTTCAACAGCACTAAGCGCAGCTGTTATCTCGCCAAGGTTGGCAAGCGTGTAGCCACCGTAAGGAACAGTGCTTCCACTCTGACCATAAGGGATGAGTAGCTGCTCAATCTCAGGGCCAAGATAGGTTTTTAGGGCATCTATAAATTGCTCGTCGGTCTTTATAAAGTTAGAGAGCACGGAGAGCTGTGGATTAGATGCGATAAACGCATTAATTTTTGTAGTATCGAAATCAAAGCCTGCAAATGGGAAGCCATTATAAAGGTTTGTTTCGGTGTTTTGAAGCTGTTTATCAACAACGCTACTTGCATTAGAGCGGTCAATCATTTTCTCCATAAGAGGAGCAAGATATCCTATCGAACCGATAGCAGATGAGGATTGAGATTCATCACTTGGAGTTACAATACCAACAATTTTAAGTGTTGTAGCGTCCTCCGAGAGAAGCTTTTGGTCGATTTCGCCAGTTGTACATTCTGTGATTTTCTCTCCGTCAATTTTGAATCTGTCAGAGTCGGAGAGTACCTTGAACTCGTATCCCAAAATTTCATCAAAGGAATACTTTGTCGGATTTATTGTAAGGTCATTGTCTGGATTATCATCGGAAATTGAGATGATATAGCTACGAAGCTCCTGCGAATCTCTGATTCCAAGCATATATAGAATATAGTCGGAGATTATGAGGTCCTTGCCAACGATAAGCACAACCTCGTTTTCATTTTCAGGGAAGCGACCACCATTTTCCACAACCTTATATTGTGACTTGATATATTCGTCGTTGCCCACAAATTCCTTCCAAACGCTTGAATTGATAACTGATGCGTTCGAATTGAGGCTTCCTGTTGTGATAACTGACATAAGCTCACTCATATCGGAAAGGTTTCTACGATATGTGTAGCTCTGATTACCACTTGAATCAAGCACAGGATTTCCGTCCTTGTCAACCAAGGGAACTCTTGTATAGGTGTTAAGACCTGCATAATACTTGTATTTTATGTCAGTTGCATTATCTCTTATTGTCGAGGTCGATTCAATATGTTGCTTGAATGCAGTAAGATTGTTTGTTGTAACACCCTTAGAGAATGCATTCATAACATTTATCATAACATCGTTCGAGTAAACGGTGTTAGGCTGACGGTCCTCGATTGTGTTTTGCTCCATAAACGAGCCGAGAAGAGTCATTGTGTCCATCGTGCTCTCGTGAATCTCGATAGGATACGAGGACATTGTGCTTTCCTCAACGCTGTTAATATACGCATTAACGCCTGCCGAAACTGCCAAAATAAGCGCAATACCGATAATACCGATGCTTCCTGCAAATGAGGTTAGGAAGGTGCGTCCCTTCTTTGTCATAAGGTTGTTAAGCGAGAGGGAAAGAGCGGTCAAGAATGACATTGACTTTTTCTTTTTAGCCTTCTTTTGCGCTTTTTTGTCAACAATAACCTCGGCATCAGCGCTTTTTGCTTCCTCGCTCACATATGGATTAGTATCTCCCTCGACCTCGCCGTCCTTTAAGCGAATAATTCTGTTTGCATACTCCTCTGCAAGCTCTGGATTGTGAGTTACCATAATAACAAGACGGTCGTTTGCAATCTCCTTGATGAGATTCATGATTTGAACGCTTGTTTCTGAGTCGAGCGCGCCGGTTGGCTCATCTGCCAAGAGAATATCAGGATTGTTAATAAGAGCACGAGCAATCGCAACTCTTTGCATTTGTCCACCTGACATTTGATTTGGCTTTTTATTGATTTGGTCGCCGAGTCCAACCTTTTCAAGCGCCTCGATTGCACGCGCCCTTCTTTCCTCTCTTGAAACGCCTGAAAGCGTAAGCGCAAGCTCTACATTTGAAAGCACGCTTTGATGAGGAATAAGGTTGTAGCTTTGGAAAATAAAGCCGATAGAGTGATTTCTGTATGTGTCCCAATCTCCATCGTCAAAATCCTTTGTGGATTTTCCGTTTATAACAAGATCTCCGCTTGTGTACTTGTCAAGACCACCTATAATGTTGAGAAGAGTAGTCTTTCCACAGCCCGAATGTCCTAAAATAGCAACAAATTCGCTTTTACGGAATTCAAGATTAACGCCCTTTAAAGCACTAACGGTGGTGTCGCCTGTTACATAATCCTTTTTGATATCAGTAAGCTTAAGCATTTTTTCTCCTTTACAAAGATAAAATTCCTTTTAATTTTATCATTAAATAAAACCATAGTCAATAAGAAAACAAAAATAATATTATTATTAGGAAAAAATTCAGTTTTTATTCACAAAAGAAAAATGTCGTTTTATCTTTCTTCGCAATAAATGCAAGCTTTACCTAAAATAACAGGACAAGCCCTCAAAAGCGACACTACATTTTTACTTCCTTTGATAATTTTATCAAAAATACCATATTGTATAGGGCAAGCGCGCAGACAATAAAATCGGAAATGGACCACATTATATCATTTGAAATGATTGATGATATAACGCAAACGACAAGAAAAACGATAGAATAAACGCATTTTGTCACTCTTGATGACGAAATAAATTCAAGGGCACGCATTCCGTAATAAAATTGACAGACAAGCGTTGCAAGGGCGAAAATCACGCAGGCTGTGGCGATAAATCCACCTCCGAGAGCTCCTGTAAAGGTCGAATATGCCGAAATTGCAAGCATAATCGGCTCGTCGTTGCTCTCGCCCGAAATTAATATAACAAGAGAGGTTAGAGTGCACAGCACAACCGTGTCCCAAAACACCTCAAAAACGCCAAGACAGCCCTGTGATGTCGCATCAGAGGAGGACGATGCGTGCGCAGTTGCTGATGTGCCACAGCCTGCCTCGTTTGATAAAAGCCCTCTTGAAAAGCCATATCGCAACGCACTCGAAATTCCAAAGCCACAAGCGCCAGAGAGCGCACTTTTAAATGAAAACGCACACCTAAAAATACTCGAAATAGCGACACATAGTCCACTAAAATTAGAAAAAATGATGTATAGGGACAAAATTACATACAAAATAGTCAAGGTAGGAATTATAAACGAGCAAGCATTTTCAATTCGCCTCTGCCCACCGCATACAATACTGAAAACTCCTAAGGCGAGCGCAAGCCCCCATATAAGCTTATTACCACCTAAAACGGGAATTATTGAATTCACCTGCACTAAATTGCCGGTTGACAGAGAATTTACAACACATAGAATGGCAAATATAGAGCCTAAAATGACGCCGCCTCGCCCCTTAAACGAGTCGGAAATGTAGTAGGGCGCTCCACCGTAATATTGTCCAAAGCTGCCTCGCCTGTGCTTTACTGCAAGATGCGTTTCTGCATATTTTACACCCATAGCAATAAGGGCACTAAATATCATCCAAAAAACAGCCCCAGCGCCTCCAATGCTGATTGCCGAGGCTACTCCTACAATGTTTCCAACACCGAGCGTGCCGGCAAGCGCAACGCATAAGGGACGAAGCCCGCCTGAGGCATTCAACGCACGCCGAGCGCTCCTTATAGGATGCAAAAGATAGAAGCCCCGTAGCTTGATAGTAAAAAACATTCCTACAAGGAAAATCACGCATGGCAAAAGCACTCCACAAAGCGCAGAATTTATTTCTTCAAGCATAAAATCACCACCTGTTGCAATATATTCTATCGAGGAAAAACTTATACTCAAAGCGAATGTGAACAAACTATTAACAAATTTTAAGTTATTTGTGAATAATAACAAATACTACTTGATTTTCTTATCATATAGATATAGAATATATTTTATAGTTGGCACTCGCACATAAAGAGTGCTAAATGGAGGTGAAAGAAATGGCAATAAAGCCTTTATCAAACAGAGTAGTTCTCAAAAATCTTGAGGCAGAGGAAACCACTAAGGGTGGCATCATTCTTGCAGGAGCAGCAAAGGAAAAGCCACAGACTGCTGAGGTTATCGCAGTAGGCCCTGGCGCAACAGTGGATGGCAAGGTTGTTCCTATGACTGTCAAGGTTGGAGATAAGGTAATAATTAGCAAATATTCAGGTACTGAGGTAAAGCTTGACGGATGCGAATATATCATCGTTAAGGAAGACGATATCCTCGCTATCGTGGAGTAAAGGAGTAAATTATGGCAAAAGAAATTCTTTATGGAATAGACGCAAGAAATGCAATGCTTCGTGGCGTTGATAAGCTTGCTAATACTGTTAAAATAACACTTGGTCCAAAGGGCAGAAATGTAGTTCTTGATAGAAAATATGGCTCTCCCCTTATCACAAATGACGGAGTTACAATCGCAAAGGAAATCGAGCTTGAGGACGCTTGCGAGAATATGGGCGCACAGCTCGTTCGTGAGGTTGCGTCAAAGACTAATGATGCAGCAGGTGACGGAACAACAACAGCTACACTCTTGACACAGGCGTTCATTCGTGAGGGAATGAAGAATGTTACAGCAGGTGCTAATCCTATCGTTATAAGAAAGGGAATTGCAAAGGCTGTTGATGTTGCAGTTGAGGCTCTTAAGGCTAACTCAAAGAAGGTAAACGGAAAAGAGGACATTACAAGAGTAGGTACTGTTTCCGCAGGAGATGCTTCAATCGGTCAGCTTATCTCTGACGCAATGGAAAAGGTAACAGCTGACGGTGTTATCACTGTTGAGGAATCCAAGACAACTGAAACCTATTGCGAGGTTGTTGAGGGAATGCAGTTTGATAGAGGCTACCTCAGCGCATATATGGCAACTGATATGGATAAGATGGAGGCAGTTCTTGACGACGCACTCGTTCTTATCACAGATAAGAAAATCACAAATATTCAGGACCTTCTTCCACTTCTTGAGCAAATTGTTCAAACAGGCAGAAAGCTCCTTATTGTTGCTGAGGACATCGAGGGCGAGGCTCTTACAACTCTCGTTCTTAATAAGCTCAGAGGCACATTTACCGTTGTAGCAGTTAAAGCACCAGGCTTTGGCGACAGACGCAAGGAAATGCTTCGTGATATCGCAATTCTTACAGGTGGTCAGGTTATCACAGAGGAGCTCGGCTTTGAGCTTAAGGATACACAAATCCCACACCTTGGACGCGCACGCCAAATCATCGTAAACAAGGAAAACACAACAATCGTTGGTGGATATGGTGCAGGCGAGGATATCAAGGCAAGAATTAACCAAATTAAGAGCGCAATTGAGGTAACTGAGAGCGACTTTGATAGAGAAAAGCTACAGGAAAGACTTGCAAAGCTTTCTGGTGGCGTAGCTGTAATCAAGGTTGGCGCAGCAACTGAAACCGAAATGAAGGAAAAGAAGCTTCGCATTGAGGACGCACTCAACGCAACACGCGCAGCAGTTGAGGAGGGAATCGTTGCAGGTGGTGGTACTGCTTATATCAATGTTATTGATAAGGTAGGCGCAATCATCGACACAGTAGAGGGCGATGAAAAGACAGGTGTTCAAATCGTTCTTAAGGCTCTTGAGGAGCCACTTCGTCAAATCGCAGCAAATGCAGGCTTTGATGGCGCAGTTGTTGTTGATAAGGTTAAGAATAGTGGAAAAATCGGCTATGGCTTCGATGCTTATAACGAGGTATATTGCGATATGATGGAGGCGGGAATTGTAGACCCAACTAAGGTTACAAGAAGCGCACTTCAAAACGCAGCAAGCGTTGCATCAACGGTTCTCACAACAGAGGCTATTGTGGCTGATAAGAAGGAAGAAAATCCTGCACCACAGGCACAGCCACCTATGGGCGGAATGTACTAATTTAGGAGAATAAAATGGCAGATATGGAAAAATCACTCGTTGACATTTTGCTTGACGAGGAGGATATGAGCGATGTAGTCCTTTATGACAACGATGACAAAGCAGTAAGATTTGAGCAAATTGCAATAATCCCTGAGGTTATCGACGGACAAACAAGACTTTATGCAATTCTTCAGCCGATTGACACCCTTGACGGAGTTGCCGAGGATGAGGCACTCTTGTTCAGAGTTTTCACAGAGGAAAATGACGGAGAGGACAATGTTGTCTTCGAGGATGACTTTGATATCGCTGAAGCAGTTTTCGAGCATTATTACAAGCTCATCGAGGAATAAAAAGAAAATCGACACTCAATCGAGTGTCGATTTTTGTGCAATAAGCACAAAAATCGGGGGGGGGGATTTGTTTATTGTGCATATTGACAAAAATATTAAGTGTATGTTAAAATTATATTATTATAATAATATTTTTAATTCCCGCGTGGGCAATTGAAAGGAATACATATGAAGAAAAAACTCATTTTTCTTGCGATTGTGATAATCGCTTTCATGACACTTATGGCAATATCCGTAAGTGCAGCAGCGCTTAACAATTATGCAAGCGTTAAACTGACTCTTGTTGATGGCACAGAAACAACAGGCTATTGTGTTGTTGATGGTCGCTTTCAAAGGGACAATGTTTACAAAAACCCTGAAGATACAGATGAAGGCACTTATGCATGGGAGGACATCAAGGTCTTCGATATGCGTGATTCCGTTATTGTAGGCACCAAAACCTATAATGAGGTTGCTGGTCTTAACTGTAACAGCCAGGCTGTTAATGTTGAGGAATTTTATTTTTCTTCTCAGGTTACGAAAATTTTGAACACCTCATTTTCAAGTGAATGGAAAAGCTTGAAAACCGTTTATATTCCAAAAGCAGTAACCTATATTGCCTGTGCTTTTAAAGACTCACCTATTCGTGAGGTGATTCTTGAGGAGGGCTCTCAGCTTAAAACGATTGAAGCAAGTGCTTTTCAAGGCTGTACTAACCTTACAACATTTGATTTCCCAGAGGGGCTTGAAAGCTTAGGACGTAACTGCTTCTGGCAATCAGGCTTAAGTGGAACAATTGTTATCCCTAATTCTGCTACAAAGCTTGATGCAGGTTCGCTTCTTTCTACCAATATTGAAAATTTATATTTGGGTGACGGAGAACTTGAAATTGGCTACAACTTTTTAGGCACCTATGGAAGAACAGACAATGCATACCTTAAAAATGTTTATATTTCCGCAAGCACGACCTTTACGGCAACTAACATATTCTATAAATGCGCCAACCTAGTTAACTTCTATATTGTTGGTACAGATGAGGAATGTGCCACTATGGTTAATACCTTAAAATCGCATAGTACAGGTAACTATATGACCTTTATTACTGAAAGTGAGGCAGAGGAGCTTGGCATCAATGAGGAAAACGGTGCAGGCTATGCCATTATTCACACAGGATATAATACTTGCGATGCATTCTATAACAGCAAGCACAACTATGAGGGCACAGGCAATTGCCTTGACGGAGTGGAGTGTACACAATGTAAAGACAAAATAGAAAGCTTTACACAGCACAATATGGAAGAAACTCTTGTGTATGATAGCCTCTTGAGCACTGGCAAATATAATAAATATTGCACAAATGCAAGCAATTGCGTAGTAGATAGAATTAAGGACGAGGTTTCCCCTGCAATTTTCATAGCTGGAAGCGGATTTTCAACAAAGGGTGATGACGGAATTGCAAACGGATATGTTATAAATGTTGACGCCCTAAATGAATACAACAGATTAAACGACGATATTACCTTTGGAATAATGGTAATTAACCCAAATTACCTTGACGGCAAGGAAAGCTTCTTTGTAAATGGTAATGTAAATGCAGAAAAAGGCTTTATCAAAGCTGATATGAGCGATGTCAGATATAACAATGTTTCTATTTCTGTAACAGGCTTTGTTGGTAGTGCAGAGAATATGTCGCTTGTAATTGCACTTTATGCGTATACAAGCGTAGATAATGTTGAATTTCTCCAATCACAAACCACTAAATGTGCACACGCAAACGTAACCCTTGGCACGGAGCGCCTTTATACAGTAAATCTTAATTCTGTTAAGAGCGCAAATAGCGATCTTTCAAGCCTTGGTGAATATATAATGCCGAGCCAAAAGGAGCAAGAATAAAAAAGAAAATCGACACTCAATCGAGTGTCGATTTTTATTTCTATATTCCTTCGTCAGGTTCTATAAACCAAGGCTTAACAAACGTGGATTTTGCCCGCGCAGGCTCTGCGCTTATGCCTTGTTTACTGAGCCGAAGAGCTCCATCTTTTCCTTAACAGTTGCCTTGATAGCCTCAAAGCCAGGAGCGAGAAGCTTTCTTGGGTCGAAGCCCTTGCCTTGGAGATCCTTACCTGCCTCTACATAAGCTCTTGTAGCAGCTGCAAATGAGAGCTGGCACTCTGTGTTTACATTGATCTTAGAAACGCCAAGAGAGATAGCCTTCTTAATCATATCCTCAGGAATACCTGTACCACCGTGGAGAACTAGAGGCATATCGCCAACCTTTTCGCTGATTGCAGCGAGAACATCGAAGTTAAGACCTGCCCAGTTAGCTGGATACTTACCGTGAATGTTACCGATACCAGCTGCGAGCATTGTTACGCCGAGATCTGCAATCATCTTGCACTCGTCTGGATCTGCACACTCGCCTGCACCTACAACGCCGTCCTCTTCGCCACCGATAGAGCCAACCTCTGCCTCAAGTGAAAGACCGAGAACGTTACAAGCATTTACAAGCTCCTGTGTCTTTGCAATGTTTTCCTCGATAGGATAGTGTGAGCCGTCGAACATAACGCTGGAGAAGCCTGCGTTGATGCAAGCCTTAGCACCCTCGTATGAGCCATGGTCGAGGTGGAGAGCAACTGGAACAGTGATTCCGAGACACTTAATCATGCCCTTAACCATTCCTACGATTGTCTCGTAGCCACACATATACTTACCTGCGCCCTCGGAAACACCGAGAATAACAGGAGAGTTGCACTCTTGTGCTGTAAGAAGAATAGCCTTAGTCCACTCAAGGTTGTTGATGTTGAACTGGCCTACTGCATATTTGCCTGCCTTTGCTTTTTCAAGCATTTCTTTTGCTGAAACTAACATAATAATAACTCCTTTTAAGTTAAATAATTTTTTCGCCCTATATTTTAACATAAAAACGCTAAAAAATCAATAGCTTTTTTAATATTTGTAATATATGCTATATTTGTGAGCATACGCGCAAAAAAATCTTGAAAAATTACCTAAAAAATGATAAAATAATAATAGAAGCTACCAAGGAGGTAAATCTTATGAGTGAAAATATTATTGTAACAATCGCGCGCCAATGTGGAAGTGGTGGACGCGAAATAGGAGAAAAGCTATCTCAAAGGCTTAATATGGTGTATCACGATAAAAGCCTTATAAGCCTCGCTGCCGAGAAATCTGGAATGAATCCAGAGATTCTTAAAAACGCAGATGAAAAGGCAACACCAAGCTTTCTTTATTCGATAGCAGTTGGTGCAATCGGAATGGTGCCATTCTCACACGGAATGCCATACGATACGCCTGTAAACGATAAACTTTTTGTTCTTCAATCCGATATAATTGAGGAGGAGGCGAAAAAATACCCCTGCGTGTTCGTTGGAAGATGCGCCGACTTCGTTTTGAGAAATCATCCAAGGCTCGTTCGCGTATTCGTATATGCAAGCCCTGAAAAGAGAATAGAAAGAATTGCGAGCGCAAATGAGGTTGACATCTCCGAGGCAAAGAGCCTAATGAACAAGATTGACAAGAAGCGTGCAAGCTATTACAACTATTATACCTCTCAAAAGTGGGGCAGATGTGAAAACTATGATCTTATGATAGACACCACAAAAATCGGCGTTGACGGCGCTGTAAAGCTAATCGAGGAGTATATTAATATAATTAAGTAAAACAAAAAGCGAATGCGTTTGCATTCGCTTTTTATTTACAAATTGATTTAAGCCTGTTGCTCAAGGAATTCAACAACATCACCAACGGTGATGAACTTATGAATATCATCCTCGCTGAATTCAATGCCGAATTCGTCCTCACAGAGAAGCACAAGGTCAGCAAGCTCAAGTGAATTGATACCAAGATCATTTACGAGCTCTGCACTAAGTGTGATATCGTCTGCGTTGAGTGAAAGTTCCTCTACAAGTATAGCCTTCAATTTCTCAAACATGAGTAAATCCTCCATTTTAATTAGCGCATTTGCGCTTTCTGTTCCGATTCGTCGGGCACAACAACTATTATATAGATTTTTTGGTCCTGTGTCAATATCTATTTTAAACAAAAAAATCCACCATCAAATTTGAAACTATGTGCAATTTTCACAAAAATTGTTGATAGAGTCTATGAAAATCAATAATTCCAAGGTTATTTTTTGTCCTTTATTGTCGCCAATGGGTTAGCGTTTATGGCGTCCTCCATGCCCTTATTAGATACGTGCGTGTATATTTGCGTGGTATTTAATTGCTCGTGTCCGAGTATTTCCTTAAGCACGCGCACATCTACCTTTCCAGTCTGGTACATAAGCGTTGCAGCAGTGTGACGGAGCTTATGCACGGAGTAGTGCTTATAGTCAAGACCGGCAAGTCCAAGGTATTTGTAAACGAGCCATTGTACTGTCTTGTCGCTTATTCTTTTATGTTGCTTGCTTATAAAAAGAGCAGGAACATTTATGTTCGCATATTCGTTTGAGCGTCTGATAGCAAGATATCTGCTTAGCGCATCACGACACGCATCATTTAAATAAACAATTCTTTCCTTATTGCCCTTACCGATTACTCGAAGTGAGCGAAGCTCTCTGTCAAGGTCGTTAAGGTTTATGCCACAAAGCTCCGAAAGACGCATACCACAGTTAAGAAATAGAGTTATAATGCAATAATCTCGCTCACGAGTTTTTGACTCCTTGTCATTTTGCACAGCCTCAAGCAACGCAATGCTTTCCTCGATGCTCAAAAACTTTGGCAAGGTCTGCTTTTTCTTTGGCGATTCAATATCTATTGCAGGATTCTTGTCCATCAATCGTCTTTTTTGACAAATGAACTTGTAAAGCGCCTTGATAGCCGAAAGCTTTCTCGACTTAGCAGCCGATTGATTTCTGCGCTCATTAGAAACATAAATAAAGAAGTCGTAAATCTCCTCGGTTGTAACAGAGAAGATAAATTCATTATCAAGCGTCGATATATTTATTTTATCAAAAAAATCAGAATATATGTCAACACTATATCGCTTCGCATATATGTACTTTAAAAAAAGCCTTATATCTGAAAGATATTCATTAACGGTTTTTTTAGAACAGCCCTGAATTGTAAGCTTGTATGATGCAAACTCACGCACAATATAGGGCATCGTTTCAAGAGGGAAGCTGTCCATATTCTAAAATCCTTTCGTGTGTTATAATAACATTCTATCACAAAATGTTAAGATTTTGTATAAAAACTGTAAATTTTTTCAAACTCTCTTGAATTTTTTTGCGTTTTAATATAATATATACTTGTGAAATAAAATAATTCGAGGCAGAAATGAACAAAATAAAGGAATTTTTTAGCGAATACGGAAAAATAATATCGAAGATACTTATAAACCATATTGCGATGACGGTGTTTGGAATTATCGTGCTTATCTCGACAAGCAAAAGCAGGGTTCTTTTTCACGCAAGCGGAGCTCTTGCAATACTTATGTATATGTTCTTGCTCTATATGATAATGTGGGAGCTTGGGGCACAAAATAAGGTAAGAGTAGAGGCAGGCAGAATAAAAAAGGACAGGTGGCTCGGTCTTAAAATATCACTTGTGGCTAACTCGCTCTTTATTCTCGTTTCACTTGTGGAAATGATTCTTTGGTTCTTTGTAACCCCTGATGCTGTAACAGGCGTAAATAACGCTTGTGGGGTTCTTAAAATCATAATGAATTATGTGTATGGAATGTATCTTTCAATTTCCTCGCTTGCACCTAACTTTGGCGCAATGCATCTGCTCCTTGCAATACCAGCAATTCTTTGCTGTACACTCTCATACTTGGCAGGTCTTTCGGGAATGAAATGTATTTTTCCTGACAAAAAAGAAAATAAGAAGAAATAAAAAAATCGTCCAAAAGGACGATTTTTTTACTGATTATTCAGCCTTATTGTTGTCTCCGGCATCATCATTAAGTACACCGGTAGTTCTCAAAATGCAAAGAAGAATAAATACAAGGCCATATACCTCGAGAAGCGCACCAACAATTGCCACGATGATGTTAACAACTGGAATCTGTGCGAGAAGTCCCATAACAACTCCGACAATAGCCATGATAACAACGAAGATAACAAGCTTAATTACGCAATCCTTCCACTCGCCTTTCTTGAGAGTAAATGGTGTAGGCCAAAATTTTTTAAGAAAATCCATGATTTCTCTCCTTTCATAAGTAAGGGCTATGCCCATTAACAATATATCACACTTAATATAAAAAATCAACTATTTTTTCAAATTTTCTAATTTGCGAAGATGCTTAAAGGTAAGAGGCCATACAAGCGCTGCGAACAAAACTATTACAGCATATCGTATAGCTCTTTCCACCATTGGTGGAAGAAATAACAATAGAAGTGGCTTTAAAAGTATCTTGATTGCTATCACAAGACCAAGTCCTACTGCAATTTTGATAAGCTGAACATACCATTTTGCCTCAACCTCAAATTTTATGAATTTGCGCTCAATAGGATACGCTATCATAAAGCCTGTGGTCGCACCGAGAAGCGTACAAGCGTTTTTGAGCCCCGATTCGTAATTATGTGGGTCAATGTCAGCAGGGAATGGGAAGAATAAAACAAAGAACAAAAATGCAAGCGAGAGGGCAAGCATTGAGCCAAAGAAAATGTACATTATCTTAGGATTGCTCTCGCCCTTGTCAAAGATAGGCTTAACAAGGAAGATAAGCGCCACAGCCACGCAAATAGAAACAATAACATCAAGTGGTGTGTGCACTCCCAAATACATTCTCGAAAACGGAACAAGCACGCAAATAACAATCGCTGTAATTCTTAACCATTTTTGCTTAAAAAGATAGGCAAGAGAGCCAAATGTGCCAACCGAGCTTTGTGTGTGTCCACTTGGAAACGAGTAGCCGGTTGCCTCGGCACGCGCACTCTCAACAATCGTGAAATTAGGATCCTTAACCCAAGGGCGAGGAATTCTAAAGCAAAGCTTTAATAGCTGATTTAAAATTGTTCCGATAAAGCCCACGCTCAAAATATAATATCCGTCCTTTTTTGAGAAGCACCAAAATATTATAATAGCGACAGCCATAAACACAGTTTCCTCGCCAAGCTTTGTCAAAAGCGAGAAAATAAAATCAAACACGGGATTTCTGATTTTTTCGAGTAATCTTAAAAATTCCATTTAATCACCTCGAATAAATTGTAATACAAAAACGCTCAAAAGTCAAGTAAAAGGACTTGACAAATGCTCTAAAAAACTCTAAAATGAATGTAAGTCTTAAAAAGGAGGTAGTTATATGTCATCTTGGATTTGGCTCGATAAAAATGAATTTCCAAAGTTCTCTTGCAAAAAAAGAAGCTTTTGTATTGCAGAATTTACAAGCATTTATGCAATACCAAGGGGCGAGGAATATGCCCTGAGAGTTTGCGCTGATGCTCGCTATGAGCTTTTTGTAAATGGCGAATTTGTTGGCAGAGGACCTGTTAGCGCAGGTGGAGATTTTCTTGAACCAAAAATGCGCCACAGCTACTATGATGAATATGAGCTTACCTCTAATGGCGTTGTTGATATTAAGCTCTTTGTTACCTCGATTCCAACAGTTATGTGTGAATACTCGTTTGGTCAATGTGGAGCGCTCGTTGAAATTTTAAGAGGCGGAGAGGTTATTGCCCACACCGATAATACTTGGAAGTGCCGACCTGTCAGCGCACGCATATCTGATTCGCACACCGACTTTACACAGGAGGAATATGAATATGCCTATGCCTGCGAGGTAAAGGACATATATGGCGCAAAGAAATCCCCTATAAAGCACCTCTACGAGAGAATAATAGAGCCTGACTCCCTTGATAAAATCAATCTAAAATCAAACGAGGGCTATGCTGAATTCGATAAGATTTATTCGGCATATCCGATAATTTCGCTCAAAACCGACGGACGCGTGCGTGTACTCATCGAATGCGAGGAAATCGAGGGCGTCGGTGTTTATAAGGAAAGCTTTATCGCATCAAGGGATGTCGTATATACCTCGCCAAGAATGCGTAGCGTTGGTAGAATGAAAATCACCTTAAAGGGCGAGGGCGCAACCAAGGCACAAATAGAGAATGCACAAATCATATACAGCGCATATCCTGTTGAGAGCGAAGCGCCATTTAAGTGTAGCGACAAGCTTTTAAACGAGGTGTACGACATTTGTATGCATACGCTCAAAATTTGTCGTAGAGATTTGCACCTTGACTCCCCAACTCACCAAGAGCCTCTTGCGTGCACGGGTGACTATTTTATACAAGCGCTAATCGAATATTTCAATATTTACGACTCGTCGCTTACTGCCTTTGATATTTATCGTACTGCCCAAATGCTTGAAATTATGGACGGTAGGATTTTCCACACGACATATAGCCTTATCTTTGCCGAATGGGTATACGATTACTATATGTACACGGGCAAGACCGAGCTTTTAACTCACACAGAGTGCGCCCTTCGTGCACTTCTTGCAAGATTCGACACCTATATCGGCGAAAACGGACTCGTTGAAAAATCGCCAGACTATATGTTCGTTGACTGGATTTTGCTCGATCAAAACGGCAACAATACCGACCCTACAAATATGATGTCGCACGGTAATTTTGAGGGCTATAGTCTTCATCATCCGCCAAAGGCTCTCGGTCAAGGTGTGCTTTGTATGTTCTATTACAACGCACTTCTAAAATGCGCCAAAATCTTTGCTATTTTAGGAGATTCCGATTTCGCAAAATCTTGTAATAAAAAGGCGCAATCTCTCAAAAAAGCGATAAACAAGAACCTTTTTGACAAAAAAAGAGGACTTTATATAGGTGGTCTTAACACTGCCGATAATGTGCCAAATGGTAGATGGCTACCAGAGAACACATACAACATTTTCTATTTGAAGCAGGCGAATACCTTGGCAGTTCTTTACGGAATTGCTCCCGAGGAAAATCGTAAGAGCATACTTAAATATGTTCTTGGTGACCTCAAAAAGGAGGAAATGCAACCATACTTCTATCACTTCCTCTTAGAGGCGCTTCTTAAGGAAAATATGTTTGAGAAAAATGGTCTTGACCTAATCCGTCGCTACGAAAGCCTAATCGAAAGGTGTGACAAGGGGCTTTGCGAGGCTTGGGAAATGTTCCCGTCAGATTGCTCACACGCGTGGGGAGGCACTCCTGCATATATTCTCAAAAAGGCGCTCTCTGGCTTTGAAATGGTTGAGGCAGGCTATAAGAAAATAAAGCTTTCCCCTCGTCTTTATGGCTTGAATAGTGCAAGCCTTGAAATCCCAACACCATACGGAAGCATTAAAATAAAAATGTCAAGGGGCAAAAAGTCAATTATAGTCCCTGACGAAATTGAGGTTATAGAATAATGATAAAGGTAAAGGGCTTTAATAGAGCCGACATAAAAGAGGTAAATGCAATTTGGAATAAGGTTGTTGAGGACGGCAAGGCGTTCCCACAGGAAATCCCGTTCACCGAGGAGCAGGGCATCGAATTCTTCGAGGGACAAACCTACACAGGCGTTGCATACAATGCCGAGGACGACGAAATTGTTGGTGTTTATATTTTGCATCCAAACTTTGTTGGTAGATGCTCTCATATTTGTAACACAAGCTACGCAGTAAAGGACGGAAAGCGCGGGCTTGGAATAGGCAAAATAATAGTTGGCGACAGTATGGATAAGGCAAGAGAGCACGGATTTAAAATTCTACAGCTCAATGCAGTTATCGCATCAAATGCCCCAGCACTCGCTCTCTATAAGAAAATGGGACTTACTCCACTTGGCGCAATAAAGGACGCATTCAGAAACAAGGACGGAGAATACGAGGACATAATCCCTCACTTTATAAACCTTTAAAAAGCGAAATCCCCGACACTGTGTCGGGGATTTTTATTATTTTTGCTTTTTGAATAGCCTTTTTAGCAGTAAAACCATAACAGCAAGCGTTATAGGGAAAATCATCGAGAACAAAAATCCTGCCTTCAGCTCTCCACCAAATGCGTCTGAGATAAAGCCTGCAATAACAGGGCCACTAAGACAGCCCATATCTCCTGCAAAGGCAAGCAAGCCAAACAAAGGAACGCCACCCTTTGGAATTCGCTTCATAGCGACACTAAAAGAGCCAGGCCAAAGCATTCCACAGCCAATTCCACAAACTGCACAACCGATAAGAGATATTATTGCAATAGGTGAGAATACAATCATTATATATGCACCAATGCAAATAAGCGATGAAACTAAAATTCCGTTTTCGAGATTGATTTTATCAGCCTTTTTTGCATAAAATATACGCGCGCTTCCCATACAAACAGCAAATAAGCAAGGACCGATAAGGTCGCCTATCCACTTCGCAACGCCAAGACCTGCCTCAGCAAAGGCTGATGCCCATTGTGAAACTGCAATCTCACTCGCCCCTGCGCAAAGCATCATAACGAATAAAATCCAGAAAAGCTTGCTTGAAAGGAGCTCCTTAAATGAGCTTTCCTCGCTTTCCTCAACCAAGGTGTTGATAGGAACAAAGCAGAACATAAATAGCGCAACAGCAGGCACGATAGCCCAAATTATCGACAAAAGCTCCCAGTATTCGATTCCGATTGTACGGAAGAAGATTGTCGATAAAAGCACAACTGCCATTTGTCCCCAACAGTAAAAGGAGTGCAAGAAGCTCATCGAGCCACCCTTATTCTCGGTAGGGCACGCCTCAACGATAGGCGAGATAAGCACCTCAATCATTCCACCACCAAGCCCACAAAATACAGTCGCAATTATAAGCGCCAGAAATTTCCAAGGCATAATGGCAGGCAAAATAGGCAGAAGCACAAGACCGATAACGGACAGGGCGAGTGCGATAATAACGCATTTGCGATAGCCTATTTTAGAAACATATTTTGAACAAATAAAGTCGATTATCAGCTCAGTTACAAAGTTAGATGCAATAAGCACACTTAGCTGACCGATAGAAAGACCAAATTCCTTTTGAAAGGTTATAAAAAGAAGTGGCGCAAAGTTTATCAAAATCGCCTGCGTGATATAGCCGATACAGGACGCGCCAATAGTTGCCTTAAAGCTGTTTCGCATAAAAACCTCGTGATAAAAATACTTAATTCATTTTACCACATTATGAAATAATGTCAATAGGTTTTTTCAAAATCAAACGAAGTTAACTCCATATTTTTCAACCCAAATGTCGAGCTGAATAAGCCATGCCACCATTTGCGCATCTCCCATTAGCTGACCGAACCAGGTTTTGCCCTTGCCAAGTATGCCATCAAGCGCCTCTGTGTCAAGTGCATAGCTCAAATATCCACCCCTTGAAATGCGCTCTCTTAGCATACCAAGCACAAGCTCCAAATATTTTGGATTGTGCGTTTTTGGATAAGGACTCTTCTTACGCCAAAGAATTTCGCTTGGCAAATGTCCAACCATTGAATTGCGAAGTAAAGCCTTTTCCACCCCACCCTCGAACTTAATGTCCCAAGGAACATTGAACACAAACTCGAAAATTCTATGGTCGGCAAAGGGCACGCGTATCTCGACACCACTTGCCATGCTCATTCTGTCTTTACGCTGTAAAAGCGAGCTCATAAAATATTTAACCGAAAGATAGGAGGCAAGCCTTGAAAGGCGCATATCATCGCTATCGTCATCAAGCGTAGGACACTCGGAAAGAGTATCTCTGTAAACACCCTTTATATAATCATAGCCCTCGTCAGAGCGAGCAATCGAATCCTTAAAAAGAGAAGCGCGCATTCTCGGTGCGTGAATCCAAGGGAAGAAGTCCGAATATAGCATTTCGGGACGATAAAACCACGGATAACCACCAAATATCTCGTCCGAGCATTCGCCACTAAGCCCTACTGTGTGCTTTTTCTTTATCTCTGCGCAAAAATAGTAAAGAGAGGAGTCAATGTCAGCTTGACCTGGAAAATCTCGATACAAGGTCGCATTTTCAAGCTCAAGGGCAAGAGTGTCGGTAGGGCAGGTCAAAACTCTGTGATTTGTGCCCAAATATTCTGATGCCAAAATCGCAAATTCATCGTCTCGCTGTGGCTGAAATAGGCTTTGTTGAAATGCCTGCTTGTTGCCCTCATATTCAAAGGAATATGTGTCAAGCGTCAGCCCTCTTTTTTGGTATTCCTCGCTTGCAATCGCACTAACCACACTCGAATCAAGACCGCCTGACAAAAGCGAGCAGAGAGGCACATCACTCACAAGCTGACGCTTTATTGCATCACTTACCAAAAACGAGGTTTTCTCAATTGCGTAATCTCTGCCCTTGAAATAGGGAAGCGCCTTAATGCGCCAATATTTGCGCTTTTTGAGCCCATTTTTGTCGAAAAACAGACACTCCCCACCCTCTAATTCTAAAATGTCCTTGAAAACGCTCTTTCCTGAAATGAAATTTGGACTAAGATATAAAAGCTCCCAAAGCCCCTGCCTGTCAACGCGTGTGCTCACTTTTGAATGAGATAGCATCGATTTGATTTCCGAGGCAAAGATGAATTCCCCACCTAAAAGAGCATAGTAAAAGGGCTTTACACCAAAACGGTCACGCGCGCAAAACAGTCTTTCGCCGTCCCAAACGGAAAACGCGAAAATTCCATTCAAATAGCAGGGCGCATCCTCTCCCCATAAAATGTAAGCGCATAGCACGACCTCGGTGTCGCACCTTGTTTTGAGCTCAAAGCCATTTTTTTGTAGCTCCTCTCGTATTTCATCGCAGTTGTAAATTTCTCCGTTGTATACAATAGTGTATTTTTTATTTCCATAGCATATGCTCATAGGCTGATGACCATTTTCTATGTCAACAACGCTCAAGCGATTGTGCCCAAGACAAACACACTCCCCCTCGAAAATGTCACTTTCATTTGGTCCTCGGTGCTTCATTTTAGTATTCATTTTTTCAACTGCTTCTCTTGAAATTCGCTCATCATAATTAACAATTCCACATATAGAACACATAATAATCCCCCTGTCAAGATGCTTTTCTCAGTATATGTAAATTCTTGCAAAAAGATACTACTAAGAAAAATCTTGACAACTCGAGCACACGAATGATATAATCAAAATATAGATTCTTATTATTCAAACAGGCACACGCCTGTAAAGGAGAGATTATGAAGAAAAGATTGCTTTTTGTTTTGCTAATAGCACTTGTAAGCGTTCTTTTTGCTATTACCACATTTGCAAGCGAAAGAACAACACTTCAATATGAGGATGCAAACGGAATCGTTCACACCGTTCCTGTCGTAAAGTATGACGATGCGACAGCAAGCTCGGTTGCGACTGCGCTTGGAAAGAGTGCAACAATGCAGGCGTGCTTTGTCGACAATTCTTCTTATGCTATTCTTAAAGCAACTGATGGCTCTCTTACTGCTTACCCAACTTGGTATATCATTGAACCATCGGGAAGCGATACAAGTTATGTTGCCATTAGTGAAATTAGATATGGATATGTAAATTCCAAATCGGAAAAAACCTATGAAGAGGGCGCTATTCTTTATATCGAGTTTCCAGAGGGAATGACACACCTAAGAGGAAATAGTGTGTTTGTTAAAACTGGCTACGAGACAAATGTTACTGAAATTGTTGTACCAAGCACAGTAATCGAGGCGCAGTCTAGTTGTTTTAACTCTGCTCCCTCGCTTAAAAAGGTGTATATTAAGGAAAATTCTCAGCTGACAAAAATTAACGGTGGAGCCTTTACGGATTCGGCAAATCTTACCTATATTCAGTTTGAAAATACATCAAAAATAACAAGCATTGACGGACTTTCGGGCTGTAATTTGACAGGAAAGATGGACTTGTCAAAAAACACGGGTCTCAAATCATTGCCTAATAGCTTTATCTCCGACAACAAAAACCTTACGGAAATTGCTCTCCCTGATTCAATAGAAACAATCGGAAGCAATGCGTTTGAAGATTGTACAAACCTTAGATTTTCAAGTTCATATTTGCCAAAAAGCTTGGTCAGCATCGGTACACATTTTATGACCAATTGTAAAAACATAAATGAA
Source organism: Oscillospiraceae bacterium (assembly GCA_015064445.1). GTDB lineage: Bacteria > Bacillota > Clostridia > Oscillospirales > CAG-272 > RGIG2000. The sequence continues at coordinate 82,407 of SVSE01000002.1, read as the reverse complement.
ACGCTCATTTTCCCTGAGGGCTTTACAACCATTACCGATGAGGGCTTTACAAATGCATCGATTTCGGACGCGACAAACGGAACCTTTAATTTGGTATTCTTGGGCGAGCCTACAAAGCTTATCATAGACGGCTCTAACTACACAGGCTGGGCTAAATATGTAAACGTTTATTTCGCCAAATATACAATTGATGATTTTAACGGAAGCGTTTATTCCTTTACTGATAAGGAAGCGGGAACACTCGGCACAAGCACGTCTCAGTCTGGAAGTCTTGTTTTCGATGTAGCAACAAATTCTCCCACAAGCAGAACACAGGTTTCGGAAAAACATATGAAATTTTTCTTCTGTGGAGAGAATGGCAAGGTACAGTCGTCCTATATGCTTACAGACGCTGGAACCGATATTACCGAGGACCGTGGCACATTCGTAATGGATGGACACATCCACTATACATTTGGTACTGTAACCTGTAATCCTGGCTCGAGCTGTATTGTATGTGATATAATTCAATATGCACCTCACGAAAAGGGCGCGCTTGCCTCGATTACTTATCCAAATGGCTTTGCAAATTACGGAAACGTAAATTATGCATGTCTTGTTTGTGAAAACGAATACGCAGATGGTATGGCGAGCGCTATATTCATTCCACATGGATACGCATATAAGCTAAACGGAAGCAGTGAGGGAATTTCAGCTAAATTCGAGATTAACAAGGAGGCGCGCGACCTCTTTGAAAGCGTAAATGGATGTGAGCTTCATTATGGAGTTATCGTGGCTAATAAAGACCACTTCCTTGATGGAGATTTTATTCAAGACGGAGCTCTTAACACCAAAAACCAAAAGGGAATACAGGTGGAAATAATCGACGGAGAATACGCATTCTTCTCGTGCTTAGTAAGTGGCTTTGAGGGAGGAAATTATAACTCACTTGAGATTGTTATGGCAGGCTATGCATATACAAGCGTGGGCGAGGAAAAATCCTCAGTGTCCTATTTCCAAAAGCAATATACACCCGATGCAGATGATACAACAAACGATATGCCGTATTCAAGCGCTATCACAAGAAATGAGGTTACACTAAATGCTGTAACGATAGTTCAAACCAAGGCTTATCACGAGCTTGTTGAAAGCAACGATGAATAAGAAAAAGCACTCATTTGAGTGCTTTTTTCTTTATTCTCTGATAAATGTTCCGTTTTCGATTCTGCCGAAGGATTTGTTTCCGTTGGCATCGATAAAGGTAACATTATTTGCGGTTTTGCTATCAATCCAAGTTGCCTCGTATGAGCCACCACCGTTTATGACCTCTATACCGTGTCCACACCAGGTGCCATTTCCCCAGTCTCCATCATAGTAGCCCCAGGAATATATTTGCTTGCCCTGTAGCTTTTTGTCATCCTTCCAAAATCCACGGAATGTATTGCCGTTTGCATTTGTGTGCACTCCATATCCGTTCATTTTGTCGTCTGCCCACTCGCCCTCATATGTGGCGCCATCGGTCCAAAAGAATTTGCCAAAGCCCTTTCTTGAGTCGTTTACCCAGCTACCCGCATATCGGCTTCCGCTCTTCCAATAGTAGATGCCAAAGCCATCGCGCTTACCGTTTTTAAACTCGCCCTCATAATATCCGTTGTCATAATTTTCCTTTTGAATATTTTTAGGCTCCTCAACGAATTTTCCGTTTTCGATTTTGCCACGCTTTGTAACACCGTTATAGGTGTAAAAAACGTTTGTGGCGGTATCAGTGTCATTCCAAATGCCCTCGAAAACCTCGCCTTTATTATTTGTTTCTATACCGCTTCCAAAACGAATGTCATCCTTCCAAAGTCCCTCATAGGATCCCCATGAAACGGTCATTTTGCCGTAGCCATGCTTCAAATCCTTTTCCCATTCGCCCTCATAAACAGTGCCAGAATTCCAATAATATGTGCCCTTACCGTGACGAAGTCCGTCCTTGAAGTGGCCCTCATAATATCCGTTGTCGTAATCCTGCCTTGCATAACCATTGTGATGGTCGGAAACAAAATCCTTATTTTCGATTTTTCCGTGAGCTTTTCTTCCGTTGCTTTCGGTTTTAGTTACATCTATCGCGTTGTCGAAGCCATTCCAAATCCCCTCATAGATAATGCCATTTGAGTGGACCTCCTTACCTCTGCCATACCAAGTGCCGTCCTTCCATTGACCCTCGTAGTAGCCCCAGCTGTAGATTTCCTTACCGTAGCCGTTTTCCTTGTCGTTTGCCCACTCGCCCTCGTAAATGTTTCCGTTTTTGAAATACATAGTGCCGTGGCCGTTCTTTAAATCGTTTTCCCATTCGCCAACGTATTTTGCACCGCTTGCATAGTAATAAGTGCCTTTTCCTGAGAATTTTCTATAAGCAAACGAACCTACGTATTTGTCTCCGTTGTCCCATACAAAGGTGCCTTGACCGTGTTCTTCACCGTTATAGTTGACTGCACCCTCATAATAGCCATTATTGTAAGTTATTCTTGCCATATTCAATCTCCTTTATTTTAATTTTCCTTGAATAGAGAAAGTGCATCATAAACTGAGCGAACATCAATTATCGACACACCTTTTGGTATTTTGAGTCGCGTCTTGTCCGATTTTTGAGGAATTGCAATCACATCAAAGCCAAGACGATAGCTTTCACTTATACGCTTTTGAAGGTCGGAGATAGTGCGACATTCGCCTGCCAAGCCAAGCTCTCCCATCGCCAACACATTTGATGGAACAGGAATGTCCTTTATGCTCGAAATAAGCGCAAGAGCGACTGCAAGGTCAACGCTCGGCTCATCAAGCTTCAAGCCACCAACAACATTGAGGTATATATCGCATTGAGAGAATTTAAGTCCCAAGCGCTTTTCCAAAATTGCAATAATAAGACAAACTCTATTGTAATCAAGACCGTTTGCTGTGCGCCTCGGCTGTTGGAATGAGGTGGGTGTTGCAAGCGCTTGAATTTCAGCAATAATAGGGCGCGTACCCTCCATAATGCAAACAGCACAGCTTCCACTAACTCCCTCTGGGCGCCCACTTAAAAGCATCTCGGACGGATTAGGAACCTCGCACAGACCAATGTCGGTCATCTCGAAAACACCAATTTCGTTGGTCGAGCCATATCTATTCTTGATGGCACGAATTATACGGTATGATTGCATACGCTCGCCCTCAAAATAGAGAACAGCGTCAACCATATGCTCAAGCACCTTTGGACCTGCAATAATACCTTCCTTGTTCACATGTCCTACCAAAATTATCGAAATGCCTTGACTTTTTGCCTTTGCAATAAACTTTACAGCACATTCCTTGACCTGATTTACGCTACCAGGAATTGATGCAGACGCAGGATCGAACATTGTTTGAATTGAGTCGATTATCATAACCTCTGGCTTGATTTTGTCAGCCTGCGCTATGATATTGTCAACATTAGTTTCAGTCATAACAAAGGTGTTAGCGCCACTTGCCTCAAGACGATTAGCACGAAGCTTAAGCTGTCCCTTTGATTCCTCTCCTGAAACATATAAAATTTTCGACGGAATTTTTGAGCAAATCTGCATAAGAAGAGTAGATTTGCCGATACCAGGCTCTCCTGCGAGCAGAATAACCGAGCCATCAACAATTCCACCACCAAGCACTCTATCAAGCTCACCAATACCAGTCGAAGCCCTTATGTATTCGGGCATCTCCATTTCGTCAAACTTAACGGCGTCAGCAGAATCGGAAATTATAGAGGTGCGCTTTGCCTTTACCTCGGGCACCTGTGTATAGGTTTCCTCAACAAAGGTATTCCAGCTCTTGCAGTTAGGGCAACAGCCAAGCCACTTTGGTGCTTGATAATCGCACTCTGTGCATACATAAACAGTTTTGCTTTTCATATCTATATCCTTTTTCTTGAATTTCTAATTTGATTTTAACATATTATATTGCGCTTGTCAAATAATAAGGTCGCAAAATCACGACATCGACAAAATTCCTGAAAAAATCACAAGCGCAAGACTTGCTTGATATTTTTCGTCCTTTAAACGACCAAGCTCGTCCTCATTCGACAAAAATCCACATTCGATAAGCACAGCAGGGCAGTCAAGAGAATTAAGGACATAAATTGATGAGTCTGCGCGCTTAATTTGTCGATTGTTGCTTGGCTGTAAATATGTGCGTGTCGAATTTTGTAGAGTGCGTGCAAGCATCTCGCTTGACGGATTATTTGGCGAAAAATAGATTTGTGTGCCACTATATTTGCTACTCGAAAATTTATTCATGTGAATGCTTACAAAAATAGCGTCATGTTGCTCGTTTGCAATCTTGACTCTGTTTTTTAAATCATAAATCTTCTTTTTGCCCGTGTAATCATCAAGCTCTCCGTAATAATCGTATAAAAGCCTGTCGTCCTCACGAGTCATAATGGCGCTATTTCCGTTTATTTCACAAAGCGCCTGTATACATTTGGCAATTTTCAAGTTTAAATCCTTTTCGAGCGACCCGTCCTGCGCTATCGCCCCTGCATCCTCGCCACCGTGTCCTGCATCAATCACAATTACAGGCGCACTAACGCTTACAGAGGTGGGAGTGTCGCTCTTTCGCTCTGAAAAGGCATACGAAATTCCCAAAATTATTGATAAAACAAGAATGGCACATACAAAAAATTTAGCACCATATAAAATTGATTTCATATAATCACCTCATACAATCCTATGAGGCGATAGCTTATTTTATTCTATAAGCACGACGGGCGTTTTCAAAGGTAATTTTTGCCATTTCCTCGCTTGTAACGCCCTTTATTTGTGCTATCTTTTCGCAGGTAAGCGCAACATGCTTTGGATGATTCATCTCTCCTCTGTGAGGCACAGGTGGTAAATATGGAGAGTCCGTTTCAATTAGGATTCTATCAAGAGGCACACACTCGCACGCCTCGACAGGAACTCTTGCGTTTTTATATGTAACAGTACCAGAAAAGGAAATGTACCAGCCAAGCTTAACAAGCTCCCTTGCCATCTCGCACGAGCCCGAGAAGCTGTGGAAAATTCCCTTAACATCAGGAAAATCTCTTATCACGCTCATACAGTCCCCGTGGGCGTCCCTGTCGTGAATTATAACAGGCATATTGAGTTTTCTTGCAAGCTCCATTTGTGCGCGGAAGAATGCCATTTGCTTTTCCTTGTCCGTGTCCTCGTAGTGATAGTCAAGACCAATCTCGCCAAGGGCAACCACCCTTTCGCTCTCTAAAAGCTCCTCAAGCCTTGCAAGAGTGTCCTCAATATTATCGTAAAATCTTATATCATATGGATGAATTCCACAGGATGCGTAAAGAGCGTCGAATTTTGTCGCAAGGTCAATGCTAACTCTTGAATTGTCAAGATTAGTGCCTATGTTAACAATATTACAAACTCCGTTTTCAAGCTGATGCTTAATGTAGCCCTGAGTGCCACCCTCGAATTCATTTTCAATGCGCATATCATCACAGTGCGCGTGTGTATCAAATAACATATCTCACCTTGTAAAATGGGCGTTGTATGAACAACGCCCTATTTTTATCTTACTCTTTCTCCGTTTGGAGTGTCCTTGTCAAGGAAGATAACTCTTACAGTTTCCTCTCCACTTGCCAAGAGCATACCGTTTGATTCAATTCCGCAAAGAGTTGCAGGAGCAAGGTTTGCAACCACAACAACCTTCTTTCCGATAAGCTCCTCGGGCTCGTAGAATTTTGCAATTCCTGATACAACCTGACGCTTTTCGTAGCCAAGGTCAACCTGAAGCTTCAAAAGCTTCTTTGCCTTTGGAACCTTTTCACAAGCGATGATTTGAGCTGTACGAAGCTCAACCTCTGCGAACTTGTCAATTGTTATAATAGCACAGCCCTCTGGCTTTTCGATAGGCTTTTCAGCCTCTTCCTTAGCCTTGCGCTCTGCCTCGATTTGCTCAAGCATAGCCTTTTCATCAATTCTGCTAAAGAGAATCTTGCTCTCGCCAACGCTCTTGCCACTCTCAAGCTTTCCAAATTGAGCATCGCTGTAATTTACATACTCTGTGTTAAGCTCTCTGAAAATTTCCTCACAGGTTGAAGGAATAAATGGAGAGAGAAGCACTGCACCAACTCTTATAGCCTCGAGAAGGTTATAAATAACTGTTGCGAGCCTTGGCTTTGTTTCCTCGCTCTTTGCAAGAATCCAAGGAGTTGTCTCGTCAATATATTTATTAGCACGGCTGAGCATATCAAAGATAGCGCTTGTAGCCTCGGATACATGGTAATCATCCATCAAGGCACAAACCTTATCGTATGCAACAGCACATTCATTTTTCAAGTCCTTATCAAGCTCGGTTTCCTCGTTTGGAGTAGGAATTACACCATCAAAGTACTTCTTGGTCATAGCAATAGTACGGCTCACAAGGTTACCAAGATTGTTTGCAAGGTCCATATTGTAGCGCGCAATAACGCTCTCGTATGTGATGCTGCCGTCGTTTGCATATGGCATCTCGGAGAGGGCGTAGTATCTTACACCGTCAACACCGAACTTTTCAGCAAGCTCATCTGCATAAACAACATTTCCTCTTGATTTTGACATCTTGTCAACGCCAAACTTAAACCAAGGATGCGCAAAAATCTTCTTTGGAAGTGGAAGGCCGAGCGCCATAAGCATAATAGGCCAGTAAATTGTATGGAAGCGCACAATGTCCTTACCGATAATATGAACATCTGCAGGCCAATTCTTTTGGAAAAGCTCGCTTTGAACCTCGTTTGCAGGATCATAGCCAAGACCTGTAATATAGTTGGAAAGAGCATCAATCCATACATATGTTATGTGCTTTGGATCGAAGTCAACAGGAATTCCCCAGCTGAACGCAGTTCTTGACACGCAAAGGTCCTGAAGACCTGGCTTCAAGAAGTTGTTAATCATTTCGTTCTTACGGCTTTCAGGCTGAATGAATTCAGGATGCTCCTCAATATGCTTCATAAGACGGTCGGCATACTTGCTCATCTTGAAGAAATATGCTTCCTCGCTTGCCTTTGTCACATCGCGTCCGCAGTCAGGACACTTTCCGTCAACTAATTGTGTTTCGGTAAAGAATGACTCACATGGAGTGCAATACCAGCCCTCATAAGAGCCCTTGTAAATGTCGCCCTGCTCATAGAGCTTGTTAAAGATATTCTTAACAGCCTTTTTATGATAATCATCGGTTGTACGGATAAAATGGTCGTGAGATGAGCCCATAAGTGACCAAATGCCCTTAATAACATCGGAAACCTTGTCAACATACTCCTGTGGAGAAATTCCTGCATCCTTTGCAAGATTTTCAATCTTTTGTCCGTGCTCGTCCGTGCCTGTCATAAAGCGCACATCGTAGCCCCTTTGTCTTTTATATCTTGCATACGCATCGGACATAATAACCTCGTATGTGTTTCCAAAGTGAGGCTTACCTGATGCATAAGCAATAGCTGTTGTCATATAAAATTTCTTGTTTTCCATACCTTAAATATCCTCATCTAACCTCAATTCCACCAATATATACGGTGTCAATCTCGGGATTTTTTGTATCGTTTATTGTTATAAAGTCGGCACGATAGCCAAGCGCTATCTTACCAACACCGTAAGCGCCTATCATCGTAGCAGGATTTACAGTTGCGTACTTGATTGCCTTATTCAATGGAACATCGCAGAATTTCATAAGGTTTGTAAGCGCCTTGAACATTGTAAGCGTGCTACCTGCAATAACTCCGAATTCATTTACAGCAACCCCACCCTTTATGACAACCTTGTTGCCTGCAACCTCGGAGGAGAAGCCCTCATCTGTGCACGCCAAGGCAATCGAGTCTGTGATAAGCACAAGCTTGTCAGATGGCTTTGATTTATATGCAAGCCTTACAAGCGCAGGATGCGAGTGATATCCATCGGCAATAAGCTCAGCATAAGCTGTATCGACTGTAAGCGCTGCAATTGTTGCACCAGGATTTCTATGATGCATCTTTGTCATTGCGTTATATGTGTGAGTAAATGAGCGTGCGCCCATATCGAGTGCGTGCATTGCCTGCTCGTATGTCGCAGTAGTGTGTGCAATTCCTATCGTAACACCAAGCTCATTTGCTTTTTTAATAAATTCATCGCCACCCTCGAGCTCTGGGGCAAAGGATGCGTGTATAGGAAGTGGCATCATCGCACCTGCAAGCTCCTCAAGCTCTCTTGCATTTGGCTTAGCCAAAAGATGCTCAGCGTGTGCGCCCTTAGCCTCCGGATTAAGGTATCTACCCTCAAGATGAATGCCGAGAATGCTTGCACATCCATTCTTTGGATTAACCCTATTTTGATTAATTTTGAACACCGAGCGCGTAAGGTTAGAATATGTGTCGGATGCGAGCGTTGCCATAATAGAGGTAGTGCCCATTCTTGCATATATTTCAGTCATATGCTGTATTTCAGCCTCGCTTGCGAAGTTGAAATCAAGTCCACCAAGACCGTGAGTATGAACATCTATAAGACCAGGCATAAGGTGCTTGCCCGAAATGTCCACAATTTCATAATCAGACGGCGCGGTAGCATCAGTTATATCAACGATAAATCCGTCCTCACAAAGTACATTCGCACTCTTGAAGGTCTCGGATGCGGAGTCAAATACCATTCCGCCAATAAATGCAATCCTCTTCATAATATCTCCTTAAAGCTTTGCGCACAGCGTGCATTATTTATATATTTTAGCAGAAAAACCCCTCGATATCAAGGGATTTTTCATAATTTTATTTATTTTCAATATTTACTATCTTATATACCTCATTTTTAGGCATATTTCTGTCCTTTGCGACACTCTTTATGGCATCCATTTTCTTTATTCCCGTGGAAATATAGTATTCAAGATGCTCCTCAATTGTCATATCAGACCAAAATTCGCTTTCAACAAGGCTTTCCTTTGACGCGCCCTCAACAACAAGCACGAATTCTCCACGCACCTCGTTTTCCTCGTAGTAGGCAATCGCCCCCGAGATAGTCGTTCTTATCACTTCCTCGTTGAGCTTTGTAAGCTCTCGGCAGAGTGAAATTTTTCTATCTCCGAGAATTTCCAAAAGGTCGGAAAGAGTCTTCTTTAATTTGTGAGGCGCTTCATAGAAGATAGTTGTTCGTGTGTCGTTCTTTATTTCAGTTAGTCGCTCGTATCTTTCGCCACGATTAGTGCTTAAAAAGCCCTCGAAGCAAAATCTACCTGTTGGAAGGGCGGAAAGTGCAAGTGCATTTACAACTGCGCAACAGCCAGGAATAGAGGTTACAGTCAAGTTATTTTCAGCGCAAAGACGAACAAGGTCCTCGCCAGGATCGCTAATTGCAGGAGTGCCAGCATCGGTTACAAGCGCACAGCTTTGACCGTCCTTTAGTTTTGATACAATAACCTCGCCACGTTCTCTCTTGTTGTGCTCGAAATAGCTAATCATAGGCTTAGAAATTTCGAAATAAGCAAGAAGCTTGCCCGTGTTTCTTGTGTCCTCTGCGGCGATAAAATCAACCTCGCGAAGCACCTTTAATGCACGCTCTGACAAATCCGAAAGATTGCCGATAGGAGTCGCAACAAGATACAAGACTCCGCCTCGTATTACATTTTTGTCCTCGCGTGGAATATTTTTGTGTTTAATACTACTCATTTTTCAAGCTCCAAGCTACATTTTTCGTAAATTTGAGCATACCTCTCGGTATATTCGTTTGTACCGTCACGATAGATAAATATCGGCTCATCAACTATCATACCACTTTTTGCGCCAAGCTTTGCTGAAATTAGCAAAAGACAAGGGGGAGTGGTTGAGTTTGGATAAATAAAGGTAAGCCTTTTTGGCTCTAAATTGTTGCTTTTAAGTGCGAAAATAAGGTCAGATAGCCTGTCCGGACGGTATACGACATAAAAGTCGCCACCGTGCTTTAAAAGTCGCTTTGCACACGCACAAAAATCGCTTATATCGCCCTCGATTTCGTGACGCGCTATGTTCTTTTGGACGCTTTCGTTCGCCTTTCCCGAGGTGGATTTCATATATGGTGGATTTGAAAATACAAAATCGAGCTCCCCCTCGGTGTCGTGCGAGGTAATGTCCCTTACATTTTTATTTATTACAGTAAACGAAGCGTCAAGAGAGTTAAGCGTTGCGTTTCTTTTGCAAAGCTCGGCAAAGCTCTCTTGAACCTCAATTCCGTAAATGTGAGCGCACTTTTTCTTTGTCAGCGCAAGAAGTGAAACAACTCCCGTGCCAGCCCCAAGCTCAGCACCTCTGTGCCTTGAGCGTGAGGGGAGAATTGCACTCAAAAGATATGCGTCAGTCCCAAACACAAGCCCGTCCTTTTTCTCGATGAGCTTGAGATTCTCGTTTATTTCATTTATTCTTTCGTCGTTATTCAAAATCATAATATCAAAATAGGCTTATTTAAACAACAACGGAGTCGGTTAGGACTCCGTTAAGCTGTTTATTGATTATTCCTCAACGATTGCGTCAACAGGACATTGAGCTGCACAAGCGCCACACTCGATGCAAGTATCAGGATCGATTACATATACATCTCCCTCAGCGATTGCGTCAACAGGACATTGACCTGCACATGAACCGCAAGCGATGCAAGCGTCAGTAATTTTGTAAGCCATTTTCAAATACCTCCGTAAGAATTTGTAATTTTATTGTAGCACAAAAAAACGATTTGTCAAGTAGAAATCAAAATATTTTACCTTGTTCGAGCTATTATGACATCAGTCATCGGCTTTTTCAGCCTTTTTTCTCGAAAGAACAGTAACATCATCTCGATGATAGGTCCTGACATTTTCGTTTATTGAAACCTTAATTGTTCCCTTGATAGGATTTATGTCAACGACAGTTCCAACACCGTCAACAGTTTTAACTGTTGAATCAACAGGTGGAGTGAGCTTAATCTCCTCTTGATAAGCCTCGTGCTCATATCTAAGACAGCACATAAGTCTGCCACAAGCACCTGAAATCTTCGCAGAATTAAGTGACAAATTTTGCTCCTTAGCCATTTTAATTGATACCTGTACAAAGTCTGGCAGGAATGCAGAGCAACAGAATTGTCTGCCACAAACTCCAAGACCACCCATAAACTTCGCCTCATCACGAATACCGATTTGATGGAGCTGAATTCTTGTCTTAAAGGTTGAGGCAAGGTCCTTTACAAGCTCACGGAAATCTATTCTTCCGTCAGCAGTAAAGTAAATTGTAAGCTTTGACATATCAAAGGTGTACTCAGCCTCAATAAGCTTCATTTCAAGCTGATGGGCAGTAACCTTTTGCTGACAAATTCTTATTGCGTCAGCTTCCTTTTTCTTGATTTCCTCGCGAGTCTTGATGTCTTCCTTTGTTGCAATTCTTACAACAGGCTTAAGAGGTGGAACAACATCCTTTGTGCTAACCATCTTGTTTGGCGCACAAACTCGTCCAAATTCAAGACCTCGTGCAGTTTCTACAATTGCATAGTCGGTCGATTTTGCAACATTTCCGTTAGGTGCAAAATAATATGTTTTGCCCCCGTCCTTAAAGCAAACACCGATAACCTCGATTTGCTCATTTTCGGGAGTGCTATTTTCAATTATATTTTCGTTTGGCATTTTAATTACCTTTCTTTTTGGAATTTGTCAAAATAGACATAAGAGTAAGCGCCGTGTTCGAATTTGTGTTCAAATCCGATATCGCAGTCAAAAGCGCCTCGTAACAGCCAAGAAGCCTTGCTGTGTTGTATTTTTGCGCTATCTCAAGCGCCTCATCTCTTGATGTGAAAAAGTGAAGCCTTGTGCCCTTGTCCTTTTTCAAAAGGAGTAAATCTCCTATAACAGTAACACAGAGTGTTAAAAGCGCCTTCAAATCCTCTCTTTGCATACCAGCCACGGACAAAAGAGTGGAAACGCTTTCAGCATCGTTTTTGATAACAGAGAGCGTTATATCAAGCGCCCTTTGCCTCTCGCTTAAAAGGAGCTCCGATTTCTTCGCGTCGGTAAGCGATATCGCATATCCGAGTGAGCCTGCCGATGCCATAACAATCTGCTCCAGCTTGCTATCAGACAGACCGACATTCATCTCGTTTTTAAGATAGTCGAAAATAGTGTCCTTATCAAGAGGCTCTGTGCGTAAAATTTGCGCCCTCGATCTTATAGTTTCAAGAAGCATTCCTGCGTCGGTTGTAAGCAAGAAAAATATAACATTCTTAGGTGGCTCCTCAAGAGAAATGAGAAGTGCGTTTTGCGCCTTGACATTCATTTTTTGAGCATCATTGAAAATGTAAATCTTGTAGTCGCTCTCATTTGGTGCATCATAAAGAGTCCTCTTTATGTCACGCACCTGATCCACCTTGGTAATGTCGAAAAATCTCACATCGGTATGCAAATCGGAGAACACCTTTTTACAGCTTGGACACTCGCCACAGGGCAAATCTCCGTGTCCTTGACACAAAACACCAGCCGAGGCAAGACGCGCAATCGTGCGCTTTCCAGTTCCCAACGCACCCTCAATTATGTAAGCGTGAGAAAACGAGGATGATGCAATCGCACAGCCGAGAGTGCTTTTTATTTCGTTGTTTTTAATAAGCGTCTTAAAAATTTCCAAATCAAAGCCCCCTCGATAATTTAATACACATATTATAACACAGTAGGGAGTGATATGTCAAATGAAATTGCAATATTTTTGTAATATTTGTTACTAAAAGCACGCAAAAAAGAGTTGAATTTATGCAAGAGTGAAAAAAATGCGTAATTTTTCAAAAACTCTTGAATATTTCTAAAAAATGGTATAAAATATATACTTGGTAGGGAATGGAAATATTCCATACACAAATTAAAAATTTTTTTGGAGGACTTTAAAATGTCAGTTAAAGTTGCAATTAACGGCTTTGGCCGTATCGGACGTCTTGCATTCAGACAGATGTTCGGAGCAGAAGGCTACGAGGTAGTAGCAATCAACGATCTTACAAGCGCTAAGATGCTTGCACACCTTCTCAAGTACGACACAGCTCAGGGTAAGTACGCTCTCGCTGATACCGTATCTGTTGATGAAGAGGCTAACAGCATCACAGTAGACGGCAAGACAATTAAGATCTACGCTGAAAAGGACGCTGCAAACTGCCCATGGGGTGAGCTTGGCGTAGACGTAGTTCTCGAGTGCACAGGCTTCTACTGCTCAAAGGATAAATCAATGGCACACATCAACGCTGGTGCTAAGAAGGTAGTTATTTCAGCTCCTGCTGGAAACGACCTCAAGACAATCGTATTCGGCGTTAACAACGAAACACTTTCAGCTGATGACCAGATCATCTCTGCTGCATCATGCACAACAAACTGCCTCGCTCCTATGGCTAAGGCTCTTAACGATGCATTCCCAATCCAGAGTGGTATCATGACAACTGTTCACGCTTACACAGGTGACCAGATGATTCTTGACGGCCCACACAGAAAGGGTGACCTTCGTCGTGCTCGTGCTGGCGCACAGAACATCGTTCCTAACTCAACAGGCGCAGCTAAGGCTATCGGTCTTGTAATTCCTGAGCTCAATGGTAAGCTCATCGGCTCTGCACAGAGAGTTCCTACCTGCACAGGTTCAACAACACTTCTCGTTGCAGTTGTTAAGGGCAAGGATGTAACAAAGGACGCTATCAACGCAGCTATGAAGGCTCAGGCTACTGAATCCTTCGGCTACAACACAGACGAAATCGTTTCCTCTGACGTTATCGGTATGCGTTATGGCTCACTCTTCGATGCAACTCAGACAATGGTTGCTAAGATTGACGACGACACATATCAGGTACAGGTAGTTTCTTGGTACGATAACGAGAACTCCTACACCAGCCAGATGGTTCGTACAATTAAGTACTTCGCTGAGATCTAATTAAAATTAGATAAATAAAACACCTCTTGCTTCGGCAGGAGGTGTTTTTGATTTTGTGAACATTTGATGAAAATCAAGTGAAAAGCATTTTCTGTGTCTACAATAAAGTTAGGGATTTATGGTTGTAAAACGACAAAATAAGCTGGAAATCGGCGTGACGCTTTTTCTACGCTGATTTTTTTGTCGAAAATTGTTGAAAGAGAAGCATACATATGGTAGACTAAAGCCAAGGGAGGTGAGATAATGAGCCTGTTTAAGCTAAGACCACTCGCACTTGGTTGCTTTGCGTTTCTTGTGTGCCTTTGTGCATCGTATTTCCTTGGAAATATCTTCAATATAATTATAATAGCGCTTGGAGCTGTTACGGTAGGCATTTTTATAGCGCTAATTCTCACCTTGAAGCGCGATAAAATTCAAAAGATATTTATAAAAATTTTGCCTTTATGTCTTTGCATTGTGATATGTGGCGCTACCTCAATGCTCGTTTTCTCCCGTGATAAGAAAATCGAGCAGACCTATGCCGATACCGAGCAGGAAATGGAGCTCGTTATAACTGAAATTGTCTACTCCGAAAGCTACGAAACCGTCGCCAAGGCAAGGGACGATAAATTCAAGCTTTTGGTGTCCGTAAATAACAACAAAATCTCTGTTGGCGACAAAATAAAGGCAATCTTTAAGCTTCGCTCACTTGACGATAGCGAATATGGCTTTAGCGAAAGGGATGCCTATGCTGACGAGCGCATATTCTTGTGCGCAGAGGCAGAGGGATACGAAATAATATCAAAGGATAATTTTGTTTTTGGAGGAGTGCTCAGAAAAATCAACTCCTTCCTTGTAAAAATAGTAAAAGATAGCGTAAATAGCGACACAGCATCCCTTGTTTCTGCGATGCTTTTGGGAAATCGTGATGATTTGCCCGACACAGTAAGTCGTGATTTTTCTCGCCTTGGTATAAGCCATATTCTCGCACTTAGTGGAATACACCTTTCGCTTGTAACAGCTATGGCAAGTGCGTTTCTTGGCACGATTCAAATGCCCAAGAGACCAAAACATTTGTTGCTTATCGCAATTATAGTGACATTTATTTGCATAACAGGCTTTTCAAGCTCGGCAATTCGTGCAGGCGCGATGCTCATTTTTTATTATACAATGCTATTGCTTGGCGACACAAGCGATGGCGCGAGCGCACTTTTCCTGTCAGTTGCATTAATCTGCCTCTTTGACCCGTATTCCATATTTTCGCTTTCGCTTTTGCTGTCCTTTGTCGCTATGCTTGGCTGTATTTTGGCATCATCTCTTACAAGGCACGAGAGAAGACTATATCGAATTCGCCCAAAATTCATTCGAGGAATCGTTTATTCGCTCATTGGCTCGGTAACTGTAATGCTACTGACCTTACCTATAGTCTTCTTGAAGTTCGGCAGAGTGTCGATATTTTCGCCGATTTTCAATATAATATTCGTCCCCATCTTAACCCTGCTTTTGTATCTCTCTCCGTTTATTTTAATACTTGGCAAAATTCCATATGTATCGTATATTGTCAAATATCCTGCCGAGCTGATAACTAAGCTTGTGTTGTCCTTGATAAAAGTCATCTCGAAGGCTGACTTTTTGACAATCCCGTTTAGTAATAAAATACAGCTTATAGGTGTTGGAATTATACTCGTTGGAATGCTTTTGGCGATAATTTTGTCAAAAAAGAGAGTGAAAATTTCAATTTTGACAGTAGCCCTCGGAGTGGCAATTTTCGCAGGAACAAGCGCCTATGTGTCGATAATTCGCCAAAATCAAGTGACTGTAAGCGACCTTTCAAGCTCTGATGGCGATATTTTGGGCGTAGAAAGCAAAAATGAGCTTATGATAATATCAAGCACTACTCACACGAGCGCAACCGTAAGAGGCGCATCCTTTCTTGCCACCAGCCTTGGCTACTCCGATATTGATACCTATGTAATAACCGATTATAGCCATAGGCTTGAAGGCTCAATTGATACCTTGACATCTCGCAATATGGTGCGAAAAATACTAATTCCCACGCCCAAAACCGACAAGGAAAGGGAATATTACAAGGCAGTTAAGAAAATTTGTGAGAACAGAGAGGTTGCCTTGCTTGAAATTGGCGAAAAAATAGAATTTGAGGCGACCTGTGTCGATTTTATGGAGTATCAAAGGCTTGCACGAAGCACGAAAAGATGCGTTGCATTCTCCATTTCGGCATATAATGCAAGGCTTACATACCTTGGTGCCTCAAGCTATGAGTGCGACAGTAGCTTCCCTAAAAATTATGTAAAAATCTCCGATATTCTGCTTTTCGGCTCATATGGTCCAAACTACAAAATCAATTATTCCTATAACACCGAGCACTTAGATTACCTCGTTTTTCACGGACAAGGTCGCGATTTTTGGTTGGGAAATGTGGACGAGAGCAAAATAGTCGAGCCAAATCACAAATTCATCTTTAAGGTCAGTCGAAAAAGCGACTGACCTTTTTCACGCCTGTCGAAATCCGTCATATATTGTATTGAGCGAAAGCTCGAAAGGAGAAATTATGAGAATGGAACAAAATTCAAGAGGCTCGACTAACTCGGACTTCGAACAATTTTCAAGATTTTTAAGAGGAAATCGTAGCTCTTGTGGCAATACGCCAAGATGCGATACGGGAGTGGGAAATTCCACACCTGCTCCTCAAAACGATAAATCTCTTGCTATGGTTTACGCAGTAAAGCAATCATGGCAGGGCATATATGACCCCGAAATCGCCCTTGTAAACGGTACAATCTTTGAGGCGCTGAATAAGCCCTTTTATCCAACAGGCTGTAGTGCAAGCAATGGCTGTCGTGGAAAGAATAACGGAGGCTGTGCAAGATGATGAATAACACATTAAGTAGAGAAAAGCTAATGCGTCAAATCCAAATGTATTCATTTGCAGTTTATGATGCACTTTTGTATCTTGATGCTTACCCAGATTCAAAGAGCGCCCTTGAATTCTACAACAAAAATAAAAAGGCAGAGGCGCGTGCAATTGCCGAATATGAATCGCGCTACGGAAAAATAAGGCTTTCAGATAGCGAAGGCTCATGGCAATGGACAAACGGACCTTGGCCATGGCAAAATGAGGAGGTAAAATAAATGTTTCAGTACGAAAAGAAATTACAGTATCCTGTAAATATCAAAAATCCAAATCCCAAGTATGCGAGCATTATTATCTCCCAAATAGGTGGACCTGACGGAGAGGTTGGCGCATCACTTCGCTATCTCACTCAAAGAATAGCGATGCCATATCCACAAATAACAGGAATTTTGACCGATGTAGGCACGGAGGAGCTTAGCCACATTGAGATGGTTTCTGCCATCATCTATCAGCTCACAAAGAACCTAACACAGGAGCAAATAAGAGAGAATGGCTTTGACACCTACTTTGTAGACCATACAACAGGCGTATATCCAACAGCAGCCTCAGGCTTCCCATATACAGCCGCAGCTATGGCATCAAAGGGCGATGTTTTGGCAGATCTTCACGAGGACCTCGCAGCCGAGCAAAAGGCAAGAGTAACCTATGACAACATTCTTCGCTTAGTAGATGACCCCGATGTTTGTGACCCTATCAAGTTCTTGCGTGCAAGAGAGGTAGTCCATTATCAACGCTTTGCCGACGCACTTCGTATAGCGCAGGATAAAATGGATGAAAAGAACTTCTACGGCTACAATCCCGTGTTCGATAAAGGACCATTTGCAAGGCGCTAAAGACCCAAAAAGGCACGAAAAATCGTGCCTTTTTTTATTTTTTAAAATTTTTTAAATTTCGTAGGAATGCACAAAAATACGCGCAAAATAAACCGTAAAAAACCGTTGAAACAAGCAATTTTTAACGCAAAGTTGTGCAATATAAACAAAAAACGGGGGGGGGGCTTTCAGTTTTGTGCAACTTGACAAATTATCGCGCATATGATATTATGAATTATATTATAATTTATATGCCCACGGGGGCGTCCCCGTAAAGGAGAAACGAACGATGAAAAAATCCATTAAATTAACCATCGTGCTTGCCTTGACAGTGCTTCTTTGCACACTTTTGGCGATATTTGTATCGGCTGAAGCTTATACTGTTGAGTATTACAACACGGACGGTGGTTCAAGAAAGGCTACCGAAAACACAGCTGAAGACGGTAGCATCACATTGAAGGAAACCGGATACGATACCAATGCCGAAAAGGTATTTTACGGTTGGTTTACCGAGGACGGAACCTTCTATAAGCCGGGAGAAACAGTAGTGTTTACCCAAAATATGAAGCTTCAGGAGGCGGTTGCCTTTGACATCACTTCTGTTGACAAAATGGGTAGCAAGGGTGGTCAAATTGTAAGACTTACTCAAGATATTACAATCACATCAAAGAAGGATTTTGATTGGTGGACTACACACTATATCGACCTTAACGGTTATACCTTTACCATTGATGTTACCGGTAAGAAATGCACTGCTTTGGCAATTCAAAGAGGTTCGGTAAGATTCCTCAACTCTGCTGAGCAAGAAGGAAAGGTAGTTGCTTTAGTTGATGATGGCTGCGCTTTGATTCATCTTCGCCCTCACGGATACGGTGACGGCAAGAACAATCGTCTTTGCATCGGTAAAAATGTAAATGTTGAAACAACCGGTGCATTGATTTATGTTGATGGCTCAATGATTGACAATGGCAACCTTATCACAAACCCAAGACTTGACCTCTATGGAACAGTTAAGGCAAAAACACTTGTAAGACAGTATAGAAACAACTTGCAATATGATAATGCCGCAATCAATATTTATGATGGCGCATCCGTTGAACTCACAGGAAACACATGGTGGGAGAACTTCAACACATCAACTGGCAAAATACAGACCGTTTTGACAATGGGTGATGTTGCATTCAAGGTTGCAGATCCTGCAACATTCGATTGGAATCTTGCATTCCTCTCAGCCGCGTTTAATGTTACAGGTGGCTCATACAATATGAATTTGCCAGACGGAATCTTGAAAAATGGCTATGAGGCTATTTACAATTCCGAAACAGGACTTTATGATGTAGAGTATGTTCCATGTACACTTGAAGGCTCTAATGGTGTTCACACCTTCGTTCCAAAGGAATCATACGAGGGTATGGTTTCAACTTGTACAGGTCTTGGAGTTTATTACTTCCGTTGCGACTGTGGAAAGTTCTATGTTGATACTGTTGAAGCGGTAGGACACTCTTACGATGTTCTTGTATCTGAAACTCCTGCAACTTGTACCACTAAGGCTTATAAGATTTACAAATGTATTCGTTGCGATTCGACAAATAAGGTAGAATACGGCAACGCTCTTGGACATGACCATTCTGTTATAAGCATTGAGAAAATAGCAACAGCCACTGAAAACGGTGTTAAGAGAGTATCTTGCTCTAGATGTAGCGACGCTTATACATACGAATATTCCTTTGACCCAAGAGAACAGGTTATTACAATTGTTGTAAAGACCGAGGACGGAACAAAGGAAATCACAGCTTCTGTTGATACTCTCTATAATGTTACTGTTTCTGAGAGCACAAGTGGATTCGTTTCCAAATTTACAGGAGTAAAAACAATCACTGACCCTGATAATCCAGAAAAGACATACACTATTGCAGATGTTGTTAAGCTCGTAATTCCTGCAGGTATTACCGAAATTGCATCCGGTTCTGTTAAGAATGCTACAAACATCAAAGAAATCGTTCTTCTTGATGGCGCGAACTTAACCTTTGCAAAGAACTCTATTAGCAATTCTCCAAGTCTTGAAAACATTACAGTTGGCAATTGCACAGTAGTATTTAGCTCATATGTTATCGAAGGAAATGTAAACAACCTTACAATTGATGTATCAAAGGCAAATGCAACCTTGAAGGAATATGCTTTTGCTGACAAGAGCGGCGTTAAGAAGTTCTTGATGGGCTCAGGAAAGGCTTATCACTTCCAAAAGGAAGTATTCCGTAAGACTGGACTTGAAGAATTTATCATTCCTGACTATACAAGCGAATTTTCCGCTGCATATGCAACCTTCTTCCAAACATATAGCTTGAAGTATGTTTATGTTGGTCGTGGAATCACAAGCCTTGATAACATTTTTGACCAGTGTGACTATCTCCAAACCTTGGTTCTTATGGATGTTAC
This sequence comes from Oscillospiraceae bacterium, assembly GCA_015064445.1. Classification (GTDB taxonomy): domain Bacteria; phylum Bacillota; class Clostridia; order Oscillospirales; family CAG-272; genus RGIG2000. The sequence goes on along the minus strand of SVSE01000002.1, from coordinate 62,405 downwards.
CGAAATTACAGGACAGTATTTTACTTGTTGTGTAAATAAGGGTGAGGATGTTCTTAGAATTTATCACCATGCAGACCAGCTTAATGTTCGTCAAGGTAACTTCCTCTATCAATCATACGGTGTAATTCTTTACACAAATGCATTGAATTTCACAACAACACCTGCAAGCATCGGTAGCTCAAACGTTACTAAGACTGTAAACGGTGTTGAGGTAACTTATCCTGCTTATACAATCGTAAGAGGAATCCCTCACGAATATAAGGAAGGAAATGTTGATGCAACATGTACTGCAATGGGTTCAACAGGCTACACAACCAACTGCCCTTGTGGAGTAGTTGCAAATGCAACCTACACAACATATAAGGCGGTTAGCCCTAACACAGCTGTAAACGGAACAACAGCAATCGCAGGCGAAATTGTAATCGGCGCTACAACTGATGCTCTTGGCCACGAGTTTGATGAGGCAGACGGTGCAACAGTTGTTGCTACAACTCCTGCAACATGTATTAAGGACGCTACAACAACCTACAAGTGCGCTCGTTGTGATGAAACCTTGACAGTAGTTCAAGAAAATACAGCAACAGGCCATAATATTGAGGGCGTTGAGTGGGAAATTAAGATACAAGCAGCTTGCGCAACTGACGGACTCAAGCAAAAGAACTGTAAGGACTGTAAGGCTCTTGCCGAAAGTGAAATCATTCCTGCAACAGGACATGATATCGAAGGCGTTGAATGGGAAAAGACAGCTGATCCTACCTGTACTCTTGCAGGAACAGAGGCTAAGAAATGCAAGACCTGTTCAATCGTTGTTGCAACTCAGCCAATTGCTGCACTCGGACACAATCCTGGCGAATTTACAACAGTTCTTGAGCCTGACTGCGATGATAGCGGACTTAAAGAGCAATATTGCACAAGATGCAATGTTCTTATCGCAACCCAAGCTATCGAAAAGCTCGGACACGAATTTGACGTTTCTAACGGAGCAGTTCTTTCCGGAATGGAATATCCAAACGGCTTTAACAAGGCAGGCGCAATCCTTACCAAGTGTGCAAGATGTGACGAAACAAGTGGCGCAGAGGTTGATCCTATCTTCGAGGCAAAGGGATATTCAACAAATCCTGACAAGAATGCTATCAACGGTGGATACTCTGTAAATACTGAGCTTCTTGCTCTTTACGAGAGCTATAACGGTGCAATCACCTATGGTGTTGTAATCGCAAACGCTAACTCATTTACAGGAAGCTTCTTTAATAACGGAGCAGTAAATACCGAAAAGGCAATTCAAGTTCCAATCACAATGAAGAGCTACAGTAACTTCGACCTTACACTCTCGGGCTTTGGTGCAAACGCAGACACACTCGAGCTTGTAATTTGTGCATATGTAATTGATGAGGACGGTAACGCAACCTTCATTCAGGCAGAAAACAACTATGCAGTAGCAATCGAAATCGGCGGTGCAGCCTTTACAAAGGTAACACTTGCCCTCGTTGTTGCAAATGCAACCGAACAGCCTGACGCGCTCGTTCCATCATCAGACGAGGAATAAAAAACAAAGAACAGGACACTCGTCCTGTTCTTTTTGCGTATTTTAAAAATAACATATTGACAATATAATGAAATAATGCTAAAATATTTAAAATAATAACTAAATAGAAAGGGGCACGGTATGAAAAACGCAATAATAATTCCAAATACCTTGAAGCAAAAGAGTGTGGATTTTGCGAAAATCGCACAGGACTTTTTGACTCAAAAGGGCTATAAGGCTACAATTTGCTCTAACACCGATACCTTGCCAGACGACGCATGCGTTGCAGTTGTTCTTGGTGGCGACGGAACAATACTCCGTGCATCTAAACGCCTTTATGGAAAGGACACTCCGATTCTCGGAATAAACTTCGGTCATCTTGGCTATCTTAGCGAGGTTGGCTGTGAGAACGCAATTGACGGTCTTGAGGCGTTGACAAATGGCGAATACATAATTGAAAAAAGACTTATGATAGAGGGAGAGGTTATAAGAAACGGAGAGCGCGTGCTTGAATTCGTTAGCTTAAACGAGGCGAGCATTTATCGTTCAACCTTGCTCCACGCACTCAAAATAGAGGTGTCAATAAATGGCAAGCCAACTGAAACACTCTGTGCTGATGGAGTGATTGTGGCTACCCCAACAGGCTCAACCTCTTATAACTTGTCTGCAGGTGGACCTGTGCTTACCCCTACCTCGAATAGCATAGTTATAACACCTGTTTCGCCAATATTCTATCCTCGTTCATCAATTGTTACCGACGGTAGCGATGAAACAGAGGTGCTTGTAAGCTTCGAAACAATAAACGAAACAGGCTCGCCCTGTATCGAGATTGACGGAGATACTCGCTTCGCACTCGAAAATGGCGATATGATAAAAATCAGGCGCGCACCACATTGCGCAAAAATAATTAGGATTTCCGATAAAAGCTTCTATCAAACTCTTCGTGAAAAGCTTTCAAAGGGAATGCAGTAAGGAACAAGTAATGTACGAAATACTCAAAAGAGAAGAGCTTAACGAAACAGTTATAAGGCTCGTAATAAATGCCCCAAGAGTTGCAAAAAAGGCACAGGCAGGACAATTTATCATTCTTCGCACGGATGAAAATGGCGAGAGAATTCCATTGACTGTTGCTGATTATGACGCAGAAAAGGGCACAGTAACAATAATTTTTCAGGTTGTTGGCGCAACTACCGAGAAGCTTAAGCATATGAAAGAGGGCGACTCGCTTCACGATTTTGTAGGCCCACTCGGACGCGCAACTCACACAGACGGACTTAAAAAGGTAGCAGTTGTAGGTGGTGGCGTAGGATGTGCTATTGCTTACCCTGTGGCTAAAAAGCTTCACGGTCTTGGCTGTGAGGTTCATTCTATCATAGGCTTTAGAACAAAGGACCTCGTTATTCTCGAGGACGAGTTCAAGGGCGTATCTGACAAGCTCGTGCTTATGAGCGATGACGGAAGCGCAGGACAAAAGGGACTTGTAACTGACGCGTTAAGAGCTCTTATCGAGAGTGGCGAAAAATACGACGAGGTAATCACAATCGGCCCACTTCCTATGATGAAATTCGTGTGCCTTTTGACAAAGGAATACGGAATAAAAACAGTTGCTTCTATGAACCCAATAATGATTGACGGTACAGGAATGTGTGGTGGCTGTCGTCTAAGCGTAGGTGGAAAAACCGTATTCGCTTGTGTTGACGGTCCTGAATTCGACGGACACGAAATCGACTTTGACGAGGCAATAGAGCGCTCCTCAATGTATCGTGGCTTTGAGCGTCACGCACACGAAAGCGCATGCAACCTCTTTAAAAAGGAGGTAGAGTAATGGCTAATATGTCACTTAAAAGAAACGAGATGCCCTGTCAGGATCCAGTAGTGCGTAGCACTAATTTTGACGAGGTTACTCTTGGCTATACTGCCGATATGGCAATAGACGAGGCAAAAAGATGCTTGAATTGCAAAAATATGCCTTGCGTTAGTGGTTGCCCTGTAAAGGTACATATCCCTGAATTTATCGCAAAGGTTGCTGAGGGAAAATTCGAGGAGGCATATCAAATAATCTCAATCTCATCAAGCCTTCCTGCTGTTTGTGGACGCGTATGCCCACAGGAAAAGCAATGCGAGAGCAAGTGCGTGCGTGGACTCAAGGGCGAGAGCGTTGGAATTGGTCGTCTTGAAAGATTTGTTGCCGATTATCATAATGCAAATGCTAAAAAATGGCCTGATGAAATTCCAAATAATGGACACAAGGTCGCAATAATCGGCTCTGGTCCTGCTGGTCTTACCTGTGCGTCAGACCTTGCAAAAAGAGGCTATGATGTGACAATTTTCGAGGCACTTCACTTGGCAGGTGGCGTGCTTGTATATGGAATTCCTGAATTCCGTCTACCAAAGTCAATTGTTCAAATGGAGATTGACGGGCTTAAGGCTCTTGGAGTTAAAATTGAAACAAATGTCGTTGTCGGCAGAACAATTTCAATTGATGAGCTCTTTGACGAGGAGGGCTTTGAGGCTGTGTTTATAGGCACAGGTGCAGGTCTTCCAAAGTTTATGGGCATTGAGGGCGAAAACCTTAAGGGCGTATATTCTGCAAACGAATTTTTGACAAGAATAAATCTTATGAAGGCATATCGCTCTGATAGCGCAACACCTATTCAAAGGGCAAAGAGAGTTGCCGTTGTCGGTGGTGGTAATGTAGCAATGGACGCAGCACGATGTGCAAAGCGTCTTGGCGCTGAGGTTTATATAGTTTATAGACGAGGACTTGAGGAGCTTCCTGCTCGTCATGAGGAGGTAGAGCACGCACAGGAGGAGGGCATTATCTTTAAGACATTGACCAACCCTGTGTCGATAATCGGTTATCATAATCCTGACGATAAGCGCGACCCTATGAACGGAACTGTTCGTGCTATGAGATGCGTTGAAATGGAGCTTGGCGAGCCTGATGCATCGGGCAGACGCCGTCCTGTTGAAAAGCCAAATAGTGAATTTGAGCTTGAGCTTGACTGCGTAATTATGGCGCTCGGAACATCTCCAAACCCACTTATCAAGGACACAACCGACAATCTTGAAACTCAAAAATGGGGCGGAATTGTCGCTGATGAAAACGGTGCAACCTCACGCGAGGGCGTGTTTGCAGGTGGCGATGCTGTAACAGGCGCAGCTACCGTAATTCTCGCAATGGGCGCAGGCAAAACCGCAGCCAATGCAATCGACGAATACATTCAAAATAAAAAATAAGAGGTGGATTATGCAAGAGGTATTTGAAGGTAAGCACGACTTTGACATTTGCTTTTTGTCTATTTTGTTGCCACCAGAGGATACGACGTTTATTGCCAATTCAAAGACTTTTCGCTCGCAAAATATCACGGCAATCCAGTTGAGTATAATTGATGGCTTGTCGAATTCCAATATGCAACAACCATATCTTATAAACACTCCTTTGCTATCTCTTTTTCCAAAAGGATATAAGCATCCAGTTGTTCGATCGAGCGAAATCAAGGGCAAATATAATGGAGTGAATCATTCATTTAAAAATGTTCCTCTTTTATATTCTTCCTCACTTTTTCATGGTGCTAAAAAGTATTTGAAAAAGTGGGCGAGTTCTGATTCGGGCAAAAAGAAGCTTATTATAGCATATTCCTTGACTCGCTATACCTTAAAGGCGATGAGATATGTTAAAAGCATCAATCCTTCTATTAAAACCTCGATAATCGTACCTGATTTGCCACAATATACATATCAAAAAACAGGAAGCATTATTAGAAAAATAAAGAACAACCTTGCTATAAATGCTATTGAAAATGAAATTAAAAGGTCAAGCGACTCGGTTGATTTCTGGATGTTGTTTTCTGACAAAATGCGCGAATGCTTACCACCATTAAAAAATCACATGGTTTTTGAAGGTGTGGCGACAGATTTGTTTGAAAATATCGAAAAAACGCAATCGGGTAAAAAAGGGAAGACCATATTGTATGCTGGCGGATTACATGAAAATTATGGTGTTGGACTTTTGCTTGACGCATTTGATTTGTTAGATGGCGATTCGTGGAGGCTTCTTTTGGCTGGCAAGGGCCCTATGCAGGATAAAATAATTAACAAGTCGAAGGAAGACACTCGAATAGAATATTTGGGAGAGGTGCCAAGAGAAAAGCTCTTGGAGCTCGAAAAGAATGTTGATGTTTTAGTTAATCCAAGAGTTAATAGTGGAATCTTTACAAGATATTCTTTCCCAAGCAAAAATATGGAATATTTGTCTTCTGGAACGCCAATGGTTGGATTTAAGCTTGATGGAATTCCTGACGAATATGATGGCTATATAAATTATTTTTACGAGGGTAATGCAAAAGCCTTGGCAGAAGCGATAAGGCTTGCTTGTACTGATAACAACAATGAGTCTATTGTAAAAGCAAAAAACGCAAGAGAGTATGTGCTGAACACCAAAAACAAGAATTTTTGGGGATATAAGATGTTGCAAGAAATATCAAGACAATAAACCCAAAGGGGAGCAAAGCTGCTCCCTTTTTTATTTTTTGAAAAAATTTAAAAAATATAAAAATTTTGTAGGAATGCACAAAAATCAAAGAGGATGAAATATAAAATCGAGCCACATATCGCCCGAAAAACGAAATCAATTTATGCAAATTCAACAAAAAACGGGGGGGGGGCTCTTGTTTTTGTGCAACTTGACAAAAATTCGCGCGTGTGCTAATATAAATTATGTATTTATAATATATGCCCGCGGGAGCGTTCCCACAAAGGAGAAAAGCAATGAAAAAATTCAAAATTTTCTTCACACTGTTAATCGCGCTTGCTTGTCTTGTGTCTATTTCAGTAATGGCGATTTCAGCAGAAGAAACAGGTGAAGCAGAAAAGACCATTACTGTTAGCTTCATGAACACAAGCGATACGTTGAGCACTTCTACTGCGCTTGACACAACCGCTCATGCTGACGGTAAAATCACAGTAAAGGCAGGAGAAACGATAACCTTGCCAACCACATCAAGCGACACCAATACAGGTGCCGACGGCTTTCATCTTATTTGGTACACTCAAGAGGGACGTGCCTACAAAGCAGGAGAACAGGTAGTGTTTACGGAGGACACTAAGCTTTTCCGTTGTGCCGCTAAAGAATTCGTTTATGACCCAAATAACTCTAACTCACAGGCAAAACAATTTTCGTCGTTGATAAATACCTCTCCGCACGCTGTAATTCTCACACATGATGTTGAATTCAAAGAATACGTTAGTATTAAGGGCGAAGCATCTAACATTATTTTCCTTAACGGATACGATATCACCTTCAACGGAAATATAAATGGTTTAGGGCAACAAAGAACTGGAAGATACATATATGGAGAAGGAACCATAAAATTCGTAAACGATACTAAGGCTGCCGGTACATACTATGTGTTCAACATGAAATCACACAGCCACAACGGAGATCGTAATAAGACAGTTGTTGGTGTTGATGTAACGATTGATGCTCCAAATCATCGTCTTTTTGATGACTCTGAGGGGTCCATGAGAAAATCCGGATATCCGTATGTTAAAATTTATGGCGATGTGAATGTTTATCATTTAGGTAATGTAAACAGCTATAACTCTAATCCAAGAATTGAAATTATGGATGGGGCAACTGTAAAAATTAGTGCTAATAGATTTGTCATTGATAACACAACAAATGCTCAATCGTTTAAAGTTACCATCACTGGTGGAACCTTTGTCCTTCCCGAAAGTGCAAAAAGTATTCATTTTTGGACGAGCGATTATAAAGACAAGGATACTAGCGGAACATATACAAAAGAATCTCTTACTATGGAAAACTATGATGTTTTCACAGTCACAGGTGGTTCTTATAGTGTGAAGCTTCCTGATGGAATTCTCAAAAACGGCTATGAATGCGTTTACAACAACGAAACAGGCTATTACGATGTAGTTTACGTAGGCTGTACTGTTGAAAATTCAAACGGTGTACATAACTATGTTAAAGCAGAGGTGTATGAAGATACTGCCTCTACCTGTACAACCGCCGGAGCTTACTATTTCCGTTGCGACTGCGGTAGCTATTATGTAGATGCAGTTGACGCGCTTGGACATGATTACAGTGTGCTTGCGTCCGAAACCCCCGCTACCTGCTTTGCAAAGGCATATAAGACCTACAAGTGCGTTCGTTGTGATTCTACCTCGAACGTTGAGTACGGAAGCGCACTCGGCCATGACTATTCAATAGTTAAGGTAACAAAATTAGCAACCGCTATCGAAAACGGTAAGAAGCTCTTTATTTGTTCGAGATGCGATTGCTATGAAAACGGCACTCACACCGATTACGACGAAGCAAATCCAAGCACAACCTGCTCACACGGTTGCTATTATGAGGATTATTCATTCTCGTCAAGTGATATTTTGATAGAGCTTGTTGTAAAGGATGGCGATACAAATAAGACCGTTATTGTTAAGGTGTCCGACGTTTATACTATAACGGACGGAGTGTTTGGCGCAATAAAGACCTTTGCAGATCCAAGCGATCCTTCAAAGACATATAATGCTTCAAGCATCGTTAAACTCGTAATTCCAGCCGGTGTTACAAGCATTCCTGCAGGAGCAATAAAGAGCATGTCCGCACTTGAAGAAATTTACTTTTCCGAGGGTGCAAATGCAACTCTTGCACAAAAATCGATTGATAGCTGTGCTAACCTCATAAAAATTGTAGCGGAAAACTGTACTCTTGTTTTCGAGCAGTACACTGTTAATAACTGTGCAAATCTTGCAACAATCGACGTTTCAAAATCAAATGCAACATTTAAATCAAATGCCTTTAAGGGCTTTACAGCTGTAAAGCATCTTCTTCTCGGCTCAGGTCAAACATATAATTTTGGTACATTTGCTTTTGCCAGCTCGGGACTCAAAGAGGTTATCTTGCCTGACGATTCTATGGTAACACTTTCTCAAAAAAGCTTTGCCGAAACAACCACAATCGAGTATGTCTACATAGGTAAAAACTGCATTAGCACTAAAACCAGCGATGGAAAAATAGCACTTGGCGATGATGGAAACAACGGTGCTTATTCGATATTCGGCGGTAACGCAGTATTGTCCAAGGTAGTTATGATGGATATTGAATATGTCGCTAAATGGGTGTTTAGTGTAAAAACCTCTGGAAGCTATGTGGCTAAGAATGACATTTATATTTACTGCCATGCCGATTTGATAGAGTTTAACACTTCTACTGTAAACGGTTCCAGCCAAAGCACTTTTAACGATAGAAATGCTTATAATGTGTACATTTACGCAAATGAGGTTGTAAAAACTCCAACTAACTGTAAATATGTGGTTTACAATGGTATACCTCACAAGTACATCGAGGGTGGCTCAGAGCCAACCTGTACGGCACAGGGCTCAACCGCTTACACAACCGATTGTCCTTGCGGAGTAGTAGCTGATGCTACATATACAGTATCCGCATATTCAGGCTATACAGGCGATACAACAGGCGGAACAATCACCGTTGGCGAGGTAACACCTGCAAAGGGACACGAGTTTGATCCCGAAAAGGGAGCAACAGTAGTTGAAACAACTCCTTCAACCTGCCTAAAAGGTGGAACAATCACCTACAAGTGCGCTCGTTGTGATGAAACAATCACGGTTGATAACCCCGACGACCCACAAAAGGAGCACAACGTTGAGGGTGTTGAGTTTGAGGTAACCTTGCCTGTAACCTGTACAACGGACGGACTTCAAGTTAAGCTTTGTAAGGACTGTAAGCTCCTTGCTCAAAGCGAGGTTATACCTGCAACAGGACACGATATCGAGGGCGTTGAATGGACTCAAGCTACAGCTCCAAGCTGTACACTCGCAGGAACAAACGTTAAGCTTTGTAAAACCTGTGGAGAAGTAGCCGAAACACAATCAGCTGATGCTCTCGGACACAACCCAGGCGAATTAATACAAACACTTGCACCTGACTGCGACGAGGACGGACTTAAGGAAAAGCATTGTACAGCATGTGACGCTCTTATTGCAACCGAGATTGTTGAAAAGCTCGGACACGAATTTGACGTTTCCGACGGAGCAGTTCTTTTTGGAATGGAATATCCAAACGGCTTTGACAAGGCAGGCGCAATCCTTACCAAGTGTGCAAGATGTGCAATTACCTCTAACACTGAGGTAGCTCCTATCTTTGCTGCAAAGGGCTATTCAACAAATAGTGCAAAAACCTCGCTTGATGGTGGATATGTTGTAGATACCGAGCTTCTTGCTCTTTACGAGAGCTATAACGGTGCAATCACCTATGGTGTTGTAATTGCTAACGCAAATCTCTTTAATGGCAATAGCTTCTTTAATGGCGAAAATAAGGTTAGCATCACACAGGCAATGCAGGTTCAAATAAAAGACAAGTCCTATACCAACTTTAGCTGCTCAATCACTAACTTTGGAACACACTCATCAACACTTGAGCTTGTAATTTGCGCATATGTAATCGATGAAAATGGCAATGTAAGCTTCATTCAGGCAGAAAACGATTATGCTATAGCTACAACAATCGGTGGACAGTCCTTTACAAAGGTAACACTCGACCTCGTTGTTGCAAATGTAACCGAACAGCCTGACGCGCTCGTTCCATCTTCTGACGAAGAGTAAAAAATAAAGAACAGGATTTCAAATCCTGTTCTTTTCCTTTAAAGTGCCTTTTTGATAGCGTCGAGGAGCTCGCTATATTCCTCGAAAGCAGGGAGCTGTGGATAATCTGCCTTGATTTTGTCAGTGCTCTTGAAAAGGAAGCCTGCCTTTGAGTTGAGAATCATACCAAGGTCGTTGTAGCTGTCGCCACTTGCGATAGTTTCATAGCCGATTGATTGAAGCGCCTTTACAGTTGAAAGCTTCGACTGTGCAATTCTCATCTTAAAGCCTGTGATTTCTCCATTGTCAGCAACCTCAAGAGTATTGCAGAAGATTGTTGGCATACCAAGCTTCTTCATAAGTGGAGCAGCGAACTGTGTAAATGTGTCGCTTATAATGATAACCTGTGTAAGTGAACGAAGCTCGTCAAGAAACTCCTTTGCACCAGGCATAGGATCTATCTTTGCGATTGTGTCTTGAATTTCCTTAAGACCAAGACCGTGCTCCTTCAAAATAGCAATACGGTATTTCATAAGCTTGTCATAATCAGGCTCATCACGAGTCGTTCTGCGAAGCTCAGGAATGCCTGTCGCGTCAGCGAATGCAATCCAAATTTCAGGAACTAAAACGCCCTCAAGGTCAAGACAAACAATGTTCATGTTACTCATAATATATGTACCTCTTTGAACTTGAATTTTTAACACAACCATTTTAGCACACAAAGAAATGTTTGTCAACTTTATATTTGACTTTTTGTAAAATATATGTTAGAATATATATGTTAGACACCAAATACTATTCTCAAAGGGGAATTTATGAAAATAAGATATCTTTTACTTGCGCTTCTTATGGCGCTTTGCGTAGGTCTTGTCGCGTGTGATGAGGACGGAATTCCAGATTCGTCAAGCTCGTCATCAAACGACCATGTACATTCCTACGAAACTACAATTGTAGCACCAACCTGTACTGAGCAGGGCTATACTCTTCAAGAGTGTGAATGTGGTAGCAGTGGAAAGAGTAACTATGTAAACGCACTCGGACACAATCTTGATGATTGGAAAACTGTTATAGAGTCAAGCTGTACTGCCGAGGGAAAAAAGGAAATATACTGCCTTACCTGTAAGGCGCTCGTTGAGGAGAAGACCACACCAAAGCTCTCTCATCCATATAACACAACAGTAATTTCTCCAACCTGCACCGAAAAGGGCTATACAAAGCATATTTGTGGTGTTTGTGCGCATACATACAATGACTCATATGTGTCTGAAACTCCTCATATCGAGGGCGAGGCAATTGTCATTAAAAACGCAACCTGTAAGCAGACTGGCGAGGAAGAATTCCGTTGCGTTGACTGTAATGCGTTTATGAGAAAGCAAACCATTGGAGTTATCAGCTGTAATTTCCTTTCCTACTCAATTGAGGCAAGTGGAACAGAGGAGGCGCATACGCTTTATGTTTGCTCGCTTTGTGGCGATTCGCACAAGGGACCATATATTCCAAATAGCGCAATTCAGCAAATAACTGCAAAGGAAATTTACGAAAACACAAGACCTGCTATGGTTGAAATAGTAACCTATGATAAGGCAGGCAAGGCTATGTCCGTTGGCTCGGGCTTCTTTATCTCAGAGGACGGATATATCGCTACAAATTACCATGTTATAAGAGGCGCTTATTCAATCTCTGTTGTGAAATATTCTACACACGGAGCTATCACAAGCGTTAAGGTTGCAGGCTATGATGCAAATCAGGATGTCGCAATTCTTAAAATAGAAACAAGTGGCGAAAAATATCTCGAATTTGCGACCGAAGCACCAAAAACAGGCGACACTGTGTACGCGCTTGGTAGCACACTCGGACTTACTGACACCTTCACAATGGGAATGATTTCTAATCCAAATCGATATGTAACAGGTAAGTATTGCTTGCAGTTTACAGCTCCGATTTCGGGAGGAAACAGTGGTGGACCACTTCTTAATAGTGATGGTAAGGTTATCGGCGTTGTAACTCTTACAGTTCCAAGTGGACAGAACATAAACTTCGCTATCAAGGGCTCAGTTGTCGAGGCGCTTGACAAGGTAAAATTAGACACTCCCCTCGCTGTTTCTACAGTTTATGAGAACACACTTGAGATAAATGCACTCCATATTCTCAAGTATCATATTATGAATAACCACACCGCCTGTGACGGAGAGGTTTATTACATTTTTGAGTATGACCCACAAAGCGCGACAAGCCTTGGCAGAGAATACTACTATGTTTACGATAGCGCAAATGATGAGCTCTTCCTGCAAATCGATGTTATCGCCTCAAAAACAGGTATGAATCGTCTTACAATCACGGTTGTCCTTGACGATGATGGCGACGGAAAATTCGCATTTAGTATGTACGATTACGAATTCTCTCAAAACACAATCGCTGGCTATCTTGACCACAAGGCAACCCTTAAGGTAATGGGCGCAACCTTCGATGCTGATAAGTTTGATGCTGTATTTGAGGGCGTAGATATTAAGTATCTTGATACCGATACCGAAAATGCTCCAAGCAAGATGAAGACTCTCTTGTATCAATCCTATTCAAGCCTTATTGCTAAGTTTGCAAAGTTTTTGGCAAGCACACAAACAGGAATTGACGCAGAGCTTCTCGGCATTTCACTTCCACAATAAACAAAAAGCCTGACATTTTGTCGGGCTTTTTTATAATTTTGCGCATAAATAATAAAAATATTTTTTATAATATTGAAAAAAACAAAAAAAGGTGTTATACTTTAAGATGGATTGATTTTGAAGACAATACCTTGTTTGTCTTTAAAACGCATTTTGATAGGAGGGCGATTGAATGAAAATAGGACTTTTGGGCTTCGGCTCTATGGGAAAAACTCATACCTACTGCGCAAAAAACTTGCCGTTTTTCTTTTCGCACACGCCCGATGTGTGTATATATGGCGTATGTACAAGGAATATAGAAAACGCAAAGCGCGCGTGTGAGGAATATTCGCTCGGCTTTTACACCTCAAACGAGGACGACATAATCTATAATAGCGAAATTGACGCAGTTGATATCTGCACTCCAAATATATATCATTACGAAACTGCTAAAAAGGCAATTTTGGCAGGAAAGCATGTTTATTGCGAGAAGCCACTCACAGTGACCTATGCACAGGCAGAGGAGCTCGCAGCTCTTGCAAGAGAAAAGGGAGTTAAGGCACAAATTGTTTTCAATAATAGATTTTTAAGCGCGGTTATTCGTGCTAAGGAGCTCGTTTGCGAGGGCAAAATAGGAAGCATTCTTTCCTTTAATGCAAGATATCTTCATTCGAGCGCAACTGATGTAAATAAAAACGCAGGCTGGAAGCAGAATAAGGACATTTGTGGTGGGGGAGTTCTTTTTGACCTCGGATCTCACGCACTTGACTTAATTTACTACCTTTGTGGAGAATTCGATAGCGTTATTGGAAAATCTCAAATTGCATATCCTACTCGTCGTGGTATGGACGGTGGCGAGTGGCAGACAAATGCTGATGAGGCATTCTATATTCTTGCAAGACTTAAGAATGGCGCTCGTGGAACAGTCGAGGTTAGCAAGATTGCTGTCGGCTCAAACGACGACCTTTCCTTTGAGGTAAGAGGAGATAAGGGCGCAATTCGTTTTAATCTTATGGACTTGAATTACCTCGAATATTATTCCTGTGACTCAGAGCAGACCTCTTTTGGAGGAACACGAGGCTTTACAAAAATCGAATGTGTTAATAGATATAGCGCACCTGCTGGAATATTCCCAGGCATCAAGGCACCGATAGGCTGGCTTCGTGGTCACCTCGGTAGCTTCCACGCATTTTGTGATGCAGTGGTAAATGATAAGAGCGTGTGCCCATCCTTTGATGATGGTGCATATGTGCAGAAAATTCTTGAATGTGCATATATTTCTGACAGAGAAGGCAGAGAGGTTGAAATCAAATGATCGTAATAGGTCTATGTGGCGCAAGTGGCTCTGGAAAGGGCTACGTATGCGAAGCCTTTAAAAAGCACGGAGTTGAATTTATCGACACCGACAAGGTTTATTCAACAAAAATTGTTAGGGCAGGCTCGGACTGCCTTGGCGAGCTTTGTATGTTCTTCGGTAAGGGAATCTTGAACGAGGACGGCTCGCTTAATAGAAGGGCGCTTTCTGAAAGAGTTTTTCAGGGCGAGAACGCCTCAGAGCATTTAAAGGTGCTTAATAGAATAACTCATAGATATATCTTGGCAGATGTTGAAAAAACGATTGACGAGTATAGAAAAAATGGCGCAAGGGCTGTGATTGTAGATGCCCCAGTTCTCTTCGAAAGTGGCTTTAATGAGTCGTGTGACACAACAATATGTGTTACAGCCTCTTATGATACAAAGCTTGAAAGAATTATCGCAAGAGATAAAATATCAAGAGAAAAGGCGCAGGCAAGGCTTAAAAGTCAGCTTCCTGATGAAAGACTTGTCGAGCTTTGTGAGTACGAAATCAAAAACGACGCAGATCATGATATCGAGGCGCAGGTTTTGAGCATAATTGAAAAATTAAATTTAGGAGAATAGATGATGAAAAAGGAAAAATCCCGTGAGGAGCTTTTGAAGGAAAAGCTATTTTACAAAAAGAAAAACGCCTTTGATGAAAAGGACGAGAATTATAAAAGCGCAGTTATGGCATATGCTGAGGGCTATAAGAAATTCCTCGATAGCGCAAAGACTGAGCGTGAGGCTGTTAAGACCACAATCGAGATGGCAAGGGCTAACGGATTTTGCGAATATAAGCTCGGCGATAAAATCGAAAAGGGCGGAAGGTATTTCTTTAATAATCGTGGCAAGAGCCTTTACCTCTTCATTGCAGGTACAGAGGACCTTGAAAACGGTATAAGAATTTGCGCATCTCATATCGATTCTCCAAGACTTGATATGAAACAGCATCCTCTCTATGAGAGCGACAATATGGCATATCTTAAAACTCACTACTATGGTGGAATTAGAAAATATCAATGGGTTACAATTCCTCTCGCACTTCACGGTGTAGTTACCAAGGCGGACGGAAGCGTTGTTGATGTTACAATAGGCGAGGACGAGGGCGATCCAATCTTCTGTATTACAGACCTTCTTCCACACCTTGCCCAGGAGCAAGCGCAAAAGCCTATGGCAAAGGTATTTTCAGGAGAGGGACTCAATCTTCTTATAGGAAGTGAGCCTTATGGCGAGTGTGACGAGGCTGTAAAGCTTAATATGCTCGCAATCCTCAACGAGAAATACGGAATTACCGAAAGCGACTTTATTAGCGCAGAGCTTGTTGCTGTTCCAGCAATAAAGGCAAAGGACCTCGGTCTTGATAGAAGCTTTGTTGCAGGCTACGGTCACGATGATAGAGTTTGCTCATATCCAGCAATCACAGCAATCCTCGAAAATAAGGATAGCGTACATACGCTTATGTGCGTGCTTGCTGATAAGGAGGAAACCGGTAGCGAGGGCGTAAGTGGTATGCAGTGCGACCTCATCGTTGATTTGATGGAGGAAATCTGCAAGAGCCTTGGTGGCAACTTCAATGTTGTTAAGGCAAATTCAATGTGCCTTTCTGCCGATGTTAACGCAGGCTATGACCCACTTTATGCAGAGGTATACGAAAAGAGAAACAGCGCACTTATGAATTGTGGCGTTGTTATGTCAAAATATACAGGCTCAAGAGGCAAGAGCTCAACAAGTGACGCAAGCGCAGAGTATGTAGGAAAAATCCGTAGCATATTCGACGCAAATGGCGTAATTTGGCAGACTGCCGAGCTTGGTAAGGTTGATGTCGGTGGTGGCGGAACTGTCGCTATGTATATCGCAAACCACAATATCGATACAGTTGATATCGGTGTGCCTGTTCTTTCGATGCACGCACCTATGGAGGTAATCGCAAAGAACGATATCTACGAGGCACATAAGGCATTTAGCGCATTTTGTAAATAATATTTAAAAGAGGAAATAAAAATGGACATTCTTGAACAGCTTCACAACTATGGTCTTGTACCAGTAATCAAAATCACAGATGTAAAAAACGCAGTTCCACTTGCTAAGGCACTTGCAAAGGGCGGACTTAACTGCGCAGAAATAACCTTCCGTACTGCTTGCGCAAAGGAAGCAATTAAGGCAGTAACAGACGCACTTCCAGATATGCTTGTAGGTGCAGGCACAGTCCTCACACCAGATCAGGCAGACGAGGCTTGGGAGGCAGGAGCAAAGTTTATCGTAAGCCCAGGTCTTAATCCAAGAGTTGTTAAGCACTGTGTTGAAAAGGGCTATCCTATTCTCCCAGGCTGTGCAACTCCAAGTGAGGTAGAGCAGGCAATCGAGCTCGGTCTTAAGGCAGTTAAATTCTTCCCAGCAGAGGCAGCAGGTGGACTCAATATGATTAAGTCTATGTCAGCTCCTTATGGCGCAATTAAATTTATGCCAACAGGTGGAATTAACGAGGAAAATATGCTCTCGTATCTCTCCTTTAACAAGATTATTGCGTGTGGCGGTAGCTTTATGGTAAAGGATAGCTTGATTGATGCAGGCAACTTCGATGAAATCGAGGCGCTTACAAGAAGCGCAGTTATGAAGATGCTCGGCTTCAAGCTCGTTCATATCGGAATTAACTGTGAAAATAAGGACGAGGCTACAAGAAATGCGAAGCTCGTATCAAGTCTCTTTGGTCTTGAATATAAGGAGGGAAATAGCTCTACATTTAGTGGCACAGACTTCGAATTTATGCACAAGCCATACTATGGCAAAAACGGTCATATC
This sequence comes from Oscillospiraceae bacterium, assembly GCA_015064445.1. GTDB lineage: Bacteria > Bacillota > Clostridia > Oscillospirales > CAG-272 > RGIG2000. The sequence goes on along the minus strand of SVSE01000002.1, from coordinate 45,482 downwards.
GCAATAGCTACAAACTTCCCAGATAGAGCAAAGGCATATCTTGAGGGACAGGGCGTTTCCTTTATCGAGGAGAGCGCAGGCTATGACGATAAGGGCGCACTTAAGGTAATCTACTTGAAGGACGAGATTTGTGGCTTTGCTATCCACCTCGTAAAGAAGAAGTAATATGTTTGATAAGCTAAATCAGGCAGAGGCAAGATACCTTGTGCTTGAATCGAGCCTTTCAGATCCCGAAATTGTATCAAATCAGGACGAGTTTACCAAGATTATGAAGGAGTATAAGAATCTAACTCCCGTAATCGAAAAATATCGCGAGCATAAGAAAATAAAAAGCGATATGGATGGCGCGCGTGCCTTGATGGACGAGGGTGGAGAGCTTTATGATATGGCGCTCGAGGAGTACAAGGAATGTAAGGAAAAAATCGAGGCAATCGAGGAGGAGCTAAAAATCCTTCTTATCCCTAAGGACCCTAACGACGATAAGAATGTTATTATCGAAATTCGTGGTGGCGCAGGTGGCGATGAGGCAGCCCTCTTTGCGTATGTGCTTTATAGAATGTACAATATGTATGCAGACGCACAGGGCTTCAAAACAGAGCTGATGAGCTGTAACGAAACAGGACTTGGTGGCTTTAAAGAGGTTACCTTTATGATATCGGGAGAGGGCGCATATTCTCGCTTCAAGTTTGAGAGTGGTGTTCATAGAGTACAAAGAGTGCCTGAAACCGAAACACAGGGACGAATTCACACATCAACTGCCACAGTAGCAGTGCTTCCAGAGGCAGAGGAGGTAGAGGTTGAAATCTTACCTACAGATGTTGTAATCGAAACCTGTAAGAGTAGTGGCGCTGGTGGTCAGCATGTAAACAAGACCGAGAGCGCAATCCGTCTTATTCATAAGCCGACAGGCATCGTCGTTGAATGTCAGGACGAGCGCAGTCAGTTCAAAAACAAGGATAAGGCGTTCAAGATTCTCCGTACCAAGCTTTATGATATGAAGCAACAGGAAATGGACTCCAAAATCGCATCAGAGCGTAAGAGTCAGGTTGGTACAGGAGATAGAAGTGAAAGAATAAGAACCTATAACTATCCACAGGGAAGAGTGACAGACCATAGAATAGGCTATACAATCTATTCTCTTGATGCCTTCCTTAATGGAGATATACAGGATATGCTCGAAAAGCTTGCAACAGCTGACGCAGCAGAAAAATTAAAGGGCGGAAACGAATGATAACAGAGGTTTTAATGTGGAATGATAATGGTGCCTTGGATAAGGCATCGGCGCTAATAAGGGACGGCGCACTTGTTGGAATACCAACCGAAACCGTGTATGGACTTGGCGCAAATGCATATAACGCGCACTCGTGTCTTGAAATATTCAAGGCAAAGGGACGCCCAGCTGATAATCCACTTATCGTACACATTGCAGTCCCCTCTGACGCAGATAAAATCGCCTATACAAACGACCTTTATTATAAGCTTGCCGAGCGCTTTATGCCAGGGCCATTGACGATTATACTTCCCAAAAGAGATATAATTCCAAGCGAGGCTACAGCAGGACTTGATAGCGTGGCAATCAGATGCCCCGTGCACGAGGTCGCAAGACAAATAATCGAAAGGAGTGGCGTGCCGATTGCAGCCCCCTCGGCTAACAAATCGGGAAGACCATCTCCTACCAGTGCCCGTCATGTTTATAATGATATGAATGGCATAATTCCTCTCATAATCGACGCAGGCCCGTGCGATGTGGGAGTTGAATCAACAGTTATAAAAATAAGCGAGGATAGCATTATAGTTCTTCGCCCAGGCGCGATAACTGCCGAAATGCTAAGGGAAGTGTGCGATAATGTCACAATTTCAAGCGCAGTTACCGAGGAGCTAAAGGAGGGAGAGGTTGCCCTTTCTCCAGGAATGAAGTACAAGCATTATGCACCCGCATCAGAGCTTTATCTTGTCGATGGCAATGAGGACGAGTTTGAAAAAATCGTCAAGGAAAAGGCGAAAAAGGAAAAATGCGCCGTTATTTGCTATGAAGAGGAGCTCACAAAATTTGAAGGAATCCCTACCTTGTCAGCTGGCAAGAGGGACGATATCAAGGAACAAACAAAACGACTTTTTGAGCTTTTGCGTCGCTGTGACGAGCTTGGTGTTGATACAGTATATGCACACCTGCCAAGCAAGGACGGACAAGCGCTTGCTATGTATAATAGAATGATACGCGCTTGCGCGCATAGAGTAATAGGAGGAAAAAATGGCTAAGAAAAAGCAAGTTGAAGAAAAAGAGGTATACATCGAAAGCGAACCGATGTATCAGCCTATAACCGAAACCATCGAAACCAACTATATGCCGTATGTTGTAAGCGTTATGGTATCTCGTGCAATTCCTGAAATTGATGGCTTTAAGCCCTCACATAGAAAGCTTCTTTATACTATGTATAAAATGGGGCTTATGACAGGACATAGAACAAAGAGTGCAAATATTGTCGGCGAAACAATGAAGCTCAATCCTCACGGCGACGCGTCCATTTACGAAACAATGGTTCGTCTTACAAGAGGAAATGAATCCTTGCTTCATCCGTTCGTTGACTCTAAGGGCTCATTTGGTAAGCAATACAGCAGAGATATGGCGTTCGCCGCATCAAGATATACTGAGGCGAAGCTTGATCCATTCTGTGCCGAAATCTTCAGCGGAATTGATAAGAACGCTGTTGAAATGATGGACAACTACGATAGCACAATGAAGGAGCCAAGGCTCTTGCCAACAACCTTCCCGAATGTGCTTGTATCTCCAAACCTCGGTATCGCAGTAGGACTTGCATCGTCTATTTGCTCATTTAACTTGGTTGAAATTTGTGATGCGACAATCGCAATTCTTAAAAGCTCACGCGTAGACACCGATAGACTTATGGAAATCGTAAAGGCTCCTGACTTCTCAGGTGGTGGCTATGTTGTATATGAGCCAGATCAGATAAGAAAAATTTACGAAACAGGCAAGGGCTCGCTTAAGCTTCGTGCTAAATATAAGTATGATGCCAAGGCTAACTGTATCGAAATTCTCGAAATTCCTTATTCAACCTCAATCGAGGCTATCTTGAAGGAAATTTCAGATATGTTCAAGGCGGGCAAGCTCAAGGAGGTTACCGACTTCCGTGATGAGATTGACTTGAGTGGCTTTAAGCTCACAATCGACCTCAAAAAGGGAACAGACCCCGAGGCGCTTATGCAGAAGCTCTTCAAATTCACACCTCTTGAGGACAGCTTTGCGTGCAACTTTAATGTGCTAATAGATAGTGTTCCAAGACAAATGGGAATCAAGGAAATTCTCGTTGAATGGATACGCTTCCGTATAGGATGCTTGACACGCGAGTTTACTTATGAGCTAACAAAGAAAAATGATAAGCTCCACCTCTTGCTCGGACTTAGCAAGATTTTGCTTGATATTGACAAGGCAATCAAGATTGTCAAGGAAACCGAGAAGGATGAGATGGTTGTGCCAAACCTTATGACAGGCTTCGGCATTGACAAGGAGCAGGCAGAATATATAGCAGATATTAAGCTTCGTCATCTTAACAGAGAATACATTATGAATCGTCTTGAGGATATCGAGAAGCTAAAGGGCGAGATTGCCGAGCTCAAGGCTCTCCTCGAGGACGAGATAAAGATGAAGTCCTATATCATCAAGCAATTAAACGAAATAAAGAAAAAATATGGCAAGCCAAGAAAGACCGAAATTATTCAGTCAACCGATATTGCGAAGTTCACAAAGGAGGACCTAATCGAGGACTTTGCTTGCTCACTCTTCCTAACAAAGGAAGGCTACTTAAAGAAGATTACTCAGCAGTCGCTTCGCGGTAATTCCGAGCAAAAGTTCAAGGAGGGCGACTCACTCCTTGACGAGTGCGAGGCAAGAAATAAGGACGACCTTATATTCTTTACCAACAAGGCTCAAATCTACTTTGCAAAGGTTTCCGACTTCGAGCTTTCAAAGGCATCAGAGCTTGGCGAATATGTACCAAAGGTGCTTAAATTCGACGATGATGAAAAGCCTATATTTATGAAGCTCAACCCCGAATACAAGGAAGACCAAAACATTATATTCTTCTTTGAAAACGGTAAGGCTGTAAGAGTTCCTATGAGTGAATATGCGACACAGGGTGCGAGAAAGAAGCTTAAAAAGGCTTATTCCGACGCTTCGCCTATCGTTAAGATAATCTATGAAACAAGCGATGATTATATCTTGATTTTGAATTCCGACAGTAAGGCAATTCTTATCAGACCATCACTTATTCCGATAAAGACAACAAGAAGCTCAATCGGTACAACAATCTTTGCTATGAACCTTAAAAAGAAGCAGGTAATAACCGAGGTTCTCGAGGATTATAGCGAGAGATTCCCCGATGCATATTCTCGCTATCGCAAGATAAAAATTCCAGCAGTTGGAGTTTTGCTAAGCGAAAAGGACATCACAACAAAGCAAATAAAAATAGAACCAAAGAAAGGTAGAAAATAATGAAGGAAAAGAAAGAAAAGAAAGATAAGAGCAAGACCCTTGTGAGAATTATGTGTTGGATTCTTGCAGGACTTATGGTTGCCGGCGCAGCAACTGTTCTTATCTCCGCAATAATTACAATGATTGGCTAATTTTAGCAAACAAAAAGAAGCAAGCGTGTGCTTGCTTCTTTTTTATTAAAATGTAACCTTAATTTTCTCGCCGACCTTAATGTGAATCTTCTTAAAATCAAGAAGCTCCTTGTGTGGCTCGGTCTTAAATTTCAAAACGGAGTAGTCGGTATCCATTCCGCCGTTGTTCTTTACGATAACCTCGTTTTCGCTAATCCAGCTTTCGCTGATATCTGCGTAGGTAAGTCCGTATCCAAATGGATAGAGAGGATTGCCCTTGAAGAACTTATATGTTCTGTTTTCCATGCTGTAATCACGGAAAGGTGGCAAATCGTCAACACTGCGATAGAATGTAACGGGGAGTCGTCCACTTGGCGAATATTTTCCAAAGAGAACATCTGCAAGGGCATTGCCTGCCTGCGCTCCACCATAGAAGAGCTGAATTACAGCATCACACCTTTCGTCTTGGTCGCAAAGGGCAATTGCACTACCACTTACATTTACAAATACGGTTGGCTTTCCAAGTGCGATAATTTCATTATAAAGCTTAATTTGTGGCTCGGTAAGTGAGAGGTCCTTCTTATCGCCTGCAACGTCTCCGTTGTAGCTATCGCCCTCCTCACCCTCCATAGAAGGATTAAGACCCATACAAAGAACAACCACGTCAGCCATCTTTGCTGCAATAATTGCCTCGCGAACAGGATAGCCTGTCCAGTTTCCGTCGGTATGTCTTATATGACAGCCCTGCGAGAAAATAACCTTGCCGTCAAAGCCGTCTTGAATTCCTTTGAGAACAGTTGAATATTTAGACGGAGTTCCGTGATAGTTCGCCACGAGAACACCCTTGTCATCGGCATTTGGACCAATAACGGCAATAGTCTTAACCTTATTTTTATCAAGAGGAAGAATACCGTTATTTTTAAGAAGAACAATACTCTCGCGCGCCATTTGACGGTTAAGCTCGGTGTGCTTGTCGCACTCTACAACGTCAAAAGGAATATTGTCATATTCACAATCGTCATCAAACATTCCAAGTCTAAATCTAGCCTCAAAAAGCTTCTCAACACATTCGGTTATCGTTTCCTCGGTAACAAGGTCCTCCTCGTATGCATCAACAAGAGAGAGGTAAGCATCTCCACAGTTGAGCTGACAACCGTTGTTTACCGCAAGTGCAGCGCTTTCAGCCTCGTTTTGAGTGATTTTATGCCCTGCATTGATATCACGAATAGCGCCACAGTCCGATACAACATAGCCCTTAAAGCCAAATTCTCCGTAGAGAATGTCCTTTAAAAGAGTTTTACTTCCACAGCAAGCCTCACCGTTTACACGGTTGTATGCGCCCATAACGGCAGATGGGTCTGCGTTGTCTATGCAGTATTTAAAGGCGCTAAGATATGTCTCATAAAGGTCCTTTTTGCTAACCACCGCATCAAAGCTGTGACGCTCATATTCAGGACCACTATGTACAGCGTAATGCTTGATTGTGGCATCAAGCTTTCTGTATTTGCCGTTTCCCTGAAGCCCTTTTATAAACGCGGTGCCCATCTTGCCGGTAAGAAGTGGATCCTCGCCGTATGTTTCGTGTCCGCGTCCCCATCTTGGATCACGGAAAATATTTATGTTAGGCGACCAATAGGTAAGACCCTGATAAAGCTCGGTTGAGCCGAATTTTTTAAATTCATTGTATTTTGCACGCGCCTCGTCGGAAATTGCAGTAGCAACCTTTTCCATAAGAGAGCAGTTAAAGGATGCAGCCATACCGATAGCCTGTGGGAAAACGGTAGCACAGCCCTGTCGTGCAACACCGTGTAGACACTCGTTCCACCAGTTGTATGCAGGAATATTAAGTCGAGGAATTGCGGGCGCATCGTATCTCATCTGCCCGATTTTTTCCTCTATTGTCATCTTGGAAACAAGCTCCTTGGCTCTTGCCATAAAGTCCATAATAAAATCTCCTTTAAAATGAAAAATTCATTATTTTCATTGTAGCATATGTACACGCGAAAATCAATAATGATTTAAAAAGAAAAAAGGACGACTGTTGTCGTCCTCTTGGTGCGAGAAACGGGACTATGCTCTTGAATTTTGCAAGGGCAGAAAAGTGCATTTAAAGAAGTGCCTTGCAAAATCCTTCGGTCACCGCCTAAAATCATTCCCCGAATGATTTCTTAACGACTGCGTTCAAGTCCCTATTGTATCTTTGCAAAACAAAAAAAGTGGTCTATTGACCACTTTCTTGTTTTGGTGCGAGAAACGGGACTTGAACCCGTACGAGCGAATCACACGCCCCTCAAACGTGCGCGTCTACCAGTTCCGCCACTCTCGCAAATTTGAGAAGGTTTTTAACCTTGCCAAATCATTATACTAAAACAAAACTCGTTTGTCAATAGGTTTTTTGAATTTTTTTAAACTTTTTTAAAATATTCTATTTTATCTCGAATTTTGTTGATGCTTTACCCTTGCTCGCAAAAAGTCATACGAAAATTTTCCTTGAAGGAGCAGATTACAAGTCATCTTGTAGTGGATTTTGCGAAAGTTAAGAATATCAATCAATTTTTGTGCAATAAGCACAAAAATCGGGGGGGGGGGATTTGTTTATTGTGCATATTGACAAATTATACCGATTTGTGCTACAATATCATATATAATTGTTTCTAAATAACGCATACGCGTTCAAAAGGAGAAAGTATGAAAAGAAAAATTTTGTTTTTTGCGCTTTTAGTTGCTATGTTGACTGCAATTTTCGCACTTAGCGTAAGCGCAAAGGAGTGGACCTATAAGGACGAGGCAGGCACAACCTACCTAACCCTTACAATAGACGACTCCTCAAAGATTGTAACCGAGTATGAGGGAAGATTCCCTATGTGGAATGAGCAAAATCAACCTCTTACCTGGTACGTTATCGCAACCGACGAGGCAAACGGAGTTAAAACCGTAAAAAGCTTCGTTTCTACCGACCCTGCATACACAAATCACGGTGGCGGATACTTTAGATTTATCAAGGAAGCAGATTTTAAGGTAGAGGGATACCCTGTTCCTACAAAGCAAAACGTAGTTAGTATGAATATGCCAAACGATATGGGCATCACAGCTTTCTCCGATTATAGCGCTGTAAACTTCCAGGCAGGTGTAGACTATACTCCCGATAAGCTTGAAATTTTGTTCCTTCGTTGCCCTAACACCTTGACTAATACAGAGCGTCTTGTACAGGCAACAAAGGTTCTTGAGGTTGAATTTGATAAGAACTCTGTTTGTACCGAAATCAACTATCTTGCTTTCCATAACAGCAAATCGCTTAGGAAGGTAAACATTCCTGCATCGGTTACAAAAATTCGTTCCGAAAGTGATAACAATGGTAGAGCGTTTTATTTTTGTGTATCTCTTGATCAGCTTACCTTTGATGAGCGTACTACGCCTATTACAATCCAAACCGGAGCTTTCAAGGGCGCTAAGGTTTATGATATCCAATTGCCATCAGCTAATATAACGATTGAAAACAATATGCTCAGCTACACTACACACCTTGAGATTATTAGATTCCCCGAGTATTTTACTCACTTTGTAAACACAAATGCCAATGGCAGCATAAGAAATGACCACCACTCTTTTACACACTGTGTAACGGATCTAAGAGAGGTTTATCTCCCTGTAACATTCTATGCAACAATGCCTGAAACAAAGTATCAGGTTTCGTATGCATTTGACGGTGGAACAAATGTTAAATTCTTCTATTGTGGAACTCTTGAACAGTTTAATATAGCAAAGAAAAACTTTACAGATGGCACATCAACATCTTGGCAAAACAACGGAAATTTCTTGAATGCTACAACAGTTTCATACGAAACCTACAGTGCAGCTATAAAGCTTGACCCAACCGCATACTCAGACGGCGACTATATCATCTACGGCTACAACTCCTGTGATGCTTTCCATAAGGGCGTTCACAAATTCGACAACGATTGTACAACAGCTGACGCATGCGCAAACGGATGCGGAGTTACAGCAACAAAGTATGATGCACACAATATGAGCGAGGCTATTGAATATCCAAACGGCTTTGCTAGCACAGGTATTCTTTACTCAGGATGTCTAAATCCAAACTGTCAGCCTCTTGCACAAACAACAGTACCTGCAATCTTTGTTATGAATGAGAATAATGGCTTTTCAACAAAGGGCGAGGATGGAATTGCATTCGGAGGCTATGAGCTTAATGCAGGTGCTCTTGATGAGTATAATAGAGTGAATAAGGATGCAACTGTAAAGTACGGTGTTATACTTATCAACCCTGATTATCTTGACGGTAAGGAAAGCTTCTTTGTAAATGGAGAGGTGAATGCAACTAAGGGCTTTGTTCAAACAGATATGTCAAGCGCAAGATATGCAAATATCTCAATTGCTATAACAGGCTTTAAGGGAAATGCAGAAAACCTTTCACTTATCCTTGCAATCTACGCTTATACAGATGAAAATGACGTTGAATTCATTCAATCGCAAACCACAGAATGTGCAAGCGAAAGAGTTACTCTCGGTGGAACCTCACTTTACACAGTAACACTTGCCTCAGTTAAAGCAGGCAACTCAAATCTCTCCGACCTTGGCGACTATGTAATGCCAAGCAAAAAAGAGCAACAGGCATAACCTCGGCAAGAACCAGCAAATTTAAATAGCGCGATTTCAAGATCGCGCTATTTTTGTGCAATAAGCACAAAAATCGGAGGGGGCATTTCGTATATTGTGCATATTGACAAAAACAATGCAAATATGATATCATTATTATATGAACAATTTTATGCTTGCGAGGGCTACTCGCGAAAAAGGAGAACAATATGAGCAATAAGAAAATCGCACTTCAAAAGCTTGTCGAGTATTTTGACGAATACGTCAATTTATACGGCGCATCACAGCCCGGTTGGGTAAAAACATGGCAATACTTCATTGATTGGGTTAAGACCGCAAACGAGGACGTAATTACAACCTGTCAAGAAAGAACCTTTTCAATTCGCAGAATAGACTTTCTTGCGCGCCTTTACGGTTGGAAAACCTCGGGTGATACAAGATGGGATAGAGAATTTGATTCTCAGTACAGTGCCCTTATCGTAACCGATCCCGAGCTTACAAAATATGTAAGCAACTTTATCTCTAGCCCTCAAGCCGGCAACAAGATGGTTCCAGGAAATCTTAGCACAATTTGTGATAAGGTGGGTAGAGAGCCATTCAAGGAAGCGTTCCCTGATTTCGTATATAGCAAGGCGATTCTTAAGCAGTACGATATTACCGACCCTGTTGAGCAAACGTATCTTTTCTGCACGGTTACGTATCCATTTAAGGAAAAACAGCTCAACTTCAGTTTTATCATTTATGAGGATAGAGCGTTTATGGCACTCAATAACGGCGGACCGAAAAGAACGGGAGGATGCTACGTGGCGACTGCGGTTTACGGCTCGTATGATTGCCCGCAGGTTTGGACACTTCGTAGATATAGAGACGAAACTCTTGCAAGAACGTGGTACGGAAGACTATTTATTAAGCTTTACTACAAGATTAGCCCAAGCCTTGTTGCAAAATACGGCAACACAAGCTTCTTCCAAAGAAAGATTAAGGCACGTCTTGATAAAATGGTTGCTAAGCTTAACGAAAAGGGCTTTGAGGATACACCATACTACAATGAATAATCAAAAAGCGCTTGGATTTCCAAGCGCTTTTTTAAAAACTGTTGAAAAAATCATTTATATATGATACAATAAAAATATAAATATTTTTAGGAGAATATTATGTTTGTTTGTACAACAGAGAGCAAGCCTTGGCAAGTGCTTGAAAAATCAAATAAAAAGGGCGTCCAGCTAACTGTCGGTGCTGAAATGCAGAAAATTCGTGGATTTGGCACTTGCTTTAGTGAGCTTGGCGCGTGCGCGTTAAATAACATATCTCAAGAGGAAAAGAAGGCTTTTCTTGACGAGCTTTTTGATGAGGACAAGTGTAACTTTAACTATTGTCGCACACCTATGGGCGCAAGCGATTTTTCGCTCGATTTCTACTCATATAACGAAACTGATGGCGACTTTGAGATGAAAAACTTCTCAATTGAAAGAGACAAAAAGCATTTGCTTCCTCTTATTTTAGAGGGCGTTAAGCGCCAAAAGAATATGCAAATGTTTGCATCCCCTTGGTGCCCACCTCTTTGGCTCAAAACACGCAGAGCATACAGCAATGGCACATTTAGAATGGAAAAGGCGTATCTTGATGCATATGCCCTTTACTTCAAAAAGTACATAGAGGCTTATAAGGCAGAGGGCGTTCCTCTTGTTCATATTTGCCCACAAAACGAGCCGTGCTCAAATCAGGTTTTCCCATCCTGCGTTTGGAAGGGCTATGAGCTCGCAGAATTTGTTGGCGGATATCTTGGAAAGACAATTAAGGACACAGGTGTCGATATAATGTTTGGCACTATCAATGGTCCAGAGGGTGGAGACCGTTTTTCTTGGACAAGATATAGCGACTATCTCGGACTTGCAATGCAGGACGAAGAGGCAAGAAAATACATAAAGGCTGTTGGCTATCAATGGGCAGGTAAATTCGCCTTGCCTCAAACTCGTGATGATTATCCAGACCTTGAAATCATTCAAACCGAAAGCGAATGTGGAAGTGGTAGTAACTCGTGGTGGGAAATGATGCAAATCGCAGGACTTATGCGCCACTACTTCCGTTTCGGTGCAAGCGCATATGTTTACTGGAATATCGCTCTTGAGGGCGATAGCTCAAGCACCTGGGGCTGGAGACAAAACTCACTCCTTCATGTCGTTGACGGAAAGGGAATATACACACCAGAATTCTACCTTATGAAGCACTATTCACACTTTGTAAAGCGTGGCGCAAAATATGTTCTTCTTAAGGGAGAGCACGCAAGCTGTTGCTCGGCATTTAGAAATCCAAACGGAGAGCTCATTGTTGTAGTTCAAAACCCATATAAGCACGAAATCACAATAACAATCGAGGGCGACTCCTATTCGATTCCTGCAAATTCTATTGCGACAATAACCAAATAAAAAATCAGGCTAAATGCCTGATTTTTTATTTTATCATTCCCGAATGATAGCCCTTGTTATGAATAAGCTCGCTTAGTGTAATCTCTACACTTTGCTCGCCTGCCACAATCTTGTATGTGCCACCGACCTTAAAGCTCGGTGCGCTAACAAGAACGGAAACAAATTGCTTTTCGCTTATATGAGAGAGAATAAGAGTATCCCCATCGTATATTTTCAGCTCGCTTGAGGCTGGCGCGGTATTCTCAAAATTGTGTAGAATTGCACCCTGCGTTCCCTTGGAGAAGTTCATTGCCATACCAGGAGAGCCGATTGCTACAAAGATTCCACCCGTTACACTTGCACTCAAATCATAGTCAAACGGACCGTTTTTGTTATTTGTAGGACCTTCTACGATGGTAATTCCACCACTTACGCTTATTGTACCGTTGGAATCGACACCGTCACCCTTTGCATTCACATAGATTTCTCCGCCTGAAATGTCAATAGAGCATCTTACGCTTTGGTCGAACTCATCATTCTGTCCAGAGCTGTCGTTACCACCACCTGCGTTAATTCCGTCATCGTTTGCATTTATTTTCAGCTTGCCACTGCATATAACAACGCGCTGACCCTCAAGTCCCTCGTAGCTTTTTGTAACTGAGGTGTCTCCACCTGTGATAAAAATAGTTTGGTCTGCGTGAATTGCATCATCGCTACAGGAAATCGAAAGCTTACCACCTGCAATAAGCACGGAATCACCCGAATGAATGCCGTCATCTGAGCTATTTATCGACACATCCCCGCTCAAAATGGCGATACTGTCGTCGGATTTAAAGCCCTTCATTGATGATGAGCCGGATACGGCCATACCAGAGCTTATAACCATTTTTACATTGTCAACTGAAATCGCGCCCGTGCCATCAAGTGCATCAAAGCCACTTGTGATAGTCATTTGACCACCCTCACAGTAGATATAGCCAGCGCCAACAGATTGCGATTCTGCGTGGATTGCGTCCTTTCCAGCTGTGAGATTGAGATTAGAATTGAGAGTGCGAATACTGTCCTTTGCACAAATTGCGTGCGAGGACGCGTTTACAGTAAGGCTAAGAGAGGAAATTTTAAGATTTCCCTTGCTCTCAATACCGTGTCCGTGTTCGGTTGAAATGGTAAGAGAACCGTCGCCCTGCAGGGTAATGTCTTCCTTTGAATAAATAACAGCGCCAGCGCTTCCTATATCTCGGTCAACGAACTCTCCAACACTTGAAAGAGAACAGCTTCCCTTGACTAAAACAAACACCTTCTTGGCTTTTTTTACAAAAATTGATGCAAATTCGCTTGTGGAAATATTAGCTCCGTCAAGCACAAGACAAACCTTATCGGTGGACGAGGCGTTGACTACAATTGAAGCATCCAAGGCGCTACCACGGATTATATAATCTCCGCCTGCGCTTATTGTAATTTGCCCACCACTAATTAAAACATCACTTGACTCGCACTCAATATTCTCGCCATTAAGCGTTATCACAGTAGCACTCGAGTCATAGCTTGGATTTTTGTCCCTGTCCGTGAACATATCATCGGAGTTGAATATAGTTACAGCCTCAGTGTAGGTGGGAGTCGCCCCCTCAGATGATGGCTCACTCGACTCACTCTCGCTTGAGGATGAGCTTGATGATTCGTTGTCGTTATCACACGCAAAAAGCATGAAAATCAAACACAGCGTCAAGCAAAAGCACAAAATCTTGCTTAAAATATTTTTCATAATCACACCTCCTAACATAAGGTAGTATGCATAAAAAACCGAAAATAATTAAATTACCAGCTTAATTGTGAACACTCCGTCACTTCCACTTGCGCTTATTTCCATGTTATGAAGCTCTGCAATCTCCTTTGCAAGGCAAAGACCGATGCCACTTCCTTCCTTTCCAGAGGCACGCGCCTCGTCGGAACGGTAAAAACGCTCAAAGCAACGGTTTTGAGGTCCATTCTTTACGCTTTCTGCGTCATTCGATATGGTAAATGTAGCTCGTTTTCCAGCTTTTTGGAGTGAAAGCGTTGTAAAGGAAATCGCATACTTGCCTGCGTTTTCCAAAAGAACAGAGAATAGCTGTCTTATAAGCGACTCGTCGCCTATAATGCTCACATCCTCGCAAATTTCCTTTTCAAATTTGCGTTCGCCTCTGACAAGAACGCTCTCAAAGCTTGATGTGAGGTCGGTTAAAATTGCAGAAATCGAAACCTCGTGCTTTAGTGCAAGTCGAGAGGATTCGTCAAGCGATGCAAGGGCAGAGAGATTCTTAACCATAGAGCTCATTCGAGAAACCTGTCTCGAAATAGCCCTTGTATTTTCGCTTTCTCCGTCGGTAAGCTCGATGAGCTCGTTACTCGCCGATATAATTGTAAGTGGAGTTTTAAGCTCGTGTCCTGCGTCAGTAATAAAGCGCTTTTGTCTTTCGTAGCTCTCTGCAATTGGCTGAACCACACGTGCAGAAAGTGGTAGAAGCACAGCAAAAACGCATACAAGCGCGGTAATTGATACAAAAATACTTCTGACAAGGAAGCTTCTTGCTCCGTCTATTTGTCTGTTGCAATCAAGGAAAATAACCATATCTCGCTCTTCGCTTACAAGAAAACGGAACGAGCCCTCGTATGCAGAGGAATATCCACTGTCGAGCGCGCTTTGTGCAAGGGCAAGAGCCTCATCCTCACTAACTGACGCAATATGGTCAAGGTTAAAGGTTGTTTCCTCACCAAATTTTACTATAAAAAATCTTGTTTCGTATGGAGTTTCCTTGCTTATAAAGTCAGGGGCAGGGCGAATAGGCTCTTTCTCGTCCTCGTCCTTTTTGCTCTCAGAGCTGCTTTCGCTCTCGGACTCAGAGGGCTCCTCGCTCGATTCTGAATCAGAGCTCGATTCGGAATCTGAGCTTTCATTCTTGCTCGCACTTTCCTTTTCCTGCTCAAGCCTCTCCTGCTCCTCAAGCTCCTTTAGGTATTCCTCAAGCTTACCGTCGTATTCCTCAATTAGAGAGAGCATATCGTCGGCGTCGATTCTTACCTTTGTGAAGTTAAAGAAGTTCGTGAATGTCATAATTATTGTCAAAACTGCAAAAACAGATAAGATTGCAATAATTATGAAGCGAATGCGAAGCTTTTTAATCATTGCCTTCCTCCAGCCTGTAGCCTAAGCCACGGACAGCCTTGATAGAGCAGCTCGAGCCAACGCCCTCAAGCTTTTTGCGAAGAGATGAGATAAATACCCAAACAACATTTATCTCTGAATTTGAATCGTAGCCCCAAACGCTCTCCATTAAGCGCTCGGTTGAAAGAATAACATTCTTGTTGCGAATAAGGTGCTCCATAAGCTTGAATTCCTTACCGGTTAGCCTTATGCTTTTTGCACCAACGCAAAGCTCAAAGGTGTCGCATTTGAGAATGGTATTTCCGATAGAGTAGCTTTCAAACGAGTCAACGCTTCGTCTTGTAAGCGCACGAATTCTCGCAAGAAGCTCCTTTATTGCAAATGGCTTTGTAAGATAATCGTCAGCTCCTGCGTCAAGACCTAAAACTCTATCATCAATTTCAGCCTTAGCAGTCAAAATAATAACAGGAGTGTTGTTTTTATTTGCTCTCATTGCCTTTACAACGGAAATTCCATCCATCTTTGGCATCATTATGTCCAAAATAATACCATCATAGCGAAGCTCACTCGCAAGAGAGAGCGCTCTCTCTCCGTCGTAGGCAACATCAACATCGTATTTGTTGTACTCAAGAACTCTTTTTATTGTGTCGGAGAGCTCGCGCTCGTCCTCTGCAAGAAGTAATCTCATAGCTTGTCCTCCAAAATATGATATAAAATCATTTTAACACCCCAACCTAAATTTTAGTTAAGGATTGCACTCTTTAAATATAGTATAGCAAAAAGCACATAAAAAGGCAATAAATAACCGAAAATTTTATTCATAAAAGTTATTGCATATTTTAAATAAATATGATAAAATTATAGGGATATGTAATTTAATGCTATAAGGAGATGCTATGCTCGATAATTTTGTTAGCTTGACCGAGCTTGAAAAAATGGCAGAGTACGCAGACAAGGTGCGCTCGCTCATTAAGAATAAAAGCCTTCGTGCCTTCGTTATCACGCTCGGATGTCAGCAGAATGAGGCAGATAGCGAGAGGATAAAGGGAATACTCGTGTCCCTTGGCTATACCATAACTGATGATGAAAAGATAGCCGATGCAATTATCGTAAATACCTGTGCAATAAGAGAGCACGCAGAAAAAAGGGCGCTCTCGATAATAGGTAGATATAAGCACAACAAGGCGAAAAATCCCGATACTGTAATCGGTGTTTGTGGCTGCATGAGTGCGCAAGAGCATCGCTCCGAGCATTTAAAGCGCTCATATCACTATGTAGATTTTGCCTTTGGTACAGGCTCACTTCATCGCTTGCCAGAATTTATTTATGGCGCTCTTACAAAGGCGAAGAGAAGCTTCGTTTTAGACACCGAAAGACCTCAAATTGCCGAGGGACTTCCCGTTGTGCGCGAGTGCGCGCATAGGGCGTGGGTGAGCATAATGTATGGCTGTAACAACTTTTGCACCTATTGCATAGTTCCCTATGTAAGAGGCAGAGAGAGAAGTCGTATGCCCGAGGACATTATAAAAGAGGTAAGAGAGCTTGTGGAGAGTGGCTGTAAGGACATAACCCTGCTCGGACAAAATGTAAACTCCTATGGCAAGGAGCTTGACGGTGGCTACGATATCGCATATTTGCTCCGTGAGATTTCAAAAATTGAGGGCGATTTTTGGATTCATCTTATGACCTCACACCCAAAGGATGCGTCCGATGCCTTAATTGAGGCGCTCTCGTGCAAGAGCGTTGCAAACCACTTCCATTTGCCACTTCAAAGTGGCTCAAGCCCCATTCTTAAAAGAATGAATCGTCACTATGATATCGACAGATATCTTGAAATTATAGACAAGCTTAAAAGACAAAATCCGAGCATTACTCTTACAACCGATATCATTGTCGGCTTCCCAGGTGAGAGCGATGAGGATTTTGAGAAAACCCTCGAGGTTATAAGACGCGTTGAATACGACTCTGTTTATAGCTTTGTATTTTCTCCAAGAAAGGGAACTCCTGCATATTCAATGGAGGACCAAATTCCCGAGGAGATTAAAAAGGAACGCTTCGAGCGCTTGACAGAGCTTCAAAACGAAATTTCAAGAAAGAAAAACGAGGCTATGGTTGGCAAAACCGTCCGTGTATTAGTTGACGGCAAGAGCAAAAACAACGACAAAATTTATACCTCTCGCACAGAGGGAAACAAGATAGTCCATTTCGAGGCCGATAAGGACTATACAGGACAATTTATCAATCTTAAAATCATTCGTACGGACACCTTTGCCCTGTACGGTGAAATATAAACATAAAGGAGAAAAACCATGGAAATTATGGAACTTGCTACTGCTCTTGGTCAGGCTATCAAGGCAGATGAAAGAGTTACTTCTATGAACGCTGCAATGGAGGCTTATAACACTGACGAAAAGCTTCAGAGCCTTATGCTTGAATTCAATGTTCAGCAGACAGCACTTCAAGAGGAGTATAAGAAGCCAGAGCTTGATCAGGCTATCGTTGATTCAATCGAAAACAGAATGAACGACCTTGTAGCTCAAATCACAGCATCAGAGGTTTACCTCGCAGCTGCTGAGGCTCAAAAGAAAATGGACGCTCTTATGAGCGAGGTGTACGCTGAAATCGAATTCCAAATTACAGGTCGCCGTCCTTGCTCACACGATTGTAGCTCTTGTGGCTCTGATTGCGGAGAGCATCATCACCACTAATTTAAAACAAATTTGAAACGGAGATAGAACAGTATGACCTCAATGATGCTACAATACCTTGATATAAAGAAGCAGTATAAGGATTTTATACTGTTCTATCGTCTTGGTGATTTTTACGAAATGTTCTTTGATGATGCTATCTTGGCATCAAGAGAGCTTGAGCTTACCTTGACAGGCAGAGACTGCGGAGAGCCAGAGCGCGCACCTATGTGTGGCGTTCCTTATCATAGCGCAGAGGGCTATATCGGTAAGCTCATCTCAAAGGGCTATAAGGTTGCAATTTGCGAGCAAATGGAGGACCCCTCAACAACAAAGGGACTCGTTAAGCGCGAGGTTGTAAGAGAAATCACACCAGGAACTGTGTTTGAATCCGACCTTATCCCTGCAAACAGAAACAACTATCTTTGCGCACTCAATATAAGAGGCGCGCGTGTCGGCATCTGCTTTGCCGATGTGTCAACAGGAGAGATAAGTGCTACCTCTCTTGATAATGAAGGCAGTAAGATTTTAAATGAGCTTGGTACATATTCTCCAAAGGAAATCATTCTCAATGTATCAAGAGACTCAGCAGAGCATATTTACGATTTTGCAACAACAAGACTCGGCGCGCTCTGTGAATTTGATAATGGTGAGCTTTTTGCCCTCGGTTCTGCAATGGCAAGAGTGAGAGAGCAGTTTGGCTCTGACTTTGTTGTTAAATATGAAAATGACGAGCCTATGCTTTGTGCTATGGGCGCGATACTTGAATACATCTGTATAACTCAAAAAACACAAGATGTTTCATACATAAATAACCTTAATGTTTACGGAGAGGGACAATATCTTGATATGGACCTCAACACAAGGCGCAATCTTGAGCTTTGTGAAACAATGCGTAACAAGGAAAAGAGAGGAAGCCTTTTTGGAATCCTCGATAAAACAAAAACTGCAATGGGCGCAAGAATGCTCCGTAGCTTTGTTGAGCACCCACTCGTTGATGTAAAGAAAATTTCTATGCGTCAAAGTGCTGTTGCAGAGCTTGTTTCAAACTTTGTTTTAAGAGAGGAGATTTCTCATCTTCTTTCGCCTATTCTCGACCTTGAAAGGCTTATGACAAAGGTCGTATATGGCTCAGCTGGTGGAAAGGACCTTCGTGCAATCGCATCAACCGTTTCCGTAATCCCAGAAATTAAAAATCTTCTCTTTACTGCAAGTGCACCAGAGCTTGTATACATAAGAGATAATATCGACACGCTCGAGGACATCTATGGCGCAATAGACGCAACTCTTGTTGAAAATCCACCATTCTCCGTGCGAGAGGGAGGCTTTATCAAGGACGGAGTAAATAAGGATGTCGATATGCTTCGCTCGATTATGACAAACGGCAAGGGCTGGATTGAGAAAATCGAGGAGCAGGAGCGTGAGGCAACGGGAATTAAGACTCTTAAAATAGGCTATAACCGTGTGTTTGGTTATTATATAGAGGTTACAAAATCTCTTATTTCCCAAGTGCCAGAAACTTATATAAGAAAGCAAACCCTATCTAACTGTGAAAGATATATAACCGAGGAGCTAAAGCAAATGGAAACCACCGTGCTTGGCGCGCAGGACAAGCTCGCTTCTCTTGAATACGATATCTTTATCACGCTTCGTGATGAGGTTGCAAGAAATCTTAAACGAATCCAAAAGAGCGCAACTCTTCTTGCAAAGCTCGATGCATATGTATCGCTTGCAGAGGTTGCAATGAAAAATAACTATGTCTGCCCAGAGGTTGATTATAGCGATATTATCGACATTAAGGACGGACGCCACCCTGTTGTTGAGCAGTTTGTAAAGGATAGCTATTTCGTTCCAAACGATACCTTCCTTAACACAACAAGTGACCGTCTTGCGCTTATCACAGGACCTAATATGGCAGGTAAATCAACATATATGCGTCAAAGCGCGCTTATCGTTGTAATGGCTCAAATCGGCTCATTTGTTCCTGCTAAAAGTGCGAGAATAGGTGTTGTTGATAAGCTCTTTACTCGTGTTGGCGCATCAGACGATTTGGCATCAGGACAGTCAACCTTTATGCTTGAAATGACCGAGGTTGCGTACATTCTCGAAAACGCAACAAAGCGTAGCTTCATCATCTATGATGAAATCGGTAGAGGAACGAGCACCTTTGACGGTATGAGCATGGCTAAGGCTATTGCCGAGTATACTGCATCAAAGAAAATCGGTGCAAAGTCTATGTTTGCAACTCACTATCACGAGCTTACCTCACTTGAGGACGAAATCGACGGAGTTGTAAACTATAACATCGCTGCAAAGAAGCGTGGAGAGGACATAATATTCCTTCGCAAAATCGTTAAAGGTCCAACTGATGATAGCTATGGTATTGAGGTATCAAAGCTTGCAGGTGTGCCAAATGAGGTTGTAAAGCGTGCAAAGGTTATCTTAAATGAGATAATTGAGCAGGGAGGACCTGTCAAGCCCGTGCTTTCAAGTAAAAATGCACCCTCAATGGAAATGTCAATTGAGGATATAGGTATATACGAGATTGCTGATAGAGTTAAGAAAATTGATATTAACACCTTGACTCCTATCGAGGCAATGAACTTTATATTTGAGCTTAAAAAGCTACTTTGATAGGTAGTGGCTCATAACTAATCAAAGGAGAGTGAGAAAATGGGAAGGATAAATGTCCTTGGCTTTGATGTCGCAAATTTAATAGCCGCAGGCGAGGTCGTTGACCGTCCCGCATCTGTTGTAAAGGAGCTTGTTGAAAACTCCATTGATGCAGGCGCAACCTCGCTCACAATAGAAATTAAAAATGGTGGAAAGACCTTTATGCGTATAAGCGACAATGGCTGTGGCATTGATTATGCTGATTTGCCTGTTGCTATATTGCGCCACGCTACAAGCAAAATCAAGGGTGCAGAGGATCTTGAGGCAATTATGACGCTTGGCTTCCGTGGCGAGGCTCTTGCTGCCATTTCGTCCGTGTCCAAGATAAGAATTATGTCTAAAACTAAGGATAGCGACCTCGGTGGATATCTTGAATGCCACGGTGGCGAGGTTGTTAGCCATATGCACACAGGAACAGCCGACGGTACAACTATAATTGTCGAGGATTTGTTCTACAATGTCCCTGCAAGAAAGAAGTTCTTGAAGAGCGATAAGGCAGAGGCAGGAACGATTACTGCAACCGTTGAGAAAATCGCACTCTCAAAGCCAGATGTGTCGTTTAGATACATAGTTGACGGAGAAACAAAGTTTGTCACAGGTGGCGACGGAGAGCTCGCAAACGCAATTTATGCAATCCTTGGTCGTGATTTTGCAAAGAAAACAATCAAGGTTCAAAGAAACGAGGGCGGAATTAAGGTTGAGGGATATATCTCGACTCCGGAGCTTGTGCGTGCTAATCGTAACCTTGAAAGCTTCTACATAAATTCGCGATATGTAAAGAGCAAAACAATGGGCGCAGCGCTCGAGCAGGCGTATCAGTCCTACATTCCGTCTGATAAGTTCCCATTCTGTGTGCTTAATCTTGAAATCAATCCATCACTTGTTGATGTAAATGTGCATCCTGCAAAGCTTGAGGTTAAATTCTCAAACGAGAATTTGATTTTCAGCGCAGTTTATTATGCAGTAAGGGGCGCACTCTCAACCTCAATTACAAGGCCAGAGCTTTATGAAGAGCCCAAAAAGGATACAACTCCTATCTCGCTCTCTCAATTTCCAGTCTATGATAGAGAAGCGCCAAAGAATGAAAGGGTTGTCTTTGACAGCAATTCGAACTTCGGTATTTTAAAGCAAAGCTCTAAGCTTGATTATTCCGCATACGACAATCGCTTTAACACCGATGGCTCGAAGCAATATGGCGCTTACACCGTTCCAAAGAACGATGAGCCAAAGCAAGAAAAGTCGATTTTGGCCGAGGATGTGTGCGAAAAGCCACAAGCCGAGGAGAAAAAAGAGGAATTCGTTCAAAAGCCACGCTTTATTGAGGTCGAGGAAAAGGAAGAGAAAATCATTGTTCCTGACTATAAAATCATAGGCGAGGCGTTTAATTCCTATGTAATCGTTGAGCTTGGCGAGAGCATCTATCTAATTGACAAGCACGCAGCTCACGAAAGGATTCTTTTCGAGGACTTGAAGAAGAAAACGAAGCTGGCAACACCGTCCTCACAAATGCTTATGGTGCCCGTCGAGGTTTACCTTACCTCTGATGAAATGGGCTCGCTCTCCGAATGGGAGGACGAAATTAAGAGCGTAGGCTTCAGCTTTGAAATCAAAAGCACGGGAGTAAGTGTTTATGAAATCCCGTCTGAGATTGAAATAAATGCAACAGCAGACACACTTGTAGCCTTCTTGTCGAAGCTAAAGGACGGAAAGGGCGATGCCAAGACCTCTCGTGGGGAGCTCTTTGAAAAGGCGCTTTATCAGGCGTCCTGTAAGGCAGCAATCAAGGCAGGCAGAATATACGATGCCTCGCATATCAAGTGGATTTGCGATAGAGTCTTGACACTCGATAATATAAAATATTGTCCTCACGGACGACCTGTTGCCTTTGAGATAACAAAGCATTCTCTTGAAAGGCAGTTTGAAAGGATTAAATAATGTTTGAGGTTTTAAAAACAGACGGTAGGGCAAGACGCGCAAGGCTCGAAACCGTACACGGTACAATAGAAACACCTGTGTTTATGAATGTCGGAACCTGTGCTGCAATTAAAGGTGGAGTTTCAACAAACGACCTAAAGGACATAAACTGTCAGGTTGAACTCTCTAACACATATCATCTTCACATTCGCCCAGGCGATCGCTTAATTCACGACCTTGGAGGAATTCATAAGTTCTTTAACTGGGATAGACCTGTGCTTACCGATAGTGGTGGATTTCAGGTATTTTCCTTGGCACAGCTTCGTAAAATTACCGAGGAGGGTGTTAAATTCGCATCTCATATAGACGGTAAGCGTATATTTATGGGTCCTGAGGAAAGTATGCAAATTCAGTCAAATCTTGCATCTACAATCGCTATGGCATTTGATGAGTGCATTGAAAATCCTGCACCATATGATTATGTTAAAAAGTCGTGTGAGCGCACAACAAGATGGTTATATCGCTGTAAGGCAGAGATGGACCGTCTTAATAGCTTGCCTGACACTATAAATAAGCATCAAATGCTCTTTGGTATAAATCAAGGAAGCACCTATGAGGACCTTCGCATTCAGCATATGAAGGACATTGCAGAGCTTGACCTTGATGGATACGCAATCGGTGGTCTTGCAGTAGGCGAGGCAACCGAGGAAATGTATCGAATTATCGACGCAGTAGAGCCATATATGCCAAAGGATAAGCCAAGATACCTTATGGGAGTTGGCACACCATGCAACATTTTAGAGGCAGTTCATTATGGAGTTGACTTCTTTGACTGCGTAATGCCAAGCCGTAACGCAAGACATGGTAACCTCTTTACATGGCACGGTAAAATGAATATTCTAAACGAAAAATATATGCGTGACTCACGCCCGATTGATGAGGGCTGTGGCTGTCCTGCATGCAAGAGCTATTCAAGAGCCTATATAAGACACCTTATCAAGGCGAAGGAAACTCTTGGAATGCGCCTTTGCGTGCTTCATAACCTCTATTTCTATAACGAGCTTATGCAGAAGATACGCGACGCACTTGATGGAGATTATTTTGAAAGCTTTTATCAAAAATACAGACAAATCTTAGGAGAAAGGAATCCTGACTGATATGAGAAATTTTATGCTTTTTAAAGACGGAAAGCCAAAGGCACTTACCTTTAGCTATGATGATGGTCCAAAGGAGGACAGAGAGCTCGTTGCGCTCTTTAATAAATACAGCCTCAAGGGCACATTCAACTTGAATTCTCAATTTTTGTATGATAGAGCGTCAAATCCTGACGATAAGGCTGTTGATTATACAGAGCTTCCTGACCTTTATAAGGGACACGAGGTTGCAGTTCACGGTCTTACTCATCCATTCCTTGAAAGACTTCCTGTTGACGCTATGATGTACGAGGTTCTCAAGGATAGAGAAAACCTCGAGAGGCTCTCGGGCACAATCGTTCGTGGAATGGCATATCCATTCGGCACATATAACGACAATGTTGTTCGTGTCTTAAAGGACGCGGGAATTAGATATTCCCGTACCTGTGAGGCTCATCACGGCTTCGGAATCAGACGCGACTGGCTTAGAATGCCATCAACCTGCCACCACGCAGATGAGAAGCTTTTTGAGCTTGCTGATAAGTTCATAAATGAAAGCGCATTTACCAGATGGGGAACAGAGGGCTGGCTCTTCTATGTTTGGGGACACTCATACGAGTTCAGAACACAAGAGGACTGGGATAGAATAGAAAAATTCTGTCAGATGGTTGCAAATAAGGACGATGTTTGGTACGCAACCAACATTGAAATCTATAACTATGTTAACGCATATGACAATCTCGAATATTCTCTTAATATGACAAGAGTTCATAATCCAAGCGCTATTGACATTTGGCTTCGTCACGAGGAGAACACCGTGCACATTCCAGCAGGCGCAACAATCGAGCTATAATAAAAAACCACACTCAATGGGTGATGCTCTTAGCGGAGAATTTGGAAAACACCGTTAAGTGCGAGCATCGCATTTGACTGGTCAAATGCAAATGGGCTAAGCCCAAACCCTTATACAAGCAGAAAGAGCAAACACGCAAGAGGGAAAATCCCTTATGTGTCTGCTCTTTTTCTGTTAGTGAAGTTTTCGCTACTGCGAAAGTGAAGTTGTGCTACGCACAGTGAAGTTGCTCACAGGGGCTCGCAGTGAAATTAAGTTTGCCCACTTTGCCAAGGGCAAACTTAGTTTTAGCGTGTTCTCCGTTAAGGATAACACGCTAATCGAGTGTGGTTTTTGTTTTATTCATCGTCGTTTGAAATGATAGGAACGAAGTCTCTTACAGCAAGGATATTAACAACGCTGACGGTCTCTCCCTTTGTTACAGTAGCTGTGTAAGGAGTTTCGAGTGTGTTATCGTCGCTGTCAGTTGTATATTGCTTTTGAATAAATGCGATATCGCTTTCATCCTCGCCATATACATAGCCTGCAATGATAAGACCAAGTGCTGTGTGCTTTTCGTTGTTAAAGTCAAATCCGTCAAGGTAGCAGTTGAAGTAGTCGTATTCTCTTGAGGTCATCTCAACGATAATACCACTCTTGCTTCCCTGTGAATTAGTAGAGGTAAGCTCGCCATTTTCGATAAATACATCTACATTCTCAAAGTGAGAAGCATTTGCAATTACGATACCAAAGTGGAGCACACCCTCGTATTGCTCATAGAGCTTCATTGCATAAGAGTTGATTTTAAATCTTGTATCAATTCCACCAAGTGCGCCAGCCTTAAAGGAGTAGCCCTCGTGAGTGAACATAGCATCAAGATTTTCAATAACTGTGAGCGCCTTACAGGTAGCATTAGAGCAGTAGGTGTTGTGAACACCTGCACTTGTAAAGCCGTTTGCAAAGATTACATCGTGAGTCTCGACATGCTCGCTTGCGTCGGCGTCAAGATACTTGTCGCACTTGCCCTCGCCGTAGTTTTCGCAATAGTTAGGGGTTGTGCAATCGAAATCGTCAACATAGTTGTGAGTCGTGAGCATAGTGCCCTCATACTCGCCACGGCTGATTTCTCTGCCACAGAAGCAGTTTACAATGCCTGCCTTGTTCGAATAACAGGTTGCAGGTGAAATCTCGGAGTGCTTTGGACTCTCAAGATGCTTTGTCATATCGCTTTCCGATGCGCAGAAAACGGTTGTCTTTGAGTTTTTATAGCTTGCGATATCAGCACTTGATTCATCGTTTGCATTAGCAAAGATAATCTTTGAAACACCTCAGTTAGTTGTGTTTATTGCGGTCATATCGCCAAGGAAAACGATAGTGCTTGAAACATTCTTGAAAAGATAGCTACCGCTGTCGGATGTTAGGCTTGCGTCGGTAAAATGCTCTCCAAATACCAAAACGCTATTTAAACTAGAGCATCCTTCAAATGTAGGGCCACCCGAAATAGTTGTAAGATTTTCAGGGAAGTAGTAAACAGTAGGCTTTGCAGGAGCTGTATCGCTTGTTGAAAACGGCTCGTTCACAAAATATACCTTACTAAGACCATAGAAAAGAGCGTTTTTTCCCGAATTGTTGATTGTTTGAAGATTTTTTGGAAGATATACAGCGCCCAAATTGCTACAGCTGTTAAAAAAGTTTCCTTCGCCGTTCGTAATTGTTGTTACACTGTCGGGCAAACTGATTGCCTTAAGACTTGAGCATCCGGCGAACATCCAAGGACCAAGAGTGGTAGGACCTGCGTCTTTCTCTGTGTGCTCAAATACGCACTCCTCAAGACCTGATGCATTCTCAAATCCAACATCGCCAAGGCTTGTTACAGAGCTAGGGAAAGAGATTTTCTTCAAAGTACTAAGGTTATGTCCAACATAGGAACCAATGGTGGTGATTCCTTGTGGAATATCAAGCTCCTTTATGTCGGCAATAGAGTAGGTCTTGCCAAATTTTTGGTTTGCATACTCAAAATCAAGAACTTGATTTAAACCAGGATTTCCCCAAGAACCGTTTGGAATGCTTGTTTGGTCCTTAAAGATATATGCGCTAGGACAAGAGTTTCCGTCATAGAAAACGACAACGTCCTCGGCAAGAACGGTAAGATTTGTTCTTGTTGGTGGCGTAACCTCGTCAGCACTAACCGAAATTGCGAGGATAGCGCAAATTGCCACGATTAAAGCGACAAATAAAAATAGTTTTTTCTTCATAGTAATCTCCTTTTAAAGCGTGATATACATTTATCTATTGTAATTATATAATAAAAATAGGCGCGTGTCAAGGCGAAATGCACAAAAATCGGGGGGGGGGCGCTTATTTTTGTGCAAATTGCACAATAGATAAAATAAAAAAAGCCGCTTGAAACGGCTTTTTTGTTTTTAGACTTCCTCACAGCCAAGATAATCGCAAAGATATTTACGGAGCCTTTTGGCTCTTTTCTTTTTTGAGCTAAATGGAGAGGACTTTGTGAAAATGCACGCGATTAGCATAGGAATAAGGCTAACCACAAACACAAGGGAGAAGACAATCCAGTCGTACCACCTCATTTTCATATCCTTGTCAGGCAAAATATCGCCCTCAAGCTCAATATATCCGTCGCGCTCTACCACAGGAGCATTAAACCAATATGCACCACCATTTTTGCCCTTTTCAATGCCAATTTCAATATTTCCTGCACGCAAATAAGCAACAAGCGCGAAGTGCTTGCTTGGATTTTCACGATTAAAATTATCTCTTGCCTCGGAGTATTTTTTTACAAACTCGTCGATAGTACCATTAAATCTAAATTTCATTTTAATACCTCAAAAACAAAATTACAAAATAATTATATCACACATTTTCCATTAATGCAACATTAAATCCAACTTGTCTGATTTTTGAATAATAAATGCCAAAAAAGCCAAAATAGAGTTGAACACTAAAAAACAAGGAGGAAAAATGAAAAAATTCACATATAAGGTAGCCCTTGAAAACGGATTACACGCACGCCCTGCAGGAGCGCTTGCAACCGAGGCAAGAAAATTCAAATCAAGTGTCAAGGTCAAAACAGCCGAAAAGGAGGCTGACGCAAAAAGGCTTTTGTCACTTATGAGCCTCGGTGCAACAAACGCAGCAGAGCTCGAGTTTGAAATAGAGGGCGAGGACGAGGATTTCGCATATAACGCCTTAAAGAGCTTTTGCGAGGGCGGATTCGGAGGAATAAGATGATTTTTTCAAAAAAGCAATCAGCTATGCTCGCGGTTTGCGACGGAATAAGCGCACCCATTACGGAAATTCCCGACGAGGCGTTTTCTCTTGGACTTCTTGGCAAGGGCTTTGCACAGGATCCTTCGGGGAGTATCTTTAAAAGCCCCGTTGACGGAGTTGTTGAGAGCATCGCAAAAACAAAGCACGCAATATCAATTCACTCGAGCAACGACCTCGATGTGCTTGTGCATATAGGCGTTGATACCGTTGAAATGAATGGCGAGGGCTTTGATATAAGAGTTGACGAGGGAGATAAGGTAAGCGCAGGGCAAATTATTGCAAGCGCAGATATTTCTCTTATAAAGCAAAGAGGCTTCAATCCCATAACAGCCGTGCTTATAACAAATCCCGAGCAAATAAAAAATATAGCCTATAAATTTGGTAATACAAAGGCTGGCAAGGATACAGTTATGTATTACACAAGGAAAGGATAAATATGTCAGAAACAGTTAAAAAAAGGTGGGGAAGTGGCATTTTTAGCGTTCTTCAAAGAGTTGGACGCGCGTTTATGCTACCTATCGCCCTTTTGCCAATAGCAGGACTTTTACTCGGCATAGGAGCATCTCTTACAAACGAGGCAATGCTTGAGGCATACAATCTTATGGGGGCTATGGGACCTGGTACATTCTTGTACTCTGTGTTTAGCCTTTTAGCCTCTGTTGGTACGGTAATATTTGATAACCTGCCATTGCTTTTTGCAATGGGAGTAGCACTCGGAATGGCAGAAAACGAAAAGGCAACAGCCACACTCTCTGCCGCAATCGCATTCTTTGTAATGCACAAGGCAATAAATTCACTTCTTTTAATCACAGGTAGATTGACAGAGGACGCACTCTCCGACGGAACTATTGCAAATGTAGTTGGAATACAGTCGCTTCAAATGGGAGTTTTCGGTGGAATTATTGTCGGACTTGGCGTTGCGTATCTCAATAATAGATTCTATAAAATACGACTACCAAATGTAATATCATTCTTTGGTGGAACACGATTTGTACCGATTATCTCAACAGCAGTTTATCTGCTTGTCGGCGTGCTTATGTTCTTTATTTGGCCATATGTTCAGTCGGGAATATACGCACTTGGCAACCTCGTTTTAAAATCGGGATATGCAGGTACTTTTATTTATGGCTTTATTGAAAGAATTCTCATTCCATTCGGCTTGCACCATGTGTTCTATCTCCCATTTTGGCAGACAGGCGTTGGCGGAAGCGCGCTAATTGACGGTGTTATGGTGTATGGCGCACAAAATATCTTCTTTGCCGAGCTCGCATCAAGCGCAACTCAGCGCTTTTCCGTGTCAGCTACAAGATTTATGAGTGGAAAATTCCCACTTATGATATTCGGCTTGCCAGGCGCTGCCCTTGCTATGTATACCTGTGCTGATGATGCAAAAAAGAAAACAGCAGGTGGACTTCTTTTGTCAGCAGCCCTTACCTCAATGCTTACAGGTATAACAGAGCCTATAGAGTTCACATTCCTGTTCGTCGCCCCACTTCTTTATGTAATACACTCCCTCTTTGCAGGACTTGCATATATGCTTATGCACATTTTAAAGGTAGGCGTTGGAATGACCTTCTCAGGAGGTATAATCGACCTTCTTTTGTTCGGTGTAATACAGGGTAACTCGAAAACCAATTGGATTATGATTCCTCTTGTTGGAATAGGATACTTTGTTGTATACTTCTTCTTGTTTAGATTTCTTATCAGAAGACGCAACTACGCAACACCAGGACGAGAAATAGGAGATGCAGAGGTAAAGCTCTATACAAGAGCCGACTATAATGAGAAAAAGGCTAAAAGCAAGGCAGAAAAGGTCTCTGCCTCAAATATGTCCGAGCTTATTTTAGAGGGACTTGGTGGAAAGGACAACATCGTAACGCTCGACAACTGTGCTACACGACTTCGTGTAAGCGTAAAGGATCCAAACGAGGTAAGCGAGGCAATCCTAAAGGAAAGTGGCGCAGCTGGCGTTATCAAAAAGGGAACAGGAGTGCAGGTCATCTATGGCCCACAGGTTTCCGTTATCAAGAGCGAGCTTGAGGACTATATAAACTCACTATAAATAAAAAAGCACACTTAGAGTGTGCTTTTTCTTATTTTATTATCAAGGTGGCATCAAGTGGCAATACTGTAAAGCGTTCGTTTTCTATACTGAACTCAAGCTCTTTATCTTCTGGATTTACCACAATGTATGCGACTTTTCCGTTATCTGCTTGCCAACAGGATGAGAGCAAGCGTGGAAGAGTTATTTGACTTTGACCTCTGGAGAGTGGAATTGTAATCGTATCACACCCAATGCTTGGTGCAACTGCCATTTTGCCAGAATATAGGTATTTCTTGCCAACCTCGTCATAGAACCTCATCACATTTTTGATAAAGCGCAAGGTCTTTTCCATATCGGGTGCATGCTCGAAATCGCGCGTACTCCAATGCGTCATTAAATCCCCATTTGGAGCGAGGGCAAGCGTCATAATATCGCCAATTGAGAACGAATAAGCAAGACGATAGCGCAGAGTGTCACACGCAGTATCAAAAGGACAGCCACATTGATTTCCCATAAAGTTTCTTACATACTCGTGATAAATGTAAGCATAAACAGGAACAGGCGTGCCGAATGGATAGTTAAGCTCGTATCGGTTGTCGCTCATCAAAAGTCCACCAATAAATGGCTCGGAGGCAGCGCTCTCACAGCCAAAAATCATATTTGTGCGCTTCGACCAGTCAAGGAGAAGCCTCTGCATATTTTCAGTCATCCAAGCTCCAGGCATAGGTGGATGCCCGTGCTCTCTTGCGTAGCACATATATTGACCGCCACCGTGATTTTGGTCGAGAATTTGCGCATAGTCAGCGCCACTTTGGAAAATAGGCTCAAAGCCTTGCTCGAGAATTTCAAGACCTTTTTTTGATGCTGGACAAATATCATAGCCATAGCGCTGATAAGGACAGCAGGTTCTGCCAAGCTCTGGCTTGTTGGACGGAGAATGGCACACACCAGAGAGCACATCATCGCGCTCGATTTCCTTTTCACAATTATAGCTCTCAATTAGCGTGCTTCTGAGAGTATAACCAAGACCCGAGCAATAAATGCCGAGCAAATCTCCGCTTTCGTGTAGGGCATCTCTGAACTCATTAAAAAGAGCCTCTCCACCAAATGGTGGCCACATATAAGGTGGCGCCCAAGGAGCAGTGCCCTCCCAATGCATAAGAAGAGCCATTATCTGACACCCTGTGTTGTTTTTTATCTTGTTTAAAATAGGAAGTGCGTTTGTATATGGGAATAGCGCATTCGGCTTCATTTCGTCCGTATCGTGCATTCCACGCACAGGATAGGTTACAATCAAGGGTGAGCGCTCATACCAGTTGGGGAGTCTTTTGTTTTCGCTTATCGGCATAAGATTTTTTGGTAAATTATCCTCAAACCACGATCTGTAAAGCTCACACGCATCCTGCCAATCGCCACCACAGATCTGCCATACAACAGGGAAACGTGAAGCGTAGCCTTGCCCGAAATCAGCGCCTGAATATGGTCGAATTGTTAAAACAAGAGAATCCTCGCTCGGATAAAAATCAATACCCTTGAAGCCTCTTTCGGTATCGTGCGCGCCTATGTAAAGACCTACATTGTCAAATAAATATGCCATAAACTGTGAGCATACCATATTTGGAAATATAAAGTAAGCGCCCGACATAGGGAATTCCATCTCATATCGAGGAAGCAAGCTTTCGTTTGATACAATCATTCCCTCATTGTATGGGAAAACGATTTTTCCACCGTTTGCGTCATTATCAATTAGGCGAGGAAGGCATACCTTTGGAAATTCAACCCATTCAATAGCACGCGTATTGTCCACACCGTCTATTTCAATGCGCCACTCGATTTTGTCGCTCGCATTTATAATAAGCTTGACCGAAAGCTCGCCAAAGCCCTCGAAGCCCTCATAAACAAGAGTAAAATCATCAGCTGTGCATAGCGAAGCATCGCTCGAATTAACATAGTAACAGCCACCGTCCCTGTCACGAAGCCTAATCGTAAAAATAGGGCATTCGCCGACACAGCATTCCTTGTTATCAAGCATTAAGGATGAAATAACGCCTCTTTCTTCATCTATTGAGAGATGTATTCTATTTGCGTGAATATTGTACATATTTTTTCTCCTGATAGTTGTTAATTCAATTATACAATTTTATTTTAGTGCAGTCAATATCTTTTATAAAAAACAAAGAGAGCAGGATAAGCTTATCCTGCTCTTGATGTTATTGCTTATTGCTGGTCCAAATATCGGGATTAGTAGGCTCGTTTCCGCCGTTGTTTCCACCGTTGCCATCACCGTTTCCACCTTGCTCCTCGGAGCTTTCGACTTCACTTGATGAGCTTTCGCTTGACGAGCTCTCACTCTCGCTTGAAGAGCTGCTTTCGGAGCTCTCGCTATCGGATGAGCTATCTTCGGAGCTCGATTGCTCCGAGGATGAGGATTCGCTCTCGCTTGAGGACTCCTCACTTGATGATTCACTCACGGACGCCTCGCTCGACGATGATGAGCTATTGTCATCGTCGCCACAGGAGTAGAGCACTCCTGTTACGACAAATACGATAAGCATTATAGCTAAAATTCTTTTAATCATCTTATTCAAACCAAAATTCCGCATCGAAGAGTGCAGATTTTGAGCCCTCGGTGTCAAAGCCGTCAAGCTCATCAATTACAAATCCTTCGTTTTTTGAAATTCCACTTTCTAATAAAATTGTGTCGATAGATGCAATTTCTTCAAAATTCATTTCGGGAGAGATGTATTTTTTCATTTGTTCTCCTCCGTCATAATTTCATCAATGCAGTTCCAATATTCCTGTGCAACCTGCTCATCGCTCAAGGCACTGCTATAAATCTTAGCCTCGAACACCTCATAGTTTGCACAGTCTGATATTTCCTCATTGTCGTATTGAGGATTGTAGCCGATACCAAGGATGTAGTCGTTGCCCTTTCCACCCTTGAAGCTACCTGTACCGTAATCAGCCTCTGAAACGAGAATACCGTTTATGTAAAGCTTCATTTTGTTGGTTGCCTTGTCGTAAGAGCCAACAATGTGAACTAAATCACCGGCTTCAATGGCAGGTCCGTCATTTTCCATCGAGGTAACAGCAGAATAGTTACCTTTGCCCGAACCGCCAAGACCGTTCTCGTTTGGATATGTTGAGCCAATTTGGAAGTTGAGCTGTTTTCCGTTTCTGCGTATGTAAATCGTTGTACCACCCTCGTTACATGATGTGAAGATACCAACAGTGCTTGTAGGAATCTTATCTAATCTTATCATAATCTCAAACGTGGATGAGCCCATAACGAAGCTCTCCCACTCGGCATCCGATTTAATGTTATTAAAGTTGAGAGTCATATAATAAGCATTCTTGTATCTATCGCCCGTAAACACGCTTGTAGTGGATTCCTTGCCATCGTGAGTAACGGTTGCATCAACAACAGAACCGCCCGTTACTGTAACCGTAGCGTTGTTCTTTGAGTCAACAGGTGTACCTGAGCTCATATCAAGGTCGAAATAAGCATCGGGAAGAGCTACGCTCTCGCTAGGTCTTTCAACCTCGGTTCTTGTATCTTCCTCGTCCTCAACATCAGGTGAATAGCCCGGTGTCTTCTTGCCGTCATAGAGAGTGCCTGCATAAGGAAGCTCAAGAGTGAAGGTTTCAACACCTGAAATAAAGATTTGCTTAACAGTCTTGCTTTCGGTTGAAATGTAGAAGTTTGCATTATTGCCCTCTTGAGAGATATACCAATCAAGTGGAGCAGGATAGAATACGTATTCAGCATCTGCGTTTAGGTACATATTCTTGATTGTGCTTGATGAGTTGATGCCGTGGTGAGCAATTTGTACGAAATCAGACTTGAGTGTGCTACCGAACATAGCGTTAAGTCTTGATGCGCCTACGTCATCAACGTCGCCTACAAATAGCATTTTTTGTCCCGCTATCTTTACTGTGAAAAGAGTAGAGGAGTTGTTGAAATCGTAATTTGCAACCGTGCTAGGATAAAGATCCTCAAGGGTTTGAAGAATTTCGATTTCCGCGTCGGCATAGTAGAACTTGTATCCACTGTGGATTTTAATGTATTTCGTATCCGTTAGATATGTCGAAATAACGTATCTGAACTGAGTATATCTCTGCTTCGAGTTATCAATCATATAAGATGATCCACTATTTAAAATATCCTCGTCAGATGGGAAATTGTAAAGAATTTCCTTGATTGTAACGCTGTCGTGATACTTTTCAACGAAAAGGTTGAATGTGCCGATATGGTCGCCGTGGCAATGTGTGAAAAGCCAACCTGAAATTACAATATCGTTGCCGTTTGCAAGGGCAACAAGCTTGTTGTAGAGCTTATCTGCCTCATTTTGGTCGTTATCACACCAACCGCCGTCGATTATAAAGAATGTTCCGTCGGAGAGATGAATTACGTAGGACATTCCCTCTTTAATGGAAGCCTCAAGCTTAATCTGTGTAATTGACGGAGTGTTCTTCGTTACGTATGTAGGAGCGCTCAAGCTCGATGGCAAATTAGTTACGCTCTCGCGTGTAACCGTTACCTCATTTTGGCTTGGGAAGAAAACGGCATTGATAAGAGTAGAGCCGTTTTTGTAGGTGTAGAAAAGATTGTTGTTTATTTCATTTTGCGAAACCTTTTCGTAACCGTTTGAAGCCATATCGTATACGTACTTGTTAAACTCAGTTGCGTTAGTGCTTGAAATCTTGAAAACAACCGTGTCATCGCTACTGATGCTCTTTGTAAATGTAGCGTTTAGGTGTCCGTAGCCTGTTACACCGTCGATGTCAATCTTAGCTTCAAAATCCTTGAAGCTGACAATGTGATTAAGACTATTGAGCGCATCGGTATTTCCGTTGAAATCACCGTCATTGAGAGTAGCCTCGGCTACACGAACGATTGAAACTGCGTTAAGACCCGTTTCGCCAACCTCTGAGGCAAGTCTGTCCGATAAAACCGTGTTAAGAGCAATTACCTGCTTTTCGTTACCGTTGGTTATCATAATGTAACCGAGAATAACGAATTCGGTGTTATACGCCTTGCTTGTGTCAGGGAAGTTCGTAAGAGCATATCTGTATGAGTGATATCCAGCGCCCTTTGTAGCATCGCCATATGAGTATTGAATTGCACCGTCCTTGAATGCAGGCGCAAATACAACCTTTTGGGAGTCGATTGCCTCTTGAGATATAAGACTTCCGTTAGTTTGTGTCAAAACTGCCTTTGTCGAAACAACAGTACCGTATTCAATCTCGCTTGAGATGCGGTCAACAAGAGAAGAGAATGCCTCGAAAACGCTCTTGTTCATATGAAATTCTCCACGAATTCCCGAGCCGTTTCCAAGATAAATTGCAACACCTGTTGATTCAATCATATATGAGCTAAGAGTGATACCACTGCTGTCGTCAACACCGACTACCTTGTTTCTTGTATCGCAATAGTAGCCGTTTATTTTATAGCTTCTGCTTCTTTCGGCTTTTCCGTAAATTTCGCCCACAGAGGATGTGGAGGTGGAAATAAGCTTGCCTGTGTTAAAGCAGTTTTCGATGCTTCCACCGTAGAAATATCCGCAAATACCGCCATTGTTATCGCCATTTGTGTTAACCACGCCTGCGTTGTAGCAGTTTGAAATTGTTGTTACACCACTAGATGATTCCCAAACGCAACCAACAATACCGCCTGTGTCAACACCCTTGCCGTTAACAGAATTAGCTCCATTTATACTACCGAAGTTAACGCAGTTTGTAATAGTTGCGTTTCCAACGAGCAAGCCAACAATACCGCCAACGTTCTTTCTGCCGCTTATGGTTGCATAATTTATGCATCCGTCGACGTTACCGTAATCCTTGAGCTTACCTGCAATGCCTGAAACCTTGTCAGAGCCTGAAATGCTACCTGTTACCGTAAGATTCTTGATTTTTCCCGAAACAACCGAGAAAAGAGAATCGAAGGTGTTTGTATTCGACGTAGCACCTACAACGGTTACGTCAATGGTATATCCGTTACCGTCAAACGTACCCGAAAACGGGGTGCTGTCCGAGGCGTCTATTACGGCATTTCCATCAGCCGAAACGGCAATGCTTGCCATCAGCTTGTAGTGTGCCGACAAATTTTCGCTAATAGACAAAAAATCCTCAGCGGTTTCTACTAAATAGGGATCACTCTCAGTGCCCGAGCCATCCATAGCATTAACCGCTAGACATAGCGTTAGCATCATAGCTATCGCCAAGACCAAGAATAAAAATTTTCTTTTCATGCGTGCTCTCCTTTTACGCATTATTATATATACTTTGATTATAGCAAATTCCAACTAGTGTGTCAATAGAAAAAAGAAAAGCACCCAAACGGGTGCTTTTGATTATTTTGTACCGAAAAGTCTATCGCCGGCATCTCCAAGACCGGGAAGAATGTAGCCGTGCTCGTTTAAGCATCTATCGAGAGTAGAAACATAAATGTTGACATCAGGATGTGCCTCGGCAACCTTAGATACTCCCTCTGGCGCACCGATAATCGACATAAGCTTAATGTGCTTACAGCCCTTATCCTTAAGAAGCTGAATAGCGTCGCAAGCGCTACCACCTGTTGCGAGCATAGGGTCAACTATAATAACAAGCTTGTCCTCAATGCCTGCTGGGAGCTTGCAGTAGTATGTATCAGGCTTTAAGGTTTCCTCGTTTCTGCACATGCCGATATGTCCAACTCTTGCACTTGGAAATAGCACATGAACACCATTTACCATTCCAAGTCCTGCACGCAGGATAGGAACTATGACAATTGAACCATCTGTAATAACAGTTTGCTTACAAACCTCAAGTGGAGTTTTAACCTCGATTTCGGTTGTTGGAATTCCTTCCTTCAAGCTTTCATAGGTCATAAGAGTTGTAATCTCCTCAACCAATTCGCGAAATTCCTTCATGCTTGTACGCTCGTCGCGTAGTATTGCAATTTTGTGGCGAATAAGAGGATGGTCAAAGATTACTACATTTTTATAGTCCTTCATTATTCCTTGTCCTCCTTGTCCTTAGACGGCTTTTTGAATTTGTTCAAAACAATATTTACAATAATGCCGAGAATCAAAGCACAAGCAATAGAGGTAATTGTAACCTTTCCAATTGACAATGCCATACCACCGATACCAGTAATCAAAATAACAGATACAGTAAAGAGATTAGCACGCTCCTCAAGGTCTACCTTTTGAATCATTTTAAGACCAGATACTGCAATGAATCCGTAAAGAGTGATACATACGCCACCCATTACACAGCCAGGAATCGAATCAAGGAATGCAACGAATGGAGAGAAGAATGAAATCAAAATTGACATAATAGCGGTTGTTGTAATTGTGGCAACTGAGGCATTACGAGTGATAGCAACGCAACCAACGCTCTCGCCATATGTGGTGTTAGGACATCCACCAAAGAACGCGCCTGCAATTGAGCCCACACCGTCGCCGAGCAATGTACGGTTAAGACCTGGATTTTCAAGAAGGTCCTCGTCAATAATGCTTGAAAGATTCTTATGGTCTGCAATATGCTCAGCAAATACAACAAACGCAACAGGAATGTAAGCAACTGCAACGGTTGCAAGATAGCTCCATTCAAAGTCCTTGAAGCCCTTAAATGCTTCAACAAATGTGAATTTTGGAAGGTCAAGGAAGGTTGTAAGCTTAACTCCGTCAGATACAAGCGCTGTAAATGGAGCAAAGTCGATAATCTTCATTGCATCAGCATCAGCAATATATCCAATTACGGTAAAAATCAAGGCTGTTACATAGCCTGCAAGAATACCAATAATGAAAGGAATTAGCTTTGTCATCTTTTTTCCGTATGTTGCGCAAATAATAACTACAAAGAGTGTTACAAGAGCGCAAATGAGGGAAAGCCAAATTTTTGTTGACATAATAAATGCGCCATTGCCATCTACCTGTGGACCGTATGAGAATACATCCTTAATCGCCGCACCTGCAAGCGAAAGACCAATAAGTGCAACTGTTGGACCGATTACAGCAGGAGGCATAAGCTTGTTAATCCAGTTAACGCCTACAAGCTTAACAATCAATGCGATTACCACATAAACAAGACCTGCGAAGATAGCACCAACTAAAAGTCCGAGATAACCAAGACTTGCAGTTGCCGCACCTGCGAATGCCGCACTCATTGAGCCGATAAACGCAAAGGATGAGCCGAGGAATACAGGACTACGGAATTTTGTGAAAAGCTGATAAACAATTGTTCCTACACCTGCGCCGAAAAGAGCAGCAGAGGCAGACATTCCGTTACCAACAATTGCAGGAACAGCGATAGTAGCTGCCATAATTGCAAGAAGCTGTTGGATGGCGAAAACAATCATTTTACCAAACGGTGGCTTTTCGTGAATGTCATAAACAAGATTTTTTGCCATTTTATTTCTCCTTTTTAGGGCTTTTGCCCGTTTTTATTAACTCTATTATACTACTGTTGTCGTAGAAAGTCAATTCCTGTCGCTTTAATTTTATTCTAAAATTATTCGCTTGGGGGCGCGCCATACAGTAATTCTTGAAGAAAGAAATTCTCCCTTTGTAATTCCCTCAAGGTCAGACAGAGAATTCACCTCATTGTCGCCAAGTGCAACAATTACATCGCACGGTAAAATTCCCTTTGCCGATACATCTGCAAATTGATCAACATCCAGGACAAGCACGCCATTGTGACCAGCAGTTGCAAACGCAGACATTTCGCCATCAGTTTCAATGTTTTTAAGCTTCATATCAAATAGCGTGATAATGCTTGACGCAACTCTTTTTTGACTTTGATTTGTCTTAGGTAAAACAGGAGTCCTTGCAAGCCTTTTGAGTGGCTCGTATCTTACTCCAAACTCGAAAGGGAAGTCCTCAAATCCACTGATTTTTGGAGAAACGAGTCTGTAATCTCCGTGCCTTGAATCTGCAAAATCACATTTCGTTTTTATTGAGCCCTTGTCCATACCGGTAATTTTCTCAAGCTCAGGCGCTTTTTTGATGCCCCTTGTATTTCTTGAATGTAAAACATTGAAATCAATGCTTTTTCCAAAACCGTGCTCCATTAAAATCGGTTGATATTCCGTGAAAATAATGTTGTTTTCAACCACGTCCCCGCTGTTTTCATACCAAACATGCAAATGCACGGAGTTGTTTACTGTTATATTGTTGTGGACATATCTGTTAAAGCCCTCGCGTAGCTTTATGCCACCATTCAAGCATAGATTATTGTAAATTTCATAATTTGACGAGCCATCATCGAGGTCGATGTCCCAGCCTCTGTCGCAACGGAATCTACTATTTCGTATAATCGTTTTGCCAAGAGAGTCAAGAGAAGCATACTTGTAAATTTCGCTTTGCGCTAAATCGCTCAAATGCCAAAATCTGTCTCTGCCCCAGGAGTTAAAGCTACCGTGGTCGCCAGTTTCCTTAACCGTATCGAACACATCGCATCCGTCAATTAAGTGCCCACCAAATGTGCCCTCGGAAATGTTTATTCCTGCACGGGATGCGTCATAAATGCTCGTGTTGATAACGCTAATGCCATAAGACATTGAAATCTCAACACCCGTCGCCTGCTTTTCAAGCATACCAACACACTCAATTAGGCAGTTCTCAACGGTACAGTTCCTCGGATATTCGTTACTCTTAGGACCTCTTTTTTTGTCAATTTCAAGAAAGCTTTGGCTGTCTGTTGCCTCAAACAAAGGACTCCTTACTGAGCTTGGCTTGCCAACAAAGCAAATGCCACTCGCGCCAAGGTCCTTGAAATGGCACTTTGAAATTATGATATTACTGTTTTTACCGTCAACAAAAACGCCATTTGTGCCGATGTCAAAAAGTGAGCACTTTGAAATAGAGCAGTCGCTTGAATTTGCAAAATAAATCGCACCACCTCTATAAATTGTCCAGTCACTTCGCAGAAGTGGCTCGCTTGTGAGCATAAATGTTCTTTTTGCTCGTCTTAATTTAATATTTTCAATGCTTACATTCTTGCAATTCTTAAATGCGAAAAAGCTTGAATTTACGCAAATTTCAGCATTATCTAAGCTGTGCTCAGGCTTTAAAATTGCATAAACGCGCTTGTTTTTCTTGTCAAAATACCATTCGCCAGGCTCGGTCATCTCCTCACGCACATTTTCAATGTACTTAAAGTCAGAGTGCATACCCATCTGCCTGTTGTTTTGCCAGCCACCGATATAAGTAAGATTACCGTCCTCGTCCTTGCCAGTTACCTCGTAGGAGAAGCCACCCCAATTATGTAGGTGCATTGCGTGAATATAAGCGCCGGCTGGATTTTTCCATTCGTGCGCCTTTGTCTTAGACAAAACATCTCTTGAAAATCCACCAAAAATTTTTATGTTAGGATTGTATTTAGGGAAGCGCGCCATTTGATATTTTTCGCCATTGATATAAAGCGCATCGACATCATATTCTGTTCCTGCAGAAAATACACCATTGCCCTCGTCTACCCAGCCATCAATTTTCACACAGCCTTGAATAATAGTGCCCTTGTCGCCTCGAATTTCGATGCTTTCGCCCTTTATCAAAATCGGCGCTGTCAAATTATATATGCCATTTTTTAAAGAGATAACTGTTTTTTTGCCCTCGTTATGGCAAGCAAAGCCCTTGACTCTCTTGCTCTTGATTAGTGAGGAAAGCCTTGCGCTTGAGAGCTTTTTTAGGCACTCCACGCGGTATTTTGCTTCTTTTTTATCTTCAAACACCTCAAAATAGCAAAGCCCAATAGGCAATTTTTTATAAAGTAAATCAGAAGAGATGCCAAAGTCGTATTTTCCTTCATTAAGTGTTAAATAGGTATAAAACATAATCCACCTCAAAAAGCCTTTTTCTTAATTATATCGCGAAAGGTGAATAAAATCAATTATTAAAATCAAATATATTGCATAATGCGATATAGCATAAAGAAAAGGAGTATGTAATTTAGATAGTATCTGAGAAAATTTAAAAAATCTATTGACATTTACCTAAGGTTAAGGTTTATAATTATAATGTCATAAGCACACTATGACGGAATTTTACATATAATGAAGGGAAATTATTATGAAGTTAACATTTATGGGTGCGGGTAGCACCATATTTTCTAAAAATGTTTTAGGAGATACAATGCTGTGTGATGCGTTCCACGATGTAGAAATTGCGCTTTACGATATAGACGAGCAAAGACTTGATGAGTCGTATCTTCTCATTTCAAAAATGAATGACTCTATAAACGAGGGTCGTGCAACAATCAAAAAGTATTTAGGCGTTGGCGAAAGAAAGGACGCATTAAGAAAAGCAGATTTTGTTGTCAATGCAATTCAAGTAGGGCTTTATGACCCCTGCACAATTATAGACTTTGAAATTCCAAAAAAGTACGGACTTCGCCAAACTATAGGCGACACACTCGGTATTGGTGGCATTTTCCGTGCCCTTCGTACTATCCATGTGCTTAAGGACTTTGCAAAGGATATTGAAGAGGTTTGCCCAAATGCGTGGCTTTTAAACTACACAAATCCGATGGCTATGCTCTCAGGCTATATGCAAAGATATACCAAGGTAAAGACCGTAGGACTTTGCCATAGTGTACAGACTTGCTCTAAAGATTTGCTTAATGGCTTGAATATGAGCGACAAATTGGAGGGTAGGCACGAGAAAATAGCTGGTATCAACCATATGGCTTGGCTCCTTGAAATTAAGGATAAGGACGGAAATGACCTATATCCTGAAATTAAAAAGCGCGCAAAAGAGAAAAATGCCAAAGAAAAGCATGGCGATATGGTGCGTTACGACTATATTGATAAGCTTGGTTATTATTGTACAGAATCAAGTGAGCATAACTCAGAATATAACTCATTTTACATAAAGCCAAACAGAGATGATTTAATTGAAAAATTCAACATTCCTCTTGATGAATACCCCCGTCGTTGTATAAATCAAATAAATGGCTGGAAAAAGCAGTATGAGGAGCTAATGTCAGGTGGTAAAATTGAGCATACTCGTTCAATGGAATATGCATCACGCATTATGGAGGCAATTTATACAAACAAGCCATATAAAATCGGTGGTAATGTTATAAACAACGGTGTTATTACAAATCTACCGTATGATGCTTGCGTTGAGGTGCCCTGTCTTGTTGACGGAGAGGGAATACACCCTACCTTTGTTGGAGAGCTTCCTCTCCAGCTTGCTGCAATGAATTCATCAAACATCTATGCTCAAATGCTTACAATTGAGGCGGCTCATACAATGGATAAGCAAAAGATTTATCAAGCCGCAATGATGGATCCCCACACAGGAGCTGAGCTTTCAACAGATGAAATCGTAGCACTTTGTGACGAGCTCTTTGAAGCACATGAAAAAGCAGGATATCCAATATTTTAAGATTGAGATAAAACAAAAAAGCACCGTACCAAATGGTACGATGCTTTTTTATGGTCGAAGTGAGTCAACCCCAGTTGAACATCCTGTAAAAAATGCAAAACCGCTTGTAAAAATCACCTCAAAAAGCTACTTTTTGAATTTGGAATTATATTAAACGATTAAAATACAGAACATCTAATATACACTTGCGTTCGACGGATTAAATATATATCTTGACAACTCATTGGTATGAGGATATAATGAAGAAAAATCATATGTTATTTTTAGGAGTGAAAATATGGATTTGCTCGCATTACTTAAAAAAATGTCCTTAGCTGAGAAGTGCTACCAGCTTCAACAGGTTAACTCTAATATTTTTATGGCAGACGAAAATATGCCGATTACAGGTCCTGAATTTTATCTTCAATTCGATAAACGCTATAAGTATGAGGTCGCCTCGGTGTATAATTCCTATGGGGCAGAGAGAAATATAGCAATACAAAAGGAGTTTTTAGAAAAAAGCAAAAACAAGATTCCTCTTGCATTTATGCTTGATGTAATTCACGGTTATCGTACCATTTATCCTATAAATTTAGGACTTGCATCTTCCTTTGACAGACAATTAGTAAGAGAATGCTCTGCTATGGCGGCAAAGGAAGCAAGCATGGACGGAATACACCTGACCTTTGCTCCTATGCTTGATGTATCAAGAGATGCAAGATGGGGAAGGTGTATGGAAAGCTGTGGCGAGGACACGTACCTGACCTGCGAAATGGCAAGAGAAAGTGTTTTAGGCTTCCAAGGGGATGGAGGAAAATACACCATAGGTGCAAGCTTAAAGCATATCGCAGGATATAGTGCTCCTATGAGTGGAAAGGATTACGACTCCTCTGACATAAGCGAAAGCTCTTTGCGTGAGGTTTATTTACCTCCTTACAGAAGTGCCGTTGACGCAGGCGTTATGGTAGCAATGCCGGCACAAAACGTAATAAACGGTGTTCCCGGAAACGGAAATTCCTTTATTTTAAAGGATATTTTGCGTAACGAGTGGGGCTTTGACGGCGTTTGCATAAGCGACTATGGTTCAATTGAAAATCTTGTATCTCACGGCTTTTGCGAAAATAAGGAGCAAGCCACATATGAGGCAATAAATGCTAATATTGATATGGAAATGGTTTCCACCTGCTATATTAACAATATAGAAAAGCTTTTGAATGACGGGAAAATAACCATGGAGCAGGTGGACACCGCAGTTATGCGTGTTTTATGCTTGAAGGAAAAGCTTGGGCTTTTTGATAATCCATATGGTAGCGCTGATGTAGAGGAAGCCAAGAAAATTCTTGCTTGCCCTGAGCATAGAGAAATAGCTCGTAGAAGTGCCGAGGAAAGTGCTGTGCTTCTAAAAAACGAGGGAGTTTTACCATTTAGTAAAGATTTAAAGAGGGTTGCAGTCATCGGTCCACACGCAAACAACAAAAAAATAGTCGGCTCTTGGTGGTGCGCATATAAGCAGGACGAAACTGTAACGGTTTTAGAGGGAGTAAAAGCACTTTTGCCAAATGCAGAGGTTCTTTACGAAATGGGCTGCTCGCTTGATATCGAAGATAACGATTATTCTCAAATTGACAAGGCTGTTGATTTGGCAAAAAATGCAGATGTTGTCATATTGTGTGTAGGCGAGGACCAAGCTGACAGCGGTGAATCGAACTCAAAGGCAAAGTTAACCTTGCCATCTGTACAAAAAGAACTTATAAAAAGAGTTTCCGAATCAAATAAAAATACTGCACTCGTTTTATTCACAGGCAGACCTCTTGTGCTAACGGATGTAGAGGATAAGGTTGGCGCTATTCTTAATATGTATTTCCCAGGCACAGAGGGAGGAAACGCAGTCGCTCGCCTTTTGTTTGGTGAATGCTCACCCAGTGGAAAGCTTACTATGTCCTTTCCAAGAAACGAGGGACAATGCCCAATTTATTATAACCATCATCGAACAGCAAACCTACGAACAGATGATAATAAGAGAATACTTTACGAAAGTGGCTATATTGACAGTCCAAACTCCCCGCTTTACCCATTTGGCTATGGTTTATCTTATTCCAATTTTGAATATAGTGAATT
Source organism: Oscillospiraceae bacterium (assembly GCA_015064445.1). Taxonomy (GTDB): domain Bacteria; phylum Bacillota; class Clostridia; order Oscillospirales; family CAG-272; genus RGIG2000. The sequence goes on along the minus strand of SVSE01000002.1, from coordinate 1,653 downwards.
TAAGCTAAGTAGCAAGGTGCTAACTGAGGATGGATCAATTGTGGCAAGCGTTAAGGTTAAAAACACAGGCAACCTTAAGGCAAAGGAAATCGTACAGCTTTACATAAGAGATTTAGTTGGCTCTCTTGTGCGTCCAATCAAGGAGCTAAAGGGCTTTGAAAAAATCGAGCTTTTGCCAAATGAAGAAAAAACTGTTGAATTTGTAATTAACGAGAGCTTGTTAAAATTTGTAAAACGAGATTTGACCTATGGCGCAGAAGAAGGAGATTTTCAAGTATTTATAGGTAAGGATAGCCGTTGCCAGCCCTTCGATGAGTTCAAGCTCATAAAGGAAATCCTTTAATGCTCATATCAAAAAACAGAATATAAGAAAGGATAGGGAAATAACTCTATCCTTTTGCTATAAGGATTTTTCAGACTTTTGAAAAAGTTCTGGTTTTGAGTAAAATGTAAAATCAAGTGCAAAAACTGCTTGAAAATGTACAATTTCTGTAAAGGCTAAGAGTGCAAAAACGAAAATCAAGTTGCACTCTTAACAAAATAGTCCCCCCTTTTTTTGTGTTTTTTCTTTTGAACTAATCATATTGAAAAGTGATAAATTTCGTGGTATAATCAAGTGATGATATTAAAATAAAATTTCCATTTTTAATTTGAGGAAGATATGTCAAACATAAAAAAATATTGCATTTACACAACACTTTATAACTTGGGCTTCACATTCTGCACAGGCGTAATTATGCAAACCTTTTTAATTCAAGCAGGATTTTCCGCCGAGCAAGTTTATGTGCTTAATTCGTTAATGCAGATTATGCAAGTGGCAATGATGCTCGTTCTAACGTTTTTATCAGATAAAATAAAACGTGTAAAATTGGTTACGAGCATATCTTGTTTATCACTCAGTTTATTAACCTGTGTATTTTTAATAGGTGCAATAAACGTTGAACTAATAAAAAGCGTCTATGTAGTTACAGTATTTATCGTTGCAAGCATATCCTACGTCGGCGTAGGACTGTATAACATTCTTGCGTACTGCTTACCATATTATACTATTGATATGAAGGATTACGGAAAGATGACAGGCATTAGCACGGCAATAGCAGGTGGAGTATCTTTTTTGGCGTCGCTCATTTATTCTCTTCTTTTATCAAAATTCTCGTATATGAAAACAACATCAGCTTTTTTCGTAATTGCAATAGTGTGTTTAATTCTATCAAGCATCGTGTGTGCATCTATGCGAGTGAAAAATGCGGAAACAATCAAAGAAAATAAAGAAAAAAATGACTTTTTGGCGGTCTTTAAAAATAAGAATACATATGTATTATTAATCCCAAACTTCACTCGCGGTTTAGCAATAGGCATATTTAACGTAATTACTACAATCGCATTATCTATGAGCATTTTAGACGAAACTACCTCATCATATGTGAATTTAGTTTTACAAATAGCAACCTTTGCAGGTAATTTGTTTTTTGCGTTTGCATACAAAAAGTTTTCAACGAAAAATTTACTTTTAATATCCACCATAGGCGTATGTATACTTTTCCCCTTTTCTCTTGAGCTTGGAGCTATCGGCTTCTTTTGTTGCTTCACTGTCGCTTCGTTTTTTAAGTTTGTTACCGATACCGCATTTCCCGTTATCGTTACGGAAATTAT
>SVSE01000006.1 GCA_015064445.1 Oscillospiraceae bacterium | reverse complement strand
TTCCGTCTTTGTACTTAGTTATCTAACTAATTTTCTTCTTTGTTCAATTTTCAAGGATCTTTCGCCAACTCTTTCGCAGTCAGCCTTGCTATTATATCACGCATTTCTACCATTGTCAAGGCTTTTTCAAAAGTTTTTTCAACTTTTTTACTGTTTTTGAGGTGGACTTTAATTTTACCATTATAATCGCTATTTGTCAATAGTTTTTTTACATTTTTATTCTATTATATTTATAAATATAAAAATATCCCGACAAAAATCGGGACATTTTCAAAAATCTTCATTATTTATTAAATATTATAATGCTTCTCCGTCAAGTAAAATCACATTTACATTCGAAACTATAGATGAAGCGAGTGACAAAGCGTATTTTTTGCCATTATATTGCAAAAACGAGGTTTTTAATTGGTATTTTGAGGTATCAATTTTTGATGGGTTGTAGGATGCAATTGCGTCATCAAATTTGAAAATTGCTTCCTTTTTAGTCCAAAGGGCAATCATCTCATCAACGGTTGTTGCCTCTTCTCCATCCAAAGCGATATGCGACCTTGTTCTATCAAGGGACACATGCTCCTTTATCTCCTCAATATCAACGCCTATATTAACGCCAGATACAGCCACACAAACAAGCTCGCTTGTATGAGATACGGAGAAAAATTTGTCCTTTAAGTGAGGCTTTCCTCTTTCATCCTTAGACATTGATTTAATATCAAGGGGCAATTTAAACGATGCTTCAAGAGCGTACTGCAAAAGACCGTATGAAGCGCGCTTTTGCGCCACAAGAGATTGGTTAGTAACCGACTTCAACTCGTTTTTTGCATATTTGGGGAGCTTCTTAAAGCTTGAAAAACGATCCACTGTCGCGACATAAACATCAATTAGTGGAAACTGCTCTGCCATTTTTCTTCTAAACTCATCAAGCTGTGTGCTTGCGTGGTCGTTAAAAACGCACTCGTTTGCAAAATGCTCACAGTTATTATAAAGAATATGGTAGCCCTTTCTACCGATTGATGCCCTTGCGTGAGCGATAATCTTCTCAGGGGAATTTTTCCTTTTGAGCTCCTTTTTATCATACTCTGCAACCTCGGCAAAGCGACCTCTTAAGAAATCGTCAACCGTTGTTGCATTAACCTCAACGGTGTTGGGGTCAACAAGTGGATTTACAACGCTTTCGCCAAACTGAATAATGGTATCCTCGTCAACGCAAATTCCATAATGATAGAAGCCTCCCGATGGGACGCGCACCATATCAGACGGTTGCATTTCCTTTAAAGACCATTTCATTGGTTATTCTCCCTTGCCCTCAATAAAATCAACTACATCGCCAACGGTGTTGAAATCTCCCATTGCGACATTTTCAAAGCGAATAGAAAAGCTTTCCTCAATTGCGATAATCATATAAAGCATTCCTATTGAATTAAGTCCAAGCCCTGTTCTCAAATCCGTCTTCTCGCTAAATTCAGCAACATCTGCGCCACCATTAACGAGAGCGAATATATTTTTGAGCTTTTCCATTATAATTTCTCTTGTCATAGTATGTTCTTTGGCCTCTTTATCTTCATACTTGGAGTTCTCTCGAAATCCTCTGTTCTTATGATTATTTTTGACACCTTTTGGTAATTCAAAAGTGTGTTATTGACCTCAGTTACCTTTTGAATGCAATATTCACCGATATTTTCAATACCCTTTGCCTTCAAAACATCAGCACGAGGAGTCATTTCGAAAATAAGAGCCTCTACTCCGTTGTCATTTGTTCCCTTGTAAATTAGACAATCACGAACACATTCAAGCTCACGGAACTTGCTTTCAAGCTCCTCTGGAGCGATATTTTCGCCACTTGACAAAACGATTATATCCTTAATTCTGCCGACAATATACATATAGCCATTATCGTCAAACTTAACAAGGTCGCCTGTTTTGAAAAATCCATCCTCAAATGCCTTTGCGGTTTCCTCTGGATCATTGTAATACTCAGTCAAAACATTATCGCCCTTAATCCAAAGCTCTCCATTTACAACCTTATATTCCTGATTTGGATAAAGGAAGCCAACAGAGGTTGGATTTGCAAGCGTAGTTGGGTTTCCACTTACAAGGTTAGCAGATTCGGTAAGGCCGTACCCTGCCAAAAGTATAACGCCAAGCTTATCATATTCCTTTGCAAGATGAGGTGCAACCACTGCTGCGCCTGCAACTATGATTTTAAGAGCATTTCCAAGGATTTTTGTGCCCATTACTCTTGTTAGACCAAGTGCCATTTCTGCAAGTGCTGGCACCATTATCATAATCGTAGGATTATATGCAGGAATTTCACGGAACATATTCTTTGTATCTCTGCATATGTAAAGTGAGCTACCTGTATAAAGGCTTGTCATCATATTACGCACATATCCAAAGATATGGGTAAGAGGAAGGACAAGAAAATATCTATCATTAAAGATATCGTGATCGCCAAAGCCCATACAGCCATTTACTGTACCTGCAAGAATAGCCTTGTGCGACAAAAGTGCGCCCTTGCTTTGTCCTGTTGTTCCAGCTGTAAATACGATTGCGCAAGGAGCATCAGGCTCTACCATATTAGCAGGTGCAAAGCCCTCACCTATGCTGTCCGAAATAACAGCCTTGAGGTTAGGATTGAGCTTGTGCGCGAGAGCTACCCTTTCTCCTGATGCGCTATCATAGATAATAGCTGACATTTGGAATTTAAGAGTGCTTCCATAAAGTGTTTTTTCATCAAGATGATATGGCAAGGCAACTACAACTGCTCCATAAGAGCTTACAGCCATAGATGCGATTACAAAATCAGCGCTATTTGGATAAAAAACGCCTACCTTATCGCCCACCTTAATACCAAGCTCTGAAAGGGCAAATCTAATCGCTCCTACCTTTTTTGAAAGCTCAGCATAGGTGTATTCTACTCCGCTATCAATTAGTGCAATTTTGTCCTTATATGCCTCGAAAATATAGTCTGCCATTTCTCCTACGCAAGAGAACTTTTTGAGCCTTGACTGTGTTGTAAGTGATGTATATTTAGGATTTAATAGACTCTGCATTTTCCTTCTCCTTTTGAGCTTTAGAATATTTGCTATCGTATTGAAGGGCAAGCTCCTCTTCCTTTTCGTGAAGCAACTCGCTTACCTTTTCGATGTCTGCAGGCGTTGGTGCTCTACCAAGAGCCTCATCAAGATAAATAGGCTCGCCAACAACGATGCGCTGTCTTTGATACCATTTTTCTCTTTTCACTATGTATACAGGGATTACAGGAACTCTATTGAGTATTGCGAACAAGGCAACTCCGCCCTTGAATTTTTTAACCTCTGCAATTTCATCGAAGTTAATTCTACCCTCTGGAAACATAGCAAGTATTTTATTCGCCTTCAAGACATCGGAAACACTATGATACATATCAATAGTCACATTTTCTCTATCAACAGGAATGCAAAGCGCGCTCTTAAAGAAGAATCTTTTTAGTGGCTTATCAAAAAGCTCACTCATCGCAAGCGTCCACATTCTTCTTGGCGCAAATACGAACTGCAAAACAACTGGGTCAAGTAAGCCTATATGATTTGCCATCATAATTGCGCCCTTAACCTTTTTTTGCTTTTTTCCCTTTTTAATTATCTTGGGACGAAGGTAAATCCAAGTAGGGATTACACCTGTAAATCTTATAAAGTCGTAGAAAAAGGTCCAAATGGTATAGCTTTTAAACCTTTTTTTGTTCTTTTTGGTTGTTTGTTTCATCTCTTAAAGCGATTACCTTATTTCTCATATGATTTGTCAATATCTCGATGTTTTTATTCATCTCGAGGCTTGGGTCAATAATTTCGCTTGGGATTATGGGCTTGCCTATCATAACATGAGCTCTGCCCTTGCCAAAGTAATTTCCGTCGGTATAAACAGGAATTATTGGTGCGCCAGACAAAATTGCGATATACGCAGCGCTTGGCTTAAATTCGAGAGGGGTTTCCTCCTTTGGCTCAGGAATTCTCGACTCGGGATATATCTCGATTACTCCACCCTTTTTGAGTATGTCAACGGATTTTTCAATAAACGAGAAGTTTTTGCCCTCTCTGCTTATTTTGATTCCGTCAAGCTGATTCAAAAACCAGCTCATCATCTTTTTTCTATAAAGAATATCTGCCATAAGGCAATGAAGGTGTCTGCCAAAGAAGGCTTGCATCATTTGTGCAAAATCGTACACCGAGGTATGATTACTTACTATAATTGCAGGACCTTTAATTTTTCTTGACTGTACTGACTTATCCTCGTAAAGAAATTTGGTGCGAAAGACCATCAATTCAATAGGATACGCAGTAACCTTAGTAAATCCTGTAAAAAGCTTTCCCATATCTTATGCCCTGTTCAAATCCTGCTGAAGCATAGCGATTGAAACTACATTGACAGGATATATAGGAAGAATTATTCCAAATATAATATGCCACTTGAAGCTTGAGAGCTTTGCATCAGGGTTGTTATTTTTAATGGACTTATAAATTCTCGATATTTCATATATTGTGAAGAATGGAACGAATGAGCAAAGAGCCCAAGTAAGCAATGCGCTACCACAAACAAGAGCATCCTTGTTATTGTTTTTCAAGGATTTGAACTGGAATGCGCTCCAAATAAAGCCAAATATTGAGCCTGAAAGGAGCCAGTAAGCGCAGTTCATAAAGGTAACCTCTTTATCTCTTGAAGAATCCACCTCTTCTAATGTGATTTGAGAAATATCAAGGTCTGGGTTTTGTCTCTTAAATTCCTTTGCGATGCACTCTGGTGTGAAGTCCTTAGGCATCTTAAAGCATGCGAAGAATCCGAGAATGCACATAATCGAGACGATTATAGGAACAAGGAGTGTGCCGAGGTTAAATACTGTATCGGCTGATACTCCAAGGAGCTTTGCGGCATTTTCGCCTGCTGTAATTTCTATAAGAGTTCCGTCAGGGGCGAGTGTTGTAGATGGCTCTGCCCAAACTACTCCTCCCTTTGCCTTGCTTATAAAGAGCATTTTTATGTTCTCATAAACCAAGGATGATGCAATTGCACCGATTACCGATGTAGTTACTGCCTGTGCTGCGAAGTACATAGCAGAATGATTTTGCTTTGTAAGCTTTTCCTCAATTGAGGATACCTGTGCAGGAACAAGAAGAGGCATCATGAAGAATGCGCCTATTCCCCAGCTACCGATAAGTGCGCCAGTAATAGCAATTATATACTGTGCTGTCAAATTACCGCCTGTTACATAAAGGCTGGCAAAATCGAAGGACAAAATAGCGACAGCAAAGGACAAAAGGCTCGTTTGATAGGTAAATCTTACTCCTTTTTTCTTCCTTACCTTATTGAAAAGGTAAAGCATCATAGGAACAGGAGCGAATGCGCAGGTTTCGATAATTGCCATTTGCATATTACCGAAGCCCATTCCACCATTTATCAAGGCATTCATTGATACCAAGAACATTTGAAGTCCAAAAAATGCTGTACAGTTTACAACAAGCCAAGACATAAACACCTTGTTACCAAAGGTTACCTTCAAGCTTTTAATGATTGATACACGCTCCTCGGAGATGCCTTCTCTTTCAGGGTATCCGTATTTCTTGCCCTCCTTTATCATAAAGAGAGGGATAAGCATTGTTAGCATAAGAACTGAGCCAAAGATAGCTATTTTATCAATATGCATCTTTGTTGCGTCCAAAATAACTGGAACGAGCGCATAAACGAGTGCGTATGTGATAGTGTCGAAGGTTGCCTTATAGTTAGAAACGCGAAGGCGTTGCTCTTCTCCGTCACAAACCTGTGCGAAGCTTCCATAGAAGGCGATAAGACACATTGTATATGTGCTAAAGAATATTAATGCAAATACTACAATCCAAACAGTATTGAAAATTTGTGCTTCTCTTGAATCAGGCGCGTTTGGATAAATTACATAGCTACCGAATGGAATCCAACACATAATGTAGCTTATTATCATAGGAATAAGGCATACGAGGATTGGAGGACGGCGTCTTCCCCATTTTGTATTAAGGGAGTCGGTAAGATTCGCAAAAGGAATGTCAATAATTCCATCAAACGCCTTTGATATAGCCCAAAGAATTGGGAAAATCGCTGGCAAAATGTAGCAAATTCCAGAAATGGATTGCAATGGGTTGTTTTGAACATTGAGCGCAGTTGGATTTATAGCATCCGTAAAGAATGCGCCCATAAGAATCATCATGAGGTTAGGTCCAAAGCCTGATGCGGCAAACAGGGCCTCCTTCCATTTTTTATCAAGTGATTTGATTTTCAATTTCTCTCTCCTTAAATCGAAATGTTTTAAAGTCTATCCTGTAAATACAGGCAAAATGCATCAATTGTTGCAATCGATTGATCATCAACAATTGGGAATGGAACATTAAATTCACTCTTTATATTTTCAACAAGCTGAAAATATGCAAGTGATGTTCCACCGAGCTCGAAAAAGAAATTTTGCGAGGCTTGCTCCAAGGCGATTTCCTTTTCAAGGACCTCCTCAAAGAGTGCCTTTACCTTCTCTCTCAATTCGGGATTTATATTTTCGGTCAAGGATTCGTCCTCAAAATCCTTTGGCGAAATCAATTTAATATCTCCCGATGCTATTCTCTTTTTGATTTTTCCGCGATTAAGCTTGAATTCATTATCAAGCATCAAGGAATCATATGTAAAGAAAACATCATCGATAAGTCCAGAATATCCGTGCTTTTCAATCAAAGCAAAGATTTCAGCCTTCATATCAGAGATTTTTTGCTTTGAAAAATATCGGCTCACACTAACAACAAGCGTGGATTTAACCTTTTCGTTTTTCTCGATAGCGAGCATACAAACGCTTGCATCAGGAACACTCACTCTATCCTCTACAATTCCAGGTGAAATATTCTCGCCTGATGAAGAAACGATCAAATCATCGCTTCTGCCAAGAATATAAATGTGTCCATTTTTGATTTTCGCACCATCAGATGTTGAAAACCAGTCATTTTCGGTATAAGAAACGCTTTCGCCTGCAGTAATAATTTCGGTTGCAATTGATTTGGATTTAATTTCAAGAATCCCCTTATCGCTAATTCGGCAATTAACAGAGCCAAATGGTTTACCAACCGAGCCACTATTTAAGCACTTGGTGCTATTGCTTAATTCAACGCAAGAAATTCCCACCTCGGTCATTCCGTATCCATTAGCAAGACGGTAACCGATTCCATTAAAGAATTTCAAGGTTTTAGTGGTAACTGCTCCACCACCAGAGATAAGAAACTGTACGCTGTCTCCAAAGAGATTGTCGCGTATTTCCTTAAACGCCTTTTTAGCAAAGGCTCTACCAGCGCTTGATGATACAGCCTGCATAGCATTAGAAATTTTCAATTCCTTTTGTACCTTTTTAACGAGGTGTGGACGGCGCTGCTCCAAAAGCTTATTGGCGCTTTTTCTTATTTTCTCCCAAAGCATCGGCACAGCAAATATGTGTGTAACCTTATGCTTTCTTACAGTATTTAATATGGTTTCTCCTGAAAGGTTATTCAAAAGAACGAAGGTTCTGCCAAAAAATGCGAACCACATATAGCAGGCGACCAAGCCAAATACGTGGTAAAATGGCAAAAATGTTAGTTGCTTTATGTAGCCCTCGTAATGTGCCTTTATAAGCTTGCTCTTCTTTACTATATCAGCAGAGTTATAAATTTGTGCGCAAATTGCGTTACCGTTATAAACGCAAAGCTTTACATTATTTGATGAGCCCGAGGACATAAGAATGATTCTGTCAGCCCACTTACCAAGCTCACAGGACTGTGTTTCACTTGTTATTTCCTTGTAATTTATTGTTTTTACCGAAAACTCCTTAGAGTCAGTAATAACAGCCTGCACATTATGCGCTTTTAGCAAGTCCTCAAGAATTTCGCCATCAAGACGCTTATTCATAAGGAGTGGTACTCTTCCACTTTTCAAAATAGCCCAGAAAATCTCTACCCACTCAACGGAATTATCCATATACATTCCGATAATTGCGTTATCTTGTGTTGGAAGGCTTTGCTTTAAGTAATATGCGAAGCGAGATACTGTATCTGCAACCTCGCCATAAGTGATTTTAAAAATTTTATTTCCGTCAGTTGTTTCAAACATAATGTTTTCGGGATTAGAAAACATAAGCTCGAAAACCGACTCAAAGGTCTGCTCCCTTTTCCTGAGCGCAGACATTTGCATATTTACAAACTGATCTATCGTTTTACAGCTTCCTATACCGTATACCTGCATTAAATAAACCTCGTGTAGTGATTTAATTATATTTGTATTATATTATAGCACACGCGCGAATAATATTCAATAGAAAAATGAAAATTGCGTCGACTTGTGTCGATGGTTGCATCAAAAAATGCGCTTATTTATTGATGATGAGGCAATTTCAAATATAAAAATTACCAATTATATTTTCCACGCAATGCACAATAATAATAGCAGAGCATCTGAGACTCGTTTGAAATTGTCTTGTTGATTAGGCGATTTTAAAAGGTCGCCTATGCTCGATAATATAGATATTTTGATAAGGAGTTTACTAAAATGGCTAGTAACAAGATTACAGTTCCAGAGGCTAAGGCTGCTCTTGACAAGTTTAAGATGCAGGCTGCAAGCGAAGTAGGTGTTACTCTTAACCAAAACGGCTACAACGGTGACCTCACTGCTCGTCAGGCTGGTTCTATCGGTGGTCAGATGGTTAAGAAGATGGTTGAATCTTACGAAAACTCAATCAAGACAAAATAACTTTTGTCGTTAGCTTTATGTTAACAACGGAAAAAGCATCTCAATCGAGATGCTTTTTTTGTTAGTCTAAAGCTAATTTTGTTAGCATTTCTGCTGTTTTGGCGCTTCGCTCGCTTGACACATTTTTGTTTAGCTCGAGCTCGTGAATGGAGCGCCTTACTCCGCCTCGAAACAAAAGCTTAAACCATCTTCTCACTTGACAAAACGGGAAAAGCCATTTGTGCTTATTAAGCACGGGATAGTGAAATCTCAATTGCTCGTACTTCAAAAAGATTTTTGAAAGTGCGTATTTGAATTTACTTCCCTTTTTTATTTGGTGTACAGCGACCTTGTTTTCAAGCGTGCCATAAACTCCACCGTCAATTATGTATTTTTCAAGCTCCCTTGAGAAGTCATCATAATCCTCTCCATCGAGCCAAATTCTCGAAAGCTTACGCATTGCATTGGCAAATGGCAGAAGCCCTCCCTTTTCCAAAAGCGCATTTGAAGTTTTCTCATTGTATGGAGTTCTATTATGAATCATCCAAAGGTCAATAATGGGCTTTATACCACAGCCTCCGTCCTGAAAATGCTTTGCCATATGTGCAATATGGTAAAAATAAAACATTTCGGGCGACATTTCATATGTAAATTCGCATCCATTTTTAGCAGATGCATTTTCCCAAGGATTTTCAAGAATATCATCAATTTTTGCTACTCTATTTTTCTCAATCAGCTTATAATGAAGCTCAATATGAACATGCTTATTTGCGTTATAAAGAGCTATGTCATGAGAGGTTTTTTCGTGAAAAATATATGAGCAATCATCAATTAGAGCCTCTTTTGCTCTTCCAGCATCTTCCTCATCGAGCAAAACATCTATGTCACAGCTTGTTCTCATCCATGGGTTTGGATAGTGCTCACGAATAACTGCGCCCTTCAAAAGCATATGCTTAATGCCATGCTTTTCCAAGGTGGCGCTAAGCTGTGTTGCCTCAAAGGAAAGCATGCTATACCTATAAATAGCGATGCTTTGTGCTTTTTTAATTTCCTTTAAAAGAAGCTCATTTCTCAAAGAGATATTCTCTTTTTTGAGCACTCCATAAAGCAAATGCGCAAAATCGTGAGGCTTTGCAAGCTTATAAATTTCTATTATTTTATCATCATCAATTACATTTTTTTGCGCGTCAGAAAGGCAGGAATCAAGAATTCCAGCCTTAATTATTGGCATTAAAATGTTTGATGTGTTCATTTTATTCTCCGATAGTGTTTTCTTTTTTTCTAAACTTTTCTATAATATTCATTATAGGTTCTGTTTTTAAAATCAATGCGACTACGAAGTATATAGCGCAACTGATTATAATAGTCAAAATTGTCGCAATGGTTTCATACATACACGAAGCAAGCGCTTTATATGAAAAATAAGTAGCAATTCCCATTAAAACAGCAGAGGCTACACTTTTAATGACAGTTATTATTGTATTTTTTGTGCCTATTGATTTGAGTTTCTTTTTAAAAAGCACATAAAGAATAATCGTTTGAACCGAAATTGCTATACTTGTTGCAAGAGCAAGACCGTTAATTCCCATAAAATGAGACAAAAGGAAGTTCAAGCCTATATTTATGGATATAGAAATTATCGATGTAATTGTAGTTACCTTTGTGCTTTTGTAAGCATAAAAAATTTTAACTGTTACATCTCTTACGGCTGTAAAGCATAGGCACAATGCATAAAAGCGCAACGCCCCCGATGTCATTGCAAGTGATTCTTCGTTAAAGTTGCCTCTTGATAGCAACAGTGAAACAATTGGCTCTGCAAGAATCAAAATGCCAACGGTTGCAGGAATCAAAACAAAAAGCATCGTGTTTATTGTAGAAGAATATTGTTTTACAACCTTATCATCCTCTCCTTTTGCAACATATTCAGCACATTTTGAGAACAAAATAGTTATTATTCCTGTCACAAGGACCTCGGATATGGCAGTGTTTATAAAGGAGCCATATGTCAATGCAGAAAGTCCACCCTCTACAAATGTTGAAGCGAGCGAGCGGTCGATGATTTTATTTATTTGGCTTACAGACATTCCGAGCAAAATAGGCGCGATTACATACAATGTTTGCTTTAAGTCCTCATCCTTTAATTTGAGATAAGGCTTGTATATATAACCTTTTTTGATAACGAATGGCGCCAAGAACAAGAACTCAAGCACATAAGATGCCAAAAGTCCCCATCCCAAAACATCCGTTCCAAGCGATGCTGCCAAGGCAATAGAAACTATTATTGCTATGTTTCTAGGCAATGATATGGCAGCAGGTGCCAAAAAGCTTTTATTTGCTTGCAAATAACCACCGCAAATATTTATCATTGTCATAAGATAAATGCTTGGAGCGCTTATTCTTATAAGTCGAGAGGCAATTTTCGCCGTTTCTTCATCAAATCCTATAGCAAAAAGCTTCACTGTTGCTGTTGGGAAAGCCAAAAGAACAACCACTATTATGGTTGCGATAATAAGCGCTGCAGTTAAAAGATTATTTGAATATTTTTGAGCAGATTTTTCTCCACCTGCTACCTTTACCTTATTATACATAGGTATGTAAGCGGTGGACAACGAATGACCTATAAAAAAGAACAAGAGAGTCGGTACAGTTGAAGCGATTATATAGGCATCGCTTATATTGGTCGTTCCAAAATAATTAGCCAGCACCATGTCACGCATAATGCCGATTAATTTTGAAACTATGATAATTGTCATAACAGCGACGCTACTCTGTTTTATCTTGCTCCAATTCATTGTAAATCTCCGTGAATTTATACTTCTTCTATTATTTTTAGCATAATATCGCAATTGAAAAGTGCGCTATGATTTTTTCTTGCGGTTTCAAGTGCTTTAGGTGTATATTTGTTCCTATATTCCTTGTCAGAGATGCATTTTTGCAAAATTTCCTTTAATTCTTCCTTTGATGATGCAATATGTGCACAATCGTTTTCGATAAGATACTGGACAAAAGGATATTCTCTTATTGCATATACCAAAAATGGTCTTCCACTTGCCAATGAATCGGCAATTTTGGTAGAAAACGCGTTCTTTAAATTTTCAAGACGGTCAGGATTCTCTGTATGAATGAGCATTGATGACTCACTCATAAGGCGTGGAATTTCCTCGTAAGGAACAAATCCGTTATTATTTACATTTTCATTTGAGCAAACGCGATTTTCACATTCCTCGCTGGTGAATTTTCCGTATATATCAAGCTTGGCATTAGGATCTATCTCGTAAAGAGTCTTTGCAATTTCGGCAAGTGGCTCGTCTCTACCAACACCAAGGTTTCCACAATATAAAAGATTAAAATTCTCGTTTGAATTATCGGGAAGCTCTTTCATTTCGCTTACCGTATAAAGAGTACAGCTTTTGTTAGCATGAGGATATTTTTTCTGATATTCTCTTTCTAGATACTCGGTGCTATATATACAATAGCTTACCTTCTTCATAATGCGTTGATATTGCTTTTTCAATGATGATTTTAAGAAAAAGTGAGATATACGATTATGTCTTGCGCTATTGTACATATATTTTTTCAATACATACGACTCACTGTTGTACATAACAATAGGTATATTGTATTTTTTAGAAATTTTCAAGGCGATTGCATACATAAACGGTACGTCGCCTGCTTGCAACAAAATGACATTAGGGGAAAATGCATTGATGAACTCATCAAAATCCTTTTTCCACCATCTAAAGCTCATCCAAGCTATATTTCTCAAAAGTCTTTTTACGCAATTTTTATTTTTCATCTTATTAGATGAGGAATCGTTAGATTTTTCGCCACCTATAGCTTCTGGCTTTCTCTTTAAAAACAAAAATGTGCGTAGAGCATCCGTATCAGATGATTTAAAATAATTTTTACACACCTGATAATCAGGCGTACCATGAATATAAAATTGAGCAAGATTTTCAGCGTCAAAGCGCTTCAAAAGATTCATAATCGTTCTACCGTTAGACGATGATGAATTCATAGCTTCGTTTGCAATTAAAAGCACTTTTTTGTTTTGCATAAAATCTTAATCCCTCAACTCAAAATCATATTTTCCAAGATCAAGTTTAATTATATTATGTGTTTGTTGCTTCTCTTTTGGTGGAAGCTGCATATAATTTTCTCCATAGAGTCGCTTTAATATTTTTTCGTATTCAAGAGGTGCTCTAAACTTATGTCCCTCAAAATCAAGAAAGCATCCTTCGCCATAGACCTCATTTTCGAACATTTGCCTCTTCCATTTAAAATGGCTGGCGAAATTAGTTGTGTATTTACAATTCTTGTTATTATCCTTTGAGCAAACATAGTCAAAAAGCTTATTTATCCATTTTTCAGGGAACAAATATGTAAATATTCTTAAAACCTTTGCCAAGAATGCCTTGAAACCCTTCTTTTTGACACCGTGCTTCACTGTTTTGTAAGAAAAGCAAAGCCTTACTATCAAGCCTCTTAGCCACAAGCCAAAGCCTTGTGAGTGCTTTGTATGGTCAAGTGGAAAAATATCAACATATATGCCTTGGTGTGATTTTGCACGCTCCAACGATGACTCTATAAGAACAGTATCGTTTAACCTAACCTTAGCAATGTATCTAGCATAATGTGGATCAGTATAAAAGGTTTGAATAAAATATTTTTCTGGATAATTGTTTTTAATGATTTCTATAAACTTATTGTAATCCTCACGATACATTACCAAATCTATATCATCATCCCAAGGAATAAAACCCTTATGTCGCACTGCACCCAAAAGTGTTCCACCGATCATATAGTACTTCAAATCGTTTTCAACACAAATTTTGTCTATATCTTCTACTATTTGTGTTTGAATTAATTGTAATTTTCTATTTTCAGTCATTTCTTTTCCTTTAGGCGTCGAACTCGCCTGAATTAATTGAATTTCTTGCAAATTTTGGAATCACTATCGCTACTATGGTCAAAAAATATGAGTCAATTGGCGAATTGAAAATTATTGCTGTATTGGTAAACATCATCGCGCTCGCAGAAATAAGCATAGCTGTGAATATTGCTCCCATAAAGCGATTCTTTTTCATAAGCATTATGTTTGCATAAAGCTGTGAAAGCAAGAAAATTATCATAACAGCAAGTCCTACAAATCCATAATAAACAAGCACCTGAAGATACGCATTATGTACACTTCCGTGTTCTAGGGTGTCCTCGAAAAAGCCTCTCGTGTCATTTATACCATGACCAAACATTTTTTCAAAGCCATTTCCGTCCTTAAAATAATCTATGGCGGTTTGATATAAATCAGCTCTTCCAGCATCCTCGTTGCCCTTCATAACTATTTCGAAAACGAAGTCGCGAAGTGTTGGAATTATCAAAATCAAAAGTGTTGTTAATATAGCAATTCCTAAAAACCATCTTTTGAATTTTCTATTTTTGTCAAAGATAAAGAAAACAACAAGTGCAATAAGTGTAGCAAAAATAGAGGTTCTTGAATATGTCAAGATAAGGTTTGGTACGAGCAAAATTATCGCCAAAATATATGGAATTTTAGCTCTTATGAGCTCCTTATTTTTAAATCTTAAACAAATAAGACATCCAATAATTGCAAAAGAAAGATACATTCCATATTCATGACTGCTTATAAAGAAAGATGTAAGCTCGTTTCCATAGGCGTTTGTAATAGAAAATGCATTTTCAAATTGCTCTGTGCAAAAAATTACAGCATAAATCGCGGTATAGGAAGCGATAATGATTATGCAGTTGAAAAAAGCAATTAAATGCTCCTTGCAAACCTTAAAGTCGTCACCAAAGGCATATACAACCATAGCAAAAAGCACTGGAAATGCATAACTAATTATAGTTCTAAAATCTATCGATTGCTCAGAAAAAAAGGTTATAATCAGCATTGCAGCAAATGCCAGCACCGCAAATATTTTTTGGCTTATTTTGTTTGCGTTATGAAGAAAATAAGCAACTAAATAAAGAAGCAATCCCGCTTTCAAAACAGTGTCAACTGTACTTAAAGTATTCCCTGCTTCGTTTACGTTTTGCCATATTACAAGTATCATCCAGTATAAGAAAAGCATAAAAGAAACACTCTTTAAAAATGCTCTGTCAAATATTCTGAATTTAATTCCGTATTTGTTTTCCATTTTTATTCCTTACTTATCTCTGCATTCTCTTTGACAAACTGGTCATACGAAAGCATTTTTTTATAGCCTAATGCTCCGTATTTTAGCCATTTAAGCTTCTCTTTAGATGATAAGCTTCCTTTACCTCTTGTTCTCAGTATTGTATACAAAAAACGAATGCCCTTTGTTTTTTTGCGAGCGCATTGATAAAAAGCACCTACGCCATAAAAATATTTTTCATCGTGCCCAGTAAACCAAGTAGACTCGACAAAGGAGACCTGACCTATTGTTTTGCTTGAAACGTATATTTTAAGACCTGCCTTTACAGCATCCTTAAGAAACATACTGTCCTCGCCGGACGGAAAAACACATCCACCGCCGAAGAGTGTTGTGAAATTAAGATTCGCTTTTTTCACAGCAGACAGCCTAAAGGCGATTCTAAAGCCTCCCCATGGTAATTTTTGCCATTTTTTTCGTCTTTTGGTTTTGGGATAACTTTGTTGAGGCCTTTTGAGATCATCCGTTTCAAAGTGAAAAATCATTATATCCGCCTTTGGATTTTTCTCGAACTCGTCCAAAACGATTTCTTCCATATTATCGACATATGTAACATCATCATCGGCAAAAAGACAAATGTCAGCGCTTGCATATGCAAGAGAAAAATTACGATTCACTCCCACGCCTCTTGTTGCGGTTGTGATCATTTTTGCAGTATGTCCCTCAAATTCAATTTGCTCAAACGAGGTTGTATCTGCCTGATTTGCAAAAACAACATCAGAGTGAATATTCATTTTTTCAATTTTAGAAAAATCGTTTTGGTGCATTGTTACACACAAAATTTCAAATTTTGACATTTTCCCCCCATATGTTTTTGTAGTGTTTTTGTCATAAATAATCTCATAAAATGACAATTAGACTATCTCTCTCTTCTAATACGCTTGTAACTTTTAGTAATATTTCTTTAATTCTTTTAACTTGCCAATTTCGGCAGTAGACTGCATCAAACCTGGGTCTCCCATATAATTTCCTTCTATAAGTTCAAATCCATCCTCTAAAACAGCTATATCCCAGGCAATAAGTCTGCTATTAGGAAGTTCCAACGATGCTTTCAAAACAAATTCAAGCATTTTTTTGAAATTAGGTATTTCAAACCCAATCATTTTTTTATTCGTTCCAGGATGAAAAATATAAGGTCTTCCGGCAATATTTTTACCCGGCATATAAATCATTCCACTTTGAATATCTACAGGATATGCCACTCCGCCCGAATGATAATTATCCACACAGCTATCAGCAGCACCCACTCGAATTGAAATAGACAATATATGCGGCTCCCCTTTCGAATCCAACACCGTATATACTCTCACACTATTGACCGAAGATTCATTTAGCAAAGACATTTCATGATGCTGATCTATAAACTGTTCTATTAAACAGTTAGATTTCTTTAAATCCTCATAAGATTGTCCACCATAAATTTGTATTCCTCTTCCTGATGACAAATCTTGCGGCTTAATAATAATTTTCGAATGTTTAGATACAAAATCGTCAAATTCATCTTTTGACACATCCGGAACAAAAATCCACCCTCTCGTCACATATTCGGAAAAACGCTCATTAAAAAGTTGTTTTTTCCAAAAAACATCTGCATTTTGAGGCGAATTGAAATGTTTTTCCATTTTGTTGGTGTGTCGTGCCGTGTAAAATCTTCTTTTTTCAAATTTGCTTTTTTTATAAAACTTAAACCCCAAATATTCATTAGGAGTAACTCCATATATAATTCGGCTAAAAAAAGCATCCGCATAGAGTCGAAGCTTTGATCGCCATCCATATTCTAGCAATATATCATCAAAAGCACGATTCATGCGTTTCAATGCATCTATATATCTGCCCATAGCTTTCTCCTTGCTGTTATTTATTTAAATAAATAGAAAAATCATTTTCCGTGTCCCAAATCACTGCGTGAGATTGATAAATAGCCTTTGTCTCTTCGCTAGGCATTTCCATATATTGTTCTCCGTATCTAGCACTTAAATAGTTGTCGATACCTTTTGGAACATATAGTTCTACATTTTCAAACGGGATTTTTTTCACTTCTGCAAACCACTCCGATTTGTAAAAACTATTTTTAAATTTTGCTCTTCCAAACAAATGTGCAACTTCATTTGTTTCTTTTTTATTATATCTTCTTACAAGATGTAATAAAAATTGTTTAAAGGGTCCCCAAACTATGCATTTAGCAATAAAAAGTTGGAGTTTTTTCTTTTTACTTTTGGTTTGATAATTGGTTTGGCTAATAGTTTTTGCCTTTAAGAGCCCTGCGCTATAATACTGTATCTTCTTTCCAAGCTTTGTTTTGGCTGAATTATTTAGGCACATTATATCTACAAAAATGCCTTGATGCATTTTTGTATTGTTTCTTTGAACTTCATCAATGCAAGTTGTTCCGTTCATTCGAATTTTCGTGAAAAAATGTGGTTGTTGAGATGTATTTTCTTCTTGCAAAAAAAATCTGTCTGTATCCAAATCAGTTTTACAACATTCTATAAACCTTAAATAATTTTTTCTATCCATAAAAATATCAAGGTCATCGTCCCAAGGAATAAAGCCTCCATGACGAGCTGCACCTAATGCAGACCCACCCATGAGGCAGTACTTTATGTTATGCTTTTCGCAAAAGCCATCTATGTATACCATTATTTCGAGGATCTTGTCTTGGAGCTTTAAAATTCCGTATTCATCCTTTAGGTTATTTCTTACATATTTAAACTCATTCATTCTCGTTCAATCTTTCTCTTAGAATTGTAGACGATATTCCGTCGGTATGGTCAAGATACACAACATCACATCCGAGACTGGCGAACTGCTTTTCATAGTTTTCCCAAGAAGGTGTGCCCTTCCAGTCTGAGCCAACAAAAACAGCATTTATTTTATGCTCTTTTACCACCTTGAGCTTGTCCATATCATTTTGCAAAAGAACCTTATCAACGTATTTTATTGATGATACTATTTCTACTCTGTCTGATTCGCAAATGATTGGCATTTTATTTTTTCTTGCATAACAAAGTTCATCGGTAGTAACACCGACTATAAGATATTCACACTGCTCCTTGGCTTTTTTTAGTATGTTCAAATGTCCGATATGAAACATATCAAAAACGCCAGTTGTATAGCCGATTTTATATTTCATTTACTTCTCCTAACCAATTAATATAACCTAATCCCAAAAAGTCCCAATAGAGACCCTAATCCGTACATAATATGAAAAACAGGATAAAGCCATATATTGACAAACCCATATTTAAAGTTTTTGTTAAAGAAAGAAAAATAGATATCCAGCAACAAATAAAAGCACAATTCCGCAAATAAAACGACCTTAAATAAAGGAACAAATATACTTAATATTGGCAATGTAATTAAAGACAACAAAAACAAGAACGGAATAAAATGTCTTATACTCATTGCTCTATTATTTACTTTGAGTGTTCTAAACAGAGCATTCCCGTTCTGAATTCCCATTTTTAATATCCCAAATATAGTGCTTCTGCTATAGTATTTGAACCTGATTTCATCTGACAACCAAATTTTACCACCTGACTTCCTTATACGAGAATTCATATCATTATCCTCACTTCTAAGGAGTCGTGTGTCAAAAAGTCCGACCTTTTCAAAAATCTCTCGTCTATAAGCTCCAAACGGCACAGTGTCGACATACTTATTAGCAGTTCCTACTCTAAAATTAGAGCCTCCAACGCCAAACCTTGTAGATACCATTTGAGCAATCGAGTTTCCGATATATCCATTCGATACTGTTTCGGCAACTCCGCCAACATTATCTGCATCTGTATTATCAAGGTAGTATACACACTTTTCAATATAATTTGAAGAAAAGCTAGCATGCGCATCCATTCTAATTATGTACTTACCCCTAGCAACAGATATTCCCATATTGAGCGCATACGGTGTTTTTCTTTTCTCGTTATCCAACAAGATTATTGGATACTTTTCCAAATTCATATATTCTCTGATTATTTCTACAGTCTTATCAGAGGATCTACCATCAATTAAAATCCATTCCATATTGGAGATGTCATATGATTGTGCTATCAAAGATTCCAAGCAATCTTTGATATACCTTTCCTCGTTGTATAGTGGTATAATAACTGAAACTACAACCTCGCTCATATCTAATCTCCATTTGTGATATTATTTTTTTATTAGCATAGCATCCAAATCATCACTAGTTGCTTTTTCAGAACAAGAAATTTCATCTTTGTACTTCTTACCAAACATGGAAAAGATTGTCATAAATAATGTTTTTATATCTTGCCAAAAACCAAACTCATACAATGATTTGAGATTATATCGCATTTTTGCAGGTAAAATTTCTTCCACATAAGTTTTTTCTGGATCCTCTGAGGCATTCAAAAGTCTGCTTTCATTCTTATAAAAAACACTTGTTCTAGAAGTTATTCCCGCTGGTAGCAATAGCGTAGCCATCATTTCGTTTGTATATTCATTTGTATACTTTTGGACCTCTGGTCGAGTTCCAACAAAAGTCATATTTCCCAAAAAAACATTTATCAATTGAGGAAGCTCATCCAAACGAGTTTTTCTTAAAATCTTCCCCACTTTAGTAATTCTATTGTCATTATTTACAGTGATTTGCGTGCCAATTTTATCTGCATTTTGAACCATAGTTCTAAATTTTATGATTTTGAACTTTTTATTATATTGAGTTATTCGCTCTTGCTTATAAAAAACTGGTCCTTTAGAATCTATTTTTATACACACAATAACAACTATAAAAATCGGCAAAAACAACAAAAGCAATGTCAAGGATGCAAAAATGTCAAAGATGCGTTTAAAAAACAAGCTTACTCTCTTTTTCTTCAGTTTGCTATAATATTTTTCAACTTGTAAATTTTGCATTTCTGAAGGCAGATGTTCCCATTTTAATAATCTCATGTATATTCTTCCAAAATCTTCAAGTAATTTTCTATTATGTAGTCAACCTCTGTATCAGTTAATGTTGTATTAAGAGGCAATGTTATTTCATTTGCGAAATGGTCATATGCATTCGGAAAATCTTTAATGTTAAATCCCAAGTTCTTGTATGCTGTATGCATAGGAAGTGGTTTGTAATGCACATTACAGGCTATTCCAGCCTCTGCCATTTTCAAAATTATTTCATTACGTTGATCCTGAGTTATTTTAGGAATCCTTGTAATATAAAGGTGTCCTGAAGAAACCTTAGAAGCCCCATAATGGCGCAATATATCTAATCCTCTTCTTTCAAAGGCTTGATTATATTTATTTATAATTTCCCTTCTACGCAAAAGCATTTCAGGATATCGTTCTAATTGTGCCAATCCAACAGCTGCCATAATATCTGTCATATTACATTTGTACCATGTTCCAACAATATCATATTCCCATGATCCTAGTTGGTTTTTGGAAAACGCATCTTTCGACTGACCATGCAAAGACATAAGTTGTATTCTTTTGTAAATATCTTCATCATCAATGTTGGGGATTTTGTTCCACGAAAGGACTCCTCCCTCGGCAGTTGTTAAATTTTTTACAGCATGAAATGAAAATGCTGAAAAATCAGCGATTGTACCAATCATCTTCCCGTTCAATTGAGCTCCAAAAGAATGGGCACAGTCTGCTAAGATTGCTATTCTACCTATTGATTTTTGAAGTTCCCCGTTTGGCTCAAAAATCCTTTTTTTTCTCTCAACGATTTCAAAAATTCTATTATAGTCACAAGGAACGCCACCTATATCAACAGGAATTATCACTTTTGTTTTTGGAGTAATTAGCGATTCGAGTTTATCGTAATCCATTTCAAAATTATCTTTTTGAATATCCACCAAAATAAGCTTTGCTCCTACATGACACACGACAGAAGCGGTTGCCGTGTAAGTGTATGCGGTAGTTATGATCTCGTCATCTTCTCCTATGCCAAGCAACCTTAAAGCAATCTCAGCACATGCTGTTTGAGAATTTAAGCAAGCACATTTATTAACTCCCAAAAATTTTGATATTTCAGCTTCAAATTTCTTAACCTTTGGTCCTGTAGTAATCCACCCGGAGCGCAAAGCATCGGCAACTGCCTGTATTTCTTTTTCGGATATATCTGGAGGAGAAAATTTAATGTTCACATCGGCACCCCTTTCTTATAAAATCGCATAAATATATATTTTATATTATCATAATATTAGTGATTTGTCAACAATGGAGTTTAGATTTTTGGTGAAAAATAAAAGGAAAAACGGACATTTTATGGAAAATGTCCGTTTTTTGATTATTTTTTGCTTGTATTTACAGCGCGGATTCGTGAGATATCGAATTTCTTTTGACGGTCATAGGTGTAGATTCCGTTAACCTCCTGCTCTACATCATAGAGCTGTGTATAGCAGAGTCCACATACATATGGAGAGTCGATGAGAGCTTTGGTAAGATACTCGTATCTTTCCATATACTCCTCCTCAGTCTTTGGTCCGTTGCCGTAGCCCCAGCCACCGACGCCTTGAATATCCCATTGAATACCACCGTACTCGCTTAAGAAAAGTGGCATATCCTTGTATTCGAGTGATTTTTGATATTTTGACACCCACTCGTGCTTTTTATCGTATTTTTCGCACATTTCCTCAAGGCTTGGAGCGAGATAAATTTCCTCGAATTGATCCTTTTCCTGAATGTAATCGTGAAGGTCATAAATGTCAGAAACAACCTGATAGTTACCGCTTGTGGCAATGCAAGGACGAGTTGTATCCATTGCCTTTGTTGAATAATAAAGCGCTCTTATAAAGTCATCGTTTTGGTGTCTATAATCAAAATCCCATGTTTCATTAAGTGGGCACCAGCCGATGATTGATGGGTGGTTGAAGTCTCTTTGAATCTCTCTTTGCCATTCGAGCAAGAATGGTGTAAGCTGATTCATATCTGAATAATCAAGTCCCCAGTTTCCAGCCTCGCCAAACACGAGATAGCCGAGCTTATCGCAGTGATAGAGGAATCTTGGCTCGAATACCTTCTGGTGGAGCCTTGCTCCGTTGAAGCCTGCGTCAAGTGACAAATAGATGTCCTGTACGAGCTCCTCATCGGTTTCTGCCGTATAAATTCCCTTTTTGTAGAAGCCTTGGTCAAGGACAGTTACAAGGAAGGTATCCTTACCGTTAAGAAGATATTTTCTATCGGCAAAGGCTGTTGTTCTCATACCAAAGTAGCTCTTTACCTTATCGTTTCCATATGTGAGTGTAAGGTCATAGAGTCTGCCCTTACCAACCTCCCAAAGATGAAGCTCATCAAGCTTTAAGGTCAATCTTGAAATGCCATTTGGCAAATCAGCCTCAGCCTTGCCCATTTTCTTGCCCTCATAGCTTGCCTCAGCTGTGAAGTGTGCGCTTCCAACTACCTCAACCTCGATTTGAAGGCTTTGATCCTCGATTGCAGGGTAATACTTTACGCTTTTTATGTAGGATGTGTCTACGAATTCGAGCCAAACTGTCTGCCAAATACCTGTTGTACGAGTATAATCACAGCCCTGTGAATAATAGCATTTCGACTGCTTTCCTGATGCCTTACCCTTTGGATTTGTGTCGATAGCGCAAACGGTAATAACATTGCTTTCGCCCTTGGTTACATAGTCTGTAATGTCAATTTCGAAGCCAACATAGCCACCGATATTGTGGTAAACCTCTTTATGATTTACATAAATATAGCTTTCATAATCTACTGCTCCAAAATGCAAAATTACTCTTTTATCGGTTACTGGAATTTCAACATTTTTCAAATACCAAACGCAGTTAAGAAAGTCGGTATTTCCTATTCCAGAAAGTACGCTTTCAGGGCAAAATGGAACGATAATTTTCGAATTAAGTGAATCGCGCTCATAGAATTTTCTATCACGTCCACTGATACCGAAATCGTACTCAAACTGCCACTCTCCGTTAAGATTTATCCAGTCTTCTCTTTCAAATTGGGGATTTGGATGCTCCGGTCTTGGAATGTTCATAGTGTTCTCCTTGAATTTTTGAATTTATAAATTTAAAAATTGTTAAATCTTGTGCATAAGGCGCTGTGTATATGTCGCCATAAGCTTTTTTGTTCCTACTGTATCGAACATAATTTCGTACATAAAATCGTTGCTCATCGGTGTTACTCCGATAACGGTTCCATCGCCAAAGGATGCGTGGTTTACCCTATCGCCTATGCCATAGTGAACAAGTGGCTTTTTCTCTTGCTTTTTAGTGCCTGTAAGTGCCTCTGTAAAGGAGATTGTGCCTCTGCTCTGTGGCATTGCAAACGAGCCTCTCGATATCGCAACCTTTTGAATTTCGAGGAACGATGGGTCTATTTCCTTGACGAATCTCGAAAGAGGATTGTGCATTGTCATTCCGTGCATCATTCGCTCCTTTGCGTGAACCATATAAAGTGCCTTTTTAGCTCTTGTAATGGCTACATATGCAAGTCGTCTTTCCTCCTCAATTTCGGACGGGAACATAATTGTTTGCTGTGATGGGAAGATACATTCCTCCATACCTGGAATAAAGACTATTGGAAATTCAAGTCCCTTCGCGCTATGAATGGTCATAAGAATTACTGTATCATCGTTTTCATCATATTTATCGACATCGGCGACGAGTGCAATCTGCTCCAAGAAGCCTGTAAGAGTTGCATCCTCGTTTTCATTTTCATACTCCTTGATAGCGGTTATAAGCTGTTCAAGGTTTTCACGCCTTTCCTTGCCACTCTCGCCCTCTTCAATGAGCATTTTTTCATAGCCTGTGCGCTTGATAACCATTTCAAGAAGTGTGTCAAGAGGTGTGTTTTCAAGCTCTGCACGGAAGCTAAATATCATATTTGCAAGTTCCGTCATAGGAAGCATTGCTGTTTTAGGAATTGCGTTATATGAGAACGCATTTTTCATAACAGTAAGCAGATTTACACCAAGCTCTGTTGCGATTGTTGACGCCCTCTCGTACGAGGTATCGCCTATTCTCCTTGCAGGCTTATTGTAAATTCTGCGAAGATGAACGCTGTCGTCAGGGTTGTTTATAACCGAAAGATATGCAATCATATCCTTGATTTCCTCACGGTCATAGAAGCGATGAGCGCCGAGCATACGATATGGAATACCACTGTTGGCAAAAATTGTCTCAAGGCTTCGAGAAAGCGCGTTCATTCTATAAAGAACTGCAAAATCCTTGTAATTATATCCGTTCTTCTCTTTTAGGCGAATTATCTCGTCAACGATAAAGCGAGCCTCATCATTTTGCGATGGAGTTTCCTTTACCACAATTTTTTCGCCCTGCTCATTTGCACACCAAAGCTCCTTTTTGTGCTTGTGGTAGTTTTTAGAGATAAGACCGTTTGCGGCATTAAGAATGTTTGAGGTTGAACGATAATTTTGTTCAAGCTTTACAACCTTAGCCTCCTGATATGTTGAGTCAAAATTAAGAATGTTTTCAATTGTTGCGCCACGGAATTTATAGATACTCTGGTCATCGTCGCCAACTACCATTATATTTCTATAAAAGTCCGAAAGAAGCTTCACAAGCGCAAATTGCGCCTCGTTTGTATCCTGATACTCATCAATGCAAACATATCTGAACTTGTTTTGATATTGCATAAGAACATCGGGATTTTGACGAAGAAGCATTACCGTCTTCATAATAATATCATCAAAGTCGAGAACATTTGAGCTTTCAAGATTTTTCTGATATTTTTCATAGACATCTGCAACTAATTTGTACTTGTAATCGTTTCCTGCATCGGCACGATAGTCGTCAGGGGTCATAAGCTTGTCCTTAGCACGACTTATGATATTTTGAATATCCTTAACCGAGAGGATTTTTTCGTTTATTCCAAGCTCCTTAATTGAAGCCGAGATAAGCTTCTTAGCATCATCTGCGTCACACACGCTAAAGCCAGGGCGATAGCCCACAAGCTCTCCATTACGGCGAAGAATGCGCATACATATTGAGTGGAAGGTGCCTGCCCAAATTTCCGAGGCATCCTCCTTTAAAATTCGCTCAAGACGCTCCTTGATTTCATTTGCAGCCTTGTTTGTAAAGGTGATTGCAAGAATTCCCCAGGTAGGACAAGGATTTTTCGCAAAAAGCTCAAGATACTTCTCTATTTGCTCATTCGGCAAATTTATTGCATCCTCGAGGTCGGAAAGCGTATCCTCAGTCATAAACTCAGGAACATAGTCCGTATAATAGGCGTCTCCATATTTGATTATATGAGCAATTCTATTAACAAGCACGGTTGTCTTTCCGCTTCCTGCGCCTGCCAAAATCAAAAGAGGCCCATTTACTGAATATACAGCCTCTCTTTGCTTTGAGTTGAGAAACGAATAGTGCTTATCGAAAAGGGCGCGCTTCGCCCTTACAAATCTACTTATTTCCTGTTGTGTCATTTTCATTTTCCGTTTCATTTAATATCACATATAATAATAACACAGTTTTATTAAAAAGTAAAGGGCAAATAAGTTTTTATTTATAACAAATTTCTTGATTTTTTTAGAAAAAGGTATTGCATTTTCAAAAAAACTATGTTAGAATAATCGAGCAAACAAAAAATATGCCGGTGTGATGGAATTGGTAGACGTGCTGGACTCAAAATCCTGTGGTAGTGATACCGTATCGGTTCGACCCCGATCACCGGCACCAAAAAACGACAATCTCAAGATTGTCGTTTTTCTTTTTATTCTACTATTGTTTTTGTTACAACAAGTGCGCATCCGTCGAAAATAAAGTTTTCGATTACAATGTCGCCAAGCGCCACGGGTGCGTGAAGCTGTACCTTGTTTATTTGCGCCATTGCCTCAGGCAATTTATCCATAGGAATATCCATTGTGGTTTTAACAGGCGCAAGAGCGCTTTTCTTGCTTTTTATCTTAACGGTAGAGGTCAGTATCATATTACACCTCCATAGCTTCAAGGCGAACCTCTGTTGCCTCTGAAAGCTTGGCAAGCAGGTCGGGATAAAGCTTTATTTTATTTCTTCTCGACGGAGATATATCATATTGCTCCTCACTATATATCGCCTCTCCATCAACGATAAGAGATATTTTTGCCCTTTGCATAACTCTTGCTACTCTGTATGAAAGGACTATATAATTGCTCGCATCGTAAAATGGCAATGATAATTTTTGAGGAACGGTATATTTTATATCGTCGTTATATGAGATTTCAAGAGCTTTGGTAGGGCTTGGGAGCTTTCCGTTTACATATGCGCCAGCACATCTGCCTGCCTTATGCGATTCTCTTGAGATAAAATCGGCAAGGTCGTGTATATGCAAGGCATTTCCACACGCAAATACACCATCAAGGGAGGTGCGATAGCTTTGGTCAACGACCGGTCCGTGCGTTTTTCTGCCGATTTCTATTCCTGCATCCATACTGATAATGTTATCAGGAGTAAGACCGAGCGACAAAACGATTGTATCGCACTTTACCTGTTGCTCTGTGCCCTTTATGATTTTGTGATTTTCGTCTATATCAGATATGATAACTCCCTCGACCCTTTCCTTGCCGAGAATTTTGGAAATGGTCTTTCCGGTTTGTAAGGAAATGCCAAAGTCCTCAAGGCACTCCTTGACATTTTTATCAAGACCTCTTGGATATTTCTTTCCCTCGTATGCACCTACAATTTTTGCGCCCTCAAGCATAAGACGACGGGCTGTTACAAGTCCGATATCGCCAGAGCCGAAAAGCACTACCCTTTTGCCTGGAAGATGACCGTCGATATTTATAAAGCGCTGAACAGTTCCTGCCGAGAAAATTCCCGCAGGGCGAGTTCCTGCAATACGAAGAGAACCATGTGAGCGCTCTCGACAGCCCATAGCCAAAATTATTGCCTGTGCTTTTATCGTTGTGTAGCCCAGGGTGGTCGAGACAAAGGTAATTTCCTTTTCGGGAGTAATAGACAAAACGGTTGAATCGGTAAGATAAGGAATTTTTAATTCCTTTACTTTATTTATAAAGAATTCGGCGTACTCTGTGCCTGTGAGGCTTTTGCCCAAGGAATACTCGCCAAAGCCATCGTGAATGCATTGATTTAGCACTCCTCCAAGCTCCCTTTCTCGCTCAATAATGAGAATATCATCGGGGGCAACTCCATTTTCGCAAGCGCCGATAGCCGAGGCAAGACCCGCCGGTCCTGCGCCTATTATTATCAGCTTCTTTTCCATTTGCGCCTCATTTGGTTTTTCCGTAAAGTATTTTTGAGTTTTTAGTGAATTTTCTTACCTCGCTTAGAGGAATACCAAGCTCACGCGAGATAATATCAGCAACTCTTGTACGACAAAATCCGCCTTGGCATCTGCCCATTCCAGACCTTGTACGGCGCTTTACCATATCAACAGTGTGCGCAGGAATAGGACGATGAATTGCGCCAAGAATATCGCCCTCGGTTATGTTTTCACAACGACAAATCATCTTTGCAAATGCGGGGTTTTTCTTTATCGCCTCTGCCCTTTCCTCGCCTGTCATATCGCAGAAAAGCTTATAATTTCCGTCCTTTGAGC
The DNA here is from genome assembly GCA_015064445.1 of Oscillospiraceae bacterium. Lineage (GTDB taxonomy): Bacteria > Bacillota > Clostridia > Oscillospirales > CAG-272 > RGIG2000. The sequence continues at coordinate 112,990 of SVSE01000006.1, read as the reverse complement.
GAGTTGGAATATAATTTTCCCTTGAAACGAGGGCAAGACCGATTTTACGAAGAATCTCGACAACATATTCACCGATTGCAGGGGATGATGCAAGCCCTGGGGACTCAATTCCCGCAACATGAACAAAATTTTTACATTTTTCGGATGCTTGAATATAGAAATCTCCACTTGAAGGAGTAGGTCTTACTCCTGCAAATGAGGTTATATTTGCCTTCAGGTTAATATCAGGCACAATAAGCCTTGCGCCCTCGGCAATCTCGTCAAGCCCCTCATAGGTTACACTTGTATCGCTCTTTTCCTCTACAAGGTTAGCATTAGGCCCAACGATAATATTTCCGTCAGCTGTTGGAGAAACGAGTATTCCCTTTCCCTTTTCGCTTGGTGTAACAAAGAGTGTGTGATGTGCAATCTTGCTCTCGATTTTATCAAGAAGCATATATTCGCCACGCCTTGGGATTATTTCAAATGGCAATGGGTCGCCTGCGAGGTTAGCGATTTCATCACAATATAAGCCAGCGCAGTTGAGCACATATTTTCCCTGAACACAATTTTCGCCCGAATAAACGGAATAAATTCCGTCCGAGCATTCTATCTTATCCACCTTGAAGTCAAAACGAAATTCTGCACCGTTTGTAACAGCATTTTCGCTTACAGCGAAGGCAAGGTCATATGGGCAGACAATTCCTGCTGTTGGAGCAAGAAGCGCGCAGGTTGCATCGTCAGAAACATATGGCTCGAGCGCCATAAGCTCATCCCTTTCGATGATTCTCAAATCCTTAACGCCATTTATATCGCCACGCCTTTTAAGAAGCTCAATATGCTCTCTGTCCCTTTCGTCAAAGCCGATAACAAGAGAGCCACACTTCTCGTAATGGACATCAAGAGAGCGTGCGATTTTTTCCATCATTTCGCATCCACGGACATTCAAAAGAGCCTTTAATGAGCCCTCCTTGGCATCGTAGCCAGCGTGGACGATTGCAGAGTTTGCACGGGTTGAGCCATAGGCAACATCCTCGCCCGCCTCAAGCACACAAACACTAACATTATATTTTGCCAAGCTATATGAACACATAGCGCCACTTATACCAGCGCCTATGATAATTACATCGTAAAGCATAAATCTCCTCAAAAAGTTAAGTTTATGATCAACCTTATTTTACCACATTTTTATTAATATTTCAATAGTTTATTGATTTTTACCGAGGGATGTGTTAGAATTAGCGTAGAAAACGGATTTTTATGCGAGGTTTTATGGAGAATTTTAGTCAAATTAGCGCTATGGCTCTTGCGTATCTTGGAGATGCTGTAATCGAGATTAAGGTGCGTGAGCTTTTAATTTTAAGGGGCTATGAAAAGAGTGCAAAATTGAACTCGGAGGCAAGAAAATTTGTCACTGCAATTGAGCAAAGCAAGGCTTACCTCAAAATTGCCGATGTGCTAAGCGAGGAGGAGGCTGATATCTTCAAGCGTGGCAAGAATTCATCGCATTTAAACATTCCAAAGAGTGCTTCTCCGCTTGAATACAAGAATGCGACTGGCTTCGAGGCTATTTTTGGTTATCTCCATCTCAAAAGAGATGAGGCAAGAATAAACGAGCTATTTTCGCTTGCATATTCAGATATTAAATAAAAGGATGCGTGGCATCCTTTTTTAGTTTATTGAACTATTTTTTTGGGTGAATTTTTAACAAAATAAGACACAAAAATTTACAAAATTTATCGAATATTTGTATTGATTTTATAAGTAAATAGTGATAAAATATTGTTTGTAATAAATTTCAAGGAAAGGAAAAGCTATTTTGAAAGTTTTTAAAAAGCTCGCCTCTTATGTAGGAAGCTATAAAAAAAGTGCTATTCTCTCTCCTATTTTGGTTATGCTTGAGGTTATTATGGAGTGTGCAATTCCTGCAATTGCCGGAACTCTTATAAATGAGCTTAGCACAACGGAGGGAAAAATAGACCTTGCAAGGGTTGCGATATACTGCTCTGTTCTTATTTGCTGTGCACTTCTATCGCTTATGTTTGGCGCTCTTGCAGGAATTCAATGCTCCAAGGCATCGTGTGGCTTTGCCAAAAATCTTCGTACTGCGCTATACAACAAATCGCAGGACTTTTCCTTTGAGAATATCGATAAGTTTTCGACCTCGTCCCTTGTTACTCGTCTGACAACTGATGTTACTAATGTTCAACAGTCGTTTATGATGATAATAAGAACTGCTATTCGTGCGCCATTTATGTTTATTTTCTCTATCATAATGGCGTTCACGGTTGGTGGACAGATGGCATTCATCTTTGTTATAATCGTTCCTATTCTCCTTTTTACACTTATTATGGTTGCTAAAAAGGCTATGCCGATATTCAAAAAGGTATTTAAAAAATACGATACACTCAACAACTCAATCCAAGAAAATGTTCAAGGCATGAGAGTTGTTAAATCCTTTGTTCGCGAGGAGCACGAAATAGAGCGCTTTGGGGACGCATCAGATGATGTTAAGAACGACTTTACAAGAGCTGAAAAGATTCTTGCGTTCAACTCTCCTATTATGCAGTTCTGCATGTATTCTATTATGCTAAGCGTGCTATTCCTTGGCTCATATGTTCTCATTCAGACAACAGGAAATGCGTTTGATGTAGGTAACTTCTCTATGCTTTTGACCTACGGAATTCAAATGCTTATGAGCCTTATGATGATTTCGATGATTTTCGTAATGATTACGATGTCAATTGAGAGTGCGCGTCGTATTTGCGAGGTGCTTGATGAGGAAAGCACAATTAAAAATCCAGAAAATCCTGTTTTCGAGGTTGAAAACGGAGATATCGACTTTAATGGCGTTAACTTCAAGTATGCAAAGCGTGCTGAAAAGTATGCTCTTGACGGAATAGAGCTTCATATAAAATCAGGACAGACCGTTGGAATTATCGGTGGCACTGGAAGTTCAAAATCCTCGCTTATTCAGCTCATTCCACGACTTTACGATGTAACCGAGGGCTCGGTTTGCGTTGGTGGAAGGGATGTGCGTGAGTACGATATTGAGGTGCTTCGCGATTCTGTTAGCGTTGTGCTTCAAAAGAATGTTCTATTCTCTGGAACTATCAAGGAAAATCTTCGTTGGGGCGACGAAAATGCAACCGATGAGGAGTTAATTCACGCCTGCAAGCTTGCTTGTGCCGATGAATTTATATCAACCTTCCCCGATGGCTATGACACATATATTGAGCAGGGCGGAACGAATGTTTCTGGTGGTCAAAGACAGCGTCTTTGCATTGCTCGCGCCCTTCTTAAAAAGCCAAAAATTCTCATTCTTGACGACTCTACAAGTGCTGTTGATACAAGAACCGACGCGCTTATTCGCAAGGCGATGAGAGAGGAAATTCCAAATACAACAAAGATTATAATTGCCCAAAGAATTTCAAGCGTTCAGGACGCTGATTTGATTGTTATTCTTGACGACGGTAAGATAAGTGATATGGGCACTCACGATGCTCTTCTTGAAAAGAGCAAAATTTATCGTGAAATCTTCACATCCCAAACGAAAGGAGCGAAGATGGCATGAATAAAACAGTAAAAAATCCCCGTCAGCCTGCTATGGGAAAGCCTATGAAAAAGGTTAAAAAGGGCACATTTACAAGATTCTTGAAGCTTTTGTTCTCTTTCTACAAGGCGCCATTTATTCTTGTTATTGTCTGCATTTGCCTTAGCGCTATCGCAACTGCCTCTCCATCCATATTCCAAGAATATGTTGTTAACACAGCTGTTGATGCTCTTGATGAATTAACGCTAAGCGACGAAGAAAAAGCGACGATGAGCGAGGCGGAAATTGCCGAATTTGAGGCGAAGAAGCAAGAAAGAATTGACGCTGTTATGGACGACCATTTCAGAAGAATCGGCATTGCCGTATCGATTCTTGCAGGAATTTATGTTATAGGTCTCGCTTCTGCCTTTATTCAAACAAGGACGATGGCTGTAGTAACACAGGGCTCGCTTCACAAGCTTCGTATGCTTATGTTTAAGAAGATGCAGAGGCTTCCTATCAAGTATTTTGACACTAATGCCCGTGGCGATATTATGTCACACTACACAAACGACATTGACTCGTTAAGACAGCTCATCTCTCAATCTCTTCCACAGCTTATTACAACCTCGATTATTCTTTTGACTGTAACCTCACTTATGCTCTATATGAGCTTCTGGATGACGCTCGTTGTTATTCTCGGTGTGATTGCTATGACAATTGTTTCAAAGAGAATCGGTGGTAGTGGTGCGAAGTATTTCAGAAAGCAACAAATTTCTCTTGGTGTAACCGAAGGTTACATTGAAGAAATGATTAACGGTCAAAAGGTTGTTAAGGTATTCAATCACGAGGACAAGAGCAAGGAAAAATTCGACACTCTCAACTCGGAGCTTTGTGAAAACGCAACCATGGCTAATATAAGAGCAAACACTCTTATGCCTATTATGAACAACATAGGACATATTCTCTATGTTTTCCTTATTTTTGCTGGCTCTATGCTCTATATTTTCGGAGCAAAGAATGTTTCTCTTGCAGGAACTGAGGCGTTCCAAATCGGTACTATTGTTGCCTTTTTGGGCTTGTCAAAGCAGTTTACAAACAATGTTTCACAGCTTTCCAACCAAGCAAATGCCATTATTATGGGACTTGCAGGCGCTGAAAGAGTTTTCGAGCTAATGGATGAGGAGAGCGAGGTTGACAACGGATATGTTACACTCGTAAATGCTTACGAGGACGAAAACGGAGAGCTTCACGAAACATCAAAGCGCACAGGAATTTGGGCTTGGCGCCATCCTCACGGAGATGGTACTATTACCTACACAAGAGTGCGTGGCGATGTAAGAATGAAGGAGGTTGACTTTGGTTATGTTGAGGACAAAATTGTTCTCCACGACATTTCCTTGTATGCAGAGCCAGGGCAAAAGATTGCCTTTGTTGGTGCAACTGGTGCTGGTAAAACAACTATAACCAACCTTATAAACCGATTCTACGACATTGCAGACGGTAAAATCCGTTATGACGGCATCAATATCAACAAGATTAAAAAGGACGATTTAAGGCGTTCTCTTGGCATTGTTTTGCAGGAGGTTAACCTCTTTACAGGAACTGTGCTTGACAATATAAGATACGGAAAGCTTGATGCAACTGATGAGGAGTGTATTGAGGCTGCGAAGCGTGCAAATGCACATTCGTTTATCTCTATGCTTCCCGATGGCTACAACACCGTTATTTCTGGTAACGGAAGCGACCTTTCACAGGGTCAAAGACAGCTTATTTCAATTGCGAGAGCTGCTGTTGCAGATCCACCTGTTATGATTTTGGATGAGGCCACCTCGTCAATTGACACTCGTACAGAATCGCTTGTTTCTGCTGGTCTTGATTCCCTTATGCAGGGACGCACGGTATTTGTTATTGCGCACCGTCTTTCGACCATCAAAAACTCGAATGTTATTATGGTGCTTGACAAGGGTAGAATTATCGAGCGTGGCTCACACGATGAGCTCCTTGCCATAAAGGGCAAATATTACCAGCTCTACACTGGCTCGTTCGATTTTGATGATTAAAAAAGAAAAGCAACGAAGAAATTCGTTGCTTTTTGTTTTATTTGCGTCTTGCGACTGTGTGGCCTGAATATTCGTTCAAAAATGCCTCAGCAACCTTTGTCATTTGTACGGTTGCAAAATCATCTCTAAAGGCGAAGTTCATAACGGTATTTCCAAGATATTTGTCAATGATTTGAACATAAATCATTATTTGATGCTCGTCAATCCAAGTCATAGACACGGCATCGTTATACATAAAGCCATCGGTTGTTTTAGCTCCACCGTGCTCATTTGAATAGCCAAGCTGTGGGAATTTGCCAAATTCATTGCGATTTATGCCAAATTTAAGCTCCTTTCTTCCCTGCTCATTCACATATTCGAGCGTGCCAGCATCATCAGAGTCAAATTTAAAGATAAACTCGGTTATGCCCATTTGATTTGGCTCACAAAAATAGGTCTTCCCGTCTATTTCATCCTTGATAGGAGATGTCGCGCTTCCCTTTATGCAGAAGAGCTCTCTATTTGACATAGCAGCCTCGAGAGCGCTGTAATCTGAGTCATTTTCAGGCAATGGAGAGTCAGATTTATCGTAAACGATAAAATCGTAAAATGCATTAAGAAGCTGTTCGCGTGCGATTCCATCATCATTTTGGCAATCCGCAGTACATGTAAAGATGAGATTGTCCTTTGGCAAGCATACAGTAAGCTGATTTCCCATACCAACAAAGGCAAAGCCATCTCTTTCAGTGCACCAAATTTGATAACCATAGCCATAGTCAAAGGCATATGTACGGTAGCGATGCTTGTTGCTTATAAGAGGCGAGGTAGCCTTTCTAAGATACGCCTCATTTAAAAGCTGTTTTCCGTTCCATTTACCATAATTCATAACAAATCTTGCAAAGGAAGCCATATCACGAGTGGTGCAAAGGAGTGCGCTATCTCCCCAAGAATCGTTATTTCTTGTCTTGAGAATTTCTGCGCCCTTAAATGTACCAAGGTATTTAAATACCTTTTCTGTCAAATAATCGAAAAGTGACATTCCAGAAAGCTTTTCAACAAGTGATGCGAGCACCTGTGAGCCTGCGCTATCATATCCCCAAAGAGTGCCTGATGGATGAAGGGCGATTTTATCGGAATTGAAGTAAAAATGTGTTCTGCTTTCGCAATAATTCGAAAACCATGACTGCGCAAATCCGGCAGTTGACATTTTGAGCATTTCCTCAATTGTAAGCCTTTGCAAAAATTCAGGCAACGGCTTTTCTATCATTTCAGGAAAATGGTCGGCAATTCTATCATCAAGGGAGAGCTTTCCCTCCTCTTGCAAAAGTCCGATTGCAATTGACACAAAGCTTTTAGTTTGTGAGTACATACGATGATTTGATTTTTCGTTATAGGGTGCCCAGTATGCCTCGCAGAAGATGTCCTCGCCATGCATCATAATAAGGCTGTGAAGCGGGATTTGTCTGCGCTCCACAAAATCAAGATATTTTTTAACCGATGCGCTTTTAATACCAGCGCGCTCGGGAGTGATTTTATTAAAAAGCATTTTTAAAACTCCTTTATGGTTTATACTTATATAATATCACTATTTTTGGAAAATTTAAATACCTTTTTGAAAAAAATTAACAATATTATTTTTTTGTCTAAAAAAGAAAAAAGCAACGCTCAAAAATGTTGCTTTTTCTTATATTATAGCTCTGAATTTTTAAATTCAAAAATTGTTAAATTGAAAAATCACTCATATTAGAAATTGATGCGCTACATCTTTGAATAAACGAGCCGTCGTTAAAGATTGCAAGCTCATCATCCTCGGCAACTCTTAAAAGCACCTCGCTATCAATGCGCTCCGCATCCTCGCAATAGTCGATAATTTCGCACTCAAGGGCATAGATTTGAGAGTTGACAATTTTATTTTCACAAAGGCTATCAGAGCCGAGGGCGACAAAATATTTTTTACATTCTGCGACAAGGACGCTGGCAACTCGTCCCTCTTTTTTATGAAAATCAAGCAATTTTTTTAGATCCAAATCGGTGATTACATCATTTGGGACTACAAAAAAGGTGTTTTCAAGGTCATATTTTCTGCATTTTTCAAGAATCTGAGCGCTTTTGAGATCAGAACAAACACGAAAATGCTCGATTTGGACTCCATTTACCTTATCCTTGCTTTTTTCCAAAAGCTCCTCGATTTTGTCCGAATCGCTATTATCGCACACTATGATTTTACTAATGCCTGCGCCCTCGAGCATTTTTATTATGTGAAAGATTACTGGCACACCTCCGATTTCTGCCAATGCGCTATTCAATGACTCAATTGGTGTCTTTGTGTCGTTTGGTAAAATTACTGCCTTCATATTATTCTCCTTTAATTTAGCTTTTATTTTATTCTTATCTTCCTTTATATAAATTAAACATTTTTGAGAAAAATTTCCTAAAAATCCTCTTTTTGTTTTATATGAGCATATGTTCAAGTATTAAAAATAAAGTGGGTTTTTGTTGGTTTTTGTCGTTCTTTTGTGACTTTTGACATATTTTTCGAAACTTTTCGGTTACTCTATTTTATAAATTTGCTCACTTTTATTGACTGTATAGTAAATATATGATAAAATAGTTTTATCAGTTTATTATATTATAGGAGAGATATAATTTATGATTGAAGCAAAAAATCTGAGAAAGAGATATTCGCCTAAAAAGGGTGTTGAGGTAAACGCTCTTGACGATGTTTCTCTTCGCCTGCCTGACACCGGCATGGTGTTCGTGCTTGGTAAAAGTGGTAGTGGTAAATCCACACTTCTTAATGTTCTCGGTGGTCTTGACACAATTGATTCTGGTGAAATCTTTATCAAGGGTCAGTCCTCTAAGGAATTCAAGCAGTCCCACTTTGACAGCTATCGTAACACCTATGTAGGCTTTATTTTCCAAGAGTACAACATTCTCGAGGAATTCACCGTAGGCGCTAACATTGCTCTTGCTATTGAATTGCAAGGCAGAAAGGCTACTAACGAGGAAATCAACTCGATTTTGGCAGAGGTTGACCTCGCTGGTCTTGGTGCAAGAAAGCCAAACGAGCTTTCTGGTGGACAAAAGCAAAGAGTTGCTATTGCCCGTGCGCTTGTAAAAAATCCTGAAATCATCATGGCCGATGAGCCAACAGGTGCGCTTGACTCCAACACAGGTCGTCAGGTGTTTGACACTCTTAAGGAGCTTTCCAAAAAGAAGCTCGTTCTTATCGTTTCTCACGACAGAGAGTTTTCCGAGCTTTATGCAGATAGAATTATCGAGCTCGCAGACGGTAAGATAATTTCCGATGTTGAGTATGACAAGGAAGCAACTGAAAATGCTGAGGAGCCTAACCTTTCCTATGTTGGTAAGGAAATTACCATTAAGGACGGATATGAGCTTACCGATGCTGACAGAATTGCAATTAACGAATACATAAAGAAGGTTAAGAGCAACACCTCCCTTATCATCAACGACAAAAGACAGAATAAAATCTTCAAAAATACAGATGAGGACAAGATTCCACCAAGAACAAACAAGGATTTTAAGCTTATAAAGTCAAAGCTTTCTATCAAAAATGCGTTTAAGCTTGGTTCAAGCGGACTTAAATACAAGAAGGTGCGCTTGGTATTTACCATTTTCCTTTCATTTATCGCATTTGCGCTCTTTGGTCTTGCCGACTCTGTTGCTTCATATGACAGCATAACAACCTGCACCGACTCGCTTATCGACTCAGGAATTGACTATGCTTCATTCCAAAAGCAAACAAAATGGATTTACAACGAGGAAGATCCTGACGATTTCTATTGGGAAACCTGGGATAAGTTCATTTCAAAGGACGAGCTTGCTATTCTTGAACAACAAACAGGTCTTAAATACACACCTGTGCTTGGTGGCTGGAGTCTTGAGCTCGGCTACACAAGCGAGGTTCCTTCATCCTCTGCTTCATCTGATTCAAGATATGATTGGACAAGAATTTATCCAAACAAATTCTCGGGCATTGCCTCCCTTAATGAGCAGATGATTTCATCATATGGTTATTCGCTTACTGGTGCACTTCCTGCTAACAAAAACGAGATTGTGCTTCCAAGCTTTATTGCTGAATACTATGTAAAAATGGGCTTCCTTCAGTACAATAAGCAAACTGACACATCTGATATCGTTACAATTAACTCTGTAAACGATATGATTGGCAAGGAAATCACAGTTCAAATTCACTGGAATATACCAACTCAAAAATACAAGGTTGTTGGTATTTTGAACACGGGCTTTGACACCTCTCGTTATGAGGCTCTTGCTGATACCAGAAACGAAAACATTATGAATATGGTTATAGGCGAAGAGCTTAATGCTGCAATGAATTACTCTCTTCACGCAGTATTGTTCATCCATCAGGACCTTCTTAACGAAATCAATGTATCACTCAAGGGAAATGTTTCTAATGTTAGAAACGGTAACTTTGAGGTTATGAAGTACAAGGATAAGAATGCAAACCTTGATGACAGTAACTATGACGGATGGCCAACCTCATATTACAACCTTCACAAGCTCTCACATCTTGACACAAGCAAGATCAAGTGGCTAACCGATGCTCCTGTAACTGCACTTGAAAAATATGACATTGTTCTTACAATTAACGATGTAAGCATGCTTTTGAACAGCTACGAGGAAAGCAATGGCGAGGACGATGAGAAAAACCAGTTCCGTCCAGATAGCATTGAGGCTGTTGGAGAGGCTGACATAGCTTTCGCTTCAATGCGTGGCTACACAACAATTAATCCTATCATAGACGACCTTGATTACTATATGCTTTGGAGCTGGGCATGGAACAACTTTGACGACGCCATTGCACATATAAAGGCTGAGCACGAGTCCACCTTTAACGAAAACGATTACCTTATGTGGGATGACTCTATTGGCGAAGATGTCATAGATAAGAATCAGATTTGCTCTATATTTGCTGGCCACGAGAGCGGAAACAAATGCAATCTTCTTGATGAAAAGGCATCATATGATGCTCTTATGTCAAAATACGGTGTTACAGGCAAGGTAATAACATACGAGCAATACAAATCAAAAACTATTGTATTCCCTGATAACGATACTTATTCACTCTTCTATGGCATATCAAAGGTTGAATATGAGCGCAATCAGTTTGATATCCTTTGTGCAAAGCTTGCTCTTGAATTCTTCTACGATGCAATTGATGCGGCAAAGGCAAAGCCAGCTGAGGAGCGTCCATACTGGTACCACGAGTATCAAATCAAGGATGAACATGGCAACGACGATTATGCAACTCAATATTCATCCAGCTTCGGAAATTACAAGCAGGAATTTTCATATGCTATGAACGGTTCAGATTGCACTCTTAGTGATGCAGAAAAGACCGCTGCAAAGAACGCTTATGTTGATTATACTTTTGAAAAGCTTGAAAATATGGAAATCAAGCTCGCTATAAGATATAACACATATGGTAACAAGCCTGTAAACGAGGAAAGCAAGGACGCAAGAGTTGTTGGTATTACAACAGAAGCTGGCGTTAAGGTTGCTGTTTCAGATGAAATTTACAACGCACTTGTTGATGAAATTTCAATGGGTGACTATGCATTTGTTGTTGCTCCTATGCCTAAGGAGAGATCAGAGGTAAATGCAATTACAAGATTCTCTTATGAGAACACTCACTATGACGGAATGGCAAGATTTGCCCTCAAGAACTCCGTAACCGAGGAGCTCGGAATGATAGATGAAACTCTTGAAGTCTTGGGTCAGGTGTTCCTTTATGTTGGTCTTGGCTTTGCGTTGTTTGCATCGCTTATGCTCTCCAACTTCATTGCAACGAGTATCTCTCACAAGAAGCAGGAAATCGGTATTCTCCGTGCTATCGGCTCACGCTCGAGCGATGTATTTATGATTTTCTTTGCAGAATCATTCATTATCTCAATGATAAACTTCGTTCTTTCCGTTGTTGCAACGGGTGTGGTTGTATCCGTTATCAATAACATATTCAGAGAGGATATCGGACTTCTTATCACATTCCTTTCCTTCGGTGTAAGACAAATCGCACTCTTGCTTGGCGTTTCACTCTTGGTTGCTGTAATCGCAACATTCTTCCCAGTTAAGAAGATTGCTTCTATGAAGCCTATTGACGCTATCAAGAATCGCAAATAATTAAAACAAAAACACCTCTTTCGAGGTGTTTTTTGTTTAAAAATATTGATAAATTTATCATTATATGATAAAGTATAGATAGTAACTATATACGAGGTGTTATTATGGCAAAATGGATGTGGTATCCTGGAAGCCTTGAGCTTTATCACGGAATGCTTTTACACAACAGGCGCACACACGCAAAGACCTATGCTGACGGCAGTGTGCTTTCCAACTATTATTATCCTATGTGGCGCGTTGATTCCCCAAAGCACAACTCATCCCTCTTCAAGGAAGCGACAATTACCGAAGGCGAGATTTTCGAATTTTATTCAAACGCAGACCTTGCTTGCGCTGTGATTGATGGGCAATCTTATCCTGTGGGCGCAAGGATTGAATTGTCCCCTGGCAAGCACAAGATTTATGTAAGGGGCTTTAAGAGTGACGGATTCCCTGCTTATTTTTGCAAGGGAAATGTATTCGCATCAGACAGAAGCTGGCTTGTTAGTGAAGGTGACGACAAGGCACTAAGGCACGCAGGAGATAGCTCCCTTTATACTGAGCCCTGCGACAATCCATTAGAGTTCAAGTTTTCTTACAAAAGAATTGAGCCTGTGTCTGTTACGCGCGTTGACGGTGGTATTCTTTGGGATTTTGGCAAGGAGAGCTTTGGTATTATCAGCATTTTTGGCGAGGATACAGAGGTTCTTTTGTCTCTTGGAGAGTCTTACGAGGAGGCGATTGATTATCGCTTTGCCAACTGTGTTATAAATGCGAAAATAAAGGACGGAGTCTTTAAATCGGAAAGCTGTGCGTTTAGGTACATATTTATTCCTAACTCGGACAAGGAATATTCTATTTTTGCCGACCTTGAATATCTTTCTCTTGAAAACAAGGGCGCTTTTAGGTGCGATAACGACGAAATAAACGCTCTTTGGGACATTTGCGCTTACACGATGCTTCTAAACTCGCGCGAGGCATTTTTCGACGGTATTAAGCGCGACAGGTGGGTTTGGAGTGGCGATGCGTATCAAAGCTACTTTGTAAATTATTATCTTGCAAACGATAGGGACATAATCAAGCGCTCTATTCGTATGCTCCGTGGCGGAGATCCTATAACAAAGCATATCAACACCATTTGTGACTACACCTTTTATTGGATTATTAGCATTTGGGAATATTATTTCCACTCAGCAGACAAGGATTTTATAGCCGATATTTATCCAGATATGCTTGATATGTGGAAATTTATTGAGAGTCGTCTTGACAAGGACGGAATGTACGACAGAAAGCCTGACGACTGGGTGTTTATAGACTGGTCTACCTTTGACTCGAATGGTCCTATGTGTGCTGAGCAAATGCTTCTTGCCCGTGCAAATGAGTGTATGGCAAAATGTGCAAGCTTAAATGGCGATGATGCTATGAGTAAGCGCTGTGAGGAGCAATACAAATTCATCAAGGACGAGATAAATAAACGATACTGGTGTGAGGAAAAGGGTGCATTTATTGACGATTATAAATCGAGCAAAAGGAATGTGACTCGCCACGCAAACATCTTCGCTCTTCTCTTTGATTATACGAGTGAGGAACGCAAGGAAAGCATTATTAAGAATGTTATTTTCAATGATAATGTGACAAAAATCACAACACCATATTTTGAATTTTTCGAGCTTGATGCTATGTGTCAAATAGGAAACTTCAAGTATATGACCGATATGCTACACAGCTACTGGGGTGGTATGCTACGACTTGGGGCTACTACCATTTGGGAGGAGTTTGATCCTACAAAAAGTGGCATTGAGCATTATGAAATGTACGGTGGCAAGTATGAAAAGAGCCTTTGCCACGCGTGGGGTGCTTCTCCTATATATTTGCTTGGCAAGTATGCGCTGGGCGTGCGTCCAACTGATGTTGGCTATTCATCATATGAGATTAAGCCTAACCTTATGTGCTTTGGCGAAATCGAGGGCAAGGTGCCAACACCGACCTCCGAGATTTATGTCAAGGTTAAGGACGGAGCTGTAAGCGTGCTTTCGGGAATCGATGGTGGAACGCTTGTTATAGGCGATAGAAGATATTCTATTGAAAAGGACAAAATGCTCACGGTTGAAATATAATAAAGAAGGCATCGCGCTTGCGATGCCTTTTATTTTGATTTATTCGCCAGAGTCAATTCCAAAAAGTCCATCAAAGAGCTTTTTAAAGAAATTGGAGATTGCCTTGATTATTCTCTCAAAGAAATTCAGGTCCTCTTCCTCGTCTGGTGGTGGATCTGTCGAGGACGATGATGAATTTTCCTCAGCACTTGGTGTAGATGACACCTCGGTCGACGACTGCTCCTCACTTGATGAGCCATTGATTGTGCTTGTCGATTCGGTTGTCGATTCAGTTGTCGACTCGCTTACTGATTCGCTTGAGGACTCCTCTGGTGGAGGTGGCACAGGATCGGGAGTCGGCTCGGGCTCGGGAACTACGATATCGTCAATATAGAGTCTTTCTCTTCTTGGAGAATCTATATCCCAAGTGTCAGCAAGATACTCCGCCCTTTCTGCCATTGTAACGCAAAGATATCCGATAGCGGTGTCAGTTGTGTTGTTTTTACCATCCTTATAATATCTATAAGCTGGGAAGGAATTGTATTTATACTGGAACCAGTGTATTGAGCCATCCTGATATAGAGGCCATTTTGTGTCATCGTAGGTGGTCCAACGAAGTCTATCTAAGTGTGGAGAATCTCCGAGGTCATTTAACTGCTCGGTAATAAATCCGCCATAGTCAAGATAATCATATACCAAATTATATACTTTCTCAAATTTTTCCTTTACAAGTGCATTGAAATCCGCGTGGCGTGTAAGCATATTCCAAGGGGTTCTATTTGACGCCCACATTGTCTTTTGATTCTGAGCATCTCCCCTATTATGAATGTTTCCAAGGGTGTTGTCACAGTCCCAAAGAGGTCCCTTGACAACCTTTGAAAATTCGCCATTTCGGTCTATGTCCTTATTAAAGTAGATGCTGGCACTACCTGCATCATAATTTCTTCCGTATTCAGCCATTATATAGGCAACTGCCCAGCTGTCTATATCAATGTATTCGGTATAATGCTTTCCCTTTGAGTTTTTACCATTAGTGGAAGCCATAGCCTCCTCAATTTCGGCAAAAATGCCTGCAATATACTCCACCTGCTCCTTTGAGCAATATTCTGGAGATTTGATAACATAGAGATTCTCGCCAAAGTCGGTCTTTGTCATAAAGTAGCTACCGAAGCTTGAGCGCTTATCCTTATTATTGTTATCAAGCTCAATTAGGTATCCTCCTGTTATATCAGGTGGATTTACCATATTATTTACATACTTGTATTCGGACAAAATGGTGCTGTCAACGAGCCCACCACTTGTTACAGTTGTTGTTGCGCCATAGGTTGGATTGAGCTCATTGTTCAAATCCTCGAGCTCGGTAATATTAACACGATTTTGGTTAATATTTACCTTTTCACAAAGAAGATAAACACCTTGATATTCTCCGTTCAAATAAACATCGACATTTCTAAAGTCACAGGCGCCCATTCCCATATCCTTAGCGAGATTATACATAACGCTATTTCTGATATAGGTTTGGTCGAGGTAATTTGCAAGCAAGAGCCATGTTTTAGCCTTGCCCATACCCATAACATTAAGCTTTTGGTCAAACTTAATTTGGAATGGCTTTTTAATACTGCCGTTGGTGGTGTTTCCTCTTACACGCGTTTCAGTGCTTGCCTCGTCAATATAGGTTGTGCCGTCGTTATAAATAAGCTTGATTCCTGCATCAGAGTCGGTTATTTCATTATAGAAGAAGTCTTGCTTAGAAATAGATGTGTCGATAAAGATTGCAGGTAACGAGCTCGCCTTATAAATAGACACAGTATGGCTTAAGGTTTCGCCCGACGCCTTAAATTTTATCTTATAATACCTCATTGAGCCACTGATTTTGTCCGTTTCTGCGTGGCTTGACACATCGATTACCGAGCCATCGGTTACAACTGTATCGTCATATGTGATGGTTTCATAGGATGAGGCAAAGTTGAATTTAAGCTTTGTCACATCAGCATATGCCGGAAGATAAAATTTATTATCAACGGGAGTCAATTCTATTCCATTATCAAGCACTATTGTAGGCTGAACATCTGTCGCATAGGCAGACACTGCAAGCGCAATAGCAAAGGTGCATATTAGCAATAGAAAAATCAGCTTCTTTTTCATTTTTTCTCCTTAGCTTTCGTAACGCTGTGAAAAATAATCCCTATCTACTGTCAAAATCAAAATGCAAAGTGGATTGATTTTCTTTATTTCATCAGAAATCTGCTCATAAAGCTCATCATTTGAGAGTGGCATTTCCGTTGAAACATTGATATCAAAAAGAATTTTCGTTTGTGAAGCATAACCCTTTACAACACGGAAATCGTGCATTGAAATTGGGCTATTATATTCCGATGCCATATCGGACAGAATTTTAGATACCTTTTCACGCATGGCATTAGTTTCTGGATCGGTTATACAAATTGGATCCATATGAATAACGAGGTTTATGCCCATATCCCTTAATACATCGCTCTCAATTGCGTCAATCATATCGTGGCTAAGAAGCACATCGCTTTCCGAGTCGACCTCAACATGTGCGCTTACAAAGGTCTTGCCTGCGCCATAGGAATGGACAACAAGGTCGTGAATTCCAAGCACTCCATCATAGCTTCTTATTTTTTTATTAATGGAAGCGATAAAGTGTGCGTCTGGCGCCTTGCCTATGAGTGTATTAGAGGATTCAACAACGAGCTTAATACCCATTATCAAAATATAAACTGAGATGAGTGCGCCGATAATTCCGTCGGTCATAGGACCTGTTACAGGTGTCAAGAGCATTCCAACAACTACTGCGCTTGTTGCAATAACATCGCTTATGCTATCGGCAAAGGACGCCTTTAAGGTGCTTGAATCAATATGCTTTCCAAGCTTACGGAAAAATAGCGACATCAAAAGCTTAACAAGAATTGTAGAGGCAATTATGATTATAGCAATTGTATCATAGCGCTCTGCCACGGTGGGAGTGATTATCTTTTGAATCGAGGTGGTGAGCATTTCAAAGCCGATTACAATTACAAACACCGAAATAAGAAGGGACGAAAGATATTCCATTCTTGCGTGGCCATATGGATGGTCCTTATCAGCAGGCTTGCCTGACATTGTATAGCCTGCAACGGTCAAAACATTCGAGCCTGCGTCGGATAGGTTGTTAAGCGAATCGGCGACAAGCGATGCACCACCTGACAAAAGTCCAATAACGAGCTTACAGGCGAACAACAGGACATTTAATATAATTCCAACGAAGCCTGCAAAGCGCCCTACTCTAACTCTGACCTCAGGTCTTTCTGGATGGTCATAATCCTTTATGAGTTTGTTTAGCATTATTCCTCTTCTTTTACTGCAATAATATCCTTGGCATATGGAAGTGACATGATCCAGTCACACATTGTATGCCATTCTGCAAGCTTATGTGTGCGTCTTGCATAGTAAATGTTAATGAGTGTTTCGTAGTTAAAGGTACAGGTTCTCATCTGATTATAGCTTGATGGAAGAAGCTGAATCATATCGTGCCAGTACGCCTTATCCTTTGTTTCGATATACTTTTGGCGTGCGCTTTCAAGATAGTCGATTGTGATATCGAGGATTTTAAGTGCGTCGTCAGTCATTCTATCGTGGCTAAAATCCGATCTTTCAAATTTCTTTGAATGGATTTTATGCATAGTTGAGGTGGAGTTAGCAACGGTTGCAACCTTATAGGTGTCGTACTCCTTCCACCAGTAAAGTGGAGCTGTGATGTCCACGCTTACAAAAATTTGTCTTAGATATTTTCTATGGTCGCTTCCCGCCTTGGCGAGTCTTTTAGCAAGTCCCAAGTCGTTTTCTCCCAAGATATAGTTTCCGTTTTCATCGTAATAGCTGTCGCTCTTTGCCCAAGAGTTCAATGGATTACGCGCGCCACGGATAGCGTTTTCGAAATTCATAACAGATGCTCTTTCAATTAAAATCATTGTTCTTCTCCTTTAAGGTATACATTCTTAACTATATGATACCATAAATTATAAATAATGTCAAATGTTTTAGCTCTCAAAGGGTTATTTTTTATTTTTTGTGTTTTTCTGCATAAAGATTTTTTTCTTGCTCAATAATATGGTTGTAAAAAATTGAAAGGAAAATATATCATGCAAGAAAACGAAAACAAGAAAAATACAAGAGTTTTTTATCTCACATTAGCAGTTATCCTTGCTGTTGTTGCCATTCTCATTATTGCCACAGCAGTAGCAAGAAGAAACGCAAGTGAGGGACCAAATGATGATTCATCATCAAGCACTCAAACACCAAGCGGACCTACCATTTCGGAAACAGATGTGTTGCCTGAATTCTCTTTGCCTGTAGATGGCGAAATAAGCATGGATTTCAGCGACAGTGTGCCTGTTTTTTCTCCAACAATGGGTGACTGGCGTACACACCTTGGCGTTGATGTTGTCTGCGAGCTTGGCACAGAGGTGCTTGCTGTTGCAGACGGTACTGTTTCAAAGGTTTGGGAAGATCCATTTATGGGAATGTGTGTATCAGTTGAGCATTCCGGCAAGGCAGTAAGCATTTATCGCAACCTTGCAAAGGAGGTTGGCGACGGAATTGTCGAGGGCTGTACTGTTAAGGCAGGCGATGTTCTTGGCACAGTTGGCGAAACAGCTATGAACGAAATTGCGCAGGAGCCACATCTCCACTATGAGCTCACAGTTGACGGAAAAATTGTCGATCCAAAGGAGCACATTAAGTTCCCTACAAAGGATATCGCAGAGGACTCCGAAAATAACGAGTCCGAGAGCGAGCAAGGCTCCGAAAAGAATTAAATTTAAGCCATTTTCTCTTTTCTCCAAAACAAAAACGGGCACTCCTGTGTCCGTTTTTGCTATCTTTATCAACTAAAAAGCGAGCACTCGGTGCTCGCTTTTGTTGTATGTCGAATATGCGACTTAAGCCCAACGCATACCGCAAGGCTTCTCTTCCTTGATCATAACCCCATCAAGGAATCTAACTGCCTTTTCAAGTCCTTCATCAATTGTCATAAGGCTGTCCTCGTGCTCAATTGAAAGAACCTTATCATAGCCTACGAGGCGAAGTGCAGATACGAAATCTCTCCAGTAATCCTCTCCGTGACCGTAGCCAACTGTACGGAAGATCCATGCTCTATTAAGCTCATCGCCATAGTGCTTGGTATCGAGAACTCCGTTTGCGCTTGCATTAAAGTCGTCTATCTTTGTATCCTTTGCGTGTACATGGTAGATAGCGCCTGCAAGGTTACGAGCTGCGATAACAGGGTTGATACCCTGCCAAATGAGGTGTGATGGGTCAAGGTTTGCACCGATTACATCGCCAACCTCAGCGCGAAGCTTCAAGAGTGTTTCTGGGTTATATACGCAGAAGCCTGGGTGCATTTCAAGAGCAATCTTGGTAACACCGTGGGACTTTGCAAATGCTGTCATATCCTTCCAGTAAGCAATCATAACCTCCCATTGATACTTAAGGGTGTCGAGGAAGTCGTCTGGCCAAGGACAGGTAATCCAAGATGGACGCTTTGCATCAGGGTCGGAGCCAGGACAGCCCGAGAAGCCTACGATTGTATCAACGCCTATCTTCTCTGCCAAGAGGATTGCATTTACCATATCATCGTGAAACTGCTTTGCGATAGCCTTATTAGGATGGATAGGGTTACCGTGGCAAGCAAGTGCACAGATTTCAACATCATATTTTTTAAAGGTTGCCTTGAAAGCCTCAAGCTTCTTTTCATCAGCCAAAAGCTCGGCAGGGTTACAGTGGTCCTTTCCAGGATATCCACCTGCACCGATTTCTACGGAGTGAACTCCGAGAGAGGTAATTTTTGCAAGAGCCTCATCAAGAGGCTTGCTTCCATAAAGGTTTGCAAGAACACTTAGCTTCATTTCTTGTACTCCTATTAGTTATTTTCAAAATAGAATGGCTTACCTGTCTTTGCAGACTCATAGATTCCCTCGAGAATCTGTGTTACGCAATAAGCCTGCTCAGGAAGAACTGTTGGCTGTGTGCCATTGAGAATAGCGTCAATCCACTGCTTAGCCTCAACATCGCCTGCGCTATATCCACTTGCATCATAGAATGCAACTCCCTTACCATCAAGGTTTGGACGAGTTTCGTACATATTGCCGTGCTTAACGCCATTGATTTCGAGAATGCCCTGGTCAACCATCTTTGCGCCTGCCTTAGTTCCACAAATTGTTGTGCAAGCTTCCTTTGTATCAGTCATATTGATAGCCCAAGAGGATTCGAGAACGATTGTAGCACCGTTTTCCATTACTACGAAGCCGAATGCGCTATCCTCAACTGTGAATTCCTCTGGCTTCCAGTCGCCGAATACATTTGCTGTGTTTGTTTGGTTGTTGAGCTTATGATATGTAGTACCAACGCAATACTTTGGCTTATAGTTATTCATTGTCCAAAGTGTGAGGTCAAGTGCGTGTGTTCCGATATCGATAAGTGGTCCTCCACCCTGCTGGTCTTCCTTAATGAATACGCCCCAGGTAGGAACTGCACGACGACGGAGTGCTGTTGCCTTTGCGTAGTAGATATCTCCAAATACGCCCTCGTCAGCCTCTGCCTTAAGGTACTTAGCGTCCTTTCTTTGTCTATTCTGATAGCCGATTGTGAGCATTTTGCCTGTTTTCTTTGCTGCGTCAACCATCTTCTTAGCCTCTGCTGCGTTGATAGCCATAGGCTTTTCGCACATTACATGCTTGCCTGACTCAAGTGCGTCAACTGTGATGAAGCTGTGGCTAATGTTAGGTGTGCACACATGAACTACATCGATGCTCTTATCCTTAAGAAGCTCCTTGTAATCTGTGTAGGTCTTAGCACCCTCAACGCCATATTTCTTTGCTGCATCGATAGCTCTTTCCTCAATAATGTCACAGAAAGCAACCATTTCTGCCTCTGCAACCTTTTTGAGTGCTGGCATATGCTTACCATTTGCGATACCACCGCAACCGATGATACCAATTCTTAATTTCTTTTCCATTTTTGGATTCCTCCATATAATATATTTGTTAATTTCATTGTATCATACGCGCGCGAGAAATGCAATATGTTTTTCGCTTTTTTACGCGCTTTTTTAGTGAATTTTCGCAACACCTGTAACGAGCACTCTGCCACTTGTATTTAGCACGCCATAGGTATCGCCCGAGCCTATGCTCCCTGGGTTAAAAAGCTGAATTCGCCTTTCTCCAACATACTCGCACGCTTCGAGAGGCATATGAGTATGACCAAACAAAATCGCATCTACCTCAAGCTCTGCACCTGCATATAAAATCGTGCTAAGAGAGCTCTTTACATTATATCTATCTCCGTGACAAATTAGTATTCTTATTCCATCAAGGTCCAAAACCGACTGCTTTGGTATGTCAGGACAGTAAAAATCGCAATTTCCCTTTACGCAAAAGAATGTAAGCGACGGAAATTTTTGTTTTGCGTAATCTATGTCCTTTATGCCATCTCCCAAAAATATGACAAGATCGGCTATTCCCTTGTGCGCCTCGATTGCCTTAACTATTTTTGAGGGAGAGCCGTGTGAATCAGAAAAAACGAGTATTTTCATAAAAATCTCCTTTTGTTATCTCTTTGACTATTGTATCACTATTTTTAGGCTGTGTCAAGAAATAGGGACTATGCATAAAATAATAAAAGCAAGGGGGTGTGTATATGAAAATTGACAAGAACACTATAAATATGCTTTTGAAAATGAACGATGATATGCTTTGGAGCACGCTTAAAATCGCCTTTTCTCGCTCGGGGGCGGATGGTGCGAGGGATTTAAAGCGTCCAGAGGATATGAGTAAAATTCGTGATATTTTGTCAGGCTTGACGGACTCTGACATTGAAAGAGTCAGCGAGCTTCTTAATAAGGGAGGCAAAAAATGAGCAACGAGTCACTCGATAGCGCACTTTCTGGAATTCTTGGCAACGAGGAGCTTATGAGCAAAATTTCATCTATCGTAGGAGCTCACTCAGGAAACAAGGAAGAGGCGTTGCCAGAGGTTGTGGAGGCGATTTCATCAACGCTTGGCAAGGAAAAGGACGATACAAAGGATGAAAATGTGTCAGGGAGTGTGCAAAAAAGAGGCTCTTCTATGAATTCCCTGCTTGTAGCGCTTCGTCCTTATTTGAGCGAAAAGAGGGCGAGCCTTATCGACCAGCTTTTAAAGCTCGAGGGACTAACAGAAATATTAAAGCTGACGAGGTAGATATGTATAGCAGATATTCAGGCATTTCAATTCCCCAAAATTATGGTGGCTCAAGATTTTCTCATTTAGCCGAGGTGGAAACAAAAACACACAGGGCGAGCGCACCTATGTCTCCGATAAAGTCCTCTTATGTGCCTATTGAAGAAGAAAATGAGGATGAGGTTGAAATTGAAGATTTCGAGGAAGGAAACGAGGAAATAATCGAGGAAGAGAGCGAAATTGAGGATGAAAATCCCATCGAGAGGCAAAAGGCAGACGCATACTCTTCTTTAAAAGCTCTTTTTTCATCCATCGAAAAAGATGAGCTAATTCTCTTAGGATTGATTTTATTACTTATTAGTGACTCCTCATCGCAAAGCAATTCCGACATTATCATGGTACTTGCTCTGCTCTTAGTAGGTGGAAAATAAAAAAGCGCTACACGCGCTTTTTTGTTTTTAGTGGGATAATGTGTCGATAAATGCACAAATTCTCTCCTTTGCCGAGGTTAAGCTCGCCTTAACTATGAGCTCGTTTTTAGCTCCTGCTGGAATTTCGAATGTGATTTTTAATTTTCCACCAACAGCTCTTGCCTTTAAGGCGATAAACTCATCCTCGCATATAGCTTCTATTAGTAAAAGCTTTGAGGAAAGCTGTGGATATAGCATCAAAAGCTCGGTTGGTGAGGTTATTGAATATGGGCTATTTGAGTTAATACTAAATTCAAGAATTGCATTTTGTATTTTTATGTCTTGCAAGCTATTGGGATTTATTTCGGCAAGAAGAGTGATGGTTGTTAGAAGCAAAAGCTCTGCTTGTGGCGCGCCAAGCTTAACAAACGAGGGCTCGTCCGCGAGCACTTGAACATTTAAACCAAGGAGCTCCTTTCTTGCCAAAAGCTCATCTATGGTGTAGCGCGCAATCTCGCAAATATCGACACAGGTGCTCGATTTTGGGAGGTTTTTCTCTGAATAAAGTGCGCTTACCATATCAAATGAAACATCGGAGGGAGAAAGATTTAAAAATGTCGCTTCTATGCTTTTTGTTCTTGACCTCCCGTTAGATTTAAGGGCTACTGTTGGATATTCAAGATTGTTAGCTTTGACTATTTCAAGTCTTTTCTTATACATTGAAAGCTTTCTTATAGCATCAGCATCTATGATTTCAAAGATGCTCTGCCCCAAATCAAGCGAGGAAAAGGCTTTTCTTGCACTTGTGTTCATATGTAATATTTTGCCATTTGGGCTTATTTCGATTTTAGGAAATGCTTTGCCTTCAAGAAGTTTCATTATTTTCTCCTTTATTTATTGCATTTTTTGTTTTTATGTGATAAAATCTTATTAGACATAATGTCAATTTTCAAAAACGAGGTTTTTATGGAAGCTGCAAATCCAAAGCGTTCAGTTCCACTTTCGCAAATAATCGACGATTTCAAGCTTGAAACGATTTATGCGCCCGAGAACATAAACGATATTCTTATAACTCATCCAGATGTTTTCCGTCCAGGTCTTCCTCTTGCTGGCTTTTTCGACTATTTCGATCCTGCAAGAATACAGATAATTGGTCGTGTTGAGTCTATTTATTTAAGTAAGCTATCTCCTGAGCAAAGATTAAAAAGCGTAGGTGCTTTTCTTGAAAAGAAGCCTGTTTGTATAGTTATAACGAGAAACATTGAGCCCTTCTCCGAGCTTACTGAGCTTGCAAAGGAATACAAGGTGCCTGTGCTCCGTACAAGCATGTCGACAAGTGATTTTAACTCGGCAGTTGTATCATCTCTTAATGTTTATCTTGCTCCAAGAGTAACTCGCCACGGTGTGCTTGTTGAGGTATATGGCTCTGGTCTTCTCATTCTTGGCGATAGTGGTATTGGTAAGAGTGAAACTGCAATCGAGCTTATCAAGCGTGGACACCGTCTTATTGCTGACGATGCAGTTGAAATAAGCCGTGTTTCCGAAAAGACGCTTGTAGGACGCGCGCCTGAAATTATAAAATACTATATGGAGCTTCGTGGCATCGGTATTATTGATGTTCGTAGGCTTTTTGGTATGGGTGCTGTCAAGGCAACCGAGAAAATCGAGCTTGTTATTAAGCTTGAAAAATGGATTGAGGGCAAGGCATATGACAGAATGGGACTCGACAACGAGTACCACGAAATCCTTGGAATCAACATTCCTGCAATAACAATTCCTGTCCATCCTGGTCGTAACCTTGCGGTTATTTTGGAGATTGCAGCGATGAACTTCCGTTTGAAGAAATCGGGCTACAACACAGCCGAGGAATTTAATAAGCAGCTTGAGCAGGCGCTTAATTTACCGACTGATAAAAAATAAGAAAAGGTGGGAAAATCCCACCTTTTTTCTTTTCGGTGGCGCTTATGCCTCGGTTATATGATAGAGTCTTGATGGATATGTAAAGAAGTCAAAGTCTATTTTAATTCCGATATTCATAAGTGCTGAGCCAAGATATTTCTGCTCCGAGCCATTTATTTTGTACCATTTGCTTGGGACAAGTCCCTTTACCTTAACAAATTCAGGGGCTGTTGCAGCATCGCTTTCGTAACGAACTGTGCAAACGAGAGCCTCGCTTCCGTCGCGTTTTACGGTTTCCCATGCGCAGAAAAGGCTATCCTCAGTGCCATATGGAGAGATAAGTCTATAATAATCGCCTCTTTGAATGAGCTCATAAAGCTCCTTAAATTCAACGATTTGGCGCTTTATCTCCTGCTTTTCCTCGCTTGACATTTTATTTATATCAAGCTCAAGACCATATGTGCCAAAATATGCTACATTTCCTCTTGTTCTAAGAGGTGTCACTCTTGCGTTAGAGTGGTTAGGACACACCGAAACATGGGCGCCCATTGTGCTTACAGGATAAACAAAGGATGTGCCATATTGGATTTTAAGGCGGTCAATTGCGTCAGCATTATCACTTGTCCAAACCTGTGGCATATAGTAAAGCATACCACAATCGAAGCGTCCTCCACCGCCAGAGCAGCTCTCAAAGAGAATATCTGGGAAGCTTTGGGTTACTCTTTCAAGAAGCTCATATGTACCGAGCATATAGCGATGGTAAACCTCGCCCTGCTTCTCGGCAGGAAGATTTGCGCTATAAACATCTGTCAGGTGTCTATTGAAGTCCCATTTTACATAGGAAATATTTGCGCTACGCAATACTGTTGCGATTTGATTGAACAAATTATCTCTTACATCAGCGCGTGTCATATCGAGCACATACTGATGTCTTGAAAGCTGTGGCTTTCTACCTGGCATTGCAAGTGCGTATTCTGGATGAGCACGATAAAGGTCGCTATCTGGGCTTACACACTCAGGCTCAAACCAAATTCCAAACTTCATACCAAGGTCGTTTATTCTATTTGCAAGATTTGCAAGTGTTCCCTGAAGCTTTTTCTCATTAGGAGTCCAGTCGCCAAGTCCAGAACGGTCATTATCACGCTTTCCAAACCAGCCATCGTCCATAACAAACAGCTCTACTCCAAGCTCTGAGGCGTCCTTTGCCATAGAAACGAGCTTATCTGCGTTAAAGTCGAAGTATGTACCCTCCCAGTTGTTGATAAGAATTGGGCGACGGGCATTTTTGAATTTGCCACGGCAAAGGTTGTTTCTTATTGCGCTATGGAAGTTATTTGTCATATCAGCAAAGCCGTTTTTGCTAAATACGAGAGCAACCTCAGGAGTTTCGAAGGTTTCGCCTGCGCCAACCTCGAAATTGAAGTTTTCAGGATTGATACCTGCAACAACACGAGTTTTCTCCTGCAAGTTCTTCATTGCAGAAATCTCGAAGTTTCCACTATAAACAAGGGCAATTCCCCACGCTCTACCATTTGACTCGCCTGCGTCCTTATCGCAAACTATAACAAATGGATTATGCATATGAGAGGATGCGCCACGCACGCTTTCAACGCAAACCTTTGCGTGATTTATTCTTGTTCTTTCAAGAATTCTCTCTCTTGTATGTCTTCCATGGAAGTAAAGCATATCATATGAGCCACACGGGAGATTGAGCGCCATTGAAAGCGCCTTTTCGAGATGAATTGACTCATTTGTTTTGTTTTCAACAACTACGCTACGGGTAATGAGGTCATATTCCTCAAAAACACCGTAATACATATGGAAATAAATATCGTGAACCTTGTCCTTAAGAGTTACAACAAGGGTTTCGGCATTGTCGCCATAAAAGGCAGGAAGACCCTTGATTGAATACTTCCCCTTTTCAATTTTTGCGCTTACAAATGTAGGCTCTGCACCATATGAGCCATCAGCATTACGAACGCCCATAGTTGTAAGACGGAAATCTCCCATACCTGAAAGAGCAATTTCCTGATGAATGTTATTATATGAATAGCCTGTATCATCCTTTTCAAATGGATTTGGAGAGAATGATGTGCCCCAGTCTGCCTCGGTGGCATAATTCATATCCATATAATCCATTTTCTCGCCATAATAGGTGTTGATGAGCTGTCCAAAATCATCGATTTTGAGCTGATACATTGTACCCTTTGTGGTAAGAGTAAAGGTTTTATCGGTATCATTTCTAATAATTGCCATAGTTTACCTCTATAATATATATTTGTTTACTTTATTTTACCATAAAAGATAATTTTCTTCAATATATTTATTGAATTTATATAAGGTTTATGGTACAATATATTTACTAATGAGACTTTATAGAAAGGAAAACGATTGATGAAAAATGCGTTTTTGAACTCGTTCCTTGCCGGTGTGTTCATTTCCATCGGTGGAACTGTGTTTATTTCCCTTGCGAGTGGGGGAAATAAGCTTGCAGGCGCAATTCTCTTTGCAGTTGCGCTTCTCTCAATTTGTATTCTCGGCTTATTCCTTTTCACAGGAAAGGTTGGCTACATAGTTGAGGACCACTCGAAAAATGCCATATTAGCACTTCTTTGCGGACTTGGTGGAAACTTTATAGGTGCAACCTTGTTTGGTGTGCTTTTAAGCTACGCGCTTCCAAGCGTACACGAGTTTGCAATCACAATGTGTGAGAGCAAGCTAAAGCTCAATTTGCTTGGAGTATTGCTCCTTGCATTTATGTGTGGAATTCTTATGTACACAGCAGTACATATCTACAAGAGCACAAAATCAATTGCTGGTATCGTGTTCTGCGTTCCTGTATTTATTCTCTGCGCATTCGAGCACTCTATTGCAGATATGTTCTATTTCGCAGTTGCAAGAGCATTTACCTTTGAATATTTACTTTTCATTGTAATTGTTATTGTAGGAAACGCGCTCGGTGGAATGCTTATTCCATTTGTACAAAAATTTGTAAAGCAATAAGAAAAAAGCAAGTCGCAAGACTTGCTTTCTTTTTTTAGCAAAATATAAGAAATACAAAAAAGCAAGTCTTGCGACTTGCTTTTTATGTAATTATTCTTCGATTTCCTCGTAATATGAGCCCCATGCACTGTTCCAAGCGCCGATTGTAATTTCAGCCTGCTCCTGAGCCTCACCAAATACCTGTGTAAAGTTGTTGGTGTTGTTAGCATATGAGTCAGTCTTAACGCTACCAAGGAATCCAGACCAACCACAGGTCAATTCACCTGCGTCGTACATGATGTTAGCCATGATGTGGTTCTTAACGATATCCATGTCCTCATCAACTGTATCGATGTCCATCTTAGCCTCAAACTTCTCGTAGTAAGCCTTCATGATGGTTTCAGAACCTGTCCATGCAAGAACATCTACGAAGTAGCAAGACATTTCCTTGCTTACTGAGCACTTAGGAATGCAAACGAATGTAGTCTGTACATTTGTTACAGGAAGTGCGTAGTCATCTTGCTCCTCATTGAGCTTAGGGAATGGAACTACGCCGAGTGTGAAGTCGATAGAATCGATATTATCGATCTGGTGAGCAACCTCTTCGAAGAAAAGGAGACGACCTTCGGTAAATGCAGGAGTTGCGTTAGCACCCCATTGTCCACCCCAGTTTGTTCTTGCCCAGTCAGTACCTGTCTTACACTCGATGATGTTAGCAATAACTGTATCAATCTTTTCCTCGTCGAGGTCAAGAGCGATACGATACATACCTGTATCTGGGTCTACATCAGCTTCCTTAATACCAGCAAATGCGAAGAAACGGGCAATATTCTTTGTACCGTAGCCATAAATATCCTCGTCACCCTGCTCTGCGTCACCGATGTTACCCTTAACCTGCTTAGAAAGGTTCTTGAGCATATCGTATGTCCAAGTACCATTCTTTACATGTGTGTAAAGCTGTGATGAAAGTCCCTCTTGAACATCGTCAAGCATATCCTTGTTAACAAAGAGCATATATGCAACTTGGTTATCTGAGAAGTCCATATCACCTGCTGCGAAGAATGTACGCTCACATACTGTGAAGGAGTCGTAGCAAGCCTGGCTGAAATACGAATGATCAAAATCAAGATATTCGCTTTGGTTCATATCATATACAAGAGATACAAGAGCCTGACCCTCCTGAGCACGAGGATAAGCAACCTCATAGGTTACGTCCTTCGCTGTCATAGCAGTTGTAATATCGCTCGATACGTTTTGGTTGTCTCTTGCCTCAATGTAGTTAACTGTTACGCCATATGTGTCAAAAATCAAAGCTTGGCGATCAAGATGAGCCTGATTGATAGCATCACCAAATGAGGTTGGATTAAGCTCCATTTGTCCCCATGGTGCGCCAGCAGTAGCACCGTATCTTGTAACGAGTACATTAAGTTGGTCGGTAGGCCATGTAGTAATTACAGTGTCCTTTGAAGTGAAGCCATTACCTGCGCCACGCTTTCCATCATCATCTTTTGGTGGCTGTTGCGATGAGTCACCAGGTTCTGATCCTGATGGTTCCTGCGATGATGGTTCTTGTGAGCTTGACGAAGAAGATGAAGTTGGATCATCTGGTGTAGGCTTACAAGCTACAATCGCTGGAATGAGCAAAAGTAAGGCAAGAATAAGTGCGAAAATCTTTTTCAATTTTCTTTACCTCCTAAAAAAATTTTTCAAATTAGCATAATTCGCCAATAGTATTATAACAAATAATATACAAAAAAGCAAGATATTTTTTCACATTTTTGTAGCAAAATTGTGAATTTTTTGTGAATGGTCAACAATTTTACCAAAAATTAGTATGCCTTGCCCCAGTACACAAGCTTTTTAGTTGGCTTTCCACAGCAGATGCATTTGCCATCCTCATCCTGCTCGCCAAATGGCATACAACGAGAGGTTACATCAGCAAGCTCTTTGAGCTTGAGCTCGCATTCCAAGTCGCCACACCAGTGAGCCCTGATATATCCAGGCTTTGATTTTGCGGTTTCGATAAAGCTATCAAGCTCGGTTTCGGTATAGGTTTTGCTCTGTCTATTTTCGGAAGCCTTGTTATAAAGACTATTAGTTATGTCTGCAAGAAGTGAGGTAATTTCACTTTCAAGTGCGTCAAGAGAAACTATCTTCTTCTCTCTTGTGTCACGACGAACGAGCACGCACTGATTTGCCTCGATATCACGAGGACCGATTTCAAGACGAACTGGCACGCCCTTCATCTCATACTCGGCATACTTCCAGCCTGGTGAGTTGTCGGAGATGTCAATCTTCGCCCTTGCGAACTTATTTACATTATTAAATACCTCGGTAGCCTTTTCGATAACGCCAGGCTTATGCTGTGCGCAAGGAATAACTACTACCTGTACAGGTGCTACTGCCGGTGGCAACACAAGTCCGTTATCGTCACCGTGAGTCATAATGATAGCACCGATTATTCTTGTTGATACTCCCCAAGAGGTTTGGTGGCAATATTTAAGGGTATTGTCCTTATCAAGATACTGAATATCGAAAGCCTTGGCAAAGCCATCGCCAAAGTTATGTGAGGTTCCGCCCTGAAGCGCCTTACCATCGTGCATAAGAGCCTCAACGGTATAGGTAGCAAGTGCGCCTGCGAACTTCTCCTTGTCGGTCTTTCTTCCCTTCAAGACAGGGATTCCAAGGTCCTTTTCAAAGAAATCTGCATAAACGCCAAGCATTTGAAGTGTTTCATTCTCTGCGTCCTGTGCTGTTGCGTGCATTGTATGTCCCTCTTGCCACAAGAATTCACGGCTACGGAGGAATGGACGGGTTGTCTTTTCCCATCTTACAACGCTACACCATTGGTTATAGAGCTTTGGAAGATCACGATAGGATCTGATTATGTTTGCATAATGCTCGCAAAAGAGGGTTTCCGAGGTTGGACGAACACAAAGACGCTCGGTAAGTCTTTCGCTACCACCATGAGTTACCCATGCAACCTCTGGTGCAAAGCCCTCAACATGGTCCTTTTCCTTATTCAAAAGGCTTTCAGGAATGAACATAGGCATATAAATGTTCTCTACACCTGTTGCCTTAAAGCGCGCATCGAGAAGCTTTTGGATATTTTCCCAAATTGCGTATCCGTAAGGACGGATTATCATACAGCCCTTAACGCTTGAATAGTCGATAAGGTCTGCCTTTCTTACAATATCTGTATACCATTGAGCAAAATCAACATCCATAGATGTAATTTGCTCTACCATTTTTTTATCGTTTGCCATTTTGATATAAACCTCTTTGATTTGCTTAATTATTCTTGGTCTTGGGAGTCTTCCTCGTTCTGTTGCTCTGCCTCTCCCTCGCTCGCTTCTGCTTCTGCTTCGAGCTCCTCTATTGAAACCTTTGGTGCATTCTTTTTCTTCAAGTTCAAGGTGATAAGGCTAAATGCAACTATTGCTACTGCAATAAAGCACACTACAACGCCTGCCACGATTGCACCCTTAGATTCCTCTCCATCATCTGGTGGAGTGTTATCGCTCTCATTATTATCGGGAGCTTCATTTTCGATTACGACATCGGTATAAACAGGAAGCTTGGCGTTAGATGAGATAGGATATCCATCGAATGCAGATGCGATTGCAGAGTTTGAGTAAATTTCAAGCTCCTTTACATTAGGAATTGTGCTATCGCCTCTTGTAAATTCGATTTTGATATCGTCTGTTACAATTCCCTCTGGGAACTCATAAATTGTTGTATATCTTGTTTCGCTGTCCTCAACGATTTTGGTTGCGTCATAGGAGCTTCCAGTTGCGACAACCTTATATTCTCCGTCAACCTTTGCAAGAATGTTAAATCTTGTAACATCATCGCCGATGATCGCTGGCTCCTCACAATAAACAACTACCTTGTTTACTGTATAGGTCTTATCGAGCTTAACACCACAGCTTACTGGAATATCAATAAGTCCAGAGAACCAAACATTAGAGTTAGCAAATTTAAGGCCGTCGTTGATAAATGAAGGCTCTGAGTAAGGTGCGATATTATGGCTTGCATAAGCCTCGCCAAGGATTGCAAGGTTTCCGAGCGCGCTCGAAAGCTTTTCAAGGCTTGAAAATCTTGTTGCAAGATAGTAGCTTCTATCGCCTACTATATTTGTTTCAAATTCGTAGATTGTAGGTGCACTTGTAAGCGCATTTTCGAACAAAATTCTAACCTGTGAGGTCTTAACTGCGCTATCAAGAGTATACTCGGATATGTAATACGAGGTTTCTTCCTCGGTGTGAGATACTGCCTTAGTTGAATCAGAAACTGTTGTCCATTGACCATCAACGAGTGCTTGAAGCTTGAATTGATAATCAGCAGAGGTCTTTCCTGCTGGCAACACACCGAAATTGATTGCAAGCTTGTCTACGGTATATTCCTTTGCAAGCTCAAGTGTGAGGTGCTGTCCTGCCTCAAGAGAGCTTGGGCGCCAGCCTGTTGCTCCCTTTCCGTCGATTGACTGGAATGGGTAGTAAAGTCTTGTCGAGGAGCTTGCATAAGGGATTGAATTATACGATGCATTCTGCGAAAATTCTGCGCCCTCTGGCAAGTCGATGTCAGGAGTTACACCACGCTTACCGATCAGCTCTACTTCGTAGATGTAAGGGAATATAAGAACATCTCCACCTGGGAAGCCCTTACCAAAATCGCTTACATTAATTCTTATGTTATTAGTTGTAATAGGAGTTGGAAGCGTGTAGGTAAGCTTTGCCTCTATATGATAGTTTGAGGTGTCGTTTGCCATTGCCTCCTCATAGGAAGCGTATTTAGTTGGCTTAAACTGCTCATCCTTCAAGGTTACAACATCCTTCCATTCGCCCTCAACGAGCGCTTGGATTGTATAGGTTACATTTTGCTTATACTGCGCATGAAGTCCCAATGTGATATTCATTGAGTGAATTTCGTAATACTCACGATTGATAAACTTAATTCCACAATATTCGCCAGAAAAGCCTGCGCTGGTATCCTGTCCTGGGAAAATGGAAGGATATTTAGGCTCCCAGCCGTGCCAGTCATAAACGCCATCGTTTATGCTGTTTGGCGGAGTCCAGTTACTGTTTTTCATTGTTGTACAGTAGCCGAGTCCCTTTGGAGCTATATTTTCAAGCTCATCTCCACCACCCTGCTCGCCCTCTGCAAGCACGAGCATTGACATTGAGGAAAGAAGAAGTATTATTGCCAAAAGAGCTGATAGAAATTTTTTCATAATTACTCCTTATAGATATGAAAGCTTTATTTCGCCATTTTCGATTGAAATTGATGCAGCCTCGATTTGTGCCTTATTTTCAAAAATAATCGCGTTTGCAAGTCTATCCTCAATCTCGGTTTGGATAAATCTACGCATATTACGAGCGCCAAACTTGCGACTATATGATTTTTCAGCAACGAAATCGCACACCTCGTCAGTAAAGGAGAAGCTAATCTCCCTCTCGGAAAGCGCCTCCTTCAAATCGCCAAGCATTATGCGGGCAATTCTCTTGAAGTCATCAATTTCAAGAGGACGGAAGGTGATTATCTCATCTATTCTATTAATAAACTCTGGACGCATAAAGGCAGAAAGCGCCTTTTCGGTCTTTTCAGAGTCCATCTTAATCTGCTCTGTTCCAAAGCCAGCAGTAGATGAGGTGAGGTTTGCGCCTGCGTTTGTAGTCATTATGATTACGGTGTTCTCAAAGTTTACAACTCTGCCCTGTGAGTCGGAAATTCTTCCCTCATCAAGAATTTGAAGCAATACATTGAGCACATCGGGGTGTGCCTTTTCAATTTCGTCAAGCAAGATAACGGAGTATGGACGGCGCCTTATCTTTTCGGTAAGCTGTCCTGCCTCATCATAGCCAACATAGCCAGGAGGCGCTCCTATAATCTTAGACACAGAGTGCTTCTCCATAAACTCGGACATATCAAGTCTAATAAGGGCATCTGGTGCGCTAAAGAGCTGATTTGCAAGAGTTTTAACAAGCTCGGTTTTACCAACGCCTGTTGGTCCTGCGAAGATAAAGGATACGGGACGACGCTTAGTAGCAACGCCTGCACGATTTCTTCTTATAGCACGAGAAACAGCATTAACTGCCTCCTCTTGTCCTACAATTCTCTTCTTTATATTAGCATCAAGCTCTGCGAGCATTCCAAATTCATCGGCTGAAATATTGCTTGCAGGGATACCTGTCCAAATTTCGATAACCTTTGCGATATCGGGAACGGTCATCTCAATTCCCTCGCACTCCTTATCGAGCTTTTCCTTTTCGATAAGAAGCTGTGAGCGCTCAGACTTAAGCTCAGCAAGAGCCTTGTACTCCTGCTCAGTAGGCTCGCTTCCACCCTCAGAGATTTTAGCATTAAGAGCCTCTGTCTTTGAGTCAACCTTTGCAAGCTTTTCGATTACTGCATAGCGATCACTTATATGTGGAGAGTGAAGAACGATATGTGAGCAAGCCTCGTCAATGATATCAATTGCCTTATCAGGCAAAAATCTATCATTTATATATCTTTCACTCATAACAACGACATTTTTTACAATCTCGCTTGGGATTTTAACTCCGTGGTATATTTCATAATAGCGCTTTATACCGTCAAGCATTTCGATACATTCCTCAATTGAGGGCTCCTCAACCTTAACAGGCTGGAAGCGCCTTTCAAGAGCAGTATCCTTTTCGATATACTTGCGATATTCGGTCATAGTTGTAGCGCCGATTATCTGAATTTCGCCACGAGAGAGTGCAGGCTTCAAGATATTTGCAGCATTCATACTGCCCTCGGAGTTGCCTGTGCCCACTATGTTATGAACCTCGTCAATTACGAGAATTATGTTTCCTGCTTCCTTAACCTCATTGATAAGAGCATTTATTCTGCCCTCAAATTGACCTCTAAACTGAGTTCCTGCAACGAGTGCTGTAAGGTCAACGAGATAAACCTCATGATTTTTGAGCTTATAAGGAACTGTTCCATCAACAATTCTTTGTGCCAACGCCTCTGCAATTGCAGTTTTACCAACACCAGGCTCACCGATAAGGCAGGGGTTATTCTTTTGGCGACGGCTCAAAATTTGGATTACTCTTTCGAGCTCTCTTTCTCTGCCGATAATCTTATCGAGCTTACCGTTGAGTGCGTCCTGTGTTAAATTATGGCAGAAGGTTGTAAGGTGCTTACGCTCAGGCTTTTTGCCTGTTTGGTTATTCTTACCCTTCTTCTCCTTTTTAGGAGTAGCCTCCTCGCCCTGCATAAATTCGAAGCCACCGTTTTTCATAAGCTTCGCAAAGTCGATTGTAGGAGAGCCGTCCTCATCGATATTCTCTGCGTCCTCATCGGACAAAAGAGCCATATCGTCAAAGACCTTTTCCATATTCTCGAGCTCCTCATCGCTGATGCCGAAGCGATCCATAATCTCATCGACCTGCTTTATGCCGAGTGCCCTTGCGCAGAATACGCAAAGCCCCTCGTGCTTCTGCTCGTTATTTTCAACCTTAGTTATAAAGACCGTAGCTGGTCTTTTTTTGCATCTTGCACATAGTTTAATTTGCATTTATATTACCTAATTACCTTTTCAAAATTAAGCTGAAATTCCTGGGATTTTATCAAACAAGCTTAGACTTGACAGGAAATTCAAAATTATAGATTCATTGATAAGCTCTGGGCTTACAACGCTTGGAACAAATCCAGAAATAATAGTTATTGCCATTCCCACGCCCCACGCAGAAAGCAATGCCCAAAATACACCGATTACAGCGCCGAGGACTCTGTTAAGGAATTTAATAACTGGGAGTCTTGTGATTACATTAAGAAGTGCGATAATCACTGACAAAATTATCATTGCGATAATGAATATCACAACAAACGCGATAACTGTCGAGATAAGTGATGATAGTGCTCCACCGATACTGTCAGCCAGCCCTGCGATTGCCTCATCAGGAAGAGTTTCGATTGCACCAAGATTTCCCTCGATATCAGTCAAGTCAAGACCGAATTTCGAAAGGAGATTGAACGCCACAGGAAAATCCTCATAGAGCGTTACCAAATTAAATGTGGGGTCTGTGCCTGCCTTTGATGCCATAAGAGAATTGTAAACCCAGTTGTATGCGACATTACGCATAAACATAGAGTCGACGAGCCTCGCAACAGGTGCCCTTAAAATATATGCAATTCCTAATGCGGCAAACGCCTTTACCGAACTAAGAACAGATTTTATAAATCCAAGGCGTGCGTGTCTAATCGCATATATGACTGCCATCAAGAGCAATACGCCATCTATTATCAATCCTATCATAGCATTCCCTTTCTTTTTATTAACGCGTACACATAGATATACATAATAATTATATATTTATTTTTATCAATTGTCAATAGTATGCGCAAAATAAATAAGTATAAAAAAAGATTTTCGCAAATTGCGAAAATCTTTTGTTTGTTATTTTCCTATTACAATGCCCTTCAAGAACTGCCATATATTATGCTCATGGAAGAAGTTAAGGAACAATGAATCCGTTATAATCTCTCCGCTGAATATCTCTGCATTATAGCCACCAGCAAATCCGATAATCCAAATTACTGCGGTTGCGATAAGAAGTGAAATTGCGAATGAGAAAAGTGCACCGATGCAAGCACCAAGCAAAATATTGATGAACTTGATGATTGGAATCTTGCCTGCCTTGTTGAGAAGAATTCCAAGAAGCAAAAGAAGAAGCTCAACAACAATGAATATTACAATTACTGAAATAATTGTTGAGATAAGTGATGAAAGAAGCGCTCCGACACTATTCGAGAACTGCTCTACCACCTCGATAGGTGCGCCCTCTCCGCTATGGAAATATCTTTGAATTGTTTCCTCGTCAGCGCCTGAACGCATAAGAACATTTGTGAACCACTCTGGAATGCCATCAAAGAGTGTATGTAGGTGGTAAACGCCTGTACCGTCGTCAGTCGATATGAACGCGTTATGAACCCAACCGGTTGCGAGTCCTCTAAATATCTTTTCATCAAGAAGTCCTGCGAGAGGAGCGTTGAAAAGATAAGCCAAGAAAACCGCAAGAACCGTCCTGGCAAACGCCATAAACGATTTTATAAAGCCTCGCGATGCGTTTCTGATAATGATAATCAGACAAATCAGCGCGAAAACAATATCAATAATTAAGCTTACCATTTTTGAATTTATTTTCCTTTCGGCCCATCCGAGCCATGACCAAATTAACTAATTATAATTGCTTTTGCGTATATATTATACAACCTTTTTCGGCATTTGTCAATAGTGCCAAAATTATTTATAAAAAATTTTCTTTAAATACAGTCCGTCAGGCTTTGCTGTGCCACCTGCATTTTTTCTGTCACGAAGATTGATAATCCAAGGAATAGTGTTCTCGTTTATCTTTCCCTTTTCGATGTCAAGAAGTGTACCAACCATAATTCTTACCATATTATATAAGAATCCATCAGCTACAACATGAAACTCGACAATATTGCCCTTTCTTGTAAGATAGCTCTTATAGACCGTTCTTGTTGTGTCCTCTATTTGCGAGCCACTTGACATAAAGGCATCAAACTTGTGTGTGCCGAGAAAATGAGATGCACCGACTTGCATTTTTTCAAGCGCCTCATCGCTAATTTCTCTTCCATATTCAAGCACTCTGCCAGCAAGGAACGGATCTCGCACGGATGCTGTGCGAATTTTGTAAACATATTCCTTTTTCACAACGCTATAACGAGCATGGAAGCTGTCATCAACCACCTTAGCATCCAAAACGCAAATATCGCTTGGAAGCACGGAGTTGAGCGCAACGGGGATTTTATCAATCGGTACTGTGATTTTTTCATCTGGATTTTTTGCTTCAACAGTAGCGCAAAAGCCAAGTGCGTGCACGCCACTATCGGTGCGACTACAGCCTGTAACATTACAGTCTATTCCAAATGCCTTTTTTGTGGCTCTATTGAGCATAAGTGCAACTGTCGGCTTATCCTTTTGAAGCTGATAGCCCATATAGGCTGTGCCGACATACGAGATTGTGATGAGAATTTTCATTTTTTCTCCAAATTAAATTGAATAAATGTGTGTGTAAATGTTGAGAAGTATTACTCCCGCCAAAATAGCACAGGAGAAAAGAAGTCCGATATAATCTCTTGCCTTCATTTTAAGCTTTTTCATTCTTGTTCTTCCGTTTCCACCGTGATAGCATCTACATTCCATAGCGGTGGCAAGCTCCTCTGCTCTTCTAAACGAGGAGATAAACAACGGAATTATGATTGGAATAAGCGCCTTTGCACGCTTAACAAGTCCACCGCTCGAAAAATCCGCGCCTCTTGCCTTTTGTGCGTTCATTATTTTCGAGGTTTCGTCGACTAATGTTGGAATAAAACGGAGTGCTATTGTCATCATCATAGCAAATTCGTGAACTGGAACCTTTATCTTTTTGAGTGGCGAAAGCGCCATTTCAATACCATCTGTTAGCTCAATAGGAGTTGTTGTGTAGGAGAAAAGCACGCTTGTTTCGATAATCAAAATAATGATACGAAGCGCCAAAATTCCTGCGTTGATAAGTCCCTCGACACAAAGAGTTAATGTCCAAAAATTAGGGATTACAACCACAGAAAACAGTGGCTCACTCTCCGCCTTGGTCAAAAACATATTGAGAATTGCTGTGAAAATAACGATTACAACAACCGGCTTTAATCCTTTTAGGATTACTCTTAAAGGAACACGGCTTATTATGACTGTCGCAAGCATTATGGCAGTCAAAAGCACAAAGGCATATATTTCCTTTGCCACAAAAATTGAAACAATGTACAATATTACGAAAAAGATTTTTGTCCTTGGGTCCATTTTATGCAAGACGGAATTTGTTTCGTAATATTGACCTATACCCACATCAAAGGACATTCTTGCCACCTCCCTCTTTAAGAGCTGACAACGCCTCAACTGCGCCCTCAACGGTGTAAATATCCTTAGATATATTAACACCCTTTTCACGGAGAGAGGCTACAATTTTTGCAATTTCGGGAACATCAAGACCTGCGCTTTGTAAAAGCTTAACCTGTGAGAATACCTCTTTAGGCTCGCCCTCTAAAATGAGCTTGCCGTGCGACATAACGATAATTCTATCGCAATACATCGCCATATCCTCCATGCTGTGGCTGACAATAACAACGCTTGTGCCACTTTCCCTTTGATATTTGCGAATACCACCAAGAATTTCGCGTCTTCCTCTTGGGTCGAGTCCTGCTGCGGGCTCGTCAAGAACCAAAAGCTTTGGCTCCATAGCCATTACTCCTGCCAACGCAACTCTTCTCTTTTGTCCACCTGAAAGGTCGAATGGTGATTTATCGAGAGTATCTCCGTCAAGACCACAGAATTTTGCGCTTTTGGCGACTCTGTGTTTGATTTCCTCATCATCAAGGCCCATATTTTTAGGTCCGTATGCTATATCCTCACGCGCAGTTTCAGCAAAGAGCTGATACTCGGGGTACTGCATTACCATACCGACCTTAAAGCGAACCTTGCCTATTTGCTTAGGCCTTGCCCATATGTCCTCATCGTCAACCATAACGCGTCCGCTATCTGGTCTTATGAGGCCATTGAACATCTGAACAAGAGTCGATTTTCCCGACCCTGTGTGTCCTATTATGCCTGTTATTAAATTTTCCTCGATAGCGAGATCGACATTATCGAGCGCGTGAATTTCGTACGGAGATTTCTTTCCGTAAACAAAGCTTACGCCCTCAAGCTTAACTATTGACATATCTTTTCCTTACCTGTTAAATTCCTTTTGAATAAGCTCTGCACAGGTGTCAAAATCATACACACCAAGTGGAATATCGAGCTTAAGCTCCTTGTTTAGCTTATAAATAAGCTCTACTGATTGAGGGACCTCGAGCCCTGCCTGCCATAGCTTTTCTATTTGGCAGAAAACCTCATTCGGCTTGCCCTCTAAATACTTTTCTCCGCCCTTCATAACCATTACTCTGTCAGCCATAACAGCCTCGTTCATATAGTGCGTGATAAGTATTACTGTTATTCCCTCCTCGCGATTTAGGCGAAGAATGGTATTCATTACATCGCGTCTTCCTATTGGATCAAGCATTGCTGTTGATTCATCAAAGACGATACATTTCGGCTTCATTGCAATAATGCCCGCAATCGCTACTCTCTGCTTTTGTCCACCTGAGAGCTTATGTGGGGCGTGTCTTGCATATTCGCTCATATTTACTATCGAGAGCGCCTCATCGACTCTGCGTCGGATTTCAGTAGGCTCAACGCCAAGATTTTCGGGGCCAAAGGCAACATCCTCCTCGACAATTGTTGCTACAATTTGGTTGTCGGGATTTTGGAATACCATTCCGATTTTCTTGCGAACCTCGAGCACATCGCTCTCGCTTATTTCCTTATCGGTTATATCCTTACCGTCAATGAATATTTTACCGTCGTTTGGGGCAAGTATCATATTCATAAGCTTTGCACAGGTTGACTTGCCAGAGCCATTATGGCCAAGAACTGCCACAAATTCGCCCTCATTTATATCAAACGAGAGGTTTTTTACAGCATACAAGCCCTTTTCCTGCTCATCGCCTGGATAGGAATAGGAAACATTCTCAAATTTTATGATAGGATTCATATTTCTCCTTATTTTTTAGAGGCTATCCAACGCGCGCTTGCACCACAAGGTAGATAGCTCTTTGTTTGTGTAACCGGCAATGCAAGCTCAGCTGTGCTTGACTCTCCACCGTGCTTTGCTACAATTTCAACATCAAGAACATAGCCCATTGTAAGTGCGCTAAGTCCTGTTGTATATGAGTTTATGAGGAAGAACAATGGATCATCTGAAAGCACTTTTTCGCAAAGAGCGACAAAGTCGCATACTGCATCCTCAAGCTTCCACACCTCTCCGCCAGGTCCACGACCATATGATGGGGGGTCCATTATAACCGCATCGTACTTATTGCCTCTTCTGATTTCTCTTTCAACGAACTTACGACAGTCATCAACGATATATCTAACAGGGGCATCAGCAAGTCCGCTAAGCGCGAGGTTTTCCTTTGCGCAAGCGACCATTCCCTTTGACGCATCAACATGGACAACCTGTGCGCCTGCCTTTGCACAAGCAGCGGTTGCTCCACCTGTATAAGCGAAGAGGTTCAAAACCTTTACGTCCTTGCCCTCTGCCTTTCTCTTTTTGATAAGCTCGGAGAACCAGTCCCAGTTTGCTGCCTGCTCAGGAAAAAGTCCTGTATGCTTAAATCCCATAGGCTTTAGTGCAAAGGTAAGGTCCTTATAATTGATTGTCCACTTTTCAGGAACATCGTTTTTAATCCAAGCGCCACCGCCAGAGCTTGAGCGACGGTAAATTCCGTGTGCGCTCTTCCAAAGCTTATGTGCGCGCTTTCCCTTCCATATTACCTGGGGGTCTGGACGAATGAGGATATAATTTCCCCATCTTTCAAGTCTTTCTCCGTCCGAGGTATCAAGAAGCTCATAATCCTTCCAGCTATCTGCTATGTACATATTGTCCTCACATTGTATAGAATTTGCCAAGAATGTTCGAGCCTGCGTGTCCTTGGCATATTGCGATTGCAAGGGCGTCGGCGGTATCGTCGGGCTTTGGTGGCTTAGGAAGCTTTAAAATCGAGGTTACCATTGCGATTACCTGTTTTTTCTCTGCGCGTCCATAGCCTACAACCGCCTGCTTTACCTGAAGCGGTGTGTATTCTCTTATTTTAAGTCCCTTGGAGTGGGCAGCAAGTATGATTACTCCTCTTGCCTCGGCAACACTGATTCCTGTCTTTTGGTTAGTATTCCAAAAAAGCTCCTCTATTGCCATAACCTCAGGCTTGTACTTATCAATTATTATGTTCATTGATTCGTAAATTTGCTTTATGCGCTCCTCAACAGGCAAGCCTGCCTTGGTTTGAATCGAGCCATAGCCCATAACTCGAAATGTGCCCTTATGATATTCAAGCACGCCCCAGCCGACTATTGCAAGTCCTGGGTCTATTCCTAAAATAACCATAGCTCTCCTCCGTGCATATTTTTACATTATATATTATAGCACAATATGCGTCGCATGTCAAATAAAATATATATTTTACGCACGAAAAATATATTTGTATAGAGGTTGATTTTTTGTGCAATATGTGGTAAAATGATTGTGTATAGGCATTTTACTTTAAGTCAGGAGGATACTATGGCTTCTATTCCTGTTATAAATGTTGGAGATATTCTTGAAATGAAGAAAAATCATCCCTGTGGCGAAAAGCGCTTCAAGGTGTTAAGAGTTGGCTCTGACATAAAGCTTTCCTGCGAGGGCTGTGCACGCACGGTTACGCTTGAAAGAATTAAGGTTGAAAAAATGATTAAGAAAATTATCTCAAGTGAGGAGAATAATGGATAACGCTGTAGCTGTCGAAAGGACAGGCTTTAAGGGCTGGATTAGTGGCGTATGGTCACGCCTTTGGAGCTTTACGAAAAGCAAAAAATATTTATATCCATCGTTTTTGCTTCCTGTGGGCGTTATGCTCATAGTTTATGCAATACTTGGAATTTTTCCGTTTGGCGAGCGCTCAATTTTGACGCTCGATATGAACGCGCAATACATTTATTATTTTGAGCAATTACGCGATATTTTGACAGGCAATGGCTCTTTAATTTACACCTGGGAAAGAGTTCTTGGTGGAGAGTTCTTGGGCTTCTTTGCCTACTATGTTGCATCTCCACTTGCTCTGCTTTTGATTTTCTTCCCACCGTCTCTTATGGTTGAGGCTGTAACGATCATGATGCTCATAAAGTGTGGCATTAGTGGTATTGCATTTGCCATTTATCTTGACAAGAGTGGCAGAAAAAGAAATGCCTACTCGTATGCTATGTTTGGCACTATGTATGCTCTTTGTGGCTATGCAATGGCGTATCAGACAAACACAATGTGGATGGACGCACTTATGTGGCTTCCACTTCTCACGCTTGGTATTGAGGCGCTTATAAAAGAAGGCAGATTTAAGCTTTATATCGTGATGCTTTCTCTCATCATTTGGTCTAACTACTATGTTGGATATATGGTGTGCATTTACACTCTTATCTACTTTATTTGCTAT
The DNA here is from genome assembly GCA_015064445.1 of Oscillospiraceae bacterium. Classification (GTDB taxonomy): domain Bacteria; phylum Bacillota; class Clostridia; order Oscillospirales; family CAG-272; genus RGIG2000. Next base: position 70,597 of record SVSE01000006.1, on the reverse strand, counting down.
ATTTGTGCACACAGGTCAAAGGATATTAACCTAATCGGAGAGAAGCTTCATCTTCTAAAGAGCCTTGTAAGAATCATAATTGCCTCGGTGGTTGCACTTCTTATGGTCTCGCTCGTTATTCTTTGTGCATACTACTCTATTCAGTTTGGAAAATCGAGTGGAGAGATTGCAGATCTCACATTTGATTTGAGATTTGATTTTCTTGATCTTATTGCAAAATTCTTTATAGGCTCATATGACACGGTACGCCCAGACGGACTGCCAAATGTATATTGTGGAATTTTGGCACTGTTTATGTTGCCTGCGTATTTCCTTACAAAGAAAATCGCTCCACGCGAGAAATTCGCATACGGAACGCTTGTGCTTGTGTTTATCGCATCAATGTCAATAAATGCGTTTGACCTTGCTTGGCACGGCTTCCAAATGCCCGTTTGGATGAATTATAGATACAGCTTTATGCTTTCGTTTATAGTTTTAATTCTTGCATACAAGGGCTTTGAGCTTTTTGCAGAGTTCGAATACAAGACTATAATTCAAATAGGCTCACTTTTAGCGCTTCTTGTTTTAGTTATTCAAAAGACCGTTTTGCTTCCAAGGCACGAGGGCTCAAGCACTACTCCATTGATGCCAAGCTATGAGCTTGTTTGGGTTTCACTTGCATTCATATTTATTTATCTTGCTGTTCTCTACTACAAGAAAAAGGAAAGCGTAAAGAAAATTGCGTCGGGCGTTTTGCTTGGCGTGGTTGCATTTGAGGCTGGCGTTGGCGCGCTCATCAACTGGGGCGAGGAGGTAAATGATGTAGGCTGGGCAAAAAGGCAGACCTACCGTGAATTTATCGACAGAATCGAGCCAACGGTTGACTATGTGCTTGAAAATGACACCTCATTCTATAGAATGGAAAAGGCTATTTTTAGAAAGCCGAATGAGAATTTCGCGCTTGATATAAGAGGTCTTTCAGCATCGACCTCTACCTTCAATCGCGGAGTTATGAATCTTATGAACAATTGTGGCTTCTCTGCGAGGTCGCATTGGAGCAAGTATATTGAGGGAAATGAGCTTGTTGACTCTATTTTCGGAATCAAATATGTAATTTCCGATGAAAAGACGCCAGTTTCTCATCTTTATATTCCAAGCGAGGGCAAAAACGGACTTACAATTTACGAAAATCCGTATTACCTCTCCATTGCATACTGTGTAGATCCAAAAATGAAGGATTTACCAGTTGATAACGGAACAAACAAAAATCCTGCCGACTACCTTGAATATCTTGCATCTGGTATGGTGGGCGAGGATGATATTAAATTCTTTAACAGCTGTTACTATTCACATTTCGAAAGAGATAATTGTAGCAAGTCGGGCGCAACTGGCTCTTATATTTCCTTCTCTCGCTCAGACTCTAACAGAAAAGCATCGTTTACCTTCTCTGTTACTGCCTATAGAACAGGAAGCATTTATATGTATCTTATGCCTAATGGCTCAAATAAGGAGGCTAAGTACTATATAAATGGCGAGGAAGAGGGCAAGGTCTTCGGAGACGAGAGTGATATTATCCAAAACCTCGGCTACTTTGAGGAGGGCGAAACAATTTATGTAAAGGTTGAGTTTGATGAAAGCAAGGTTTCCATTAACTCAAGATCGCCTCTGTTCTTCCAGCTCGACCAAGAGCAATTTGAGATGACCTTTAACGAGCTTAATGCAGGAGAAATGACAATTACAGACTTCTCCGATACAAGCTTTGAGGGTACAATTAAGGCTGAGGCAAACGAAATTGTTATGACTACCATTCCGTACGATCAATACTGGAAGGTATATGTTGACGGAGAAAGAGTTGACACCTACAAGGTTCTTGACAGCTTACTTGCCTTTGATATAAGCGAGGGCGAGCACACAATTGAGATGAAATATAGCTCAAGGGTGTTTAATGTAGGTCTTATTCTTGGATTTATAGGACTTAACGCATTTGTTGTAATGTGCGTTTTCGAAAAGAAATTCAGAGAAAAAATGGGATATGACAAGCGAACCGAGGACTCCGAGAATGTAAGTGAGCCTATTGATGAGCTTGAAAACGAAAATAAAACTGACGAAGAGGATACAAACGATGATTTACCATGTTGACGGTTCACTTGACCTTTGTGAGGTTGGTGGATGCGTAATTGACTGCTGTGGCGTTGGTTATAGATTAGCTATCAGCGACAACACATATTCTGCAATTTGTGCACACGTGGGCGAGCGAATGAAGCTTTTGACATATTTACAGGTTCGTGAGGATGGGGTTGAGCTTTTTGGCTTTAAGGATGCAGATGAGCTTGGTGCATTCAAGCTTCTTATAACAGTTTCGGGCGTTGGTCCAAGGGCTGCGCTTTCTATTCTCTCCTTGTTCGAGCCAAGCAAGCTTTATGGTGCGATTTGCTCCGAGGATACTAAGGCTATTGCCCGTGCAAACGGCATCGGTGCTAAGACTGCTGCGCGTGTTGTCCTTGAGCTTCACGACAAGGTTTCAAAGCTTTACTTCTCATCGAGCATATCTGCTACTCCTGGCTCTATTGGTGGAAATACTACAATTGTTAAGGGCAAGGGCAATCTTGGCGAGGCGCTTGATGCGCTTATCGTGCTTGGTTATGGTCGCTCCGAGGCGCAAAGAGCGCTTTCTGGAATTGATCCCATGCTTGATGTTGAAAAAATCATTCCGCTTGCTTTGGCAAAGCTTATGTAAGGTAGGTGCTAAAAATGATTGAAGAGTTTGAATTTGACTATGAAAACCGAATAGTTTCAACCGAGGCATCAGGCGAGGATGCTGAGGCAGAAATCAGTCTTCGTCCAAAGGCATTTGACGAGTATATAGGACAAGAAAAGGTAAAGGACCTTTTGAAGGTTTATATTGATGCTGCCAAGGGCAGAGGCGATGCGCTTGACCATGTTCTTCTCTATGGCCCTCCTGGTCTTGGTAAGACTACTCTTTCGGGAATTATAGCAACTGAAATGGGCGTTAATTTCCGTGTAACATCTGGTCCTGCAATTGAAAAGCAGGGCGACCTTGCAGCAATACTTACCAACCTTGCGCCAGGAGATGTGCTTTTTATTGATGAAATACACCGTCTTTCAAGAAACATAGAGGAAATTCTCTATCCTGCAATGGAGGACTATGTGCTCGATATTATTATCGGCAAGGGCCCTGCGGCAAGAAGCATTCGAGTTCCTCTTCCAAGGTTTACCTTGGTTGGTGCTACAACTCGTGCAGGACAGCTTACAACTCCTTTAAGAGATAGATTCGGTGTGCTTTTGAAGCTTGAGCTTTATTCTCCTGACGAGCTTGCGACTATCGTAAAAAGAAGTGCATCCTTGCTTGGCGTTGAGATTACTGATGATGGTGCTTATGAGCTTGCATCTCGTTCTCGTGGAACACCTCGTATTGCAAATAGACTTTTGAAGCGTGTGCGTGATTATGCACAGGTTAAGGGAGATGGAAAAATCACTCTTGAAATGGCGCAAAAATCGCTCTCTGCTCTTGAAATTGATGAGCTTGGTCTTGACAATACTGACAGGCGGATGCTTGAAACCATTATTAAGTTTTATGATGGTGGTCCTGTTGGACTTGAAACGCTTAGTGCTACAATCGGCGAGGAAAGCATTACAATTGAGGATGTTTACGAGCCTTATCTTATGCAAATCGGTTTTTTGAGCCGTACACCTCGAGGCAGATGTGTAACTCGTCTTGCCTATGAGCATCTTGGTATTCCTTATAACAAGACTGGAACAACAATTCCGATAACTGAGCTATAATAAAAATCCCCCAAAACGAATATTTACGGTATACTTACCAACAGGAAAAGGACGAGGAATTTTAACAATTCCTCGTCCTTTTTTCTTGACAAGCACTGTTTCCGTGTCCATAGAAGATATTTTGTTTTTTATTGATATGCCGTCGCTTCGCTTGGCTCGATATATTTGCCTTGTGGCAAATTCGATATGTTTTTGCTACGCTTAAACTCGATATAATATAAATTCGCGCTCACGCAGTGAGCATATTGAGTGTGTCAGCACATATCGAACGCGTTAGCGTATATCGAAAATCCGCATTTGCGAATTTATATCGATGCGAACCTGCTCTACGGCAGGTTCTCCAACGGGGGATTTTCTTTTTGCAAGGTGCGTCTATGGCTTTTTACGACGGAACACAAGACGGGACAGTGCATCCCAGTTAAACGGAATTAACGGATACAGGTACGAGCGTTTTCCGTTTATTGTAGGGTTTGTGGCTATTAAAATTATGCCTATTAGCATACCTGCAACGAACCCCCACACATCGAAGAGGGCGATTAAAATAAGTGTTATCATTCGCACGAATTTAAAGGCATAGCCAAGCTCATAATTTGACTGCGTAAATGATGCCATTGACACAATTGCCATATAGAAGATAACATCTGCGCTTAGCCAGCCTACCTGCACTGCAAAATCTCCAAGCAAAAGTCCACCGATAACTCCAAAGGAGTTTGACATAACGCTCGGTGTGTTAAGAGAGGCGAGCTTTAAGCCATCTATTACGAGTTCAACAATGAGAAGCTGTGCCAAAATGGGAATGTTTCCTGCATCTCTTGGAATCAAAAATTCGAGACCCTGTGGCATTAAATGAGGATTTGTGATTAGCAAATACCACACAGGAATTAACACAATGGCACTCCAAAAAACGAGTTGTCTTACTATTCTAAGATACGAGCCTGTGAATGGTGGAAAATAATAATCGTCCGTTTCCTGCAAGAAATCGAAAATGCCCGTTGGCAGAATTAGCGCCTCTGGGGAGTTGTCACAAATAACTATTATGCTTCCCTCTAAAATTGAGGCGCAGGCGCTATCAGGGCGCTCCGTGCATCTTACCTTTGGGAACGGATTATACCATTTATGTCTTATAAGACATTCGATAAGACTTTGGTGTCCCATAACGAGTGCGTCGGTTTTTATTTCGCTTATTCTCTTTTCGATTTCTTTTACATATTTGGGATTTGCCTTGCCCTTTATATAAACGATTGATATATCAGTTTTCGAGCTTTCGCCAACGCTTGCATACTTGACAACGAGGTTGGTATCTCTTATTCTGCGTCTTATCATAGCAGTATTGAAAAGCATAGTTTCAACAAAGCCATCACGAGAGCCACGCATTACCTTGTCGTTTTCCGGCTCGGCGGTGACTCTCGCGGGATACGAGCGCGCATCGACGATAATTGCGCCATCATAAAAGACATCTGAAACGATAAGCGAGCAACCACTAAGGACGAATTTTTCCGCCTTATCAATATCGTAGCAGGCATCAACCTCAACGCTTGGCACGCTTTGCTTTACAAAATCCTCGACGGTTCTTGCCTCGGTTGCGCCAAACTCCTTTACAGTCGAGAGGTGCATCATAAGCTTTTGCATTATGGCTGCGCTGACAAAGCCATCGACATAATACATAACTACTCTGTGCGAGTTTATTAGCATTTCGCGCTTTATTATATCAAAATTTTCTCTTACATTAAGCTCGCTATCCAAGGTGTCGATATTTATCGTGAAATCGGGCGAGAATTTGCGCATAAAAAACCTCCGCAATACTTTTTTCATAGTATTTGCGGAGATTTGGTTTTTAATCTAATTTTTTGAAAAATTGATAGAAATAGCAAGGAATGTTACCGTTTGAGAGCTTTCTTACCTTATCGGGCTTGCGTCCGTAGAAGCGCGAGAATTGCTCGTGATTTGTGATAACATAGATTTGCCAGCTATCGAGGGTTTTAAAGTGCTCTCCCATTTTGCGATAGAGCGCCTCTGCCTCACGCAGAGTCATAAGCCTTTCGCCATATGGTGGATTGCAGACCACTGTGCCTCGTCTTCCCTCGGTTTTTATTGTGAGCGCATCCTGCTGAAAAATCCTCATATTTTGATACACTCCTGCGTGCTTTGCGCTTTCCGTGGCGATTTTCACACATTCAGGGTCGATATCAGATGCGTATGCCTCAAAGGAAGAATCGGTTATGATTTTAGACCTCGCCTCTTCTCTTGCGTCGGTCCAAATTTGCTTTGAAAATTGAGGGTAGATTTGCGAAATAAATGCACGGTCAAGACCTGGTGCGCGATTTAGCATCATCATTGTCGCCTCAATTGCGATAGTGCCAGAGCCACAAAATGGGTCCCAAAATAACACATTTTCTCTTGGCCTTGCAAGCTTAGCAAGTGCACAAGCGAGTGTTTCTCTTATAGGCGCTTCAACGCTCTTTGGACGATAGCCCCTTTTATGAAGTGGCACGCCAGAGGTATCTATCATAAGCGTTGCTCTATTTTTGAAAATAAAGAAATCGATTTGATACTTTATTCCTGTTTCCTCAAACCAAGAAATTCCATAAGCCCTTGTAAGCCTTGAAACGACTGCTCTTTTTATTATTTTTTGGCAATCGGGGATTGAGAAAAGCGCGCTTTTTATGCTATGTCCCTTTACTGGGAATTCGTCATTTTTGCCTATCCATTTTTCCCATTCAAGTGCCTTTGTGCCCTCAAAAAGGTCATCAAAGGTAAGCGCCTCGAACTCTCCAACCTTAATATAAAGTCTTTCGGCAAAGCGAAGCCCTATATTGCATCTTGCAATGGCGCTATCATCGCCCTCAAAGGTAACTCTACCGTCCATTGTTTCGATTCTTTTATAGCCGAGTGCATCTATTTCCTCGCCAAGTAGACTTTCAAGTCCGAAAAGGCAGGTTGCAACATATTCCATTATTAGTCGTCCTTTTCGTTATTATCTGGATAAACCTCAAATTTGTAGCCTACGCCCCAAATTGTTTTAAGCTCCCACTTTTTAGATGCTCCCTCAAGCTTTTCACGAAGGCGCTTGATATGAACATCGACTGTACGAGAGTCGCCAAGATAATCGAAGCTCCAAACCTTGTTAAGAAGCTGGTCTCTTGTATATACTCTATTATAGTTTTGTGCCATAAAGTAAAGAAGCAAAAGCTCCTTATGTGGCATAGTTACGGTTACGCCCTTTACCTTGATTTCGTGGTGGGCAAGGTTGATTTCAAGGTTATCAAAGCGAAGAATGTTTTTATCATCAACAGGTGCATCAGCAACACCACAGCGACGAAGAATTGCCCTTACTCTTGCAAGAAGCTCCTTCATATCAAAGGGCTTTACAAGATAGTCATCAGCGCCAAGCTCAAGTCCGAGAACCTTATCAAAGACATCACCCTTTGCACTTATCATAATAATAGGTGTTGAGGAAATAGCACGGATTTGTCTGCAAACCTCGTTGCCCTCCTTTTTAGGAAGCATATTTTCGAGAAGCACGATATCAGGCTCGTATGCCTTGAATGCCTCGACGCCCTCTACTCCATCGTTTGCCTCGACAACCTCGTAGCCCTCGTTTTTAAAATAAAGCCTTGCTACCTCGCAAAAATTCTTATCACTATCGATAATGAGCATTTTTGTTCCTATCATTTTACATTCCTCCGAATTCAATCTTGTTACATTGTAACACAAAATTATGAATTTGTAAATAATTTGTTCATAATTTTGTTTTAATTTATTTAATTTTAAAGGATTTTTGTGAAAACTTTGTGAACAAACCGTGAATGAATACTTAAAAATTGATATTTTTTAAAATGTTTCAGATATTTTTTCGCAAATTTGTCTTTTAGTCTTGATAAATTCTTAAAAATAATGTAAAATTGTACTGAACTTTTATTATATAAGCAAGTAGAGGTATTTAATATGAAGCTTGGTATTGTTGGATTGCCTAATGTTGGCAAGAGTACTCTTTTCAATGCATTGACTAATGCAGGTGCGCAAAGCGCTAACTATCCATTCTGCACAATTGAGCCGAATGTGGGTGTTGTAAGCGTTCCTGACTCTCGTCTTGATGAGCTTGCAAAGATGTACAATCCTGAAAAATATACACCTGCTGTTATTGAGTTTGTTGACATTGCAGGACTCGTAAGAGGCGCGTCTAAGGGCGAGGGACTTGGAAACAAGTTCTTGTCTCACATAAGAGAGGTTGACGCTATTGTTCATGTTGTAAGATGCTTTGAGAACAACGACATTATCCATGTTGATGGTGGTGTCGATCCTATGCGTGATGTTGAAACTATAAATTTGGAGCTTATCTTCTCCGATATTGAAATAATCGAGCGCAGAATTGATGCTGTTAAGAAGGCTATGAAGGGCGACAAGACACTCGCACCAAAGGTTGAGCTTTTCGAGAGAGTTCACGCAGCGCTTGAGGAGGGCAAGACAGCCCGTTCTCTTGACTATACCGAGGAAGAGATGGAAATGATGGGCGATGTAGCTTTGCTTACAATTAAGCCTGTAATTTACGCAGCGAACATAAGCGAGAGCGATGTTGGCACTGACCTTTCACAAAATAAGTATTACCAAAGCGTTGTTGAGTTTGCAAAGACCGAAAAGAGCGAGGTTATTCCTGTTTGCGCCGAGATAGAGGCTCAAATTGCAGAGCTTGACGATGAGGATAAGGAAATGTTCCTTAGCGACCTTGGAATCGAGGAAAGCGGTCTTGACAGGCTTATCAAGGCAAGCTATTCTCTGCTTGGACTTATCAGCTATCTTACAGCAGGTCCACAGGAGGTTCGTGCTTGGACAATTATCAAGGGCACAAAGGCTCCTCAGGCAGCTGGCAAAATTCACTCCGACTTTGAGCGTGGATTTATTCGTGCAGAGATTGTTTCCTTTGATGACCTTATGGCGTGTGGCTCAATGAATAACGCAAAGGAAAAGGGTCTTGTCCGCTCCGAGGGCAAGGAATACGTTATTGCCGACGGCGATATCGTTCTATTTAGATTTAATGTGTAAAAGAAAAGCTCCGACTTGGTCGGAGCTTTTTGTTGTTAATGCTTGATTTCGGTGAAGCCGATTTTGCGTCTTACCTTAGACATTGTGCGTCTTGCGTTACGATAGGCGTCCTCTGCGCCCTTTGCCATAACCTGCTCAAGATATGCCTTATCTGCCATAAGTCTTGCGAATTCGTCACGAACGCTTGAAAGGCCATCTGCAACTGCCTCGCCTACTGCGAGCTTGAAATCTCCATAGCCCTTGCCTGCAAATTCCCTCTCTGCCTCTTCGATTGTCTTATCAGTAATGCAAGAATAAATCGAGAGAAGATTTGAGATGCCTGGCTTTTCGGGGGTATAGATAATTTGGTTATCAGAGTCAGTTACTGCTCTCTTAAACTTTCTTATAATATCATCCTTGCTATCAAGAATACGAACAACTGCGTTCTCGTTAGCATCGGACTTACTCATTTTCTTTGTTGGCTCTTGAAGGGACATAATCTTTGCGCCATCCTTTGCTATGTAGCCATCAGGCACTACAAAGGTTTCGCCATAAATTTGATTAAAGCGATTTGCGATATCTCTTGCGAGCTCAAGGTGTTGCTTTTGGTCAACGCCAACAGGCACAAGCTCTGTTTGATAGAGCAAGATATCGGCTGCCATAAGTGATGGATAGGTAAAGAGTCCTGCGTTTATGTTATCTGCGTTCTTTGCGCTCTTATCCTTGAACTGTGTCATACGAGAGAGCTCTCCAAACATAGTATAGCAATCAAGAATCCATCCAAGCTCTGCATGCTGTGGAACATGGCTCTGAACAAAAAGCGTATTCTTCTCTGGGTCAAGACCACATGCAATATAGAGTGCCAAGGTTTCATAGGTCCTGCGTCTTAGCTCTGCTGGGTTTTGTCTTACTGTTATTGCGTGCATATCAACAACGCAATAATAGCAATGATATTCCTCGGAAAATGCGCTGAAATTACGGATTGCACCGAGGTAGTTTCCTATTGTAAGGTTTCCTGACGGTTGAACGCCCGAAAACACGACCTTTTTATCGTTGAACATAGATTTCTCCTGTAATTATATACATATAATTTATCAATACATATATATTAGCACAGTTTTTCCTCATTTTCAACACATTTTTTCGTTTCGTCGTCTTTTTTTAATCCCTCGTAGATGGTTTTTGCTCCAAATGCCAAGAAGGGTGCGACAATCATACCACCGATGCCTGCGATTTTGAGTCCTGCGTACATTGCGATTATAGCAACGAGTGGATGAACATTCATTTGCGAGCTGACAATTCTCGGCTCTATTATTTGTCTTACAATGTAAATTATTGTGAACATTATAAGCAATCCTATTCCAAGCCTTTGATTTCCGACCATAAACGAAACGAGCGACCAAGGCACAAGCACCACACCAACCCCCAAAATAGGAAGTGCGTCAACCAAGGCGCAGATGAGGGCTATTGCGAATGCGCCATCAACGCCTAAAATAAGAAGCCCTGCAAAGACCTCTGCAAAGGTGATGAGCATAATTATCGCATACGAGCGCACATAGCTTGAAATCACGAAAACGACATCACTTTTAACTCTTGGAAGCTTGCTTTTCATTGATGATGGGAGTGCGTTTGTAAGCTTTTGCGAGATTTTGGAATAATCCTTTGAAAAATAAAAGAGAGAGAGCAAAATTACGACTGCTGTAACGATTATTTCGGGCATTGAGGCGATAAATCTACCGATTGCCTGCGTCAGCCTTTGGCTTAGCATATTTATCGTGTTCTTCGCCATATCGAGCGCAATTGAATACACGCTTGTATCATCGGAGAGATTGTTTTTCAAAAATGGGAATTTATCAAGGAGATTATTTAGAAAATCGAGGCTTAGGCTGATATAGTTATTCTCCTTACTCAAATGCTCGCTTATTTTGCTTATAAAGACTCCTACCTGCTCAAGCAAGGCGCTCCCAGCGAGGATTAAAAGATAGATGCTAACGCATAGCGTTATACCGATAACAAAAAGGCTGATTATGCTCTTTGGGACTCTTGTATGGCGAGAAATTTTATCAATTAGTGGACGCAAAAGCATCACTATAAGAAACGAGATTGCAAATGGCAAAATTATGCCGAGTGCGTATTTCAAAATCACATAGGAAATCAAAAAATATATAACAATATTAACGCCTATGTATGCGCTTTTCTTTAATTTTTCCATTTTATCACCTCTCTTTTAAATATATTTAACATTTTTTGCCTTTATTAAACAAATCATTTGACATTGACGCCTTATTCTGCTAAAATAAATATATAATTATTTTGCGAGGTATTTTATTATGGTAAGAATAGAAATGGAAAACGGTGGAATTATCGACATTGAGCTTTATGAGGACAAGGCGCCTATTACTGTTGCCAACTTCAAGAAGCTTGTTAGCGAGGGCTTTTATGATGGTCTTATTTTCCACAGAGTTATATCAGGCTTTATGATTCAAGGTGGAGATCCAACAGGCACAGGCTGTGGTGGCTCAAGCGAGAAAATCAAGGGCGAATTCAGAGCTAACGGTGTTGAAAACGACATTTCACACGTTCGTGGTGTTATTTCTATGGCGAGAAGCCAAATGCCTAACTCTGCTTCATCACAGTTCTTTATTATGCACGCTGATGGAAAGTTCCTTGACGGAAACTATGCAGCATTTGGCAAGGTTGTATCTGGTATTGAGGTTGTTGACGAGATTGCAGGTGTTAAGACAAACTTCCAGGACAGACCTGTTATTGATATGAGAATGAAAAAGGTTACTCTTATTGAGGAATGAAAAGGTCTAAATTAGTCGATCTTGCGATATTTGCCATGCTTGGCACTATACTTTTTATATCGAAGATTATTTTTGAGTTTTTGCCAAATGTTCATCCTATTGCGATGTTCATTGCGGTATACACGCTCGTTTACAGGGCGAGGGCGCTGATACCTATATATCTTTATGTATTTATTCTCGGGCTTTACTATGGATTCCCTATGTGGTGGTATCCGTACATTTACATATGGGCTGTCGTATGGGCGCTTATGATGCTTGTTCCAAAGGGCGCTTCTCTTCGCACAAAGGGAATTTTGTCGGCTGTTTTTTGTGGCTTGCACGGTCTTTTGTTCGGCATACTCTATGCGCCAGCACAGGCTGTTATGTTTGGGCTCGATTTCAAGGGAATGATCGCGTGGATTATCGCAGGAATTCCGTTTGATGCAATACATATGTGCGCAAATATTGCAATTTCAGTGCTTGTAATTCCACTTTACAAGGTCCTTAACCGACTTGAAGAAAAAAGAACAATATAAAAAACGAGGCAATCGCCTCGTTTTTCTTTATATAATATCCTTCTTTTTGAATTTCCAAGGGGAAAGCCTTTCGCCCTTTACGATGAATGCCTGCTTTGAGATAAGCGCGAGTGGCGTATCGCAGTACATATCGGAATAGAAGCTATCAATTTCAGCATCTGGATACATTTCGTAAAAACGAGTTACCTTCTGCTTTCCGTGACAGTTTTCTCCGTCAAAAAGTCCTGTTTTCTTATCTACTCTTGTCGCCATCATACATTCAACGCCAAGCTCTGCGCAGATGGGGGCAAGGAGAAATTCAGGAGAGGCAGAGATTATAATATCTGTGCTTTCCTTCATTTCCTTATACCATTTTTTTATATTTTTTCTATTTTCATCCCAAAAGTCAGACACTGCCTTATCTATGTCGGGAATTTTTTGAACTATACTGAAAAGCTTTTGCTTAAAGGTCTTTTTCTTAACTATTCGAAGTCCAAAAAGCGCACCATACCACATAACAGGAAAAATCTTGCCCCTTGTTTTGGGATAATGCTTCAAGCAATAGAAGAAGAAATCCTTCGAGCTATCGCCATCGTATATAGTTCCGTCAAAGTCAAATACATTCATAATATCCTCTTATAAAAAATTCGGCCGAAGCCGAATTTTTTATTCATTATCTTCGGTAATATTGTTGATAGTTACCTTTATTTCCTCAAGTCGCTTTGGACCTATTTTCTTGATTTCGATATGTAATCTTTGATAATCGAAGCAATCGCCAACCTTTGGGAAGGTTTCAAGCTCCTTCATAATAAATCCGTTTACTGTTTGAGGCATATCCTCATCGTCGCCAACAACAAGCTCAAATTTCTCAATGAAGTCATCAAGGTCAGCTGAGCATTTAACGAGGAAGCTACCATCAGGGAGCTCCTTATAATCCTCTGTTACCTCATCGTGCTCGTCAAAGACATCGCCGATAAGCTCCTCAATTATATCCTCCATTGTAACAATTCCCATTGTTCCGCCGAACTCGTCAACGACAATTGCCATATGACACTTTTTGCTCTTAAGCACCTGCATAAGGTCTGCAATCTTAATATGCTCTGACACGTGCACAGGCTTTTGAAGATGCTTTGTAATTGTTTTATTGTTGTTATGGTAAGCAACAAAGAAATCCTTCTCGTGAAGAATACCGATTATATCATCGATATCCTCATTATATACAGGAAGACGCGAATATGAATTTTCTATAAAGGTTTTTGCAATATCCTCTATGCTATCGTCCTTTGAAATAGCACAAATATCAACACGAGGCGTCAAAATATCGCCAGCAGATACATCTGCAAATTCAATGGCAGAACGAATGAGGTCTCCCTCCTCGGTTTCGATTGAACCATCCTCCTCTGCCTCGTCAACAATTGTAATAAGCTCATCCTCAGTATATGAGCTTTCCTCCTTAGGCTTAAACATCTTCATAAGAAGCTTACTCCAAGCACTAAATATGAAAACAATTGGGATTAAAATTATTTGTATGAATCTAATAACTGGTGCGAAAGCAAGAGCAACACCATCTGCGTGTCCCTTAGCAATAACCTTAGGTGAAATCTCTCCAAAGATTAAAACCGCGACAGTAATAGCTGCGGTTGACACAGTTGCACCGATGCTCTCAGCGTCGTTTATATTCATACTTACAAATAGGTCTATAAAGAAAATAGTTCCAATTGAGGAAAGGGCGATATTTACGATATTGTTGGCAACCAACACAGTATTTATCAATCTATCGTACTTTTCGTCCAACGAAATAACAAGTGCAGCGCGCTTGTTTCCGTTTTGTGCCATATTCTTCATTCTAATCCTATTGAATGTTGAAAATGCTGTTTCTGTTGATGAAAAAAATGCCGATAGTACAAGAAGCACTATCATAGAGATTAATATCCCCACGGCGTCTCCGTCCATAATTGTAAAAATACCTCCAAGTATGTTATTACATTATATTGTATCATATTATAGTTATATTGTCAAGGGAAAAGGAAAAATGTCTGTTCTCTCTAAATTCTTACTAAAAATTGTAATATGTTGAAAATGGTGCGAATATGCTTTAATATGAAATAATGCCAAAGGGTAGGTGCTTATATGAACATATACGAGGATATCGCAAAAAGAACTAATGGGGAAATCTATATAGGTGTGGTTGGCCCTGTGAGAAGTGGAAAATCGACTTTTATCAAGAGGTTTATGGACGGTGCTATTATTCCGAGCATTGACTTGGATTATGACAAGCAAAGAGCCAAGGATGAGACTCCACAAAGTGCGTCGGGCAAGGCTATTATGACAACAGAGCCCAAGTTTATTCCCGATGAGGCTGTTTCGGTTAAGATAGGTGGGGCAAAAATGAAGGTGCGCCTAATTGACTGTGTGGGATATATGATTGACGGTGCGCTTGGAGCAAGTGAGAATGGCGAGGCAAGAATGGTTATGACGCCTTGGTCGGATAAGCCTATGGAATTTGAGCGCGCAGCGGAGCTTGGCACTAAAAAGGTAATTTGCGACCACTCTACTGTGGGAATGGTTGTCACCTCTGACGGTTCATTTGGCGATTTTGCAAGAGAGGATTACATAAATGCCGAAAGGCGTGTTATAAATGAGCTTCACGAGCTTGGAAAGCCTTTTGTGATTATTTTGAATTCGGCAAATCCGTCAAGTGATGCTTCGCACGCATTAGCGCTCGCTCTTGAAGAAAAATATGATGCACCTGTAGCACTTGTAAATGCGCTTGAAATCACCGAGGAGGATTTCGAGGGAATTATGAAGCTTCTGCTCGGTCAATTTAGTATAAAGGAGATAAACTTCAAGCTTCCAAGGTACATTTCCTCGCTTGATAGCGCCCACTGGCTTAGGTCAAGCATTGTTGGCTCAATCCGTGATTCGCTTGAGGGAGTGTCTAAAATTGATGATATTTCCGAATGTGTAACAGCCATTTCCAAGAACGAATATGTGAGTGGCTTGCCCGAATTTAGCGCTAATCTTGGCACGGGCGAGATAGATGTTGAAATTAAGCTTATAGATGATTTATACTACAAGATTATAAGCGAGCTTTGTGGTGTTGAAATTTCCGATGACGAGGCACTTTTCACATGTATTGCCACACTTAGCAACGCAAAAAAGGAGCTTGACAAGTTTACTGAGGCAATAGACGAGGTAAATGCAACGGGCTATGGAATTGTGTTGCCAGATGTTGACGATATGACTCTTGAGGAACCCGAAATTGTAAAGCAATCGGGCGCTTATGGTGTGAAGCTTCGTGCCTCTGCTCCTTCAATTCATATGATTCGTGCTCAAATTGAAACCGAAATCAATCCGATTGTGGGCACACAGGAGCAATCGCAGGAGATTATCAAATATATGCTTGAGGAGTTTGAGGATGAGCCAAAGAAGATTTGGCAATCAAATATGTTTGGCAAATCGCTCTATGAGCTTGTAAACGAGGGCTTGCACGCAAAGCTTGAGCATATTTCCGAGGATTCACGCGCAAGGCTTTCCGATACTCTTACAAGAGTTATAAACGAGGGGTCTGGCGGTCTTATTTGCATAATTTTATAAAAAATCAAGGGGGAGTGTCGATTATTTGTCACGCTTCCCTCTTTTTTCATTGCTAATATTGACAAAAATGCACCTTTGTGATATCATATATATATACTTGATCTGGAGGTGCACTATGTTTTGTAAGAGCTGTGGCACAGAGCTAAAAAATGATGCGAGATTTTGCCCATCGTGTGGAACTTTGACAAGTACCACCCCTGTAACATACGCATATGATAAGATGCCAGAGGCTGTAAAGGAGCAATCGACCTCCAAAAAGCGCAAGAAAACTGCTGGACTTTTGGGAATCTTCCTTGGCGCTATCGGCTTGCATAGATTCTATCTTGGATATACAGGCACGGCTTTGATTCATATAATTTTATTCCTTATTGGATTCTTCTCCTTCGGTATTACCGCACTTGCCTCTTATATTTGGGCAATTGTAGATGTAATAAGAATTTTCAAGGGAAAGATTGCAGTTGATGCAGATGATAATGAATTGATTTAAAAAAGGGCTCAAACGAGCCCTTTTCTTTATATTTTATTGTATTTGAACGAAAGAAAGCGCAATATTTAAAAGCCGTTTTCCATCAAAAATTAATCTCGTATTTTGAACGAAAACGGGGCGAGAGAAAAATTAAGAGATAATTAACAAAGTGATTTGGTGAGGAAATGGCAAAGAAAGATAAGTCTTCTCGTGAGGGCGCATACTGTTTACTGTCTGTAACCGAACGAAAGCGCAATATTTCAAAGCCATTTTCCACCAAAAATTAATCTCGTATTTTGAAAGAGCCATAAAAAAATGAGCACTTGCGTGCTCATTTTTTATTTAGTCTCGGTAAAATTACTCGATGATTTCAGAAACCTTACCTGAACCTACTGTACGACCACCCTCACGGATAGCGAACTTAAGACCATTCTCGATAGCGATAGGAGTGATGAGCTCAACTTCCATTGTCAAGTTGTCGCCTGGCTTCGCCATATCGGTGTCCTTAAGTGTGATGATACCAGTAACGTCAGTTGTTCTGATATAGAACTGAGGTCTGTAGTTTGAGAAGAATGGCTTTGAACGGCCGCCTTCCTTTTCAGTAAGAATATATACAGTACCTACGAACTTCTTGTGTGGGTTGATTGAACCTGGCTTGCAGAGAACCTGTCCTCTTTCGATTTCATTCTTCTGAACGCCACGGAGAAGGAGACCTACGTTGTCACCAGCCTCAGCAGAGTCCATAAGCTTATGGAACATTTCGATACCGGTAATAACTGTCTTTCTTCTATCCTCTGTAAGACCAACGATTTCAACTTCGTCTGCCATCTTAACAGTACCACGCTCTACTCTACCTGTAGCAACAGTACCACGACCAGAAATTGAGAATACGTCCTCTACTGGGAGAAGGAATGGGAGATCAGCCTTTCTGTCAGGAGTTGGGATGTATGAGTCAACAGCATCCATAAGCTCCCAAATGCAAGCGTACTCAGGTGCGCTAGGATCCTTGTTTTCAGACATAAGAGCGTTTCTTGCAGATCCACGAACGATTGGAATGTCGTCGCCTGGGAATTCATACTCGCTAAGGAGCTCTCTGATTTCCATCTCAACGAGGTCAAGAAGCTCTGGGTCGTCAACGTCATCACACTTGTTGATGAAGATTACGAGAGCTGGAACGCCTACCTGACGAGCAAGAAGAACGTGCTCACGAGTCTGAGCCATAGGGCCGTCTGTACCAGCAACAACGAGGATTGCACCGTCCATCTGAGCTGCACCAGTAATCATGTTCTTTACATAGTCAGCGTGGCCAGGGCAGTCAACGTGAGCGTAGTGACGAGCGTCTGTTTCATACTCAACGTGACGAGAGTTGATTGTGATACCTCTTTCTCTTTCTTCAGGACAGTTGTCGATTTGGCTGTAGTCCAAGAAGTCGATGTTAGAGTTCTTGAGTGAGAGGGTCTTTGTGATAGCCGCGGTCAAGGTTGTCTTACCGTGGTCAACGTGACCGATGGTACCAATGTTAACGTGTGGTTTGGTTCTTTCAAATTTAGCCTTTGCCATTTGAGTTTTCCTCCATAAATTAAATATATTTGTTTTTTGTTTTTTATTTTATGAACAATAATTAGTTGTTCTTTGCACGGGTTGCAATGATTGCATCCTGTACGCTCTTTGGAACCTCAGCGAAGTGATCTGGCTCCATTGAATAGTTAGCTCTTCCCTGTGTGGATGAACGGAGTGTTGTTGCATATCCGAACATTTCAGCAAGAGGAACCATAGCAGTGATCTGCTGAGCACCTGCAACTGGGTCCATAGACTGAATCTGTCCACGACGAGAGTTAAGAGTTCCGATAACGTCTCCCATGTAATCATCAGGAGTTACAACTACAACCTTCATGATTGGCTCAGTAAGAACAGGGTCTGCCTTTCTCATAGCTTCCTTGAAAGCCATAGAAGCAGCGATCTTAAATGCCATTTCGGATGAGTCAACCTCGTGGTATGATCCATCATAGAGAGTTATCTTAAAGTCAACAACGTTGTAGCCTGCGAGTACACCAGTCTGTGATGCAGCCTGAATACCTGCGTCAACACATGGGATGTATTCCTTTGGAATAGCACCACCAACAACCTTGTTGATGAATTCGTAGCCCTTACCTGGCTCGTTTGGTTCCATAATGATCTTAACGTGACCATATTGACCCTTACCACCAGACTGACGAGCGTACTTGTGATCAACATCAGCGCTTCTTCTGATTGTTTCCTTATAAGCAACCTGTGGCTTACCAACGTTAGCCTCTACCTTGAATTCACGAAGGAGACGGTCAACAATGATCTCAAGGTGAAGCTCACCCATTCCGGCGATGATTGTTTGGCCTGTTTCTTCATCAGTGTAGGTTCTAAATGTTGGGTCTTCCTCAGCAAGCTTTGCAAGAGCAAGTCCCATCTTTTCCTGTCCAGCCTTTGTCTTTGGCTCAACAGCAACACGGATAACTGGCTCTGGGAATTCCATTGATTCAAGGATAATAGGAGCTTTTTCGTCACAGAAGGTGTCTCCTGTTGTGGTATTCTTTACACCGATAACAGCTGCGATATCACCTGCATAGCATACATCGATATCTGCTCTATCGTTAGCGTGCATTTGAAGAATACGACCGAATCTTTCTGTCTTATCCTTTGAGGAGTTGTAAACTGTTGTTCCTGCCTGAACTGCACCAGAATATACGCGGAAGAAGCAAAGCTTTCCTACGAATGGGTCAGTCATAATCTTGAATGCAAGTGCGGAGAATGGTTCTGTGTCGCTTGAGTGACGAACATCCTCCTCACCTGTTTCAGGGTTTACACCCTTGATAGCAGGGATATCAGTAGGAGCAGGCATATACTCGATAACTGCATCGAGAAGCTTTTGTACTCCCTTATTCTTATAAGATGTTCCACATGTTACAGGAACTATCTTGTTAGCAATTACAGCCTTACGAAGTGCAGCCTTAAGCTCTTCCATTGAAGGCTCCTCGCCCTCAAGGTACATCATCATAAGATCGTCATCTGTTTCGCAGATAGACTCGACCAAGTTTGATCTATATTCTTCTGCCTTTGAAAGCATATCAGCAGGGATATCTTCAACTCTCATATCCTTACCGAGGTCGTCGTAATAAACGTCTGCCTTCATTTCAAAAAGGTCGATGATACCTTTAAATGTGTCCTCAGCGCCAATTGGCAACTGAATTGGTACTGCGTTTGCATGGAGTCTTTCCTTCATCATGCCTACAACTCTATAAAAGTCTGCACCCATGATGTCCATCTTGTTAACGTATGCCATACGCGGTACGCCGTATTCATCAGCCTGTCTCCAAACGGTTTCAGACTGAGGCTCTACGCCGCCCTTCGCACAGAAAACGGTAACAGATCCGTCAAGCACTTTAAGAGAACGCTGTACCTCAACGGTGAAGTCAACGTGACCAGGGGTATCAATAATGTTGATACGTGTAGCTGGGAACTGATTTGCTGAGCCTGACCAGAAGCATGTTGTAGCAGCGGAGGTAATTGTGATACCTCTTTCCTGCTCCTGAGCCATCCAGTCCATTGTAGCAGATCCTTCGTGAGTTTCACCTATTTTGTGTGTTTTACCTGTGTAAAACAAGATACGCTCGGTTGTAGTGGTCTTACCTGCGTCGATATGAGCCATTATACCGATATTACGAGTATTTTCAAGTGAATATTCTCTTGGCATCTGTTTTTCCTTTCATGCGATTAGGACGCGATTAATATCTGTAATGAGCGAAAGCCTTGTTAGCTTCTGCCATTCTGTGTGTTTCTTCTTTCTTCTTGAAAGCTCCACCCATGCTATTCTTAGCATCGAGGATTTCGCCTGCAAGTCTTTCAGCCATGGTTTTTTCGCCACGGTTTCTTGAATAGTTTGTGATCCAACGAAGACCAAGTGTTTGTCTTCTCTCAGCTCTTACTTCCATAGGTACCTGATAGTTAGAGCCACCAATACGGCGAGCCTTAACCTCCAATACAGGCATTACGTTCTCAAGAGCCTGAGTGAATGCTTCAAGTCCGTTTTGACCAGTCTTCTCTTCAACCATCTTGAATGCGTCGTAAACAATCTTCTGAGCAACGCCCTTCTTACCATCAAGCATAATGTTGTTGATGAGCTTTGTTACGAGCTTTGAATTATAAAGTGGATCTGGCAAAACATCTCTTTTGGAAATTTGACCTCTTCTCGGCACTTTACTTCCCTCCTTCATTAAAAATATGATATCATTGGTACTCGAAAGAAAATTCTCCCGTTCAGTCCGTCAAGTGTCACTGATAATAAACATTTATTCAGATTGACAAGTTCGGAACCTTGGTAAATTTAACTTTTAAGATTACCTCGCTAAGCTTATTTCTTCTTAGCGCGCTTTGCACCGTACTTAGAACGGCTTTGGTTACGGTTTGCTACGCCTTGTGCGTCGAGCGTACCGCGGATAATGTGGTAACGGCATCCAGGCAAGTCACGAACTCTTCCTCCACGAATAAGAACAACTGAGTGCTCCTGAAGGTTGTGTCCGATACCAGGAATGTAGGATGTTACTTCCATACCGTTTGTAAGCTTAACTCTTGCAATCTTACGAAGAGCTGAGTTTGGCTTCTTTGGTGTGGTTGTTGTAACCTTTGTACAAACGCCTCTCTTTTGAGGTGCGCTTTGTTCAACTACTTTATTCTTCAATGTATTGAATGTTGATTGAAGAACTGGTGTCTTGGACTTGTAGGTCTTATCCGATCTACCTTGTCTTACCAATTGGTTAAAGGTTGGCATTTTTTTCCTCCTTTTCTCAGAATAAATGTTTATACATCAGCCCCTTGCGGGACGAGGTATCAATTTTGCGGTGCTTCTTATATATAGGCGCAAATATACCTTTTTAATATGGAAATACACCGAACACATTATATCACTTAAAATAATTTGTGTCAAGAAAAAGTGATTTTTTTAAATAAATTCTACATATTGCACAAAAAATTTGAATATAATGAATGATTTTGTGTTTATTTTTAGGACAATTTGCACAAAAATTTGCATTTTTTAAAGAAAATCACAGCCTTGCGACTGTGATTTTTCTACATTTAGTTAATAGTTATTATATAAGATTAATACTTTTTAGAGGAAAATTCCTCGCCTTGATTCTTTCTTGCCTTATTAATCATATCGATTATGTCAGCGCAATCATCCTCTTCAATTACAGGTGCCTGCTTAAGTGTGATTTCATCAACCACCTCTGCATCAATCTTAACATTCTTGTTAGGAAGCTTATCAAAGCCTGTAGCGATGATAGTAACCTTTACTGTATCCTCAAGAGTTGGGTCAAAGGTTGCGCCCCAAATGATATTTGCATCAACTGCAGCCTCCTCGGTAATCATTGATGATGCAATATCAACCTCATCAAGCTCAACATCAGGAGAAACTGTAATATTTATTACAATACCGTGTGCACCGCTGATTGAGGTTTCAAGAAGTGGGCTACTAATTGCAGACTTTGCAGCCTCGATAGCCTTATTTGGTCCCTTTGCCTCTCCCACGCCCATATGAGCAAGTCCTGCATTTCTCATAACAGAGGAAACATCGGCAAAGTCAAGGTTTACGAATCCAACAACATTGATAAGGTCAGATATACTCTTAACACCGTGCTTCAAAACATCGTCTGCCTTAGCAAACGCGTTCATAAGTGTAATCTTCTCCTCTGATACCTCTTTAAGTCTTTCATTAGGAATAACAACGAGAGAGTCTACATGCTTTGAGAGCTCCTTAATACCGGCGTCAGCCTGTGACATTCTGCGTCCACCCTCAAACTTGAATGGCTTTGTAACAATTCCGACTGTAAGTATTCCAAGCTCCTTTGCAACTCTTGCAACAACAGGAGCTGCACCTGTACCTGTTCCACCACCCATACCGGTAGCAACAAATACCATATCTGCGCCATCAAGCGCCTTTCTTATCTCATCAATGCTCTCCTCTGCAGCACGAAGTCCCATTTCAGGATTAGCACCAGCTCCATTACCCTTTGTAACCTGCTCACCGATGCAAATTCTTGTAGCAGCCTCGCTCTTCAAAAGTGCAGGACGGTCAGTATTAACTGCGATAAACTGCACTCCCTTAATATTTGAGGAAATCATTCTATTTACTGCGTTGTTTCCGCCACCGCCTACTCCAACGACTCTTATATCAACACCAGATTCAAAATCATTATCAAGCTCAAAAGCCATTTTATACCTCCATTCGGACAAATGTCCGCGCATTTTTCTCATTTTATATGATACAACATTTTTCATCATTTTTCAAGGGCTAAATTAAAAAATAATTAAATATTTAAATTCATTAAAAATACCGTTGACAAGTTACCATTTTGTAGTGTAAAATAGTGAATGGAGAGCTATTTATTCGCTCCGTCTCACTACGAGGCATTTACTATTAAGGAGAATTTATGAGGAAATCTTTAACGCATAAGCTTAAGCCCTGGATTTTGTCTTTTCTATTTTGTGTAAGCTATCTTTTTTCAATATTTTTTAATCACGCATTTATCTTCCAGCATGATGCAGACCATTTTTGGAAGGATGGGTGGGTATTTTTGGTTGTCGACCTTGCAATAACAATTGCAGGCGTATGGCTAACTAAGCTTCATCACTGTGCCCTCTCTCATGTTGGAATGGTAGAGCTTACAAAGGTTGTTGGCATTAACATCGTTATCTTTTTGTCAAATATCATTATTTGTCTTTGCCACGTTTCCTGTATAACAATTCAAGGCTGTTTTGTTATTTTCCTTTTAGGAAGCGCAACATTCTTGACGCTTTTGTTCTCGTACAGACTCTACACATCTATTCGTAGATATTTTGGCACTCGCAAGAACGAAAAGGGCAAAAGAGCTCTTATAGTTGGTGCTGGCAAGGCAGGTGTTGCGATTGCCAAGGAAATACTTAACTCCAACAAGATAAGCTACTCTCTTGTAGGATTTATAGATGATGATCCTGCAAAGCAACATACCTCAATCTTTGGCTACCATGTTCTCGGCTATTCGACTGACATTCCTGCGATTGTTAAGGAAAAGAAAATCGAAACAATAATTATTGCAATTCCATCGGCTAAGCCTGATGTTATAAAGGAGCTCTCCTCTCTTTGCGTTTCCTGCAAATGCGAGGTTAAGGTGCTTCCTGGAATTTATCAGCTTTTAAACGGTCAGGTTTCTGTTCAGCGTCTTCGCGATGTTGAGGTAAACGACCTTTTGGGCAGAGAGCCTGTGCAAACCAACCTTGACGAGGTTATGGCTTATATTGAGGGTCAAACCGTGCTTGTAACAGGTGGTGGTGGCTCTATCGGCAGTGAGCTTTGCAGACAAATTGCAAGCCACTCGCCAAAGAAGCTTATCATCGTTGATATTTATGAAAACACAACATATGAGGTTCAGTTAGAGCTAAAGAGAAAGCATCCTGAGCTTGACCTTGTTGTTTTGATTGCCTCTGTAAGAGATAGCTCAAGAATGGACGCAATCTTCAAGCTATATCAGCCCGACATTGTGTTCCACGCAGCAGCGCACAAGCATGTTCCACTTATGGAGTCCTCCCCTACTGAGGCTGTGAAGAACAACATTATCGGTACATATAAGCTTGCGAAATGTGCGCACAATTATGGTGTTAAAACCTTTGTTCAGATTTCAACTGACAAGGCCGTTAATCCAACCAACATAATGGGCGCAACAAAGCGTGTTTGTGAAATGATTATTCAGTATTTCTCAAGGATTTCAAAAACATCGTTTGTCGCTGTAAGATTTGGTAATGTTCTCGGCTCTAATGGCTCGGTAATTCCTCTTTTTAGAAAGCAAATTGAGGAGGGTGGACCTGTAACCGTAACACACAAGGACATAATAAGATACTTTATGACCATTCCAGAGGCTGTAAGCCTTGTGCTTCAAGCAGGCGCTTATGCCAAGGGTGGCGAGATATTCGTGCTTGATATGGGTGAGCAGGTTAAGATTTACGACCTTGCTAAAAACCTTATTCGTCTTTCCGGCTATGAGCCTGGCAAGGACATCAAAATTGAAATAACTGGTCTTCGCCCAGGAGAAAAGCTCTATGAGGAGCGTCTTATGGCAGAAGAGGGACTTATCAATACTGCAAACGACAAGATAAGCATTAGAAAGCCTATTGATTTTGATGAAAGCAAGCTTCTTGAGGTTTTGGACAAGCTTTATGATGAGGCTTATGCTGAAAGCGAGGAAATCAAGGCTCTTGTTAAGGAATTAGTTCCAACCTATCAAATTTACGAGGAAAAATAAAATAAAAATCTCCAACCGAGTGGTTGGAGATTTTCTTTTTACATTAAGAAGCGAGCCTTCTCTATTTTCACATCTGCCTTAGATGAGAATACAATTTTTTTAGCCCAGTTCATTATGGAAATTGGAGTTCTGATAATTCCCCTTTTGCCATTTGTTCCCTTTGCCACAGCAGTACATGCGCCAGCAAGGTCAATTTTTGCATCAATGCTGATTTGCGCAAGCTCTGGAAGCGGAGAGGTAAATTCAATTTCAAGAATATACTTTCCTGACTTTTCAAATTTCACATCTGATGGTTCATCGAGCTCGATGCTATCAATGGCTAATATTTCCTTCATATTTGTAGTGTCAAGGTCGGTCAACGCATATTTAAAGCCATTTGCCCTAAAGCGCTCGTATGCGTGTGTGTACATTACAAAATTACAAATATTTATCGCACACACCTGAAGTTCTGCTCTTGTGAGATATCCACTTTCAAGCGCTCTTGGAAGATTATCGTTATTTGTTTTTGCATTTTCCATTACCATATAAACATCGTTTACAGCCTTTACCATTGATGCAAAGTCATCATTGCTTTCAACTCCGTCAAGGTCTGTGAGCTTTGCCCACCAGTCAGTCATTACAAAGCCGTCATATTTCCACTCATCACGAAGAATTGTCTTTGTAAGGTCGTAGCAGGATGCCGCGTGAATACCGTTTACACAGTTATACGCTGTCATTATTGCCTTTACTGCTCCGTCCTTTACTGCAATTTCGAATGGGCGAGCATAGATTTCTCTTAGGGCTCTTTCGGAAATTACAGAGTCTGTGTGGTGTCTATACCACTCCTGGCTGTTTGCCATAAAGTGCTTAATTGTGCAATAAACGCCTGCATTTGAGAGTCCCTTGGAGATGGCAACAGCCATTGTGCCTGCAAGATATGGGTCCTCGGAGAAATACTCGAAGTTTCTACCATTTAATGGGCTTCTGTGAATATTTATGCCAGGACCGAGGATTACGTCAATTTCATATGCAGTCATTTCAACGCCCTCAAGCGCATAAAGCTCGCTTACAAGGTCGGTGTTAAAGGTACACGCAAGGCATGTTCCGTTTGGCATAGAGGTTGCAAGAAGTCCGCTATCCATTCTAATGCCAGAAGGACCATCAGTTGTGCAGACAATAGGAATACCATAGGAGATAAGCTCCTCGGTGACGCCACCAAAGCAGGAGCCTGTGCCAGGGGTAACCTTAGGGCTGTTCATTCCCTCGCCTCTTACAAGACAGCAAAGCTCCTCGTCAGAAAGCTGAGCAACAAATTGCTCAATGGTTGCCTTTCCGCATCTTACATCCTCAAGCTTAATTCCCTTATCGCCTGTATATGGTATTTCCACTGGAAGATTTTCGTTTACTCTTTCCTTAACTGAATATGTACGAAGTGGTGTTGGCTCGTATGTAAGTGTATTATTTTCGCCCACATGCATACGGTCAAAGGGCTTAGTAGGAGAAAGTGCCTCTGTGCATCTTTCAACTACCTTTGTGGCATCCTGTGTGTATGTAAATACATTTTCAGCATCACGAACACTACTTCCAACATAGATTTGATAATCGCCATTTTCAAGCACATAGCAGGACTTATTGCCTGTTACGCCACTATCATCATAGGCGCACATTTTGTCAATTTCGAATTCGAGTGTGAGAGTCTGAGACTCGCCTGGTGCGAGCAAATCGGTCTTTGCGTATGCGATAAGCTCTCTTGCGCTCTTTCCAAGCTTGCCCTTTGGAGCGCCGAAGTAAACCTGCGCTACCTCCTTGCCTGCGAGCTTGCCTGTATTCTCAATAGTAGCATCAACTACGATTTTATCGTCACATACACGCGCGCTTGCGCTTGTTTTGAATGTGGTATAGGAGAGACCAAAGCCGAATGGATAAAGAACCTTATCCTTAGCAACGCTCTCGAAATAACGATAGCCAACATAGATATCCTCTTTATAGCGATTTTCTTCTCTTTCGCCAAAGCAGGAGCTTGATGGATAATCAGAAATATCGTATGCAATTGTATCTGCAAGCTTACCACTTGGGTTAACCTTGCCTGTGAGGACATCAGCGCATGCAAGACCTCCACACATACCGCCCTGCCACAAATAAAGCACGCTGGATACATTATATTTTTGCACCCATTTCATATCAATAATTGCGCCAACATTGAGCAAAACTATTGTCTTTTCAAACACAGAGGTAACCTTTTCAATGAGCTCCTCTTCCTTTTTAGTCAAAAGATAGCTTCCCTCAGATGCAGAGTTATCCTTGTCCTCGCCAGCAGTTCTACCGATTACGATAATAGCCTTATCGCCAAATTTGCGTGCATTTTCAACTATCGAGAGGTCAATTTCCATTTCCTCCTGACACCAAGGCTCTTGTCCCCAGCCCTTACCAACATCAAATGGATGGTCCTTCTTCCATTCCTCGTATATTGAAAGAAGCTCCTCGTTGATTTCGATGCCATCGCATTCCTTTAAGCTATCTACGATATTTGTAACATATTTTACATTAACAAGTCCACCAGAGCCTGTTCCACTCTTATAATATTCTCTTTGAATTCTGCCAAAAACGGACACACGGTCGCCATTTTTGAGTGGAAGCACATCGTTTTTATTTTCGAGCATTACAATGCCCTCGGTAGCTGAGATTCTTGAAAGCTCCTCAAGCTCCTTTATACTGTCCTTTGGAAGTGAGCCAAGCTCGTAGCCCTTATAAGTGTTTTTTTCGTAACGCATATTATTCTCCATATTTGCTTTTTGCTATTTTTAACAATGTATTTTTATCGTTTTCTGCCCTGCCCTCAATGACCTCTTCAAGCAGAAAATCAAGGATTTCTCCTATTTTCTTACCTGCTACAAAGCCATTTGAAATCAGGTCGCCTCCGTTTATTGCAAGATGCTTCAAGGAAAAGCACTCGCCCTCGGAAATTATTTCGTTTGCCATATTCAAGACAATATCGAAGTGAGGTATATTAACCTTTTGGGGATTTTGAGCCAAATTATCTGCCCTTTGAAGCTCCAAAAGCTCAAGAAATGCCTCTTTCCCCATACGGTTCATTCTCTTCTTTATGTATGCCTTGTCTGCCTCAATATGAGTGTCGTGAACCTTTATAATAGCACATACTCTTTCCTTTGTGAAATTGTCGTACTTGTATTCATTAAAGAACTCTCTTGCACGCGCCTCGCTTGCGCCATTATGCCCATAAAAGTGTCCTATGCCATTTTCGTCGACAGTAAAGGTATGTACCTTTCCTATATCGTGCAAGAATGCCATAAGTCGCATATGTGGCAATGGTCTGACATTATCTACGACCACGGCAGTATGCTCCAAAATATCGTAGATGTGCCACGAATTTCTTTGGTCAAAGCCGTGCATTTGAGCAATTTCAGGCAAGATATAGCCTAAAATTTCATAGTTTTCAAGAATTGCATTTTTTACATTTTTTCCACAAAGGAATTTATTAAGCTCGGTGGCTATTCTTTCCCTTGAAATGTTAGAAAGCAAGGGCGCACATTCGAGCATTGCTTTCCTTGTTTTCTCCTCAATTTTGAAGCCAAGGCAGGATGAAAAGCGAATTGCACGCAATATTCGAAGTGCATCCTCGGTAAAGCGCACCTTAGGCTCTCCGATTGCTCTTATTATTCCATTTGAAATATCGCTTCTACCGTCGAATAAATCGACTATATTACCGTTTGGATTATAGGCTATGGCGTTCATTGTAAAATCGCGCCTTTCGAGGTCGCCACTTAGCTTTCTTGTAAACTGAACGCTTTCTGGGTGGCGATTATCGGTGTATTCTCCGTCAACGCGATAGGTGGTAATTTCGACATTCTCGCCCTTATAAGCAAGAGTTATCGTTCCGTGCTTTATTCCTGTTTCAATCGTCCTCTCGTCCTTAAAAACGAATCTCATTTCCTCGGGAGTTGCCGAGGTGGTTATGTCGAAATCCTGCACGGTATTTCCCATTATCGCATCGCGTATCGCTCCACCAACTGCGTATGCCTCATAGCCTGCGCCCTCGAGTAGCTCTATTGCCCTCGTTGCGCCTGCACTTAGTTTAAACATTATTTTTCTCCACACATTTTAAGGAATTCTTCCTTATCAATTATCTTAACTCCGAGCGCCTGCGCCTTTGTAAGCTTTGAGCCTGCGCTCTCTCCTGCGAGGACATAATCGGTATTTTTCGACACAGAGGACGAGGTTTTTCCTCCTCTTGCCTTAATCATATCTGATGCCTCATCACGAGTCATATTTTCAAGTGTGCCTGTCAAGACGAAGGTTAGCCCCTCAAATTCGCTTGTCCTTTCGATAACGGTCTCCTCGGTTACAACGCCTGCGTCCTTCAATTTGTTAATTATTTCTCGTGTAGATGCTCTCTTAAAGAAATCCACAACGCTTTTTGCCATTATAAGACCGAAGTCCTCAATTTCGCAAATTTGCTCCTCTGTCGCCTCGAAAAGCGCCTCGATAGAGCCAAATTTCGATGCAAGCTCTGCCGATGCAACCTCTCCGATATGGCGAATACCGAGTGAGTAAATTACTCTTGCAAGTCCTGCGCTCTTTGATGTCTCGATTGCGCCTATAAGATTAGATGCGCTCTTCTCGCCCATTCTATCAAGAGCCTCAATTTGCTCCTTTTTGAGATAGTAAATGTCTGATGCGTCAGAGATAAGCTGATTATCAAGCAAGAGCTTTACCATTTTTCCGCCCATTCCATCTATATTCATAGCCTTTTTGGACGCAAAATGAGTTATATTTCTTTCAAGCTGTGCAGGACAGGACGGATTTGTGCAACGGAGTGCGCCGAGAGTAAAGTCCTCCTCATCCTCGAGGAAGTCGTCTGCGTCGTCATAATGGAGCTCTCCACCACAGGACGGGCACACGCTTGGCATTTCGTAAGGGGTGCTATTTTCATCACGGTCCTTGCTGATGCTTCCCACAACCTCTGGAATTATGTCGCCTGCCTTTTGAACGATAACGGTATCGCCTATGCGAATGTCCTTTTCTCTTATTATGTCGATATTATGAAGAGTTGCCCTTGACACGGTTGTTCCTGCAAGCTTTACGGGCTCGAGCTCAGCAAGGGGTGTAAGCACGCCAGTTCTACCAACCTGAATTAAAATGTCAAGGAGCTTTGTTACTTTTTGCTCTGGTGGGAATTTATATGCAACTGCCCATTTCGGAGTGCTTGTTCCCTCGCCCATTTCCTTGCGCTTTTCAAGAGAGTTAACCTTGATAACGACACCGTCGATATCGTAGGAAAGGGACGGTCTGCGCTCGCCAAGGTCCTTGATTGCGTTTACGATTTTGTCCTCATCGCTTGTTACCGTGAGCATTGAAATTGTATTAAAGCCAAGGGATTTAATTTTATTGATGGTTTGGGCGTGTGTTTCTATTGTATCATCCTCAAGCGAGCCTGCCTGATAGTTAAAGACAAAAATGTCAAGACCACGCTTTGCAGTTTCCTTTGAGTCGAGCTGACGAAGCGAGCCTGCCGCTGCATTTCTTGGATTTGCCCAAAGCGTTTCGCCATTTTCCTCTTTTATTTTATTTAGCTTTTCAAACGATGCGCGAGGCATATAAACCTCTCCACGCACGGTAATATTCAATGGAGAATCAAGCTCTAATGGAATTGAGCGAATTGTTTTTATATTAGCAGTAACATCCTCGCCTGTGATTCCGTCGCCACGGGTTGCACCGACTGTGAGAATTCCGTTTTCGTATTTAAGAGAAACGCTAAGTCCGTCGATTTTAGGCTCAACGGAAAATTCGGTGTCCTCTCCAACCTCGCTCTTAACATGGCGAACAAAGGCACGAAGCGCGTCAAAATCAAACACATCCGTAAGGCTTCCCATACGAACCTCGTGCTTAACCTTTTCAAACTTATCAAGAGCCATTCCGCCTACTCTTTGAGTTGGGGAGGTTGGGTCGTAATATTCGGGATACTGTGCCTCGAGGGTCTTTAGCTCCTCGAACATTTTATCGTATTCAAAATCGGAAATTTCGGGCGCGTCATTTTCATAATATCTCTTTGAATGATACTTGATTGTCGCACGAAGCTTTTGAATTCTTTCTTTGATTTCCATTGCGTACCTCTCAAAATTAACTATACATAATTATTTTACCATATCTATTTATAAATTACAAGAATATACAAAAATAAAACGCGAGGTTTTCGCGTTTTGTTTAAGGATTTTAATTTAAATGCAGCCCAAAGGGCTGATGATATACAAGGACGGCGATCTTGATGATATACCAAGTCTGCGACTTGGATAAAAAGCCAAAATCAAGACAGGGTCTTACATATCATCAACGACTTGTCGTTGCATATCATCAAAACAAGGTTTTGCATATCATCATTGCGAAATAAGATACAGCCTATGGCTGATGATATACACCTTCGGTGGTGATATACACGCTAAAGCGTGATGATATACCATCGCTTTCGCAATGGATAAAAAAGAAAACCGACCAAATGGTCGGTTTTTCTTTTTGGGGTGGATGATGAGATTCGAACCCACGGCCTTCAGAGCCACAATCTGACGCTCTAACCAGCTGAGCTACACCCACCAAAGAACGCTCTCTTACGAGAGTTATATAGCTTCGTCTCCTACGGCGAAGCCCCAATCTGCTGTGGTTTGCAGATGGCGTACCCGGAGGGATTCGAACCCCCGACCTACTGCTTAGAAGGCAGTTGCTCTATCCGGCTGAGCTACGGGTACATAGCAAAAAAATGGAGCGAGTGATGGGAATCGAACCCACGCGACCAGCTTGGAAGGCTGGAATTCTACCATTGAACTACACTCGCAAATCGAATTTATTTTGTTTTTGCCCTATTATATTATCACACCTATTTTGCTTTGTCAATAGGAATTCTAAAATTTTTTCAAAAAATTTAAAAGAATAAGACCGTCATCTAACAAAGTGGTTAAATGACGGTCTATGGCAGGGACTAACGGGGCAATCGCTATTTTACGATTACTGCATACGAGCCCATATCGGCATAGCCCTGCTCGAACATTTCCATATCGAGTGTAAAGGTATTGCCTGCTGGGTTTGCAAGAGTTACCGTTCCCTTTGTGTTATCGTAGCCGACAAGAACCATACACGCCATATTTGATTTTAAGAATACGGTTTTGCCATCTACTATCCAAATGCGAGATATCGAGGGGGTATTTCCGAAATCATCGCATAGCCATACTATAACCGGATTGCCAAGGCTTACTTGTCTATAAAGCTCCTGTGGATTATAGCCCGTCAGGTCATATGCCTTATGAGAGCCACCGTTAGCGCTTATAAACTTTGTTGCCGAATTTATTATTACAGGCGCAAGACAGCCATAAGAATTATAGGTATCACGAGGGTTGCCTGCGTTTGCCTTGCTAATATCGGTAAAGCCAACTGGCCCTTTATCGAGATAGAGGTCGCACAAATCGCACTCGTTAACATTATATTTAAGGTAACGAAGCACCATTGCAAGCGAGGTTATCTCGTCGCCACTTGGGAGTGATGGATATTGAGAGATATGCTCAAGGGAGATTAGCTTTGATTCGCTATTAGAGCTTGTTGGGCAGATTTTTGAGCTTATACTTAGAGAGTTAAGCGTTGCTCCACCCTCGCAAACAAATTCAAGACCTATGATGCCTGAAATTTCAATAGCTGTTGCGTCAGAATAGTCCTTAATTTCGCAAGAGATCGCCTGCAAGAGTGTGCTTTGCTCGCTTGAGGGCTTGACGGAAAAATCGGTTTTTTTACCGTTTACGGTAAAGCTTCCGTTACAAGCCTGAGAAATGCCATTTGGGCTATCGAGATAAAGCTCTGCGTTTATGTACAGAGTGCCATCGCCCTCGTAGCTTATCGCATTCCACTCTACACGGAGTCTTGACGGGCAAAAATACTCGCTATAAAGCGTTCCATTTTGGGAGAGGTCGAGCTTCTTTTGGGTTTCCTCGCTCTCGCTTGGCGCTTCGCTTTGAGATGGGACCTCGCTCTCACTTGGCGTTTCGGGTGTGTCGGTTGTTTTTGCGTTAACATAAAAGATTGTAGCGCAAGCAATACAAGCGACAATTAGAATAATGCAGGATACATACTTTTTCATTTTTCTTTCCTTTCGTTTTTGCATTTCGTTTGTTTTGTCCTACGCTTTATTTTAATGCAAAATTTTTCCATTTCAACACTAATCGTTCGACCAAAAATGTGCCATATCGACAATACGACATAAAAATGCCCTCGGAAATGTCGAGGGCAAAAAGGAAATGTAAAAACAAAAGGCACGATTTATTTCGTTTGGAAAAGGAAATATTATTTTGATATTTGAAGCTTATAGATTTCAACTCCGAGGGATTGGATTTGCTCGATTGTTTTGTCGTATTCTACCTCGCTTAAATCTGCCGACATAGCCTTTTTTACGAGATTATCATATTTTTTATTAAGCTTTTTAAGTTTAGTTTTCATTTTAGTTCTCCTTTATGATTGACTTGCTTTTTACACCTTTATTCTACCATTGAATTTAAAGGTTGTCAATCAAACGATGTCGCAAAAACACGACATCTATAAAGAGCAAAAAAAGATACCTATTGCTCGCGCAATAGGTATCAAGCTTTATGCGTTTTGTATCATTTCATCAAGGCGCTTTACTGCTTTGTTAAGGTCGCAGAGGGCCTTGAAGGTTTCTTCCTCGGTTTTTGCTCCTGTGCTTGACACATATCTATCAGATTCGAGAGTCAAATAGCCTTGATAATTTGCGCCCTTGAGTGCCTTTGCAACCTCATCCCAAGGAATATTCATTGAGAATGGGATTTGGTGTGAGTCGCCAACCTTGTCGTTATCGTGAATATGGAGTGCCTGCAACGCATCGCCAAGAGCGTAAATCATCTGCTTAGCGCTTGTGTCAAGACCTGCCATTTCTGCGTGTCCGATGTCAAGGCAAGCAACAAGATATGGGTCGTTTACTGTCTTTATGTGCTTTACAAAATCGTCGTGATGAGAGCAAGCGGCAGCGCACGCTGTTGGGGCATTTTCCTTCCAGTTCCACATATTTTCGGTTGCGATTTTAACACCGTGCTCCTTAGCAAATGGGAGAAGCTCCAAATAAAACTCTGCGTTCTGCTCTGCGCTTTGGTTATTATCGGGGTGAATTATGCAAATTTTACCACCTGCAATTGCAGTACATTCGATTGCTCTTTTAAGGTAATCCTTCATTCCAGAAACAAGCGATGGGAATGGTGCGTGCGATTGGTTACAATGGATTCCATTGTCCTCGCCTATTTTGCGAAGCTCCTTCGCAAAGCTCGCATAATTTGCCTGATTTAATGGATGAGGCTTGTCAATTATTTTATATGTGCTCCAGTCAATGCGAGCCATTTCAAACATTGAAAAGTCCCACGCGTCAAAGCCTGCCTTTGCAATAAGCTCGATAGCCTTTTTCTCGCCTACCACCGAGGCACTTGACCAAATTTCTGTTGATGATTTCATAGTTACTCCTCGTTTACGCTATTCCAGTTTATCTCGCCCTCGCCCTTGGATTTTAAGAACTCGTTCGCCCTTGAAAATGGCTTGCTTCCAAAAAATCCATTATATGCCGAGAGTGGCGACGGATGTGCGCTTTCTATTATCAAGTGATTTTTATTTGTTATGTATTTCTTCTTACTGCGTGCGTTTGCGCCCCACAATATGAATACAATCGGCTTATCGTTTTTATCGAGCTTTTTAATTACCTCGTCAGTAAAGATTGCCCAACCGATGTCCTTATGGCTATTAGCCATTCCCTCTCGCACGGTAAGAGTTGCGTTCAAGAGAAGAACTCCCTGTCTTGCCCACGAGGTAAGCTCTCCGTGATTTGGAATTTTCATTCCGATATCGGAGCTTAGCTCCTTATAAATATTTACAAGCGACGGTGGAATTTTTATACCTCTCTTTACAGAAAATGAAAGACCGTGCGCCTGTCCTATCTCGTGATAGGGGTCTTGCCCCAAAATAACAACCTTAGTATTACTATATGGCGTGTATTTGAGGGCATTAAAAATATCGTGCATAGGCGGGAAAATCGTGCGTGAAAAATATTCGCCCTTTAAGAATGTGCGAATGCTTTTATAGTAGTCCTTTTCGAACTCGCCACTAAGAATTTCGTCCCAGTCGTTGCCAAGATTAACCATTTTGCCACCCCCTATGCATATATGTTAGCATTTTCGCGCTAAAAAGTCAATATTTTTGAGGTAATCTCTTGCATTTAACATATTTATATGTTATACTTTCCTTGATAGAATTTTTATACGAAAGGTATTTTTACTATGATTAAAGTTGTTGTATGGAACGAATACGCACACGAGAAGATTGACGAAAAGGTTCGTGAGGTTTATCCTGACGGTATTCACAAGGCTATTGCTGATTTTCTTGGCAAGAATGAGGACATTGAGGTAACTACTGCTACTCTTGATGATGAGAACTGTGGTATTACCGATGAGCTTCTTGAAAACACCGATGTTATGCTTTGGTGGGGACACATTAAGCACGGCGAGGTTCCTGACGAAATTGCTGTAAAGGTTAAGGAAGCAGTTCTTCGTGGTATGGGAATTATTTTCCTCCACTCTGCTCATCACTCAAAGCCATTCAAGCTTCTTATGGGCACAACCTGTAATCTCGGTTGGAGAGAAAGCAACGATAAGGAGCGCCTTTGGGTAATCGACCATAACCATCCTATTATGGAGGGTATAAACGACAGATATTTCGAGCTTGAGGCTGAGGAAACCTACACCGAGCCATTTGGTATTCCTGACCCTGATAAGCTTCTTCTTGTTGGCTGGTACAATGGTGGTGAGGTATTCCGTTCTGGTTGTATTTGGCACAGAGAAAACGGTAAGGTATTCTATCTCCAGCCAGGTCACGAAACATTCCCAACCTTCTATAACGAAAACATTCAAAAGATTATCACAAACGCAGTAAGATGGGCTAAGCCTGTTTACAGAGTTCCAGCACTTGAGTGCCCTTGGGTTGCAAGAATTGAGGAAAAATAATGATTAAAGTTGGTATTATCGGCGCAGGTAAAATGTGTCAAAACGGGCACCTCCCTGCCTTTGATAAGCTTGACGAGTGCAAGATTGTTGCTATTTGCGACATAAATGATGCGAAGCTTGAGCAAATGAAGCAAAGATATCCTGAGGCGCATCTCTATTCCGATTTTAAGGAAATGATTGATAGCGAGGAGCTTGATGCTGTTGACATTTGCACACCTAACAACATTCACTCCATTGCCGCTGTATACGCCCTTGAAAAGGGACTTCATGTTCTTTGTGAAAAGCCTGACGCTGTAAGCGTTGCCGAGGCTGAAAGGATGAAAAATGCAACTGAAAAAAGTGGCAAAACGCTTATGGTTATTCGTAATAACCGCTTCCGTCCCTCCACTAAGTTTTTGAAGCAGTTTATCTCCGACGGAAAAATGGGCGAGATTTACGCAGGTCGCTGTGGTTGGATTAGGCGCAGAGGAATCCCTGGCTGGGGTGGTTGGTTTACCGACAAGGAGCAAAGTGGTGGTGGACCTCTTATCGACCTTGGCGTACATATAATCGACCTCTCTATGTATCTTATGGGTAACGCAAGGCCTGTTACCGTAAGTGGCTCTACATATACAAAGTTTGCACACACCTCGCACTCAAAAATGGATGTTGAGGACCTTGCAATGGGCTTTATTCGCTTTGACAATGGTGCTTGCTTGCAGATTGAATTCTCTTGGGCATCTAATATTGCAGGGGATCAAATATTTGTTGAGCTTCGTGGAGAAAAGGCTGGCTCTCGCTTTAGCGCTATGGACAACAAGCTTGAAATTTTCACTGAGGAGTATGGCAACAATATAACTATTGCTCCATCAATAAATGATTACAACTGTATGCCCCATCACGAGGCGAATATTCGTCACTTTGTAGATGTTATTTGTGGCAGATGCGAGCCTGATTTCACGCCTGAGCAGGGACTTAATATGGTTAAGATTCTCGAGGCGCTTTACAAATCAGCCGAGCTTGGACACGAAATAAGTCTTGTTGACTAAAAAATCAAAGGAGTCTGCTATGCAGGCTCTTTTATTTTTCTATTGATTTTTGGAATACTTTGTGGTAGAATGATAAAAATGATATTCCAAGGAGGTAAATTATGGGAGTTGTAATTGGAATTGATATTGGTGGAAGCACAACGAAAATTGTGGGCTTTGATGCTGACAAGAGGCTTATTACGCCTATGTGTGTAACTGCAAATGATCCTGTAACCTCAATTTACGGTGCTTTTGGTAAGTTTACTGAGGCAAATAATTTAGAGCTTTCAGATATTGAAAAGGTAATGATTACGGGTGTTGGCTCGTCATTTATTTCCAAGCCTATATATAATCTCGACTGCGAATCCACTCCTGAATTCCGTGGAATCGGTCTTGGTGGTCTTTATCTTTCAGGCTTTGAGGATGCGATAATCGTTAGTATGGGAACAGGTACTGCTCTTGTACACGCTGTTAAGGGCAACGCGCCTATTTACCTTGGTGGTACAGGTGTTGGTGGTGGTACGCTTATGGGGCTTTCCAAAAAAATGCTCGGCCTTGATACTATCGCACACATTGATGATATTGCAAGCGAGGGCTTGCTTGAAAATGTTGACCTTAAGGTTAGCGACCTTTCAAAGAAAAGCGCTGGTCTTAGTGGAGAGCTTACTGCATCTAACTTTGGCCGTGTAAGTGATATTGCATCAAAGAACGATATTGCACTTGGACTTGTAAATATGGTATTTGAAACTGTTGGCATGATGGCTGTGTTTGCAGCGCGTCAGTACGGAATTCGTGACATTGTGCTTACAGGAAATCTAACACAAATGTCGCAGGCTAAGAATGTTATAGAAATGTTTAATAAGCATTTTGATGTGAATATGGTAATTCCTGAAAATGCTCAGTTCTCTACAGTTATCGGCGCCGCCCTTTCGTATTTTAACAAATAATAAAAAATCGACACTCGATTGAGTGTCGATTTTTTGTTTCAAGCTTTATTCTTCGTCTTCCTTTGCAAATTACATTCACGCCTCGCGTGATTACATACAAGCGCAAGCGCTTGATTTATCGAAGTCGCCTTGTGCTTATTGCACAAAAAACGCACCTGCCATTTAACAAGTGCGTTTTCCATTTATATCGTTTCGAGGAATTTTTGAAGAAATTCTGCCAAGATTTTATGTCCTGCGTCGTTTGGATGGAGTCCGTCGGGGGCGCAATCTCTTCTAAAATCGTTATCGTTTATTGGCATTTCGTTGTTTGTGAAAAGGTCGAGGACTGGGATTGAATAAAGCGCGCAGGTGTCCTTTACAGCCTTTACATAATCGCAAAGATGATGCTGTACTACTCCATCGGGCTTCCATGTGCCAAGTCCACCACACTCATTCCAACGGTGCAATGGCGCAATAAAGGCAATTTTTGCTTTTGGATATTTGCTTTTAAGGTTGGTACAAAGAGTATGCACTGCACCATAGAAGGTAAACATACTTGTATCGGTAATTTCGCCAAGTGGGGCTTGACCGTTACCGTAATCATTTGTGCCACCGAATACTACAATCAAATCGGCATCAGGGTCCATTTCATCGGCACGACGAATAAAATCGTAATCTCTACCGTCAGGGTCCTTAATTTCGCTTTGACGCGCTATTCTTGTTCCTCCCTTGCCATAGTTACGCACCTCGGCAAGTCCACAATTTCTTTTCAAAACTCCGTGAAAGGCATTCTCGGGCGAGGTTGTTCCACAGCCCTCGGTTATGCTATCCCCTAAGAAGTTTGCTTTTATTCCCTTTAAAATCATAATTAGAGGTTCTCCAAGAATTTTTGAAGCTTATGTGCGATAATTTCGTGTCCTGCATCGTTTGGATGGAGTCCATCAGGCATATATCCCTCGCACCAAGCCCAAACCTGTCCGTACATTCCACTTTCCTTATAAAGGTCGAGGACTGGAATTGAATAGAACTCGCAAACCTCTCTTATCGCATTTACAAAGTCGATAAGTGGGCGCGCGCTTTTGTTGCCCTCATTTATTCTATTATTATGGTCAAGCACCTCATTGAGTCTATGTAGAGGTGTCATAAAGATAATTGGCTTTGAAATATATGTTTTGATAAGGTAAAGGCAAAGAGTGTGAAGTCCACCGTAGAAGGTATGAACATCTCTGTCGTCCATTGTTCCGAGTGGAATTGTACCGTGGCCGAAGTCGTTTGTTCCACCGAACACTACGATTGCATCTGCATCCAAGTCCATTGATGGTGCGCGAAGATTGAAGTCCTGATCGAATTGATGGTCGGTTACAACTGGCAAGCGCGCGATTTTTGTGCCACCAAGTCCGTAATTTCTCGCCTCTGCAAGTCCACAATTTACCTTTAATAGCTGATGATATGGCTTTGTTCCCCAGTCGCTTGTACCATGTCCTTCGGTTATGCTATCTCCGAGGAAGTTAATTTTCTTTCCCTTAAGTTCCATTTTGTTCTCCTAAATAAAAAAGTTAGTGGGATTTCCCCACTAACTATTTTAACATATTTGGTATATTTTTCAATACCTTTTAGATAATTTCGTTTGCTTTATTCAAAAAAGCAATGAGCTTTGGACTTTTTGGATTATCGAAAACTTCCTCAGGCGTTCCCATTTCCTCAATTACACCGTCCGCCATAAATATTACCTTATCGGAAACATTCTTTGCGAACTCCATTTCGTGAGTTACGATAACCATTGTTCTATCGCCTGATTTGAGGCTTTTAATAACCTTCAAAACCTCGCCTGTAAGCTCAGGGTCAAGGGCTGATGTTGGCTCGTCAAAGCAAAGAATATCGGGGTTGAGCATAAGAGCGCGTGCAATCGCAACTCTTTGCTGTTGTCCACCTGAAATTTCGCAAGGATAGGAGCTTGCCTTTTCGGTAAGACCAACTGTTTCAAGAAGCTCAAGCGCGCGAACGTTTATCTTCTCGAATTCGTCAAGCTTTTCCTGCTTTGTAAGGTCTTTTCTTTCCTTTACACGAAGCTTTGGAGCAAGTGTTAGGTTATCAATAACATTGTACTGTGGGAAAAGGTTAAACTGTTGGAAAACGAGTCCCATGCGAAGTCTTTTTTCCCTTACTTCCTTATCTGTATACTTATCTTCAGTCCTTGCATCTATTACAACCTCGCCGTTTATAGACACTGTTCCATCGTCTGCCTTTTCAAGCAAATTAAGACATCTTAACAAAGTTGTTTTTCCGCTTCCTGATGAGCCGATTATGGAAAGCACCTCTCCCTTATCGAGCGTAAAATCAACACCACGAAGAACCTCGGTGTTGCCGAAGTTTTTATATACTCCCTTTACATCTAGAAATCCCATAATTACACCTTATAATAGCTTAATTTCTTTTCGAACCACCCAAAGAGGAGGGTAAGTATGCCCACAAATGCAAGATAGAATATTGCCGTGTAGAAGAGAGGCCAAATCTCCGCAAGCGTGTTCGAAATTTTATGTGCGAGATGTATGATTTCCACAACCACAATAGTACGCGCCAAGGCGGTATCTTTAACAAGAGTGATAATCTCGTTACCCATAGGAGGCACTATTCTTTTTACTACCTGCATAAGAGTAATTCTTGTAAATATTTGGAATCTGGTCATGCCGAGAACCTGTCCTGCTTCTATCTGTCCTCTCGGTATTGCCTCAATTCCCGCTCTGTATATTTCAGAAAAATAGCAAGCGTAATTAATAGAAAATGCGATTATTGTAGAAACAAATTTATCACCTATTGGAACATGAAACAGCAATGACGGCCCGTAGTATACTATAAAAAGTTGGAGCATAAGAGGGACGCCTCTAACCACCCATACAATAGTTTTCATAACAGCTTTAAGTGGCTTAAATTTGGACATCGTTCCAAATGAAATTATAAGCCCTAAAGGAAGTGCGAAAAGCAAAGTCAATGCAAATATAGAACAGGTCGTTCCAAAGCCCTTTAAAAATTGAAGAGTTACTTGCCAAAAAATCATCGTTCACCTTTAATTATTTTGCTGTTTTTCTATCCAAAAGTTCCTTCGTGATAGTAACATCGTACTTAACAGCAAGCTCTTCAATTTTGCCTTCATTAAGAAGCTCTATTAAAGCTTCATTAATCTTTTCGTCAAAATCGCTATTTTTTCTACAACCTATAGAATATACTTCCTTATCTATTTGAATGGTTTCAACAATAGCAAGGTCTGCATATGTACCTTTACCAACAATTTCTTCAGCCAACAAAACATCAACTACTGCGAAATCAACAGCTCCAGTCTTAACCTGAATAAAAGTATCCATCTGCGAACCAACCGCCTCAATTGCAACTGTTGTTACAGACGAGGCATAGGATTCACCTGCGCTGCCACCCTCAGCGGTAGCCTTCTTGCCTGCGAGTGACGCAGCAGATGTATAATTTGCAAGTGCGTCTTTTTTCACAACCACACACTGCGCATTATCAAGATAAGCATAGGTAAAGTCAACCTTATCTGCTCTTGCAATACCATCATCATCCTTAGAGTTAGATGTGAATCCGTTCCAAATACAGTCGATACTTCCGGATTTGAGCTCAATGTACTTATTTTCCCACTCAATTTCTTTAAATTCAACCTCTACGCCAAGCTTTTCGGCAACCAATTTTGCAAGTTCAGTATCAAATCCTACAAGTTCTCAGCTAATATCTTCAACTAGGTCGCCATCTGCATCATAATAATTCATAGGTGCATAAATTGTGATGCCGCAAACAAATTTGCCATTTTCCTGAATCTTTTCCCAATCCTTAACACCACAGGATGTAAGGAATACTGCTGTAGCAATCATTAAAACCGCTAAAATAATTGAAATTAATTTTTTCATGTCTTTTCTCCTTTTACTTTATCGCTTTAGTTTATTAAAGTGATTACAATTATACCACATTAAAAGAATAAAGTCAAGGGATTTTCAAACAATTATAATATTATTTTAAAATAGAATTGGAAAGGTAAAGAAAAGCTCACGAAGTCGCAGGTAAATATCGCTCGAAAGCGATGGATTAAGTGGGTTTTCGCCAAGTCCACATTCGAGCGTGAACGAAGGAAGGTTATATTTTTGAACAAGCCAGTCAGTGAGTCCACCATACGAGGCTGTTCCCTGCGTGCTTGATAGCTTATACGAGGTCATTTTAGCTATCTGCTTTGACACAAATTCGCTTTTTTGTGGACACATCCCCGCAGATTTATAATAAATTTCCTCGCCCTGTGAATGAAGCGTAAGGACTCCACAAAGCTCCTCAATATTGTATCGAACAAATGAGGCAAGAGCGCTTACCTCAGGCTCGCTTTCTGGCGACTCTCCAGAGTATTTTGTTGGCCCCTGTGTGATTTTTTGCTCCTTTTCTATCATTTTGTATTCATAAAAGCCTGCGTCGTAATTGTGGTTCAAATCGACACCTCTTGCGTTAGAGCTCCATTTTGAAAAATCGCCATTTGAGTATTTCATAACACGAGAATAAAGTGGGTTTTGCTCCTCTATTCCGTGCAGGCGATATTCTACTCCATCGGGGTTGAGCATTGGGACAATATGAATTTTTCTTGCATCAAGCATAAATTTGAGGTTTATTCCACACGCCTTTTGTCCCTTTTCGTGAAGTGATATAAATTCGCTCAAAAATTTCAGAAGCAAAAGCGTGCATATGCTCTCGGTTGCGTGATGAGTTGCAACATACAATACGCTCTTTTTTGCGCTCTGCTCCCCTATTGTTAAAACAGGTATTGGTCGATACAAAATCGAATTTCCGATATAGGACATTTTTATGTAGCTCTTGTCCTTGGTTAGCTCATTTAAGGCTGTCATCATTTGTGAATAATCAAGCTCTTTTTCGTATTTCATAGTAAAATCCTCTCTTTTTTTAATAGTTTATGTGATGATTTTCTGAATTTTGTGTTATTTTCAAAATTTTTCGATATTAGGTCTTTATTTTTTTTAAAATATATGTTAGAATATAGAAGTATTTTAAGGTAGCAGATAGAAATTCGATTAAACTTGCCTAAATCTTGTATTTGCGGTTTATAGTATATTCGACTTGTTTGACAGTTACCTTTAGCGCTTTTGGCAGACTTGCTTCTTGGAGTATTTTTATACACCTACGTCGCAATTCTACCAAAATCATCTAAAAATACATCGGTTTAGGTGCTTTGCAATTTCGAGCAAGCCAAACGGCTTACAGGCAAGGCATAAAAACCCACGTCAATTAATAATTTACAAAATTTTTTAACGCAGTATGTAGGGCGTTTGGTTGTTCTAAATCAAATTCAACCGAGTCTCTACCTGCTAGAGGTGCTTTTATGAAAAAATCTTTTTATGTAAACGCATCCGTCGCTGTGCTTGGCTCATCACTTTTCGCACTTCTTGTGTCGGTTATTTACTTCATCGTTTCGATAAATGTTGATGATGCCACAACTCTTATGGTAGTTCTTGGACTTTTCACCGATTTCTTTAATGCGGTTTCTATGTTCATCGGCTTCGGAACTATAATTTATGCGTTCTTTAAATTTGACTTCTACGAGGGAATTATGTCAGTTCTTCTCGTATTTGGCGCATTCATTCCATATTTTATCTATCAATCTATTGCTTGGAATGTTTATGCAAAATATCAATATGGCGTGGTTGTAGAGGGAACTGAGGCATTCTCCTCTGCTCTTATGGGAATTTACTACTCCATGGGACAAGGAATTGTCAACCAAATTCTCCCTGCACTTCTCGTTGCGTTTATTACCTGCAAGGTTGTAAAGACTAACAAGGATAAGCCAACAAAGTATATCAGCTGGAAAAACAGACTTCAGCGCGCTATGATAACCGTTTGTATTTGTCTTGTTTCTATCAACCTCGTAATGCTCGTGCTTACAGGAATTCTTCCTGAGCTCGCTGGTATGGGTTGGGTTATGACAAAGGCAGTATTCGACGAATACATTGTAACTGTTCTTATCTCTATTGGAGAAAATCTCGTTATTTACTTGCCTATTCAGTATATTACGCTTATGCTCACATATCAGTTCTATGAGCGTCGTCTCAATCCCGTGAGCAAGCTTTAAAAAGTTAATTATTTAAGAAAAGGATACATTTTATGAAAAAAAGAATTATTTGCTTAGCTCTTATGCTAATTATGGTTCTATCTCTTGCATCTTGCGTTATAGACCAAAAGTACGACTACGACCTCACAAAGTATGTTACAATTCCTGAGGTTGCAGGTAAGGAAATCGAGGTTAAGCTCGACTATGTTCAATCGACTATTGACTCTGACATTATAAGCACAAGTGCTGTTTCTACCAACAGATATACAGCTCAAGCAGGCGACAATGTTAAGGTAAGCATTGTTATCAAGGAGCTCTTTTGGAGTGCTGACGGAAAGATTGACTCCTCAAAGGATGCAAACGGAAACGAGAACATTCTCTTCTCAACTGACAATTCTGCTACAACAGATGTAGTTGAAACTATCGTAATCAACAATCTTGGTGCTGGCTCGTTCCATCCTGAGATTGAAAACAAGTTCTTGAAGAAGAAGCTCGGTCAGGAGCACACAGACACATATAAGCTCCCAGCTGACCTTACACCTCTTCAAAGCATGCTTACAGCTGAGCAATATGCAAAGATTGCTCCATATGCTGGCAAGGACTGCTATATCACCTACAAGTTTATTTCAAGACCTGTTCGCGAGGGCGATATTGTTAATGTAACCTACACAGGCTACCATACTGACGATGCAGGCAATATCAAGATTGGCGATGACGGTAAGGAAGTAACATTTAGCGGTGGAAGCGGAACATCTAATGTTTATATCGGCTCACGCACATTTATAGAAGACTTTGAAAAGGGTCTTATCGGCTTTGAGGTTGGCAAGGAAGGTCAATTCAAGGCAACATTCCCAAGCGATTACGGTGTTGACGACCTCAACGGAAAGACCGTTATCTTCAAGGCAACAGTTAAGGAAATCTACACTCCTGTTAAGTACAACCTCGAATATATCAAGAGCACCTATGGCGACAAGTACGAATCAATAGAGGCATTTGAGACAGAGCTTAAGAAGTCATACGCTTCTCAACAGCTTCTCAACTTCTTCCTTGAAAACACTATCGCTTTG
Source organism: Oscillospiraceae bacterium (assembly GCA_015064445.1). Taxonomy (GTDB): domain Bacteria; phylum Bacillota; class Clostridia; order Oscillospirales; family CAG-272; genus RGIG2000. Next base: position 25,995 of record SVSE01000006.1, on the reverse strand, counting down.
GATTATCCAAAGGCTGAAAAGAAGCTTATTACAAATCAGCTCAAGGAAATGGAGCTTGACTTTGCTACACAGTACGGAATGGAATTCGACACTTACCTTAAGACATATCTCGGATTCTCAAGCCGTGAGGACTATATCAAATATACAATGAAGGCTGAAATGGCTTACTATGCATATGCTCAAAAGCATGGTATGGAGCCTACCGAGGCTGATATTGCTACTGCAAGAGCTGCTCTTATCGCAAGCTACAAGGATCAATATCTCTCATCGAGCTCAAAGATTACAGAGGCTCAGGCACTCGAGCTTGCAACCTCATTTGTTGACGAACAGCTCACTGAAAGTGACATTTACCAAGAGGCAATCTACACTCTCGTTGGAGACCATCTCCAAACACAGTATGTAATGAAGGAAATTCCTGCAACATACACATCTGTTACAAAGGGTGGAAGCTTGTTCGATCCAAAGGCTGAATAATCAAAAAACGGTTAGCTTGGCTAACCGTTTTCCTTTTGCATAAGAAAAGCCACGCAAAATGCGTGGCTTTAATTTTAATTATTCGCCCTCAAAGCCGTTTGCAACTGCGTTGAGGTAGTCCTTGCTTTCCTGTGTGTACTTGTTAAAGTTAAGAAGATTTACAACATCGGCAATTGAAATATTCTCGCTTCCACTAACTGTAATGAAGGTCTTCTCTACACGAGCTGAGCCATCCTCGTTAATGATTTTTGCATATGCGTAAATATTTCCCTTAAGCTGAGTTTTAATGCCCTCAATCGAAGCGCTTATAACACCGTCAGCATAGTTATCTCTGTTCTTTTCAGGTGCGCTATCTCCATAGAAGATTTCGGTTTTCTTTTGAGCTCCATAAACAAGCTCAATACCGATCTCAACCTTATAGCCCTTTGTTTCAATTGCTTGAAGGGATTCAGCATTAACCTTGAAGTGTGCGCCGATTCCAGAAGGGTTGCCTGCATATCTTATAGCAGTTCCGATAGGTGTGAAAAGATTTGTTTGTGTCGCAGGAGTTGATGCAGACTCTACATATCCACAGCTCGAACAGGTCTTATATGAGAAGCCATACTGGAAATAGTCTGCCTCTCTTACAACAACGCTCTCACCAAAGGTGTGTGCTGTACAAGGAGCTGTAGCGGTGGTTGTAATTGAGCCAGCGGTTGAAACAGCTGGAGTTTTAACGATTGTTGCACTTTGACTTGTTGCAAATTCGCTATTTAACGCATCAAGAGAGATGGAATATACCTCGCCCTCAATTGCATTATCAGGAATCTTAAATTTAAGTGTGCAGATAACTGCTGAGCTGGAAGCAGAAACGCTTTGCTTTTCGCTTGTAATATCAATATCGCCTACATAAAGAACCTCTCCGTTCTCCTCACCATTTACAGATGTATAGGTGTTTGCAAACACGGTTCCGTTGGTAAGCGAAACAAGCTCAAGCCTTTTATCATATTTAATAGCGAGTCTTGCAACTGTAACATCGAGAGTGGTTGCCATAGAAACCTTAACCTCTACGAGCTGAGATGCGCCACCCTGAATGCTATCGATTTTTACATTAGCTGTGCCTTCTGCTGTTGCCATAGGTACTAAAAGCGTAAGCACCAAAACAAGAGCGAGTATAAAAGACAATGCCCTTCTTTTCATATCTATCTCCTTTTGCCTTTTCGACAATTTGCATAGTATCTTATTGTTATTTTAACACATTTTATTTATTATGTCAAGTTTTATTATTATAAAATACGCACATAGAAAAAAACGGCCTCATACGAAGCCGTTTTAGTTTTAGCGAATACCGTAATTTTCGATTATATAATCCATATCCTTATCGCCTCTACCAGAGAGGTTGATAAGAATTGAGCCGTGGTCCATAGTCTTTGCAAGCTTCATTCCATATGCAACAGCGTGTGAGCTTTCGATTGCAGGAATGATACCCTCAAGGCGAGAGAGCTTAAAGAATGCGTCGATTGTTTCCTCATCATCGATTACATCATACTTAACTCTGCCGATTTCCTGAAGGAATGCGTGCTCAGGTCCTGAGGATGGGTAGTCAAGTCCACTTGCAACTGAGTAAACAGGAGCTGGGTCGCCATTTTCGTCCTTAAGCATTATGCTGTTAAAGCCGTGCATAATTCCCTCTGTACCATATTTAAGGCTTGCTGCGTGATCGCCAAGCTTTGGTCCTCTACCAAGAGGCTCAATGCCATAGATATCAACAGGGTCATTCAAGAATCCTGCGAAAAGTCCAGCTGCGTTAGAGCCACCACCAACGCAAGCAACGATTGCAGATGGAAGGTTTCCTGTCATTTCCATAAACTGCTCTCTTGCCTCAATTCCAACAACGCTTTGGAAGTCACGAACCATCATTGGGAATGGGTGTGGGCCAAGAACGCTACCGATACAGTAAATTGCGTCGTTATATTCCTTGCTATACGCCTCAAATGCTGCGTCAACAGCCTCCTTCAAGGTTTGAAGACCGTGTGTTACCTCGATAACATTTGCACCAAGAATCTTCATTCTTGCAACATTAGGGGCTTGCTTTTTAATGTCAACAGAGCCCATATAGATATCGCATTTAAGGCCAAAATAAGCTGCTGCTGTTGCAAGTGCAACTCCGTGCTGTCCTGCGCCTGTTTCAGCGATAACCTTTTTCTTGCCCATGTACTTTGCAAGAAGTGCCTCGCCCATACAGTGATTGAGCTTGTGTGCGCCAGAGTGATTGAGGTCCTCACGCTTTGCATAAAGCTGAACCTTGCCACCAAGTGCGTCAGAGAGTCTTTCAAGGTGAGTTACAGGTGTTGGTCTGCCCTGAAATTCCTTTCTTATTCTACGAAGCTCTGCAATAAACTTTCTTGACTGACAAATTGAATAGTAAGCCTCGGTGATTTCCTTCATCGCATTTTTAAGCTTTTCGTCGATGTAAACTCCACCGTATTTGCCAAAGTATCCATTTTTGTCAGGGTAGTTGTTAAAATAAGTGTCAAAATCAATTCCGTTGTAAATCATTTTCGTTTCTCCTTTTAAGTTAAATTTCGAGTTTTAGTTGAATTAAAGGCATACTCGCCATCGTCTATATAACATAAAATCCTTTCCAAGAGATAAAAAAAGCCCAAGCATCGCAAGATGCTTGGGACGAATAAACCGTGGTGCCACCCAAATTAAAGATTTCTCTTTATCTCTTCACATACATTTAATATGCTATGCCTGTAACGGTGCATCTCCGTCAAGACCTACTAAGGTTCAGCCCTGCCCTCGAAAGTCCATTCACACAACTGCGCCATAATGCAATCTCACCATCTGCATCTCTCTTTGATATTGCCTGTTATGCTACTACTCTTTCTCATCGGTTTGAGTATGGTAACATTTTATCACTGTTTTTTTTACTTGTCAATAGTTTTTTGAAAATTATCTTTCGGTTTCAATATAATAGGTTGCTTCCATATCAGCTGTCGAAAGTGCGAATGCAAGTGGGAACATTTCGAACGCCTTGCTTACATTGTTTGTTTCGATTGTTGTATAAGCGCTTGAAAAGCCCATATGATATCTGATTGCGAATGCTTCCTCGCGTGTTAAGCGCATAAACGGAGTTATCATATAAACGCTCTTTTCTCCATGTCCGTATGGGAGCTTATCGTCGAATTCGAAGAAGTCAACCTCCTCCCATTTTCCTGTTTCCTTATTCTTAACATTTCTCTTGCTAACCTTATAAACATTAACCTTGCAAAGGTCGTGAAGCAAGGAAACAATGGCGATTGTTTCATCAGAATATGTAAGCTTATATTTTTCCTTTACTGTATTACGATTAAGATAATCGCAAAGGCAGTCATAAACATTAAGGGAGTGGTCAAGGAGTCCACCCTCGTATGCGCTATGATACTTTGCGCTTGCAGGAGCTACAAAAAAGTCCGAGGAAATTATGTATTCAAGGAGCTTGTCTGCGCCCTCTCTTTTGATTTTTGATTTGAAAATTTCTATAAAACGGTCTCTTGCGTTCATTTGTCTTCCTCCAAAATAAAATCTATCATATCGCAAATTCTATTGCATTGATGCTTAGCTGATGCCTTAACCTCGTCATGCGCATTTGATACAGCAAAGCCACAAAATTCCTTTATCATAGGAAGGTCGTTTAAATTATCGCCAACCGAGTAGATTTCTGGGCTATCAAATTGTCTTGCGTAATCGTAAATGCCTGTAACCTTTGAGGTGTTGGCAGGTGGCATATCTATGCTTCCACCATTTCTATATGCGCTAATTAAGTGGGAATAATTTTCGTTTATAAATTCGTTGTATTTTCTTGCGTTATCCTCGCTTGGAAACCACACATTAAGCTGTGTAAACTCGCCGATTTGCATAGCCTCGCTTGGGACATTTCCTCTTGAATCCAAGTAGCATCTTTTAAGAAGATTATTGAAGTTAAAGCCACCAAAGCCAAGCTCGTATGCCTTGTCGATAAATGTCTGAAATTCAGGAGTTACCTTTCCCCTTTTGGTTATAAGCAGATTGCCGTTGCCATCAAGGATTACAGCGCCTGTACAGCAAATCAAAAAGTCGATTTCCGTGTTCGCCTTTTTAAGGTCGTAAAGCACCCAAAGCGCCATTTCAAGATCTCGACCTGTTACAATACCAAATTTATGTCCCTTTGCACGAAATTTTGCAATAGCCTTGCTATCATCCTCACTAACGCCATTGTAGCTTAGTGTTCCGTCAAAATCACTTGCTATAATCTTCATATTTTATCTATTTCCTTTTCGTTTAAAATCGTGATACCATTTTTCATAAGAAGCCCTGCACAAATTCCGTTTCCTTGTGTGAGCGTCCTTGTGAAGCTTCCATCATATATTTCATCTCTACCACACGATGGGCTTTTTGATTTTAGGATTGCAATTTTACATCCGTTTTCGATAGCGATGTCAAGCACACGCTGTGCGCCCTTGTGATATTCGTCTGTAACATCGACTCCCTCTCGGTTTATAACCCTCTCCCCCATAATTTCTGAGGGAATACGAGGAGTTGGAAGTCCACCTAACACCTCGGCACAGACGGGAATAAGCTCGTGCTTCTTAGAAAGCGCGATAACGCACGCATCGGGCTTAGATTTTGCATCATATCGGCACGGTGTGCCAAGCAGGCACGCGCTAACAAGTATCTTCATTTTGCTCTCCTAATATTCTATATTAACATTTTATCATACAATACATATTTTTTCAATACTTAAAGAAACAAAAAACGGCGGAAAAATCCACCGTTTCTTCAAATTGCTTGTCTTTTATCGTTTAGGTAATATTCTATAAGTTTATCGCCCTTATAAACGAGCTTCATTTCAAAAAAGTCACGCTCTTCATTTAGCATTCTCAAAAAATAGATATCGCCCTCCCACATAGGAAGCTCCTCTATTTTTGATTTTTCCACCCACGAGAGCTCGCCCTCGTTACATTCGCTAATCTCTCCCGAGAAATCATCACAGGTAAAGAGGTGCATTCTCTCGCTTTCGTACTTGTCCGATACAAAGGTCACAATTCCACGATATTTTGGAGCGTTTAAGATAAGCGAGGCTTCCTCTCTTACCTCACGAATTACGCACTCGATTGGTGTTTCATTTTCCTCAAAATGCCCACCGATTCCGACATACTTGCCCTCGTTTACATCATTTTCCTTTTTGTTACGGTAAAGCATCAAATACTTGCCGTCCCTTTCAATGTAGCAAAGCGTTGTATCCTTCATATCAAAGCACCTTAAAGAATTTATCGAGTCGAGCGCGAATCTTGTCGTTGTAGCCTACAAGCTCAAGGCTCTTGCCCTGTGCCTTTATTTTGCGATTAAGAGCTACGATTTTTTCAAGTGCAGTTTCGTCTATTCTCTCAATCTCTCCCATATCGACAGTTACCTCATCGGCGCTCTCAAACTCCCTTGAGAGCATATCGGAAAGCTTATTTGCGTTCAAGAAAAAGAGTGTACCCTTGGCTTTTATAACAGTCTTTTCGGCATTTTCGTCCTTTTCAAGCGTCAAGCCTGTTTTTATGTTTTTAGCATTAAGAGCAAGTGTTACCAAAACGCCTGCGATAACGCCATAGGTCAGGTCGAATATAATTGTAAGCGCACAGGTAACGATAAGTATTATGACATCACGCACACCGAATGTAGCGAGCTTGGCAAAAAGCTTAAATCTGCTCATATTTATAGCGACAGACATAAGAATTGCTGAAAATACTGCAAGAGGAATGTACTTTACGACATCCATAAGCGCAAAGTAAAGGATTAACACGAATACTGCGTGGAACATTCCTGCAAGAGGGCTTTTTGCCTTGTTCTCTATTCCTGCAGCGGTACGAGCGATTGCGCCTGTTGCTGGCAAGCCACCGAGAAGTGACGAAAAGATATTTGCAACTCCCTGTCCTACAAGCTCCTGATTTGCATCAAAGCTTGTGTTAGTCATTCCCGAGGCAACGGTTGCTGAAAGCAAGCTCTCAATTGCGCAAAGGAATGCGATTACAATTGATGGGACTATAAGCGCAGAAAGCTTAACATTTCCTATTGACGAAAAGTCAATTGGGAAAAAGCCTGCCTTTATTTCTCCGTATTTTGAGCCGATTGTTTCAATGTCTGTGCCGGCAAAGCTATTAAGGCATACTGTAAGTGCAGTACACAAAAGTATTGCCACGAGCGCAGATGGGATTTTCTTGCTGATTTTTGGAATAAAAATGACACACGCAAGACCGAGCGCACCTGTTATAAATGTTGCAAGATCAAAGCTCTTGATATTTTCAAAATATGAAATTATCTTTTCAATTGCCTCGGTGCCTGTTACATTTGTAAATCCGCAGAAATCCTTGATTTGACCGATGAACAAGGTAACGCCTATTCCTGTTGTAAAGCCTATTGTTATAGGATACGGGAAGGACTTCATTACATTTCCTGCACGAAGTAATCCCATAAGAATAAGAATTACTCCTGCCATAATTCCTGCAATTGCAAGTCCTAAAATTCCGATTTCAGGATTTGCAAGATAGCCATAAAGAATAACGACAAATGCGGCGGTTGGTCCACCTATTTGGAACTTGCTTCCACCGAGGGCGGAAATGAAAAAGCCTGCCACTATTGCTGTTATTATACCGAATTGTATTCCGTTTGAGGACACCTCGCTTGGAACTGATTGTATACCAAGAGCAATTGACAACGGAAGTGCTATTATTGCTACCATAAGGCCTGCAAAAAGGTCGTTGAACAAATCCTTTTTATTGTATCCCTTTAGTGATTTAAAAAGCTGTGGTTTCATTAAAGCGCCTTTTCCTTGAATGCATTACTGCATACAGATATCCTTTACCTCAATTTCGCCCTCTCCTATGTAAACAAAGTAAAGTGGATATGTGCCATTTTCAATACTTACTGCTGTTGAGAAGGTAGTCCACTCTCTCGCACCTTGGAGTGGAATTTCAGCTATTGCCTCTCCATTTTCGGAGAGCCTTATAAGAATTTTTCCCTTTGGATTATCAAGGTCTCTTACTGTTATGCCGATTGTCTTAACATTATCAAAGCTGAAATACTTATAGCCTATCATTGTGTTATTTTCAACCTCGGTAATAATTCTCTCGCCATTTTTGCAAACGATATAAGGGATTTTTGCGTCCTTTACCTCGGTTGTGTGTGGCATTTTACCGTTTGTAAGGTTACAGCAAATTACAGCAGGATAAGTGCCCCTGCCAGCAAGTGGACCATAGTTAAGTCCACAGGAGGTCATCTCTACCTGTGGGATTGTGCCATCTGGAAGAAGCTCGATTTTCTCAGCACACGCTTGGCGAGAATAATCGTTTTTGTGTGTCTGACGATGATAGAAAATGTACCAGTCATCACCGATTTTTTCGATGCTTCCGTGGTTGTTTCCTGTTCTATTGAGTCTATCCTCGTCTTTTCTACCGTTATAGCCGATATCTCCGTTTGAAATTATAACTCCACCAAACTCAAAATCTCTGTCTGGATAGTCACTTGTTGCATATGCGAGCTCGTGCTGATTAAATGTAGAATAAATGAAATAATATTTTTCTCCGATTTTACGAATTGAGCTTGCCTCAAAGAACTCGTATCCCTCAAATGGAGTGCCCTTAAAGGTTGTTGGAAAAATGTGTCTTGGCTTATGCTTTATTGTAAGCATATCATCGCAAAGCTCTACGCACACAGGGCCCTGTACTCCTCCCTCGGTGCTCTCGATTTCCTCACGAGTTTTTCTATACATTGACATTTGCTTTTCTATGCTCTGCTCACGAGTGTAGGCAGGATTTTCATCAAAATCATACCAAACGCCATAGTAAAGATAAATGTGTCCGTTATCGTTTATAACACCTGGGTCAAAGATTATGAAGTCTTTGAGTGGTGTGCCGTCGGGATTTTGAACATAGCCAAGGAATTGGAACTCTCCACAAGGGGTATCGCACACAGCAACGCTCATAATATTACTACACTCATGCTTGTCTGCCAAGGAATAGAAAAGATAATATCTGCCATCATTGCCTTGAACGACATCAGGTGCGTACATATATCTATGATTTGGGTAATCTGGGTCCTGTGATGCCTTATAGATTACGCCCTCGTAGCGCCAGTCTCTTAAATTGTCAAGTGGTGCTGAATATGTAACATAGTCGAGCATACAAAAGAACTCGCCACTTTCCTTATCGTGTGAGCCATATACATACACTCTATCGCCAAAAACATGTGGCTCTCCGTCTGGAATGTATTCATTTAATGGAAGAAATGGATTAAAAATCTGCTTCATTTTATTGCTCCTTAAACATATCAATAGTTACTTTACGCATACAGGGTCTTTCGTTTGGCGTATTGTTTGGCGAATGGAATACGAAAAGCATATTCCCGTCAAGGTCGGTAAAGGTCATTCCGTGGCCTCCGTCCTTTTCAAACAAGAGCCTTTCGTCTATTGTGAAGTTTCCTGTTATCTTTCCGTTATCCGAGCGAGCAAGCGCCTCTACATATTCTCCCTTCGAGAAGCTTGACCACATAAAGACAAGCCCGTCTGCCTCTTTAATATGGAATGGTCCATCGGTTACATATGAGCCATTTCCTCTTATATCATAGCGCCAGCTCGGAGTGCTTGCACGCCAAAGCATTATAGGTTCTCCAACGCTTTCCTTTAAATCGTCGGTTAGTCTTAGCGCACACACCTCTCCGTCCTTTATTTGTATCCACTCGTGACAAAAAACTATATAAGGCACTCCGTCCTCGACATAGAGTGTGCCATCGAGGCATTCCCATTCTCTTGGAGTTATAGCGCCCCTTGAATGCTCTACAAATTTACCGTCTGGAGTATCACACACAAGAATTGCAGTGCCCCTACATACATTCTCATTTTTAAAGGTTGCAAAGAGATAAAATTTTCCCTTGTAGTAGTGTACCTCGGGTGCCCAGTATTGTCTATCGCCCCAAAAGCCGTCATAACATTCAAAAATTGGCTGTGGCTCGCTCCAATTTTCAAGATCGTCGCTTACATAGACATCAAAGCCGAGCCTGCTTTTATCGGTGCAATCCCAAGTGTTCGCGCCTCTTGTACCGTACATATAATATTTGCCCTCATATGTAAGAATAAAGGGGTCTCTTATGTTAATTTCACTATTTTTCATAACTTTTCCTTATATGTATATTCTTATATGCTTAGTATATCATTTTCTACCATAAAATTCAATATTAAATGATATATTGACTGTAACTTTATTTTATGGTAAAATATAAGTAGAAAAGGAATTAAGGAGTGATACTAATGGGAAATGTAAGACTTAATGAAAATGCAGAGGTTGTAAAAACCATTAAAGAGGGGCTTAAAGCCAAGGGGGGCTACTGTCCGTGCCGTCTTGAAAGGACTGAGGACAACAAATGCATATGCAAGGAATTCAGAGAACAGATTGCAGATCCTGATTTTGAGGGCTACTGCCACTGTATGCTCTACTATAAATCAAAGAATTAAGGAGGAAATTATGGCTATTCTACACATTGATAAAAATAAATTTGAGGAGCTTAAGGCAAGCGAAAAAACAATAGTTCTCGACTTTTATGCCGAGTGGTGTGGTCCGTGCAAGATGATTGCGCCATTTATTGAGGAAATCGCACTTGAAAACCCTGACATTACTGTTGCGAAGGTGGATGTTGATAAGGCAACTGACCTTGCAATTGAGTTTGGAATTCAATCAATCCCTACCATTGTTGTTTTCAAGGACGGTAAGATTTCGAGCAAGGCTATCGGCTATCGCTCAAAGGAACAGCTCCTTGAGCTTATTAAAGCATAATAAAAGAGTGAACACAGGTTCACTCTTTTTTTTATTTTTGAATATGTGCAATAGTCTTTTTAGCACACTCTGAAATTTTAACCATTGTAACACCAAAGATTGTTGTTTCAAGAGTATCATTTATAGGGTCGGTCCAGCATTTATCAATTCCCTTTGCTCCATTGATAATTCCCAAAACGCTTCCAACGGTAGCACCATTACAGTCAGTATCAAAGCCAGCCTGCACGGACATACAAATACTTCTCGAATAGTCGCCCTCTCCGTAAAGAATTGATGCAGCAACTATCATTGCATTCGAAATTGTGTGGCACCAGTGATGAGAATCGTGGTCGTTCCACTCCTCGTAAATTTTAGCAAAGCAATCCTCTTGGCTTACACCACTCTTATACCAGTCGATAACTGCGTTTATTCTTTCGTATAGACGAGAGGTAGCAGGGATTTCGGCAAGTGCGCCCTTGATGATGTCCTCTCTATTATCGGTAGAGAAAGCAAGTGCAATCATAGCAGAAGCCCACATTTCGCCATAAATACCATTTTTGATATGTGAAATTGACGCATCTCTGAACGCCATATCGGCAGCGAGAGCTGGATTTTGTGGGTTAATGTATCCGAAATAGTCGCCTCTTATCTGCGCGCCTATCCATTCTCTATATGCGTTTTTATATTTTGCGCTTTCAGGTGGAGTAAGTCCTGCTACAAAGTTGATAAATGCTCTTCTTTCGGCTGTGCAATAGGAATCCTTTGGTTGAAGCGCCATCCAAGCCTTAGACATATCATATGGAGTGAAGTCTCTGCCATATTGCTCAATTACCTTTTGGTCGAGAACCATATAGTTGGTATCGTCATCAAATGGCATATAGCTTACCTTGTCGGCAAAGCATTTCCACGCAAGCCAAGGTGTATTCTTCTTCATTTCCTCGCTGAATTTATCAAAGCGAATGTATCTATGCATAGGATAGTTTCCGTTATCCTTGAGCATATCCCAAATGTGCTCCTTCCAGCAGCCCTCGATAGGCTTTCCAAGAAGACAGCCACAAATTCTGCCGAGCCAAGCGCCGAGCATCTTGTCCTCGAGTGTTGCGTCGTCAAGCTCTCTTTTTGCAACCTCATATGGCACGCAAAGAGCCTTTATGCCCTCAAGGTCAGATGGCTCGTTATACTTATAGCCCTCTACCATAGGAGCTTCGCTTACAATTTTGAAAATAACATCTGCCAAAAGCTCCTTGTTCTCGCCCTTTGGCAATTTTGCAACAGCCTCAAAGAGTGGCTTGTATTTCTCGACATCAAGTCCCTCCTCGATGCACTGGCGATATTCTGTGAGCATTTCCTCACCATAAAGCTCCCAAGAGTGAAGCTTTTCATAATTAGGAATAAGTTTTTCCATTTTAGTTCTCCTTGTTTTTAACAAATATAATCACAGGGTCAAGCGTATTACACGGAATGTCCATTACTATCCTGCCCTCTTGTATTTCGAATGAAACTGCCTCTCTTTGTCCGTTTGGGCAAAGGCGTTCAATTGATGTTGGCGTTTTTTCAAACACCATTTCAAGCTTGTCAATAGGATCGAGTCCGATATTGAATACAGCGAGTAAAAGCTCGTCACCGTTTTTGGCTACCTTTAAATACACTTCCTCATCGTTTGGATAATAGGCAGGAAGTGCGCCCATACTGCCGAGCAATTTTATAAGCTGTTGCTTTCTTGAATAATTTAAAAACGAGAATGCCTGTGAAATATTGAATTCGCAAGCAGGCGTACCTGCAAAGACTGCAACAGTTCCACCGAGGTCATTTTCATATACTGTCAAGCCTGGGAATAGCCTTTCGTATATCTCGTTATCAAGTGTGTTGCACACATAGGAATCGCACAGCACCTCATCTGAAAGTGGAACAAGCTCCTTTATCTTCATCTGAAGGGCTGTAATCGCGCCATCTGAAAAAATTTCTCTTACTGGCTGTTTGCCCGTCCATTCTCTTACATCAACACCAATTTGTGCCCCAAAGCCACGCTTTATAAGGTTATGTGCAGTGTCAGACGCCATTATGACATTTCCACTTAAAATTGCTTTGATATCATCGTTGGAAAGGACTGTGTCAACATCGCCCTCAAGGCAGACAACACCACCATTTTTGCTTGAAAAATACATAGGCAAGCCAAGTCTTTCAAGCACGCAAAGGCTCCACGCATCCCACTCCTCCTTTACTCTACCGTAAGTAAAGTTAGGCTCACTTGGCGTATGAATTCGACAGCCGAGCCATTCGAGCTTAGGATAAAGCTCTGACAGCTTTTCGTAAAATCCACGATTTTTAGCGAGTATTTTTCTATATGCAATACCACTTTTTGGCTCGTGAGTGATAAGTCTTGTTATCCAGTGCTTTGCGCCACACGCGCCCTCTAAAATAGAGCCTGTATAGTGTGTATGAAGCGACATAGCGCCTGTACTATATCTATTTTGAGGACAGGTGTCGGTTTCTGCCAAAATAACATCCACCTTATCCTTTAATTTAGACACCTGTGTCGCAATTCTCTGAAATACGCGACTAAAATTGCGTGCGCCAGTCGGAGTGTAGTTTCCGTTATTTATTCTAACGGTTACCGGATTTTCCTCTCCTGCGAGCTCACTTGCAATCTCATAGGCGAATTCAGCATTGTTACCACAACAGCAATATGAGGCTGGAATTTTAGGATTTACGCTATCAATTCCACGTCTTATTATTCTTGCAACCTCGACAAGCGATTTTTTCTGCGCCTCAATAAATATATCTGTATATTTTTTGCTCTGCTCTGTACGCTCATGAACGATGTTCCAAAGCTCCTCACGAGAAAGGTCCGTTCCTGCATTTTTATTAAATTCTGCCATATGCAAAGGACACGCACAGCCCTCGCCCTTGTACCAAATTGTACGAAGATCGTCATCAATCATTATGTGACAGGGGCCATATGAGGCGACAGTTTTCATTGCGTTGAATATGTATTCTCTAAAGCCCTCATCAAAGGGACAGCAAACGCGTGTTGCCACTCCGTCGGTAAAGTTGACATGGGTTTGATATGGAAACATTTCGCCAAGAATCCAGCCATGGCCAACGGTTGCCTGAATGAGAATTCCACTTTCTATTCCAAGCTCATCAAGACGAGCCTTGAAGGGTGCGTATTTCTCACACATTATTCGCGCCTTATCAACAGGTGGATTGCCCTCTGGCACAAGCGTCAATTCAAAAAGTGGGCAATCTGCAACTCCTGCATCGACCTGCGCCTTAATATCCTGACAAATCTCCTCTAAATGCTCAAGGTCAGGATACACGATAGTATATGAAAAAAGCTTTCTTTTCTGCATATTTTTTCCTTATTTATGTTTTTATACTTTTAGTATAACATTATAAAAAACAAAGGTCAAGGGGGTTGGAAAGAAAAAAGCAAGGCAAAGCCTTGCTTTTTGTTATATTTTGGTTGTTGGAACTGTTTTGTCGTGATGACGGATTCTGTTGCTCGATTTCTTTTCGGGGTCGATATCGCCAGCCTTGGTAAGTGCAATTTTTGTAAGGAATGGTCCGACAATCTCGTAAATGAGCACCGAGAAAAGAACGATATTTGAAACGATGCTACCGATTGAGCCAAGCTCCATTGACTTCATCGCCATGCCGAGTGCTACGCCTGCCTGTGGGAAAAGTGTAATTCCAAGATATTTTCTTACATTTGGATCTGCCTTTGTCAAATCGGCACTAAGTCTTGCACCATAGTATTTTCCAAGGCAACGGAAGATAATATATACAAGACCGATTATGATTACTGTGTAATCCTTGAATACTGCGAGGTTTAGCTCTGCTCCACTAAGAACGAAGAAAAGCACATAGATAGGTGCTGTCCAACGGTCAAGACGGTCCATAAGCTCTGCTGAGAAGTCGCAAATGTTGCAGAATATTGTTCCGAGCATCATACACGAAAGAAGTGATGAAAATGCAACATGCACGCCACCGATATTGAACTTAAGCATTGATATTGCAACAGTTAAGAAAACAAATGCAACTGACACAGCAAGACGCTTTGACCTTGAATGGAAGAAGCGCTCAATAAATGTAAAGATAAGTCCCATTGTTGCGCCAAGAACAATTGAGATAAGAACCTCAAGAAGTGGCTCTACTATGATAGCAACAAGGCTAATTTCACCTGCAATAATCGCCTCTGCAACTCCGAATGAAACTGCAAATAGGATAAGTCCTACTGCGTCGTCAAGAGCAACAACTGGCAAAAGTGTTTGTGTTACAGGTCCCTTAGCCTTATACTGCTTTACAACCATAAGGGTTGCAGCAGGTGCAGTAGCAGAAGCAACAGCGCCAAGAATTATTGCAGCTGGCAAAGGAAGCTTATCAGGCATAAGGAAATGCAAGCCAATGAGTGCAGCATCGACAACAAGTGTTGTAAATACTGCCTGCAAGATACCGATTACGGTAGCCTGCTTGCCTATTTGCTTTAGCTCTGTTAATCTAAATTCGTTTCCTATTGAGAATGCGATAAAGCCGAGTGCGACATCGGAAATGATCGAGAAGCTTTCTACATTTTCAAGGCTTATAAAGCCAAGCCCCTCAACGCCGAATGCGCCAAGGCAAAATGGGCCTATCAGAACTCCTGCGATAAGATATGCGGTTACTGCAGGAAGCTTCAAAAGCTTTGCAAGACGCGATAAAAGAAGTCCCGAGAACAATGCAATTGATAAACTAAATAAGATTTCCATTTTAAATCCTCTAAATGATAATATTTGAAAAACCTTATACATTTTAATACCGAGTTATCATTTTGTCAAGAGTAAAAATAAAAAAAGCACGCATATGCGCGCTTTTTATTTTATTTTTTAAGAATTAGCATATTCCAAGAGTGCTTTTTAAGCTTAACTGATGAGCCTGCATCAATTGCTCGCTCGGTTGGGAACACGCGCTCACTATGTCTTTCATTCGTTGCATCAAGGTCGTCGTTATAAAGCTCAATGTGCTTTACAAGGCTGTAATCCTCATAGCCATCAAGTGAAATTTCAAGCTCCATATCCTCGTCAAGAGAACGGTTTGTAGCAAAAATAACGAGCTCGCCCTTTTCCTTATTATCAACAACAGAGGTGCAAAGATATGGAATGTCCCAGCCCTCCTTGGATTTATAGAAATCAGAGCTTGCATTTACAGAAAGCACCTCTCCGTTTCCGTAAAGTGATGCATACATATATGGATAAAAAATTGTTTGCTTCCACGCGTCACCACCGTTTTCAGTCATTATAGGTGCGATTACATTTACAAGCTGTGCAAGGCACGCAATTTTTACACGGTCACAGTTGTTTTGGAGTGTTGAAAGCATACAGCCAACGAGGAGTGCGTCCTCAAAGGTGTATTTTTCCTCGAGAAGGTGTGGGGCGATTTGCCATTTTTCAGCGCTCTTCTCCTCATCCTTTGTTCTATACCAAACATTCCACTCATCAAAGGAGAGATTTATCGCTTTGTCGCTATTCTTTTTAGCCTTTACCTCATCGCAGATGTCGGCAATTTCCTTGATAAATCTATCCATATCCTCTGCTCTTGCAAGAAAATCGGCAGTTCCGTTATAATTTCCGTAGTAGCAATGCAAGGAAAGATAATCAATATAGTCATAGGTGTGGTCAAGAACGGTTCTTTCCCATTCGCCATAGGTTGGCATATTATGGTCAGAGCTTCCACACGCAACGAGCTCAATTGACGGGTCAATCCATTTAAGAACCTTGGCAGTTTCAGTTGCCTCTCTTGCGTATTCCTCGGCAGTTTTATGGCAAATCTGCCACCAACCGTCCATTTCGTTTCCAAGGCACCAAAGCTTTATGCCAAAGGGCTTGTCAAATCCGTTTTTACGACGGAGATTTGCAAAATATGTATCGGTTTCGCCATTGCAATATTCGATAAGCTCGCGTGCGCTATCTGCGCCTCTTGTGCCGAGGTTGACAGCCATCATAATATCGGTATTTGCGCGCTTTGCCCACTCCTGAAACTCATCAATTCCGACCTCGTTTGTTTCAATTGTAAACCAAGCCAAATCAAGCTTGCGAGGGCGTTTGCTCTTATCGCCGATTCCGTCCTCCCAGTTGTAGCCTGAAACGAAGTTTCCACCTGGATAACGCACGATAGGAACATTTAATTCGTTGATAAGCGACAAAACATCGCCACGAAAGCCTTTATCATCTGCGCTTTTGTGAGTTGGCTCATAAATTCCATTATAAACTGCTCTTCCAAGATGCTCAATAAACGAGCCGTAGATTCGCCTATCAAGTGCGCCTACTCTTTTGCTTTTATCTATTTTAAGAGTTGATTTCATAATTTCTCCTTTATTAGTAACGACCTATTCCATATGAGCGACGATTAGAATATCGTTCTATTTCCGAATCAGTAACAGGGTCAAGTCCCTTTTCTGCCAAGCATTCCTCGAGCTTTTTTAGCTTATAAAGGAATTTCTTAGAAAGCTTCAATGGATTGCTATCGGCAATTTCCTTTTTGCAAGGCTCGATGCGCTTTTCCCAGTGCTTATTTCTTGCCTTTTTGAACAGCTCATAGCCAGCAATAGAAAGTGCGACAATCGGTGCACCGATAAAGAACGAATATGCACACACAACAACGCCAGCAATTCCTGTAAAGGTTGCAAAGCCTCGTACTCTTTTATTTTCCTTTTCTCTTGCTTTAGTATAGGCCTCGAGCTTCATTTCCGCCTCGCTTTCGCCTTCCCAAGCTTTGTTGTCGGCTCTTTTTATTCCAAGCTCTGAGAATTTATAACAGCCCTTGTCGAAATACGAGGATGAATATCTTTTGCAAATAGAAATTTCGTCGCCTAATCCACCTGACGATGCGACAAGCTCGAATTTCTCTCCCTTGTACTCGCCTGGGAGTATGTATTGCTTTTCGGCTACTCTAATAAGGGAAACAACCTTATGTCTTGCTGTAACGCTTACTATTTTTTGATTATCTCCTGGAAGGTCAATGTTGCTCGATACATGCCCTTCGTTATCTTTAATTGCTTCATTTATTATGTCCTCAGTAAGCTCGGCAGGAGCTACGCCAAGGTCGCCCATTGAGCATATATACTTATCAGCGTCGAGCTTCCCCTTCATACAAGAAAGGAATGTGTCCTCGGCAACTAGGTTAGGACGCCTAAACTCGCTTGGATGCGCGCCCTTGTCTAATGGCAATGTCGACTTTACATCCGTCCTAAAGGCTCTGGTAAAGGGCTCCCACATAAAATCGCTATCATCAAAGGAATATTTTGAGGCAAAAGAATGTCTATAGCCTATGTCTGCTATGCACTCTCCATCGTAAAAGACTGTGATAATCAGGCTTTGAGTAATGTTTTCATATGGCTCGCCAAAGGTTGCCTCGCTTATATCAAGAGGTGCTGAATCAGATAAAAGAAGGTCAACTATTGCGTTTCTTTTAAAGGTCTCTATGTCCTTGTTAGGCTTTATTGCATATGCACCCTGAATCGGCTCAAAATCCCACGCGCTGTCGTTTTTGTTTTTAGATTTTTTAGATACAATAAGGAATTTTGTGCCACAGTGACTGCATTTCGCAATGCCACTATCTATTAGCTCGACCTCAACCGAGCCACACTGCTCACATACAAGCGATAGCTTCTCCATTTACCTCACCTCTTTCATACAATGATATACTATCATAAAATATATAAAATGTCAATAATAAAGGCGCTTGTAAGCTCTTAATAAATCGGCGAAAAAATTAAAAGGACACTCAGGGAGTGTCCTTGGGAACAACAATGATTAACAAAGTATTTTTGCCAATTCATCATCCAAATTATGAAAAACTCTAATTTTCTTTTTATTTTCTTCTATATTTTGTCTTTCTACTAAGAGAACATAATCAGTATCAGACTTTAAATCTTGAAGCATTTGCAACAATTCGCTCGTTTTTTCCTTGAAAACATTTGGTGGCATCGTTTGTTTTGCAACATACATAACATAACACCTAATAGCTAACATCTTGGCAACAGCGTTATAATTCATTTTTCTAAATGATTTTTTTACTTCATTTTTATTGTGATTGTCAAGCAAAGCATATGTAAATCCTATAATAGCACCATCTAATAACAATTCTGCAAGAGCTATCAAACCTACACCTTCAATCATAGTTCCGCCAAGGCCGACCGCCGTGCCGAATCCAGCCAATCCACCCGTTATGCCCGATGCTGACAAGCCACCTATTGCTAATGCAGGCACCGTAGCCGTCAACAATACCAATGCAGTAGTTCCACCTAACAATAATTTTTGATTTGTACTCAATGGTTGCTTTGCCAAATCCTTATATATATTCTCAATGCTATTTCTCATATTTAATAGATGGTCGTTTTTATTCCATAATAGCATTGATATATAATTTAAAGTTTCTTTTTCGTATTCGTAATTATATTCGCCATCCAAAACTATACTTGTTGAAAAAATGGTTTTTTCCAGATAATATATATCATTTTTAAAAATCTCGCTAACAATGGAAGAAATTTGATTTCCACTATATAACACTTCGTTTGTATTGCTTATAAATCTTTTTATTTCAGCATCAATTCTATTTTTTACCACAAGCAATTTGTTTGTCTTATTATATTTAAACTCATTCTTTATTGCGGACCCCAAACTCTTGAAAAAGCCCTCTTCTTGATCTGCAATAGTTGGTTGATTTTTTCTCAAATCCTCATCTACTAAATACATAGAATATTGAAGTCTTAGATACTGCAAAGATTTGAAAAGCCTTATGTGCTTGGTGCTAATTTCATTCGTCATTTTTCAATTCCTCCAAAATAAAAGTTTCAAGTTTTCTAATGTCTATTTGCTCTTTATTTTCTAAAATTAAATTTATTATTTTTTGCACCTCCACATCGCCACAACCAACATCAAAATGGCCATATGTTTTGTGACAATATGCAATTATATCAGCCTTAGAAGCATCTGCAGACATTCTAAACAACTCTATAATAGAAAAAGGGATATCGTCATAGTTTTTCGCATTATAATCATTTATGTATTTATAAATTGTTGGTCGACTTTTGCCTGTTAATCTTGATAATTCTGTAATGGAAATTATATCCGTTATAAACATTTTCTCACCTCACAACACCATTATACTGCAAATTGTAAGATTTGTCAATATTTTTTTACACTTTTTTACACTTTTTTCATTTTGGTTACCCGTGTTTCCCGGGAAGCATGCCTGACGGCAATATTTCTGCCGAGCCTTTTCCTTGCAAGCAGAGAACGGCTTTCGTCAGAAATGCGAACCCGACTCGCACAGGTGCGAGAATGGGTTCGATTCGGTTCTGTATGGACCGTCAGCAAAGCAAAAAGGACACTCCTGTGAGTGTCCTTTTCGTTTTGCTGGTGAGCGAGTGGCAAGCTTAAACGAACTTATTTTTCATTATGCTATAATGCTTTTATCAGAATATATAGCTGCCCTTCTCCACAACCTGTGCCTTGCCGTCGATTATAATTGTGGTTTTTACAGGCGTTGTAATTTCATATCTTATTTTTCCGTCCTTATGATACCATTTGGATGATACTATTCCTCTTAGTGTATCAATAGAAGCGCTTAAATGGTCAAGCTTGTCAGTTGGATGAGGATTAATTACAATCTCCTCAAAACCGGGCTTTTCCTCAACGGTTTGAATGCCACAGGCAACTCCGTAAACCCAGTCAGCCACACTTCCTAATCCGTAGTGGTTAAAGGAGTTCATATCCTTAGACCAAAATTCGCCCTTATCGTTTATTCCGTCCCAGTGCTCCCACACTGTAGTAGCACCTTGCTTAACGGAATACAACCAAGATGGAAATTCCTCTTGGAGGAGCAAATCATAAGCAAGCTCTGTGTAGCCGTTTTGCGATAACGCATGCAGCAGATACGGAGTGCCGACAAATCCCGTTTTGAGTTTTTTGCCGTTTTCTATAATCATGTTTGCCAGCCTATCGGCAACTGCTTTTTTATCCAATGCAAAATCGAAGTACAGAGCAATAACGCATTCGGTTTGTGTATTAAACTCGGTAAATGTTTTTCTGCCCTTTTCTAAAATTTTGCCATGTAGACGCTCGTATTTCGACACATTTTTTCCAAGCACCTTGCCCGCCTTAATAATGAGACTGACGGAGTAAGCATAGAAAATTGTAGCAATAATGTCAGAATTGCTTGAGCCCTTGTAGCTGCCTGCGGGTGCATCAAGTCCAAGCCAATCTCCGAAGTGCCAACAACCGTACCAAAGATACTTTTCCTTGGTAATTCTGCCGATTTCTTCTACATAATCACACATAGACTTAAATTGTCTTGCAAGAATTTTTTTGTTTGCATAGGTTAGATAAATTTGCCAGGGACATACGGTTGAAGCATCACTCCATACGGCGGTAGAGCTTCCCGGTTTGTCGTGTACCTGAGGGATGCAGAAAGGAATCAAGCCTTCTCTCTTTTGCTCAAGGCGAAGGTCCTCAAGCCACTTGTCAAAGAATTTTTCAACGTTATAGTTATATGATGCGGTTCTTATAAATACCTGTGCATCTCCTGTCCAACCAAGTCTTTCATCTCTTTGAGGACAGTCGGTGGGGATATCAAGAAAATTGCCCTTTTGTCCCCAAACAATATTTGAAAAGAGCTGATTAAGCAACGGATTTGATGAATCGAGGTAGCCCGTTCTCTTCATATTAGAATGAAGAACAATCGCTTTTATGCTATCCTTTGTAACCTCGCAAGGAAATTCATCCACACGAATATATCTAAAGCCCCAGAAGCATAGCTTTGGCTTGTATACCTGATGCCCGTCAGCGCAGACGTAATCAAATTTTGCCTTTGCGCTACGGTAGTTTTCCGTGTAGAAATTTCCGTCCTTATCAAGCACCTCGGCAACGGACAAGGAAACCTTGTCGCCCCTCTTTGCATCAAGGTTAATTTCAAAATATCCTGTCATGTTTTGACCGAAGTCGATAACAGTTTCGCCCTTTGGCGTTTTAAAAATGCTTTGAGGGTAAATAACTTCTTGTTCCTTGACAATCTCGCCCTGCTGCTTAACAATTTTAAATTCGCTATAATCCTGTACCTTTACGGGGACAAATTTTTCCTCATATGTAGCGTCATAGCTTTCACCGTCGTAAATGTCGGAAAATGTAATTTTGCTAAGAGCGCATTCCCAGTCTTTATCCGAATAAATATATTCCTTGGTGTTGTCCTTGTATATAATCTCGATTTCGCAAATCAATGCGGGATATACGTCCGGAAGCTCTTTTCTGGTTCTTATATTAATTCTACCGTTAAACCAACCGCAGGAAAGCGTTGCTTTGATTTCATTTTCATTATTTAACATATGAGTAATATCATACGTTTGCATTTGAGCGCGCTTATAGTATGTCCAGCCCGGTGCTAAAATAAAATCACCGATTCTTGCGCCATTAAGCTCAGCATAATAACAGCCAAGAGAAGTGATTTTTAGTGTCGCTTTTTTAATTTCCTTAGAAACAGTAAATTTCTTTTTAAATACAGGACAGGTGTAGTCCTCTTTGGTGGGATATGAAATCCAAAATGAATTTTCTAACATAGTTGCGCTCCTTGTTTAATATCTAATGTTATTCTATCACAAAACGCAAAAAAAATCAATTATTTTATCACGAGAAAGCTCGCAAGCGCGCATTTATTCAGAACAGGTTTGAAAATGGGTTCGATTCGGTCCTGTATGGACCGTCAGCAAAGCAAAAAGGACACTCCTGTGAGTGTCCTTTTCGCTTTGTTGGTGAGCCAATTTGAGCGTAAAACGAACAATTTTTACGTTCTTTTTTGTAAAACAAAGGGCAAGACATTTAGCCCCGCCCTATAAAGTTTTCTATTAAAGTTTACAATTCCCGCCCTGATTAATAATAAAAATATATTATATATCTATTGATAAATTTTTAACCTTGAAAAACATTTAACCTGACCTAGAAAAACTTGCGTTTTCATACATGATTTTAGAGTATAAAATTCGCTTTTCCTCATTATCAGTAGATGACAAAAACTTTTTAGTCAAAGGGTGGTAGGATTTTCCCCCGTTATTAATGAATCCCAATTTGAAAAATTGATTGATTCCTTTTCGTATTGATGCATCATCTATTTTCATTTCTTTAATCAATTTTCTTTGCAATTTTTGATATAGATCACTTGTTAGTCCAATAGAACTACTATCAACCTCGGAATCAATAAACTCTACAATAATACGTAAAGCTTTATTGAACTTATCTTCAGTATAAGCCGTCCATGCCATAGTTAAATCCCAATAATCTTCATAATGCTGATTTACTACAACTCTTTTGCTCATAATAACTCCTTCATTTTGCAAATTAACAAAATTTCTATGTTTGTTTTTTTATTTTCTTTGCCCGTTACTTTATAAACGTGTTCTTTAGCCGATAGGGTGTACTCATCTATAAAATTAGATATGTGTTTTAATAAAAGCTCAGCAGATGGAAAACTTTTATTGTTTAAGCTAATTGCAATATATTTCGTTTTGCCCACACATAATTTTATAATTTCAGTAAAATTTTCTAAAAAAGTATTCTTATTAGTTAAGTCAGTCTTTATCTCCACTTCCCTTGACATTGCCACATCAAAAGAACCATAAAATTCGTCATATTTATTCATTGTTGACGGATATGGGGGGTCCATATATACAACATCAACTGGTTGGGTAAGATTTTTCAAACAGTCTAAAGCGTCATAATTGGTAGCAATGCATGTCGCCTTCGTATTTATCACGGCTTTATTATAGTCTTGAAGATTTTCCAAAATATGTTCTAAAAATGAAATATTATGATAATGTCTATACCTACCATATTTTTTATAACTGTAATCTTCATCTCTTAATTTTTTTATCTCATCCCATTTAATATTCATTCTAGAATAAGGAATTTTTCGAATCATAGAACGACGTAACAATGATAAGAATAAATATTTTTTATATCCATCCAACTGTTCACTTATTGAGATTAAGTTTGCTAATTCACTTACTTCTTCCGCAAAATATAAATTATTGATTAAAAACTCCAACTCTTTATATTTTAATTCTTGATTTTCTTTTGAAATATCAACATTGATATCCTCTTTAGATAAAAGTTCATTGTTGTTTTCAATAATTGCCTTTGCTATAACGTAATTAGAAAAAAGCGCATCATTGCTAATAACATTAAAACCTTGCTCCTTTAAAGCATAAGAAACTGAACATCCTCCGCAGAACAAGTCCAAAACCGTCCCTTTTTCAATAGGCAATTTTTGTATAATCCATTCAGCCAACTTTTCCTTATTTCCTATATAATTAACTTTAGGATAATTATTCATTTTTCAAACTCCTAAAACATTCTAAAGCAACTTCATATGCGAGATTGCATGGAACAGCATTTCCAATTTGTTGCTGTATTTCTATTGTAGAACCACAGAAAATATAGTCGTCTGGGAATGTTTGTATTCTAGCAAGCTCCCTGCAAGTCAAAGCACGGTTTTGACTATAATGAAAAATCTTTCTCATATCGCCAGTAACACAAAATGAAGGCTTGTTACTATTATAGCGGACATATTTTCTAATATCACCTGAAGTAGGACGCAATGATTCGGGAATATCTTTTCTAGTTCCACCATCTTTAACAAAACTCATTTTTTCCAACATTTGAGCAGAGTGTTTCATTGCATTGTGTTGAGGGATTGAACTAATTTCTCCACTTTTTAATTCGGGCAAATTACCTATTGCTTCCTTTATTGTAATAATATTTGAGTTTCCTAGAGGGTATTTAAATGATATTCCTTTTTGAGTTCCTACAATAAATACTCTACGACGTTCTTGTGGAACGTTATAATTTACCGCATTTAATATTTTATATTGTATTTCATAACCAATACTATGGAACTTTTCCTCAATTTCTTTGATAGTTTTTCCTTTATTATGTGTAACCATAGAAGCTACATTTTCCAAAACAAACATGCGAGGTTTAAGAATATCAACAAATCTAAAATACTCTAAAAATAAACGATTTCGTTCATCTTCTAAAAATAGACGACCAATATTTCCTGCCAATGAAAACCCTTGACAAGGAGGGCCTCCTATTATAATATCAACTTCAGCTTTTTTGCCCAAGTTTTCAATTTCAATATTTGAAATATTTTTTATATCCCCACAATATAAATCAACCTCAGGGAAGTTAGCTTTATATGTTTGGGCGTAAATTTTATTAAATTCCACAGCGAATAATGTCTTAAATCCTGCACGTTGAAACCCTAAAGAGAGTCCTCCTGCACCACAAAACAAATCAATGGAATTATATATTTTTTCTATTTTCATGCTTTTCTCCATATTAAGCTTTACTTGTTTTAGCGTAATAAATATGAAAATTTATGTCATATATTATTTTTCGGTTTCAATTATTTCCATTATATCTGCTATATCGCATTTAAGAGCGGAGCAGATTTTTACGAGCATTTCAGTATTAACGTTTTCGTTTTTACCAAGTTTCGCCATAGTATTGGTTGAAATACCTGCTTTAACACGTAAATCTTCTTTTTTCATGTCTTTATCAATAAGAAGTTTCCATAGTTTTTTGTAGCTAACTGCCATTTTCACAACTCTCCATATTGTAGTTTATATTATTTTAGCATATATAAAAATAAAAATCAAGAGAAACTTTGCGTTCGCCAAGATTATTTTGTTTCGAAATGAAATAATTTTGTTTATTACAAAAGAAAAAAAGTCTTTCTAATTCCCCATAAGTTCCCTTAAGTACCCTATGTGAGTGTAGGGCGTGTGCTTGTAAATAACGAAAAAGCAAGGTTGAAAAGTCAACCTTGCTTTGATTTATTTTCAATTGTAATGCAGGAGCTTGTAAGAAATTAGTGTGCCCCGTACTTTTGCAGGGCAAAAGCAAGCGGGAAGGCTCCCGAAGGGAGCTATTTTCGCCCGACCTTATGCTAGCGAGCTGACATCGGTCTTGGTCGAAAATGCGAACCCAAATTTTCCACGAAGCGAGTGCGAACAAGCAAATTTTTGCTAAGCAAGGCTATCAAAAATTTGTACGGGAAGATGCCCTTTCTTTAAATGTTTCGACACGAAACGAAAGGGCATACAATGCGTCCCCAATCAAAATTCGCAAGCGAATTTCGAGTGGTCGCGCATTATCCGTAAGGATAATCAAAAACAAAAAGACAGGTATGAAACCTGTCTTTTTGTTTTTGGTGACCCGTAGTCGTGTCGAAGCCTGCACACTTTCACGCCCTGAATTTTTTGTAAAAACGCCCGAAAGTGTCGCATTTTGGCACTTTTTTCTTGCTTTTTGAGGCTCAGTTAGACTAATATTGAAAGCCTAATTTCGAACCCACTTCCAAGGGAATTTTTAACAAAAGCATCAATCCAAAAAAACGGCGATGCTTAATATTTTATTTTGCGCCAATTTTATAATATATATGTGAAGGCACTTATTTTTCAAAGCTTTCTTGAAATGCGTGCGACGTTATGTTATTATAGATTATAATAGATTATTTTTGCTAAAATGAGGATTGACAAAAAGTTAGTATACCTTTTTTTATTATTAATGATTTGATGTTTTAATATGTTCTTGTATTTCTAATGGGTGTTTACTTTTGTATGTTTTTATGATACAATAAATTTAACGAATTTTTATACATTGAGGTGGTATATATGATAATTGAAAATCGTATTAAA
>SVSE01000011.1 GCA_015064445.1 Oscillospiraceae bacterium | reverse complement strand
TTTGATGTTTTAATATGTTCTTGTATTTCTAATGGGTGTTTACTTTTGTATGTTTTTATGATACAATAAATTTAACGAATTTTTATACATTGAGGTGGTATATATGATAATTGAAAATCGTATTAAAAAATTTGAAAATTTAGGCTTTGGAATGTTTGTACATTTCGGTCTTTACAGTGTTCACGGAAAGGGCGAATGGGCTTACAATATAAATATTACACCTAAGGACTATGAAAAGCTTTTTTATTTGTTCTCTCCTGATAAGGATTGGGCAAAAAACCTTGTTTCGGCAGCTAAAGGTGCAGGCTGTAAGTATATCACAATAACGACAAGGCATCACGATGGCTTTTCTCTTTATGATACCTGTGGATTGAATGAATACGATGCACCTCACTCAGCGGCAGGCCGTGATTTGATTCGTGAGTTTGTTGATGAATGTAACAAGGAAGAAATTGTTCCGTTTTTCTATCACACGCTTCTTGACTGGCATGAAAAAAGCTACAAGGAGAATTTTCCAAAATATCTTGAATATTTGCGAGCAAGTGTAGAAATTCTGTGTAAAAACTATGGCAAAATAGGTGGCTTGTGGTTTGACGGAATGTGGGATAAAAAGGATGAAAATTGGGAAGAGGATGAGCTTTATTCTCTTATCAGAAAATATCAGCCCGACGCTATGATTATTAACAATACAGGACTTTCTGCTCGTGGCGAGCTTGGTCACATAGAGCTTGACTCAGTAACCTTTGAGCGAGGTCGTCCCCGTCCTATCAATTTAGACGACTCTCCGAAATATATAGCAAGTGAAATGTGTCAGATTTTCGGCAATTATTGGGGATATGCAAAAAGAGATTTCAACTTTAAATCCCTAATTGAAATAATTGAAGATTTCTGCATTTGCAGAAGATACGGCGCAAACTATCTTCTTAATATCGGCCCTATGGGCAACGGTCAGCTTCGTCCACTTGACAAGGCAATGCTCGGTGCACTTGGCGAATGGGTTGATATTTACAAAGAGGCTCTTTATTTACCTCGCCCTGCTAAAATCGAAATTGAAAACAAGGAAAAGAACTTCCTTCTCAAAGGAAACGGTTGTTATTATTTCTTTGCCTATGATCTTGAGGTGTCGGCAAATATCAATGTTGAGCTTGCAAAGGAAAAACTCGACCGCAACAATGTGTTTACCTTCAATGAAAAAATCAAGTCAATTAAGTGGCTTGACAACGGTGAGGATGTAGTGTTCACTCAAGACGGAGAGAAGGTAACAATTATAAATGTTCCTCAGCTTTACGGTGAACACTATGTTGTAAGAATAGCAAAAATTGAAATATAAATTAGGGTATGATTATGGACATTAAAGAATTACTTGATAAAATGTCGCTAAAGGAAAAGCTATATCAGCTTGAGCAGTTTGATTCAAACGTAATTTTATACGATAAAAATATGCCTGTAACGGGACCGATTACAAAGCTTGAATTAGATGAGAAATACGTTTTTGAAACGGGCTCACTTGTAAACTCCTTTGGTGCAAAAAGAACAATAGAAATTCAAAAGAATTTTTTGGAGCATAGCAAGAATAAAATTCCCGTAGTCATTATGCAAGACGTTGTTCGAGGCTATAGAACGCTTTATCCTATAAATTTGGGACTTTCCTGCTCCTTTGATATGGAGCTTTGCGAAAAATGCGCAGCCATGGCAGCAAAGGAAGCGAGCATTGACGGTGTGCACATGACCCTTGCGCCTATGCTTGACGTGTCCCGTGATGCAAGATGGGGCAGAGTAATGGAAACAAGTGGAGAGGACACTTACTTAACTTGCAAAATTGCCAAAGCAACTACAAGAGGATTTCAAGGCGATGGAAAAAGCTATGGTCTTGGTGTAGGCTGTAAGCATATGGCAGGATACGGAGCACCTGAAAGTGGCAAGGATTATAATCTTTCTGATATGAGCGAGGTAACCTTGAGGGAAACATATTTGCCACCATATAAGGCATCAATAGATGAGGGTGCATTGCTGGTAATGGCAGGACAGCAAACGCTAAACGGCATACCCTGTGTCTTAAATACCCATCTTATGAAGGATATTTTAAGAGACGAATGGGGCTTTGACGGTATTGTAATTTCCGACTATAACTGTCTGGCAAGCACTGTTGACCACGGATATTGCGAAAATCACAAGCAAGCGGTAGAATATGCAATGCAATCGGGTATGGACATGGAAATGGCGACATCCTGTATCGTTAAATACGGAGAGGAGCTTTTTAACGAGGGCAAGATATCTATGGAGCAGATTGACAAGGCTGTTATGCACATTTTGAAGGTTAAGGAAAAATTAGGCTTGTTTGAAAATCCGTATCGCTATGCAAATCCCGAAGAAGCCGAAAAAATTCTCGGATGTAAAGAGCATAGAGAGCTTGCGCGTATAGCAAGTGAGGAAAGTGCAGTGCTTCTTAAAAACAATGGCATTTTGCCTTTTGGCAAAGACGTAAAAAATGTTGCACTTATAGGTCCGCTTGCAAATGAGAAGCAAATTGTTGGCTCTTGGTGGTGTGCATACGATAAAGATGAAACCGTTACCGTATATGATGGTATTAAAAATTTACTTCCTAATGCAGAGATCACGTATGCTCAAGGCTGTGATTTGGCTCTTGATGCTACCGACCTTTCAAAAATTGAAGAGGCAGTTACTCTTGCAATGAAAGCAGACGTGGTAATTCTTTGTGTTGGCGAGGATATGAGAGATAGTGGCGAATCTAAATCGAAAGCATTCTTGGAGCTGTCCTTTGCCCAAAAGGAGCTAATAAAAAGAGTTACAGAGGTCAACAAAAATACCGCTATGGTGCTATTTACAGGAAGACCGCTTGTGCTAACTGAGGAAAACCAAATAGCAAGCGCAATTTTAAATGTGTTCTTCCCTGGCACAGAGGGAGGAAACGCAATTGCCAACCTCTTATTTGGAAACAGCGTACCATGTGGTAAGCTTACAATGTCCTTCCCCCATAATGTTGGACAGTGTCCGGTATATTATAATCATTTCTATACTGGAAATTACCGTACTGATGACACAAAAAGACAGCTGTTCAAATCGTGCTATATTGATGGACCTAATAAGCCACTTTATCCCTTCGGCTACGGCTTGAGTTATACTGAATTTGAATATAGTGACCATAAAATCAGTAACAATACAATGACTGAAAACGGTAAAATAATAGCTTCGGTTAAGGTAAAAAATACAGGTAAATACAAGGCTAAGGAAATTGTGCAAATGTACATTCAAGACCTTTTTGGATCAGTTGTACGACCTGTAAAGGAGCTTCGTGGATTTAAAAAAATAGAGCTTCTTCCAAATGAGGAAAAAACAGTTGAATTTGAAATCACCAAGGATACTCTTGCCTTTGTAGGCGCTGACTTGAAGCGAAAAGCAGAAAAGGGTAAATTTCGTATTTTTATTGGTAAGGATAGTGAAATTGCATCGTTTGGAGAATTTGAGTTAGTATGAGCGAGCTCCCGTCGGCTTTAGTCGAAAATGCGAACCCAAATTTTCCACGAAGCGAGTGCGAACAAGCAAATTTTTGCTAAGCAAGGCTATCAAAAATTTGTACGGGAAGATGCCCTTTCTTTAAATGTTTCGACACGAAACGAAAGGGCATACAATGCGTCCCCAATCAAAATTCGTAAGCGAATTTCGAGTGGTCGCGCATTATCCGTAAGGATAATCAAAAACAAAAAGACAGGTATGAAACCTGTCTTTTTGTTTTTGGTGACCCGTACGGGAATCGAACCCATGTTACAGCCGTGAAAGGGCCGTGTCTTAACCGCTTGACCAACGGGCCAAAATGGTGGCGGAAATGGGATTTGAACCTATGACCTGCCGGGTATGAACCGGATGCTCTAGCCTCTGAGCTATTCCGCCGTTGTTGCTCAATGCCTTGCCATTATATCATAACTTTTTATGCTTGTCAACATATTTTTTAAAAAATTCTAAAAATTTTATATATATCCTTTCTTGATTTTATTCTTATTATATGATAGACTAATTTTAGAAAACAATTCAAGGAGAATTTTATGAAAATACCATACATTTCATCTGAATGGAAGGAATTATTTAAGCCACACGAAAGTGGCAATTACATAAACGACCACACTCTCTTTAAGGCGCACGACGGAAATTGGCATCTTTTTGGAATTTCAAGCTTCCTTGGTGGTGCAACTAATGAGCGTTGGTTTGCACACGGTGTTACTCCCTCGCTTGATACACCTATGACGGAAATGAGAAGGGAGATTGACCGAGGCACGCTTGCGTGGGCGCCCTGCGTTATTCGCACCGAGGGGGATTATTACTATATGTTTTATGGTCCTTCGCCTACCTCTCTTTCTGTTTCCTTCGACCTTTATGAATGGTATAACCACACTATAACACTTAAAAACGAGCCTCTTTTTAGTGCGCATCGTGACCATTTTGTGCTAACTCTTGACGACGGTAGCTATCTTATGTATATTGTTGGCACAAAGGACAAGCGTAGCTGTATTTCTCTTTTCCACTCACAAAATCTTATCGAATGGGAATTCGAGGGGTATGCAATGACATCAGGCGAGAACTCGCCACTCAATCCTCCTTGGGGAGCTATGGAATCGCCTTATATCATAAGACTTGACGGTCTTTACTACCTATTTATAACCTACACGGATTGCTCCCAGGAAAATTACAACAACACTCTTGTTTTTGTATCGAGTGATCCTCGTAATTTCGGCATTTACAATGGTGGAGACGGTGGCGCTATTCCTATCACGACATTGCACGCGCACGCACCAGAAATTGTGCTTGATGATGGTCAATATTACATTACCACCTGTGGTTGGCTTGACTATGACACTCCTATTCCAGGTGCTGTAGCCATTGCAAAATTAGACTTCAAGGAGCAATAAAAACAAAAAATCGCACACGAGGTGCGATTTTTTATTTTATTTTTGAATATACTTTTGCAATGAATCTTTCCGAAAGGACTATAAATCTCTCGTGTGTGCCCTCGCCGATAAGTCCTGCCTCATCATATGCCTTGACATCAAAGGAAATTTTTCTACCATCAACGCCTGTAACGGTTGCAACAGCCTTAACCTTCATTCCAAGTGGAGTTGCGCTCAAATGAGAAATATTAAGAGATGTGCCAACGGTTGTAGCGCCCTCTTCAAGCTCTGCCATAACGCATTTATAGGCACTCTCCTCCATCAACGCGCACATTTTTGGTGTTGCAAGCACCGCGAGCGTGCCACTGCCTATTGCCCTTGCAGTATCTGCCTCCGTAACCTCAATCTCGGTTACATATTCCATACCAACCTCTATCATCATTATCTCCTTATCTTCTCTTCATCAAGAACATCATAACAACGATAACCTGAAGTGGAACGCCTATTAGGAAAACTGTCCAGAACAGGTAGCTTTTTGTAAGGAAATAAAGGAAAACAGCGGTCAAAAGCGTCCATATAAACACGGAATTGACAACAAGCTTAAAGACATATGCCCTTGTGCCACGCGATATGAGCGAAAGAGCGACACAGGATGCAGGCACAGCCCAAACAAATATTTGCCAGTAATACTGCCCGTCACTAATCATTCCTGCGTAAACGAATGCAACAGTTGCAATAATCCAAACGGTAGCCAAGGCAAGTCCATAAATCCCGAAGCGATACTTCAAGGTTTCCTTATAGTCCTTTGCGGGCTTTTCGGTGTCCTCAGCCTCCTCACTAATAAGGGTATTCATATCAATTCCATAGAATTCGCAAAGCTGATTTAGGACATTTATATCAGGCAAGGTATCTCCGTGCTCCCAACGGGAAACAGCCTTATCAGAGTAGTTGAGCTTCTCTGCGAGCTCTGCCTGAGTTAGCCCAGATTGCTTACGAAAATAAGCCAAATTCTTGGCAATTATAGGCTTTATATCGGTCATTTTTAACTCTCACTTTCCGAGAATTGCCATTTTTTAAGGGCAATTTTCTCAAAATTTTGATAAAAATTGAAGCTTTTTATATTTAATTATTTTCTATATTATACACCTTGGCGCGCGAAAAATCAAGTCCTTTTTTCCTTTTGGCAAAAGCTTTTCTCACTTTTGTAGAGTCGGTATCTAACATTTTGAGAATATGAGGAAAAATTTTTAGAGTCTTTTTTATAAAAAGTCCTTTGATTTGCCCCCTGCCTTTGATAATATATATTTATAGGCTTTGCCTACTCACATTGACTCTCAAACTTTTTATTTAGAGGTTGAAAAATGGAAAAGAAGATTGTGCCGATTTTTTATGCCTGCGACGATGCGTTCGTTAAGTACACTATCGTTTCGCTTGCCTCGATGATTGAAAATGCATCGAAGGATTATGCATACAAAATCCATGTTCTCTACACTAACATATCTGAGGAAATGAAGGCTCGTCTTTTGGCGCTTCAAAATGAGAATTTCGAAATCGAATTTGTAGATGTTAGCGAATATCTCGAAAGCGTTACCAAGGACTTGCCTATTCGTCACTACTATTCGAAGACGACATATTACAGATTCTTCATTTCGGAAATGTTCGACTATGACAAGGCTATCTACATTGATAGCGACACTATTGTCTTGGGCGACATAAGCGAGCTTTACAATACTGAAATTGGCGACTCCTACCTTGGCGCTTGTCACGAGCAGGCGATGGTGCAGGTTAATGTTTATGGAACATACTGCGAGGAGGTTGTTGGCGTTTCAAGAAATAATTTCTTCAACGCAGGTCTTATGCTCATTAACTGCGTTCAATTCAGAGAAAAGCAGGTTTTGAAGAGCTTCCTCTATCATCTTGGCGAGTACAACTTTGTTGTAACACAGGACGAGGACTACCTTAACCTTATCTGCAAGGACCATGTATTTTGGCTCGACCAAAAATGGAATACAGAGTTGACCGACGGTCTTGAATATAGCTACGACTACAAGGACGCATATATTCTCCACTACATTATGGTTAACAAGCCTTGGCATTATCACACCTGCAGAGGTGCTGATATTTTCTGGAGCTATGCTTCAAAGACATCCGTCCACTCGCTTATAAAGGGCGAGCTTGATTCCTATACCGATGAGCAAAGAGAAAACGATGCACGCTCTGCTGAAAATCTTGCTCAAATGGCACAGGACGAGATTGACCGTGATGACAACTATCAAAAGATGCTTAACGAGAAAAAGCGCTCCCCATACAGAGTTGCTCTTCTCGAAAAAATAGCAAAATACGAAAAGGAAGGCCGCTTTGACGAGGATGTTGAGGACGACCCACCATCAAGAACGATTATGCCTGACGAGATTGATTATCTAAGGCGTAGTCTTGGCGCGAAGATAAAGACTGCAATCGCACACAAGAAGGCTAAGGTCTTCTTGAAGACCATTCTTGACAAGAAAATTATGATAATCAAGGATATCAAGGGCGTTGAAAGCTTCTCTTCTCTCAACACAGGAGCAATTGTTACCTGCAACCACTTTAACGCCTTTGATAGCTTTGCAATACAAGAGGCATTTCACGCATCAAAGCAGTGGCCTAAGAGAAAGTTCTACCGTGTTATAAGGGAAGGAAATTATACCTCGTTCCCCGGTTTCTTTGGAGAGCTTATGCGCCATTTCTACACTCTTCCCCTTTCGTCTAACATAAAGACTATGGCGAAGTTTACAGAGGCGACAAATACGCTTTTGCAGAAGGGCAATTTCGTTTTGTTCTATCCTGAGCAGGCTATGTGGTGGAACTATCGTAAGCCAAGACCTCTTAAGGTTGGTGCTTATAAATTTGCTGTTAAGAATAATGTTCCTGTTCTCCCCTGCTTCATTACAATGAAGGACTCGGACATTTTGGGCGAGGATTTAAGACGCGAGATTAAGGACTTTGATGTAGGCGAGAACTTCCTCCCTGACGGATTTTATGTTCAGGAATACACAATCCATATAGGCGAGCCTATTTATCCAAAGGCAGAGCTTTCAAGCAAGGAAAATATGGATTATTTGGCGCAACGCAACTTCGAGGCTTGGAAGGAAATTTACGAGCGCGAGTACGGAATGCCACTTGAATACTAAACAAAAAAACGCACTCAACGAGTGCGTTTTTATCGTTCAAGTTTATTTTGCGCGATTTCTGCGCTTTTTAGCAATTCCAATGCTTCCAAAAACTATAGCGAGCGTTATGGCGGGAGTCAGCATAAATACGGCGAGCACAGGAAAAACGTCCATAAAGCTAACGCTCTCTTCTATCGTTACTATTATAGTTGAATAATTCACATCACTGTCATAATTTTTAATAAGAAGCTCAATTGACTGAATCTCCGCATCAACCTTTGATATTTCGTTTATCACGTTCATTCTGTCGGATGCCGAAATCGTTGAGCTGTTGAGCATTTCCGAAAGCAACGTCTTTCTTTGCTCCAAGGCGGTTTTCTCAGCTACCGCATCAACATAAGCCGTCGTTATATCGGTTGTGCTCACACTTTTATCTATAAGCTTTCCGTATCCCTCTATTGCATTAACAAACTCATCAAGCTTTTCGGTGGGCACTCTGTAAGTTATTCTAACGTAGCTGCAGTCTCCGTCGCTATATTCTTCATTACTGTTCTCAATATAACCGCCTAAAGCATCACTTTTTTCGTTTATGTCATTTTTAAGCGAGGAAACGTCCTTTGCCTCAAGATCGAGGTAAACGGTATAAATTATTTTCCTGTTAAGCGGATTGTTGACAATTGTATTTTGCGATGAGCTTGGCCCCTCCGATGCATCATAATCACCGTGCCCCGGAGCGCAGGCAAAAAGCGAAATACACAAAGCAATCACCGTTAATAATGTTAGTATTTTTCTCATAAAAGTACCTCCTTTGTCCTTTCTGATTATAG
Organism: Oscillospiraceae bacterium; assembly: GCA_015064445.1. Classification (GTDB taxonomy): domain Bacteria; phylum Bacillota; class Clostridia; order Oscillospirales; family CAG-272; genus RGIG2000. Next base: position 28,619 of record SVSE01000011.1, on the reverse strand, counting down.
TTTAGCACACAATTTTCAGTTTTGCAAGCAATAAAAGCTTACATTTTGTAAACTTTCGGTTTGCACAAAGTAAAAAACGCACTCATCGAGTGCGTTTTTTATTTTAAAGAATTTCCTCTAAGCGAGTTATGTATTTATAGCCAAGCTTATCAAAGATGCGAGATAGTTCATCAAGATGAGTGCCAAGGGTTGAGGTGCTATGTGTGTCGCTGTTTATAACGAATTTTTTACCACTTTTTGCGATTTTGGCAGTAAGCTCCTCACTTGGATATGGTGTTGTGCGATATCCCCTTGTAATTGCACCTGTATTCATTTCAAAAATAGCAGGTGTTTTGAGGAGTGCATCGAGTGCGTCGTTTGACGCCTTTACATATCTTGGGTGGCTTGTGTCTATCATCGGCATTTTCTCATTGAACTTCGTAACGAGGTCAAAGTGAGCGATAATGTCGCATTTTGTTTTGTTATAGAGGTCTGCCATAAGGGCAAAATAGTCCTCGCAATATGCGTATACATCTCCACCATAGTGCTTGTCCACATTTTCCTTCATTACCTCTGCGCTTGCATCGACATCAAAATATTCTCCGTCCTTATAGATACAATGAACTGCGCCGATAATGTAATCGGGCCCCCAGTCAGGAGCTTCGGAAAAATAATCCTGCTCTATGCCTATGTAGATTTTTATCTTGTCCTTATACTTCTCACGAAGCGCCTTGATTGTTTCTACATATACAGGAACATCCTCTTTTTTCATTGTCCAGCTGGGGTTAAATGGCAAATGAGAGTGCCCACTAAATCCGATTTCAGGACAGCCGAGCCTTATCGCCTCGAGCACCATTTCCTCGGCAGTATTTTTACCGTCGCAGAAGGTTGTGTGTAAATGATATGTCGATAGCTTCATTTTGTCATCTTTTCCTGCTTAACCTTGTGGTCTATTATATGTCTTGATGCAAGCTCACGATGAATGTCCTCAACGCTAATGCCCATTTCAACCATAAGCACCATTACATGGTATGCAAGGTCAGCAATCTCATAGATTGTTTCCGCCTTATCGTTTGCCTTTCCTGCGATGATAACCTCAGTACATTCCTCGCCGACCTTTTTAAGAATTTTATCAATTCCCTTATCGAAGAGGTATGTTGTATATGAGCCCTCTGGGCGCTCGGTTTTTCTACCTACAAGAAGGTCGTAGAGTCCCTGCAAGGTAAACTCGTGAAGCTCTGGGCTTTGATATACTGGCTTTGTAAAGCATGTATTTGTGCCCGTGTGGCAGGCAGGACCGTCCTTTTCAACAACTACAACAAGTGCGTCGCTATCGCAATCAGCAGTTATTGAAACTATGTGCTGATAGTTGCCACTTGTTTCGCCCTTAAGCCAAAGCTCTTTCCTTGAGCGACTATAAAAGCAGGTAAGCCCCTTTTCCATTGAGATTTTAAGGCTTTCCTTATTCATATATGCTACGGTAAGCACCTCTTTTGTGATGCTATCCACAACGACAGCAGGGATAAGTCCCTTTTCGTCAAATTTAAGTTCTTCTATGTTAATCATATTATAACCTCACTGTTATACCATTTTTTGCAAGCTCTTTTTTGAGGTCAGAGATTTGAACCTCGCCAAAGTGGAAGATTGATGCGGCAAGTCCTGCGTCCATATCTGGAATTTCCTTGAACAATTTTGTGAAATCATCGATACAGCCAGCGCCTCCAGAGGCGATGACAGGAACATTTACTGCCTCTCTTACTGCCTTTAGCATTTCAATGTCAAAGCCACGCTTAACTCCGTCGGTGTCGATTGAGTTAACAACAACCTCGCCTGCGCCATTTGCAACGCATTTTTTAATCCACGAGATTGCTTCCATTCCTGTATTTTCGCGTCCGCCCTTTGCGAAAACCTTGAATTCTCCATCAACTCTTTTTATGTCGGCAGAGATAACAACGCATTGGTTTCCGTATTTTTGAGCAGCCTGCGAAATGAGTGACGGATTTTTGATTGCGCCAGAGTTTACGCTTACCTTATCAGCGCCACATTTAAGGACTCTATCAAAGTCCTCAACTGTATTTATACCACCACCTACGGTAAGAGGAATAAATATTGTGCTGGCAACCTCTGTCAAAATATCGGTAAAGAGGGCGCGTCCCTCTGCACTTGCTGTGATATCGTAAAACACAAGCTCATCAGCGCCACATTCGGAATAGAATTTAGCAAGCTTTACAGGAGAGGACACATCGGCAAGTCCCAAAAAGTTAACGCCCTTAACAACGCGTCCGTCCTTTACATCGAGGCACGGAATAATTCTTTTTGTAATCATTTTGCCACCTCGATTGCTTCCTTCAAATCTATTGCGCCTGTGTAATAGGCTTTTCCTATAATTGCTCCGTAAAGGTTCATCTTGCGAAGCTCAATAACATCATTAATTGTAGACACTCCCCCTGACGCAACTATGTCAAGAGAATATTTTTGCGAGAGCTCTCGATACATTTCGAGGTTAGTGCCACGCATAGCTCCGTCCTTTGAAATGTCGGTGCAAATTATCGTTTTAACTCCGATTTTTTGCATTTTCTCAAAGAATTCGGAAAGAGTGAGACTCGATTTTTCAAGCCAGCCCTTGATTGCGATATAGCCGTCCTTGACATCAGCGCCAACTGCAATTTTATCGCCATATTTTTCAACAGCCTTGACAAGGAATTCCTCATCATTTACAGCAGATGTGCCGAGAATTGCACGGTCAACGCCACACTCAAAGTATTTTTCAAGAGTTTCAAGTGAACGAATTCCTCCACCGATTTCAACAAAAAGCCCTGTTTGGCTGGCAACCTGTGCAACAATTTCAAGGTTTGGAGTTGTACCGTCCTTTGCGCCCTCAAGGTCAACCATATGTATAAAGCGCGCCCCCTTTGCCTCAAAATCACGTGCGATTTCGATAGGATTTTCGCTATATACGGTCATCTCATTATAGTCGCCCTTAAAGAGTCGAACTGCCTTTTTTGCATAGAGGTCTATTGCAGGAAAAATGTTCATCTTGCCACCTCCCACTCATCAAATGCACGAAGAATTGAAAGTCCTATATCTCCACTCTTTTCAGGATGGAACTGACAGCCTGTTACATTATCAAGTGCAACCGAGGCTGTAAGAGTCGCTCCGTATTCGGTTGTAGAAAGAAGACTGTCCTCACAATTTGTTGCAAAATAGGAATGAACGAAATAAACATAATCGTTTTCCTTTATGTACTTGAAAATAGGATGCTCCTTTTTAATATTCAAGGAATTCCAACCGATATGTGGGATTTTAAGCTCGCTTGGGATAACGCCCTGCATTGGCACAACGCTTCCCTTTAAAAGACCGAGTCCATTGTGCTCTCCATATTCGTAGCTTTTTTCAAACAAAAGCTGCATACCGAGACAAATTCCCATAATCGGCTTTCCGTTTTTAGCCTCCTCTATGATAACCTTATCAAGAGAAAGGTCACGAAGCTTCTTTATTGCATCGCCAAACGCGCCAACGCCTGGCAAAATAATCTTGTCTGCTTTTTTAATTTCATTAGGGTCTGAGGTAACTATGCTCTTAGCGCCTATCATTTTAAGCGATGATGTGAGCGAAAAGAGGTTACCGACACCGTAATCTATTACGGCTATCATTTATTATAGCACTCCTTTGGTTGAAGGGATTTCGTTTGCGTATTTTTCGTCAATTGCTGTAGCCTTTGCAAGCGCTCTTGCAAATGCCTTAAATGAGCCCTCGATTATGTGATGAGAGTTACTTCCTGTGATTTTTCTTACATGAAGTGTGATTTTCGCCTCGCGAGCGAAGGCTCTATAAAATTCCTCGGCAAGCTCTGTATCAAAATCGCCTACTCTGTATGCAGGAATGTCAAGAGCGTAGCCAACATAATCTCTGCCTGAGATATCGAGTGCGCACATAACGAGTGTTTCGTCCATTGGCAAAATCATATAGCCATAGCGACAAATCCCCTTTTTATCGCCGAGCGCCTCATAGATTGCCTTTCCAAGACAAATAGCGACATCCTCGACGGTGTGGTGGTAATCAACATCTATGTCGCCTACACACTTAACCTCAAGGTCATAGCGCGCGTGCTTTGCAAAGAGTGTAAGCATATGGTCAAGAAAGCCACAGCCTGTGTCAATATTGGACGCTCCTCTTCCGTCAAGATTTATTTTAAGGGCGATATCAGTTTCGCCTGTTTTTCTTACTATCTCGGATACTCTCATTTTTTAAGCTCCTTTAAAATTTCTTCTGTTGCACTAACAAGCGCCTTCATTTGCTCTATTGTGCCTATTGTGATACGGTTGTAATCCTTAATTCTTTCCTTTGTAAAGTGGCGAACAAGGATTCCTCTCGATTTTAGCTTGCGATAAAGCTCCTCGCCTGAAATGAGTGAGCTTTTAGCAAAGACAAAGTTTGCCCTTGATGGAAGCACCTCAAAGCCAAGGTCGATAAGCGCTCCTTCAGTATAAGAGCGATTTTGTGCGATTGTTTTACAATTATTCATATAGTAATCGTTGTCGCAAAGTGCACCATAGCCTGCCATCATTGTCATTCTGTTGACATTATAGGGATTTGTTGAATACTTAATTGTATTCATATCGCAAATAAGCGCCTCGCTTGCTATACCAAAGCCGAGTCTTGCACCAGCAAGTGAACGGGACTTCGAAAATGTTTGAGTTACTATAAGATTATCGTATTTATCAACAAGGCATACGGCGCTTTGTGCGCCAAAATCAACATACGCCTCATCAATTATCACTACATTATTAGGATTTGAGCTTACAATTCTCTCAATTTCGTCAAGAGAAAGTGCAATTCCTGTTGGAGCATTTGGATTTGCGATAACAATATTCTTGTTAATGCCCACATAATCCTGCACATTTATTGTGAAGTCATCATTTAGTGGGATTTGCTCATACGGAATGCCATTAAGCTCTGCAAAAACAGGATAAAAGCCATAGGTTATATCGGGAAATACGATTGGATTTTGGCTATCACAGAATGCCATAAACGCAAAATTGAGTATTTCGTCCGAGCCATTGGTCATAAGGACCTGTGTTTTCTTCACACCATAAAGCTCTGCACACTTAGCAACGAGTGGTGTGCACTCTGGATCGCTATAAAGCTGAAGGAGTGACGCCTGCTCTGCCACTGCATCAAGAACCTTTTTTGATGGTGGGAATGGAGATTCGTTTGTATTTAGCTTTATGTATTTCATATCCTTTGGCTGTTCACCTGGTGTGTAAGCCTCAAGAGATGAATATTTACTGCTGAAAAATCTACTCATTTTTATTCCTCAAAACGAATTGTTGCACTTCTTGCGTGTGCATCAAGGCCTTCCTTTTTAGCAAAGTAGGCTACCTTATCTGCCACCTTGGAGAGTGCTTCTCTTGTATAATAGATATATTGAGATTTTTTAACAAAATCGTCAACACTGAGCGCGCTTGAAAATCTTGCAGTACCACTTGTTGGAAGTGTATGATTTGGACCTGCAAAGTAGTCGCCGAGCGCCTCTGGACAGCTCTTGCCCATAAAGATTGAGCCTGCATGCTTGATTTTATCAAGATACTCAAATGGCTCGTCCACGCAAAGCTCAAGATGCTCTGGTGCTATCTCATTTGCAATATCAATAGCGAGGAGCAAATTATTCTCTGCCACGATTATTTTTCCGTTATTATCAATCGAGCATCTTGCAATTTCTGCTCTTGGAAGAAGTGGGATTTGTCTTTCAAGCTCATCGCTTACCTTCTTAGCAAGCTCGTAGCTATCGGTTACCAAAACTGCGCTTGCCATCTTATCGTGCTCTGCCTGTGAGAGCAAATCGGCTGCAACGAATTTTGGATTACAGGTGCTGTCTGCCACAACAAGAATCTCACTTGGTCCTGCAATCATATCAATAGATACCTTGCCAAAAACCTGCTTTTTCGCCTCGGCAACAAATGCGTTACCAGGGCCTACGATTTTGTCAACCTTTGGCACACTTTCAGTACCGTATGCGAGAGCTGCAACTGCCTGTGCGCCACCGATTTTGAATATTCTATCAACGCCTGCGATTTTAGCAGCAGCCAAAATTACGGGATTTACCTTTCCGTCCTTTGATGGTGGAGTTACCATAACAATTTCGCTACAGCCTGCGATTTTTGCAGGAATTGAGTCCATCAAAACAGTAGATGGATATGCAGCCGTGCCACCTGGAACATAAAGACCAACCTTTTCAATTGGCATAATCTTTTGTCCTGTAACTACTCCGTCCTTCTCACGAAGCTCAAAGCCTGTCTTTGCCTGCTTTTTGTGGAATGCGCGAATATTCTCGGCTGCTTCCTTTATAATCTCGACAAATTCAGAATCAACGCTCGCAAAAGCCTCGTCGATTTCCTTTTCGCTTACCTCAAGGGAGTCAAGCGTTGCCTTGTCGAATTTCTCGCAATATTCAAAAAGAGCCTTGTCGCCATTTTTTACTACATTTGCGATAATCTCGGAAACGATTCCCTCTACATTTGAGGCGATATTTTCACGGGCGAATATTTCCTCGTTCGAAACCTCGCCATATTTATAAATCTTAATCATCGGTTTTTACCTGTGTCCTCATACCATCGACTATTTTTTCAATTTCCTCAGTCTTGAACTTGAAGCTTGCCTTATTTGCGATAAGACGTGCGCTGATAGGCACAATTGTTTCAACGACATCGAGGTCATTTTCCTTTAAGGTTGTTCCTGTTTCAACAATATCAACAATAACATCGGAAAGACCGAGAATTGGCGCAAGCTCAATTGAGCCATTAAGCTTAATTATGTCGATATCACGGCACTTCGAGGCGTAATATTCTCTTGCGATATTGACAAACTTTGTTGCAACCTTTAAGGTTTTTTGGTTATCATCGTAGAAGTCCTTTTTTCCCGCAACTGCCATTCTGCACTTGCCCATATTAAGGTCAAGAAGCTCATAGACATCGGGAGAGTATTCAAGAAGAATGTCCTTGCCTGCAACGCCTATGTCGGCAGCGCCTCTTTCTACATATATTGATACATCTGATGGCTTTACCCAGAAGTATCTAATGCCCTTTTCCTCGTTTTCGAAGATGAGCTTTCTATTGTTTTCTTTAATTGATGGGCACTCGTAGCCTGCATTTTCAAACATTGCATAAACCTTTTCACCGAGTCGTCCCTTTGGAAGAGCTACATTTATCATTTATCTGCCCCCCCTCAAATCTATTGCTTCCTTATAGCGAAGCTTTTGTGGGATTGCCCTTTGAGCGCTCACGCTCTTGCCCTGTGCTATAAGATTATTTTTTGCTTCAATTATGCGTGATGCATTAGTCTTATCATCATAGATAAGAAGTGTGTCAACATCAAAATCTCTTGTGCTCTTATCAAGCGCTTCAAGAGTATCAAGATAAAGTGCAAAGCCGATTGCGTCACCTCTTCTGCCCATTTTTTGCATAAGAGTTCCGTATTCTCCACCAGAAAGCACACCCTCAGGGATACCATTAAGGAAGCCCTTAAATACGATTCCGTTATAGTAGTTCATATCGTTTACTAAGGAGAAATCAAGCTTGATTTTTGATGCATATTCGGTACTCAAAAGAAGTGTGCAAAGTGCTTTGAGTCTTTCATATGCTACTTGAGCCTTTTCGCCCTTACAGATAGGAGAAAGCATTTCAAGCACGCGTGACATTTCGCCATACATACCTGTAAGGCTAACAAGCGCATCTATGCTTTCATCATCAAGAGCATATTTTTTGCAAAGTGCAATTGCCTCGTGTCTGTTCTTCTCGGAAATAAGCCTTGTTATCTCCTTTTTGAACATTTCATCATCGCTTACGCCATCAAGGATTGCCGAGAGGATTGCCATATCGGAAACATCAAGAGAAAAATCCTCGGAAACGCACGCAAGGCTCTTTGCGCCAAGATAAACAACCTCGAAAATGTCGTATAGGTCGATGTCGCCTATACATTCAAGGCCTGTCTGCATAATCTCCTTAAACTGATGTGTTGATGGAGATACACGATATACATTCTCGTTATAATAAACCTTTTGCTTACAGCCACTCTCAAAGGCTGTATTTTTGATTATAGAAAGCGTTACATCGGGCTTTAGCGCCAAAAGCTTTCCGTTTGTATCATTAAAGGTAATGACTCTGTCGCTTACAAGGAAGTCCTTGTTTTGAACATAAAGGTCATATTCCTCAAATTTGCTCATCTTAAATGGCAAATATCCATATTGCTTATAGAGGGCGCGAAGCGTAAATATCGCCTTCTCCTCGTTCTTAAAAAGCTCTTTATTCATTATTTATTTTCCTTCCTTGCAAGGCGTTCAAGCGCGAGCTCGTATCCACCGTCTCCGTATTCAAGGCATTTGCTTACACGGCTGATTGTCGCTGTGCTCATTCCTGTTTCACGACTAATTACGGCATAGTTTTCGCCATCCTTGAGCATCTTTGCAGCCTTGAGTCTTTGCGCTATATCAAGAATTTCACGAATTGTGCATACATCCTCGAAAAAGCTATAGCACTCCTCTACGCTTTCGAGCGAAAGAATTGCCTCAAATAGTGTATCTACCTCTTTGGTGTGTAATTTTTTCATTTCGTCCTCGCTTTATCACTTTATCACTTTAACACACTAAATTATACTACTGTTTTAATGTGTTGTCAAGTGCTTTTTAAGAATTTTTTATATATTTATATAAGCTTTAAAACTGCCAAACGGATATGCGAGCGCATATCCGTTAGCTATTAGTCTACGATTGCGATTACCTCAACCTCAACAAGAACGCCCTTTGGGAGATCCTTTACAGCAACGCAGGAGCGTGCTGGCTTTGAGGAGAAGTATCTGCCATAAACCTCGTTGAATGCGCCAAAGTCTGCGATTTCAGCGAGGAAGCAGGTTGTCTTAATTGCCTTGTCAAAGGATGAGCCTGATGCCTCAAGAACTGCACCGAGGTTCTTCATTACCTGCTCGGTTTGTCCAACAATATCCTTTGCCTCAACATTGCCTGTTTCGGGATTGATTGCAATTTGTCCCGATGTGTATACGAGCCCTGCATGTACTACTGCCTGTGAGTAAGGTCCGATAGCAGATGGGGCTTTATTTGTAGAAATCTTATTCATTTTAATTCTCCTTAAAGAAGCTTAAAGCCGAAGTCGCGAAGCGCCTGCTCGATTTCAGCAATATGCTCATAATTTCTTGTTTCAAGAACGATACGCAAATAGCATCCGTTTACATTAGAGCCCTCGTTTGCTCTCTCGTGATGAACAGAGATTACATTTCCACCGAGGTCTGCGATAATTCTTGATACATTTTTAAGCTGACCTGGCTTGTCAACAAGCTCAATCATAAGCTGACAGGTGCGTCCTGACATCAAAAGTCCACGCTTAATAACTCTTGAAAGGATTGTAACATCTATGTTACCTCCTGACAAAAGGCATACGGTCTTTTTGCCCTCAAGGTCAAGCTTGCCAAACATAGCTGCTGCAACTGCAACTGCTCCAGCGCCCTCGGTAACGAGCTTATGCTGTTCCATCAAGGCAAGGATTGCTGCGGAGATTTCATCATCACTTACTGTAACGATTTCATCGACATACTTTGAGCAAATATCGTATGTGAGGCTACCTGGCTTTTTAACCGCGATACCATCAGCGATTGTAGAAACGCTATCAAGCTCCTCGATTTTATTATTTTGAACGGATTTAAGCATTGATGGCGCACCAGCTGCCTGAACACCATAAACCTTAACATTTGGATTTATTGCCTTCATTGTGTAGGCGATACCAGAGATAAGTCCGCCACCACCGATAGGCACGATAACAGCATCGAGGTCTGGGAGCTGATCTGCAATTTCGAGCGCGATTGTTCCCTGTCCTGCGATTACATCCTCATCATCGAATGGATGAATAAAGGTATAGCCCTTTTCATCACGAAGTGAGAGAGCCTTTTTGTATGCATCATCATATACGCCCTCTACAAGACAAACCTCTGCGCCATAGCTTTTGGTTGCCTCAATTTTAGAAATAGGCGCACCGTCAGGCAGACAAATTACTGCCTTAATTCCATTCTTTTGAGCAGAAAGAGCAACACCCTGTGCGTGATTTCCCGCAGAGCAAGCGATAACTCCTCTTTCTCTTTCCTCCTTGCTAAGACGGGACATCTTATAGTAAGAGCCTCTTACCTTAAATGAGCCTGTGATTTGAAGGTTCTCTGTTTTGAGGTAAAGCTCTGTGCCCACTCTAAGCTTTGGAGCATAGATTATATCTGTTTTACGCACTACGCTTTTAAGCACATTACTTGCGCGATAAACATTATCAAGTGTCAACATTTTTGTTTTCCTTTCACATTAAGCTATCAATAAACTGCTCTGCGCATCTTGCACTACGATTTCCTCTACGAAGTGCGAATGCCTCTGCCTTAACATCAAGCTCGTTTTTGTCAATTTCAATACCGTTACGGTTAGCAAGCTCGTGCACGATGTCAAGGTAAAGCCTTTTGTCTGGCTTTGAGTAGTATACAACAAGTCCAAAGCGCTCCGACAAGGAAAGATTTTCCTGCAAGGTGTCGTTTCTATGGACATCATCTCCTACACGGTCACCAAAGGTTTCCTTGATGATGTGTCTACGATTTGAGGTTGCATAGATTACTGCGTTAGGCGCCTTTGCACTTGCGCTTCCCTCGAGGGCTGCCTTAAGCATGCTGAAATTATCATCGTTTTTGTTAAACGAAAGGTCATCTATAAAGATTATAAATTTGAGAGGATTTTCGCTAACCTTGCCCATAACATATGGGAGATAGTGAAGCTGGTCCTTTCTTATCTCAATAAGACGGATTCCCTCGTCAAAGAACATATTTGCAACAGCCTTAACGGTTGAGGATTTACCTGTGCCAGCATCTCCACAAAGGAGTGTGTTAGCGCTTGGGCGACCTGCAATAAAGGCTCTTGTATTTTCGATAACGCTATTTCTTTCGTTTTCATAGCCAACGAATTTTTCAATTGTGGTTTTATCAGCACTGACAATAGGCTCAATTTCATTATCGTCAGAGAGTCGGAACATTCCGTATGAGGAGAAAATTCCGTATCCGTACTTGCCTATTCCCTTTATTCTCTTTTCATATTGTCTTACAAGGTCTACCTTCCTTGAGGTAAATGGGGACACATAGTCAACTCCCATATCAGATGCAAAGTCGGCAGGTGTAAGGGCTGAAAGCTCCTCAAAAACCTTTAATTCGTTAGTTGTAGCTTCCTTGATTTGAGCGTTTATTTGTCTTCCGTGTGCACGGGATTTAATGTAAACATTCTCATCCTCGAATACGAGTCGGCATACAAGGTCTGTAAGAGAGCCACCGTTTTCGTAAATTTCGGACACAAATGAAGCATACGCTCTTATTTTCTCGTCCTCTCTTTGTGCGTCACAGTATTGAGCGAGATTTTTGAAAAGTGGCTTATCAAGAACTCTGCAAAATACGCTTGACATACAAAGACGAAGGTGTAAATTCTTAATTTTTGACATATTAAATACGCTCTATAATTTTATCTGTAATTTCCTTTGTGCCAAGGAACTCGCCACCGTGTGCAAGGTCTGCTGTACGATAGCCTGCCTCAAGCACCTCATCAACTGCTCTTACAATATCATCGCTTTCCTTAGAAAGACCAAATGAATAAAGGAGCATCATAGCGCCAGAAAGGATTGTAGCAATAGGATTTGCCTTGTTTTGACCTGCAATGTCAGGGGCAGAGCCATGAATAGGCTCATAAAGTCCTCTTGTTGTTTCGTTAAGAGATGCAGATGGGAGCATTCCTATTGAGCCTGTGATTTGTGAAGCCTCATCAGAGAGAATGTCGCCAAACATATTCGAGGTTACGATAACATCGAACTGTGCAGGATTACGAACGAGCTGCATAGCTGCGTTGTCAACGAGCATATCAGTGCATTCAACATCTGGATAGTCGTTTGCGATTTCGTGAACAATCTTTCTCCAAAGACGAGAGGTTTCGAGAACATTTGCCTTATCAATGCTGATAAGCTTACCTCTTCTCTTTCTTGCGCTCTCAAAGGCTACTCTTGCAATTCTTTCAATTTCCATACGGGAGTAGCTTTCTGTATCGTAAGCCTCCTCGCCATACTTGCCCTCTCTCATTCCTCTTTCGCCGAAGTAGATACCACCTGTAAGCTCACGAACTATCATAATATCAAATCCGTTTGCAACGATATCCTCACGGAGTGGGCACTCGCCCTTAAGCGCACTATAAAGCTTAGCTGGACGAAGATTTGTAAACAAATTCATAGCTGAGCGAATTCCAAGAAGTGCCTTTTCAGGACGCATATTGCCTGGGAGAGTGTCCCATTTTGGTCCACCAACTGCACCGAGAAGGACGCTATCAGATGCGAGGCATCCTGCAACGGTTTCCTCTGGGAGTGGAATTCCGTGCTTATCAATTGCACAGCCACCTATGTCATATGGAGTAAAGTTAAATGTATGACCGTGCTTTTCGCCGATTTTTTCAAGCACTCTTACTGCACTGTCAACGATTTCAGGGCCGATTCCGTCGCCCTTTAACAAAGCTATATTCAAGTTCATAATTTGCCTCTTATTTTACATCTCCACGGCGAATTGACTCAATAAGTCCACCGTTTGTAATAATTTTTTGAATGAATTCTGGGAATGGTTGAGTTTTGAAGCTCTTACCTGTTGTAAGGTTATAAATAACACCATTATCGAGGTCTGCCTCTACCTTGTCGCCATCGCTTATATTAGCAACTGCCTCAGGACATTCAAGAATAGCAAGACCGATATTGATTGAGTTACGGTAGAAAATTCTTGCAAAGGTGTTTGCAATAACAAGAGAAATTCCACTTGCCTTAATTGCGATAGGAGCGTGCTCTCTTGACGAGCCACAGCCGAAGTTGTCGCCTGCTACCATAATGTCGCCTATCTCTACTCTTTTTGTGAAGTCCTTATCAAGATCCTCCATACAGTGTGATGCAAGCTCCTTATGGTCGCTTGTGTTGAGGTATCTTGCAGGGATTATAACATCGGTGTCAACATTGTCACCATATTTGATTACTTTTCCTGTAAATTTCATTGTCGTCTCCCCCTTACATTTTGCTTGGATCTGCTATCTTTCCTGCGATTGCGCTCGCTGCGGCAACAGCAGGAGATGCGAGGTAAACCTCACTTGTAACATCGCCCATACGGCCTACAAAGTTACGGTTGGTTGTTGCAACTGCTCTTTCGCCTGCTGCAAGAATTCCCATATAGCCACCAAGGCAAGGTCCACAGGTTGGGGTTGATACTACACAGCCTGCCTCGATAAAGATTTTAACAAGTCCGTTTTCAACTGCTTTGAGGTAAATGTCCTGTGTTGCAGGAATAATAATTGCACGAACATTCTTGGCAACCCTTTTGCCCTTAAGAATCATTGCTGCCTCTTCGATGTCCTTATACTGACCGTTTGTGCAAGAGCCGATAACTACCTGGTCGATTTTTATATCGCCGATTTCGTCAAAGGTCTTGGTGTTCTCTGGCAAGTGTGGAAATGCAACGGTTGACTTGATTTTAGAAAGGTCGATTTCATAAACCTCATCATACTCTGCGTCCTCATCTGCCTTAAAGGAAACGATTTCTCTATCGCTTCTTTCCTTGATATAAGCAATTGTTTGCTCATCAACCTCAAATATACCATTCTTTGCGCCTGCCTCAATTGCCATATTACAAATTGTAAGACGGTCATAGATTGTAAGTGAGGAAACGCCCTCTCCTACAAATTCCATTGATTTATAAAGTGCGCCATCAACGCCTATCATTCCGATAATGTGAAGAATTACATCCTTACCAGAAACATACTTGTTAAGCTTTCCCTTAAGAACGAATTTAATAGCTGATGGAACCTTGAACCAAGCCTTGCCTGTTGCCATTCCACAAGCCATATCTGTTGAGCCAACGCCTGTTGAGAATGCGCCAAGCGCACCATATGTACAGGTATGTGAGTCTGCACCGATAACAACATCTCCAGACACCACGAGTCCCTTTTCAGGAAGAAGCGCGTGCTCAATTCCCATTCTTCCAACATCGTAGAAGTGAGTTACATTCTTTTCCTCGCAGAAGTCACGGCACATTTTACACTGAACTGCTGCCTTTATATCCTTATTTGGGGCAAAATGGTCCATAACCATTGTTACCTTTTCCTTATCATAAACATCCTTTGTGCCGATTTTGTTAAATTCCTTGATTGCAACAGGAGAGGTAATGTCATTTCCCAAAACTCTATCAAGGCTTACCAAAATAAGCTGTCCTGCCTCCACCTTGTCAAGTCCTGCGTGTGAAGCAAGGATTTTTTGTGTCATTGTCATTGGCATAATTATTTCTTCCTTTCGTTTGTTAGTTCATACCAAGACGCACTATCTTCATAATGCGCTTTGGTATGCCCACCACACGAGGTGGTGGGATTTTGTGAATTAGGAATTATGAATTCGGAATGTGGAATTGAACTATTTTTAACTAAAAGCTTTTAGGCAAAGTTAGACAAGGCGCACCATCAAAACTTATATATACATCAATCGATTAGAACAAGAAATTCTAGGCGCACCACAGTAGACGGACGATGGCTATATTGCTTATTACGATGTGTAACAAGTAACAAGGTTCTGACTTGCAAAAATTCTGCTTGATTTTTGCAACACGCGTAGCGTGCTATTTGTAAAAATAGAATGTCAGGTTCTTATAGTCGAGGTCGGCTACGAGGAGCAACAACGAAGTTCGCCGTTATTATCGATTGATAATAGCTCCCTTGTCGGCGCTTGATACCATTGAAGCATATCTCTTCAAATATCCTGTGATATTTTCCTTGCGCTTGATTGGCATTTCCGCCTTACGCTTTGCGAGCTCCTCATCGGAAACCTTAAGCTCAATTTTATATTCTGGAATATTGATTGAGATTATATCTCCGTCCTTTACATAAGCGATTGTACCGCCACTTACTGCCTCAGGAGACACGTGTCCGATTGACGCGCCACGAGTTGCACCTGAGAAGCGTCCGTCAGTTATAAGTGCGACATCCTTATCAAGTCCCATACCTGCAATTGCAGAGGTTGGGGAGAGCATTTCTCTCATACCAGGGCCACCACTTGGTCCCTCGTAACGAATAACGACAACATCGCCCTTGACAATCTTGCCTGCGTAAATTGCACTGATTGCCTCCTCCTCGCTCTCGTAAACCTTTGCAGGTCCCTCGTGAACGAGCATTTCAGGAGCTACTGCGCTTCTCTTAACAACGCAACCGTCTGGTGCGAGGTTACCCTTAAGCACAGCGATACCACCTGTCTTGCTATAAGGATTATCTACTGTTCTGATAACGCTACTATCAAGATTTACAGCATCGGCAATATTTTCCTTCAAGGTCTTACCTGTGCAGGTCATAACAGATGTGTCAATCAAATCAAGCTTTTCAAGCTCCTTAAGAACTGCATATACTCCACCTGCCTCATTTAAGTCCTCCATATATGTAGGACCAGCAGGAGCTAAGTGACAGAGGTTAGGAGTCTTCTCGCTTATTGTGTTTACATCATCGAGGTTGAACTCTACTCCACACTCGTTTGCGATAGCAGGTAGATGAAGCATACTATTTGTTGAGCAACCGAGAGCCATATCAGCTGTGATTGCGTTCTTGATAGCAGAGGCTGTCATTATATCTCTTGGACGAATGTTCTTTCTAACGAGCTCCATTACCTGCATTCCTGCGTGCTTTGCAAGCTCAATTCTTGATGAATATACAGCAGGGATTGTTCCGTTGCCACGAAGTCCCATACCAAGAACCTCAGTCAAGCAGTTCATAGAGTTAGCTGTATACATTCCTGAGCAGGAGCCACAGGTTGGACAAGCCTTGTTTTCGTATTCACAGAGCTTGCACTCGTCAATTGTTCCTGCCTTATATGAGCCTACTGCCTCAAACATAGCAGAAAGACTTCTCTTTTTACCGTCAACACGACCTGCAAGCATAGGTCCACCACTTACAAAAACGGTAGGAATGTTAAGTCTTGCAGATGCCATAAGAAGTCCTGGAACATTCTTATCGCAGTTTGGAATCATAACGAGTCCGTCAAAGCCGTGTGCCATTACCATAGCCTCAGTTGAGTCTGCGATAAGGTCACGAGTAACGAGGGAATATTTCATTCCCACATGTCCCATAGCGATACCATCACATACTGCGATAGCAGGGAACATTATTGGTGTTCCACCTGCCATTGCAACTCCAAGCTTTACAGCCTGTGTGATTTTATCGAGGTTCATATGTCCTGGAACGATTTCGTTATATGAGCTAACGATACCGATAAGAGGACGGTCAAGCTCCTCTCTTGTAAGGCCAAGTGCCTTGTAGAGTGAGCGATGAGGCGCGTTATGTGCGCCGTCTACTATTGTATCCTTAATCATTTTTAGACCTCGGCTTAGTTGTTGATGAATTTTTCCTCATCAGCCCAGCTGTAAAGCTCTCTGATTTCCTTACCTACAACCTCTGATGGATGCTCTGCTGCAATCTTTCTCATAGCGTTGAAGTGTACCTGGCTACCTGCATCTGACATATCGAGCAAGAAGTCCTTTGCAAATGTTCCGTCCTGAATATCGGAAAGAACCTTCTTCATAGCCTTCTTTGTGTCCTCTGTGATAATCTTTGGACCTGTGATATAGTCGCCATATTCAGCTGTGTTAGAAATTGAATATCTCATTCCCTCAAAGCCACTCTGATAGATGAGGTCAACGATGAGCTTCATCTCGTGAATGCACTCGAAGTAAGCATTTCTTGGGTCATAGCCAGCCTCAACGAGAGTTTCAAAGCCTGCCTGCATAAGTGCGCATACACCACCACAAAGAACAGCCTGCTCACCAAAGAGGTCAGTTTCAGTTTCTGTACGGAAGGTTGTTTCAAGAACGCCTGCTCTTGCACCACCGATACCGAGAGCATATGCAAGACCGATTTCAAGTGCATCGCCTGTTGCGTCCTGATGAACAGCGATAAGACAAGGAACGCCCTTACCTACCTGATACTCTGAACGAACTGTGTGGCCAGGTCCCTTAGGAGCAACCATGATTACGTTTACATTCTTTGGTGGCTTAATGCAACCGAAGTGAATGTTAAAGCCGTGTGCGAATGCAAGAGTCTTGCCCTCTGTGAGGTTTGGCTCGATGCTTTCCTTATAAAGCTTTGCCTGCTTTTCGTCGTTGATAAGAATCATAATGAGGTCAGCATTCTTTGCGGCATCAGCAGCAGTCATAACCTTAAGACCTGCCTTCTCTGCCTTTGCCCAGCTCTTTGAGCCATTGTAAAGACCTACGATAACATCAACGCCAGAATCCTTGAGGTTGAGTGCGTGTGCGTGACCCTGTGAGCCATAACCGATGATAGCAACGGTCTTGCCGTTGAGCTTGTTAAGATTGCAATCCTGCTGATAGTAAATTTTTGCGTTTGTGTTAGACATTTTGTTTTTCTCCTTTGTATTTCACATTTTATTATTTTTTAATGATTTACCCTTAGTCAAAAAGGGTTGTATTTCCACGCTCAAGCGCTACAATTCCTGTACGACACATTTCGATAATGCCGAATGGAATCATAATCTTGATAAACGCGTCAATCTTAGTTGGGTCGCCTGTTACCTCGATACACATTTCATCTGTTGTGTAGTCAATAACCTTGGCTCTATAAACATCTGTGGCAGCCAAAATATCTGCCCTTGTTTCGGTGGTGTACTTAACCTTTAAAAGCATAAGCTCACGCTTGATACAGTCGTCCTGAAGCACATCTACCTTTTTTACATTGTGTAGCTTACGAAGCTGATTGATAAGCTGTTCTCTTGCGTAGCCATCGCCACTTAGGCAAATGGTTATACGAGAATACTCTGGGCGCTCCGTTTCTCCAACGGTAAGGGCATCAATATTGAAGCCACGCCTTGTAAACATACTCGTTACTCTTGTAAGAACACCGAATTTGTTATCAACATAAACTGCTATTACAAATTTGTTGCTTTTCATACGCCCTCCTTATTTCTGCAATTTTGTTATGATATCATCAATTGAGCCACCTGGTGGGAGCATAGGAAGAACGAATTCATCCTTATCAATTATTGTATCAATAACTACTGTCTGACCACTTGCAAGTGCCTTCTTAAATGCGTCCTCGAACTCTGCCTGTGTTCTTACACGGTAGCCGATAGCACCGAACGCCTCTGCAAGCTTAACGAAATCTGTCTTTCTATCGGTAAGAACTGTATTTGAGTATCTTGCACCGAAGAAAAGAGTTTGCCATTGACGAACCATACCGAGAACGCCATTGTTCATAAGAACTATAACGACGGGGATATTGTGTGATACTGCTGTTGCAAGCTCATTTAGGTTCATACCAAAGCTTCCGTCGCCTGTGATAAGAACTGTTGTGTCGCCTGTTGCAACCCTTGCGCCGATTGCAGCACCAAGACCAAAGCCCATTGTACCAAGACCACCACTTGAAACGAAGCGTCTTGTATTATCAAATTTAACATACTGTGCAGTCCACATTTGGTGCTGACCTACATCAGTTACGATAACTGTATCCTTTGGCTTGCTTGCATTGATTACATCAAATACCATTCTTGGGCTGAGGCTTGCATTTGATGCATCGGCAATTTCCTTTTCGAATTTTTCCTCTTCAGCCTTAAGAGCGCTTATTCTCTGCGTCCACTCATCGTTTTTCTTTGATGCGCACGCCTTTGCGATTTCCTTGAAGGAATATTCAACATCGCCAACGATTCCACAGTCAACATTTACATTCTTGTTAATCTCAGAAAAGTCTGGGTCGAGCTGGATGATTTTACTCTTTTTAGCATATTTTGCAACATTACCTGTGGCTCTATCGCTAAATCTAACGCCGATACCGATAATAAGGTCAGCCTCGTTTTGTGCCATAGATGAAGCGTAATTTCCGTGCATTCCCTGCATACCGAGGAATCTATCGCATCCGTCTGGAATTGCAGAGAGTCCCATAAAGGTACAGCCGATGCAAGCGTCAATCTTGTCGGCAAAGTCCATTATCTCTTTGCCCATTCCAAGTCCTGCAGCGCCACCACCTATGTAAATATATGGGCGCTTTGCCTCGTTCACAAGTGCTACTGCCCTTTCAATCTCAGATGCGGTTGCGAGAGGGAGAGGAATTTTTGGTGCTATTGGCTGTGGCTCATAATCGTAGAGCGCCATTTGAACATCCTTTGGCACATCGACAAGCACAGGTCCTGGTCTGCCCGACTTAGCAATTGAGAACGCCTCTCTTATGCTATCAGCCAAATCCTCTATTTTATTTACGAAATAGTTGTGCTTTGTTATAGGAAGTGTAATTCCTGTTATATCAATTTCCTGGAAGCTATCCTTACCGATAAGGCTACATGGCACATTTCCCGTAATTGCTACAAGAGGAATTGAGTCAAGCATTGCAGTTGCAATTCCTGTTACGAGGTTAGTAGCACCAGGGCCTGAGGTTGCAATACATACGCCAACCTTACCTGTTGCTCTTGAATAACCGTCGGCTGCGTGTGCTGCGCCCTGCTCATGAGCTGTAAGAATGTGATTGATTTTGTCCTTGTCCTTATACAAAGCATCATAAATATTGATTACCTGACCACCAGGATAACCGAACACATCGGTAACACCCTGCTCAATCAAGGTCTTTATAATGATTTCTGCTCCTGTTAATTTCATTTGTTGTCTCCTTTGGAAAGCATAAGGTTTACAGCGCTTACAAGGGCTTTGATTGAGGAACGGCTGATATCACTGCTGATGCCTGTTCCCCAGTAGGTCTTACCGTCGCATACTATGCTTACATAGGATGCTGCCTTCGAGCTTGTTGTTCCCTCGATTGCGTGCTGTATATATGTTTCAAGAGTGTAATTTTTGCCGATGAGCTGTTTTATAGCATTGCTTACACAGTCAAGGCGTCCATTACCTCTTGATTTAATGGTGCTTACTACACCGTTTTGGTCGATTGTTACCTCTCCGTCGATTTCTGTATCATCGATATGGTCGCTATAAACTGCTGAAACGACCTTTACAGGAGATGCGATATTAACGAAGTCACGCATAAAGATATCGTGAACCTCGATTGGCTGAAGCTCTCTATGCTCGTGGTCGGAGATGCTCTTAACATGATATCCGAATGCCTCGCGCATTTTTGGTGGAAGATTGAGCTTGAACTGTGTTTCCATTATGTAGCCTATACCGCCCTTACCAGACTGGGAGTTAATACGAATAACATCTGCCTCGTAAACTCTGCCGATATCGGTTGGGTCGATAGGAAGATAAGGAACTGTCCACTTAATGTCCTTGCCCTCTCTGAACTTCATTCCCTTTGCAATTGCGTCCTGATGCGAGCCACTAAATGCTGCGAACACAAGCTGTCCACTATATGGCTGTCTTTCATAGACATGCATTCTTGTTACCTTTTCATAAACCTTAGTAATTTCAGGAAGGTTTGTAAAATCAAGTCCTGGGTCGATGCCCTGTGAGAACATATTAAGAGCGAGAGTTACGATATCAACATTACCAGTTCTCTCTCCGTTACCAAAGAGAGTGCCCTCAATTCTATCTCCACCTGCCAAAAGTCCCATTTCGCTATCTGCGATTGCACATCCACGGTCATTATGTGGATGAAGGGAAATGATGAGATTTTCTCTATTAAGAAGATTCTTGTGCATATATTCAACCTGATTTGCATACACATGAGGCATTGAATGCGACACGGTAACAGGAAGGTTGATAATAACCTTGTCATCAGGAGTTGGCTCCCAAATCTTAATTACCTCATTACAAATTTCGACTGCATATTCTGGCTCTGTTCCTGTAAAGCTTTCAGGAGAATATTCAAAGGTAATCTTGCCCTTTGCCTTCTTCTTATATTCCTTACAAAGCTTAGCACCAAAGGTTGCAATGTCGATAATCTGCTGTTTATCTCTTTTGAACACCTGCTCTCTTTGAGCCACTGATGTTGAGTTATAAAGATGAACTACTGCGTGCTTTGCACCATCGATTGCCTCAAAGGTCTTAGCAATGATATGCTCTCTTGACTGTGTGAGAACCTGAATTGTAACATCGTCAGGAATGAGGTTTTGCTCAATAATAGCTCTACAAAATTCATATTCAGTTTCAGATGCTGCTGGGAAGCCGACCTCGATTTCCTTAAAGCCAACCTTGCAAAGAAGCTTGAAAAACTCAAGCTTTTCCTCAAGTGACATAGGGATAATAAGCGCTTGATTTCCGTCACGAAGGTCAACGCTACACCAAATCGGTGGCTTCTCGATATATTCCTTTTTTGTCCAGTCCATTGTTACGCCACTTGGCGCGAAAAATTGCTTTGTGTACTTTTGATAGCCCTTCATAAATTAATCCTCCTGTGTCTCGGGTTAGTTCATTTAGGTTGCACCTTGAGGCTATGAAAATAAAAAAGCCTCTTTTACGCAACCACTTGCATAAAAGAGACGAAGCTTCCTCCGTGGTACCACTCTTCTTGGCCTTAACGCCCACTCATTGCCTATCAGCAATTTGCCCTATAACGGGAGCGCCCGTTCAAGTCTACTTGGAAAAATCCGTTCGGTTGAAGACTCAGGGATGAGTATGTCCACTTACCGTATCGGCTCACACCAAGCGCCGACTCTCTGAAAACGACATTGTGAATTTGGTTCCCTTCAAGGTCTTATATATAAATATACGAATATTTTATAATATCAAAGTTGATTTGTCAATAGTTTTTTAAAACTTTTTTAAAAAAATTTAGTTTTTTAGCATACTAAAGTAAAAATATGGATTTTTTAATCAAAAAAGCCCCCATTTTTGGGGACTTTTTGTTTTTTATTAAAGCTTGTGAACCCAGTTGTACTTGTCCTCTACCTTGCCCCACTGAATGCCTGTGAGAATATCGTAGAGCTTTTGAGTAACCTCGCCGATTTTTTCATCGTTGATAACATACTCAACATCGTCATACATAAGTCTACCGATAGGAGAAACGACTGCTGCTGTTCCACAGCCCCAAGCCTCCTCAAGCTTACCATTCTTCATAGCCTCGAGAAGCTCATCAATGCTGAGAAGTCTCTCGCTTACCTTATAGCCAAGGTCGCGAAGAACCTCGATGCAGGACTTTCTTGTAATACCTGGGAGAATTGAGCCGCTATTAAGCTCAGGAGTTACGATTTCACCATCGATCTTGAACATTACATTCATAGCTCCAACCTCTTCGATGTACTTTCTTTCTACACCGTCGAGCCAAAGAACCTGTGAATAGCCCTTCTTATTTGCTCTCTCTCCTGCTCTTGTTGAGGCAGCATAGTTACCACCACATTTTGCATAGCCTGTACCACCACGAACAGTACGAACATCCTCATTCTCAATCATAATCTTAACAGGATTGATGCCCTCCTTGTAGTAGCTTCCGCTTGGAGATGCGATAATCATATATGTAGCTCTATGAACGGTATGAACTCCGAGAGTTTCGTCATTACCGAACATATAAGGGCGAAGATAGAGTGATGTTCCAAAGGATTTTGGCACCCATTTTTCTTCAAGTCTTACGAAGGTTTCGAGGATTTCAAGAGCATCGTCCTCATTAATTACAGGCAAGCACATACGCTCAGCCGATCTATTAAGGCGTCTGATGTTTTCCATAGGTCTGAAGAGCTGAACATTTCCCTCTTCTGTACGATATGCCTTAAGTCCCTCAAAGATTTCTGCACCATAGTGAAGAACGGTTGAGGCAGGATGCAACGAGATGTTGCCAAATGGCACTATTCTTGCGTTAAACCAGCCCTTTCCAGCCTCATAGTCCATAACGAACATATGGTCGGAGAAATATTGTCCAAAGCCAAGCTCACTTTCCTTTGGCATTGTCTTTGGTTCAGTTGTTTTTACTATTTTGATATCCATAATAGTTATCTCCATGTCGATTTTTGAATAAATATACTATGTATGATAGCACACATATTAGGTCAAGTCAATAATTTTTCGCAAATTTTTTAGTCAAATTATGAGAGGAATTCCGAGATTTGCTCAGGCGTCTCAAATATGTACTCTGCGCCATATTTTTCGAACTCATCCCTTGCGCCATAGCCATACAAAACAGCGATGCAATCAATGCCGAAATTGTGCGCGCCCTCTATATCGTAAAAGCGATCTCCTATCATAATTACATCGTTTACTGTGTCAATATTTGCCTCTTTTATGACATATTCAAGAACATCAATTTTTGTGTTTCTTGTGGTTTCATCAAGCGTTGCACCACCGACAAAATCAAAATATTTTATGATGCCAGCTCTTTCAAGAATTCTCTTGGCAAAGACCTCTGGCTTTGAGGTGGCAAGAATAATCCTTTTTCCCTTTTGCTTCAAGTCGGAAAGGAGTGCCTCTACTCCGTTATAGATATAGCCCTCAAAAATGCCCTTATCTTGATAATATTCCCTATAATATTCAATGGCAAGAAGCGCCTTTTCTCTATCGAAGCCATAGAAGGTCATAAAGGAATATATAAGAGGTGGACCTATGAATCTTTTAAGAGTCGATTTATCATTGACTGCAATTCCGAGCCTTTCAAGTGCGTAGGCAACGGAATTTGTAACTCCCTCGCCACTATCTATTATTGTTCCGTCAAGGTCGAAAAGAACGGTGGAATATTTCTTCATTTGATGCTCCTTTTTAGCGTTTTATTCACACAAGGTGCGTTTTTTACATTTTAACACATATGAATTTAAAAATCCACCTTTTCGGTGGATTTTTCTTTATTTTTCAGTATCGAGTGAGCCCTCAGCTACGATTTCCTTCTTTTTATCGAATTTTTCAAATACCATTGAGCCGATTGCAAAGAGTGCGATTACGTTAGGGATTACCATAAGGTTGTTAAACATATCGGAGAGTCCCCAAACAAGTCCGTTTGAGCCGATTGAGCCAAGGAATACGCAAACGATTGCGATAGCTGAATAAGCGATTGTTGCCTTCTTACCAAAGAGATAATTGAAGTTGATTTTGCCGAAGAAGTTCCAGCTGATGATTGTTGAGAATGCAAAGAAGAAGAGGCAAACTGCAACGAATATGCTTCCGACAGCGTTTCCAACTGCTGAATTACCGCCAAAAATGGTTGTAAAGGTCATTTGGAAGGCTCTTTGTACCATATTTCCGTCAGTAAACGAGAGTTCGCCAGCTTGAGCCGAGAATGACGCGTCAGCTGAGCCTACGATTCCTGCAAATGGTCCGTCTGGAGCATAAAGTGTACAAAGAACGATAAGAGCTGTGAGGGTAAGAACGATAAATGTATCTATAAACACACCTACCATAGCTACAACGCCCTGCTCGTGTGGGTCCTTAACATCTGCCTGTGCGTGTGCGTGTGGAGTTGAGCCCATACCAGCCTCGTTCGAGAAAAGTCCTCTTTGTGCGCCCTTTTGAATAGCCTTTACAAGCGCGCTTCCAATTCCACCACCGATAATTGCATTTGGTACAAATGCATACTTGAAAATCATTCCGAATGCGCCAGGAATGTTTTTGATATTAACGCAAAGCACCAAAAGTCCACCTACGATATACAAAATTGCCATTACAGGAACGAGCTTTTCAGTAACAGATGCTATTCTCTTTACGCCACCGATAACGATAACACCTGTAAGAAGGGCAAGAAGAATACCGATAATCCAAGTAAACGATGAAATATCTGTGCCAAAGGACTCAAATACGCCTGCAATGTTAGAGGTAATTGAGTTTGACTGAACCATAGCGCCAATAAAGCCAAGTGCGATTGTGATTGCTACTGCAAAGAAGCCAGCAAGCGCCTTTCCAAACTTACCAGTAAACGCTTTTTTTATGTAATAAACAGGTCCACCGTGAACCTCGCCTGCTTCATCTATAATCTTTGTCTTTTGAGCAAGAACTGCCTCTCCGTAGTTTGTTGCCATACCGAGGAATGCGATAATCCACATCCAAAATATTGCACCAGGGCCACCAATGAGGATTGCGCCACACGCACCTACGATGTTACCTGTTCCAACCTGTGCTGCAACAGCTGTTGCGAGTGCCTGAAATGACGAAAGTCCCTTTTTTTCGCCCTTATCAGACTTTTTAAATACTCTCTTAAAGCCCTCGCCCAAGCAACGCACCTGAACAAATCTCGTTTTAATCGAGTAATAAAGTCCAACGCCTACAAGCAAGAACACAAGAATGTAGCCTGAGAGGTAGTCGTTTATTGTTCCGACAATTTTCTCCAAAAATTCCATTTTCTTTCCTTTCTATATAGCTATAAAGCCTATATAAAAGCAAAAACGAAGTGATAAATCACTCCGTACAACAAAAATAATACCACAAATAGTGGTTAAAATTTAACTCTGTCCTTTTGCCTGAGAGATTAGCGCGTGCGCCTTGCCCCTTCGGCACTCATTTTTGAGATTCTCCGGAGTGCTATCGGGCCTCAGTCGTGTCCTTCTGATGCCTTCATTTAGCTTTTTATTTATTTTTCTTGGCAATTATAGCACAGCATTTTTCTTTTGTCAAGGATTTCCAAGGAAATAAATCAACTTTTCTCTTCATTATCATATTATATATCGAGAGCTAAGCTCTCAGAAAGGAAAAATTATGGCTCAATTCACAAATCAAGCACAGCTATCCTATGGAAATGTTGTCACAAGCTCAAATATTGCAACGGGCGAAATTCTTGAGGCGCTTACAGTTACAAAGACAGCTCTTGTCGACACCTATTCTGCGGGCGATACTGTGACTTATATTATAAGCATTGTTAATTCAAGCGCTACTCCACTTACAGGTCTTTCGATAACAGATAACCTTGGTGCTTATACCTTTGGCGCAGGCGAGCTTGTTCCTCTTGACTATGTTGACGGCTCTGTAAAATATTATATTGACGGTGTTTTACAGGCAGAGCCAACGGTCAGTGCAGGCGCTCCTCTTGTAATTTCGGGAATTACCGTAAATGGCAACGGAAGCACTATTGTCGCATACGAGGCAAGTGTTAACTCCTTTGCGCCACTTGGCATTGACTCATCTATTACCAACACTGCAACGCTTGCAGGCGCTGGCATTACCCCTGTTGAGGCAAGCGAGACAATAACTGTGGCAAGCACTCCTATAATTTCTATCACAAAGTCAATTAGCCCCGTACCTGTTGCCCCTAATGGTCTTGTAAGCTACACCTTTGTAATCGAAAATCGTGGTAACACACCTCTTGTTGCAACTGACAACGCAGTTATAACCGACATTTTTGATCCAATTCTTAGCAATTTGAGCGTTACCTTTAATGGTACACCTTGGGAAGAGGGAGTAAATTACACCTATAACGAGGCAACTGGCGAGTTTGCAAGCGTTCCAAGTCAGATAGTTGTTGATGCAGGCTCTTATCAGCAATTACCAAACGGAGCTTGGAGCATCACTCCTGGTGTGGCAACTCTTGTTGTAACCGGCAATATAGGCTCAATAGCTTAATCGCACTCAAAAACGGCAATTTCGCCGTTTTTGAGTATTTACTTATATATGCTCATATGTTCATATAAATGTATGTTGTACGATTTTTGAAGAAAAAAGCGAGATTTCTCTCGCTTTTGTCGTTTTTTATTCTCTTTGTTGCCGTTTTTTACGGATTGCGCGTTTCTTAGCGCTCTCCCTCAAGCTCAGATATTAGATACATTGTCATTCCGACACAAGGCATATCGAACTCGGAAAAAGCGCCCTTTGTGGTATCTATTGACGAATAGTCAACGCCTACTGCGCCCGGAATAAACGGTGTTGATGGGAAGAATTGACCGAATGCATCGTGCGGTGCATGGTTGTAGCCTATCGCATGAATATGGCTGCTATCAAGAGCATTTACACCCAAGACCGTATCAACTACGAATTGTGAATATTTTAAATATTCACTTTTGCCAAGAAGCCTTGCGCACCTCGCCATAAATATAGCAATATGCGTTGAATATCCCGGCTCGAGGTGTTGCTCCGATTGTGAATAGCATATGATGCCATCGTATTGGCTTACTGCTTCAAGAGTTCTCATTCCTTGACGGCGAGTTTTGCCCTCGTGTCCGTCAACGATATCAAGGTCGCCATCGGAATATGGATGACGCACGCATTTCCAAACGCTTTTATCAATGAGAGCCACGGACGATAAAAGCGCCTTTTCAATGATTTCTTCAAGCCCAAAACGCGCTCCTAGGAGCTCATACGCATCGCAAAGTGCGAAAAGGTTGCCCATTTGCCAACAGTAGCTACAAGAGCCTGTAACGAGCCTTGTTTTATCGTCATCGCGAACAAGCTCGTGCGACATTTCACCACCGGCTACGTAGGAAAGTAGCTTTGGCGTTACGTTTTCTATTATGCGAAGATATTTTTCATCCCCTGTCGCTCTGTAAAGCTCTGAGGAGCAGGTAATTTGATATGCAAGGTCAGCGCTTGAATTCCTTCTGCATTGGTCGTAGAAGAAGTCGGGGTCCATTCCCACGGGATATTTTTCAGGATGGCGATAGGTGTCGCTTGGGCGAGCGTCGCTCATCATATAATTCCAAGAAAGGATTGCTTTTTCAAGGTATTTTTTCGATTTTTCCTCGTTTTTATCTTTTAGATAAAGAGAGCCGAGAGCAAGGGCTGATGTCGCGTTCCATTGTGCCGATGAAGGAGCGGGTGATTTATAAAATTCTCTTGCTCCCCAGCCGAACGGTGCGTTCAAGGTGTTGTACATTGCTCCGTTTTCCTGTATCGTTTTATATAAGTAATCGCAAGCCCACTCAGCCTCGTCCTTTAACAGGATTTTGCTCCATTCGCTCTTTTCCCTTATGGCGCATTTAAGCATTGCATAAATACCGATAGAAAGCCCACCGGGGGATTTGCGAAGGTCGCAGGATTGATGATATCCACCGCTCAGGTCGACTCTTTCGCCTGTTTCCTTTATAAAGCCGTCGTCGAGATGGCAAGAGCCGTTCCAACCAAGTGGATGTCCACATCTTTGATATTTGTAATATTCAAGCAAAACGCGCTTGCAAATATCGTATGCGCCGTCATAGATTACAAATTGTCGGCTAGTAAATCCACCCGCTTCAATTTGATAATCGCCATCTTGCGTTATATTGGTAAAATCACCGACATAGTATGTGTGTCCGTCTTCTATTGTAGGTGTCATTTTGCCCTCGAAAACGGTTATCCACTTGACGTTGTCTATTAAAACCACGCGAAAATCCATACTTTCAGTTTTATTTTCGGTTAAGATGAAGCGCTTTTGCGAATTTCTCAAAAAGCCTCTGTGATTGACTCTTATAGGATTTTGAAGCTCTTGTCTTTCTAATTTCATAAGGCACTCCTAACGTTTAATTTACTTAAGTATAACATACTTTTTAAGAATATGAAATATTTTTTCGAAAAAAGTAAAAACTCACTTGACAAATCCGAAATCATTTGTTATAATAGGTAAGCGTTGAGAGAAACACAACACAATTTCGAGATGTAGCGCAGTTGGTAGCGCGCATGCTTTGGGAGCATGATGCCGCAGGTTCGAATCCTGTCATCTCGACCATAAAAATGACCTACTCATTTGGGTAGGTCATTTTTATTTTCTATGATGAACGAGGATTCGACCTGTCTTCAAGCTTTGCTTG
>SVSE01000005.1 GCA_015064445.1 Oscillospiraceae bacterium | reverse complement strand
TTCCGTCTTTGTACTTAGTTATCTAACTAATTTTCTTCTTTGTTCAATTTTCAAGGATCTTTCGCCAACTCTTTCGCAGTCAGCCTTGCTATTATATCACGCATTTCTACCATTGTCAAGGCTTTTTTTAAAAAATTTTAAACTTTTTTTAGTATTTATATATAATTACATAAAAGAGTCTCTTTTTTAGAATATTTTGTTTATTTTGGTTAAAAATATTCATATATTTTCAAGATTTTGGGAGATTTATTTATGGCAACAGTTCTCATAAGGACAGCAATAATTTACATTTTGTTTACAATTGCCATACGACTCATGGGCAAGCGACAGGTAGGCGAGCTACAAATTTCAGAGCTTATAACAACCTTTATGCTCTCCGAGCTTGCAATAAATCCCATACAAGATATATCAATACCTATTGCCTATGCTCTAATTCCTCTTGTATTCCTATTTGCTATGGAGGTTATAACCTCGTTTTTAGTGACAAAGCTACCAAAATTTAGGCGAGCATTTATGGGTGCGCCGAGCATTATAATTCGTGCAGGTGTGCTTGACCAAAAAGAGCTTGGCAGGCTACGAATAAGCATAAGCGAGCTTCTTTCCGAGCTTAGGCTCAAGAATGTATCAAAAATTGAGGATGTCGACTATGCGATTTTGGAGCAAAACGGTCAATTGTCGGTGTTTTTAAAGGGAAATTTGCAAGCTTCAAATGGAATTGCGCACGCAATAATTCAAGACGGAGATATCAATTATTCAGCGCTTGATGAGGCACAAAAATCACCTGATTGGATTGACACAGAGCTTGGAAAAAGAGGGCTTTCGCTTTGCGAGATTTTTCTTATGACATATGATGAAAAAGGTGTTATAAATATAATAAAGAAGGAAGATAAATGAAGGCATTTTGGTTTTCCACTCTTGCCTTAGTGGCACTTTGTGGAATTGTAATATGGAATGGCATTACCGTTAGCAGAATTTCCGATGATATGAGTGAGATTGCAAGCGGTATTGAGTCGCTTGAAGACGAGGAAGCCTTGCGAAAATTAGAGGAAATTTGGCACGAGCATAGGCTTATTTTATCAATATCGGTGCCACACAGGGTGACTGATGAGCTTGACAGAACACTCGTGCTTTTAAGAAAAAAATTCGACGAGGGAATAAGCACGGAAATTCCCGAGACCGTAGCATTAGCCATAAAGTCAATTGAGGAATTACGCACTCACTCTCTCGTCGATGCGAACAATATTTTATTTATTAACAATTACCTCGTGCTTTTCAAGTAGGCAAAGTGGCTTATAGGAAAGCTTTGAAATACGAAGCCCCTCTTCCCCTAAGTCGTCCTCTCTGTTTATATAGAGTGCCTCGGGGAAGGCCTTGGCAAACTCGGACGCTATCATAGGATATGCCCCTATATAGTCCTTGTCCGCCTTTTCTACATTCACATAAAGTGTGTCGTGAAGCTGTGTGCCGATTGTGGCGCAGATTATTTTACCGTCAACCTTTATGGCTCCCGTGTGAAGCTCGAACAGCTCTCTGTTTTCTAGCAAATCTATTATTTCATCAAGCTCAGCCTTGCCTGTTTCGTCAAGGTGTGGCTGTTTTTTGTCGATTTCCTTGAAGAATTCAATAAGCTCTGACTTGTCGCTGTCGAAAAGGAACTCATATTTATAGGTCGCCTTAAAGCGATTTACGAAGTTTCTTTTCGAATGAAGTCTTTTTCCCGCATATGTACGGAAGCTTTCTGCCTCATAAAGATAGTCAAAATTCTCGCGCACAGGTATGATTTCGGCATTTTTATCGAATTTGTGGAGATCCTCTTTACAAATTCCAACAAATGTGGCATTGCCAAGAGCTTCAATTGCTCCCTCGGGATTTGCGCCTACTGGCATCATATAAAATGGAGTTTCTTCATTATTATATTTAATTATGAGTGTTTCGTCAAAAATTGCCCACTCTATTTTATAAAAATCGCGCCACATCATAAGCGCGCCCGCTGTTTTCTCACAGCTTCTCGTTTTATCGAGCAAAAGATACTTATTTATTGTGCTAAAATCGTCTTTTTTTAGTGGTTTAAAGGTTATCATACATCCTCCGCTTTCTCTTATACAGTATAGCATATTTTTTTACATTTCAACAGTCTTTTCATTATTTTATTTTGGAATTTTGTCTATCCGACAAGGATTTTACTAAATTTATGTATATTGCACAAAATAAATATCTATTTTTTGTTCAATATAACTTATTGACCTTTTATGAATTTAATAGTAAAATAATAGGGCTAGCAAAAAAGGAAATAATTCAAAGGATAATACACATGGAAAACATTAAAATTCTTATTGCAGATGAAAATCCACAAACAAGACTTGCCACAAAGGAAGGCCTTTTAAGACGAGGCTTTCGAAGCATTGAAGAGGCACTTAATGGAGAGGACGCTCTCATTAAGGTCAACAGAAGCCATCCTGACATTGTAATTATGGATATTTGGCTTTCAAGGCTTGACGGTATAGGACTTATTAGGAACATTCGCGCAATAGATTTCGGCAAGGACTCTGCTCCTGCGATTATCGTAGCATCAGTCGTTCCAGCACAGCATATCTTCATTGAAGCAACGAATGCTGGTGCTAATATGTGTCTTTTGAAGCCATTTGACTTTTCCAGCCTTTGCGAGCACATAAGAACGCTTGCAAAATCAAGACTCCCAAAGGAAGAAGCTCCAAAGGCAGATAGCATTGATCCACGAGATGATTTAGAGGCACAGGTTACCAAAATCATCCATCAAATAGGTGTTCCTGCACACATTAAGGGATATCAATATTTGAGAACCGCAATACTTATGACAATTTCGGACAGCGAAATTATAAATTCAGTAACTAAAATTCTCTATCCATCTGTTGCAAAGAAATATTCCACCACAACCTCTCGCGTTGAAAGGGCGATTCGCCACGCAATCGAGGTTGCTTGGGACAGAGGCGATGTCGACACTCTCAATTCGTATTTCGGTTACACTATCCACAATTCTCGTGGAAAGCCAACCAACTCCGAGTTTATAGCAATGATTGCTGATAATATTCGGCTAAAATTTAAGCTTTATAACTAAAGAAAAAAGAGATTTGCGTTTGCAAATCTCTTTTTGTGTTCTATAAGCTTTTAACTCACGCTGAACGAGGAAAATGCCCATAGAAATTGAAAGCCCTGTTGAAACGCGAAGCGTACGGGATACGATGTTCAGTGGCTTTGACGACGGAAAAAGCTGATAGAAAGCGCGAAGAATTACGAACGCGTACTTTTAGGCGTACGTGGAGTAATTTTTCACACTTAACAAAAAAGAGATTTGCATTTGCAAATCTCTTTTTGTGTTCTATAAGCTTTTAACTCGTCAAATTAGTTGAGCTTGAGGGAGTTAACCTTAATACCAGGGCCCATTGTAGAAGCTACAGTGCAGCTCTTGATATACTGTCCCTTTGCAGCTGCTGGCTTTGCCTTGATGATAGCGCCGAGCAATGTTGCAAAGTTCTCCTCAATCTTTTCAGCTCCGAATGAAGCCTTACCGATTGGGCAGTGGATGATGTTTGTCTTGTCAAGACGATACTCAATCTTACCAGCCTTAGCCTCTGTTACAGCCTTAGCAGTATCCATTGTTACAGTACCAGCCTTTGGGTTAGGCATAAGTCCCTTAGGACCGAGAACCTTACCAAGACGACCGATAACGCCCATCATATCAGGTGTTGCGATTACTACATCGAACTCAAACCAGTTCTCTTTTGTAATCTTCTCAACATAGTCTTCAGCACCTACATAGTCTGCTCCAGCCTCTTCAGCTGCCTTAGCCTTGTCGCCACGAGCGAATACGAGGGTACGAACCTTCTTACCTGTACCGTGTGGGAGAACTACTGCGCCTCTAACCTGTTGGTCAGCATGACGAGAGTCAACGCCCAAACGAACGTGTACTTCGATTGTTTCATCAAATTTTGCCTTAGAGGTCTCGCATACGAGCTTCATAGCTTCAGCGGGATCGTAAAGCTTTGCTGATTCGATAAGTTCAGCACTTGCGATATATTTCTTTCCTTTTTTCATCTTAAGTTACCTCCTTATCTTATTCCTCAACAGTAATGCCCATGGAACGAGCTGTTCCTGCGATCATGCTCATAGCAGCCTCGAGTGAGCCTGCGTTGAGGTCTGGCATCTTTGTCTCAGCGATTTTCTTTACCTGCTCCTTTGTGAGCTTAGCTACCTTTGTCTTGTTAGGAGTTGCAGAAGCTGTTTCGATTCCAGCAGCCTTCTTAATAAGAACTGGTGCAGGTGGGGTCTTTGTGATGAATGTGAAGGAACGGTCAGCATAAACTGTAATAACTACAGGAATAATGTAACCGATATCATTCTTTGTTCTTTCATTGAATTCCTTTGTAAAGTTAGGAATTGATACACCGTACTGACCGAGAGCTGGTCCGATAGGTGGTTGTGGTGTTGCTTTTCCAGCAGGGATTTGAAGCTTAATATAACCCTGAATTTTCTTAGCCATTATTATTTCCTCCTATGTGGTTTACACGAGAGCATACATATTTACTCTCTCCCACTTATTTGCGACTGTGCTGTCCGTCGCCGACTTAATCTTATTTCTTTTTGATTGCTTTCGCATCAAGGCTGACAGGCATTTCTCTACCGATAGAGGATACGATAACTGTAACCTCACCTGTTTCGTCATTGATTTCGCTGATTCTACCACTGTGTCCTACAAGGATACCGTCGATAATCTCAACCTCATCACCGATTGCAAATGCATCAACCTTTGCCTTTTCTTCTCCACCGATTGCAAGGGCTTCCTCATCGGAAAGAGGAGTAGGTCTTGATCCTGGGCCAACAAAGCCCGTTACGCCTGAAATATAGCGTACAATGTGCCATGACTCGTCATTGATAATCATCTTTACGAATACATAGCTTGGAAATAGCTTTTCTTCAACCTCTTTTTCGTTGCCTTTAGCGTCGGTTGTTATGTTTGTAATTGTTGGAACCTTGACATCAAAGACGAGATTTTCAAGTCTTTCGCCAGGAGCCATCATTCTTTCGATTGTGTTCTTTACCTTGTTTTCGTGACCGGTATATGTGTGGATTACATACCACTTCTGACCGGCAGTAAGCTCGTTAAAATCACTCATCTTGACACCTCACAATTAAATACCAAAGTCGATATACTTTGCGAGAAGATTAAAGAGCGACATAAGACCGAGGTCTACAATACCGATAACAAGTGCGATAGCGATAACACCAACGACTACAACCAAAAAGCTCTTGAATGTTGCTTTCTTAGAAGCCCAAGTGATTTTCTTACTTTCACTCTTCAAATTCTTGAACTTTTGACCGATTCTAGCAAAGAAACCAGGTTTCTTTTCTTTCTTTTCTTTTTCAGCCATAATGTCCTCCTTACTTAGTTTCCTTATGCAAGGTGTGCTTACGACAGAAGCGACAGAACTTGTTCATTTCAAGTCTATCAGGATCATTTTTCTTGTTTTTCTTTGTGTCGTAATTGCGTTGCTTGCACTCAGTGCATGCCAATGTGACCTTTACTCTTGCTTCATTAGCCATGATTTCGGCACCTCCCATTTGTATTTGGGGTATTTCCCCATTATTTGCGTGTGCTACACGCAGTACCTCCCTCGTAAGAAAGGTTTAGCCCTTTTGTTTTTTGGCATTTTATTGCGCAAAAAAAGAACCTCTCTATTTGAGGTATATGCATTTTAGCACAACGAACGGTGCTTGTCAAGTCTTTTTTTGAATTTTTTTATTTTTTGTTATTTTTTGTATTTATTATTTTTATATAATACTTGATATTTTTAATGGGTTATGGTATAATGTATAGTGGAATTTTATGTCTGGGAGAATTAGTAAATGAAGGAATATCTTGAATGTGCCTCCGTTATAAGAATACACGGTCTTAATGGTGGGCTTATCGTAAATCATATGTGCGACTCGTACGAGGCATTTTCAAAAATAAAGACTCTTTATTTGAGGGCGAATGGTGCGTATACACCATTAAAGGTTAAGAAAATTTCGCCTTACAAGAGTGGCGCGCTTGTTCTCTTCTCTGAGATTTGCGATGCTGACAGTGCGACAAGGCTCCGTTCAAAAACGCTTTATGCTCACAGGGACGACATTCCTATTGATGACGGAAGCTTTTTTATCGTTGACCTTTTAGGTCTTGATGTTTTTGATGCAGACTCGGGCGTAAGATATGGCAAGCTAAAGGATGTTATCAATAGTGGTGCACAGGACATCTATGTGATTGAGGGCGACAACGGTTCTCTTTCGTATGTACCTGCTATTAAAGAATTTGTTAAGGAGATATCTCTTGATAAGGGTATACTTATTACTCCTATCGAGGGTATGATAGAATGAGATTTGACATTTTAACGCTTTTTCCCGAGCTAATCGATAATGTTCTTGGAGAAAGCATAATCGGAAGGGCGCAAAGGGCGCAAATAATTTCGGTTTTCACACACAACATAAGAGATTACACAACTAACAAGCACAAGAAGGTTGACGATGCGCCATATGGTGGTGGCAAGGGTATGCTTATGGCTACACAACCTATTTGCGATTGCTTTGATGCCGTTAAGGCTATGCAGGGCGAGGGCAAAACAAGGGTTATCTATATGTCGCCAAGAGGTAGAATCTTCAATCATTCAATCGCTAAGGAGCTCTCGGAGTATGACAACTTGACTATTCTCTGCGGACATTATGAGGGAATCGACCAAAGAGTCATTGATGAAATCGTTGACGAGGAAATCTCGATTGGCGACTATGTGCTCACGGGTGGAGAGCTTCCTGCTTGCATTGTGGTTGATGCAGTTTCGCGTCTAATTGACGGAGTGCTCTCTGATGAGGCTTGCCACGAGGACGAAAGCATAGCAAGTGGACTTTTGGAATATCCACAATACACACGCCCCCCTGTTTTTAGAGGCAAGGGTGTACCAGAGGTGCTTTTGTCAGGGCATCATCAAAACATTGATGAGTGGCGACTCGAGCGCTCACTTGAATTGACAAAGGAGCGTCGTCCTGACCTATACGACGCATACATAGAGGCTCATCCTCCTAAGCCCGAGAAAAAGAAAAGGGCTAAACGGATAACTAACGATTAAATTTACTTGATGGATGTGATAATTTGGAAAACAGACAATCTCGCTCACCACAAAGCGCTCCCTCTCTGTTCAGCAGAATAAGCTCCTGGCTTTTTGGTAGCCTAAAGGGTGGAATTTTTGGCCACTTCTTTACGAGCTATGACAAAACTAACGAGGGCTTTGTTAAGGCATTGAGCAAAAGAAAGGATAAGGGTCGACGCACTAAAAAGACGATTGCAAGGGCTCTTGAGAAAAATCCATTTGTTGGAATCGTTCCAAGGCTTCAAGCATTTCTTTTGAAGGTATCGCTACGAAGCTACGGCATTGTGCTTTTTACAATGGCGCTATTTACCTGTGGACTTTTTCTACTCCAAAGCTACACATCTATAATTCATTCTCCTCTTTCCTCGCTAATTGCAGGAATTGTGCTTGGTGCGATTTCTCTTCCTATGATGGCATCTAACAAATCAATTGCTAATGTGCTGTTTACGAGAAAGTGGACAAACAGGCTAATGTTTGGATTTTTGGGCATTCGCGAGGACGATTATCGAGATGCCGAAGATGAAAAGCCACACTCCTCGCCGAGTATTGCGCTTCTTGCTGGTATGATTTTAAGTGTAATTTCATACTTCACATCTCCTCTTTGGACTATTGCAACAATTGTAATCTTGTTTCTTGCATACGAGGTGCTTATCTCTCCTGAATCGGGAGTTGTAATGGTTATTCTTTCAATTCCATTTACCTCAACACTTGTTATGTCGATTATGGGGCTTTATGTTACCATATGCTACATTATCAAGTGTGTTGTAGGAAAAAGAACCTTTAAATTTGAATTTATCGACCTTTGGGCATCGATTTTGATGTTTTTCATAATTCTAAGTGGATTTGCCTCGTTTGATGTAGGCTCATCAGTTAAAGAAATGCTTCTCTGCGTTGCACTTATGTCATCATTCTTTGTTGTGGCTAACCTTGTTCGCTCAAAGGAATGGTACAAACGTTGCATTGTTGCAATTTGTCTTTCCTCTACAATTTCAGCGCTTATCGGAATTTTGCAATTTGTATTTGGAAGATTAGACATAACCTGGGATAAGATGAAAGCATTTGCGACAATTCACACCAAGGCAAGCGGAACATTCGATAGCCCCGATGCGTTTGCATTATATCTTCTTATAAGCCTTGCGTTCCTGCTTTTATTTGTCTTCTCTGGAAAAACTGGTAAGGCGACAGCCGTCGGCTTAATTTGCTCGCTTATTAACCTCACGGCTATTATGCTTACCTGCTCTAAGGTGGGATATATTGGCACTGTTGCTATGATAGCATTCTTCCTTCTTGCTTATCACAGAAACAACATATATGTTCTACTTGTTGGCGTTGCAACTGGCTTTATACTAAATTACGGTCTTCCAGAGCAGGCGAAGGATTTGCTTTCCTCTGTTATGGCAACTCCAGAAAACTCGCACGCATATCGCGTAGAGCTATTTAGGAATGTATTTGAAATCATAAAGACACGCCCATTTGGAATTGGCGCAGGTCAAGGTGCATTTGAGAGCGCTTACAGGGCAATTATTGGCACAGGTGGAGCTACAAACGCTGGCAATCTATATTTGCAGATTACCTTGAGCTGTGGAATTATAGGTCTTATCGTATTCGTATCCTTTTTAATCGTCTTTGCAAGGCTTTGCTTCTCTTATGCCTCAAGGGCGCTCAATAATCTACACAGAATCAATGCTCTTGCAGGATTTTCAGCATTTATCGGAATTCTTGTTGCAGGCTTCTACTCGTATGTTTTCGCCGATAAATCAATTCTCTTTATGAGCTGTATTGCAATTGCGCTTTCTCTTGCTTATATAAGAGTTGAGCGTGAGGCATATGACAGACCAAGAACCGAGTTTGTAGACATTCTAAGCGCTGATGTTGAAATTGAGCTTGACAAGGATGCTACCATTAGAGAAAATGTTCCAAAAAGGAAGTATGTTCGCATTTCAAGAAAGAAGGCTATGCTTCTTGCCGAGGACGACAGCGGTCTCGAGGTAATAAAGGATAACGAATTTGATTCAGTAATGTATGAGGATTAGGAGGAAAAATGCCAAAAAACGCGACTAAATCATATCGCTTCTCCTTTGTAGATTTCCTTATTATTGTAGTCCTCGCCGTTGCGATTTGTGCAATGATATATGTTATTGCTGGTGGGGACATAAAGGAGCTTACAGCCGAGAAGGTTGAGGCGATTTACACATTATATGTTGACAATGATTACATTGACAGCTTCTCTGTTGGAGAGCAAATAATCACAAAAAATGGAAAGAGTGCAGGCACCATTACCTCTATTATGGAGCTTTACGGAGATTCCAACAGGTCTATGATTATTGTATCAGCAGAGGCTTACACTGTAAAAAAGGATTTATTCATCAACGGACAAAGACTGGCATCTGACACGGGCTTCTCGGTTGCTCTTGCAGATAAAAGCGTAATCAATGCGTTTTGTGCCAGCGTAATTACAGTTATTTAGGTAGGTAAAAATGTTTATTGATAAGGTACAAATTTTTGTAAAGGCAGGAAACGGTGGTAACGGTTGCGTTTCGTTTAGACGCGAGAAATACGTTGCCAAGGGTGGACCTGACGGTGGAGATGGTGGACACGGTGGTAATGTTGTATTTACCATTGACAAGGGAACTAACACACTTCTCTCATTCCGATACAAGAGAAAATTCGTAGCCGAGAATGGTGGAGATGGCGGTGGAGCTAAATTCCACGGTAAAAACGGCGAGGACATTATAATTAAGGTGCCCGAGGGAACTCTTATTAAGGATGCTACAAGTGGAAAAATCCTTAAGGATATGTCGGGCTGTGAGGACTGGATTTGCGCCAAGGGTGGTCGAGGCGGTTGGGGAAACAAGCATTTTGCAACTCCAACAAGACAAATTCCTATGTTTGCAAAGAGTGGAACAAAGGGACAGGAATGGGAGCTTTCTCTTGAGCTCAAAATGCTTGCTGATGTTGGTCTTGTAGGACTTCCAAGCGCAGGAAAATCCTCGCTTTTGGCAGCTGTTAGCGATGCCCGTCCAAAGATTGCAGATTATCACTTCACTACTCTTGCGCCAAATCTTGGTGTTGTAAGAGTTCGCGAGGGACAGGGCTTTGTTATGGCTGACATTCCTGGACTTATCGAGGGTGCATCTGATGGTCTTGGTCTTGGACACGCATTTTTGAGACATATTGAAAGATGTAGGCTTCTCCTTCAGCTCGTCGATGTATCGTGCATTGAGGGCAGAAATCCTATTGACGATATTATAACTATCGACACAGAGCTCGATAAATTCTCCAAGGAGCTTTCTGAAAGACCAAGAATTATTGTTGCCAACAAGGTTGACTCTATTGATAGAGATGCCTTTGATGTTGACGAATTCGAGGCTTATGTAAAGGGGCGCGGTTGGGAGCTTATGTACATTTCGGCTTACACAGGCGAAAATACAGATGAGCTTATTGAATATGTTGCAAAAAGGCTTGAGGAGCTTCCTCCTCTTACAATTTACGAGGCAGATTATGAGCCTGAGGACAAGGTTCTAAACGATGGCTCTGACCACGCTGTTACCATCACTCGTGATGACAAGGGCACATATGTTGTTGAGGGCGAGTGGCTATTCAATCTCGTTGGTCAGGTTAACTTCTATGACCGTGAATCACTTGCGTTCTTCCAAAGAGTGCTTCTTAAAAGTGGTGTAATAGACAAGCTTCGTGAGGCTGGCTGTCAGGACGGCGATAGCGTTTCAATGTACGATTTTGAATTTGATTTTGTTATCTAACAGGTAGAAAATTATGGAATTAAAGCTTGGTTGCCACCTCTCTGTTTCAGGTGGCTGGGAAAATATGGGCAAGGTTGCCCTTTCAATCGGTGCGAAAACATTTCAGTTTTTCACAAGAAATCCTCGTGGTGGCACTCACAAGGAGCCAACGGATGCTGACATTATGGCGCTTGCAAAGCTTCTTCGTGAAAATGATTTTGCGCCTATAATTGCTCACGCACCATATACCTTTAACCCCTGTGCTGCCGACGAGAGCATTCGTGAATACACCAAGGAAACTATGGTAAAAGAGGTTATGCTCCTTGAAAAGCTCGGTGGTGCGCTTTACAACTTCCATCCTGGAAACCATGTTTCGCAGGGTGTTGAGGTTGGAATTAAAAAAACAGCAGACACTCTTAACGCTATTTTAAAGCACGCTAAAAGCACTACTGTTTTGATTGAAACTATGTCTGGAAAGGGCTCTGAAATCGGCAAAAGCTTTGAGGAAATCCGTCAAATTATCGACTTGGTCGAGGATTCCTCACATTTGGGAGTTTGCCTCGACACCTGTCACGTAAGCGATGCAGGCTACGATATTGCATCAAATCCCGAGGCAGTTCTTGATGAATTTGACAAAATTGTTGGAATTGATAGATTAAAGGCTATTCACTTGAACGACAGTAAAAATCCTCTTGGAGCAAGAAAGGACCGTCACGAAAAAATCGGTCTTGGCTCTCTTGAGCTTGAGGGAATTCGCAAAATAGTTTCAAATCCGATTATCGCTTCTCTTCCTATTTGTCTTGAAACTCCAAACGAGCTTGACGGATATGCAAGAGAAATCGCCTTAATTCAGGATATGGTAAAGGATTTATAAAAGAAAAACGCACTCATTGAGTGCGTTTTTTTATTTTACACTTATCCAAATAGCAGGACGAACAGCCATAATCTTTTCAACTGTTTTTCCGCCTTCATTGATAGTTCCGCTTCCGTTTACATACATAACATCTCCGTTTGGCGCAGGTGTACGAAGCCAATAATGTGCCATACCGTTATCGAGATTTATGTGTGCCTCCTTGGTTTTGAGATAAGGAGTTGCGAGAGCCATACGCTCATCATCAGATGCGAAATATCTATTTGCCTCATTTGAGCTCAAAAGGAATACCTTATCCTGTGTGATTTCAATCCTTTCCTCGCCCTTATCGTTTGTATAAACGGTTGTGATTGATTTTTCACGGATTTTGAGCTTTTCAGCAGTTCTGAAGCTACCATTGATAAAGCCATCGTTGAGCCATTGTCTTGCAATTGAGCCATTCCAGCTTGTGTTTGTTATAGCAAAAGGAACTGCCTCTATTGCATATTTGCTAATAAGAAGCACCTCATCGCCATTCTTTTCAGCGATTATCCATTCGAGCCTTTCAACACCGTCAAGCTCAGGATTTTGCTCAAATACGCCAAATACAACATAGCTACCAACATCAAGCACAGAAATCTGCTCCTCTATTGTGAGGCCCTTACAAACCTCTAAAAGGCGAGCGTCTGCGTCATCGTAGCCTCTTGCTTGACCGAAGAACTTGCACGCGTTCAAGGCATCGCCAAGGCTTGCATATTCAAGGGCTCTATTGTATTTACTCTTTTTGAGCTGATTTGGTGCGTCCTTATAGTCCCCAAGATCCTCTAAAATCTCATATGCTCTATCGTATTCCTTGTCCTCAAGCTTATTAAGAGCAACGGAATATCTAATTCTTGGAACTAAAAATTCAACAACGAGAAATGTGATAATAGCGAGTGCGATAAGGCAAGCGCTAATAATCATTGAAAGCTTAAGC
This sequence comes from Oscillospiraceae bacterium, assembly GCA_015064445.1. Taxonomy (GTDB): domain Bacteria; phylum Bacillota; class Clostridia; order Oscillospirales; family CAG-272; genus RGIG2000. Next base: position 135,446 of record SVSE01000005.1, on the reverse strand, counting down.
AAGAACTGTCTTCTCGCCTCTAATTTTTCTTGAAGGGTTTGAAGCTTTGCCTTTGCCTCATCAAGCTTAAAGGATGCATTCTTCCACTCAGGAATCTTCTCCAAAATTTCGATAGCCTCGGTATAGCCACGGACTGTTTCGAGGTCCATTTTTTGAAGTGCCTTAGCATAAAGAGCATCTGTCTTGAGCTCCTCAAGTCTTTTCTTGCAAAGCTCTGCCTGATGATTAGAATCTCTATATCCGTCGAGCTGCTCGAAAATATAGATGATATCTCTTATATTGTCTGCGCTTTTTGCACGCATATAAATCGAGAGTGCGTCCTGATATATAGCCTCCTTTTCATCCTCGGTAAGAATTACAGGAAGTGGCTGAAGCTCCTCGCAATATGGGCAATAAATTATGCCGTTTATGTCCTCCTCAAAGGATGACTGGCATTTTATACATTTAAAATTTGCCATTTTTTCTCCTTGGTTTTTTAATTGTCTATGTTATTCTATCATAGATTAGCTTGAAAATCAAGTATTATTGTATTTAAGAGCGAATTATTGCTTGCTCAAAACGAACTCAAGCACGCCACCGTTTGTGATTTCCTCATAGGTTATATAGTATCTATTGAGCTCTTTTCCATTAAAATAAAGCTTCTCAATGTATGGAAAATCAAGTGGATTTTTATCGCATTTTACCGTGAATGTGTCGCTAATTTGACATTTGTGGTACTCGTTTGAGAGTGAAACGGTTGCGCTCTTAAAAAGTGGTGTGTTTATGTAAAAGCGAGTATCAGTTGGGCAAGGCTGTGCAAGGCCAATGGCGCTGAGGACATACCAGCCTGAGAGCTGTCCGACATCCTCGTTACCACAAAATCCAAATGCACCTGTTCTATATGCTTCCTTTTGAACGCGACGAGTCCAGTATTGTGTACGCTTTGGAAGCCCCATATCGATAAAATAGTGTGTTAAATTATGACAGGGCTCGTTTGAATGGTTATAATTTTCATTCCAAAGCGCTGTAAGGTCTGCGCCCTCGAAGAGTCTTTCAAGAAGTTCTACTGCCCTTTCCCTTCCAAAAAGCTCGAAAAGTGGCTTTCTATCGTATGGAACGAACCACGATTGCTGGAAAATATTGCTTTCCACGCATCCCCTTGTGTCATATTCGCCATTTACACTTACAAAATTGCCATTTTCATCTCTTGGGCCCATAAAGCCTGTTTTTGGATTAAAGCTCTCGCTATATCGCATATATCTTGCTTTAAAATGCTCGGCATCGTCGATTTTCCCCATTTCGGTTGCAATAGATGCCATTGCGTAATCGGCGAGCAAGAATTCAAGTGTTTCACTAATTGAGCCTACAACATATGCGTCGTTTTTATATTGAGCATAGGACGGATGCACACTGAAAAATGGCTTGCCGTCAAGGGATGATGCGCTATTTGCTGATGCAAGGCAGAGCTTATAGCCGAGGTCAAAGTCGAAATTTCTTATTCCCTTTACATAAGCATCACAGAAAACAAGGAGTCCTGGGTCGCCTACCATACAGCCCGAATCGATGCCCATAAGCTCCCATTTTGGAAGTGAGGAATTCTTTGCTTTTGCTATTGTGATAAGAGAGCTTACCTCATCATTTACGATATCAGGGCGAATTATTGTAAGAAGTGGAAATTCACTTCTATAAACATCCCAGCCACTAAACATTGTACGATGAGTGTAGTCTACTCTTTTGATTTCGCCATTTGCCATACGCACACGGCCATCAGCATCGGCTACCTCTCTTGGGTCAAGTAATGCGTGATAGAGGCAGGTATAAAAGATTGCTTTATCGGTTTCGTTATCGGTGTCTATGTCAATGCAAGAAAGGGCGTTGTCCCATTTTTCTTGTGCGCTTGATTTAACGGTGTCGAAGTCAGCGCCTTCGCACTCCAATGAGAAATTAAGCCTTGCGCCAGCCTCGTCAACATATGAGATTGCACACTTAATTGTAAGCTCATCGGTGTCAAAATAAGCGACAAGTCCAACATCCTCGCCCTCATAAATGTCGCTTGATGGGTCGATAATTTCCTCGTTTTCAAAGAAGCTCCACCATTTCATAGGGCTCGAAAGCTCGAGAGCGAAATAAAGCTCATATGCGATTTTTCCGTTTCCTCTGCCGAAGCCTCCACCATTTGGAGTGCAATGAATATGCCCCTCTATTCTTGAGGAATTTACTATTTTTACGCTTTCAAAATCGGCGTGGCCTGCAATTCTGCGAGAGAAGTTAAAAATAGCACCATTTTCGTTTGATTTTGGATATGTAAAGCGCAAAAAGCCTGCGTGCTTTGTCACAGTTGCCTCGGCAAAAATGTTATATTTGTCGAGCTTGACGGAGTAATAGCCTGCGCTTGCCACTTCATTTTCGTGAGAAAAGGCAGATTTCCAGCCGTCCTTGCCCTTCAAAAAGGTAACCTCATCGTTACTACCACTACGAAGGTCGGTTTTGCCAACAACAGGCATAATTTGAAGGTTTCCAAGATCGCCATACCAGCCTATTCCACTCATATGGTTAAAGCTAAAGCCCTCTATTGTGCTTTGGCAATAGTTATAGCCTGTGCCATTATCGCCACTCGTTGTAGTATCGGGAGAAAGCTGTACTGCTCCACCAGGTAAGCACGCACCAGGATGTGTTTTTCCACCACCGTGAAAGCTTGTTTGTTGCTCATCTCCAACAGTGCCGATTATAGGGTCTATATATTTCGAATTGCCCATATTATCACCTCGTAAAAGTTCTATGCTTATTTTATCATATTTTCGCGCGCGTGTCAATTAAAAAAGGCACTCATTGAGTGCCTTTTGTTTTATTCTTGTTCTCTCTTGCTTGGCATTACGTATTCGCCAAGGTCGGAGAGATTCGAGCTACCTGCTTTAACTGAGGCAAGTGTTACTGTATAGAGTGTATCTGTGCCAAGTGTTACCTTCGTGCTTGCACACTCTGTTGTTTTTGATTGAATAAATTCAACGTCATTTTCATCTGTATAAGCGTAGATTGCAAGAATGAGTGAAAGGTTTTCTGCATTTCCCTTAAAGCCTGTTACTGCAATTGAGATATTTGCATATCTTGCGCTTGACATATCTGTTTGAATAAAGCCCTTAGTTGCATTTACCTCTCCATTTACAAAGAAGCTTTCCTTACCGTCAAGATAATCAGGGTTGATAAGTATAACACCATACTTTACGGTTGCATCCTTATTCACTCTATTGTACTCATCAAGAGCACCTGCATTAAGCTCATAGCCTCCGAATGCGATTCCATCCTCGCCCTTTGTCGAGAAGCCGTTGTTCTCATTCATAACAAAGATTGCTGGCTTTTCTTCGTTGGTGACCTTACCTACTTCGCAATCGCTTGCGTTAGCGCAGAATTTATTGTAAATACCAGCGCCTGTAAAGCCATTAGCATAAACAAGTGTTTCTACCATATTATGACCTGTAAAGCTTGTAATTTGGTCATTACATTGTGTGCAGGTAACACCGTCAAGACAGTTTCCTGTGCCCTCGTAGTTGTGAATATTATCGTTAAATGCTTTGCAGTGATTATAATCATAAACAATGTATATACAATCGCTCTTTGCCTGTTCTATGTAATAGGAGTCGTCCTTCGAGGAATCCCACGCAATTTCCTTTACATTAGTTTTTCCAAGAATTGTGTAAAGAGGGGTGTTGCCTGTTCCTGCATCAATGCTACCTGTATAGAAGAATACAAATTTGCCCAAGCCAGTTGCGTCACTAATCATGGATTCGGCGCTCTGAAGTGAGGCAGGAATATATGCGCTGTTAAGTGAGCGTGTGCCGTGGATTGCCCACTTTCCTATTACTTGAACACTCGCAGGAAAATAAATTACCTCAAGACTTGAGTTATTAGTTATAAATTCTTGCGAAAGGTTAGTAATTGATGCCTTTGAATAATCGATAACCTTAATATTAGAACAGCTATTATAGCTTTTATGCTGCTGGTAAATCAATGTAGAAGGAGCCTTTACATACATCACGTTCGTCCAAGTAGAGGTTTTTGAGTAAGTATCACTAACTCTAAGTGTTCCCTCAGGAATTTCTATACAAACAATCGAGGTAACATCATAGCCCTTGCCTGTTGCATTGTTTAAAGCGTCAAAATATGCAACAAACTGACTTCCATCACTATTGCCACCATCAAATCGTGTGATATACTTGGTTAGGTATGTTTGATAATCTCCATTTGCATCACGCAACAAAACTCTGGATTCATTATCGCCTTGAACCTGACTTGCTAACGATGAAATATCAATTGGATTTTGAACCTTATCTGAGATTTTCGTAACGTCTATTATCTCGGTAAATTCCGGTATGTCTGTAAGCGCACTTGCTGCAATAACAAATACCGACACAGCGGCAATTATCATGACAACAAATAATAAAAGCTTCTTTTTCATATTGCTCTCCTTAATTTTCATTTGCGATTTAAATTCTTTCCTCAATAACATTATATCATTGATTGTATTGACTTTCTACTCAAAAAGTGATAAAATATAGTCAAAAGGTAATATGATAGGAGATGATATTGTGTTTTTTTATCAAACTGAAAATGTTGGCGAAGCATACGAATGCAGAGGAGGTGTGCACGAAAATTGGATTATTTCTCCTCATATTCATGAATATAGTGAAATTTTATTTACAAAAAAAGGAGTAACTTATATTTGTATCGCGGACAAAAAATATCCCGTTCCCGAAAACCATTTAATTTTTATAAGGTCTAACCAAATACATGAATTCACTGGCGAGGCACCGTCGGTTTTTTGCTCTGCCGTTTTTTCTAATGATTTTATACCACTTTTTAACCTCTTAACACTCGGCAAGGAGTTAGACCCCCCCGTTGTTGATTTCTCTGACAAGATTCAACTGCTTGAAGCCTTTGAAAAAGCCGACAAAACAGATATTATGAAAATTTGCGGTTTGATAAATTTGGTTTGCAGCGTGGTGCTCGAAAAGGGCAAATGGACTCCAAGCCGAAACGGAGCTCAAAAGCAAATCGATCTCCGTCAAATTATAGAATATGTGTCAATCAACTTCAAAGAGGATATTCAGCTATCGCATTTAGCTAAAAGATTGGGCTATCACGAAAAATATCTTTCCTCTGCACTTCATTCTATTACGGGAATGAATTTTAAGGAATTCGTTGCCTCTTATAAAATCGACCATGCAAAAAAACTTTTACGAAGCTCTTCAAAATCGCTTAAAATTTCCGAAATAGCCTTGGAAAGTGGGTTTTCATCCTTAAACACCTTTAACCGAATGTTTTTAAAGCTTGTCGGCACAACACCAAGTGAATATCGTAATCAAAAATCAAAATGAAATAAAAAAGGCACTCATTGAGTGCCTTTTGTTTTATTCTTGTTCTCTCTTGCTTGGCATTACGTATTCGCCAAGGTCGGAGAGATTTGAATTGCCTGCTTTAACTGAGGCAAGTGTTACTGTATAAAGTGAGGTTTCACCGAGAGTAACTATTTCGCTTGCGCACTTTGTGGTTTGCGATTGAATGAATTCAACGTCGCTATCGTCAGTGTAAGCATAGATTGCAAGGATAAGTGAGAGGTTTTCGGCATTGCCTGTAAAGCCTGTTATAGCAATTGAGATATTTACATATCTTGCGCTTGACATATCAGTTTGCAAGAAGCCCTTATTTTCAGTTGTTGAGTTTACCTTACCGTCCTTAAAGAATGAATCCTTGCCGTCAAGGTAATCGGGATTGATAAGAACTACACCGTATTTTACAGGAGCGTCCTTGTTTATTCTATTATACTCATTAAGCGCGTCAGCATTAAGGCAATAGCCACCGAATGCGATTCCGTCCTTACCAGACTCCGAGAAGCCGTTATATTCGTTCATTACGAAGATTGCAGGTGCTTGACCGTCAACAACCTTTCCAACCGTACAGCCAAGCGCATTTGAGCAATGCTTATTATAAACGCCTACTACTGTAAAGCCGTTAGGATATACGAGCGTTTCCGCCATATTATGCTCGGTATATTCCGACACAAAAATATAGTCACAATTTGTTCTTTCGCATGCTCTTTGCTCCAAGCAATTATCTACCTCTTCGAGGTCGTGCTCATTGTTGTATAGAATTTCGCACACGTTTGCGCCGTAAATTACATATCTTCCATCTGCGTAATTAGATGGATTTTCCTTGTAATCGTTATATGAAATAACGCTAACAGCACCGACTGCCTCCTTAACCGACGTCAAATAATTCATATCTGTACTTACAAAATAGAAGTATTTTCCTATGCCTTCAAAGGTGTAAGTTGTGTTTCCATCTACACACTCAACAAAGTTTTCTATAAATTCGGTTGGTGTTGCAGAGCAAGTATTTCCCAAAAAGTATATATTTTCAAGACTTGTACACATTTCAAAATTGAGTCTTCCAAGGCTTGTGTTGCTACCCAAAATATAGATGCTTTTAAGGTTAGTACAGCCCTCGAAGTTATCAGTTCCCAAGCTTGTTACCGCCTCGGGAATAATGATTGATGATATTGCGGTGCTTTTAAACTTATAGTTAACGCCACCTTCAAGCGTATAGCTTGGTCCTATCGGCAATCTAACGGTATGCAAATTTGTACAGTCTCTAAAGTTTTGAGTGCCACCGAAGCCACCAACAAGATTTGTACAAACAGACATATCAACTAGCCTTAACTCAGTTTTAGTTTTGAATTTATCAGGACAATCCTTTAAGGTTGCAGGATAATACATATACTGAATATGATTTACATTGATTCCACCAAGATATATCATATCAAATTCTCTTAGGTTGAGAACTACAATTTTCAAGTTATCATCAATGGTTGAAACGTATTCACCGGTTGATTCATTATAGGTATGAATGTAAATATCATTTAGCTGTGCCCACGTACCTGTTGTGCTTACATACGTAACGTAAGTATCATTGTTATCGTTTGGCTCGTTACGATTGTTGGGTACAGAGCTGTAAACGTTGTTGCCGTCTGCATCGACACCACTAACGTACCAAATCAAAGGATTGTGCGCCTCATCATAAATCGGTAGCTTTGTGCCGTCAGCAAGGGTAGCGATTTCGCTATAATCCACGGCTCCAAATACGGAAATTGCAAAAAGACAAGTGAAAATTAAAACGCCAAGGAAGACGATTAGAAATTTTCTTTTCATTTTTTCTTCTCCTTTTAAAAATTATACCTCAATTTTATGATATATTACTTTTATTAAACAATCAAGACAAAATATATACTAAATATAGACATAATTTAGTATTTTATTGCAAATTCAAGAAAAATATGATATAATGATAAGACAAAATATAGTTTTTACGGAGAATTATATGCTATACCAAACACAGCACTCCATTCTGCCCGACAAGGCTACGCTTGAATCAGGAAGCGACCTTAACTTCCCTACTCATATTCACAACAGCTTCGAAATAATAATAGCGCCAGTCGGAGAAATGGAAGTAACCGTTGCATCAAACAAATATACCGTATCAGGTAATGAATGCGTTTTGGTTTTTCCAAACCAGCTTCATGAAATTAAAACCCCAAGCCACGCCGAGCATATTATATTGATTTTTTCGCCCCAGCTTGTCAAATCCTTCAGCGGAAGATTTGAAAATTTTGTGCCGAAAAGCAATAAATTTTATTTGAACGATTTTTATATTGACAAAATTTCCAAGTTTAACAAAGAAAAAAGTCTTTTAGAGTTAAAAGGGCTTCTATACTCCGTTTGCGCTGAATTTGACAAAAATGCCGAATACATAGATTTCAAGGGCGACGGGCAAAATCTACTATTTAAAATTTTCAATTTCGTTGCCGAAAACTACAAAAGAAACTGTACTCTTTATAAGCTTGCGAAGGAAACAAACTATAACTACGTGTACTTATCCAAGCATTTTTCAAAAAACACCGGTATTAGTTATAGCGAATATGTTTGTCGCTTCCGCATAAATGAAGCATGCTATCTTTTAACAAATGCAAATAACACTATGGTCGATATAGCTTACGAATGTGGATTTGATTGCCTTAGAAGCTTTAACAGAAGCTTCAAATCAATAATGGGTGTTTCTCCAAGTGAATATCGAAGGCAAAAATCAAAATGAAATAAAAAAGGCACTCGATGAGTGCCTTTTGTTATTTATTCTTCATCCTTTTTTGGTATTTCATAGTCGCCAAGGTTAGAAAGGTCGCTGTTACCTGCCTTAACAGATGCAAGAGTTACTGTGTAAAGTGTTTTACCACCTACGGTTACATTCTTGTCGCCACACGCAGTTGTGCTTGATTGAATGAACTCTACATTTTCAACATCTTCATATGCATAAAGTGCGATAACGAGTGAAACGCTCTCTGCGTTGCCTGTAAAGCCTGTGATTGCAACGCTTACATTCTTGTACTGATTGTCAACGAGCTCAACCTGTATTGCGCCACCTGTGGTGTTTATCTTACCAGTTGCATCAAAGAATGAATCCTTGCCATAGTAGTAATTTGGATTTACTACCATAATGCCCATTGTAAGCGAACCGTTTATTTCCTTGTATTTCTCTACAGCATCAACATCGATTGTATAGCCACCTGCGATTCCGTCATCGCCCTTTGTTGAGAAGCCCTCTCCACCATTAAAGAGTGCTGCTGCCTCAGAGCCCTCGTCGCCTGCCTTAATGTCAATTACTGTACAGCCATTAAAGATACAGTCACAGGTGTAAACGCCAACCTGTGTAAATCCGTTTGGATAAACGAGTGTTTTAACTATGTTGTGTTCTGCCTGCGCCTCAATTGGAAGAGTGCAAATCTTACATGCATCGTCCTCCATACAGTTGCCGTTTGTCACTGTATGCTTGTTATTATAAAACGCAAGACATTTGTTTACACCGTAAACGATATATCTACCACTCTTGGTTTCAATGTTTTGGAACTCATCCCAAGACTTCGCTTGATTGTAAGCATTGTGGAATGCACTGTTGTTGGAGTTTGCATTAGCCTTTACATTGTCAAGCTGATCCTTTGTTCCTGTAAAATAGAACACACAATTGCTTGCAGCAGTGTTAAATACGTTTCCCGCGATTGCGGTCATAGTTTCCGGTATCCAAACCTCTTCAAGCGCGGAACAGTTTTTAAATCCGTCATAGCTACTCCACGTTGCAAATGAAGCGCCAAGCACTACCTTTTCAAGTGAGGTACAGCCCGCAAATGCGGATTGCCCAATAGACGTCAACGAATTTGGAAGTATAACGTTTGGTCCAAGTGAGGTGCATCCGGCAAAAGCAGAACCGCCTATACTGGAAAGTCCTTCGGGGAAAACTCCGTTTTCAAAAAGGTTTTCAAGAGAGGTACAGTTCTCAAAATAGTTCGCAGGAATACTTGTAACCACGCCATTCTCAAAAAGCTCCTTGAAGCCGTATACTCTTTCCAAGCTTGCACAGTTTTTAAAGGTTGCAGAGCCTCCTGTGCCCTTAAGGCTACTAGGCAATGTGATTTCCACAATTCCTGTGCCCTGGAACGGATAAGAACCCAAAACCTTGAGAGTGTTTGGCAAATTTATTTGTGTAAGAGAGGTACAGCCGTTAAACACACCGTCTCCGCCAATCTCTATAAGATTAATGTCGCCCGTATTTACATATTTTAATTTGGCGCATCCGTCAAATGCGTTTGTCAAAATGAAAATTGGATCAGACTCTGAACCCTTATCAAAATAAACAGCCTCGAGCGATGCACATCTGTAAAATGTTTTAGCAAACATATTTACCTTTTTGCTGCTATTAAACATCAAGCCTTGAATGTTTATAAGCACAAAGTCGTTGTGAGCCTTATGGTCCGAGCACGTGCTTGAATATGTGCCATTCTCGTCTGTTATGGAAATTCCCGAAATTTGATAACCCTGATAGTTCCTTCCGTCAACACCTCGACCATAAGGACCGCCCTTGCTATAAGAAACGTAAGGCTTTATGCTACTGTCGGTTTGAGTATTTGCAACATAATCATAGTTAGCATAACCGTCCTCGGTATTCAAGGTGGAGTTATACCAGATAAGGCCATTGCCGTCGGTGTCCCAAATAGGCAACACTGTTCCGTCGGCAAGAGTAAAGGTTTCTCTTGTTGTGTCAGGCGTTGCCGCAAACGAAACAACGGCAAGAAGACACATAAAAGTCGCTACCATAGCGAGCAGGAAAAAGAGCTTTTTCTTCATAATAAATCCTTTCTGTCGGGCAAGCCCGAAATTTAAAGAGTAGTATTGCATTATAATTATACCATATATAATGCGCGTTAGTCAATTCGCACAATTAACAAATCCCCCCCCCCGATTTTTGTGCTTTATGCACAAAAATATCCAACTCGACCGTTTGGGAGAGGTGGCATGGCATCACCGAAGGTGTATGGAATCAATGCTTTCATTGTATGTTGTCCCTTGTCGAGTTGATTCCATACCGTTTGCACGGATTACATTCACGCCTTGCGTGATTACATACAAGCGAGAGCGCTTGATTTGTTGAAACTCGCCTTGTGCTTTTTGCACAAAAGTCAGAACTGTAAGAAAAAAAGGCACTCGGTGAGTGCCTTTTTTTATTTAGTTTGTTCTTACATCTGCGCCGATGGTCTTGGAGAGCTTTTTGATTGTGCTCTTTGCCACAGCCTCGATTTCGTCTCCTGTAAGAGTCTTTTCGTTTGAACCGATTACAAGACGAACTGTTATGCTCTTCTTGCCCTCTGGAATTTGCTTGCCCTTATATTCATCAACGAATTGAGCATCACGAAGAAGCTCATTTCTCTTGCCCATAATAGCCTCGTGAATTTCATTCCAGCTAATCATTGAGTCAACAAGGAACGAGATATCGTACTCGTTAGTCGGGAATTCAGGAAGCTTCTCGAAGCGATTTGTTCTTGATTTGAATGGCACGAGTGCGTCCATATCAATTTCAACAAGAACAGCTGAAAGAACCTTTATTCCACAAGCAAGCGCGCTTTTCTTTGAAAGAAGTGCGATATCGCCTATTTTCTTACCATTCAAGCAAATGTTCTGCCATACTACATTATCTGCCCAGTATGGCTTATCATTCTTTTCAAAGGTAAATGCTTCCATATGTGTATAGCGAGGCATCATTTCGATTGTGCCCTTTGCACGACGCCAAAGCTCAGAAATTTTGTCGTAGCTACCTACAAATGCACAGCCAAGGTGCTTTCTTTGTGCAGGAAGTCTTTCGCCCTTATAATTTTCTGTATAGTCGCTATCAAGGAAGATTTGCGCCTCCTCGAAGATATCGAATTCATCAAAATTACGCTCGTTCTTTACAATAGCCTTACAAATATTTGGAAGGAGTGAGGATTTTACATATTTTTCAGTTGGTGATGGTGGTGTTGCAAGTGCCAAGATTCCGTCAGTTGACTCGAAAAGTGCATTTACAAATTCATCACTCATCCAAGGATATGTGAAGATTTCCTGCATATTGCAACGGAAAGCGAGATATTCCTTAATTTTGCGTACAAGGTCAACGCCAAGCTGATTTATAGCACCGTCAAATGAGGTTGTAATGGTTGTAGCCTCAAAGTTTTCGTAGCCATACATACGGGCTACCTCTTCCATAATATCGGCTTTTATCGACACATCCCCCGTCGAACGCCAGCTTGGAACAACGATGTGCATTCCCTTTTCGGTAAAGGTTACCTCGAAGCCCATAGTGCCGAGCTTTCTTGCAACGATTTCCTGTGGAATACGCTTGCCAAGTCTTCTATCAAGCCAGTCGAAGTCAACATCAATCTCTTTTCTTTCAAGCTTGCTTGGATACTGGTCGTTATAGGCTGTAACCTTCATATCAGGATAAAGCTCACTAAAGAGCTTCATAGCAAGTGAGAGTGCTTGGTCACATCTTTCAGGGTCTACTGCCTTTTCGTAACGAGAGGATGCCTCTGTACGATTATCATAGCGAAGTGCTGTTCTACGAACGCCCTTGCTCTCGAAGTTTGCAACCTCCAAGATTACGCTTGTTGTTTCTGGAAGAACTGAATCCTTTGCGCCTCCCATAACACCAGCGAGAGCTACTGCTCCCTCGGCATCTGCGATAACAAGGTCATCGCTTGAAAGGGCGAGCTCCTTGTCATTCAAAAGAAGAAGCTTTTCATCCTGCTCTGCACGGCGAACCTCGATATGGTCGATTATGTGGTTAGAATCGAACACGTGTGTTGGCTGTCCTGTTGCGAGCATTACATAGTTTGTAATATCAACGAGGGCATTGATTGGGCGCATACCTACTCTCCAAATGCGTGACTGCATTTCGAATGGAGATGGCTTAACACCGAGTCCCTCTACCTTAGCGCCGATATAGCGTGGGCATCTTTCGGTGTCCTTGATTCTTACATCGTAGCTTTCGGTTGTGTCAGGTACATATTTTTCAAACTCAACGAGTGGAAGGTCGTAGAGGGCTGCAAGCTCTCTTGCTATTCCATAGTGTCCCCAAAGGTCAGGACGGTTTGTCATTGATTTATTGTCGATTTCGAGAATGATATCGTCAAGGTCAAGTGCTACTGCAAGAGGTGTACCTGCCTTTGCGTCAAAGGCTGTTACATCCATAATCTCGTGGTCATCGCTTGCAGGGAAAAGGTCAGCAAGACCTACCTCAACCGATGCACAAATCATACCGAAGCTTGGTACACCACGAAGCTTTGCATTCTTGATTTCAACAGGCTCGCCCTCTCCGTGCCAACGAACCATAGCACCTGGGCAAGCAACTACAACCTTCATAGATGGTGCAAGATTGCTTCCTCCACATACGATATCCTTGATTTCTCCATCGCCGATATCAACCTTACAAACGCGAAGCTTGTCTGCGTTTGGATGAGGCAATACCTCTTTTATTTCGCCCACTACAATTTTATCAAATTGGTCAGCGAGCTTTTCTGCTCCCTCCACCTCAACGGTTGACATTGTGAGGTCATATGCAAGCTTGGACAAGTCCATATCGTCAGGAAGCTTTACATAATCCTTTATCCAGTTTAATGATAGTTTCATCGTTTTTCTCCTTAGCAGGTATCTTGTAATTTTAATGGAATTGCTTCAAGAAGCGAAGATCTGTGCTATGGAAAAGACGAACATCGTCAACACCGTAGCGCATCATAACAAGTCTGTCAAGTCCTATGTTTACATAGAAGCCTGTATATTCATCTGGATCAAGTCCTGCCGAGCGAAGAACGTTTGGATGAGGTGTTCCACCTGGCATAATTTCAATCCAGCCTACATGCTTACAAACGCTACAGCCCTTGCCGTTACATACAAGACAGCCCATATCAATTTCAAAGCCAGGCTCAACAAATGGGAAGAAGCCTGCACGCATTCTTACGGGAACATCCTTGCCGAACACCTTTGAAAGAATGCTCTTAATCATAACCTTACCTGCTGTGTAGGTAAAGTCCTTATCTACGATAAGCGCCTCATATTGGAAGAACGCACGCTCGTGACGGGCGTCAGTTGTTTCATTTCTATATACTCTACCTGGATATACGAAGCGATATGGTGGCTTATGTGTCTGCATATAGCGCACGCTGTCGCCTGTAAGGTGTGGACGGAGGCAAAGCTTTTCATTTGCCTCGCCTGAATCGTGTCCCTCAAGCCAGTAGGTATCCATACTCTCTCTTGCTGGGTGATTTGGTGGGAAGTTGAGGTTGTCGAATGCATAATATTCGCTTGTGATTTCAGGACCACTAAACACCTCAAAGCCCATTGAACGGAATGCATCGTTTAGGTCATAGCACATTTGTGTAATAGGATGCAAGCCACCGATTTTTGGCTCAAAGCCAGGGATTGTGCAGTCGAAATCTGCGCTAATCTCGCTCGCCTTAAGCTTGAGCTCCTCTCTGCGCGCCTCGATTTGCTCTGTAAGCGCTGTTTTTACTTGGTTTACTGCCTTTCCCATTTCAGGACGAAGGCTAACATCAAGCTTTGGGATTTCCTTAAGAAGCTCTGTAATGCTTCCCTGCTTTCCAAGCAATTCTCCCTTTACCTCTTGAAGCGCACTCTCAGATTGCGCCCCTTGAATCTTTGCCACTCCCTCTTGAAGTAGCGCCTGTAGCTTTTCTTTCATTTTTAAATCCTCACTATGTCGGTAAAAATTAACATATCAAATGGCGATAAAACAAAAAAATCGCCCTATCACAAAAGACAGGGACGAATAAATCGTGGTACCACCCAAATTCAGCCATATGGCCCTCAGAAGCATACACTTCCTTTGTCTGTAACGGGACATCCCGTGCTCACCTACTATAATTCAACAAGCCTGCTCCAAAGTGAAACGCGCTGACACACCGACAAGACCTCTCTCAGCCACGGAAGCCCTCTCTTGATATCGGCAAAATCTGTCAAACGCAAGCTTTTTCCTCGCATTTTACTGTATTTTAACACACGCGTTCTAAAATTTCAAGTTTTTTCTAACAATTTTTTAATATTTTCATCTATTTTTCTCCTAATCTTCATAAAACCGTCACATTTGTATAGTAGAATAGTATCAGAAAAACGAAGGGAGTCAAGAAAATGGCTGATTATATATACAATGAATTTCCAAACGAGCCAGAGGATAACGAAAATTTCTTTGACGATAAGCCAAAGCGCTCGGCCGACGAAATAGCCCATAGAAGAAACAATACTCTTTTAATTGTTGTTTCTGCGTTTTTTGCGACTCTTCTTATTCTTTTTGTTTTGCTTGGAACAATTGTTATAAATAAAATTGATGGAAAGCTCTCAGGTAAGTCGAGCGTTGATAGCCTTATCTTCTCCTCTCCATCTGAGCAGACACCGTCCTTTACTCCACCATCCGAGGAGGCATCAACACCTCAAGGTGGCGAGTTTGAATCAATTTCCGAGGTTGTATACTCTGTCAAGGACAGTGTTGTTGAAATTAAAACAACCTTTAATTCAAAGAGTGCGAGCGCAGGTAGTGGTGTTATAATAGGCTCATACAAGCTTGATGGCGTTAACGCAGGCTACTATGTTGTAACAAACGCACACGTAATTCAAGATGATAACGGAAATACATCAAGCAACATTGTAATCAAAACAACTGACGGTAAGGAATATGCGGTTTCAAGCGTAAGAGGAATCGACTCATACGGAGATATTGCTGTTCTTATGATTAATACAAAGGATTCTCTTACAGGTGCAAGATTCGGCAACTCGAACAGCTTGGTGCTTGGTCAAGAGGTAATCGCAATTGGCAATCCTCTCGGAGAACTTGGTGGCTCTATCAGCAACGGAATTATCAGCGCACTTGACCGTGAGATTGAAATTGACGGTAATGTGTACAATCTTTTGCAAACAAATGCTGCTATAAACGCAGGAAACTCCGGTGGTGGACTCTTTAATATGAAGGGCGAGCTTATCGGTATTGTAAACGCAAAATCCGCAGGTCTTGGCATCGAGGGAATCGGCTTTGCAATCCCTTCAAATGACGCTAAGGCAATTGTTGAGGATATAATTGAGTTTGGCTATGCTAAGGGCAGACCATTCCTCGGAATTACTGTTTCAACAATAAGCGATACTCTTTCACTTAATTCATATGTATATGTGCACGACCTTACAAAGGGATATAACGATAACAACTTGCAGGTTCAGGACATTATCCTTTCAATGAACGGTGTTGATGTTCACACTCTTAACGATTTCCGTGCAGTCCTTTCCAAGACTAAGCCAGGTGACACAATCTCGGCTGAAATTAAGCGTGGAAATGAGTACATTACAGTTAACATTGCAGTATATGAAAAGCTGTCCTAATTAACTACGAATTATCTTCTCTCCTTTTTTATACTGAAGCGCGCTACGATATACCTCGTGGCGCGTTTCTTCTTCAAGTGAAATTATTGACAAATACTATTTTTTATGATATCATTTTTATGAGGTGATGACAATGTACAGGATTCTTATAACTGATGATGAGGAAATGATAAGAAAGCTCATTCGTAAGTATGCCGAATTTGAGGGACACGAGGTTGTCGAGGCGTGCAACGGAATGGAAGCGCTTATCGAGGTAAAAAACAGCTCATTTGACATTATCATTATGGACATTATGATGCCAGAGCTTGATGGCTTTTCTGCTTGCAGAGAAATAAGAAAAACCTCTGATGTGCCGATTATTATGCTTTCGGCAAGGGGCGAGGAATACGACAAGATTAATGGCTTTGAAATAGGCATTGACGACTATGTTATGAAGCCTTTTTCTCCAAAGGAGCTTATGCTTCGTGTTAATGCTATTATTAAGCGCTCCAAGGCCAATGCAAAGCCTGTCGAGCCAGAAAATGAAATTCTCTCCTTGGCTGATGGTGGTCTTGTTGTTGACTTCACTGCAAGAATAGTATATATCGATGGTGTGCGTGCTAATATGTCGCCAAAGGAATACGACTTGTTCTTCTATCTGCTTCGCAACAAGAACATTGCCCTTACTCGTGACAAGCTTTTGAGCGATGTTTGGGGCTATGACTTCTTCGGTGATGATAGAACACTTGACACACATATAAAAATTCTTCGAAAGAGTCTTGGCAAATATGCCGACTTTATCGTAACAATTCGCGGTGTTGGATACCGTTTTGAGTACAAATAATGAAAAAAAAGACAAGAATTCATTTTCGCTCCATTGGTGCAAAGATATTTATGTCTATGCTCGCGCTTATTCTTGTAATGCTCATCTTTCTTTGGCTATCTCAAACGGTGCTTCTTTCCACCTTTTACGAGCTTGCAAAGAAGCTTGACACATATCGTGCAAGCAATAGCATATCGGACAACATTGACAATGACAAGATAAGCACGCTGACCAAGGAGCTATCAACCTCTCACGAGGCGTGTATTAAGGTTATAAATGCGTCAAAGGGCTATTCCGTGGTTGACGGATGCGATGCACACGCAAATAACTTCAACTGTATTTTACATAAGATACAGACCACTCCAGACCTCTGCTCTAACTGGCTACAAAAGGCGAATGAGAACGACGGATTTTACATTGAAATCTTTTCAAAGGACAAGTTCAATGATTATCAGTTCAATCCCGACGACTTTAAGGGCGATGTTCCAACAGAGGACACATTAAATGAGTGTATTATAAGCGTTGCTGCTACAACTAACGAGGCTGGCGAGAGCATTCTCATCGTATTCAACTCGTCAATTGAGCCTGTGCGCGCTACTGTAAGAACAATTCGCTCTCAGCTTCTTGTAATTACAATATTTATGATTTTTGCAGCATTTATTACTGCATTCTTCGTTTCAAGGCACATGTCCTCTCCTATTGTTGATATCAATAGAAAGGCAAAGGAGCTTGCAAAGGGTAATTACGACATACGCTTTGAGGAAAAGGGCACGATTGAGTCAATTGAGCTTGCAAAGACACTTAACTTCGCGGTGAGTGAGCTTTCTAAGCTTGACAAGCTTCAAAAGGACCTTATTGCAAACATATCGCACGACCTACGCACTCCGCTTACGATGATATCGGGCTACAGTGAGGTCATGCGTGATATTCCAGGCGAAAATACGCCTGAAAATATGCAGGTTATCATTGACGAAACCTCGCGCCTCTCTTCTCTTGTAAATGACCTTTTAAATGTGTCTAAGCTTCAATCGGGCACACAAAAGTTCAACATTGAGAAAATGAACCTTACAGCAACGATTGAAAGCAGTATCGAAAGATACAAGCATCTTATCTCGCATAATGGATATCGAGTAACCTTTGAAAAGCTCGAGCAGGTTTATATTATGGCTGACGAGGTAAGAATTTTACAGGTTGTATATAACCTTATAAACAATGCGATAAACTACACAGGCGATAACAAGCTGGTGCGTGTTGTTCAAGAGGTTAAGGACGATGTTGTAAGAGTATCAATCATCGACTCAGGAGAGGGCATTAGCGACGATAATCTTCCTTTGATTTGGGACAGATATTACAAGGTTGACAAGGTTCACACTCGTGCAAAGATAGGCACAGGTCTTGGACTTTCAATTGTAAAGAATATTCTTCTCCAGCACGGCTCTCGCTTCGGCGTTTCGAGCGAGGTTGGCAGAGGAAGCACCTTCTGGTTTGAATTCAAGGTTGTTGAAATAGCAAGAAAATTGCCAGATGTAAGTAGCTTTGTCCTTGACACTCCACCTATTGAAAAATCAGATGATGAATAAGAAAAAGGCACTCATTGGATACCTACCATAAAGCAGATTTTACTAACCGCAATACAACAAAAGGAGCACGGACATTTTCGTTCGTGCTCCTTTTCACACACCTTGCCCTGCAAGGTATAGTGTGTTACACCTTTTGGATGTAGTGTCGGGTGGTAAAACTTCTTAGTGATATGCCTCGCACAGCTCAGCGTGATATTTTCGCTTCGCAAAAGTGATATTGCTCCCGATGGTCGCAGTGATATTCTATTCGCCTTTGTTATTTCAAACGCGCGTAGCGCATATCACTGCCGAAGGCAATATCACGCACGAAGTGCATATCACTCTCCGCAGGCGAATAGAGTTGGCGCACCTGCTTTATCGCAGGTGCGCCATTGAGTGCCTTTTGTTTTATTCTTGTTCTCTCTTGCTTGGCATTACATATTCGTCAAGGTCAGCGAGTGTTTTATCTCCGTCTCTTACGGAAGCGAGCGTTACTGCATAGAGTCGCTCAGCACCAAGAGTTACCTTTGCGCTATATGCAACGCTTTCCTTAGATTGAATGAATTCAACATCGTTTTCATCAGTATAGGCGTAGATTGCAAGAATGAGCGAAAGGTTTTCTGCATTTCCCTTAAAGCCTGTTATAGCAATTGAGATATTTGCATATCTTGCGTTTGACATATCAGTCTGAATAAAGCCCTTAGATGCGTTTACCTCTCCGTTTACAAAGAAGCTTTCCTTACCGTCAAGATAATCAGGATTGATAAGTATAACACCATACTTTATGGTTGCATCCCCGTTTACTCTATTGTACTCGTCAAGAGCCTCTGAGTCAAGGACGAATCCACCGAACGCAATTCCGTCCTCGCCCTTTGTTGAGAAGCCGTTTGTTTCGTTTGTTTTAAATATTGCAGGCGCTTCTACATTTTCAGCCTTTTCGTAAGCGCAATTGCTTGCATTAGTGCAGAACTTGTTGTAAACACCAACAGCTGTAAAGCCGTTCGCATAAACGAGAGTTTCCTTCATATTATGCTGAGTAAAGGAAGTAACGTTGTCGTCGCATCTTGTGCAGGTTACGCCGTCAAGACAGTTGTTTGTTTCATTTTGATAATTGTGATCGTTGTTGTAGAATGCCTCACACTCGTTGTAGTTATAAACAAGTATCGTCTTGCCCTGGGTTTGCGCATAGGTTTTAAAGTCTATGTTAGCATTTTCGGGTGCTGTGTAGTCGATAAACGTTGCATTTTTGATAAGATTATTTGTTGCAGATGCTGTAAGCTTTGTTCTAAGTGCTTCAGCCTGTTCAAGATTTCCTGTAAAGAACATTGTTACGTTTGTACCGGTTTGAAGGATGTTATTTCCTGTATTTTGAACTGTTGTTGCAAAGGTGTCAGGCAAGTAAACATATTTAAGCTTTGTACATCCGTCAAGGTTTTCACAGTTATGGTCAGATGCATAAATGTTGGTTAAGCCTGCACCAAAGTTGATTGTTTCAAGGTTATCCATATATGCAAAGGATTTTTTAGCAAATGATACAACCGAGTTAGGCAACGTGATTTCAGTTATGCTATCGCAATTCATAAATGCATTTGCACCGATTGAAGTAACTCCGTAAGGAATTTCAACGCTTTCAAGAGACGAGCATCCGCTAAACAAGTCAGACGCAATTGAAGTGATTCCTTCAGGTAGTTTGAAATATTTCAACGAGCTACAGCCTGCAAATCCGGCGGGATTATTTATACCTGCTGGAAGAAATTCATGGTTATGGATAACCTCAAGCTTTGTGCAAGAGGAGAATATATTTTGGTTTACAATGGTTGTAAGATAAGCAACCTCTTTGAGCTTACCTGTTTCAGCATCCTCAACGATATGTGTTGGGAAATAAATTTCCTTTACATTGGAGCTACCCTCAAACTTTGCCCAAGCTTCCAATTTTGTAACATAGGTTGGCATTTCTATTCTGATGTAATACAAGCTTCCGCCTCTACCCATTACGGTGTAGCCTGCGAAGGCAGTAGAGTCAGCTGCTGCAATAGCCTCGTTCAATTTGCCAACTGTGTCGCCTGATTCCATTGAGAGTTTCTTATAAAATAGTACGCTGGATATACATAGTAGGTTGGGGTTGCGGCAAGGTCGCTAAATACGATAACAGAGGCAGAGTCCTTGTCTCTGTAAGTTTTGTAGTCGTCCTTATCGAATTCGTCAAGGTGCGAAATATACGCACTTGGATTTGCGTGGATTTGTTCAAGCGTTGGAAGCTCACTTAGCTTGATAATGTTATTCTCTGCGCTAACTGTGATAGCAAGCACGGACATAAGTGCGATTACCATAATCGCCAGGAAAAGCAATTTCTTTTTCATAGTTTCTCCTCGTTTTGTTTGTGATTTTTTATCAAATACATTTTAAAATAGTTAAAAGCATTGACAATTTTGTACTTTTATTTTATACTAATTACAAAGAATTGTAAATAGACTATTTTATCGAATATTTGTATTATTTTACTGCGCACTTTTCGTTTTGGGGGATAAATGGCTTATGAATGGCTTATGGCATGCTTGTTATAGAAACGTGAAAATATTAAACAACAAAAGCAAAAAATCGTTTGATGCGCCATTGATTGTGAACCTTGCAAACGATTGCTTTACAACAGTTCCGCCCTTTTCGTATAATACATACAACTGTGAGGGACGAGATGATTATTTTCTAATTTATGTAACAGATGGAATTTTCAGCACTAAAATAAACGACACGGTTTATAACCTAAAAAAGGGTGCTGTTGTAATGTTTCCACCAAAATTCAAATATCATTACTGGGGAGAGCCACCGTCAAAATACCTTTGCGCCCATTTTACAGGCTCGCACGCAGAAAAATTTTTAACAGATTTGGGTTTTTCCTTAGAGCCCTTTGCGTTAGAAAACGAGTTTTCTCCCAAAATCAAAGCTCTTTTTGACAAGTTAATTGAAAAGTATATGACCACCGCTCCTTTTTTGCAATATTCTCTTGCCTGTCTATTAGAGGAAATTTTACTAACTATCGCCACAGATAGAGTAAAAAGCAGTGGTTATCGTACATTTAAAAAATCAATTAAATATATTCACGAAAATTTTGCTCAAAAAATACAAATTCCCGAGCTTGCAAAAATGGAAAGCCTTAGTAATTCAAGATATATTACTCTCTTTTCCAAAGAAATGGGAAAATCGCCAAGCGAATATATACTTACATTAAGGCTTGAAAGGGCTCGTGAGCTTCTTTTGACAACCGATATGGAAATAAGCTCAGTCGGCGTAGCCTCGGGCTACAAGGACCAGTACTTTTTTAGCAAAATCTTTAAAAAGTACACGGGCATGTCTCCCTCTGAGTTTAGGAAAAATCACAAATAACCTTCTAAAGCACTGAGCATTTTATGAAAAAGAAAAAGGCACTCATAGCGTGATACTCTTAACGGAGTATCACGCATCGAGATAAATCCCTCACGGGATTTTCGATATACGCCTGCGGCGTTCGATATGTGCTGACGCACTCGATATGTTTGCTTCGCAAACGAGGGATTTATCTCATATCGAATTGGCACGGAGTGACAATATATCGAGTTCGAGCAAAGCGAGAACATATCGAGTGGGCGAAGCTCACATATCGACAGAAAGAAAAACAAGAGCAAGAATAAGAGGAGAAAATCCTTCTATTCTTGCTCTTTCTGTTTGTAATAAGGGTTTGGGCTTAGCCCATATATGCGTTTGACCAGACAAATGCGATGCTTGCACTTTTGTCAAAGTGTCAATTCTCCGCTAAGAACATCAGCCCTTGAGTGCCTTTTGTTTTATTCTTGTTCTCTCTTGCTTGGCATTACGTATTCGCCAAGGTCGGAAAGATTTGAGTTGCCTGCCTTAACTGAAGCAAGTGTTACTGTATAGAGTGTATCTGTGCCAAGTGTTACCTTCGCGCTTGCACACTCTGTTGTTTTTGATTGAATAAATTCAACGTCATTTTCATCGGTATAAGCGTAGATTGCAAGAATGAGTGAAAGGTTTTCTGCATTTCCCTTAAAGCCTGTTACTGCAATTGAGATATTTGCATATCTTGCGCTTGACATATCAGTCTGAATAAAGCCCTTAGTTGCATTTACCTCTCCATTTACAAAGAAGCTTTCCTTACCGTCAAGATAATCAGGGTTGATAAGTATAACACCGTACTTTACAGTTGCATCCATATTCACTCTATTATACTCATCAAGAGCACCTGCATTAAGCTCATAGCCTCCGAATGCGATTCCATCCTCGCCCTTTGTTGAGAAGCCATTATTCTCATTCATAACAAAGATTGCTGGCTTTTCTTCGTTGGTGATTTTATCCACTGTACAATCACTTGCGTTAGCGCAGAATTTATTGTAAATACCAGCGCCTGTAAAGCCATTAGCATAAACAAGTGTTTCTACCATATTATGACCTGTAAAGCTTTCTATCTCATCATGGCACTGTGTGCACTCTACGCCGTCAAGACAGTTTCCTGTGCCCTCGTAGTTGTGATTTCCGTTATAGAATGCGTCGCAAACGTTATAGCCATAAACGAAATAGTGAAGTGATGCATCTCTTACGAAGCCTTCATCTGTGAAATCATCGTAGGAAACAAGAGTCGACTTTGTTATCTCGTATGGGAGACCTGAAACAGCTTGAAGTGTCTGTGCCTGGCTAAACGAGCCTGTATAGTAAACAACAAAATCCGTTCCATAGGAGTATTTGTTGGTTTCTCCAAACATTCTATTAGCTCCCAAAAAATTATGTGTTAAAATCAATGATTTAAGATTTGCAGGGGTGCCAAATGTAGCACCACCATCTATTGATGTGAAATTCAAGCCAGGATTAAGATAGCTCAAGCCTGTACAGCTGGAAAACGCTGAATTACCAATTTTTGTAACAGAGTTCGGCAAAGTAATGCTTGTAAGTGATGTACAGCCCGAAAATACTGCTCCGTTTCCAATCTCTGTTAAAGCAGAACCATACTCGGGATATGCTTCGTAATCATAAACGAATTCAACAGTAGCCAAATTCGAACAATTCTGAAAAGAATTACCATGCAACTTAGTGATGGTAGATGCGAGTTTTATATAAACCAATTCCGTGTTGCCCTTAAAGCTAGAGCCTCTAATTCCAGTGGTTCCTTCAGGGAATTCTATTCTTGCAACTGATACAGTAGTTTGGTATGTTTCTTCTGCCAACGCTGAAAGAGTTGCAGTGTCCCAATATGCTCCCTGCCAGTCCTTATTTTTCATCAAATAATAGGTTGGGTAGGTAGAATACGTTCCGTCGGAATTTTTCAAAACTACTCTTGCTGTGCTATCAAGATAGCTATCGGAGTTAATTGCTACTCCGTCTGCAACATAGTTTACAGTTCCGAATTCGTTTGTTGTTGACTTGTAGAGAACGCCACCTTGGAAATTTTCGTTTTCAACTGTGGTTTCAGCAGCATTTGCTGAAATTACGAAAATTGACAAAGCGATGGCAATTATCGCAACCAACATGAATAGTTTCTTTTTCATAGAAAATCCTTTCTCGCGATTTACGCACGCATTTAGAATAATTTTTTTATATAATAATTTTAACATACGCGAGATATATTTGTCAATATGCACAATAAACAAATACCCCCCCCCGATTTTTGTGCATTTTTACCAAAAATACACAAAAACTCCACGCTTTTTGAGCGTGGAGTTTTTTCAAAATACAGTTTCGATTATTCGACGGCAGGAGTCGGGGGAGTATTTCCAATAATCTATATGGCTTGTTTGCTCGGGATTTATGAAATATTCAAGGGGCTTTTTGCGTTCTTCTCTTTCATACGTATCGATTATCACGAGCTTTATTTTCATTTTGTCGGGCATAATGCTTTTTATGTAGACTGCACAGCCCTGTCCTGCCTCTACGCCATCTCTTAGCTCGGCAAGTCCTGCAAGATTGGGCGAGAGCTCGACGAAAACTCCATAATCCTCTACGCTTCTTATAATTCCCGAAACGGTCTGCCCCACAGCAAATCTCGATGCGTTTTCCTCCCAAGTGCCGAGAAGCTCTCTTGTAGAAACGAATATTCTCGCATTATCGTAATCTATGCTTTTGACGACAACGCTTATATCCTCACGCAAGAAAAATCTTTCCTGTGGGCCTGGAATTCTTGATATTGAAATGCTATCAACGCTCATAAGCGACGGTATGCCACAGCCTATATCGACAAATGCGCCAAAGGGCTCAAAATGTGTGGTTTTAGCGGGGATTATATCGCCCGGAATCAGATCCATAAGATACTGCTCAACGCATTCCCTTTGCGCTTCCTTTCTTGACAAAATCGCAACAGGGTGCGACAGATCATCATTTATTATTTGAAGCACCTTAAAGGCTACTGCCTTGCCTACTCTTGTGATAATTGCGATGTCCTTTATCTCGGGGGCTAAAAGCGCTTCCTCACGCTCTATTATTCCGTCAACTCCGTAAAGGTCTATATGCATTGTATATGTATCACTATCGCAAAAGGCAACCACTCCCTCAAGGATTTTGCCCTCTGCCCTCGCCCTTTCAAGGCCGTGAAGAGTTGATATATATTCTCTGTTCTCGCTTGTGCCGATTAGTGAGCCCTCGGGCAGATATTTATTCGATGACATTTGCTTTTCCTCCAATTTGTTTTTTCTTTATTAAATGCTTATTCGCACGTCTTGACTTATATGACTTTAATTTACCAAAGACCTTTCTAATGAAATCAAACACCACGACGCTTGATGAAATCGCGATAATGCAAAGCAGATCGTGCGCCTTAAGAGGAACTGCACGAAAGATATCGCCACCAAAATAAATAAAGCCCATTTGCATAAATGATATTAAAAGCATTATGAAAATAAAGGATTTGTTCTCTTTTAGGTGGGCAAGTAGATTAAGGCGCGAGGTTCGAGAGGTAAAGCAGACGAAAATTCCCGTAAAGATGAACATACAAAAAAATGCGCTGAGCAGGTATTTTTCATCGCCACGCATCAAAATCATCGACACTGTGTCGCTTTTTAAGAACCAAACGCACAGAAGCAGAATGAAAATTCCGTTTGCAACAATTTTGGAAAGCATCGGCTTTGATATGATTTTTTCGTCTCTTGATTTTGGCTTTTGAAGCATAAATGCCTTCTCCGAGGGCTCGCTCGCAAAGGCGAGTGCGCCTAAGGTGTCCATTATAATATTTATCCACAGC
This sequence comes from Oscillospiraceae bacterium, assembly GCA_015064445.1. Classification (GTDB taxonomy): domain Bacteria; phylum Bacillota; class Clostridia; order Oscillospirales; family CAG-272; genus RGIG2000. Next base: position 110,099 of record SVSE01000005.1, on the reverse strand, counting down.
ATTTGGCTTACTGTTACTGGATTTTCAATGCCTATAAATGGGCCGATAAGAGATATTCCGACTGCGCCCAAATTCATTGTAAGCTGAAAGACTATGAATTTGCGAATCGACTCAAAAATCGTGCGTCCGTATAGAATTGCCTTGACAATTGAGGCAAAATTGTTATCGGAAATTACGATATCGCTTGCCTCCTTGGCTACCTCCGTGCCTGAGCCCATAGCGAAGCCGACATCTGCGCTTTTAAGCGAGGACGCATCGTTTATTCCGTCGCCTGTCATACCAACGACAAGCCCCTCGCTCTGCGCTATTCGCACAAGTCGGCTTTTATCTGACGGTAGCGCCCTTGCGATTACTGCGAGGCTTGGCAGAGTCTTGGCTATCTCATCATCGGTCATAGTGGCAAGCTGTTCGCCTGTCAGGACCGTTTTCCGCTTACTATACGAGGAAATAATGCCACATTCCTTGGCGATTGCCCTTGCTGTGTCTGCGTTATCGCCTGTTATCATTACAACGCCAACGCCTGCACCTATTACCTCTTTTATAGCGCCATAGACCTCTCTTCGTATCTTGTCGCGTATTGCAACAAAGCCGATAAAGGTTATTTTATCGAGTGACTCATCGCCATTCATTTTCATTCCAAGAGCTACCACACGATATGATGCGCTGGTTAGCTCCTTTAATTTTTTGTAAAGATATTCCTTGCTTTTAAGCTCTTTTACGCTTCCGTCTGCGTCAAGATATGTATCGCTTGACAAAAGAAGCTTTTCGGGTGCGCCCTTGAAAAATGCTATTTTACCAAGTGAGCATTTAACCGACACACTCATATACTTTTTAGTGCTATCAAATGGATTTTTGTTAAGAAGCTCGGCGTTTATTTTTTCGCCCCTCACGAGCTCCATAATCGCTCTATCAGTTGCGTCCGAGCCTATTACTCTTTTGCCATTATAGCTTGCACTATTGCAATATAACGCACACAGGGAGAGGTATTTTCGGTATTCCAAGTCCTTTTTGATGTCGGAAAGCGAGGAATAGGAGTTGCCCTGTGCGTCATATATTTCCTTTGCCTTGAGCGTCCCCTCGGTTAGCGTGCCTGTTTTATCGGTAAAGAGAATGTTTAAGCTTCCCGAGGTTTCGATTCCGACAAGCTTGCGCACGATAACGGAGTCCTTTATCATCTTTTTCATATTAGAGGACAAAACCACAGTTATCATCATAGGAAGCCCCTCTGGGACAGCCACAACGATTATTGATACTGCAAGTGTCAGCGCGCCAAGCAGGCTTGAAAGAACGAATTTTATGTCCTTTGCCTTTAAAAGAACCTCTGCCATATTCATATGGCTATCAATGAAAAAGACATTGAACAGGTATGCAAGTGCGATAAGCGCTGAGGCTATATAGCCGAGAATGCTGATGCTTTTTGCGAGTGCACCAAGTCGATGCTTTAAGGGGCTTGGGCGTGTGCTTTGAGTTAGCTCGGCTGCCACCTTGCCGTAATATGTATTTTGTCCGACCTCGGTTATTTCACACTCGGCAACGCCTGAGAGAATAAGGCTTCCCTTTAAGATTGTGTTTTCTCTTTGTGCCTTGCCATCAAGAGCTATCTTTTTAATTTCTGTGCTCTCGCCCGTGAGTGCGCTTTCGTCGACGGTGACATTTCCCTGTCGAATTATCATATCAGCGCCTGCCCTCTCGCCCGAGGATATTAGGATTATGTCGCCAACCACCAAGCTCTCGGTGGGGATTTCTATCACATTTCCACCACGCCTAACACGACAAGGTGTATTTTCGGATTGCGCCTTTAGCTTTTCAAAGGCATTATCGCTTGAAAACTCCGACAGGGTGGAAACGAGAGTTGCAATAAGAATTGACATTGCAATCCCACCAGCCTCGAAGTAGTTTATGTTGGGAAACATAAATATAATATTTAGAAAAAGCGCCACGATAAGCACTCTTATTATAGGATCGGACAGGTTTTGAAAAAACGATTTAAAAAAGCCCCTTTTCTTTTCGCTCGGGAGCTTGTTTGCACCGTGCCTTTCGCAAGACGCCCTTACCTCTGCCTCGCTTAATCCCTTTTTGATATCTGTCATAGTAATTTCCTTTCTTTAAACTTAATATATAGTATTCGAAAAGGAATTTACATATTACAAAAAGAAAAAGCGAACGGAAATTCCGTTCGCTTTTTCAATAAATAGTGTATGTTACTGTGATTCAAATTTAACTTGATTCCAAGAGTCCCCAAAATGTTTTTTCAAAATTGCATTTAACTGCTCTCTGTGGTCTTCGGAAAGAACTTTTCCTCGACTATTATATCCATCCTCTAGCAATCCTTCTTCAAACTCATATTCTATCGAGCACCCATCGAAACAAATGGTATATGTTTTTGGGCAATCCCATAAACGACCGGGCTCGTATCCGCTCTCCAAAAAGCTTCTCACAAGAGTCGATTCCTGCTCATCAAGTTCTATTTCTTGTTTGTTATAAAAATGCTTTATTATAATCTTTTCTTTCTCGCTTGACGAGGATTCACTTGGCACTTCATCGTTACAGGAAACAAATACACCAAGGCAAAAAACTATAGCAAGCAATAAAGCTAATAGTTTTTTCATAAGATCAACTCCTTCCCAATTTTATTGTAGCATACGAAAAATATTAAGTTATTTTATGATATTAGATTTGCGCTTCTTTACTATGATCAACGCACCTATAACACAAACAGCGCCAAAAGTTACAACCATACCTAAAATCGCTTCCCAAGAAATAAGCATTGGCTCAATCTCGTTTTCTGAAATATCAGCAACATCATCTAACCCTATTCCTCCAAAAACAGGCATTGTAAGTGATAGAATTTTATCGGTATGCATATCTGAAATTTCTCTATATTCCTCGGCTGTAAACAAGTAAATCTCTTCATTCGGATCATACTCGCCAACGCACGGAGCATGAGTTGCCAAGACATAATCTCCCTTGCTCGTTTCGTAATATATACACAAAATATCCATACCATATCCCGAATATGTGCAATACACATTGTTTATTTTTGTAAAATATCCAAATATTTTTTCAGGATATAAAGCATAATCAAAAAACTCACTTTTAGTCGCTTTTTTTATTTCTCCATTTACAAAATTTCCATTATAATCGTAATATTTATCCTTTGTCAATAAATTTATAGAAAGCGGATGAACTATATAATAATCATAAAATATAGCTCTAACATTCAAATCATCCGCAATTGTCTTTGGCAAGGATTCATACGAAGATATTTTTATTACCGAATCAAACATGGTTGTTCGTGCAAGAGAACTCTCTTTTCTGGGCAAATCCACCGAATCATTTGCTTTTTCGGAATTACAAGAAGCAAGCACTCCCAAGCATAAAATCATTGCAAGCAGTAAGGCTAATAGTTTTTTCATAAGATCAGCTCCTTTCTAATTTTATTGTAGCATACGAAAAATGTGCTTGTAAATGCTTTTCACTTAAATTTCATAAAATGTTCACAAAATCAAAAAGCGAACGGAATTTCCGTTCGCTTTTATTCATTATTTATTATTCAGCGTCCTTGATTGAAAGGATTGGCTTTGGATTGCCCTGCTTATCGGTCTTCTTTTCGTCGAAGCCAACAAACTTAACTCTTACCTCATCGCCCAAGTTGCAAACATCCTCAACCTTTTCGGTTCTTGTCTTTGCAAGTCTTGAAATGTGTACAAGTCCGAGCTCCTTACCGTTGTACTCAACAACTGCGCCTACTCCGTCAATAATCTTAGATACCTTTACATTGTAGATTGCGCCAACCTCTGGCTCAAATACGATGCCTGCGATAATTTCGCGAGCTGCGTCAATTGCCTTCTTATCAACTGCGGAGATGAAGATGCTTCCATCGTCCTCGATATCAACCTTTGCGCCTGTATCAGCAACAATCTTTTGGATTACCTTTCCACCTGAGCCGATAACATCTCTTATCTTGTCAGGGTTAATCTTCATGCTGATCATCTTTGGAGCAAATTCAGAAACCTCAGAGCGAGGTGCTGGGATTGCCTTAAGAATTACATCGTCGATAATCTGGTCACGACCTACATGAGTGATACGGAGAGCTTCTTTAATAATTTCAGGTGTAAGACCGTCAATCTTAAGGTCCATCTGAATAGATGTAATACCCTTATGTGTACCAGCTACCTTAAAGTCCATATCGCCATAGAAGTCCTCAAGACCTTGAATGTCGATCATTGTCATCCATCTTTCGCCCTCTGTGATAAGACCACAGGAGATACCTGCAACAGGAGCCTTGATTGGAACACCTGCGTCCATAAGAGCAAGTGTTGAGCCACAAACAGAAGCCTGTGAGGTTGAACCGTTAGAGGAAATTACCTCTGAAACAAGACGAATTGCATATGGGAACTCCTCAACGCTTGGAAGAACGGGAACGAGTGAACGCTCAGCAAGAGCACCGTGTCCGATTTCACGACGACCTGGAGTTCTGGAAGCCTTTGCTTCTCCAGTTGAGTAGCCAGGCATATTGTAGTGGTGCATATATCTCTTTTCGGTTTCGTCATCGATACCGTCGAGCATTTGGCTATCAGAGATAGGACCGAGAGTTGCAAGAGTCATTACCTGTGTCTGTCCACGAGTGAACATACCACTACCGTGAATTCTCTTGAACATACCAACCTCTGCTGTAAGAGGTCTGATTTCGTCAAGGCGACGACCGTCTACACGCTTACCGTCCTCGAGAAGCCAACGACGAACAATCTTCTTTTGAATCTTATAGATAAGCTCACCGATGATAGCAGATACGCCATACTTCTCCTCGAAGTTAGCAACGATGCTTTCCATAATTGGTTGCATTCTTGCATCACGGATTGTCTTGTCATCTGTATCAAGAGCGAACATAACCTCTTTTTCACAGAATGCGAAGATTTCATCGAACATATCGTGGTCAAACTCGCATGATGGATAAGCAAACTTTGGCTTACCGATCTCGTCAACGATGTTGTTGATGAACTTAATGAGCTTCTTGATTTCCTCGTGAGCGAGCATAATTGCGTTGTACATATCCTCATCAGATACTTCCTTCGCGCCTGCCTCGATCATAACAACCTTCTTCTCGCTTGCAGCAACTGTAAGCTCAAGGTCGCTTACCTTTCTCTGCTCTGCATTAGGGTTGATAATAATCTTACCGTCAACCATTCCCATAAACAAGCCACCGATAGGACCATTCCATGGAATATCGGAAATTGAGAGGGCGATTGAAGCACCGATCATAGCTGTGATTTCAGGTGAGCAATCAGGGTCAACAGAAAGAACTGTAAGTGAAAGGTTTACATCGTTTCTCAAATCCTTTGGGAAAAGAGGACGAATAGGACGGTCAATAACTCTTGATGTAAGAACTGCCTTTTCAGAAGGCTTTCCCTCTCTCTTAAGGTAGCCACCAGGGATCTTACCTACAGAGTACATTCTCTCCTCAAAATCTACTGAAAGTGGGAGAAAGTCGATACCGTCTCTTGGTGCTGCTGATGCAGTTGCGCAAGCAAGGATAACGGTTTCGCCATAACGAACAAGAACGCTACCGTTAGCAAGACCTGCCATCTTACCGCTTTCAACAACGAGCTTACGACCTGCGAGCTCATACTCATAGGTCTTGTAATTGTCAAATACTTTTTCTTGGAACATTTGTGCCATTTTAAGTTTCCTCCATTTTTTATTTTTCGCGAGGGGACATAGCACTTAGCCGAAAACCGAAGCGCTTTCCGATGCTCGGATAACTGCTATCTCACCCGCGTAATGAACTGCTTTTAAAAGCTTTGGCTGTGCGTTTGCACAGCCAAAGGAAAATAGTGTTTCTTATTTTCTAAGACCGAGCTTCTCGATAAGTGCACGATATCTCTCGATATCAACCTTTGCAAGGTAGCCGAGAAGGTTACGTCTATGACCTACCATCTTGAGAAGACCTCTGTGTGAGTGGTGGTCATGTGGATTCTTCTTCATATGCTCGTTGAGGGAGTTGATGCGATCTGTAAGAAGAGCAACCTGTACCTCTGGAGAGCCTGTATCGCCCTCGTGAGTAGCATATGCAGCGATGATTTCCTGCTTTGTCATTTTCGTTTTCACCTTTCTTGTTTATTTGACTCCGAGAACACAGCGGGCGGTTGGTGAATGCCTATTGGCTTTGTCCGCGAACCGAGCAATCGGTGCCACGCTGACGATTATAGCACATAAAAATTGATTTGTAAAGGGATTTTGCAAAATTTTTTATATTATTTTTTCTTAGTATTCTTAATAATAGATAAAGTGCCACTCACGCACAAAAGAATTCCAAGGCATATTCTTGGGATTTCCGGATTAACTGTGTTGGCAAGTGATGATGTCACAAATGCTCCGACAGAGCCGAGTGTTGCCATTATCAAAACCTGCAAAAACGAGATTTTTCTTTTGAAAATATGAACAAAAACTGCTGATATGGCGCAAATTATGAAAAACACAAGGTTTGTTCCCTGTGCGATAATTTGCCCAAAATTCGAACACAGGGTGAGGTATATTACCAAAAATCCCCCTCCACCTATGCCCATTCCCATAAGGATTGCGATAAGAAAGGCTACAATTAAATCAAGCATATTATCTCACCACCATACAAATACCAGAGTATATTACCAAAAGTGCGAAAAATAGCGAGAGGTATTTTGTCTTTATCTTATCAGTCAAGAAAGCGCCAAGTGCACCACCTATTATAGCAGGCAAAACGAGCGTTTTGGTTAGGGCTGTGTCGATATTTCCGTTATTTGCATACGAAAACAGGCTTACAATTGACATAGGAATTGTAGCGCAAAGAGTCGTTGCGAAGTTGTCCTTTTTATCATTATCGGTAAGCGCACCAAGGGCATAAATGAGTATTATTCCCCCGCCTGTTCCAAGGAATCCATTCACTCCTCCCGCGAGAAGTGATAGTGCGCCCAAAAGCACCAGCTTGCCTGTTTTTTCTTTATTTTTCTTTAGCATTTTAATAGTTCCTTTTTATTTTTATTTTACTTTTGCCAAAAAAGCATTGATTTTTCTTTATTTTTTTGTTATTATATATTATATGGACATTTTAGATGCAAATTCTAACACTAATTGTCAAATGCATTTTTGAAAGGAAAAGAAATGAAGCGCACAAAGGACAACAAGAAATCAAGGCTCATGTCTAAAAAAGAAAACAACAAAAAGAACGGTAAGAAGAACAAAAAGCCATCGAAGCTTCTACCTATTATAAATCGCTTAATGCCGTATATTCTTGCGGTACTTTTTGTCGTTATGCTCTTTACGCTTATCGGCGGACTTGGATTTTCGAATTTCCTTTATGGACTCTTCGGAAGATTTGCCTCATACTTCATTCTCGTTTTCCTTCTCTACCACTCTCTTATGTGGTATTACGATACAAATAGAAAAATTTGTGGAAGACGCGTTGCTTGCTCTTTTATAATCGTTTTCTCGGTTTCTATAATTCAGCATATTACAAGCATTAAAAAGCTCAACAGCCTTGGCTTTTTCTATAAGGCTACCGAGGCAGTAGAGGTTAACAAGCCTGGCTTCTTAGTTCTTCATAGACTCGCTAATGGAAAATTCGAGGAGGGCTCGTTTATCGGTGGTGGCTCACTTGGTGGTAGCATCGCAGGGGCACTTCTCTCATCTATTGGCAAGGGCTTTACAATTTTCATTGTTGCTGTTGTATTGCTCTTTATGTTCCTTCAAATGTTCAATATCACTCCTGCTTCTATTTTCAGAGCCCTTTTCAAGGACAAGCTTGATGCAAGAAAGGCAAGAAAGGAAGAGGAAAAGCGTCGCGCTATGCTTCGCAAAAAGCACAAGAAGTTCCGTGTATTTGAGGATGAGGACGAGGAAATGGTTGCGCCTCAAATAGACGAAAGAATTCTCAAGGCTATGAACGAAAGAGATATTTACGAGGAGGACGACGAGGAAAAGGATGACGAGCTTGAAATTGAGCGTCAGCCTATTTCAAACACTCCAACTCCAAAAATGCCACTTCAAAGAAGTGCGTCTGCATATAGACCTGCTCCACCTATTGTTGTCGCTAATGAGGAGGACGACGATGAGGATGAGGGCTTTGTGCTCAATGCTCCTGACAGCTACGATGATACAAGCTCCGACTATGATGCTCCTTACGAGGAAGATGCTGAGTATGTACCAGAGGAGCAAGAGGACGAGGAAAAGGGAGAGGAATATGCTCCTTATGAAAAATTCGAGCCTTATAGTGAGGATGAGGACGAGGAGGACGAGCCTGCGTTTGAGCCTGTGCCAGAGCCTGTAATCGAGGAAAAGAAAGAGGAAAAGCGTGGAATATTTGGCATTGTGCGTGAAAAGCAAGATGCTCCTGTTGCAAAGCCAGAGCCACCAAAGGAAGAAAAGAAGGAAGCGCCAAAGCCTCCTAAAAAGAAGAAAAAGCACATATTCCCACCTATTGATATTTTTGAAAAGAGACAGGATTTTGAGGACCAAGAGGCAGTTAACGAGGAGCTTCAGGAAAAGGCTCGCATTATTGTTGACACGCTTAAAAGCTTCAATCTTAACACAAGAATTACTGATGTTTCAAGAGGTCCTACAGTTACAAGATATGAGCTTATGCCTGAGGCAGGTGTAAAGGTTCGTTCTATTGCAAATCTTCAAGACGATATTGCCCTCTATCTTGCGGCAGAGGGAATCAGAATGGAGTGCCCTATTCCTGGCAAGAGTGCTGTCGGAATTGAGGTTCCAAACAGAATTACAAGCATGGTTTATCTCCGCAGCTTGCTTGAGGATCCAAAGTTCAAGCAGGCAAAGAGCCCTGTTACCTGTGCTGTTGGTAAGAGCGTTGAGGGCGAGAATGTTTATGTTGACATTGCAAAGCTCGTTCACTTGCTTGTTGCTGGTGCGACAGGTCAAGGTAAATCAGTTTGCATTAACGCACTCCTTGTAAGTCTTCTCTACAAGGCATCTCCTGATGACTTAAGACTTATTCTTATTGACCCTAAGCGTGTTGAATTTGCGCCTTATAATGGCATTCCACACCTTCTTGTGCCTGTTGTTACTGATGTTAAAAAGTCGGTTGGTACTCTTCAATGGTCTGTTTCCGAGATGGAAAGACGCTTTGAATTGCTCGAGGGCGCAGGCGTGCGTGATATCGGCGAATTTAACGACCGTGTTGAGCGTGGCGTAATTGAGGACGAAAAGCTCCCAAGAATTGTTATAGTAATTGATGAGCTTTACGACCTTAAAATGCAGGTTCCAGAAATTGATGACTATATCATAAGACTTACACAAAAGGCGCGTGCCGCTGGTATCCATGTTATTATCGGTACACAACGTCCGTCCGTTGATGTTATTACAGGTGTAATTAAGGCAAACATTCCTTCTCGTATTGCCTTCCGTGTGCCTGCACAGGTTGACTCGCGTACTATTCTCGACGAGGTTGGTGCTGAAAAGCTCGTTGCCCGCGGAGATATGCTCTTGAAGCCTGTTGGTGCACTTAAGCCTCTTCGTGTTCAGGGTGCTTTTATCACCGAGGATGAGCGTGAGATGGTTACTAATTTCCTTAAGGAAAATTCAAGTGAAAACTATGACGAAACCGTTATGAGCCAGATTGAATCGAATACTGCAAAGCTTCAAAAGGCAGAAAAGAAGGCTGATTTTGATGGCGAGGCAGGAGAGGGTGGCGGAAGCGACCTTGACGAAAAGTTCTATGCTGCGCTTGAGCTTGCTGTTGATATGGGCAAGATTTCGTCCTCATATCTACAAAGAAAGCTCAATCTTGGATTCCAGCGTGCTGCAAGAATTATCGACCAAATGGAGGAGCTTGGCTATATTGGAGAGCCTAATGGCTCAAAGCCAAGAGATGTTCTTATCACAAAGCAGGACTTCCAAGAGCTTATGATGCGTAACGAGGAGATTTAAAATGGGAAAATTTATTGTTATAGACGGTCTTGACGGTTCCGGAAAGGGCACTCAAACCGATATACTTGTCGAAAAATTAAAGAGCGAGGGAAAGAGAGTTCGCACTCTTTCCTTCCCCGTTTATGAAAACGACAGCTCTATGTTTGTAAGAATGTATCTTGATGGCAAATTCGGCAAGAATCCATCAGATACAAACGCTTTTGCCGCGTCTATGTTTTTTGCGTGCGACAGATACATAAGCTTCAAAACTGACTGGATTAAGGATATTGAGGATCCAGACACTTATGTAATTGCAAATAGATACACCTCGGCAAATGCAGTTCATCAGCTTTCAAAGCTTCCAAGAGAGGAATGGGACGATTTCCTAAAATGGCTTTGGGATTTTGAGTTTTCAAGACTTTCCTTGCCTGTGCCAGATGCGACGATTTATCTCGAATTGCCACCTGTGCTTTCGCTTTCGCTTGTAAGATCAAGAAGCGCTGAAACAGGCAGAAAAATGGATATTCACGAGCTTGATACCTCTTATATGGAAAAATGCTACGATGCTGCGCTCTTCTCGTGCAAGGCGCTTGGTTGGAAGCAGATAAAATGCTACGAGGGCGATAAAATCCGTACAATCGACGATATTTCCAAGCAAATTTATGACGAGGTTTCAAGGCTTTGATTACCTTTAAAAACGGTGCAAGCGCCGAATATATTGATGGCTTTTGCAAAATTTTTGGCGATAGCAAGGAGTTTGTGCACAAAATAATCTCTATTTCAAACGAGGTTTTTGAAATTTACGAGGACGGCGTATTTTGTGGCGGTCTTTGCGCCATTGATGTCAGCATAAGAGTTGACAATGCTATCAAAAGCGGAGCTTATATTTATGGTGCGTTCATTTGCGAGAGCGCGCGTGGTCGTGGTCTTTTCCGTAAGCTGTGCGAGTATGTACACGCTTATTATTGCGAGGAGCTTTACGACTTTATGATGACAATTCCAGCAAATGCCTCTCTTTTCGAGCTTTACAAGGGGCTCGGATTTGGGCATTATCTTGACGGAGTTGTGTCTCTTTGTGGCGACACAACAGCTGTTATATTGCCACAGGGTACGGAATTTTCGGATTTTGACGACGATTTCAGTTCTCTATACTTCATTCACATTCAAAACGACAATTTGATTAAAACCTATGATATTTTCAAGCAAAGCGTTTGCGATTTTGACATAAAATACATCAGTCTTGGCGACAAGCGTGGCTATGCACTTTTTGAGGGAGATGCGCTTATATTTGCATCTGGCGACTTTGTGCGCTATGCGAGTGCGAAAAAGGGGCTTTTAATGAAAATCACTGACTTTGACACACCAGAGGATTTGCTTTGCGACATTCTTTTTGAAATTTAGGAGAAAATTATGGTTTATATATTTTTGGCAAACGGCTTTGAGGAAATCGAGGCTTTATATACCGTTGATGTTTTAAGACGCGCAGGCGTTGACATTAAAACCGTTGGCGTTGGCGCAAAAACAATCACAGGGTCGCACAAAATAACTATTGTATGCGATACTACAACCGATGAAATCGAGCCGAGCGACGAGCTTGAAATGATTATTTTGCCAGGTGGCTTACCAGGCTCTACTAATCTTTACGAGGATGCGTGCGTCGACAAATTCATCTCTTGGGCGCACGAGAATGATAAATTCATTTGTGCAATCTGCGCTGCTCCGTTTATTTTGGGCAAGCGTGGCATTTTAAAGGGCAAAATGGCTATTTGCTATCCAGGCTTTGAAAATCAGCTCAACGGAGCTACCATAATGAGTGATAAGGGCTGTGTGCGTGACGGAAATATAATTACAGGTCGTGCAATGGGCTCAGCCGATGAGTTTGCTTTTGCAATTTTGAGCGCTCTTCGTGGAGATGAAGCTGCAGCTAAGATAAAAAACGCCATCATTCTTGATTGAAAGGAGAATGCTATGTCTATTACGCCAATTAAACGCGCAAAGGACCTTATAAGGCAGGAGTTTTCTGCAAGACGAGATGCACTTTCTCCTGAGGAAAGGGCGACAAGAAGCGCGCGCATATGTGCGTGTGCCGAGGGGCTTGTAAGCTTTCGACACGCAGACATTGTGCTTCTCTATGCTCCTATAAAATCAGAGATTGATGTAATGCCGATTGCTATATCAGCCCTCGAAAAGGGCAAAAGAGTTGCCTTTCCAAAATGTGACAAGGAAACAAGAACGATGAAGTTCCACTTCATTACATCCTTTGATGACTTTGAAATCGGTGCTTATGGCATAAGAGAGCCAAAGGAGGAGCTTCCAATATATGATCCTGCCTCCACGCAGGGTGTTGCAGTCTGCTTTCTTCCAGGTCTTGCCTTTGACTCATATGGATACAGGCTCGGCTACGGAAAGGGCTATTACGACAAGTTTTTGAACTCTTATAGTGGTTGCACAATAGGTGTTACCTACACCGAGCTTATAGGAGATGCGCTACCAAAGGGAAAGTTTGATATTCCCTGCAACATAATGCTCACAGAAAAGGGTGTTAAGGCAATTAAGATTGACAAAAGAAAATAATCATAAAGAGGCGAGATTTTAGTATTCTCGCTTCTTTTTATTTAAATATAACGAAATTTTTGCTTAAATTTTTATTGAGAAAAAACGAGATAAAGAGAGATTTCAAGAGAAAAAATGAGATATGATATTTAAAAGTTAATTTGAGAAAAAATTTTTCGAAAAATCTATTGACATTAGTTTTTTCAGGTGGTATAATGTTGTAGCAATTAAAGATAAGTGGTTTACCACTAAATCAATTTTTTGGAGGAATTACAAATGTCAACTTTTATGGCTAACAACACCATTGAAAGAAAATGGTATGTTATTGACGCTGCTAACAAGCCTCTCGGTAAGACAGCTGTTGCTGCTGCTAACATTTTAAGAGGTAAGCATCGTCCAGAATTCACACCTCACGCTGACTGTGGTGAATTCGTAATCATCATCAACGCATCAAAGGCTATTCTTACTGGTAAGAAGCTTGAGCAAAAGTACTATCGTCGTCACTCTGGCTATATCGGTGGTCTCAAAGAGGTTCAGTACAAGACTCTTATGGCTACTCGTCCAGAGCTCGCTATGCAGCTTGCAGTTAAGGGAATGCTCCCACACAACTCAATCGGCGACAAGTCAATCACAAGACTCAAGGTTTATGCTGGTCCTAACCACAACCAAGAGGCTCAGTGCCCTACTACTGTTGAAGTAAAATAATCGGAAGGAGATAGAATAATATGTATACAAGTGCAAAACCATATTTCTACGGAACTGGTAGAAGAAAATCATCTGTTGCAAGAGTTCGTCTCTATCCAGGCACAGGTGCTATTACAATTAACGGAAGAGATGTTGATGACTACTTCGGTCTCGAAACTCTCAAGCTCATCGTAAATCAGCCATTCGGTGTTACCGAAACAATGGGCAAGTTCGATGTTGTTGCTAATGTTAACGGTGGCGGTATTTCAGGTCAGGCTGGCGCTATCCGTCATGGTATCGCAAGAGCTTTGCTTCTCGCTGACGATTCATTCCGTGGCGCTCTTAAGGCTGCTGGACTTCTCACTCGTGACCCTCGTATGAAGGAAAGAAAGAAGTACGGACTCAAGGCTGCTCGTCGTGCACCACAGTTCTCAAAGAGATAATTTCTTATCTTATATACAAAAGCTCTGCTTCGGCAGAGCTTTTTGTTTTGCTTTTCTATACCTTCAAGGCAGGTTATGGTCTTTACTTTGAGTTATTTTTGTGCTATAATATAAAAAATGCCACTTTATGGAGGATAAAATGATAGCGTATTCGATCATTATGTTTGCGATTTCCATACTGTTCTTAGTTATATCAATAGCTATTTACAGAGGAAACACGAATTTGATTCATTCATATCATCAAAGCAATGTCTCTGACAAGGAAGGCTACGGGCGAGCATTTGGAAAGGCGCTCTTGCCTCTTGCTGTCGGGCCGTTTATAAGTGGCGTGATTTCACTCCTTGGGGAAGATGACGTAATAATCCTTTCGAGTATGGGCGCGATGCTCTTGGGACTTGTTATCTCTCTTGTAATGATTTTCGTTGTACAAAAGAAGTACAATGGTGGAATGTTTTAACTATTAAAATCCCTCGATTTCGAGGGATTTTTTCTTTTTGCAACCATAGGTTGACAAATTGTAAGCTTTAATTGCTTGAAATCACATTCAAGTTATGTTAGAATAGTTATATAAATTTTATCAAGGTGGTATTTTATGAAGTTTTTTATTAAGCATGCAAGAAAAATTCAACTTTTTCTTTTGCTTTCGTGCCTTACTTTATCATTTCTTTGGTATGCGTTTGTAAATCCGTCAATCACCCCATTTGTGCTATCTTTTTTAATAACGATAGCATTCAACCTTATAGGAAATTTCATAGTCAGCTTTAGTGCAAAGAAAAAATGTCTTCGTTTTCAAAGCTCCTGTGATCCAACCGAATATCTTGATTTTATAGAAACACTTTACAGACGAAGTCCCAAAAATCTCTTATACACCATTGACTACTGTTCAATGCTTGTGATTTCAGATTCGAGTAATTACCAGCTAGCCAAGAACATTTTGGAAAATTTTGATTTGACTCCTTTTTCAAAAAAGATTTTTTATCCAATTGTTGCGTCTTATTATAATAATCTTTGCGATGTTTATATGTTTTTAGATGAAATTGAGGAGGCGCAAAAGGCTTACGAAAAAATGCTTGCTATTTTTTCAACACCCGAAGCAAAGGAAGGCTTTAAGCCTCACCTATTTTCAACCCTTGCCTTAACAACTGCCGAAATTTATATAAAAAAAGGCGATTACGAAACCGCACTTGCAGAAATTGGAAAGCACGAAACACCCGATTTATTCGAAGCTATAAAGCACGCTTTGACTTTAGGCAAAATATACATTGCCAGAAATGAAACGGCAAAAGCAAAGGAACAGCTTGAGTATGTAATAGAAAATGGGCGCAAGCTTTCAACATCCAATGAAGCGAGCAAGCTTCTTGAAGAGATAAGTTAAAAAAATCCCTCGATTTCGAGGGATTTTTTGTTTTTCAAATCGGCTATTTTGAATTATTATATGAAAATATTTTCATATATTCATATATAAAATAGGGATTTTTAGGCCAAAAAAGGCGCCAAACGGGCTGTTTGGCGCTGTTTTTATATTAAAATCTGGTCGTTTATTACGAGCTTGAATTCAAGGTTCAATTTTTTGGCAGCTTTTTTGCACATTATCATACGATTTAGAAAAATCTCAAAATAATTCATAACTGAGCTGATTTCCGTGTCGATTTTAAGCTTCAAGGTAACGATGGTCTTTTCCTCGTTAATTTTAAGCGAGGATTCAATAACGGAATAATTTACTCTATCGTGAATGTCAAAGGTGGTCATATCAGCGTTTCTAACGCGTGAGCGTCTAACGTCCGACTTATCGGCTATTATAAGCGCTGCCGAAACTGCATTTACCGCCTCGCCATCGCCCTCATCGTGATTTCCGATTGCGGTAACGATTGTCGCAATATCCTCAGCATCCATATCCATATTATCAAGAATACGGAATGCCATTACAGCTCCACTTTGCGAATGCTCCTTCCTATTGACTATATTTCCTATATCGTGAAGATATGAGGCAATTTTCACGAGCTCCACCTCGTGCGCGCCAAAGCCAAGCGTTTCAAGAATATAAGCAGCCCTTTCGGAAACGAGTCCCACATGCGCAAAGCTATGGTCAGTATAACCAAGAGCCAGCAAGGATTCGTCTGCTTTTTTTATATACGCCTTGATTTTCTCATTATTTTTTACTTCTTTAAAGGTTACCATAAAAGTCCTCCTTTTTAATGCTATATATATTTTACCATAAACTTATTTTTCTTACAATAGAAAATCCTCAACAAATGTTGAGGATTTATTTTTAAATTTTCTTAAGGAAAAGTGCTGTATAAGGCTTAATCTCTATTTTGCCACTTACCTCTTTTTGTGCGATTATATCGTAATATGGCTTGTCAAGAACGATATATCCTTCCTTATTTTCAAGCTCGAAGGCGATAAGTCCGTTTTGCTCTCCCTCACGCTTAACAACGCACACGTTTCTTGATGCCTCGGCATTAGGTGCTTTATCAACAAGCTTCAAAAGCACGTCCTTATCGGGTGCAGTACCGAGAAGAATTACCTGCCCCTTGCCCACCTTATTTTTAGCAATAGCGCAAAGTCCGTTAATATCAGGCACGCTTGCATACGTTGCAAGGCTTTCAGCGCCTCTTAGCTCATAAGCATCGCAGCCAAGGAAAATGTTAAATCTTGTACCGTCATTTAGCTCGGCAGTATATGACTCGTGCTCAAACGGAATTTGATACTTTGTATATACTCCGCAAAGCTCCTCTAGCATAGAATACGGTGCGTGCTCGTACTTTGCTGCATACTCGGTCATAGTGTCGGTCAAAGGTCCGACAATCCACGTTCCACCGTTATTTACGAACTCAAGAATTCTATCTCTAAAGCCGTCATCGTCAAGATTTGCAAGAATTGGCGACATTACAACGTCGTAGCCGTCGAGATTTTTGTCGGTTTCGATTACGTCGATATTATGGTGTCTGAACGCATCGTAGAAATTTTGAATTAGTCTTTCCTCTACGTTACGGTCAAGATCAGCTATGGTTGGGAAATATCTATAATCTACAACCGAGGTTGCGGAATACGTAAGAGCGATTTTCGACTTAACCTTGCTTAATTCAAAGAAATCCTTTGCCTTTTGAAGGTCGTCGTAAAGTCTTTTTGTCGCGGTTGCAGGGCTGTTCGGTCTGCCCGAGGATGACAAAATCGCGCCGTGTCCAAGCTCGTGTCCTGCCTTATGCGAGCGATAGAGCCAATAGAGGTTCATCTCCGCACCCTTAGCGATTGGAGCAAGTGAATTTATGTAGTTATGTCCACTTTCTCTATATCCACCATATCCGGCAAACGAGCCGTTCCAGCCCACTTGAGTTTCGGTTACCCAGAATGGACGGTCCTTAAGTGTTCTTGCAAAATCATAATAGAAAAGTGATTTATAAAGGTCCGCCTGAACGTTATAGTGGTTATGCTGAACAACGTCAAGAAATCTATTCATCTTGCTGTAGCTTAGCAACGCCTCAATGTTCATCATATCCGTGCCAACAGGGGCTTTAGAGTGCTTTCTTATAGCCTCAGCTTGCTCCTTAACGTACGAATAAATGAGATTGTTTTGGAAGAAAAGCCATTCAGTTTGACGGCTTGGATGCTCCCACGTTGCGTGGCTTGGTGGCAAAATTTGCTCAAAGCTATCGTAATCGAGCGACCAACGGTGCATTACCCACTTTTCGTTAAGATTTTCTATTGTGCCGTATTTGTTTTTAAGATATTCTCTAAATTCCTTTACGCAATTATCGCAATAGCATCCGTAATCATAAGGATAGATTTCGTTATCAACCTGCCAACCGATAACGCCGGGGTGCGAGCCGAGTGCCTCTGACATTTTTTCGGCAATAGTTGCGTTAAGATGGCGAATTCCCTTGTGAGATTTACATGAGTGAACTCTGCCCGAATGCTCGACTTGAGTTTTTATGTAGCCCTCGCTTCTGATTCTTCTCGCATCAGGATACTTTTCAAAAGCCCAACGTGGTGGTGTGCAGGACGGTGTACACATAACCGTGTAAATCCCATTTTCATAAAGCACGTCAAGCATATATTTAAAGAGTGAAAAATCGTATTCTCCCTCTTTTCTTTCCATTTCGCCCCAAGCGAATTCACCGACACGTACACAGTTAATTCCCGCATCCTTCATTCGCTTAACGTCCTTTTCAATTTCGCTCTTATCCCAAAGCTCAGGATAGTAAGCAACACCTATATAAAGCATACTAATTCTCCTTACGGTTAAATTTGTTTGTTTGATTTAATTTTAGCATAGAATATCGGCGTTTTCAAGTAAAGTTTGAGGATTGTTAAAAATATTAAATTTTTTCTAAAAAGGTATTGCAAAATAAAAAAAGTTATGATATAATAGTCAAGCATTGTGACAATGGCCCGTTGGTCAAGCGGCTAAGACGCGACCCTCTCAAGGTTGAAACATGGGTTCGATTCCCGTACGGGTCACCAAGAAAAACGCAACCGAACTATTTCGTTACGAAAGAGTGGTTTGGCTGCGTTTTTTCTTTATCTTGAACACACCACAAAAACACAAAATTACCTAATTATCCTTTTTTTGGGGTGAACTGGAACTCTAAACCATATCCAACCAAAAATCAAAATCGGAGGTTCTCTCGAACCCCCGATTTTTCTTTTATTCATCGGCACTTTCAGTCTTTTCGCAATTCCATAAGTTCTCATATCAAGTGATAAGAATATCCCCTCGCCACATATATGCCTACTGATGGTTTAAGTGGCAAATTTCATATAATTGGTCTTTTATTATGCAATATTTTTGATTTTATTTCGAATAGAATTTTTCGTAATTCTTCAGCTTCTCTCATATCAGAAATCAACCTATTTATATCCTCTTGCTTTTTTGGATCACCATTGGTTTTGAATGTCATATCAACATAACAATTATGACACCAAAAATTTCTTCTTTCCATTCCTTCAGCAAAGTGCTGTAATCTTATTTTTTCATCATCGGCATAATAAGTGTGATATTTGTCTGTATATTTCATTAAAACCTTTTGTAGTTCTATTCCATAATCCATTGTTTGAACGAAAATAATGCATTTTTTTAGTAACTCAGGTCTTTGTGAAATTAACACCTCAAATTCCTCTATCTTGTTTATCGCTGTTTTATTAACATTAGCAAGTTGTGTGAACATGTCCTTTTCATCCACAAGCTCGCCATTTTCTTTTCTTGCATTAAACGCAGCAATAATTTTCTTTTTCTTTGTCTTTTCTTCCTCTGTCAATTCATAGGACAGTGGTAGATAATTAAATTCACATAATATACCCTTTTCAATAGCGTCCTTTAATGAAAATTCAAATATCACTTCTCCTATTTCATTTTCAAGGAAGGTGTTGCCTTCTTCATCGTATTCTCTTTCAGGTGTAGCACTAAGGCCTAACCTGTATCTATATGGAGAAATTCTGCCAGATAAATTCTCGACGAAGCTTTCAGAGCCAGCACCATGTACTTCATCAAAAATAAACAGCGTGTCTCTTCTATAATCTCCAGGTGCTCTATCTAACAAACTCAACAATTTAGATAAATTTCCCGCTTCCCTAGATATAAGTAACATTGATTCATCCGGACGAATTATAAACTGATTCATCATCTTGTGTGTTCCAAAATGATAAAAAATCTGTCTGCTCACATATTTTTCTCTTATTTGTTTACACCATTGTTCCAACAAATCGTTTCCGAACATTGTTATAATTACACGCTTAATTTCGCCTTGTTCGATTAATTTGTCTATAATTTTCATGGCAGTAACAGTTTTACCTGTTCCTGTCGCCATTGCCAATATTCCATGTTCCTTTTCCAAGAATTTAGCTACCGCTTCATCTTGATGTTTCCATTTGTTGTTCTCTACCTTCTTTGCATAAGGTCTATCTGCGGAACGCAAACTGAAAATTTTTTCTTTTACAGCCACTGGCATTGTAAACATTTTAATGTTAACATCCTTGCTATTCCAAAGCTTTTCGAATCTTTTTATGTCAGATTCAACATATTCACTTGTTCCAGCCCATGTTTTGAAAGTTTTAATGCTTTCATAATTGTTAAATCCTTGTTTGCTGTCATTTATAGAACCCGAAAAAGATAGCGCTTCATTCCCACAATAAAAGATTCCAAATTTGTCATGGAACATTCCTTCCAGTTTCTCATCTGGTACAGCAAATTTTAGCTCTATTATTCCATCGAAAAGCATCCAAGAAAATGCGTTCAAGATATCCTTTTCTATCTCATTTGCAAGCTCTTCCACATTTGACATAAGAATATCTTCGAATTTTTTAAAAACACTATGATCTCCATCTACTGCATTAAATATAGCTTCACTATCACTTTTTGAAATGATAGGACTAGTTATCAATCGCATTTTGCCGCCTCTTGATGCAAAATCACTAAAGCCTAAAGGATTTTGAAGTGGTAACAGCATGTTTGTTCAAATCGGTAAACATTTGCTGGCTTCTAGTAAGACCATTATCTTTGTATAATACAACTGATATAGTTTCATCTTTAAGAGTTTCATCTTCTTCAATCGCAGCATCAATGGCAGCTTTTCTATGTTGACCATCATTTATCAAAAACGAAGCACCCATGTCTATTTCCAGCACACCGATATTGCTATTAGAATTATAAGGAACAAAATGCATTTCACCATCTACAGATGCCGCAAGAGCAGAAAAAACATATGATTCTCTATTTTCTAAAATGTAATTACTGATTTCTGGAATTCTGGATTCATTTAATTTTCTTTGTGCCCTGTGTTCAGGTGCTACATCTCCATTTTCAATAATAAATATTTTACTTAGCAATCCTAATGGTATCATACAAATATAGTATTCTTTACCTGCTTGTTTTCCTTTGACTGCTGGGAATTGATACTTTAACATAATGCATCTCCTTTTATGTACTTAAGTATATACGTAAGTATACCACATATTTCATTTGTTGTCAATATAAAACAACCACTATTTGCTAAGTTTCTACAAATATCTACACCAATATAATTTTATCATAATAATATTTACATGTCAAACTTATGGTGTCTTAAAATCGCGACATTCAATTTTTCTTTTCATTTTGCGTTTATTTCTTTGTTTTGCGTAGCAAAAGTTGGTGGTTGAGAGGTGCATTTTGGGTGGAATTCGGAGAAATTCGTGAGAAAGTTGGTTAAGATTTGATGATGTACCAAAAATGCGACAGTTTGGGGTTGCAATTGTTGGGAATGTATGCTACAATCAGGACACCTTGGAAGGGGGTGGAAAGATGAGAGGTGTTATTTATGCGAGGTACTCCTCGGACAATCAGCGAGAGGAGTCGATTGAGGGACAGATTCGTGAGAATACTGCTTATGCTGAGAGGAATGGCATTACCATTGTTGGGCACTACATTGACAGGGCTTATTCGGCTAAGACTGACAATCGTCCTGAGTTTCAGCGAATGATTAAGGACAGTGCAAGGCATGGCTTTGATGTTATCATTGTGTGGAAGCTTGACAGGTTTGCTCGTAATCGTTATGATTCGGCAAGATACAAGATGCTTCTTAAGAAGAATGATGTGCGTGTTATATCGGCGACTGAGGCAATTTCTCAGGGTGCTGAGGGAATTATTCTTGAGGCTGTGCTTGAGGGAATGGCTGAATACTACTCTGCTGACCTTTCAGAAAAGGTTTCAAGAGGTATGAAGGAAAATGCTCTCAAATGCGTTTACAATGGTGGAATTGTTCCTCTTGGCTTCAAGATTGATGAGGAACGGCATTATCAAATTGATCCTGAAACTGCTCCTATCATTGTGGAGATTTTTACGAGGTATGATAATGGCGACAGAATGGTTGACATTATTGATGACCTAAACAGGCGTGGCATCAAAAATGGTGTTGGGCGACCATTTAATCGCAATTCTATTGGGAACATTATCAAGAACAGGCATTACATTGGTGAATACTTTCACGGTGATGTTGTTATTCCTGATGCTTTTCCTGCTTTAATTAACTATGAATTATTTGACAGGGTTAATAAAAAGCACGAAAGAAACCACAAAGTTGCAGGGCGATTCCATGCTAAGGAGAGGTATATTCTTGGCACTAAATTATTCTGTGGCAAGTGCAAGGCGATGATGCACGGGGACTGTGCTAAAAAGAGCAACGGAACGGTTTATCGCTATTACAGGTGCTACAACAAAAAGGAGCGCTTATGCGACAAGAAGCGCAAGATGCTCGTACTCTCCCTTTACTGCCAAGAAATCCGACTCTGCACGCTTTAGCATATTATTGCTAACGGCTATTACACCGCTCATATAGTAATCGAAATCATTCTTTTGAGCTTTTTTATCAATCAAGCTTAAATACCTTGCGTCAATAGTACATTCAAGTGGTGGTTCTTTAGGTATGGGCGTTTGATTTATCAAGGTTGCAAAATAACTTTGTATCCTCCAAAATTAGATTTTGATTTTACTACAATTCATCCTCGCATCCAAACCAATCAACAAAAATGCCAAGGGACACCTACCTGCTTTATGGTAGGTGTCCCTTTGGAGTGCTTTTTTAGTTTTGATTATACACCTTAACCTGATATCTATTTTTGCACTTAGAGCAGGTTTTTGTTCCAAGAGAAGCGCTCGATCTATAACCACATGCAAGCATACTTACATCCAAGGTGCAAATTTCGCCTTATTCAACCTTTAAAATATTGATTTTTTCTTTTTTGAGTAAAAACGCATATGCTACAAGAGATACGACACTATCAAATGCGTTTCCTATACCAAACAGCAACGCTATGCCTATAAGCGACGGGGTCCACACACCTGTGATATAAAGAATAAATGCAATACCATAATAAATTGTATTCGTTACTATCGATTCAAAAAGCATATAGTTTGTTTTTCCAAGTCCATAAAAGGTTGAGTCAAACACATTTTGAATTGCGTATAGGACATAGAAGCCCACAAGAACCATTACAAGCTCAAATAGCTTGTCAACATCGGTAAAGCAAAGAATATGCGTCATAAATGGCTTCCATAAAGGAATACTTACAAGCCACAATGCCGATATAGCCCCTGTAATTCCAAAATAGCCAAGTGAGTTACGACGAATATTCTCCTTGTCAGTCGCAACCTCTTGCTTGATTAGCTCGCCAAGCTGAAGCACGGGAAGAAGCAACCAACCCCAAATGAAGTTGTTGGCAACCCAATATGTTCCCTGCTCTCCTACCACATTTACCATTCGTGCAATCATAACCATATAGGCAACATTACGAACAAGTGATTCTACTCCCGAAATTCCACCTATTTTGGCAAATTCCTTAGCCCACGAAAAGTCTAATTTCGCCTTTGCAAAAACCTTGATTCCCTCTCTTGCAAGAAGCAAAATAGATACAACAAGCAGTATGGCGTTTACGATAATATTAGAATAGCCTATTCCGTTTACTCCAAGATTTGCTGACACAGGCAAGGTCGAAACCAAGAATGTATCTGATACAAGACACAAAACGAGTTTTGCTCCTGTAAGTGTGTAAAGATATTTGCTTTTGTTTACTGTTACGAGTGCAACAAGAGCAAATTGTGTGAGAATTGAGAAAATGTTTGCAATACTTTCAATGCGTATGTATGATGCTGAAGCTTCAATAATGCTTGCATCGGTAGCCATAAGCGAAAGTAATGGCTTTGCAAATATAAGAACAATTGCAGAAAGAACTACATATACGCTAAGTGAGATTAGCATACCTGTTCTTACTCGGTTAGAAAACTCATTTTTATCATCCTTTACCTTGCCCACGAAAAAGAATAACGGAAGAATAATTGCTTCATTTAATATTTCGTAAAGCAGGTTAACCCACGATAGCTGACCTGCTATCGAGAATGAATACTCGCCCGGCAACTGTCCAAGAAAAAACACGCGAACAGTTGTGTAAATGGTCGGTGCTAATGCAAGAACTATTAGTGCAAGAAAAAGCTTGTAATTTATTCTTGACAATGATGTCTTAATTTTTCTTATCATTATTTTCTCCTAAATGATTTCTTTGTTTACTGCGTATCAAAATTAAACCTTATTGCTCCACATAATCCTTATGGAAAGGACAATTTTCCTGTCTGCACTGATTGTTTAAGTGTGAGCGAGTGCAAATTAAGCATTCTTCGTTCATTTGTGTTACCTCGTTAAATTGGAATTTGACAGCTTATTTCAACTTTCCAAGCTTTGTAGTATTCGCAATAACGATTAGAATTGTTTCTGCATCAAGCACCTGCTCGGGATCGATATTTATGGTGACTTTCTCGCCTTTTTTGATTGCAACGATATTGAATCCGTATTTTTTACGGAGATCCAATTCAATTAAGTTCTTGCCACACCACTCGTCCTTTACATCAATCTCAACCATAGACACATCCCTTGACAGAGATATCATATCAATAAAGCCCGAGCTTAAAAGGTTCTTAGCAAGGCGGATGCCCGACTCGTTTTCGGGGAAAACCACTTGATCTGCACCCACACGAAGCAATATTTTTTGTTGCATTTCATTTGCACATTTTGCAATAACGGTCTTTACGCCTGCCTCCTTGCAAAGCGTAATCGCCATCACACTCGCTTCAAGGTTACTTGCCATACATACAATGACCGTATCAATACTTCCAATTCCAAGGCGTGAGATGACCTCCGCATCGGTCACATCAGCACACTTGCACACGGGTAAATATGCCGCCGCATCGTTGACAATCTTTTCCTCTGTATCGACTGCAATAACCTCCATACCGTTATCTACAAGCTCTTTTGCCACGGCTGTGCCGTATCTTCCAAGTCCAAAGACTGCGTATGTTTTCTTCGCTTTCATTATTCTTCTCCTTATCCTATACTGATATCTTCCGTCGGCTCGGAAATGACATTTTGACTTTCGTTTTTACTGCCAAGTGCCACCGCAAGTGAGATTGGGCCGACTCTGCCGAAATACATAGTTACAATGATAATTAGCTTTCCAAAGGTGTTCAGCGTTGATGTCAAATTTCTTGAAAGTCCTACGGTTGCAGTTGCGCTAACCGTTTCATAGACTGCATCAAGGGCGGATGCGTTGCTCGTTGCCATCAAAAGCACGGTTGAGGTGGCACATATCGTAAGGAACATTACAACAACAGCGACCGCCTTCTTTATCGATTCTTCGGAAACACGGCGACCGAAAAGGGATGCGCCGTTTTTGTTTCTTATCGTTGCGAACGCCGAGCAAATAAGAACGGCAATCGTAACCGTTTTCACACCGCCTGCCGTTCCTACGGGTGAGCCACCGATCAGCATCAAGATAATAGATACGGTAGCAGAGGCGTTTGTCAAATTCTCTTGTGGAATTGTAGCAAAGCCTGCCGTTCTCGTAGTAACCGATTGGAAGAGGGATACTTGAATTTTATCGAACAAGGACATCTCCCCAATGGTCAAGGGGTTTGAATATTCAAAAATAAATATGAGAATTGCACCAACAAGAATAAGTCCTGCCGTGACAGTAATGGCAATCTTTGAGTGCAAGGTCAAGTGCCTGAATATTTTTCTGCTTTTCGGTGAACGGCTTTTGATCACACGGAGAACATCCCACCATACGATATATCCAAGACCGCCAAGAATGATGAGTGCCGAGGTGACGATGTTGATCAAGGGATTGGTTGCGTAATTGCAAAGGCTGTTTTCCGCAATTATATCAATGCCTGCGTTACAAAAGGCAGAAACCGAATTAAATACCGATATCCAAATGCCCTTTGCCCCAAGCTCTGGAACGAACACAAGCATATATAGAATAGCTCCTATTCCTTCGATGATCAGTGTGCCGAACAGTACATTCTTAACGAACTTGGCAAGTCCCGACATCGTATTGAGATTGAAGGCATCTTGAATGAGCAAGCGGTCGCCGATGCCCATTTTTCTATTGAGAAGAAGCATCAATCCCGACATAATAGTGATGATACCAAGACCACCGATCTGTATGAGAAGCAGAATTACAATCTGCCCGAACACGCTCCATGTGGATACCGTAGGGAGTGTAACGAGTCCCGTTACGCAGGTGGAGGTGGTTGCCGTGAAAAGTGCATCGAGATACGGCACAGCTTCTCCGCTTGCAGAGCTGATTGGCAATGCCAAAAATCCGCTCCCTATGAGAATGGTCATAAGGAAGCTGAGCAATATGATCTGCGTGGTTGAAAGCGTGAATTTCTTTTTCCTAACCATAAGATTTTCCTCTAAAAAGCATAAAGGAACCAATGTCCTCTGCAGTCAGCTGGTTCCTTTTGTTATCGTTATTTTTTATGATTATATCATATTTTGCCGTTTATGTCAATATTTTTTCACAATACTACCATCGCTATCTACACGACAAATTGGAATTTGCTTATATAGGTGTTCCAACTTCAATTAAGTTACCATCCAAATCGTAGAATCTAACCACCTTTTGCCCCCAACTGTGTGTCATCAGGTGGTTGACATATTCAATTTCAGGGTAAAGTGTTTCAAGGCGCTCTACAAATTGTTCTATGTTGGGCTCTTCAAAATACAACTCCGACTGATTACTGTTTGGAATTACACTTCTTTTTGTGAATTGTTCCCAGTATCCCGATTCTTGTAAATATAAATTATTCGTCAATTCCATATTCCCATCGTTGTCTTGAAGCAGTTGAAATCCAAACATATCACTATAGAACTTTAACGCACGGTTACAATCTTTAACAACAATAAGCGTTCCTTTGTATTTCATATGCGTTCTCCTCATCAAATTCTTATTTATCTGTTTTTTCCATACCGCAGGAGTAGCATCTATTAGATAGCAATTCCTCGTTTTTGATACTGCTATACAGTCTAAAGCCACCTGCGAAATTGTAGGCATCAAAGCCGTTTTGCATTAAGATTCGTGTTGCCAAATAGCTACGGAGTCCACTTTGGCACATGACATAGATTTTTTTAGATTTATCAAGCTCGCCTATGCGCTCCCTTAAATCGTCAAGTGGAATATTGATAAAGCCATCTGCACGACCTCGCATATATTCAAACGGAGTGCGCGTGTCAAGCAAAATTACATCCTCTCTTTCACGCAAGGCAGAAATATCCTCATAATAAAACTGCTTTACCACACCGTTTTTGATATTTTCAGCGACAAAGCCTGCCATATTAACAGGGTCCTTTGCCGAAGAATAAGGTGGTGCGTATGCCAAATCCAAATCCTTTAGCCAATCAGCCCTCAAGCCTGCACGAATTGCTGTTGCAATAACATCTATGCGCTTATCAACGCCATCGTATCCGACAATTTGTGCGCCTAAAATTTTAAGGCTCTTCCTTTCAAAAATCAGCTTTAGAGTCATTGCCTTTGCGCCGGGGTAATATCCTGCGTGGGAATTTTGGGTTAAGATAACCTTTTCGTATTCGTAGCCGTTTGATTTTGCTTGCTGTTCGTTAATTCCCGTCGTTGCCACTGTCATATCAAATAGCTTTATAACAGATGAGCCCTGTGAGCCCTTATATTCGCTTTCAAGTCCACAAATATTGTCAGCAGCGACACGTCCCTGCTTATTTGCAGGTCCAGCCAAGGAAATTACTGCATCCTGCTCTGTTACAAAATGCTTTACCTGCACGGCATCGCCCACTGCGTAGATATCGGGGACAGAGGCTTCCATTTTGCTATTTACCTTGATTGTGCCCTTTAAGCCAAGCTCCAAGCCTGCCTTTTTCGCAAGTGTATTTTCTGGTGCAACACCAACTGCAAGCACGACCATATCGGCGCTAATTTGCTTTCCACCGTCAAGCTCAAGCTGAACCTTGTTATCTGTAATGCTCATTTTACTTGCACTACTGCTCAGTATCAGCTCTACTCCGTGGTAACGGAAGCTTGCGTGAATAAACGATGCCATATCGCAATCAACGGGTGGCAAAAGATGGTTGCCACGCTGAAATATGGTTGTTTTTATTCCAAGCTCAGCAAGATTTTCCGCCATTTCAAGACCGATAAAGCCACCGCCGATAATAACTGCAGTCTTAGGCTGATTTTGCTCAACAAACGCACGGATTTTTAGCGTATCCTCTACTGTTCGAAGTGTGAAGGTTCTTTCATTTTCAGTATAGAAATCGGGCAAAATAGGCTTTGCTCCAGGGGATAAAATCAGCTTGTCATAGCTTTCCGTGAAGCCCTCTCCTGTTTTTAGGTCGGTCACGAAAACGGTTTTGTTTTTTGCGTCGATATCGGTTACCTCGTGGTTTACCTTGGCTTTGATTCTAAATCGCCTATAAAAGCCCTCGGGCGTTTGAAGCGTCAAATCCTCTTTGTCCTCAATAATGCCACCGATATAATATGGCAAGCCACAGTTTGCATATGAAATATAACCCGAGCGCTCAAAAATGATAATCTCCGCATTCTCGTCTAATCTTCTTATTCTTGCCGCAGCAGTTGCTCCACCAGCAACCCCACCAATAATTACAACCTTCATAGACTCTCCTTTTTAAATAGTTTTAAAAATATATCATCGCAAGTATTACTCTAAATATATTCTATCATAATATGTGCATTCTTTCAACATAATAAAGCAAAAACGCCGATGAGAAATAACGGATGAAAAAACGGCTTGGGGATGCCAAGCCGTAAAACTGTTCAGTTTTTGTTAAGGAAGGGTTTTTTGGGTTTTGTTTGGATTATTTTTCGTTGGAGCTATTGCTCTCTTTATCCTTTGGATTTACAGTGAATTTTCTTCCGTCTGGCATGCACATTACCTCGAATGCCTCGAATTTGTACTCTCCTAAGCATCGTTGAGATGCCACGGGCTCAACGCCAGGCGTTTCCACTATGCCGAGGGGTTCTCCATCTTTTCTAAAATAGATGAAGGTTCTTCGTACGCCCTCTTCTTCGGCAATATTTTGATCCTTTTCGATTGTATTTGCCATATTTAAAATCCTTTGTTTATTAAAAATTGTTGTTAAGCCACACAACAAGCTATTTTCTTGCTTTGGCATTTGGCTACATTGTAGCCAAATGCTTTTTCTTAATAAGATCTTTCCAGCTCTCTTGTTATAACATCTGCCTCTCCGGCAGTACCGTATACGGTATAGGTTATAGTCGCCTTATATGTTCCTTTTTTAGACAATTGAATTGTATGAGTGTTATCGCAATAATCGGTTGATGAGTAATCGGTCCATTGTGCGCCATCAACATCATTCCACCACCACAAGAATTTCTTTTCAATCTTTATATCAACCTGAATGCTGGTTGTTATATCAATATAGCCAAAGCAGGTATATGTAACGGTTGCCAAGCCATTGCTGTCTATAACAAAAACAGCCTCAGCAGAGCTCATATTATTTAAGCGTGGGTTAATGGCATTCTCAGATGCGAAGACATGAAATGTGAATACAAGCAAGGTAGCCATTGCCAAGAGGAAAAAGCCCATTCTTTTTGCAATTTTCATTTTTACACCTCCTTTCAAAATTATTATTTTTACCCTTCCTTGACATTATAAAGACGATTTTTTTATAAAATCCTTCACTTTTTTGAAAATTTTTTATTTTTATTTTTCTTGATAAGATGGCTTGGTTGTGGTATGATATATTAAAGGTGCTTTACTCAAGCAAGACAATTTTAAAAGCCTAAGGGACGAAAAAATGTTAACACTATATTTATCTTTATTAGAAACTGAGCAGGACCAAAAGCGATTTTCCTACATATATGAGGAGTATTTGGACTGGATGCTACAAATAGCGTATCATTATTTACAAAATGAGGACGATGCGAAGGATGCAGTACACGAAATATTCTACGACATGGCAAAGAGTGGACACCTTGCGCCACTTGAAAGCGAGGATGAAACAAAGGCATATTTATTTGTATGTGTACGAAACAGAGCCTCGCGCATGATGCACAGGCGCAACAGGGCTACAACGGTGAGTCTGAGCGAATTTTACAATTTATCCTCTGAATACAATGTAGAAAAAGAGGTAACGACAGAGGACCTAAAGGAGCGCCTGATAAGCTACATAAAAGCGATGCCCACAATATACAAGGATGTTTTAATTTTATATTTTGTAAGCAATCTGACGCTAAAGGAAATTGCGACTGTTTTAGATGTGCCATTTAAAACAATTGAAACAAGATTTCGCAGAGGCAGGGCGCTTATAAAGAAAGAATTTGGAGATTTAGATATATGAGCACAACTGACAAGGCTATATTTAAAAAATCCCTGCTTGAATGCACCTTGCAGGAGATAAGGGAAATTGAAGCAATGGACTACTCTGCCATTAAGGCAGACGAGGCTTTCAAGAGCAGAATTTTGTCTGTTATAGATGATGCCAAGAGGGAGAATGACAAGACACGCTCAAGACGAGTTACGCTTTCTCTTATTGCTGCGATAATCATTTGCTTTTCAATAATACTCTCCGTTTCGGCAAGGGTAAGGACTGCAATTGCAAGCTTCTTTGTTGAGATTTACGACAGCTTTGCTGTATTCTTTGTCGAGGACAGGGATGACTCAGAGGATTTAACACCGATAGAAACAGTATACGAGCCAGCTTATTTTAAGGAAGAAGGCTATGAGCAAATTATCCACGATAAGAACGATATTAAAATTTTTACAGTATGGGAAAAAGATGAATTTACAATAAATTTTTCTCAATATAGCATAAATGATAACGACATCATATCAGACGCCGAGGAGCTTGATTATGAGATTACATATATTGGGGAAAGAAAGGTGTATTATTCTACCAAGAACGATATGTACTCGATAAAATGGCTGGAGCATGATTATTCATTCCATTTAAGATGCAAGGCTTCTCTTGAATGGACGGAGATTGAGAAAATAATATCAAGCTTAGAGCCCATAAGTGAATAGGATTTTTATGAAAAAGCACCTTCGCAAGAAGAAGGTGCTTTTAATTATTTTTTGATGAAGTATGGGAGGACATCGAGTGGGGCGTCGACTGTTATGGGTTTGCCTCCGTCATATTCTGTCTTACCAAGGTAGAGCCATTTGCCCTCTGGTAAGAGCACTTGTCTTTGCTCCTCGCCCTTTTCGATAACGGGGGCGACCAAAACCTTATCGCCGAGCATAAATTGGTCAAGCACTCTTTCGTAGCCGTGATTTGGATATGAATAATCCATATGGCGCACAATGGGCTCTCCTGTGGTGGCGCTTTCCTTTACAAGCTCTATTATGTATGGTGCGAATTTCTTGTGCAATTTTGCGCTTTCAAGGCAAAGCCTTGCGTGCTTTTCATCAAGCTTTTTCCAAGGCGCCCAAGAGAATTGCATCATAGGTAAAAGCGCGCTTACCTGTGCCATTCTTACAAAAAGCTCCTGGTCTATTTTGAAATTTGGGTCATAGTTACACGACCACTCGCCTGCGCCTATCATATCTGGGCAAATGAACGGATGGCCGATAAGCCCCTGTATCAAGGCAGAGGGCAGGATTGTATCAATTCCGTCATTCTTCCACCTGTGACTTCTATCTCTCAATCTTTGAATAACAGGCTTGCCACCGCCCTTAAAGGTGTCCTTGTATTCGTGATATTCGTATCTTGCGCCAAACTCGTTCCAAGCAATATTAAGCTCGGCAGGGGTGTAGGCTGTTTGAGGACCGTTTACGATATTTCTTTGATGATATGCCTCTATTGTGCCGCCATCAAATTTAAAGCCGTCAACACCGTATTCGTCAATGAGCTTGCGTAATTTTTTGTCAAGGTATTCTCTGTCATCGGGGGTACACATATTGAGAATTGCGCTAAATCCATTCCACCACTCTAAGAGGGCGACCTTTCCATTATCGGTGCGCAAAAAGTATCTTTTATCGCCACATGCCCCGTCCAAATTGCTATGATAATCGAAATAGCTCATGCTAAATGCTTGACCGTCAGCTGTTACCATAGGAACTACCCAAAGCATAACCTTAAAGCCGAGTGCGTGTAGCTCCTCTATCATAGCCTTAGGGTCAGGAAAGTTAACAAAATCCCACTCCCAAAGACCGTATCTTGTGTGCCAGCCCTCATCAATCATCAAAATGCCTGGCTCATAGCCATTATCAACAATTCCGTGAGCGTATTCGAGGATTGCCTCTTGGCTTTGATGATAGTCAAGCTCCATCCACGTGTTATATTGTGCGCTCTCAAAGAATTTAAGAGGTGGGATCTTTCCACTAAATGGAAAATGGCTCTTAGAGGCGACCATGTATGCGTCCTTTAAGGTTTTTCCTGCGTTGCATAGAATGATTTCGCTTGGTGCTGAAAGGTTGATTTCGGCATTTTTTATTTGGACTCTCATTGGGTCCTCGCACCAAATATATCTTCCCTTGCTTGAAAGGAAAAATGGCATTGTTTGGTTGTAGGCGCATTCCATATCAAGCTCATATACAGAGCTTTCATCAAATGGAGCAAGCATTGCGTCGGCAACTGAGCCACCATACCAAAGCTCATTTTCAAGCATTTTTACATTCAAATTCATATTTTACCTCGTAATCAAGAAATATAGGGCTTAAATTCTCTTTAATTTTAGCATATATACACTGAAAAATCAAGTTATAGGATTGAATTTGTAGAAAGTATATGGTATAATTAGGGCATAGAAAAAAATATGCGACCTTAGGGCTTATGGCAGTAAGGCTATGTAAGGAGAATTTATGAAAAGATTATTTAATGATCATAAGGTAAGATACGTTCAATCGCTTAATGGTGCTTGGAAATTTATTGCCGACAAGGACGGCGTTGGAAAAACACAGGGCTGGCAAAATGGGCTTCCTGAGAATGCTGAAACCGTGATTGTTCCATCTGTTTGGAATAATGAGCTTAGACTTTTGAATTTCGAGGGCTGTGGCTGGTACGAAAAAAGGTTTGAGAGCGTTGGTGGCACTCTTATGTTTGAGTTTGAGAGCGTTATGACCGAGGCGACAGTTTACCTTGATGGCAAGGAAATCGGCACACACTATGGCGCTTTTACTCAATTTGAAATCATTGTAAACGAGGTTGAGAGTGGCGAGCATACTCTTGTTGTTTGCGCTGATAGCACCTTGAACGCACTTTCCTTCCCACAAAGATATACTGACTGGTTTAACTATGGCGGTATTGCAAGAGATGTAACTCTTTGTGAGCTTGGTGGAATTTCCATTCTCACAAATCACATTGCATATGAGCTTTCAAAGGACCTTAAGAGCGCAACCGTACACGCAGAAATGGAGCTTTACAATGCTGAGGGCAATGAGACAACAAGCGAGGTTTTGGTTAGCGTTGGCGAGCATATAATTTACAAGGGCGATGTAACTCTTGGTGCTTATGAAAGAGCTACTATTAAGTCAGAGGATTTTGTAATTGAAAATGTATCTCTTTGGGATACTGAATCTCCAAATCTTTATACAGTTGTTGCAAGAACTGAAACTGACGACTTAATTGACAAGATTGGATTTAGACTTGTTGAGGTTGCAAATTGCAATATTCTCCTCAATGGAAAAGCAATTGAATTCCGTGGTGTAAACAGACACGACGAGCATCCTGACTGGGGCTTTGCATTCCCTGCTAAGCTTATGAAGAAGGATCTTGACCTTATTTGTGACCTTGGCTGTAACTCTATTCGTGGCTCACACTATCCTAACTCAAGAATATTTATGGATATGCTTGACGAGAGAGGTATTCTCTTCTGGTGCGAGATTCCTATGTGGGGCTGTGGCTTTAGTGAGGAGTCCTTTAAGAATGAGGCTCTTATGGAAAGAGGCTTCAATATGCATAAGGAAATGGTTAGATATTACTACAACCATCCATCAATTATCATTTGGGGCATGCATAACGAAATCGCTACATATCATCCAAATACACATCCTATTTCCGAAAAATGGAGCAAGTTCTTGCGTGCTAATGGTGGTAACCGTCTTATCACTCACGCATCTAACCATCCATTAAAGGACAATGATATGGACTTTGATGATATCATTTGTATCAATATATATCACGGCTGGTATAGATACGGTGGCTACAATGGTAATTTAGCCGACTGGGATATGATGATTAAGCAATTTGCAGAGCGCAGAATAGAAAACGGTTGGACTGACAAGCCTGTTATTATGAGTGAATTTGGTGCTGCTGCGTTGGCTGGCTTCCATTCACACTTTGACACGGTTCGTTGGAGTGAGGAATATCAAAGAGATTTGCTCGAATACACCTTAGAGCTCTTCCATAATACAGACTATATGAGGGGAACATTCATTTGGCAGTTCTGCAATATTAGGACCTCGCCTTCAACTGACCTCAACCGTGTTCGCTACTTTAACAATAAAGGAATTTTGGACGAATATAGAAATCCAAAGGCGTCCTATTTCAAGGTTAAGGAGCTTTATCACAAGTACGCAAACGAAAATAAATAATCAAAAAACCGCTCAAACGAGCGGTTTTTATTTTAGTTCATTCTCTAAGCTCTCGCTTTCCTCTAAAAGCTCCATAAGCTGATTTTCAAGCTCTTCAATTTCGTTTGAGAGCTGACAGAGTCTTTCGTAATCGCTTTGATTTTCATCAAGGGAAAGCTCGGCTGATTTTTCGTCGATTTTAGCTTCCGTTTCCTCGATAAGCTGAGCGACCTTGGCAAGCCTTCTTTGCTTTTTGGCGAGCTCCTTTGAGCGATTGTAGTCATCCTTGCCCTTTTTAATCTCGGGCTCTGCCTTGACTGCCTCTGCAATTTTGGGGCTGAGAGTGTCGCGATATTTTAAATATTCATCATAGGTATAGGGTAAATATGTTGCTCCGTTTTGGTCAAAAACGATTAGGGAGTCGGCAATTTTCTTGACAAAGTATCTATCGTGAGATACAAAGAGGATTGTGCCCTCGAAGCTATCAAGCATAGCCTCAAGCGTTTCCTTGCCTATCATATCCATATGGTTTGTAGGCTCGTCAAGAATGAGGAAATTTGGCTTTGACTGCAAGATTTTAGCAAGGGCAAGCCTTACTCGCTCTCCACCAGAGAGGTCCGTTACATTCTTGAAAACATCGTCCCCTGTGAACATAAATGCGCCAAGAGCGCCTCTTGCCTCAGTT
The DNA here is from genome assembly GCA_015064445.1 of Oscillospiraceae bacterium. GTDB lineage: Bacteria > Bacillota > Clostridia > Oscillospirales > CAG-272 > RGIG2000. The sequence continues at coordinate 75,502 of SVSE01000005.1, read as the reverse complement.
TCGGTAAGCCTTGGAAAGTCATCCCAAAGCTCATCAAGAACGGTCTTTGTCGAGGTGGTCTGCATCATCTGCTGGTCGAAATATCCGACATCAACCTGATGACCGAGCATAAAGCTACCACCAAGGCTTGGAAGTATGCCAACGAGAGTTTTTAAAAGCGTTGATTTACCAAGACCGTTGCCACCTATAACGCCTATTCTTTGCTTTTTGTATTGCTTAAAGGAAATGGTTGCAAGTGGTATGCCGTAGCCTATTTTAAGGTTGTTTACAGTCAAAACATCCTTACCTGTGTCGCGATTTGGCACAAATGACGCCTTGAAGCTTTTAGTGTCAAAGCGCCTTGGTGCTTCGAGCTTATCCATATGCTCAATTTGCTTCATTTTAGAATCAGTCATAGACACCTTGGTGGGTGTGTCACGAAAGCGCTCAATCAAGGTCTCAAGACGGTGTATTTCTGCCTGCTGTCTTTCGTAAGCCTTTAATTCTCTTTCGTAATTCTCTTCCTTTTGCTTTACAAATGATGAGTAGTTTCCGACATATCTTTTGGTTACTCCGTGCTCAATTTCGTACACAATGTCGGCAATTTTGTCAATAAACATTCTATCGTGCGATACAACAACGACAGCCTTTTTATAGCTTTTTAGGTATTCCTCAAGCCATTCGAGTGTTTCGATATCAAGGTGGTTTGTAGGCTCATCAAGAAGCAAAACATCGGGGCGCTCCAAGAGGAGCTTTACAAAAGCAAGCTTTGTCAGCTGACCACCAGAAAACGACGATAGTGGGCGCGCCTTATCGCTTGAATCAAAGCCAAATTTTGAGAGCAAGAGGTTATATTCCTTTTCGTAAAAATATCCGTCCTGTGCCTCGAATTCTGCCTGCAAGCGATTGAATTCGTCTATGAGCCTTATATCTGTCGAGGACTGCATTTTCTCAAGGATTTCATCCATTCTCTTCTTTTTAGCGAGAACATCTGCGAAAACCTCCTTTATCTCCTCATCGACGGTTTTATCAAGGCTTGAAAATGCTCCTTGGCTTAGGCAACCGACGCTCAATTTGCCACTTTTTATAATTTGAGTGTCCTCGCCATTTTTGTCGATTTCAAGCTCTCCTAAAATGATTTTCAGAAGAGTGGTTTTGCCACAGCCATTACGACCAACTATCGCTATTTTTTCGCTGTCGCGAATTTCGAAATCTATTCTATCAAGAATTCGGTTGACACCGATTTCGTATGCGCCATTTTTTATTTGGTATAGCATAGCACTCCTCCTTTCATTCCATACAATTATACTATTTTATGCGAGCATTGTCAAGAAAAAAGGGCGCGAGCGCGCCCTTTTAATTTTAGAGATTATAATACTTGTCAAATTCTGCTGGATGAGGAATCTTTGAAAGCTCACTACATTCAGCTCTCTTTGTCTTAATAAAGTTCTTAAGAAGGTCCTCTGGGAATACGCCACCAGCTGTAAGGTAGTCGTGGTCCTTTTCAAGAGCATCGAGTGCCTCGTCAAGAGATACTGGCAAGTGGCTAAGCTTTGCCTTCTCCTCATCGCTCAAATGATAGAGGTTTACATCGTATGGTCCCCAACCGTTTGCGTGAGGGTCAATCTTATTGATAACACCGTCAAGACCTGCCATAAGAATTGCTGCGTAGCAGAAATATGGGTTACAGGTTGCGTCAGGGTTGCGAAGCTCAAAGCGACGCTTGTTAGGAGATTTTGCATATGCAGGAATACGAATTACTGCGCTACGGTTAGATGTAGCATAACCAACTGTAACAGGTGCCTCAAAGCCAGGGACAAGACGCTTAAAGGAGTTTGTGCTTGGGTTTGTAAGAGCGCAAAGTGAAGCGATATGCTTCAAAAGTCCACCCATAAAGTAATGTGCAGTTTCGCTAAGGTTTGCGTACGCACCGTCCTTTGAGAATACAGGCTCGCCATTCTTCAAAAGAAGCATATGAACATGCATTCCACTTCCCGCCTCGCCGTAGATAGGCTTTGGCATAAAGGTGGCTGTCTTGCCATATTTAAGGGCTGTATTATGAATGATATACTTAATCATCATTGTTGCATCTGCCATTTCAGACATTTTGCCGAGCTGTGGCTCAATTTCAAACTGTCCTGATGCTGCAACCTCTGGGTGATGATAGTTGATTTCGATGCCTGCGTCCTTCATATGTAGGCACATTTCGCTACGACACTCGTATGAGGTGTCAAATGGCTTTGCAATATGGTAGTTCTTCTGCTTTGCAACTACAACGCCCTTGCCCTCTGTTGCGCTGTTCCAGTAGGACTGGTTAGCATCAACGCTTGCGCTGACGGTCTTACCACTAACCTCCCAGCCAACCTGGTCGAAGAGATAGAACTCAAACTCCGGCAAAATGAGCATTGTGTCAGCAATACCGAGGTCGTTCATATACTTCTCGGCAGCGAGAACGATATTTCTTGGATATTGTGGAAGTGGACGGTTCTCTGGATTATCGATAATCATCGCATTTCCTGTCATTGTAAGAGTAGGAATCTCGCAGAATGGGTCGATAAGTGCTGTGTCTGGGTCTGGAATGAATACCATATCGCTCTTTTCAACTACTGCATAACCGTAGTTAGATGCATCGAAGCCGATACCACTCTTCATTGTGTCCTCTGAAAAATTTTGTGCAGGGATTGTTACATGTCTATACTGACCGTTGATGTCGACCATTTTGAAGTCAACCATCTTAATTCCCTTTTCTTTAATAAGTGTTAGAATGTCCTGAACTGATTTAGCCATAGCTATCTCCTCTCGCTTTATTAAATAATACACATTTATTTTATCATATTCGACCTATTTAGTCAATAAAATTTTAAAATTTCGTTGATTTGAGATGTGATATATGATAAAATTGAGATAATAAACTTTAAGGAGATTTTTATGGGACAGGTATTTAATCCGTATTTGCCACTTAACGAATATGTTCCTGACGCAGAGCCTCACATTTTTGGAGACAGAGTTTATGTTTATGGCTCACACGACAAGGAGAATGGCGACCATTTTTGTATGCTTGACTATGTTACATATTCTGCAAGCGTGGACGACCTTACCTCTTGGAGATATGAGGGCGTGATTTATCGTGCGTCAAGCGATCCCCTTTATCCCTCCTACAAATATATGTTTGCGCCCGATGTGGTTAAGGGAAATGACGGAAGATATTATCTTTTCTATTCTCTATCTAACGATTATCCAAATTGCTCCTATGTTATGAGCGTTGCTGTTTGCGACACGCCCTTTGGGGAATTTAAGTTTCACGGACATCTAAAAAAGAGCGACGGAACGATTTTTAGTGATGGCGTTATCTTCGACCCTGCTGTTATAAACGACAATGGTGTAATCCGTCTTTACTACGGAATGTGGTGGAACTTTGAGCGTGATTTCGAGGGCGAGGAAAGCATTAAAAGGCAAATCTCAACCTTTAAAAAGAGTCGTGAGGAGATTGAGGGCGCACGTGATGGCGTTATGGGACCATTTCACATTGAGCTTTGTGATGATATGCTCACGGTAAAGGGCGACCCTGTGCGAATTTTCCCTCGTGATTTTCGTGGAACAAGCTTTGAGGGGCACGAGTTCTTTGAGGCGAGCTCTATGCGTAAGGTAGGCGACAAATATTATTTTGTTTATGCAACCTTTAAGGGACACGAGCTTGCGTATGCGACAAGCGATTTTCCAGATAAGGACTTTACCTTTGGTGGTGTTATAGTTTCAAATGGCGACATTGGTCTTAACGGAAGGAAGGCTGAGGAGCAAATAATGCGTGTTGGAAACAATCACGGAAGCATTATTGAGATAAACAATAAGTGGTATATTTTTTATCATCGCCACACAACAAAAACGGAGCTTTCAAGGCAGGCGTGTGCTGAGAAAATCGAAATTTTAGAGAGTGGTAAAATTGAGCAGGTTGAGATTACCTCGTGTGGTCTTAATGGTGGTCCTCTTAAGGCTGAGGGCGCTTATCCTGCAATTATTTGCTGTGCACTTACAAATTACAAGCTTCACTATGGAGAATGCAAGGGCGAGAGGCTTCCACATATAATTTGCAAAAATGATGAAAGATTCCTTTCTGAAATCGAAAATGGCTCGCTTTTTGGGTATAAATACTTTGATTTTACGGGCAAAACGACAATAGGAGTTAAATATCGCTCGGGCGATATTGTGCCAAGTGGCACTCTTAAAATACTAACCGAGGAAAAGGGCGAGGCAATCGGAGAAATTGCAATAAGCGATAGTGAAAAGTGGCAAAAGGCGCAAGAGAGTGTCGATATTTCGGGCACATCTGCTCTGTATTTTAGATACGAGGGCGAGGGCGCAATTGATGTTGTTGAAGTGTTTTTTGAATAAAAAAGAGGTTGCAACGCAATCTCTTTTTATTTTTCAATCATATTAACATCACTTGCTTCTAAAAGTTGATTTAGAAAATTTTTATTCCATTTAGCGTCAAAGTGAAATGGAATATGCATTAGAAGCTGAAAAAACAAAATCATTCCCAAGCAACCAAGGGTAAAGCCCCATCCATTGTTCATATCGCCCGTAGCAAGCAAAACAAGTCCACAAAGCACGCCAAGAGAAACTCCTGCAAGCCAATGAATGCAAAACACCATTATAGCAATATGCATACGCATTTTAATGTTAACAATAGTATACCCGTTTTTTTCCTCATAATTCCCCTTTACTACTGAGAAAAAGGAATTTCTCACATAAGAATTCCATCTTTTATGATACTTAAAATGAGAGTCGCCATAAAAGCCACGAATTTCTGGACTTCCCTGCAATCTATCCGTAATATCACGTGGGGTCAGACGCGTGCATATTTTAAGTCTTCTAAAAGGAAACATTTCTCTTTCCTCCTTACAAGCATATAAATCCAATTTGATTTTATCACACAAAGCGAAGGGTTGTCAAGAACTTAAATTCGCCTTTTATTTTAATTTATATATTGACAAAGGGCGATGATTTGTGTTAAAATACAGTTGCTATGAAAAAGAGGAGTAATTTCCCCGCTTCCTCAAAGAGAGCCGTGCTTGGTGTGAAACGGTAGGTATGGGAGATGAAGGTAGCTTTGGAGCATCACAGATGAGCTTAGTAGTTTGTGCGTATGCCTGCGTTAAAGGCGTTGAGTGCGTATCTTTGATACGAATTCAGGTGGTACCGCGTATTTTTGCGCCCTGATTTTTTCAGGGCGCTTTTTATTTTGTTAATTTTATCTTCAAGGAGATTTTTATGAAAGAGCTTGCTAAAACCTATTCCCCCAGTGAATTTGAGCAAAGAATTTACGATAGATGGTGTGAAAAGAAATATTTCACTCCTGTAATCGACCATTCTAAGCCTCACTTCTCTATTGTTATTCCACCACCAAACATTACAGGTCAGCTCCATATGGGACATGCCCTTGACAATACTCTTCAAGATATTCTCATTCGTTACAAGAGAATGAATGGCTATTGCACACTTTGGCTCCCTGGCACAGACCACGCATCGATTGCGACAGAGGCAAAGATTGTTGAGGCTATGCGTAAGGAGGGTGTTTCAAAGGACGACATCGGCAGAGATGGCTTCCTTGAAAGAGCTTGGGCTTGGAAGGAGCAATACGGTGGAAGAATTATTTCACAGCTTAAAAAGCTTGGCTCATCCTGTGACTGGTCAAGAGAGCGCTTTACTATGGACGAGGGCTGCTCTGAGGCTGTAAAGGAGGTATTTGTTCGCCTTTACGACAAGGGACTTATCTATCGTGGCGAAAGAATTATCAACTGGTGTCCTCATTGTCTTACCTCAATTTCTGATGCAGAGGTTGAGTATGAGGAGCAGGCAGGACATTTTTGGCACATTAAGTATCCATTCAAGGACGGAAGCGGTTATCTTGAATTTGCAACCACTCGCCCTGAAACTATGCTTGGCGATACTGCTGTTGCTGTAAATCCTAAGGACGAAAGATACAAGGACCTTATCGGTAAGACGCTTATTATTCCTTTGGTAAATCGTGAAATTCCTGTTATTGCAGACGAATATGTTGAGATGGATTTCGGTACTGGTGTTGTTAAAATCACTCCTGCACACGACCCCAACGACTTTGAGGTTGGAAGAAGGCATAATCTTCCTATCATCAATGTAATGACTGATGATGCCAAGATTACCGAGGACTATCCTGCTTATGCTGGTATGGACCGTTTCGAGGCAAGAAAGGCTATCGTTGCCGACCTTGAAAAGCAGGGCTACCTTATCAAGGTTGAGGACTATGCGCACAATGTTGGCACCTGCTATCGTTGTGGCACAACCGTTGAGCCAAGAGTTTCGCTTCAATGGTTTGTTAAAATGGAGCCTCTTGCAAAGCCTGCAATCGACGCTGTTCGCTCAGGCGAAATCAAGTTTGTTCCAGAGCGCTTTGACAAAAACTACTTCCACTGGATGGAAAACATTCGTGACTGGTGCATCTCCCGTCAGCTTTGGTGGGGACACAGAATTCCTGCATTCTACTGTGATGACTGTGGCGAGGTTGTTGTAACAAAGGACGGACACGCTACCTGTCCAAAATGTGGCAAGGAAATGCGTCAGGATCCTGACACTCTTGACACCTGGTTCTCAAGTGCTCTTTGGCCATTCTCGACACTTGGTTGGCCAAACGAAACCGAGGATCTTAAATACTTCTATCCTACAAACACTCTTGTAACCGGTTATGACATTATCACATTCTGGGTATCAAGAATGATATTCTCTGGTCTTGAATATATGGGCGAAAAGCCATTTGACACCGTTCTTATTCACGGTCTTGTTCGTGATGCACTCGGCAGAAAGATGTCAAAATCGCTCGGAAATGGAATTGATCCACTTCTTATAATTGAAAAGTATGGTGCTGATGCGCTTCGCTTCGCACTTGCAACTGGTAACTCGCCAGGAAACGATATGCGCTTCTCTGACGAAAAGATTGAAAGCGCGCGTAACTTTGTTAACAAGCTTTGGAATGCTTCTCGCTTTGTTATGATGAACATTGACATTGAGAAGGTAGAGCTTCCTGAGTGCGACAAGCTTGGACTTGCTGACAAGTGGATTTTGAGCAAGCTTAACGCTCTTATAAAGAATGTACGCACACAAATCGACTCTTACGAGCTTGGAATTGCCCTTGATGAGCTTTATAAGTTTGTTTGGGATGTATTCTGTAGCTGGTATATCGAGCTTTCAAAGCCTGCATTTATGGCAAAGGGCACAGAGCAAAATAAGGTTTCACAGAATGTAATTATTTATGTTCTTGAGGCTATTTTGAAGCTCTTGCATCCATTTATTCCATTTATCACAGAGGAAATTTATCAGTCACTTCCACACTTTGAGGACTGTGAGAGCATTATGATTTCCACATATCCAAGTGTAAACGATGCGTTTGATTTTAGCGCTGAGTGTGAGCATATGGAAAGAGTAATTGCTGTAATTGATGCAATCAGAGCTCGCAGAAGTGAAATGAATGTTCCACCATCAAGAAAGGCAAAGGTTATTATCACAACTCCATATAAGGAGTCCTTTACCGAGGCTACCTATGACTTCTTCAAGGCACTCGCAAGTGCTTCTGAGGTTGAGGTCCTTGATGAATATAATGGCGACGGTGCAGTTCAAATCATCACTCACGCAGGCACTGTTTATATTCCTATGGCTGAAATGGTTGACACCGAAAAGGAAAAGGCACGCCTTAATAGTGAGCTTACAAAGGTTCAGGGCGAAATTGATCGTCTTGTAAAGAAGCTTTCAAACGAGGAATTCGTAAAGAAGGCGCCAGAAAAGGTTGTTGCGCTTGAAAAGGAAAAGCTTGCTAAGTACGAAAGCACAAAGCAAGGTATTGTAGACGCGCTCGCTTCTCTTTAATAAATTAAACGGCAAATTAAATTTTGCCGTTTTTTCTTTAAGTATTGATTTTATGAATTTTTTATGTTAATATTCATATGTTATATTATTAAACAATTATTTGGAGATGGATTTTATGTTAAAGAGTCGCTATTCCAAAAACGGAATAGTTTTAATGTGCACTATTGCCTATTTTGCAAGCTATTTTTCAAGAAAAACCTTTGCGGTAGTTATGGTTGAAATGCTTGACAAGGGCGTTGTGCAACGAGAGGTTGCAGGCTACATAGGCGTTGCTCTTTTCGTTTTCTATGGTCTTGGTCAGCTTATAAGTGGCTATCTTGGCGACAAGCTACCTGCTAAATACCTTATGTTCTCTGGACTTATGGTATCTGCAATTTGCAATCTATCGCTTCCACTTTGTCAAAATCAGTATCTTATGATTCCTGTGTGGGCAGTAAACGGATTTGCGCAGGCGCTTTTGTGGCCGCCTATTGTGCGTATTTTGTCTGACAATTTAAGTCACGAAAAATATGTAAGCGCTAACCTTGTTGTAACCTGTGGCGCGCATGTATCGACTATCGTTTTGTATATTTTAGCGCCTATTTGCATTTCCTATATGTCTTGGAAAAGCGTATTCTTCGCTTCAACAATCTTTTGTGTTGTTGTTGGCATAATATTCCTTTTGGCAATGTGCCTTATTTTAAGGGAGAGCGAGCCAAGTGAGGCTACAAACGACGAAAATGTCGAGGGATGTGTTGAAAATGCACCTCTTATGACAACCTTTAAGCGCTCAGGCGTGCTCCTTATCTTCCTTTGCATTATTGCAATGGGCTTTATGCGTGACGGTATTGAATCGTGGCTTCCAACGCTTTATAGCGAGGCGTTTGGTCGCGACAGCTCCGAGTCAATTCTTGTAAGCGTTGCACTTCCTATCTTCTCTATTATCAGCTTATTTGTAGTAAGAATTATTCACAAGGGCAAGGTATTCAACAACGAGGCAAGAGGCGCTGGTATTCTCTTTGCCATCTCGGCTGTGCTTTGTGTTCCCTTGGCAATTTTGATAAATGTGCAATTAGTTGCGTGCAGGATAATTTGTCTGCTCCTTGCTGGAATTGTGTGCGCTTGTATGCACTCGTGCAATTTCCTTTTAATCTCTTGCGTGCCTGGTAGATTTGCGCACTCTGGCAGAGCCTCAACAATAGGTGGCTTCTGCAATGCGTGTACATACATAGGTGCTGCAGGCTCAATGTACGGAATTGCTATGGTGTCGAAGCATTTTGGTTGGGTTGCAACCGTTATTTCATGGGCATTTATTTGCATTGTCGGCGTAGTCTTCGCAATTTTGTCATTCAAAAAATATACAGCATTTTTAGATGAGCATAGATAAAAAACACACTCTCAAGCGAGAGTGTATTTTCTTTTTATTTTGAAAGAAGCTTATCAATGCTTGAAAGCTTTACGCAAAGAGCAAAAAGCTCGGCTGCGACGATAAGATCGTCCTTTGGTGGATATGATGGTGCGATACGAATATTGCTATCGTGTGGGTCCTTTCCGTATGGATAGGTAGCGCCTGCACCTGTCATTTCAACGCCTGCCTTCTTGCATCTTGCAACGATATCCTTTGCACAACCGTCAAGAGAGTCAAAGGAGATGAAATAACCACCCTTTGGCTTTGTCCAAGTACCGATATCAAGTCCACCAAGCTCTCTTTCGAGAATCTCGAGAACTGCCTCGAACTTTGGACGAAGAATGTCTGCGTGTAGCTTCATATGAGCCTTAATTCCATCGATATTCTTAAAATATCTAACATGGCGAAGCTGATTTACCTTATCGTGTCCGATTGTCTGAACGGTAAGCTGCTTTTTGATGTCCTGAAGGTTATTAAGTGATGAGGCAAGAACTGACACACCAGAGCCTGGGAAGCTGATTTTAGAGGTTGAAGCAAACTTATAAACCATATCTGGATTGCCTGCTCTCTTACACTCATCGAGAATCTCGATAAGCTCATCCTGATCATCCTCATAAAGATGATGAACGGTGTATGCGTTATCCCAGTAAATTCTGAAATCGTTAGCCTTTGGCTCAAGACGAGCCATACGACGAACAACCTCATCAGAATATGAATAGCCCTGTGGATTGGAATACTTTGGAACGCACCAAATTCCCTTGATTGCATCGTCCTCGGATACGAGCTTTTCAACCATATCCATATCAGGACCGTCCTTTGTCATAGGAACATTTATCATCTCGATACCGAAATACTCGGTAATCTTAAAGTGTCTATCATAGCCAGGAACTGGACACAAGAATTTAACCTTATCAAGCTTGCACCAAGGAGTTGAGCCCATAACACCGTGTGTCATTGAACGCGCGATTGTATCGTACATTACATTAAGGCTTGAGTTGCCATATACGATAACATTATCAACGCCTACCTCCATCATATCGGCAAGCAACACCTTTGCCTCGTGAACACCGTCGAGGACACCATAGTTACGACAGTCAGTTCCGTCGTCACAGGTAAGGTCGTCATCACTACTCAACACATCCATCATTCCCATAGATATATTGAGCTGTTCAACGCAGGGCTTTCCTCTTGCCATATTGAGCTTGAGGTCCTTTGCCTGATACTCCTTATATTTTGCGCTGAGCTCTTTTTTAAGCTGCTCGAGCTCCTGCGCTGTCATTTCTGAATATTTCTTCATATTTTCTCCTTGAATTAGAACTCTGCACTGCCAGTTGTTCTTGGATAGGATTCAACATCTCTGATGTTAGCAACGCCTGTGATATACATAATGAGTCTTTCGAAGCCAAGACCAAAGCCTGCGTGCTTTGTTCCACCGTACTTACGAAGCTCAAGATACCACCAGTAATCCTCCTCGTTAAGATTGAACTTCTCCATTGCCTTAAGAAGCATATCAAGTCTTTCCTCACGCTGTGAGCCACCTATGAGCTCTCCAACGCCTGGAACGAGCATATCCATTGCAGCAACGGTCTTTCCGTCATCGTTTAGACGCATATAAAACGCCTTAATGTCAGCTGGATAGTCAGTTACGAATACAGGCTTACCGAATACCTTTTCTGTGATATATCTCTCGTGCTCAGTCTGCATATCGATTCCCCATTCAACAGGATACTCGAACTTCTCGCCACTATTTTTGAGGATTTCGATAGCCTCGGTATAGGTTACATGACCGAAGTCATTTTCGAGAAGGTTTGTAAGACGGTCAACAAGAGTGTTGTCAACGAACTTATTAAAGAATTCGATTTCAGCAGGACAGTTGTCCATTACATACTTAACAACATACTTAATCATATCCTCTGCAAGACGCATATCATCATTAAGGTCTGCAAAGGCAATTTCAGGCTCCATCATCCAGAATTCTGCTGCGTGACGGGCTGTATTTGATCGCTCTGCTCTAAATGTAGGACCAAAGGTGTAAACATTTGCGAATGCCATAGCATAGGTTTCAGCACTGAGCTGTCCTGATACTGTAAGGTTTACGCTCTTGCCAAAGAAGTCCTTGGAGTAGTCAACCTTACCGTCCTCGGTTTTTGGAAGATTTTCCATATCGAGAGTTGTAAGACGGAACATTTCTCCTGCGCCCTCACAGTCAGAGCCTGTGATTATAGGTGTATGAACATAGATAAAGTTTCTTTCGTTGAAGAACTTGTGGATTGCAAATGCAGCAACGGAGCGCACTCTAAATACAGCACTGAAAAGGTTTGTTCTTGGACGAAGATGCGCAATTGTACGCAAGAATTCAAGAGAGTGTCTTTTCTTTTGGAGTGGGTAGTCAGGAGTTGACGCGCCCTCAACCTCGATTTCCTTCGCCTTGATTTCGAATGGCTGCTTTGCCTCAGGAGTGAGAACGAGAGTTCCCCTTACAACAAAGGCTGTGCCAACATTTTGCTTCGCAATATCCTTATAATTATCGAGAAATGCCTCTTCAAAAACAACCTGAATATTTGTGTGGTAGCTACCGTCATTAAGCTCGATAAAGCCGAAGGCATTAGAAGAACGGATGGTTCTTGCCCAGCCACAAACGGTCACTTCCTTATTTGCAAAATCAGAGGGATTTTGGAAGATTTCTTTAACTAATATTCTTTGCATTTCTGTACCTCTTCTATAATACTAAATTTTAAATTCACTCTATTTTATCACTAATGGCTTGATTTTACAATAGTTTTTTACGATTTTTTCCAAAAATCAGTAACTTCTGCCAAAAGGTCATTAGCATTCGTCAAAAATTGCAGATGCCTCCAGTGGTCTGGCATAAGCTCAAAATATTCAGGAGTTGCAAATCTATCGTCGATTAAAACAACCACTCCTCGCTCCTCCTCGCTTCGAATAACACGGCCTGCAGCCTGCAAGACCTTTATCATTCCAGGATAGGTATATGCATAAGCATATCCGTTTTCACGAGTGTTGTCAAAATACTCCTTGATTATGTTTAGCTCTGTGCTTATTGTAGGCAAGCCAACACCGACGATTATAGCGCCGATAAGTCGCTCTCCACGAAGGTCAATTCCCTCGGAGAAGCTTCCACCAAGCACGCAAAAGCCGACAAGCGTGCCCTCTTTTTTGGCATCAAAGGATTCAAGAAAATCTCTTTTAGCGCTCTCAGACATACTTCTGCTTTGCGCCGTTATGCTTATGTTAGGATAACGCTTTTCAAAGACCTCCTTAACATCTGAAAGGTAGCTATACGACGGAAAATAAACGATATAGTTTCCTTGCTTTCCTGCAATCGTAGCTCTTATGACATTAGCAACAGCCATAGCGCTCTTTTGTCTATCCTCGTAGCGAGTGCTGAGGTTGTTTATGCCAAGAAGACAGAGGTTTTCTCTTTCAAATGGCGAGGGGAGTGTGAGCGATTCCGACTTTTCGCATCCCAAAATATCCGAAAAATATTCGGGAGGAGTAAGCGTTGCCGAGAACAAAATTGAGGCAGAGCCCTTCTTCATCGCTATATCAACAAGTCGAGAAACATCAAGGCACATAAGCCTTAGCTTAACCTCGTTTCCCTGCGCCTCAACATACATTGTAAAGCGCTTATCAAATATCTCGCAAATTTTTAGCATATGCTTGACATTATAATATGCATCAAGAAGCTCGTCGTCGTTTTGGTCTCTTGAAAATAGCTTTTCGCAGCCCTTGACAAACGCAGTAAATTCATTTGCTATATCATCGGGCAGCTGTGAGGTTATATAAAATCCATAGAATTGTCCCTCGTATTCTCTTTTTTCAACCATTGCAAGCTCATAAAGAGAGTCAAATTTGCCAAGTACATCGTCAATTTGTGCCGATATGTGTTTGTTATTTGGGAATTTTGCCTGCAATGATTTAAAGGTCGAGCGTTCGAGAGTCGCAGAATACATTTCTCTTGCTCTATCGGGAAGGTTATGCGCCTCGTCGATTAAGAAAATGTAATTTGCATCGGGGGCGGTAAAGTATCTTCTCAAATAAACCTGAAGGTCAAAAAGATAGTTGTAGTCGCAAACGATAAGCTCACACCATTCGGAGAGCTCAAGAGAAAGCTCATATGAGCAAAGACCGTATCTATCTGCAACCTCGTCGATTACCTCCTTTGTATAGGTACGGTAATTTTCGAGCAAATCAGTCAAGGCGACATTGATTTTATCGTAATATGCGAGGGCACGAGGACAATGCTTAGGGTCACATTTTCTGTGCTCTGTTGGCTTAAAGGATGTACAGCATTTGTCCTTAGATGTGATTATAATTGAACGAAAATCAGGAAGCGACTCGCGCATTATTTCGACAGCATTAAGCGCTGAATAAGCAGTTGTTGCCTTTCCTGTAAAGTAGAAAATCTTATCGGCATAGCCCTCACCTATTGATTTAAGTGCAGGATAAAGGGACGCCATAGTTTTTCCCGTTCCTGTTGGGGCTTGAACCATAAGGCGCTTTCTCGCCTTTATTGTGCGAAATGCCTCTAAAATAAATTCCTTTTGCGCCTCACGAACTCCTCCCTTGAATGGGAATTTGAGCTCAGAGAGCTGTTTTGTTGTGTCCTTAGCCCTCGATTCAACTATTTTTACAAATGGGGAGAACATATCGATATAGGTGCTAAACTGTGCTTCACATTCACGAATGTCAAGCCTTTGCGCAAAGGTACGCATTTCATCACTTCCACTCTTCATAAACACAAGGCGCGCGTTTATGTGTCCTCCGCCGAGATTTTTTGAGATTATATATGCTGAGCAGGTAATGGCGGCAATTGCAATTTCAAGCTCGCCATTCGAGATATCATCAAGATTATAGGGGACGGTGTGTATTTTCTCTACTGTATAAGAGCCATCCTCCTCCCGTCTTATTCCCTCGGGATAGGTATAGACTGTCAAGGTAACACCCTCGCAAAGCATTGACACAGTATAGGCATCAACTATATTTGGCTTTACGGGCTTCATTTGATGAGAGGCGATTGTGCCACCGATTTTAGTTCCGTGCTTAAAGCTTCGGCTATCTATATCGCCACCACGCAATACATAAGAGCAAAGCTCATATGCGCTAACGAGTACTGCACCAGATTTATCATCGTAAATCGCACTCATATTTATTCTCCTTTCTTGACAAGCTATATTTTTTGTAGTATACTTATTTCAACCACATCATTAAGAGGTAATTTTTATGATTTTGAACCAAAAGCAAACAACACTTGCATACAGATGTCCCGCGTGTGGCGGAGTGACAACAAGCATGGTTGGCGCATTTTCACTTAGTGGAAGTCTTTTCCGTCTAAAATGCGACTGCCACGGAAGTGAGATGACCGTTGAAAAGACAAATGATGGTAAGATGCGTCTTACATTTCCTTGCCTTGCATGCAACTGCACACACTCTCACGTGCTTTCAAGCTCTGTATTTTTTGATAGCGATATTTTTGTAATCCCCTGCTCTATGTCAGGCATTGATATTTGCTTTATCGGCCGTGAAGGAAGCGTTGCCGAGGCAATCGACCTTTCAAACAAGGAGCTTCTTGCGCTTCTTGGCGAGGAGAATATTGAATCGCTTAAAAACGAGGAAAAGGACCGTGATGAGCTTTGTGATCCACAAATCCTCGAAATTATAAGATATACAATAAATGAATTGAATGAAGAGAATGCAATCCACTGTAACTGTGCCGAAAAGAGCGAGCTCGCCTGCGATATTTATGACGACCATGTTACAGTAAGATGCATAAAATGTGGTGCAAGGGCAGATATTCCGACAAATAGCACCATTGTCGCACACGAATTTCTCGAAAGCGACTCGTTAATTTTGAAATAAGGGTAGCAACCGACACGAAACGACATAGTATATAAGCAGAGGATTAAATCCTCAATCTTAAAAAGGTAAGGTAATACTATGAATAACTGTTTGTGCAACCTTTTCGATAACGATATTCTCTGGCTCGTTATCATCGCAGTTCTCGTGCTTCAGTGTTGCTGCTGTAGATAAGAATTTACTTTTAAAACACCCACAAGCTTACTTGTGGGTGTTTTTGTTATTTTATTCAGCGTCTGCTACAGCCTCTTCAGCTACTGCTTCCTCAGCAACAGCCTCCTCTGCTACTACCTCTTCCTCTGGAAGAAGTGCACGAATTGAAAGGCTTACCTTCTGCTT
The DNA here is from genome assembly GCA_015064445.1 of Oscillospiraceae bacterium. Lineage (GTDB taxonomy): Bacteria > Bacillota > Clostridia > Oscillospirales > CAG-272 > RGIG2000. The sequence goes on along the minus strand of SVSE01000005.1, from coordinate 60,027 downwards.
TTCGTCATCAACTGCAACGATCTTTGCCTCAACAATATCGCCAACCTTGATTGCCTCTGCAACATTTTCAATCTTCTTGTTAGCAATTTGGCTAATGTGGATAAGTCCGTCAACACCGTCAACGATTTCAGCGAATGCGCCAAAGCTTGTGATGCCAACAATCTTAACCTCTGCTACATCGTTCTCAGCATACTTTGCCTTGAAGATGTTCCAAGGATTCTGATCGTCTGTCTTGTAGCCAAGAGAGATCTTCTTTGCTTCCTTATCAAAGGACTTAACAAATACCTTGATTGTATCGCCAACGCTTACAACCTCGGAAGGATTCTTGATTCTCTTCCAAGAGAGCTCTGTGATATGTACAAGACCGTCAACACCACCGAGGTCAACGAATGCGCCGTAAGGAGTGATGCTTCTAACAGTTCCCTCGAACTCTGCGCCCTCCTCAACAGATGCCCAGAATGCCTCCTGCTGTGCCTTCTTTTCTTCTCTTAGAACAGCCTTGATAGAGCCGATAGCACGGCGTCTATCCTCTTTGATTTCAACAATCTTAATCTTCTGAGTTGTCTTTACAAGCTCGTTAAGATCCTTGTCCTTGCCAAGACCAGTCATTGATGCAGGAACAAATACCTCAGCACCATCAACTGCTACGATAACGCCACCCTTTGTTGCCTTTGTAACAACAGCGTCAACAACGGTACCGTCGTTTGCGTACTCAACAATCTTTTCCCAGTTCTTAACATCGTCAACAACCTTCTTGGAAAGAGTGATTCCGTCAATGTCGCTCTTTGAGATAACCTTTGCATCAATCTCGTCACCGATCTTGAATAGGTCGCTAAGCTTAACTTCGTTATCAGATGTGATTTGGTCACGCTTGATAATACCAGTGTGCTTTACACCTAAATCCAAAGATATCTCGTTTTCCGAGATAGACATAACAATACCCTTGACAATTGCTCCTTTATATATTTTTTGGGTTTCCTTTTCGCTGGCTTCAAAAAGCTCAGCAAAGTTTTCCATGATTTCGCTCATAGTTCTTTTTACCTCCTGTATTATACTATCCGGAGTTGAAGCCCCGGCAGTTATTCCTATTTTGTCTGTTGAATCAATTTGGTCAAACGGAATATCGTCCTTTGTTTGAATCCAAAATGCCTTTTTAGCATTCGCACAACAGATTTGGTAAAGCTTAGCTGTATTTGAGCTATCCTTACCACCGATTACAAGCATAACATCGCATCTCTTGCTTAAATCAAGCGCTTCTGTCTGTCTTTTTTCGGTAACACTACATATTGTATCAAAAATTTTCGCGTTTGTACAGTATTTTTTTATAATTTGTTGACATTTTTTCCATTCTGAGAGCTTTTGAGTGGTTTGAGCGACGCAAACGACACCATTTTCAAGGTCGTTTATTCGTTTTAGTGTGTCCTCAAGCTCATCGGCTGTAGCACAAATGTGCCCTTTACCATCGATATAGCTCCATATAGAGCGCACCTCAGGATGATTCTCTCCACCGATTATGAAAAAATGCTTATTCTTATCGGAATTATCTCTTACGATTTTATGAATTTTCTCGACATATGGGCAGGTTCCGTCCACCACCTTAAAGCTATCACACAAGGCAGAAAATTCAGAAAGCTGTTCTCTTAGCTCCCTCTCGATTCCGTGCGCCCTTGTTACCAAGGTAACATTTCTGCCCTGCCTTGCAAGCTCAAACAGCTCCTCAAGAGAGTCTCCCGACACCTCACGCACTCCGTGAGATTTAAGGTAATCGCAATATTGCTCGTTATGAATAAGCTTACCAAGAGTGCAGATTACATCGCCCTCTCGTGCCTGTCCGATAAGCGCCTCTATTGTATCAGTTGCACGCCTTACACCAAAGCAAAAGCCTGCATTTTCGCTTACTGCTATCATTTTTTTGTGCCCTCCCAGCTTTCGCCGAGTGTGCATATCTTATCAAAAATATACTCCGATATTGCCTTATATTTTTGTCTTCCCGAAAGCTCAGGGAATGCAATTTCCTCAGGAGAAATATACTTACCGATAATTACATTGTTGCGACGGAAAATCTTGAGCTTACCACTCTTATTTTTAATAAACACGGGAATTACACCAACGCCTGCGCGTGATGCAATCATACCGACACCGTCCTTAACCTCGGTTTCTCTTGGATTTACATATGGAATTCTTGTTCCCTGTGGGAAAATTCCTATACATTCGCCCTCGTTAAGCATTGAAATGGTCTTCTTTATTGCGCCAACATCTCCACCCTTACGGTCAACAGGAAATGCACCCATAGACTTTATAAAGCCTCTAAGCAAAGGAACCTTGAATGCCTCCTTCTTTGCCATAAAGCGAATTTGGTTTTTCATACTCATTACAATCGCACCAACATCAAGCATGCTTGTATGGTTAGCGCAAACTATAAATGGCTTATCAAAAACCTCGTTTTCGCGATTGTGTGGCTTTATTCTATAAAGAACCTTGAATATTCCACCGAAAATCCATTTCATCGCCCTATAAAAGCGATTTAGTGGTTTTTTAGTTTCTTGTTTTTTCATTGATGATTTCAAGCACCCTTTCAACGGTTTGCTCCTGATTGATATCAGAGTTATCAAGGAATATTGCATCCTCAGCAGGGATAGCAGGTGCAACTGCTCTTGTAGAGTCATCATTATCGCGCTTCTTTATATCAGCGAGCACGCCCTCAAGAGTACATTCCTCGCCCTTTGCGATAAGCTCTTTATATCTTCTTTCAGCCCTTGCCTCAGCAGAAGCAATCATAAAGATTTTAACCTCTGCGTCAGGAATAATAACAGTGCCGATATCTCTACCGTCCATTATTACGCTGTTCTCTCTTGCTATTTTCCTTTGAGTTTCCAAAAGAAATGCTCTAACCTCAGGGATTGCCGAAACAGCAGATGCGTACATAGCGATTTCGCCTGTACGAATAAGAGAGCTTACATCCTCTCCGTTAAGTATTACGCTTTGTGTATCGTCCTTGAATGAAAGGTCGAGCTTTATGTCAGAGAGCATAGGAATGATTTTTTCTCTATCATCCTTTGCAACGCCTGCTCTTAAAACATAAAGACCGATAGAACGGTAAAGCGCCCCTGTATCAACATAGATTATGCCAAGTCTTTTTGCCACAGCCTTAGCAACTGTGCTTTTTCCAGCCCCGCTGGGTCCGTCAAGTGCTATTCTCATAATATCTCCTAATCCCCCCACGCGCTGTGCATTCCTGCTAATGCGCCTGTGGAAAATGCAATTTGCAAATTATATCCGCCAGTGTAGGCGTGTGTGTCAATAACCTCGCCTGCGAAGTAAAGACCGTCTATTTTTTTCGATTTCATAGTCGAGGGATTTATCTCTGAGGCATCGATACCGCCTGCGGTAATAATCGCCTCCTTGATAGGACGAAAGCCCTTAATCTCAAACGATAGCCCCTTTAAGAGAGAAACAAACGCTTTTCTCTGCTCCTTGGTGATTTCGTTTACCTTTGTTGTAGCGCCTATACCACTTCTCCTTACTATGTAAGGGATTATCTTAGATGGTAGAAGCGCACCAAGGGAGTTTTGGAAATCCTTGTTTGTGCCCTTAGAAAAGTCCGAGAGCACACGCCTATCAAGCTCCCCAAGGTCGAGCGCAGGCTTCAAGTCTATTGTAACGGTGTATTTACCGTTTTTCATATTTTTCATATGTGACGAAGCACTCAAAACAAGAGGACCTGTCAGGCCAAAATGCGCAAAAAGCATTTCGCCAAGCTCACTATAAACAGCCTTGCCACTTTCGTTATCAATTGCTGTGAGTGTGATATTTTTAAGGGAAAGCCCCATAATTTCGCTTACATTCTCGGAGGTTTCAAGAGGCACAAGGGATGGAGCAAGCTCAGTCACCTTAATTCCAAGCGATTTGGCGAATTTAAATCCATCACCGTCACTACCTGTACCAGGATAAGAAATTCCACCTGTTGCACAAATTACAGCATCGAACTCGTATTCTCCACGACTCGTTTTAAGTCCACGCACTCTGCCATTATCAGTCAAGATTGCAAGCACCTTTTCATTTTTAAGAGTGCAACCACGCGAGAGCATTTGACTCTTGAGTGCATTTACAATATCGTGGGCATTGTCAGAGGCGGGAAACACGCGCCTGCCTCTTTCGGTTTTAAGAGGAACTCCTGCGCCCTCAAAGAACGCCTTTGTGTCCTGCGTGTCAAAGTTGCTAATTGATGCGTAAAGGAATTTTGGATTTGCGATAACATTTTTAAGAAACTCAGCATTATCGCAATCGTTTGTAACATTGCATCTGCCCTTGCCTGTTATTGCAAGCTTTTTGCCAACGCATTGGTTTTTTTCAAAAACAGTAACTGACGCGCCATTATCAGATGCATAAATTGCAGACATCATTCCCGCAGGTCCAGCACCGATTATGGCAATTTTTCTTTGAGAATCCATATCCACAGCATCCCCCCCTTTCGCACCACTTATATTAAGTATATCATAACTTTATATTATATGTCAAGAAAAAAAGCAACGCTCCTGCGTTGCTTTTGTGTTAAATCAATCCTTTTTCACGCTTATACTCGATAAACTGCTCATATGTGCCACTATAATCGATTATTCCGTCCTCACGAAGCTCGATTATTCTGTTGGCAACTGTATTCACGGTTTCGTAGTCGTGAGATGCGAATATGATATTTCCCTTAAAGTCGGAAAGACCGTTATTTACAGCAGTGATGCTTTCGAGGTCGAGGTGGTTTGTTGGCTGGTCAAGAAGCAAGAAGTTAGAGCCAAAGAGCATCATACGAGAGAACATACATCTCGCCTTCTCTCCTCCTGATAGCACCTGCACCTCCTTGAATATGCTATCGCCTGAGAATAGCATTCTGCCAAGGAAGCCACGAAGATATGTTTCAGTTTGGTCCTTTGAATATTGACGCATCCAGTCAAGAATACTGTCCTTGCATCCGTCGAAGTAAGGTGTGTTATCGTGTGGGAAGTAGGACCTTGAAATGCTTACGCCCCATTTGAAGCTTCCACTTGTTGGCTCTTCCTCCTCCATTAACACCTTAAAGAGTGCCGTAACTGCCATTTCTCCACCGACAAGAGCTATCTTATCTCCCTTAGAGGCTGTGAATGAAACATTCTTAAATAGCGACACTCCGTCGACTGTTTTGGAGAGCTCCTTAACTGTCAAGATATCCTTTCCTGCCTCTCTGTCCATATCAAAGCCGATAAACGGATAGCGTCTGCTTGATGCAGGAAGCTCCTCGACTGTGAGCTTATCAAGAAGCTTTCTTCTCGAGGTTGCCTGTCTTGATTTAGATTTGTTTGCGCTGAAGCGAGAGATAAAGCTTTGAAGCTCCTTGATTTTCTCCTCGTTCTTCTTGTTTTGTTGCTTTATCATTCTTTGAATGAGCTGGCTTGACTCATACCAAAATTCGTAGTTTCCGACATACATTTTAATTCCTGTAAAGTCGATATCAACGATATTTGTGCACACATCATTAAGGAAATGACGGTCGTGCGATACTACAAGAACTGTGCCGAAATAGTCGCTCAAGAAGTCCTCAAGCCAAGTAATTGCATCAATATCAAGACCGTTTGTAGGCTCGTCAAGCAATATAATGTCGGGATTGCCGAAGAGTGCCTGTGCCAAGAGCACCTTTACCTTTTCACTTTCCTTTAAGGTTGACATTGTATCATAGAGTATATCCTCGCTAAGTCCAAGACCTTGAATTAGCTTGGAAACATCACTTTCTGCCTCCCAGCCATTCATCTCGGCAAACTCTGCCTCAAGCTCTGACGCCTTTATTCCGTCCTCGTCGCTAAAATCCTCCTTAGCGTAGAGGGCGTCCTTTTCCTTCATTACCTCATATAAGCGCTCGTTTCCTTGGATTACGGTGTCAAGGACTGTGAACGCATCATAAGCAAAGTGGTTCTGCTTAAGCACGGACATTCTCACGGTATCAGGAATGCTTACCTCTCCCTTGCTTGGCTCAAGCTCGCCACAAAGGATACGAAGGAATGTACTCTTTCCTGCGCCATTTGCGCCGATTACGCCATAGCAGTTTCCTGGTGTAAATTTAAGGTTAACATCCTTGAAAAGCACCTGTCCACCGAAGTTGAAGGTTAAGTTATTTACTGTTATCATTTTTTGCTCCTAATTGCTGTATTTTTTCAAGAGTTCTTTCGCAATTTTGTCTGTCACGATATGCGAAGAATTCGTCAATTCTTGCTTTGTATTTTTCGTCGAGGGCACAGCCTCTCTCAATGCATTTTACAATCTCGTCAACGGTGCTATCAAGAGTGTAGGTAACCTCTCCAAAGCCATTTTTCTCGTAATCAAAATAGCCCTTTTCGTATGAATGTATGCCCGAGAAAAACTCGTCCTTGTCAAATTGTGCATAAAGGACGCATTTGCCAAGATATGCGAAGTCGAAAACCGTTGAGGAGTAGTCTGTTACAACAAGACTCGCCCTTGAGAAAAGGTCGCTATAATCGCAATTCTTATACACGCTAACGCCCAAGGGAGTGTCGATAAAATCGCATACTCTCTTCATATTCGGATGTGGCACGAATACCATTTTGTATCCGTTTTTGTCAAGTGCGCACGCCAAGCGAGAATCATTTAAAAGGCCATTATAAAAGCTCACATATTCGCTATTTTTTATTGCCTCGCTATTCTTCCATTCTCCACTTGAGATGTCAATTTCGCCAGCAAGATATCTGCGCCATGTCGGCATAATAGCAACGATTTTTTCATCTCTGCTGTCAAGACGGTCAAATCGTGGCATACCTGTCAGCCACACCTCTTTTTCGGTATAGCCATAAGCGCCCTCGAGAATTGATTTTTCCTCAAGAGGGGACGAAACAACAAAGCCCTTTATGTTTTTGTTGTATCTATTCAGCCAAGCGGAAAGGTCATCCTTTGTAACTCCGTGCTGTAAAAATACGAATTTCTTTTGACAAAGAATGTCCTTGTATGGCTGTGAATAGTAATCGAATGGATTTGTCACAAAGTCCTCTGCGTGAGAGGAAATTATCATATCAGATGCAAGGTGCAGAACCTTATATTTAAGCGATGCTCTATTGAGAACCTTACCATATTTTTTAAGACGAGAAAAATCCTCGCCCTCTCTTATGGCAAAGAAGTAGCTTGCCTTGTCATATTTGATTTCGTTAAGATATTTAAAGAGCGCCTCTCCGTTATCTGATGACTTGCCAAGACGGTCAGAGATTATCCAAATAGGCTTCTTGTGTAGCTTCCTATAAAGGCTTGCCAAAGCTCGAGCGACAACAGCCTTTCTTTCGGCAAAGCCGTTGCTATGCCAAATCTCCCTCAAAAGTGCTCTCTTGTGTGATTTTATCGCCTTTTTTGAGGCTTTTTCGAGTACAAGTGCGTTTTCTTGATAGGTAATCACGATATCGCCAAGTGCGATAAACGATGAGCTATATTTTCTTTCGAGTGGGCAGAATTTACCAAAGATTATGTTGTTGAAAATTACTTCTTTGCCATATACTTGCGCGCCAAAATATATCACATTACGCTCACAAAGCTCGCTCTTTTCAATTTCAAATTCAAGCATGGCGGTTTTTGCAATGCACTCGCCAAGAAAGCGCGATTTTTCTGCAAGGCTTACCCCAGAGAATATTGCGTGTCCATTAACATAAAGGACACCTGTGTCGATATTTTTCATTGACGCAGGGAAAAAGAGCCTTGTCGAGATTTTGATTTTATCGTTTTCCTCCTCGACAAAGTCGAGGCTATAACGACACGCAGAAAGGCACGGAATGTTGTCTATTAACACATCGTCCTCAGTTAGAAGATAGCTATCGTTATGCTTTTTTGCTAAAAGATAATATTTTATCTCATCCGAGAGATTTGCGCCCATTATCACGCTATTATCAAGACGGGACACGCAGGCGTACATTTTCTCTAAGAACCTCTCCTTTTCGCCATCATCAAGGCAAGGTGGGAGCGTTTTTTGTGAGAGCTTCCACGAAAGGTCATACATCATTGCATTTTGCACAAACGATGGAAGCGTGCCCATTTTGAGCATTGCATAATCCATTATGCTATTAAAATAATGCTCTATGTGTGGCAAATACCAGCCATTTTTGTATGAGGCAGAGCTAACAAGTGAGCCACCGTGACGACGGTAATTATACTGTGCGCCTGTAACTACTCCAAGATATGGCATATCTATCAAAATGCGCAAGAGCGCCTCGGCATCCTCAGATGTCGCAATCTCACTCTTAAAGTGCATTTCCTTAGCAATCTCGCTCTTAATCAAGGTTGAGGTTATGTGAAGCTGAAAGAGTCCGCTCTCTTGTAGGTCGATAACTCTGCTTCCCTTTTCGAATTTAGAATTCAAGGGATGCGCACCACATCTATCGCCAAAGAAAATCATAGGAAATGCTACAGCATTTGCTTTATCGTAATTTTCCTCAAAGAAATCGAAGGCGATTTGATATGTGCTTGGAGAAATGGTATCGTCGGGGTCGACAAAGGATACATATTTTCCGAGCGCGTGCTTAAGTGCCTCATTTCGTGCAGAGGCAACTCCGCCATTTTCCTTGCTTATGAATACAATGTTCGAATATTTCTTGGCATAGGCGCTTATAATGTCGGCGCTATTGTCAGTTGAGCCATCATTTACAATGATAAGCTGAACATTTTCAAAGCCTATGGTTTGGCTTATAATGCTCTCTATCGCCTCGCCAAGATACAAGGCGGAATTATATACGGGCATTATAGTTGAGATTTTATACTGCATATTTTCCTCCTTGTCCGAATGTTTTCCAAATTATTATTTTATCATATTTATTATATATTGTCAAGATACGAGAAAAATCGAGGGATTGCCTCGATTTTACTTTATCAGGTATGTCATTACAAGCTCCACTACCAAAACTGCGCCACACGCGCTTGCAGCAACCGTAAGCAGGCTACGATTAAGGTAGGATAGCACGAGCGCCACTGCAAAGCCGATTATTGCAGATACAAGGTATGAGGTGGAATAAAAGATTGCAGGGATTGTCATAACGGACAATACTGCATATGGCACATAGTAAAGGAATGAGCGAATAAAGGTGTTCTTTATCTTTTTTCTTACAAGCACCATAGGAAGCATTCTGACAAGGTAGGTTACGCCTGCCATAACGAGCAGGTACACAAGGAATTTAAGTGGTTCCATTGTCGTCTACCTCCTCTTCCTTTGGAAGTGGGAATGCAATGGCGAAAATTACGCTTGCAATGATTGTACAAATGATTATTGCAAAGCCACTTGATATATGATTTTTCAAGAATGGGACATAATGGAAAACACAGCTCAATGCTATTGCGCAAAGTGAGCAAAATAGCACAGGTCTTTCCTTTCTTGCTACAGGAGTAACGATAGCCACGAACATAGCATATATCGCAATTCCAAGTGCCGAAATAACGATTTCGGGCAAGATATTGCCTGCTACTGCGCCGAGCAAGGTGCCGAGCGTCCAGCCAAGAAACGGTGTCAAGGTTATGCCATACATATATCTGCGACCGAGGTCCATTCCCTTTGATGAGGAAACTGCAAATACCTCGTCCGTATTAACGAAGGAAACGAGGAATTTATCGACAAGTCGCATGCTTTTTCCGAATTTTTGTGACAAGGAAATCGACATAAGCGAGTAACGAAGATTGATTATAAGCTGTGTTGCACCAAGCTCAATAAGTGTTCCACCCGCAATCATAATAGGCACGCCTGCAAGCTGACCTGCCGAGGTAACATTGAGCATTGAAATAAGCACAGCCTGCCATATATCGAGTCCCGAATTAACAGCTGTAATTCCAAAGGCAAAGGCGACAGAAAGATATCCAAGGCAGATAGGGAATCCGTCTCTTATGCCTGCTAAAAAGTTATTCTGCTCTCGCATATTTTTCGCTCCTTTCCTTGAATTCTTAAATATATTAGCACACACGAGCGAGCTTTTCAAGAGATAAATGAAAAAATCAAGGCATTGCCTTGATTTTTTGTCAAATGAAGTTAGGTGTGGAAAGGTATCTTTCTCCACTATCCGGCAAAAGTGCAACTATTATCTTGCCCTTATTTTCAGGGCGAGATGCGATTTTTGCCATAGCGCAAAGCGCTGCGCCAGATGAAATCCCAACGAGCACTCCCTCGCTTTCAACGAGCTTTTTAGCATACTCGTACGCCTCGGAGTCATCTACGGTTATGATTTCATCGTAAATTTCGCGATTTAAGTTTTGGGGAATGAAGTTTGCGCCTATTCCTTGGATTTTATGTGCGCCTGCCTTGCCACAAGAAAGAAGTGGAGAGGCTGATGGCTCGACTGCTATCACCTTTATGCTTGGATTTTGCTCCTTAAGATATGCTCCTGTGCCTGAAATTGTGCCACCCGTGCCCACACAAGAGATGAAAATATCGACACATCCCTCGGTATCCTGCCAAATTTCAGGACCTGTGGTATCATAATGCGCCCTTGGATTTGCAGGATTTTCAAACTGTCCTGCGACAAAGGAATTTGGTGTGCTTTTTGCTATTTCAAGTGCCCTTTCGGTTGCGCCCCTCATACCAAGTGAGCCATCGGTTAAAACGAGCTCTGCGCCGTATGCCTTCATAAGCAATTTGCGCTCCTCGGACATAGTTTCGGGCATAACTATAATGCACTTATAGCCTCTTGCCCTTGCGATAGCACAAAGACCTATGCCTGTATTGCCAGAGGTTGGCTCGATTATGGTGCTTCCCTTTGTCAGAGTGCCATTCTTTTCTGCCTGCTCTATCATTGAAAGCGCCACTCTATCCTTTGCAGAGCCTGCGGGATTGAACATTTCGAGCTTTACAAGAGCGCGTGCCTCGATTCCGTTTTGCTTTGCAAAATTAGACACCTCAAGAAGTGGAGTTTTACCAACAAGGTCGGTAATTGATTTGAAAATTTTCATATTATTTCTCCAAAATAGATTTAAGAACTGGATAAACTACCTCTGCCATCTTCATAAAGCCAAGGTCGGTTGGATGGCATTTTTCAACTGTGCAAAGGGACCTGTCCTTGTCGCCAAAGAAGGTTTCTCCATCGATAAAGTAAACATTTTTATCGCCACTTGATATCGCGTTATCATATGTGCGTCTTACAATCTCGCGACGCTTTATATTTTCCTCTTTTCCAAAATCAAAATCAGGCTTTGTCATCATAAGTATCGGCAAGGTAGGATTTGCTTCTCTTATGGCTTTGAAAAATGGCTCGTGAGTTGCATCAAGGTGCTCAACTGTTGGGGCATTATGGTCGTAATCCATTACAAAAATGCTCATATCAAGATTTTTGATATAGCTTGCCATAGTCTGCTCTCCCCTTGCGTTGCCAGAAAAGCCGAGATTGATATAATCGCTATCGAGCCAACGAGTAACGAGGGCTGTGTAGCATTTTCCGACAGTTGAGGAGCATCCTCCCTCGGTAATTGATGAGCCATAGAAAACGATAGGCTTTTCATAGGTATATGGGTCACATTCAAGCATTACTGCATCGTCGTCAATTGAGATTTCGAGGTCAAGCACGGGCTCGTTTCTTGGGAGCATAATGGTAATGTTTGAGAGCTTGTCACTTTTTTCAAAGGTGTCCTCAAATTCAAGAACGCCATAATTTTTAGGGCAAAAATTGCCTATGCGCTCCTGCTCCTCGAAAATGTCCATTCCGCAAGAGCCACTAAGAGGGATTGCCCAGTCGATTCCATTACTTTCAACCCTTGCCCTTAGCTTGATATGCTTTGAGTTGGTTTTGAATCTTATTCTAACACCTGCGCCCGAAAAAATGCGGACAGCCGTAAATTCATTTACTGTTTTTGCAACCTCCTCGTCCATTCTGACAATTCGGTTATTTTTATTTAGGCTTGCACCAAAAAGCTTAATCGGTGCGTCCTTAAAATTGTACGCTCTCATTTTTACTCCCTAAAAATTCCTACTATTCCGTTCGAAATAAAATCATCATTTCTAACAAGTCCTTGACCAAAGCCAGCTGGTCGCAGATATTTCCATTTTGGCTCTATATCGGCAGAAATCGTGCCAACCTCTGCTTTAAGGTTTGCTATGATTTGTCCGTCTGGAGACACTATCATTGAATTTCCACCATGCTCACTTGTCCCCATTGAGAAGGACGATCTTGCAATATAAGCATTTGTTCTAAACGATAAAAGCTTATTTTGCGCCTCGATTATATCGGTTCGCTCTCCTCTTTGATAGCCAGGGATAAGAATAATGTCGGGCTTTTGCGAGGAAATATATTCAATTTGCTCATTAAAATAAACATCGTAGCAAGTCATAAATGCGAATTTTATTCCATCAAGAGTGCAAACACACTCGCCATCACCACGTCTTACTCCAAGCTTTATCTCGGAGGGTGGAAGGTGTATTTTATCATAAATGAATGCAATCTCACCATTTTTATCAAAAAGATAGGTGCTGTTTTTAATATCACTGTTTCTTCTTTCTATTACATTTATGCAGACATATGCGCGCTTTATCCTTGCCTGCTCAGACGCAATATCAAGCATAAAGGCTGCACGAGGAAGCGCCCTTAGCTCATCTTCAGCATTGGAGGTTCCGCCCGCGTTTGAATATTCAGGGAGCACAATCAGGTCCCCCTGTGCGTTTTTCAACTCATTTATAAGAAATTCAGCGATTCTTTCATCGGGGTTTTCGCCAGCATGATATGCTGGTTGTATTACTGTGATTTTCATTTTATTGTTTCACCTCTTATATAAAGTATAGTACAAATCCCAAAGCTTTTCAAGTGCTTAAAAGGGAAAAACGCACATATGGCGCGTTTTTTATTATTGCGCCAGACATTCTTGTCAGCTTTTGTAAAATGATTTTTCAATTTTTTCAAAAAAGGTGTTGACAAACAAATTTTACTATGATATAATCAAAACGCTCGATATGCCGATGTGGCGGAATGGTAGACGCCACGGACTTAAAATCCGTTGAGAAGAAATTCTCGTACCGGTTCGAGTCCGGTTATCGGCACCATATATCGCGGGGTGGAGCAGCCTGGTAGCTCGTCGGGCTCATAACCCGAAGGTCGTGTGGTTCAAATCCCGCCCCCGCAACCAAAAACGAAAGCAGTCCTGTGGACTGCTTTTTCGTTTTTGGAACGGTTTTCTCAAGAACTAAATGCGATGTGTCATTTTAGCACATCACTCTTTACAAATTCTTAAAATTATGATATAATGAATAGGATAGCAAACATCGGTCGTCCTTGACCGACAAAGCAAATCAAGCAAATAGGAGAAGGATATATGAAAATGAATAAATTAGATAAAAGCGTGCTTAAATTATGGTATATTCAAGCAGCAATGGGAGCTTTGGCGCTCGTTGGAGTCGCAGTTGCCTCATTAGTAATTCTGCTTGTAACAGAAGCTCCGAGCAGTGTAATGCTCGCTGTTTTTTTGGGCGTGGGAATTCCCGTTTCTCTGCTTCTCTGCCTTACATTGATAATGCCTGCTCTGCGCCACAAAATGTACTCTTGGGGTTATGATGACAAAAGAATTATCGTAAAGCAGGGCGTGATTTTTAGACAAAGAGTGGTTATTCCTGTTTGTCAAATTCAAGACCTTCACAGAACACAAGGTCCTATTATGATGATGCTTGGGCTAAGTGGCGTGACCATCTCTACCGCAGGCTCAAATTTCGACATTTCCACTCTTACAACTAATGAGGCAGATTGCCTAATTGACGCTCTTGAGCAGAATCTCGAGGCAAGAGTCGAGGAGCTTAAAAATGAAGAGATTTGACAAGGGATATATCTATTCAAGCCTATTGACGGACTTTTTCTACAGTGTTGTCTTGGTTTTCTTTTTCTTGAGAGACTTATTTTTCAACGAGGAATCAAGTCCTAACACTATTGCCACGGCAACTCCATTCTTTGTAATCGGCTTCGTTGTAATTTATCTTTGCTTTGTTGCTTATAGAATTTTATACTACAGAATGTCTGGCTATGAGCTAACGGACAAGGAGATAAAATGCAACAGGGGCGTGCTTTTCAAAAAACGCTCAATACTCGATTACAAAAAGATACACGCCATCAATAAAAAGCAAGGCATAATTCACAGAATCTTTGGCATCGCCGTTTTAACAGTAGACAGTGGCTCTGCCAACACCTCGCACCAAGCGGAAATTACGATTATCGAAAAGAATACAGTCGTAGATGCTCTTTTAAGCGAATTAAATGCTCTAAAGAAAAACACTATCAAGGACGATGCAGGCGAGGTAAGGCGCGAGGAGGTGCTTCTATCTAACAAGGACAGTCTATATCGCTTCACATCAGCAAAGAAAATGCTGTATACACTCATAAACATCGCTTCCACTGCGTTCTTTACAGCCTTGTTTGCAGTATTAGCTATCATAATCCTTGGCGTTTGCAAGGCAATGCTACAGCTTGATTTTCTCGGCACATTAGGACAATATTTCCTCTATGCCATTTTGATCTCGGTGGGAGGAGTGCTGTTATTCTCTATCTTCTCTTTTATTGGAAGCATCATTCACTCCTTCATTGGTTATTACAATTTCACTATTACACAAAACGACAACAACATTCAAATATCCTACGGACTTTTGGAAAAGCACACAAACACCTTTAGCTATGACAGAATCAAGGCAGTAAAGGTTTCTCAAGGACTTGTTCAAAGAATTCTCGGCTTTGCTTCTATTAAGCTTGAGGTAATTGGTTACACCGTCAATAGCAGTGATGATAGCAAGAATGCTGGTCTTGGCGTGCTCATTCCGTTCTGCAAATACAACGAAATCGACGAGATACTCGGCAAGGTTTTGCCCGATTATATTCCAAGCGAAAAGCAAACAAAATCCGTATCGTTTTTCCCATTTGTATCTTGGTTTCTTCTGATATTCGGCATCATCGCTGGAGTAATCTTGGCAGGATCGGTTACTGTTATGGCTATGCTAAGCGCTCCATCTAAGATAATATCTGCGGCTGTGCTTGCAATTTCAGGTCTGGCTCTTATTGTAATCGTATTAAAATTTGTAAGTGCAGGCCTTAGCTATCACACCAACGGTCTTGCCATTCACGACGGAAAGATAACCACATATAGCGGTGGCTTTACAAAGAATATTACCGTGTTTAAGGCGAAAAATTTGATTGCTGTAGAGAATGTAACCACTCCTCTACGCAAGAAACACGGAATTGCAAGCATTGTAATGCACCTTAAAACAAACGAATCGTCAAATGAGGTAAAGGTTCATATTCAAAAGGATACGCTTTCAGATGAAATTGAAAAAATGTTGACCGTATAATTTTTTACTTCACAAAAGCCCTCGTTCCAAAATGGAGCGAGGGCTTTTCTGTTTTTGCATAAATTTTTCAAAAGTTATTGACAAAGCCAATACTTCGTGATATGATGTATTATGTAAGATGCAGTATTAGAAGGAGGGACGGTATGGACATTCAGCTCAAACGAGGGTTGCTCGACATTTGCGTTTTAAGGGCAATAAAGAATGAGGATTCATACGGATATAAGATAATTAAGGATATGAAGCCTTATATCGAAATGTCGGAGTCCACTCTATACACTATATTAAAGCGCTTGGAGCTTGCAAAAATGCTAACCGTGCGCACCTCGGAGCACGACGGTAGGCTTCGAAAGTATTACCACATAACAAAGCTCGGGCTTGATAGAATTGAGGAGTTCAAGAACGAGTGGCGAGAGGTTATGACAATTTATCAATTTGTAATAAAGGAGGACGAGGAATGAACAAGGAGCAATTCACTAATGCCCTAAGAGAAAGGCTCTCTGCTCTACCAAAGCAGGAGGTTGAAGAGCGTATTGACTTTTTCTGCGAGATGATAGACGACCGAGTTGAGGACGGGCTGACTGAGGAAATGGCTGTAAAGGATATCGGTAGTGTTGACGAAATTGCATTACAGATAGCAGATGAAATTCCTCTTCCTAAAATAATAAGCAATAAAATCAAGGGTACAAGAAAGCGCAAGGCTTGGGAAATTGTGTTTTTGGCTGTTGGCTTCCCTATTTGGGGCGCTCTGCTCATTAGCGCCCTTGCTGTAATTTTCTCACTTTATGCGTCGCTTTGGGCGATTGTTGCTTCTCTTTGGAGCTGTGACATTGCATTCGCTTTAAGTGCGCCATTAGGAGTTGTGGTAGGAATAACCTCTATGCTCTCTGGCGATATGTCAACTGCATTTGTGCTTATTGGTGCAGGAATTACTCTTGCAGGAATTTCAATTTTCTTCTTCTTTGCTTGCAAAATAGCAACAAGAGGTATGGTTTTACTCACAAAAAAGACGCTTTCAGCTATCAAGCGTTGCTTTGTAAGAAAGGACAAATAAGATGGAAAAAGGAATGAAATCAGTATTTATATTAGCTCTTTTGCTTATCATAGTTGGCGCAATTATACTAATTTTGGCATTGAGTGCGAACGATTGGAGGCTCGGCACTTCAAATTACGAAACAACGGAATTTGAAATAAACGACACAGTACAGGACATTTCGATAAGCGCTAACACAGATGACATTGTCTTTCTTCGTGCCGAGGATGGCAAGGGCAAGGTTGTTTTTTACGAGCATAAAAACGAAAGACACTATGTTAAAATTCTAAACGGCAAGGTTAACATTGGTGTTAAAAACGAGAAAAAGTGGTGGGAGAATATGTTCAACACCGTCTCCCCAAAAATGACCATATATTTGCCTGCGGGCGAATATGGCGCTTTGAAAATCGAAAGTGACACAGGCGATATCAGCATTCCAAGTGATTTTAGCTTTGAAAGCATAAATATTGCTCTTTCAACCGGCGACACAAGCATTTCTGGTACACAAAAAATCATAAAGATAAGCGTTTCGACAGGAGATGTTAGCCTTGATGGTGTCATTAGTAGCTCGATTGACCTTTCTGCCTCGACTGGCGATATGAAAATTAAAAATGTCAACTGTGAGGGCGATATTGCAACGAGCGTTAGCACAGGCGATATTGAAATTATCGACACATCCTGCCACAATTTCACTTCAAAGGGCTCAACCGGCGAGCTTGACATTAGTGGCTCGGTGGCAAGTGGAGTCTTCACTATCGAGCGCTCAACAGGAGATATAACCTTTAATCGCTCTGACGCATCTGAGATTTATATAACTGCATCAACAGCAGACATTGAGGGCACTCTACTCTCTGACAAAATATTCATCATAAGCACTGACACAGGCAGTGTCAAGGTGCCCGAATCCACAACAGGTGGAAAATTCAAGTGCGAAACCAGCACAGGAGATGTAAAAATCAGCATCGTAAAATAATTAAAAAGGACGCCAAACGGTGTCCTTTTTGCTTGATTTTTGGACAAAAAACGACATTTTTCGTATTTTTATAAAAAAACTATATACAAATGCTTTTCTATCTGCTATAATGTGGTCAGTTAAATTTTACTTAAATTTTATTTTAAGACTACTTAAACAGGAGAGCTTATGAAGGAATTTTTCGGAATCGGTGGCTACACTCGTGAAGCCGAGGGCTACATGTCCTGGCAACACCTTACATTCGTTACCTCGCTTATGATCATTATGGTCGCACTTGCAATCTTCTTCGGATTGCGCTACAAGGGCGCTGATGCAAAGACCAAAAACAAGGTGCTTATTATCAGTGCTATTGCAATTGATGCATTCGAGATTTTCAAGATAATAATCGAATCAATTGACACTCCAGACTTTTGGCAAAGGTCACTACCACTCTTCCTTTGCTCAATTCAGCTTATCACAATTCCACTTGCAGCATTTACCAAGGGAAGACTCAAGGAGGCTTCGCTTGACTTCGTGTTTATTTTCGGACTTTTAGGCGCTGTGCTTGGCACTTATGCAGCAGGTCAAAACTATGCTTCATATCCTGTTTTGTCCTTTACTAATGTTGTATCAGGAATTACGCACTCAATCTCAGGCTTCTGCGCCCTTTACATAGTAATCTCAGGCTTGGCAAAAACAAGCATGAAAAAGAAAAACATTTGGATTACCTTCTCTATTCTTGGTGGCTTTTCGGTTGCCGCACTTATTGCCAACCTCGCTCTTGATTACAACTATATGTTCTTGATGAGAGGTGACGGCACTCCTTATGACCTCGTTTACAATATGGTAAACGGAAACGCAGTGCTCTATCCTATACTCGTTATTGCGCTTTTCCTTATATATATTGTCGCATTCTACGGTGTGTATTATCTCATTACAGGAAGGCTTGCAAAGAAAAAAGCGTAAATAAAAAAGCAGTCCAAACGGACTGCTTTTATTTTTGCTCAAAATTCGCCTGCAAAAGAAGCATAAGACCTATAAATAGGACTACTCCAAATGATGCAAGTCCTGTCATAAGATTAAAAATCTTAATCTCGCCCTGTGTCATTCCCTCAAAGGTAACAAGCATTGACCTTTGAAGGGCGAATATAGAAACGGACGCCTCTGCCAAGGTTATGCTTTTAAGAGAGTTATGGACTGGACCGTTTTCCGTTTTGCGTCTAACAAATCCGATTATTGCAAGTGTTAGCTTTGTAAAGGCGTATGTTGCAATACCTATCATAACTATCATATGGAAGCGAATGCCCCTATCTCTTATAACCGAGAGAATTACCATTCCTAAAATCGGTGCAGACATAAAGGTTAGCATAGCGCCTGTTATTCTTTTGGATTCCACCTGAAGCCGCTTAAAGGTTATGATAAGAAACCTTGCAAGACAAAGTACAAGGTAATAGGCGAATAAAACAAGCATCCACCAAGATTTGTAGACGATTGCAAATACAAGGTTATATATAGAATATATAAAGCTTGCTATAATTGAAACGAGTGATAGCTTATTCATTTTTATTTCCAAAAATACACTTTCTTATAATGCCAACCATCTTTTCTATTTCTTCCCTGCAGTCGTTTGCAATCCACTCCATCGAAACAGCTGTTATTCCTGTAAGATAGAATTTCATAACATACGCCCTTTCCTCCTTAGGATAATCAAACCTGGCAAGAATAGGGTCAAAAATGTATTTGAACATTTTGTCGTATGATTTTTCAAATTCCATTGTACCTATATGCTTAAGCATTGTTTTGAAAAGACGCTTATTCTCTCTTATATAGGTAAGATACGGGACGAGATACTCGGGAGTTATAAATATAAGCTCGCTATGATTTGTGCCTTGAAGGCTTTTTGTAAAGCTCTCCGGTGTTTGTGGAAAGTAAGAGAGAAAGCCATCTATAACAAATCTTGAGCATTCTGCAAGAAGGTCTCTTGTATTTTCATAATGAAGATAAAAGGTAGAACGGTTTACCTCTGCTTTTGTGCAAATTTCTTTTATTGTGATATACTCAAAATCCTTTTTTTCGAGCAAGGCAAGAAGTGCCTTATCCATTTTTATGGCAGTATTAAAATACTTGCTCTCTGATTTGTTCACTTCCGTCCCCCCTCTTTATTATTCCTGCTCGCTTATCTGACGAGCAAGCTCAACGATATCGCTTGCGTATTTGCTCTTGCCCTTCTCAAGAATCTTTTTGTAGATTGGATAATTAACAGATGCGCCGATGATTCCAACGATACCGATAACAATGCCGATTGCCATCATAAGTGGAGTTCCACCGATAACCTGCATTGCAAGGCACATACCGAGTCCGAGCACAAGTGCGCTAATTATTCCAAATGTGTAGGTAAAGATTGTTGCTGGCATTTTAGCCTTTGCATCAAGCTTGCGAAGTGCAATTACCTTTGAGTTGTCCTTTGGAGCGTACTCCTTTGCGATTGATTCTGCGTAAATTTTGTCTGTGTTCATAATTCGAACCTCCCTTTGTGTTTTTTACGACATCATTATACCAAGGGAAAATTCGAATTTGAACAACACAAATCGGGCTTTTTGTTGTTTTTTAGAAAGCACTCCCCAACACAAAATGCGTTTTGTGTCTATTTAAGCAAAAATACCTTTGTTGCGTGAGGTGGTAGCTCGACCGTGATATCGCTATCAAATTGAGCCCTCTCGCCTGTCCAAAGCTCAAGCGCGCTAACGCTCTCATCAATTTCAAGGTCGGTAAGAGGGATTGAAATCTTGCCCTTGCTCTCGCCTATGTTAAATATAGCTACATACTGTCCCTGCTTTGACACGGCAGTCCACAATACATACTCCGAGCCATCAATCTCTTTTCTCCACACCTGATGAGAATGGCGCGCGTCCTTATGCATTTTAAGAATATTTTCGTTTGTTACAAGCTTCAAGGTAAAATCATCAAAGCCTGTCATCTCTCCACCTATGATAAGTGGTGAGCGCATAATGCTCCAAAGCGTCAAGTTTGTATAAAGCTCATCGTGCGTAAATTTGGTCCAACCGTTTTTGTCGTAGCATTGACGAATAGGACCTATTGGAAGCATATCGGCATCTGGCCAGTGTCCTGCGCCCGAATGAATGCTCCATTTCTCTGCGCGCTCAAACATTTCATAAAGGAAGTGCCACTCGTCCCAGAAGTCATCAGTTATACGCCACATATTTGCGTACTGCTTATAAAATTCACTTCTTTCAAGGCGTGATGGTCCCGGAGAAACGCTGAATACCATATCGCGTCCACAATTTTTAATTGCGTTTGATATCATCTTGAGCTCCTCCTCGTGATGAGGCAATTCTCTTGCAATATCATCGCACTTAATAAAGTCAACTCCCCAAGATGCGTAAAGCTCAAAGATGCTATCGTAATATTCCTTTGCGCCCTCTTTTGTTGTATCAACGCCGTACATATCGGTATTCCAAAAGCAGGAGTTTGTTACTCTAAACTCCTCGCCAGGTCTTTGTACCCAAACGCTTGCAATATCGCGTGCGGTTTTATTTGTGCCCTTGATTTTGCCCTTGCCGTGAACTGCAATTCTTGGCACACCTCTCATAATATGTATACCAAATTTAAGTCCAAGAGAGTGAACATAATCAGCAAGAGGCTTAAAGCCCTTACCTCCCTTAGATGATGGGAAGCGGTTTTCGGCTGGTATAACTCTTGAATACTCATCAAGGCATATATCAGCAAAATCGTTATAATCGTTATTGTCTGCGCTAGGCTCGTACCATTGAATATCTACAACGATATACTCCCAACCATACTGCTTTAAATTTTTCGCCATATATTCGGCATTTTTACGGACTGTTGCCTCGTCTACGCTTGCACCGTAGCAATCCCAGCTATTCCAGCCCATAGGTGCTGTTTTTGCAATCATATTGTTCTCCTTTAAGATCTTTTGTTTATTACATATATTTTAACACACGCTCAAGAAATAATCAATATATACCGAGGTATTTTATGCGTGAATTTCATTTGACAAAGCGCCTCTGATATGGTAAAATATAATTGAGGTGATAATATGGACCAAAATATAAAGGAAAGAAAAAATCCTGTGCTTGCTATAATTTCGATAGCTTGCACATCGCTTGCGCTTTTGCTTATAATCCTCGGTCTTGTTTGTATACTTCATTTGAGTCAAATTGACAATAACTGGGGAATGATAATTGTGGGGCTTATTTTTCTTATTGTTCCTGGTGTTATTCTGGGGATTATCGCCACAATTATTGCAATTATATCGCTTATAAGAAAGGAAAAGCTTGTGCTTTCTATTGTTTCGATTTCGATAAGTGCGCCTATCACTATTTTCGCTATTGTAGCAATAATCACAGGTCTTTAAATTATGAAGGGATTAAAAATCACAAGCCTTGCTACAACGATTTTTCTCATTGTGCTTGAGCTTATACCATTTGGAATAAAGCTTGACTGGGTTGACAGCGGTGGAATGTCCTCAACCTCATATCACTCGTATTTCGAGTCGATTCCTTGGGGGCGTGGAGTTCTCGGTCCACTTATTTGTGCCATTTTGAGTGTAGTACTATTAAGCTTGATATTGCTTTCGTTCTTCATAGAAAATAACAAGGCATTTTATCTTGTGCTTTGTGTATTGCCTTGGCTTGCGCTTCTCGCCTCACTCTCGGCTATGCTATCAGGGGCTTACACGCTTCTTGGTGGAATAATTGGCGCTGTGCTTATCATTTTGGCTGAGCTAATTCAATTTATTTATTCAAAAGCATTTAAAAGGGACTGACTTTGGTCGGTCTTTTTGCTTTATATTTACAAAAAAGCTATTGCTTTATTATATAATTTATGGTAAAATTAGAATGAACTTTTATTATTTGGAGATTTGATATGGAAAACAAATTAAGAAAAGTAAAAAAATACATATGGGAGCTCGATAATAGCGCAAGATACTGTAATGCAATTTCCGTTACAGACCTTGAATATTTTCCTTGTGATTACAAGACAAGCAACGAGCTACCACCTCTTGACAACTTTGTTCCGTTTGCAGAGGGACAATACTGGGGAGAGGGCTGGGACACACATGCTTGGTTTCACTTTAAGCTTAATATTCCCGAAAGCATGAAGGGCAAGCCCGTTCAGCTACATATCGGCACAGACTATGCTGATGGCTGGGATCCTAACAATCCACAGTTTTTAATTTACATTGACGGCAAGCTTCGTCAAGGCATGGACATTAACCATCAATACATCGAGCTTGACGCGACTGCTGAAAATGATATTTTCCTCTATGCATATACAGGTGCAAGGGTTGAGAAATCTCGTCTTTTCCTTACACTTCGCAATGTGAATCCAGAGGTTGAGGAGCTTTGGTACAATCTTCGCGTGCCCCTTGAGGTTTTGGAGCTTCTTGATGACAAGACTCACGAGTATGCGATGATTTTGAAGTATCTCTATGAGGCTGTTTCAATGCTCGACCTTTATGATATGAAGAGTAAGGAATTCTTTGACAGTGTTCGCTCGGCGAATGCTTATATGCTTGAAGAATTTTATGGCAAATACTGTGAGACTCAGCCCGAAACCGTCATTTGCATAGGTCATACTCATATTGACTGTGCTTGGGTTTGGACACTTAAGCAAACTCGTGAAAAGGTACAGCGCTCCTTCTGCACAGTGCTTGACCTTATGAAAAAATATCCTGAGTACAAGTTTATGTCCTCACAGGCGCACCTCTACAAGAATCTTAAGGAGGAGGCACCTGACAAGTTTGACGAAATTAAGCAACGAATTAACGAGGGCAGATGGGAATGCGAGGGCGCTATGTGGGTTGAGGCTGACTGTAACCTCTCCTCTGGCGAGAGTCTTGTAAGACAGGTTCTCTATGGTAAGCGCTTTTTCAAGGAGGAGTTTGGTGTTGAAAGCCGTGTGCTTTGGTTGCCTGATGTATTTGGTTACTCCGCTGCGCTTCCTCAAATCCTTAAAAAGAGTGGCGTTGACTGGTTTGTAACCTCGAAGATTAGCTGGAATGACACTAACCTTATGCCATACGACACCTTTGAGTGGTGTGGAATTGACGGCACAGGTATTAACACATACTTCCTTACCGCACAGGATTACAGTGGGGGCTTCCAAAGAGGAACTATATACAATGGAAGCACCTCTCCTAACATGATTAAGGGAACTCGTTATAGATATCAGCACAAAATGCTTTCAAGTGAGGCAATTGACACCTTCGGCTTTGGTGACGGTGGTGGTGGACCTACCATTGAATATCTTGAATATTATAGACGTCAAAGCAAGGGAATTCCTGGTATTCCTACTGCGAAAATGGAATTTGCAGGCGACTTTTTGAAGCGTCTTGAGGGCAAAATTGAAGAAAACAAAAAACTTCTTCCAAAATGGAACGGAGAGCTTTATCTTGAATTCCACAGAGGAACATATACATCCGTTGCTAAGAATAAAAAGAATAACCGTAAGAGCGAGTTTTTGTATCTTGATGCTGAGCTTCTCGGCACTCTTGGCAAGGAGCTTCTTAACAAGGACTTCGACAAGGCATCGCTTCGTCGTGGTTGGGAGATGATTTTGTCAAATCAGTTCCACGATATAATCCCCGGCTCATCTATTGATGAGGTTTACGACCAAAGCGACATTGACTATGCTTGGCTTATGGATATTGCAAAAAATCAAATCAGCGATGCAAAGAGCGAAATTGCAAGTAAAATCGACAAGAGCGAGGGCTATGTTGTATTTAATCCTCACTCCTTTGTGGGCGATGGCGTTGTTAAGGTTGATGGCAAGAGCGTGCTCGTTTCAGGCATTGCTCCAAAGGGCTACTCCTGTGTTAAGAGCTACAAGGACTCTAACTCCATAATTGTTACAGCAGATGGTGTTGAAACAAATGCGCTCAAGGTTAAATTCGACAAATTCTGGCAAATTACCTCTATTTATGACAAGGCAAACGGTCGTGAGCTTTTGAAGAACGGTGCGCTTGGCAACGAGCTTCGTGTATATCAGGATTATCCTGATGTTTACGACTGCTGGGAATGGCAAGCCTTCTCCCGTGACGAATACAAGTCTGTAACCGATTTCAGTGCAGTCGACATTGTTGATGACGGTGCAAGGCTTGGAATTAAGATTGTCCGTCCATTTATGCAGAGTGAGATTACTCAAACAATTTGGTTCTATGATGATGCCTTGCAGATTGATTTCGATACAGAGCTTGACTGGCATCAAAACAGTCAGATGCTCAAGTGTGCATTCGATGTTGATATTAACACCGACAAGGCTACATATGAAATTCAGTTTGGTTCAATTGAGCGTCCAACCCATATGAACACAAGCTGGGATGCAGCCAAATTCGAGGTTTGCGCACACAAGTACGCTGATATTTCTGATGGTGGATATGGTGTGAGCCTTATCAACGACTGCAAATACGGACACGACATTCACGACGGTCTTATTCAGCTTTCACTTCTCAAATGTGGTATTCATCCATCTAAGAGAAGTGACCACGGAAAGCACTCATTTACCTACTCTATTTGTCCTCACGCAGGTACTCTTGCTACAAGTGACACTGTTAAGCGCGCATACTTTATCAACTATCCTATGAGTGCTATCAAGGCAGAGGGTAACGGTAGCTTGCTTCCTACAAGCTACTCTGCTATAAGGCTTGACAAGGAAAATGTAATCTGCGAAACAATAAAGGAAGCAGAAGCGTCACTTGATACTATTGTTCGTCTTTACGAGGCAAAGAATGTAAGAGGCGTGGTTAATGTTGAGCTTGGCATCGAGGCAAGCAAGTGCTACCTCTGTGACCTTCTTGAAAACGAGCTTGAGGAGCTTGAAATTAGAGACGGCAAGGTGTCAGTTGACATCAAGGGCTTTGAGATTGTTACATTGAAGCTCAAAAAATAAGAATTTATCGTAAAATTTTAGCATAAATATTGACAGGCGCTCGCTCATATGGTACAATAATGAACAGTTCGATATTAAACTGTTTGGAGCGTGAACTATTATGATGACACCGTATGAGCACTTGCTTGTTATCCGCACTGCCTATGAAAGGGCGACGGATACAGTATGCAAAAAGCATTCTATTAAGCATAGAGAGCTTGATATTCTATTGTTTTTGCACGACTATCCAAATATGTCAACTGCCACGGATATTGTGAAAAAGCAAAATCTTTCAAAATCACATGTTTCTGTTTCTCTGCGTGCGCTTGAGGAGCGTGGATTTGTTTCAGGCGAATTTCATGGCACAAATCGCAGGACCATCTATCTTCACTTGAACGATAGTGCAAGCGAGGTGCTCTCCGATGCGATTAACGCAAGATGCGAGTTTGCAATGGCAATGGTTGCAGGCTTTACCGAAGAGGAAAAGAATGCGCTTGGCTCATATCTTGGCAGAGTTAAGAAAAATCTACTTTCACTTTCAAAAAAATAGGAGTTTATCATGGCACAAAAGGAAAAGGTAAAGACCGGGGAAACCGAGTCTGAAAATGTAAAAAAATCAAGACTTCCAAAAAACAAGAGATTTTACTGGGCATTCTATTTGCTTAGCTTAATTTCACTCTTGCTTGGCGTTGCTCTTCTCCCTGTTTGGGAAAACACAGATGTTGTTTGGAAGGACCTTGGAGCAAAGCTTATCAGTATGATTTTGTTTGTTATAATCATGGCTTATATCTTGGGCTATTTGATTAAGCAAATTATACGCGAGAAAAAGATTACAATTAAGATTCTTACCGTATTTGAGGCAGGCTTCTTCTTCGCAATTGCAATCGGCTGTATTATGGAGCAATTCAACATGGTCAGCGTTGTTGGACCTTGCACAATTGTAGGTGCTGCTATTTGGTCAAGAGGCTTTGTATACATAGTTAAGGCTTATCTTTGCAAGCACGAAAAGAGCGATAAATATCCACTTTGGATGCTTGTACTCTCTGTTGGTCTTGTAACTCTTGGTACAATTATGATGACAAGAGAAATCTTCACAACTCGTCACATCGTTTGGTTTAGCGCTTGCTTGCTTATCTTCGCTGCGCTTGTATTCTTCGTATTTGGATTTACAAGCAAGCCAAAGGTTGACAAGGCGCTCAAAAAGGAGCAAAAGAAGCTAAAGAAGGCTAAGAAGGAGCAAAAGAAGCTTGAGACTGAGCAAAAGAAGCTCGAAAGCGAAAGAAAGGCTCTTGAAAAGCAGGAAAAGAAGACCGAAAAGGCTAAGGCTAAAAACGAAAAGGCAATCAAAGAGGTTGAGGCCGAGAAAAAAGAAATGCCTGCTCTTACCGAAGCAAAGGAAAACAAGAAATAAAACAAAAAAGAACGGTTTAAAACCGTTCTTTTTATTTTTTATAGCAAATACAAGCGCCATAGCAGGCGAAGGTGTTGAATTTATAGCAATCCCTGCACGCGTCCTTTACTGGATTATGTACACGCACGGAGTCAATCCACATAAAGAAATAATTCCTTAGGTCACTTATCGTTTTGAAGTCGGCGATGCTTATCCTTATATCATCATAGCATCCAAAGCAACGGGCTGCGCAAAGGTCGGGATAAATATCGATAATCGGCGAGCAAACTGATGATTTTCCAAGGAGTAGCGCCTCTTCTCTTTGAGAAAAGCACGGCAATGTGTCGATAAAAGCAAGCTCCTCATCGGTATAAACGCATTCTGGGATTATGTTACAGTCAGGACACGGAGCAATTCCGTTTTCCTTCATTTTTCTATAAAAGCTCATAAGCGTGGGCTTCATTTTCTCGAAATATGGTATTGCACCACAGCTCTTATCCTGAGGGATTGACACGCTAAAGCGCACTCTTTTGAAGCCATATTTGTTGGCAATTGACACGAACTCATCGAAGGATTGATTTTCCTTGTAAATGTTTATGCCGAGAGTGACATTTTGCGCCATTCCTCTTTGGCATAGCATCTCAATATTAGAGTCAATTTTATCAAAGGTTGCCTTGCCGATATCCTCGCTTGAATTGAGGTTGATTAGAATTGAAAGCTTTGGAAATAGAAGGCTATCAATATGCTTGTCAATGAAAACACCGTTTGTAAAGAGTGTTACTCTTCTAAAGCGCATATCATCTCTCAAAATGTCAAGCACTGTGTCGATGCTTTTGTATATAAGAGGCTCTCCACCGATTAGCCCAATCTCGCCATCTGGGGCGATGAAATCAAGCACTCTGGGAAGAGCTGACATATCAAAATCAGCACCTTGCGATGAGGTAAAATCCTCTGCAAAGCAATAAGGGCATTTCAAGTTGCACCTTCCTAAAAGAACTATATTTGCCATAAACGCTCCTTGTTAGTGTTTTGTTATATTTTACCACACAAGCAGGACTCTTTCAAGTGGAGTATTGATTTTTGCTATTAAATGTGATAAAATATTTATATATCATACTCGGAGGCATAGAATGATTTACTCTATTGAAAATGAACTTGTAAAGGCAAAAATCGACGAAAATGGTGCAGAGCTTATCTCCCTTGTCTTAAAGGAAGACGGATGCGAGTACATTTGGCAGGGAGATGAAAAGTACTGGACAGGTCACTCCCCTATTATGTTCCCTATTTGTGGCAGACTCGTTGACGGAAAATATACATATCGTGGCAAGAGCTATGAGCTTGGCTGTCACGGATTTGCAAGACACTCAAAATTCGAGCTTGCAAGCTCCTCTGCGAGCGAAATCACACTATTTTTAACATCAAATGAGCAAACAAGAGCGCAATATCCCTTTGACTTCTCTCTTTATGTAACATTTTCGCTTTCAAGCAAGGCGTTGTCGGTTAAATACAAGGTTGTAAACAATGATTCAAAGGACCTTATCTTCACAGTTGGTGCGCATCCTGCATTCAATGTTCCTCTTTCCTCTGGCGAGGCATTTGAGGATTACTATGTAGAGTTTTCGAGCGATTGCGACGCTGTTAAGCTCTCACTCTCAGAGCGTTGCTTCTGCGATGCAAATGATAATTTATACGCACAAGGAGCGACAAAATCAATCCCTCTTGCGCATTCTCTATTTGATAATGACGCGATTTTCCTTTATAACACTTCAAAGGAAGCATCATTGCTTTCTAAAAAGTCAAAGAAGGGCGTGAAGCTTACCTTTGACAGCTTCAAATATCTTGGTCTATGGCACAAGCCAAAGTCAGATGCACCATACATTTGCATTGAGCCTTGGCATGGTTGCCCAGATTTTGAGGGCACGGATGCAAATTTTGAAACAAAGCCTGACATGATACATATGCCTGTTGGCTACTCCTTTGCAACCTCATACAAGATAGAAATAAAATAAAAAAAATCGAGGCATTTGCCTCGATTTTTCTTTTACCATTCCTCGCGCCATTCATAGGTGATATCGTCATCTGTTTCTGGCAAGCCACAATCAAATGCAACATCCTCGATAAAGAAGCACACATCGTCGCCTATTTCGCTTTCAAGCATACAGAGGTCTGTCTTCTTGTTAAGCTTGTTTATTGCGTACGTTAACTTTTCCATTTGCTTCAAAATCTGCTCATCAGTTGGCGCTTTAAGCGATGCGAGCTTTTTGATATATTTGAGGATTAGCTTACGAAGCTCCGTTACCTGTCTTGTGCAAAAGCCACAATCCTCATCCTCGTTTCTCAATTCAATAAGAGGCTCAACTATTTCATCCTCTAATCTTTTTTTAAGATTCTTTACATCCATTTTATCATTACCTTCCCGCAAAAAGTGCAAATATTATAGTCCAAACAAGGAGTCCTACATCGGAAACGACTGCCCAAAGCATCGGAACGAAGCCAAGTGCGCAGAGGACAAGCATTGCTACCTTTATTACAAGAGATATAACTATGTTTGAGATTACTATTGCCTTTGTATGCTTTGCTATTTTTATTGCTTTTGATACCTTATCAATATCGTCGTCCATTATAACGACATCGCTACATTCAACTGCGCTATCCGAGCCGAGAGCGCCCATTGCTATTCCAACATCTGCCCTTGCAAGCGAGGGAGTGTCGTTAATTCCATCTCCACAGTATGCAAGAGAGCCATCAAGCTCCTCCATCATGCTCTCAAGAATTTCGAGCTTGCCCTCAGGTGTTAGCTCTGCATATGCCTTATCTGCAAGTAAGGAGCGTGCAAGCGCCTTTACCTTTGCTTTTTTATCGCCCGAGAGAATAATTTTATTCTTTATTCCAAGTCGAGAAAGATTTTCGAAGGCAATTTTACTGTTTGCCTTAACCTCATCTCCAAGGGCGATTGAGCCTATGTATTTTCCATCAATGGAAACAAACACATTTGCGTGCTCATCGCCAGGAGCGCCAATATATTCCTTACTTCCTGCCTTTATGTGTCCGAGCTCGCTATCACATTCTATTCCAAAGCCTACGGTTTCGTGATAATTTTGTCCCTCGCAAAGCGTGATATTAAGCTTTTTAGCCTTTGAAATCAACGCAAGCGCGATAGGGTGGTTAGATTTTAACTCTGCAATGCAGGCATATCTTAAAAGCTGTGCCTTACCAACACCATTTACTGGCTCTATTTTGGTTACATGAAGCTCGCCCTTAGTGAGTGTTCCTGTTTTGTCAAACGCAACGCTCTTAACCTTACAAAGTGAGTCAATCACTGATGAGCCCTTTATAAGAATACCGTTTTTAGATGCATATGCAATTCCACAGAAGTACGCAAGTGGAATTGAAATTACGATTGCGCAAGGGCAGGATATTGCAAGCATCGAAAGTGCCTTATATATCCAAGGAGCGAAATTGTATCCGTCAAAGAGTGGTGGAATTACCGCAATAAGAACGGAAATTAAAATTACAATAGGTGTGTAGAATTTAGCGAAGACGGAAATGAACTTTTCGCTTCGTGTTTTTCTTTCAAGCGCCTTTTCAGAGATTTCAATAATTCTCTCAGCTGCGCTTGCCTTAGCGCTTCTTTTTACCTTTATTTTGAGAACACCATCAAGATTAAGATAACCAGAGAGAACCTCGCTACCATCTCTTACTGCAACAGGCTCACTTTCTCCTGTCAACGCAGAGGTATCAACACTTGATGTGCTGTCAACAACATCGCCGTCAAGAGGGATTCTCTCGCCTGCGTATACCTCGATTATATCGCCTATCTGCACACTCTTAACGCTGACCATATCGCCACTTATAAGTCTTGCCTTGTCTGGACGAATTTTAGCAAGCGATTCAAGCGCCTCTCTTGAATTATCAACTGCGACATCCTCGAATATTTCGCCTATGCAATAAAGCACGAGCACAAGTATTCCCTCAAAATATTCGCCGATTATCATTGCACCAAGCGACGCAACGCTCATAAGAAGCTCCTCGTCAACCTTTGCCCTTTTGAAAAGCTCAACGAGTGCGCCTATAACTATCTTGTATGCGACAATTCCATACGAAACTGCATAGCACACAATTGACATTAGCTGAAAATCAAATTTTGACAGAACAACAGCTTCAATGAGCAAAAGCACTGAAAGCAATATCTTTATAAGTCCTGTCTTGTGCTCAAGGAAAATCTTTTTCATTATTCTGCTATATGCTCCATACCACAATCAATAATATTTCTCACATGGTCGTCAGCGAGTGAATATATAATTGTCTTTCCGTTTCTTCTTGACTTTACAAGTCCACTTGTCTTAAGAACACGGAGCTGATGCGATACAGCCGACTGTGTGATTTCAAGAAATTCGGAGATTTCTCCAACATTCATCTCACTTTGAGTGAGGGCGCAAAGAATTCTTACTCTTGTAC
The DNA here is from genome assembly GCA_015064445.1 of Oscillospiraceae bacterium. Taxonomy (GTDB): domain Bacteria; phylum Bacillota; class Clostridia; order Oscillospirales; family CAG-272; genus RGIG2000. Next base: position 28,988 of record SVSE01000005.1, on the reverse strand, counting down.
CGTCGCCAAATACCTTGTAAAGGTCTGCGAGTGCGTCAAAGAGGTCGTTATTCCTCAAAATCGCGTCCTTGATTTTTGATACATTTGTTGCTTCCATTTCGTTTACTCCTTATAATGTTAAGCATATATGAACACTTATTCATATATTCATTATATACTCGTATCATTTCTTTGTCAATAGTTTTTTGAAAAAGTATTGAGATTTTTTTCATATTATGATAGAATGTTTATAAGTATGCGCGAGTGTGCGCAATAATTAATATTACGAGGATTGTTTTATGTTAAATAACGCAAAATGGATTTCTTATCCTGTTGATACTGGCTTCGAGTGTCCTATGCTTTTCAAGAGCTTCAAGGCAAAGGGTGCTGTAAAAAGGGCTACTCTTACAATCAGTGCGCACGGATGCTACTATGCTACTCTTAACGGCGCGCGAATTGGAGATTTTATTTTCGCCCCTGGCTGTACCTCTCTTAAAAGAGTTCAAGTGCAGACCTATGATATAACAAAAATGCTATCTGAAGATAACGAAATAGAAATTACTCTTTCAAAGGGCTGGTTTAAGGGCAGAATTTGTTGGAGAGGAACGCAAGAATTCCCAAATAATAACGAGTGTGTCATTGCCGAGCTTGCAATTTCATATAAGGACGGCTCATCTGAGCTTATCGTAACTGACGAAAGCTGGGGCGCCAAAAAGAGCCCTGTGCGCTTTAGTGATTTCTACGACGGAGAGCATTTTGATGCTAACTTCGTTGACGAATCTCCTGTTATGGCTAAGGTGCAGGATTTGCCAAAGGATGTTCTTGTTCCACAGCAAGGAGAAATTATTAAGGAGCAGGAGATAATCAGCGCCTTTAAGATTTTTAAAACTCCAAAGGGCGAAACTGTAATCGATTTTGCACAAAATCTCACTGGCTATTTTGAAATTTTTGCAAATGCGAAAAAGGGCGACAAAATTTCCCTTTCGTTTGCCGAGGTTCTTGATAGCGAGGGTAACTTCTATACCGAAAACTACCGTTCCGCAAAGGCTGAATTCGAATACACCTGTCGCGACGGCTATCAGTCCTACAAGCCAAGGCTCGCATTTTGGGGATATCGCTACATAAGAGTCAACTCCTTCCCGGGTGAGCTAAGCCTTGATAGCATCAAAGCAATCGTTGTTCATTCTAATATTAAGAAAACTGGTGCGCTTGATTCATCAAGTCCGCTCCTCAATCAGCTCTTCAAGAACATTTTCTGGGGACAAAAGGGCAACTTCCTTGACATTCCTACCGACTGTCCACAGCGTGATGAAAGAATGGGCTGGACAGGAGATGCACAGGTATTTTGCAGAACTGCATCATATAACTATGATGTTGAGAAATTCTTTGAAAAGTGGCTTACCGACCTTCGCTTAGACCAAGGCAAGGACGGATGCGTTCCAAGCGTTATTCCACAGTTTTGGGGCGATGGCTGGTCAGGCTGCGGTTGGGGAGATGCGAGCACCATTTGTCCTTGGCAAATTTACCTTACCTATGGTAACAAGGACATTTTAAAGAAGCAATTCAACTCAATGTGTGCTTATCTTAAATACATTTCATCAAAATCAAAGAATAGATACCTTTGGACCGGCTGCGACCATTATGCCGATTGGCTCGGTCTTGATGCGCCTGCAGGAAGCTACAAGGGCTCATCAAGAGATGATTTTCTTGCCTCTGCATTCTATCTCTATTCAACCTCGCTTGTAATAAAGGCGGGCAAGGTGCTTGGCAGAAGCGTTGCAAAATACGAGGCTCTCTATGAGAAAATTCTCAAGGCTATAAGAAAGAAGTACAAAAAATACAAAACTCAAACTGAGCATGTAATCGCGCTTCACTTTGGAATTGCCGAGGACAAGAGTGCGACTGCAAAAGCGCTTGCAGATATGATAGTAGCCAACGGAACTCGCTTGCAGACCGGATTTCTTGGAACTCCATATCTTCTTCACGCACTCTCAAGCAACGGCTACTCCGAGCTTGCATACGACCTTCTTCTCCAAGAGGCGTTCCCATCTTGGCTTTATTCAGTTAAGCAGGGCGCTACTACCATTTGGGAGCACTGGGACGGTGTAAACGATAAGGGAGAATTCTGGTCAAAGGATATGAACTCGTTTAACCACTACGCATACGGTGCTGTGGCTGACTGGGTTTACGGTGTTGCTTGTGGAATCCAAACAGTCGAGGAATTCCCTGGCTTTGAAAGAATCGTTATCGCGCCTGTGCCAACAGACAAGCTCGACCATTTGAGCGCTTCTATTATGACAAGACACGGTCTTGTAAGCTCCAAGTGGTATCACGATAACGGAAAAATCAGATATGAAATTACAACTCCGTCTAAGACAACTGTTATAATTGACGGAAAAGAATACAATGTAGAAAAAGGAAGCTATATTTTCTAATGAAAAAAGCCTTGGTTGCAATTAGTGGAGGTGTTGACTCCTCTGCTACCGCCCAGCTTATGAAGGAGGCGGGCTATGAATGCTTTGGCGTTACGATGAAGCTCCACTCCGAGAAGGATATTGACTGTGGTGGCTGTGTAACGACAAGGGACATCGAGGATGCGAGAGCTGTTTGTAATGCTCTTGACATTCCATATGAGGTTGTTGATTTTTCAAGCGACTTTGATAAATATGTAATTGGGGATTTTATTAGCGCCTATGAAAACGGTGCGACGCCTAATCCCTGCATTGAGTGCAATTATCGCTTGAAATTCGACAAGCTATTTGAATACGGAAAATCGCTTGGCTATGAAATAATAGCCACAGGTCACTATGCGCGAATTGAATTTGACGAAAAATACGGGCGCAAGGTGCTAAAAAAGGGAATTGACGCATCAAAGGACCAAAGCTATGTTTTATACAGGCTTTCTCGTGAGCAAATTGAGTCAACTATGTTCCCTCTCGGCTCTCTTTCCAAGAGTGAGGCAAGGGAAATTGCCACTCGTGCAGGGCTTGATGTGAGCACAAAAAGGGACAGTCAGGACATTTGCTTTATCCCCGATGGCGATTATGTAAAATTCATTGAGGGTTATACAAATAAAAAATACTCCCCTGGCAATTTTGTTACCAAGGACGGAAAAATACTCGGTCGCCACAAGGGCATTATCGGCTATACAATAGGTCAAGGCAAGGGGCTTGGGCTTGCACTTCCACACAGAATGTATGTATGCGAAAAGCGACTTGACACAAACGAGGTTGTAATCGGCGAAAACGAGGATTTGTTCTCGCGTGAGCTTTGGGCTGACAAGGTCGTTTTAAGTGCTATTGACACAATCGACTCTCCTATGAGGCTTTCGGCAAAGGTAAGATATAAGCACGAGGCACAGAGTGCGATTGCTTCGCTTGAAAATGGACTTTTACACATCATCTTTGATGAGCCACAAAGGGCGATTTGCAAGGGACAGAGTGTCGTTCTTTATGACGGTGACACCGTAATCGGTGGTGGCGTAATTCTTTAAACAAAAAAGCCGACGATGTCGGCTCATCTTAAAATACATTTTTCGCAGGGGACATATCCTCTTTCAATGTAAAATTCGATATTTGTGGTTGTAGACCTGTTTTCCTCCTTGATTGTGGGAATCACAGAGCAAAACTGTGCGTGGTATTTGAGCGTGCTTGTGTTGAGTATGTATTCATAGCCCATGCTTTCTTGCTCGCTCGACAGCTCAGATGAGCTTTCGTTTTCTATACTTGGTGTATCATCACAGGAAATAAAAAGCACACAAAGGGCAAGAATAATAAAAAGTATTCTCTTCACGGTCACACCTCCATTCGACATTTTACAACATAATTTTATCACACCTAAGGGGCAATTTCAATATGGACAAGAAAAAAATTGAGCGCATAAACGAGCTTGCTAAAAAGCAACGCGAGGGAACGCTCACAGATGCTGAGAAAATTGAGCAGGGGCTCTTGCGTCAGGAATATATTGCAGAATATCGTGCATCACTTCGTGCAACGCTCGACAACACATATATTGAGTATCCTGACGGCTCAAGAAAAAAGGCTGGTAAATAACACGCGCAAAAAAAGACTTGATTTAAAGCTATTTATGTGTTAGAATAGTATTCACTCTGAAAAATTTTGGGAAAGGGGGACATTTTTATGTATCTTATAATCGCCGAGAAGCCATCGCTTGCAAAAAATATTCTTGCAGGTATTGCAAAGGTTCAAAATAATGAAATGAAAAAGCGCGACGGATACTTTGAGGGTGGCAATTTTGTTGTTACCTGGGTATTTGGGCATTTGTTCTCCTTAGCTGACATTGAGGATTATTCGCCAAGTGAAAATTCCAAATGGACAATGGATAATCTTCCCTGCTTTCCAAAGGAATTCAAGTTCAACCTCAAAAGAGGTGCTGACAAAAAGGTTGATTTTGGTGTAAAGAAGCAATTTGATACAATAAAACGCCTTTGCAATCGCTCTGATATTGACACAATTGTAAACGCAGGCGACGCAGACCGTGAGGGTGAGATTATCGTCCGTCTTTGTGTTTCACACGCGATTGCTGACGGAAAGAAAAAATTCGTGCGTCTATGGCTTCCAGACCAAACACCTCAAACAATTCAAAGCGCGCTTGGCGAGATGAAGGATGAGGCTGAATACAATTCCCTTGCTAACGAGGGCTTTGCAAGAACCTACATCGACTGGCTATATGGCGTTAACCTCACACGCTTTGCGACACTTAAAACAGGTAAGCTTCTTCGTGTTGGTAGAGTTATTGTGCCTATTGTAAAGGCTATTTACGACAGAGACAAGGAAATCAAAAGCTTCGTTTCCGAGAAGTATTATGTTCTCTCCTCGCACGAAAAAACGAACGACGAGTTCGTTGATTTAACATCGAAGAAAAGATTCACAAAGGACGAGCTTGAGGTAGCTCTTGCCGAGTGTGAAAAATATAATAATGAGAAGGCTGTTGTTACCTCTGTAAAGAAGAAGCGCACTACTCTTGGCGCGCCAAAGCTGTTCTCGCTTTCAAAGCTTCAAAGCTATCTTGGTAAAAAATACAAGCTTTCAATGGACGACACCTTGACGACCGTTCAAAAGCTTTATGAGGATGGCTATGTTACCTATCCTCGTACAAACTCTGAATATCTTGCGACAGCTGAGCAGGGCAAGGTAAAGTCGATTATCGAAAATGTTAAAAAGCTCGGCTATCCCGTTGCGTTTAGATTTTCAAAAACTATATTTGATGACTCAAAGATTGAGTCGCACTCTGCCCTAACTCCAACCTACAAGATTCCTGATCCAAAGACACTCTCAGAAAGAGAAAAGACTGTCTATACTGCGATTTTGAGAAGATTTGTGGCTGTTTTCTGTGAGCAGGATTGTATTATTGAAAAAAGCGAAATTAAGATAAAGGTAGGAGAGCTTGAGGAGTTTACTCTCTCTGGCACTGTTATTATTGAGCCAGGCTGGACCAAGTTTGATGAGTATACTCAAAAGGACAAGATTCTGCCAAGGCTTGAAAAGGGCGATGAGGTTGTTATCAAGTTTGCCCCACAAGAAAAGGAAACGACTCCACCAAAGCACTACACAATCGAAACGCTTAACAACTACCTTAAAAACCCGTTCAAGGAGGACAAGGCAAGTGCTGACGAAAGTGACGACGATGAATATCGTGCTATTTTCGAGGGACTTGAGCTTGGTACTGAGGCTACAAGAACGGGAATAATCGAAAATGCGTGCAAGAGTGCGTATATTTCGCTTAAAAAGGACTCGTATTATATTCTCCCTGACGGAGAGTATCTTATCGAATCGCTATCACAGCTCGGAATCATAATGGATAAATACAAGACCTCAGAGTTAGGTCAAGCGCTCAAGCGTGTTTTCCGTGGAGAATGCACAATTCAGGACAGCGTTGAGCTTGCTCAAAACGAGATAAGCAATATATTTAATCTTTCAAAGGATAAGTCCGTTGAGCAGGACACAAATATCGGATTTTTCGGCGACATTGTTGGACTTTGCCCACTTTGCGGTGCGAATGTTGTAAGAACAAAATTCGGCTATGGATGCTCTGGCTTCCGTGAAAATGGATGCAAGTTCTCCATTTCCAAATCAATTTGCTCTCGCACTATATCCGTATCTAATGTAAAAATGCTTCTTGCCACTGGTAAGACAAGCAAAATTCAAGGCTTTGTTTCCAAGAGTGGAAATAAATTCGATGCCTCACTCCGACTTGAGGATGGGGGCAAGGTGGTATTTGATTTCCCAAATCCACCACCAAGAAAATTTTCAGCGCAAGCAACAAAAAAGACTACTAAAAAGTAAGAGAGGATAAAACTATGGAAAGAGTTTCCAAGCATAACTACTATCTCGACATCGCGCAAACTGTATCTCAAAGAAGCACCTGTCTAAGAAGACGCTTCGGTGCTATTATCGTAAAAAATGATGTAATCGTATCAACAGGCTACAACGGTGCTCCAAGAGGACGCAAGAACTGCTGTGATATCGGCTCCTGCACAAGAGAGGACCTCGGCATTCCAAGAGGCGAAAGATACGAGCTTTGCAGAAGCATTCACGCAGAGGCTAACGCAATTATTTCTGCTTCTCGTGAGCAGATGCTCGGCGCTACAATTTATCTCTGCTGTACTGATCCTGTAAGTGGCGATGTTATCGGTGGTATGAACTGCTGTATGATGTGCAAGCGTCAAGTTATAAACGCAGGAATTTCAAGAGTTATTATCCGTAACAATAGATTTGAGTACACCGAGATTGATGTAAACGACTGGATTATAAACGACGACAGCCTTTCAGGTGTTTTCGGATACTAATATGAACGAAATTAAAATACGCGCAGCTATGTCAACTGATGTTGACAACATCGCGTTTATCGAAGAGGAATGCTTCTCTACTCCTTGGTCAAGGGCATCAATTGCGGGCGTAATTTCGCACGCGCCTTGGCATCTTTTCGTTGCTGAATGCGACGGAAGGGTCGTGGGCTACGGTGGTGTTTATTTGATTCTTGACGAGGGTCAAATTTCAAATATAGGTGTTCTCGGCTCATATCGTTCGAGAGGCATAGGTAGCGCTATTGTAGATGCGATAACTAAGCTTTGCGTGCGTGAGGGCTGTGCAAAAATAACACTTGAGCTTCGCAAATCGAATGATGCTGCGCGCGCTCTTTATGAAAAACACGGATTTGTCGCAGTCGGGGAAAGACCTAACTTCTATTCAAATCCAAGCGAAAATGCAATTTTAATGGACAAAGCACTTTAAGAGGGATTTATGTATATTTTGGCATTTGAGTCGTCTTGTGACGAAACCGCCTGCTCCGTTTGCGAGATGAGCGAGGAGGGCAGAATAATAAAATCGAATATTATTGCCTCACAGGTGGACACTCACGCCCTTTATGGTGGAGTTGTGCCAGAGATTGCAAGCCGTGCGCACATTGAGGCAATTTCAAAAATCACATATGAGGCGCTTGACACAGCTGGCATTGCGCTAAAGGACATAGATGCGATTGCTGTAACAAATGGCCCTGGGCTTATCGGTGCGCTTTTGGTTGCTGTTAACTTCGCAAAATCACTTGCGTTTGCAAACAACATTCCACTCGTGCCCGTTGACCACATAAAGGGACATGTTGCAGGAAATTATTTGACACATCAGGAGCTTAAGCCACCATTCTTGGCGCTTGTTGTTTCTGGTGGACACACATCATTTTTTGATGTAAAATCGTACACATCCCTTGAGGAAATAGGCTCAACGCTTGATGACGCAGCAGGCGAGTGCTTCGATAAAATCGGCAGAGTTATGGGGCTTCCCTATCCTGGTGGATATGCTATGGACATGCTCGCAAGAGATGGCGACAAGAACGCAATCAAGTTCCCGTCTCCATCAATTAACGACACCTTGAATTTGTCATTTAGTGGTCTTAAAACTGCTGTTATAAACTATATTAACACTCAAACACAAAAGGGCTTGCCCCTTGAAAGAGAAAACATTGCATCGTCTGTTACAAGGACTATTGTTGATGCAATTTGCTCAAAAATCGGCACAGCACTCGCTAAAACAGGCTACGACAAGGTCGTGCTTGCAGGCGGTGTAAGTGCCAACTCGCACTTGCGTGCAGGTGTCGAGGCAGAATGTAAAAAATTTGGTGCTACCTTCTATGCACCAGCCCTTAACCTTTGTGGAGACAATGCTGCTATGATTGCCTCACAGGGCTACTATGAATTTCTTGATGGAGTGCGTGGGGACGAGGCGCTAAACGCATATCCAAGCTAAATCTTTAAGGAGGGAAATTGAATGAAAATAAATGTAAAATATTCGGGAAAAATAATCAATTTGCCCTCTGGTGTGGCTGAATTTGCTCCCGAGGCGTCAAGAGAGGAGCTTGCTGTAATCATTGCTCTTTTCTCTGATATTGAGGTGCTTTCTGATTTTGACAAGTATATTTCCGTGTTCTCGGAAAGGCTTGGCATCGGCATTGAAAGAATTCAAAAGGCGCTCAAGTTTTGGGCTGAAAAGGGCGTAATTGAAATTGAGGGAATGGACGAAAGCAAAATGATTTCCTCTTCTAATTCTATGCCTACATACACGGGCGCACAAATTGCGAATTTCATTGAAAAAAATGAGGACATTCGTTCTTTATTTATCGCTTGTCAGGCTATTCTTGGCAAGGATTTCAACACAAGTGACCACAATCACATAATTTTCTTGCGAGATTTTTATCGCTTTGGCGACCAGTTTATTTTGCTTCTCTTGGCGCACTGTAAGGGTCTTGACAAGGCTAACTGGGCTTACATTAAGAAAACAGCGCAGGCGCTTTATGATGAGGGAATTGATACATATTCGGCGCTTGAGGCGCATTTTGCTGATAGAAAAAACAAGTCTACACTTGAATATAAGATAAGAGAGCTTTTTGGAATTGGCAGGCGCGAGCTATCTAAAGCCGAAAAGGAAAAGATTGACAAGTGGATTTCACAAAAGCTTGATATAGAATTTATAAGATTAGCCTACGATTTAACAGTTGACAAAACAGGTAAGCCTTCTCTTGCCTATTGTGCGAAAATTGTTGAAAACTGGCTATGTAATGGAATAAAAACTGTAAAGGATGCGAAAATGCTTGATGGCGCAAGAGTCGGTGGCGAATCATCCTTTGAAACAAACGATTTCTTTGAGGCGGCGCTTCAAAGATCTTACAAGAAGGGGGGACAATAATGGCATACTCACGCGAGGTTGTAGCGTATGTTAAGGAGCTTTTTGAGAAAAAGCGTGAAGCAAGCGAAAGAGAGCGCAATACAAGGCTTAGCAGAGCCTATTCTCTTTGCCCAGAAATCAGAGCCATTGATGACGCCCTCAGAACAACCGCACCACAAATTGCAGGCGCTATAAGGCTTGGCAAGGACGGCTGTGCCAAGGAAATTGAAAGAATAAAAAATGAAAATCTCGCCCTTCAAAAAAGACGAGAGGAGCTTATTTTGTCGCTCGGTCTTCCAAGCGATTATACTGCTCTAAAGCACGAGTGCCCTATTTGTGAGGATACAGGCTACACCGAAAACGGTACTCTTTGCAAGTGCTACAAGGAGGCGCTTAGACTCAAATCCTATGAGCGCTCTGGACTTGCAACGCTTCTTGAAAAGCAGAGCTTTGACAGCTTTTCTCTTGATTTTTACGCAGGCGATGATAAGGACATTATAAAGCAAAATCTTGATGAGCTTACCTCCTTTGCGAACAATTTTGAAAGCGACAAGCGCTCATTTTTGCTCTATGGTCCTACTGGTCTTGGAAAAACTCATCTTTCCACAGCAGTTGCAAAGACACTTCTTGACCGTGGATATGATGTAATATATGAAACTGCACAAAATGTATTTTTCGATTTTGAAAATGACCGTTTCAGAGATAGATTTACAGATGAGCCACCTGTTTCGCTCAAATACCTTGAATGTGATCTTTTGATTCTTGATGACCTCGGAACAGAAATGGTTACAGGCTTCTCCGTTTCGTGCCTTTATAATATCATTAATACAAGACTTAACAAGGGCTTACCTATCATTGCAAGCACAAATCTAAGAAGCGATGAGATAAGAAAGCTCTATCACGATAGAATCACAAGTCGTCTATTTGGAGAGTTCATTATCAAGCAATTTGCTGGTAAGGATATTAGACGACAAAAAATTTCAAAATAATTTTAAAAAAGTATTGACAAAGATATAACCTTGTGTTATAATCTTGTCGTTAATCCAAAGACAGCAGGTCTCAGTAATTGCATTATGCTCCCTGCCGAGGAAGAATTTAAATACGAATTTAAATCTTTTTTCGGTGCGCATTTTTGCAATTTCGGAAAAAGATTTTTCTTTTTGCTGTTAAGGGAAATTAATACAGGAGGTTGTTTTATGCCAAGTATTTCAGTTCTTGAACAAAAGAAAGCCATTGTTGCTGATCTCGTTGAAAAGATGAAGAAGGCTCAGTCAGGCGTTCTCGTTCAATACCAAGGTATCACAGTTGAAAACGATACCAAGATGCGTGCTGCATTCCGTAAGGCTGGCGTTGACTACATGGTTCTTAAGAATACTCTTATCGGCCGTGCATGTGACGAGGTTGGATACGGTGCTATGAAGGATAAGCTCAATGGTATGAGCGCTATCGCAATTAGCTACGATGATCCTATCGCTCCAGCGAAAATCGCTAAGGAGTATGCAGACAAGGTTGACACCTTTGAAATTAAGGGTGGCTTCATTGATAATGGCGTTGTAGATGCAGATGCTGTTAAGGCTCTTGCTGATATTCCTTCAAAGGAAATTCTTCTTGCAAGATTCTTGGGAAGCATTCAAGGTCCTATTTCCGGATTTGCTCGTGCTATTCAGGCTGTTATCGACCAAAAGGGCGGCGAGGCTGCTGCCGAGTAATTAGGGGTGTTCCCTACGCGACTTAACGCGAAATAAACAAACTAATTTTTGAAAATTTATCTTTTATGGAGGATTACTAATCATGGCAAACGAAAAGATCACACAGATTCTTGATGAAATCAAAGCACTTACACTTCTCGAGCTCGCTGACCTTGTAAAGGCAGTTGAGGAAGAATTCGGCGTATCCGCTGCTCCAGTAGCAGTTGCAGGCGCAGCAGTTGCTGCAGCTCCTGTTGAGGAAAAGACAGAGTTCGACGTTATCCTTGTTGAGGCTGGCGCAAGCAAGCTCAATGTTATCAAGGTTGTTCGTGAGCTCACAGGTCTCGGACTTAAGGAAGCTAAGGACCTCGTTGAGAGCGCTCCTAAGGCTATCAAGGAAGCAGTTTCTAAGGAAACAGCTGACGACGTTGCTAAGCAGCTCACAGAAGCTGGTGCAAAGGTTGAAGTTAAATAATTTGGCTTAAAGCAAACCTGAAACAAAAAACTCCGACAACAGTCGGAGTTTTTTCATTTTAATTCTATAAGAATTACCTCTGGGCGATTGTTTACTCTAAGCGGGCAAAGGCTGTTGCCTATTCCTCGGCTTATCACCATACTTGTTTTGTCCTTTTGGTGCAAGCCCTCGCTATATTTTGGGAAAAAACCTTGGTTCGGTGCGATAAGCCCACCGATAAACGGAATTTGCACCTGCCCACCGTGTGCGTGTCCTGTAAGGGCAAGATCAACACCTGCGCTTACATATTCCTCAAATGCCTCGGGGCGATGTGAGAGCAATATCGTATAGCCCTCATTTTCGCTTACAAGTGGCTGTAATTTTTCTCTTATAACCTCACAGGTTTTTTCTACGCTATCCTTTTCGATAACGAACATAGGGTCCTCGATTCCGATTATGGTAAAGGTCTGTCCGTTCTTTTCAATGGTGGTCTTGGAATCGCAAAGTATCGTTACGCCAAAGTCGGTTAGCGCTTGCTTTAGGGTGTTATATTCATTCTCAATTCGGCTTTCGTGATTGCCAGGCACATAATAGCACGGTGCGATTTTGACCAGCTCCCTCACAAGGTCAATCGACACCTTAACATCGGTGTGTCGAGAGTCAATTAAGTCGCCAGTTATTGCAATAATGTCAGGACTTGCATCTCTTATCATATCAATAAGGCAAGCATTATTATTTTTCAGCTTAGCGTTATGAAAGTCGGATATGTGTGCGATTTTCAGCTCACAGGGTGCGCTAATCAACACCTGGTTTAGCTTTAACGCCTTGTTCGCCCACAGTGTCCACCATACGAGCGCGATAAGAGCGATAACAACGCAAAATAGCGTAATTGATAGCGCAATATGATTTTTAATAAATTCTATCATATATCTCTCCGTTTTGTATTTCTTATATTATTTTACCACATATATTTTTTATTTGCAAGTATAAAAAATCCACTCAACTGAGTGGATTTTTAAGTTAGTTTTCAGTTTCTACAATTCTATGGACAGTTATTTCATACTCTGCAACCTGAAGCTCTTGTCCTTTTAGCTCTGCTCTCGGTATGAGATAACAGGTGGTTTCAATATTAGTTGCAGGAGAGATAACTGAATTGTATGATTCGTAACAGTCAAAATAAGCGATTTGATTTTCCAAACGGAAATTTTGGTAGCCCTGATAAGCAAATATGTCCGTGCTGCTGTGATAAGAGGTAACTACAAAAACAAAATAATCCTCGAAAATGCTCTTGTCAACATCCGTTACATCTTCAAGCATTCCGTCAATCTCATTATAAGAATTTGCCACCTGATAATAATATCCAAATTTGTTTTTGAGATATGAGTAATCATAAACCTTATGTTCAAATGCTCCCAAGACTTGATAGCTTTTGCTCTTGTCGAGCTTTTGCTCATCTATTCTGTCAACAGGAAGCCACTTTTTCAATATACCGTCGGAAATATCTGCATTCTCTTGAAGAATATATTCTTTTTTCACAACCTTTATTTTGATATTTGAAATGTCGTTTTCAAAAAGAGATTTTGGAATGATAACAATGTCGGTATAATGATCTTCTGCCTCTGAAAAGCACTGTCCCTCATAGAAAATCAAATTGTACGTCAAGAGATAATAACCATTTTTTTGCACAAGATCACTGTAGCATATAAACTCGGAGCGAACGTGTCCCGACCATCCCTCAACCACGACAACGTAATTATCCTCAAAGGTTTGCTCGGTAATGCCGTCATAAACTCTATCGTTTATCACCCCTGCCGAAAATTCAAAATAGTCCGAAAAGAGCTTTGTATAATATCCACCGTAAAAATCACAACTGTTTTCAGCAAAGCTTTTATACGTCGAGTATAGATATTCGGAACAAATCGCATAATATGCCTTTACACTCTTAACGTCAAAATCGCTTATTTCTTCCGATTCTCGATTTTGATAATTCCACAAACCGACATAAGCTCCAAAAGGATTTTGAGTGTCATTTGAAGCGTTATTGTGTGTCGGGTCTTGGCTTGACGATTTTTCGCTTGACGGTTCTTCGCTTGACGAGCTCGGCTCTTGGCTTGATGATGGCTCTTCACTTAACGAGCTACTCGATGACTCTTCCAAACCGTCGCAAGCAACAAGCGCTCCAAAGCACAAAAGCAATGAAAGTAACAAAGCTAATAGTTTATTCATATAATCACTCCTTCCCTATTTTTATTTTATCATAGGAAAAATATTCTTGTAAATGCTTTTCACACAACTTTCATCAAACATTCACAAAATCAAAAAGGCACTCAACGAGTGCCTTTTATTTTTAGAGTGTTACCTTTTTGTACGCCTTTTTACCACGACGAAGAACCACACCATTTGCGATTTGGTCCTTTGTGAAGGTTGCCTTCATATCGGTTACCTTTTCGCCATCTGCTGTTACTCCACCTTGCTCGAGTGCGCGTCTTGCCTCGCCTCTTGAAGCTACAAGTCCTGCCTTTACGAGCATTGCAAGAATGTCTATTTTACCTTCGGTAAAGTCCTCATCGGTAAGAGTTACGCTTGGCATATTTTCACTGTCGCCTGTGCTGAAAATTGCTCTTGCACTTGCCTGCGCCTTTTCTGCCTCCTCCTCGCCGTGAACGAGCTTTGTAAGCTCATATGCGAGAATTTCCTTTGCACGGTTGAGCTGTGAGCCCTCCCACTTATCCATAGCATCAATCTCATCAAGTGGCAAGAATGTAAGCATTCTGATGCATTTAAGAACATCTGCGTCGCCTACATTTCTCCAGTATTGATAGAAATCGAATGGAGATGTTTTGTTTGGATCAAGCCATACAGCGCCTGACTGTGTTTTGCCCATCTTCTTTCCCTCAGAATTGAGAAGAAGTGTGATTGTCATTGCGTGTGCGTCCTTGCCGAGCTTTCTCCTGATAAGCTCAGTGCCACCGAGCATATTGCTCCACTGGTCATCGCCACCAAACTGCATATTACAGCCATACTTTCTGTAAAGCTCCAAGAAGTCGTAGCTTTGCATAATCATATAGTTGAATTCCAGGAATGAAAGACCTCTTTCCATTCTCTGCTTATAGCACTCTGCTGTGAGCATTCTATTAACGCTAAAGCAAGCGCCAACCTCACGAAGAAGCTCTACATAATTGAGGTTAAGAAGCCAGTCTGCGTTATTTACCATCATAGCCTTGCCCTCGCCAAAATCAATAAAGCGAGACATCTGCTTTTTAAAGCATTCACAGTTATGGTCGATTGTTTCCTTTGTCATCATTGAACGCATATCGGTTCTGCCTGATGGGTCTCCTATATGAGCAGTTCCACCACCGATAAGTGCGATTGGCTTATTACCTGCCATTTGAAGTCTTTTCATTAGGCAAAGCGCCATAAAGTGTCCAACATGAAGGCTGTCAGCTGTTGGGTCAAAGCCGATATAGAAAACTGCCTTACCGTTGTTTACCATTTCTCTTATTTCTTCTTCATTTGTTACCTGCGCAATAAGTCCACGCGCAACGAGCTCCTCGTAAATTTGCATATCATTACTCCTTAATGTATATTAAAGCTAAATTATAATTTTCTCGGTCTTCTAAAAAATAAAAAGTCCCTGCAAAAAATTGCAAGGACGAAAAATTCCGTGGTACCACCTTGATTTGCGTCAAAGACGCCTCATTGTCCATATAACGGTGGAAACCGTCGTAGCCTACTAATTTCAGTACGATGCTCCCAAGTGTATTCACAAGCCGTCTCGCGCGTCTTCCAGCAACCGACTACTCTCTATTTCGAGGTGCGACCTGCTACTTGTCTTGTTCATAGCATTTACGACATTTTAACATATATTTGATTCTTTGTCAAGAGTTTTATTTAAGCGCGAGCATTTTGTTTCTAAACGCGATATCGTATGTGATTTCCTTGCCAAGCCATTCGGGCACCTCGAAGTCAAGTGCCTCGCCCTCGGTTTCAAATTCGACCTCGCAAACGATAAGCCCCTCGTGCTTCCCAGAATAGATATCAAGCTCAATTATGTGGCTCTTATATGGAATATAATATCTTGTTTTTTGAAGGACTCTTCCCTCGCTTTTAGATAGACCGTCAAGATATTCATCCTCGGTAATCTCCCATTCGTCCTCTGTGCGAACCATAGCGCCCTCACCCTTCTCGGTGCGATAATATTTTTTGCCCTTTTTGCGAACGCGTATTTCGGGATTTATGCTTATGTATGCCTGTTCAATTTCATCATATCTAACACCGTCAAGACAGGGCAAAGTGCCTATCAAAAACTTTCTTTCGATTTCCATATTATCACCTCGAATATATCTTAACATATTTTTGCTCTTTTTTGTTGATTTTTCGCAATTTGTATAGTAAAATTTAAATATACAATATTTAAGGAGAAAATTATGGTTACTTTAAATCCTATTTTTTCAAGTGATATGATATTGCAGGCAAATCAAAGCGTGCGCTTTTTCGGCACGGGCGTCGGTCGCGTGGCTATCACGCTTGACGGTGTGCGCAAGGAGATTAGCGCAGATGGCGAATGGCTAATTGAATTCGAGCCGCTTGACTACGGTGGACCTTATGATATTTTGGTTGAGCTTGACGCTTTATTTTTCTATTTAAGACGAGTGTATTTTGGCGACGTAATCCTTCTTGGCGGACAGTCGAATATGCAGTTCAAGCTTTGGCAAAGCTCCGAGTCAAGGGATAACTATAAAGGAAATGAGAACGTGCGTCTTTTTACTGTTGACCGTATGGAAGACAGTGAGGAGCATTTTTCCTCACGCGACGGTTGGATTACGCTTACTAAGGAAAATGCCGAGCATTTTAGCGCTATTGGCTATTACGTTGCGAGCGCGCTTGCAACGCCCGAACGCAAGATTGGACTTATCGCGTGCTATCAGGGTGCATCGGTTATTCAAAGCTGGATGCCAAGGCATGTAGCTCTTGTGCCTGAGTTTGAGATTGAAAACCGATTTGCCGACCACGAATGGTATCCCGTTTGGAACGATGACGGAGTGCTTTGGGAAAATATGATAGAAAAAATTCTCCCCTTCTCGCTATCAAGCGTTTTGTGGTATCAGGGAGAAAGCAACGCAAGCGTTGCCGAGGCTGACATTTATCTTAATATGCTCGACGCTATGATTGGCGCGTGGAGAAGGTATTTTAGAAACGACGAGCTTAAATTTGTCGTAATTCAGCTTGCCGACCACCTTGACAGGGCGGGATACGCGTGGGAAAGGATTCAATCCGAGCAGCTTCGCGCACAGGATGTAATACCGCTCACAAAATGCGTTATATGCCGTGATGTGTGCGACAATATAGATATTCATCCAAAGGAAAAGGACATTCTATCCTCTCGCGTGTGCGATGCGCTTAAATCTTTTTAATAAATAATAAAAAAGGTATTGCAAAACTTCCATTTTTTTGATATACTATACTCGGTAAAAAATTTTATGAAAGAGGTATTTCGAATGAAATTTGAAAACAAGGCTTTAACTGACTCAAAGCTTATCCTCGACTGGATTGAGGAAATGGCTGAAATGGTTAATCCAGACAAGATTGTATGGATTGACGGTAGCGAGGAGCAAACACAGGCGCTTCGTGATGAGGCTTGCTCTACTGGCGAGCTTGAAAAGCTTAATGAGGAAATTCTTCCTAACTGCTATCTCCACAGAACAGCTATCAACGACGTTGCTCGTGTAGAGGGTAGAACATTTATCTGCACAAGAACAAAAGAGGACGCAGGTAATATCAATAACTGGATGGATCCAAAGGAATGCTACGAGAAGCTTTCAAAGCTTTACAAGAATTCATATAAGGGCAGAACAATGTATGTTATCCCTTATGCAATGGGACAGGTTGGCTCCAGCTTCGCAAAGTATGGTATTGAGCTTACTGACTCCATCTATGTTGTACTTAACATGCTTATTATGACTCGTGCTGGCGCACATGTTGCAAAGGCTATGGGCGACGGTGAGGGCTTTATTAAGGGACTTCACGCAAGATGCAATATTGAAGAGGAAAACAGATATATCTGCCACTTCCCTGAGGACAACACAATTTGGAGTGTTAACTCTGGTTACGGTGGAAACGTTCTTCTTGGAAAGAAGTGCTTCGCACTCCGTATTGCTTCCTACCTCGGCAGAAAAGAGGGCTGGATGGCTGAGCATATGCTTATTCTCGGTGTTGAGTATCCTAACGGAGATGTTAAGTATATCAGCGCTGCATTCCCATCTGCTTGCGGTAAGACTAACCTCGCAATGCTCATTCCTCCTAAGGCTTACACAGAAAAGGGCTACAAGGTATGGTGCGTTGGTGACGATATCGCTTGGCTCCGTATTGGTAAGGACGGTAGACTTTGGGCTATCAACCCTGAAAACGGATTCTTCGGCGTTGCTCCTGGTACTAACGACAAGTCTAATCCTAACGCTCTCGCTACAACAATGAGAGATACAATCTTCACAAACGTTGGCCACGTTCTTGATGACAACACAGTTTGGTGGGAGGGTCTTAACGACAATGCTCCTGACAACTGCATCAACTGGAAGGGCGAAAAGTGGGATAAGACAAAGTACGACAAGAAGGATAAGGTTAACACAAGCGCTGCTCATCCTAACTCAAGATTTACAGCTCTTGCTAAGAACTGCCCTTGCATTTCTAAGGAATTTGACAATCCAGCAGGCGTTCCTATCTCTGCTATCGTATTCGGTGGCCGTCGTGCAAAGACTGCTCCACTTGTATATCAATCCTTTGACTGGCAGCACGGCTCATTCGTGGGCTCAATCATGGCATCTGAGACAACAGCAGCAGCTGCTGGTGCAGTAGGCGTTGTTCGTCGTGATCCTATGGCTATGAGACCATTCGTTGGCTACAATATGGGCGACTACTTCCAGCACTGGCTCGATATGGGCAAGAAGATTCCTAATGCTCCAAAGATCTTCCACGTTAACTGGTTCAGAACTGATGATGAGGGACACTTCATCTGGCCTGGATTTGGCGATAATATGAGAGTTCTCGACTGGATTCTTGCTCGTTGCGAGGATAAGGTTGACGCAAGAGAAACTGCTATCGGTTATGTTCCTTATGCAAAGGACATCAACATTGATGGTCTTAAGGACATCACAGTTGATACTGTTGAGGGACTTCTCAGTGTTGACAAGGCTTCTTGGCTTGAGGATGTTGAAAACATTAAGGCATTCTACGCACAGATTGGCGATAGAGTTCCTAAGACAATGTACGATGAGCTCAAGGCTCTTGAGGACAGACTCTCAAAGTAATTTGATAAATAAAAATGCACCTGCAAAGGTGCATTTTTTGTTTCAAAAATCATTTTTAATATGCTCAATAGACATAAACAACGACTTTTTATAATCGTATTCTAAAAGATATTTATCTAAATATTTTGTATCTACTACTATTCCGTGTGTTTGACCGTGCTTATATTTTAGCTTGGTTATTAAAATAAGGTCTTCCTTGGCAAAATCTGTGGATTCTGTAATTATATTTGCTTTCGTTAAAAAATAGTCAAATAAATCCTCATAAAGAGTTTTATAGCGCGCATCTCTTTGAAGCTCTTCATTAACGCATAAAAACTGAAATATCGCATCAGCCTCATATGTGTATTTTCTTCTCATAAGATTTTGAAGTTGTTTGGTATCAACTTTTGACATAAGCTTCATAAATTCTCCTTTTGACATTTTGTGAATGTCAATATATTTATGATAACATAATAAAATAAAATTGTCAAGCACTGAATGTCAAAGGAACTTTATTATGTTTAAAAATAAATCATCAAACGGTAAAAACAATATTTGTGGCAAAAATATTTATAGACTTAGAAAGGCTTACAGCCCAAAAATGTCACAAAGAATTCTCGCTGACAAGCTACAATTGTTGGGAATTGATGTTGATAAAAATGCAATTCAACGAATTGAAAGTGGAGAAAGATTTGTAACTGACATTGAACTATTACAGCTTGCAAAAATATTTGATGTCAGCTGTGATGAGCTGTTAAAGCTCTAAAATGCACCGATGGTGCATTTTTTATTTTATGCCCTTCTACTTTTTCACAATTAAAATACCTGTGTTTCGCCATACGATTCTATGATGTGACAAATTGAAACATAATAATTGTAACATTTTGTTACACTAAAATCAAGAGGTATTTTTGATTTTAGAGGTAACATTATGAAAATGATAGGATTGAAGGAAATAAGACAACAGAAAAAGCTGTCGCAGGTCAAGGTATCAATGGACTTGAATATAAGTCGTGAAGCCATTTCAAATTACGAAACAGGACGCAGAAGTCCTGATGTTGATATGCTTGTGAAAATGTCCGATTATTTTGGCGTATCTATTGATTATCTCATTCGTGGAGAGGATTTTTCAAAAAAGACTATTTAAAAAATGCACCTGCAAAGGTGCATTTTTTCTTTATATTTTATCAGAAAGCCATTTTAGCTGCTCCATTGTAGGCGCTGAGATATGTCCCTCCTGATATGGGGCAACATTGTAGGCGAAGACTCCGCCCTTTGATTTGATTTCCTTTATATAATCGAGTACCCTTTGGTTTTCGTGCTGAGGAGTTGGTGTGCCCTCCTTTTCGTGTACCCAAAAATCGTCCATCCAGCAGAGTGCGAACCATTGTGTGTCGCCCTCTCCACTAAAGCGATGCTCTGGCAAGAATTTTATATCATTTTCCTCGCCCGCCTGATAGTCAGATATTCCTCTGCCCCATTCACAGCCCCAAGGCTCTACGCCTCTAAAATTGAAGGCTACAATTGAATCGGGGTTTCCTGCACGGAGCGCCTCGGCATAGCGCTTATAATCATAGCGCACGCCTCTACCACCACAAATCGGTGGCTCATAACAGCAGTCAATCCACCAGCCGTGGATTTTCTTTCCGTATTTTTTAGAAATCGCCTCTGTTACGCGATAGCAAAACTCTGCGTGTGGATATATATCATCCTTAAATTTTGTGGCAGTCTGCCATTCGGGATCAGTTACGCCCTCTCCGTTAAAGTATAGCATAAGCCTTATTCCGTGTTCTGCAAGACGGTCAGAAAGCTCGCCTATTAGGTCGCGCCTTGATGTGTGATTTGGCACAATCTCATCAAGCTCAGGCAATGGAAACGGCACCTTCATATCAGCGTGAGTTGCAGTAAAGAACAAGAATTTCGCCCCCGATGCCACAACCTGCGACACAAAGGTATCTATATCAAAATCCTCAACTGCCTTGAAATAATCCTTCTTTTCACCTTTTTCTGGCAAGGTGTGTGTTGTCCAATGGACGAACATTCCATATCCTGCCTCGCTAAACCAATCGGTTCTTTTATTCATAGTATTCTCCCTTTTTTAATAAAATCCCGATTTTCATCGGGATTTTCATTACTGATTTTCTTCCTTGCTCGGTGGAATATAATCACCAAGATTTGAAAGGCTACTGTCGCCTGCCACAACCGAAGCAAAGGTTACAGTGTAAAGTGTTTGTGTTCCAAGTGTTACATTTTTATCGGCGCACTTTGTTGTTTGAGATTGAATAAATTCAACATTATCAATGTCAGTATAGGCATAAATTGCAAGAATGATTGACAAGTTTTGCGCTTTTCCTGTAAAGCCTGTAATACTAATTGAAATGTTGGCATATCTTGCGCTCGACATATCGGTTTGAATAAAGCCCTCATCGGCATTTACCTTTCCGTTCACGAAAAAGGCTTCCTTACCGTAAACATAAGCAGGGTTGATAAGCACAACACCGTAGTTCAGCTTTTCATCCGGATTCAACTCATTATACTCATCAAGCATTTTAGCATTAAGCTGATATCCACCGAATGCAATTCCATCCTCGCCATCATCCGAAAATCCAACAAATTCGTTTATTGTGAAAATTGGAGCAGTCGCCTCATTTACTATGTCGTAAAAATAACAGCCCTCGTTTCCGCAAAGATAATTGCGAACTCCCTCACACACAAATCCGTTTGGATATTTAAGAGTGTTTACTGTGATTTTGTGTTCCTTTGCATCAAGCTGTCTTTGACATCTTGTGCAGGGTGCCTCCATTGCGGTTTCGCACTTTCCGTCATCGGTGTCGTGATTTCCGTCAAAGTACACCTCACAGTGATTTGCGATAACTATTCTTCCGTTTTCAACGGTTGCACCTGTAAGAGCGCCGTTGGCTTGATGGTTGCTGAATATCGCCTGTATTTTTTTGAATTCTTCAAGAGTTCCTGTGTAAACAAAGGTAGGTGAACCTGTCGAAAAAGCGTAAGTAAGCTTGTTTCCGTTTGTTCCTATATTCTCTGCAAGAAGCGTACCGGGAATTACAACTGTTTCCAAATTCGAGCAATCGTGGAATAAGCTGAAATGGTCGTTGTTGCTTTGAGTATTTTCGATTGCTTGAACATTATTTCCAAACTTAACATATTTAAGCTGCTTCATTCCCTGGAAAATTCTAGGGGTGATTGTAGTTACTGTATTTGGCAAAATCAAGCTTTCGATGCTTGTTTCATCAAAATACCAGCCTTCAATGGTTGTCATCCGAGCATTTTCATCGAATGTAAGAACGCTTAGTCTTGAGCATCCATCAAACGCTCCACCGTCTTTTGTTGGAAACGCTGTAAGACACCCAGGAATATGAATTTCGCGCAAGCTCTTTGCTCCCCAAAAGGTAAGTCCAGCCCAGCTACTGCACTGTGAGTTTTCCGAAAATTCACATTTCACAACCGAGGCAAGCTGACAAAAACGAAAATCAAGTGTTGTAACAGCATCAGGAACATAGATAAACAAAATCTCCTTACTTTGACCGCCATCCATTCCACCGTATACAGGAATTGTACTTGTTCCTGCATCAAAGTTAGCACTTACAACATTATACTTTGTAAGTGGGGCCGAATATGTTCCGCTATTATGATAATCCCTTGTCTTTACGCTTGCAACAGTTTTTATAATATCACCTGTTTCGGAATCGGTTTCAGTTGAAACAAGATACCAAGTAAGCGCATCTCCATCGGAGTCGTATTTAGGAAAACCACCGTTTTTGATAACATAGCTATCAATGTGGTATGTGTCTGCGATTTCGCACTCGAAATATTCGGTTGTACCATCAGTATAGTAGGTTGTTGCAGAGCCTACCATCGCAAAGGCAACAAGCAAAACAGCAATGCTTATAAAAAATAATACTTTCTTCATTTTAACCTCAATCTATTACATAGTTTATTGCGTGTGGAATTACCTTTACATCGACAGTATTTTCCTCGAAAATCTCTCCGTCTGCGCAAACGCTCTTAACTCCCTCGATTTTAACAGCCACGCATTTTTTATAATACACGAGCTCTCTGAATTTTTCCTTAAGCTCGCCTGTTTCCATATCAATATGTGTGCCCTTTTTGTAGTCGGAAACCAAGCTTATAAACTTGGCACGAGTTACATCTCTTATAATTTCGACATTCAAAATTCCGTCGCTCAAATCAGCGTCAGGTGCGAGATTGAAGCCTCCACCATAGCACTTTCCGTTGCACACAGCGGCAAGGAGAATCTTCTCCTCAATTATTTCCTGTGTACCGTCGGCATAGGTGAGGGTTATTTTTGCGTCAATTGGCTTTTTAGCAGCAAGCTCTCCAACAACACCGAGAATATATGCCATTTTGCCCGAAATCATAGGCCTCTTTTTAAGGTTAGCAGCACGACGCACCACCTCACAGTCGAAGCCAACATTGACTACATTGATTGCATATCTGCCATTGAAGCTCATTACATCAATCGGCTTCTCGCCTGTTTCGCCCTCAAAGGAATGGACAAAGTCATTACCACTTCCTGCAGGAACGATTTTGAGTGATGCGCTGTCTGCACAGCCACTATCCATAAGGGAGTTTACTGCCCTAAAAACTGTTCCGTCGCCACCATAAACGACGAAGCAGGTGTCAGGATTTTCCTTACAGGCGTTGATTATAAAGTCGTTTGCGTCCTCGCAGGAGTGAGATATGTAAACCTGACCGTCATCATTAAGCTCTTCCTTAATTTTTTCGGCGCGTCCCTTGCCTGCAAACGGATTCAAAACATGCAATATTCGTTTTATTTTTCGTTTCGCTCTACTTAAAGTTTCTCTCATAAAAGTCCTCTTAGTTGTTCGAGTTAGCGAGCCAAGGAACAAGATCTGTCTGTTCGAATGCTCTTGTCCAACAGTCGTGGCCCAAATCGTCATAAACTGTGAATTCTACATTTCCACCCTGGAGCCTAATAGCGTTAACCATTGTTTCGGACATGCAAAGGGGTACGATATCATCGCGTCCACCGTGATATACTCTTATAGGAGTGTTGCGCAAATACCACGCGCGCCAGCTCATTCCGCCACCACAAATAGGTGCGATTTTGGAAAATTTTTCAGGAATCTGAAGTGCAATTTCCCAAGTGCCGAAGCCTCCCATACTAATTCCACAAAGAGCAATTTTGCTCTTATCTACATTATACTTATCCGCAACCTCATCAATGAGCGAGATAACATCCCATTTGAAGTCGTACCAAGTACGCTCTTGCGCGCATTGAGGGGAAACGGTAATTACTCTTAGTCCACCGTAGTCCTCATTTTTTGTAAAAAGCTTTGGAATTCCGTGCACCTTTAGAAGCTCAAGGTCATCCCCACGCTCGCCCGCGCCATGTAAAAAAACAATCATAGGAAGGCTTTCCGATGCATCAAAATCACTTGGTGTTGTAAGAATATATTTAAGTGTTCCTTTTTCGTTTTCAAGATATTGAATCATAATTATAGCTCCTATACAAAGCAATAGTTATGTATATTATACCACACGCGAGGCGATTTGTCAACAATGAGTAAAAAAGAAAGCCACACGCGTGGTGTGGCTTTGATTTTAGCTTAATTATTTGATGATTTCGCCATAAACCTGACCAAATGCACAGGATGCATTTGACTCGTCAGTATCAATGTGCATAGCAGCACTGAAGTTAGGATGAACTCTTACAACAACATCATCAAAAATAGTTGTTCTCTCAGAGTTAACCTTTACCTTAACTACCTCTTTATCAACAACGCCAGCAGCCTCTGCCTCAGCAGGAGTGAAGTGAATATGTCTCTTAGCAGCGATAACGCCCTCGCTAAGCTCAACCTCTCCACAAGGACCAACAAGCTTACAAGCGCCTGAGTTTGCAACATCTCCACTCTCACGAACTGGTGCAACTACACCGAGGTTACGAGCGTCGGTGAGTGAAACCTCAACCTGTGAAGCCTTTCTTTCAGGGCCGAGAACGATTACATTCTTAATTGTGTTCTTTGGACCAACAACGCTTACTCTCTCCTCGCAAGCGAACTGACCAGGCTGGCTCAAATCCTTCTTAAAGGTAAGCTCATGTCCTGCGCCAAAAAGGATTTCAACATGCTCTCTTGTAAGGTGAACATGGCGTGCGCTGGTTTCTACGATTACTTTGTTTTCCATAATATGTATCTCCTATTTAATTTTTTTCGCATATATTTTAACACACTTTACCTTAAATGTAAATACAAAACGCAAATTTTGTTATCTTTTTTTGGCGCTTTTGGTTGACAATTGAAAATCCAAGTAGTATAATTTTAGCGTGAGGTGATTTTATGAAAAGAATCGTTACAATTCAAGATGTTTCTTGCTTTGGAAAATGCTCAATTACCGTTGCTCTTCCTATAATTTCTGCAATGGGAATTGAATGTGCAATTATTCCAACCTCTGTTCTTTCAACACATACGGGAGGATTTGAGGGCTTTACCTTTCGCGATTTGAGTGATGACATTCCAAAAATTCAAGAGCATTGGAAAAAATATGCCCTTAAGTTCGATATGATATACACAGGCTATCTTGGCTCGCACTCGCAGATTGATTATGTTATGGATTTTGCAAGAGAGTTTAGAAATGACAAGAATTTGCTTTTTGTAGACCCTGCAATGGGCGACAAGGGCAGGCTTTACACGGGCTTTGATGCGTCATTTCCACCACATATGGCAAGGCTTTGCGCTATGGCTGACATCGTTGTTCCGAATCTTACTGAGGCGTCGTTTATGCTCGGCATTGAGTACAAGGAGCAATATGACGAGTCGCACATAAAGGATGTGCTTAAAAGGCTTTGTGCGCTTGGTGCTAAAATTGCAGTTTTGACTGGCGTTTCATATGAAAAATCGACACAGGGTGCTGTGCTTTATGATAGCGAAAAGGACGAATTTTACTCCTACTTTACCGAAAATATTCCTACAAGCTTCCACGGCACAGGCGACACCTTTGCAAGCGTTTTTGCAGGTGCGTTGTGTCAGGGCCTTAGCAAGGAGGAGGCACTCAAGGTTGCAGTTGATTTCACGGTTGAGTGCATTAAGGCAACTCTTCCCGACGCTGAAAATCACGCATATGGCACAAAATTCGAGCTGTGTCTGCCATCTCTTATAAACAAGCTCAATAAATAAAAAAGCCGACATATGTCGGCTTTTTATTATCCTAAGTATCTTATTTTAGATGTGTCAACGACCTCTACTCTTCCTGTTGAGGAGTAATCTCCGAGGAGTCTATCAACCTCGCTTTGAGATATAGTTTGGCTTTGTGGCTCGCTTGGGCACTCGGAATAAATTGCACGATAAATCATATGCGCACCGATATAGCCTGCAAGCTCCGTGCTGTGATAATAGGAATCATTAATACACAGCGCCCATTTGCTAACTCCACCGTTTATGAAATTGTCTATCTCAGTTTTCCATTCGAGGCATTTAACCTCGCAAGTCCTTGACGCTTTTCTGGCGCTTGTGATATTTTCGTTATGTGCTGGCAAGGTTACAAGGGTTGTGTCGGTATCGTCGCAAATTTCCTTAATGACACGAAGTGATGCGCTATCATCGGAGCCATAAAAGCCACTCATCACGACCAAATCGTAATTGCCCGTCGCGATTTCGCCCAAAACATAGTCGTCCTGCGAGTATCTTCCGATATTTCCCATACCGATAGATATTGCGTTAACAAGGCCGTTTTTGCCATTGGACATAAGCATATCGTCAAGAATTGCGCCTATGTTTGATGTGCCAACAAAGCTATTGCCAACAATGAGAATTTGTGGGCTTGACATGTCGGCAATATTATCAATTCCACCAAAGCTAGGCTCGGTGTATATTTGCTTAAAGATGGAGGTTGAAAGCATACGGTACGAGGAGAGGCTTGGCACCTCGGCGCAGGTAACGACGATGTTTATTTGCTCCTGTACGGAGTCCTCTGTATAGGAATACTCCCACCTGTATCGATAATCCGTGCCCTTTTGCTCTACATACTCCTTGGCGATTACGGTTTTTCTGTCCTTAGTTTTCTCGCTTATTATGCTCCATTCATCCAAGTCGTCCATTGTGCCGATAAGCACGCCTCCGATTACATTGCCACCTCGTTTTATATCGTATTCATTCGATGTGGTTTTTGTAAACGACCACTCATTTGGCGCCTCGAAGGTTAGGGCGCTTTTAGAGCCTTTAATTGCAAAGGACACATTTTTAAAGCTCTTTGGCTCAAATCTTTCTATATCGAGATAGGAATCACTTGTGCTACTCTCACTCGAGGAGCTTTCGCTTGATTGCTCACTTGATGAGCTTTCGCTCTCGCTTGAAGAGGATGACTCGCTTGAGGATTGATGCGAGGACTCATCAGGATTATTTGGCGTGCACGCACAAAGGAGCAAGCACGCAATTAAAAGCATTATTAATATTCTTTTCATTTATCCACACTTTCCACAGTCGGAACAGCCTGAGCATATCATTTTATTCGCACAGGTGTCACAATTTTTCCGAAATCGAGGCTTTATTTGAGGGACAGGATTGCCCATACTATCAAAGAGCTTGAATTCTCTTTTTCTTGCCTCATAATTCATTCCCGATTTATGCGCCATCTTGCTTTGAAGTGGCTTTGATGGCATATGATACAGTCTTCCGTCCTTGATAAAGTTCGTTCCTGTTTCAAAAAAGCAGAAGTTAACGCCATTTTCGATGCATTGCTTTTGTAGGGATTTAACCCATTCATAGTCGCACGGGCGCGCTCCGTCATAGTTTTCTCCACCACAGGACACGAGCTCAATTTGACCACCCTTAAGGTATTTATCAATATTGATTTCTGAAAGAAACGGAGATACAGCAACGCCCTTATGCTTCATCGGAAGGTCGAGCAAAATGGGCAAGCGCTCATCTGCTCTTTTTTGATTTTCGCAGGTGATATTTATCTCGACATTTTCGTATCCGTCGCCCCAATCGGCAGGGAGAGTGTCCTTAATTCGATGCACGCGCTTCGTAATGATAAAGAACTTGACATCGCTTCTCTGCCTCATCATCTCCCAAGCCTCGCTTCGCCACTCGTCTGCCTCCTCTAAAAAGAAGTCCGACGACATGCAAACGCTAAGCGTTGCGCCCGATGGCACAACATAGTCGCCACGACGATTTCGGCTTATGGGAAAATAAAAGTTCTGCGTTTTGTAAATTACGCTACCGTCTCTGTCGCGTATTTTGTCGAGGTAATACATATAGCAATTTTCACAGCCCTCGGATATCTTCTTGCATCCGTGCCAAGGACTCCACATTTGCATATTATCACCTCGATTCTCTTTATTTATATAGCTTCTTTCCTCTCAAAAACTCGAGAAATTCTTCTAATGTTCCCTTTGTAAAGCCATTCTTGTCAAAGACATACATTAGGTTTGCGTTTGATTGAAGAAGAATATAGCTTTTAGTTTTTACTACCTTCTTTATTCGTGAAAGCTCAAGCTCCTGTCTTGTGCCAAGTGTCGAGCAATGTACAAGCTTATCCTCATAAACCTCTATTGTATATGTTGTTGTGCCATTTGTTGCTCTTGGCTCTACTTCCCTTGTATACCATGTTTTCACATATTTATGATAGCCCAAGATGCCACATAAGATTATAAGCACGCCTACAAATATCATGAAAATATGAAATGCGCGATCCTCTTTTAAAAACAGAAGCGGAATGTTTATTATAATACACAAAATCGCAACTATATTTGCAATCATAGCAAACGGTCGTCTAAAAAAGGCATAGAACCCCGTTTCTTTAAAAAGCTGTTTTTCTCTTATGTGAGAATTTTCAAATAAAATTTCCATAAAAGCCTCCATTTGTTTTTATTTATTATATCATTTACGCGCGCTATTGTCAACTAACCGTAGGTTGCTTTTCGTAAACTTTAAGTTTACAAAATTTTTATTTTAAAAAGTTGTTGACAACTATCATTTTTTATGATACAATACTAACGCACGCAAATAATGGGATGTAGCCAAGCGGTAAGGCACCAGACTTTGACTCTGGCATTTCGATGGTTCGAACCCATCCATCCCAGCCATGATGAGTGTCTGATTTAGATGCAGGCACGAAAATCGCGCTAATGCGCAAGAAAAGCGGAGATTTCGAGAGATTTCTCCGCTTTTTTCGACTCTAAAGTTTTCAGAATTTTGTAGATGCATTCCGGACATTTCGGGTCTGTAGACAGATTCGAACCGCCACACTTGAAATGTTTACAAATTTATGCTATAATTTTGGTAAATACAACAAGAGAGGGGACATACCATGAACGGAGAATTTAAACAATCCCTTAGAAAATATATATTTTGTCTGTTTTTTATCCTTTCGGGATCTTTTATAGCTATTCGTTTTTCCTTGTGGG
>SVSE01000010.1 GCA_015064445.1 Oscillospiraceae bacterium | reverse complement strand
AGGATAAAAGCTATCTTCGCGCACTCGAGTGTGCAACTCCAGAGCAAAGGGAGGAATATACCTCTCGTGCTGAGGAGATTGATTACATAAGAGAAAAGTTTGCTGAGCTTGAGAAAGGTGGACTCTCATACGACACCTTTATTTGCGTAAAGGTATCTGACGAAAACGGTGGCTTTACACAGGATAACGTATGGGCAGGCAAGCTTTACGATAGCCTCAAAAGAGCAGGACAAAGCCCATTCTTCTCCGAAAAGGAAATCGGAACAAGAGTTGGCGAGGACTATGAGGCGCTTATTCTTTATGCGCTCTACAAAGCAAAGAGTATGATAATCGTTTGCTCAAACGAGGATTATCTAAGAACACCTTGGGTGCAAAACGAATATACAAGATATTATGCTATGATGAACGAGCAGGAGAAGCTCAAAAATAGCATAATGATAGCCTTTACTGGCGACATAATCGAGAGAATTCCTGGAATTCACGGAAAATTACAGGGCGTAGAGCTACATAGCTTTGATGCCTCACAAAAGATAATTGAATTTGTTTCTAAATTCTCAAATGCCGAGGAGCGTGCGCGCGCTGAGGCTGAAGCCAAGGCAAGGCGCGAGGCAGAGCGCAAGGCTAAGGAGGAGGCAGAGGCAAAGGCACGCGAGGAGCAAAGGGCAGAAATCGAGGAGCTCAAAAAGGCACTTCGCGAGGTAAGCGTGCAAAAAACAACCGAAAAAGAGGCTGTCAAGGCTGAAAAGCCTGTAAAGGAAAAAGCGCCAAAGCCACCAAAGCCACCAAAGCCGCCAAAAGAGGTTGATCCTGAAAAGGCAAGGAAAAAGAAAAAGGCGCTTATCATTATTCTTGTCGCGCTTGGCTTGCTTGCAATATTTGTTGGTAGCCTTGTCTTTACAATAATTAGAAACTCTCATCGCGACGACGGTGGAGAAAAGGCGACAGTTACCTTTGATTTGAGCCTTTGGACAGGTGCGTATTGCGATACGCAGTCAATGGAGGTCGAGGTTGGCACAAAGATAGGAAAGCTTCCGACGCCTACTCGCGACGGCTGGACCTTTAAGGGCTGGTACACACAAGAGGAAATTAACAAAATCTACGCAGGCGAAGAGGGAATAAGAATAAAAACCACCTTCGTTGTCGAGGGAGATATAACACTTCATCCATACTTTACAGAGGATAACACCCCTTATTTGTTTATAGCACCAATAACAGGAGCGATTGATATGGATTACTCTGTTAATGTGCTTGTATTCAATCCGACAACTCAGGATTATCGTACGCATACTGGCGTGGACATTTTGGCAGAGCTTGGCGAGGATGTTGTGGCTGTTGCTGACGGCATTGTTATAAATGTATGGGACGATCCATTTATGGGCACCTGTGTCAGCATTGAGCACTCAAATAACGCAGTGAGCTACTATAAAAATCTCGACCCAACGGTAGCGGATGGAATAGAAATTGGCGCATCCGTTAAGGCAGGAGATGTAATTGGCAAGATTGGTGAAAGTGCTACGAATGAGATCGCGCAGGACCCTCACCTACACTATGAGCTGAAGATCAACGACAGTCACGTAGACCCTAAGGAATACATAGACTTTGCTCAAGCACCCTCTGATGACTCATCAAACTCTGAGATTGAAACAATCCCACCTTGCGTTGACGGAACACAAAATCATTATTGGAGTACGTCCGTAACAGAAGAGTCAACCTGCGAGGATGCAGGAACAAAAAGTCAACACTGTACTATTTGTGGTTATGTCGTATACGATGAGGTTTACGAGTCGCTTAACCCTGCACTTGGACACGACTGGACCGATTGGAAAGCAGTTCCGTTGAAGCTGGAGCGTGAATGTGAGCGAGAGGGCTGTGGAGAAAAGGAAATACAAAGCCTTCAGAACATTACATCTCAAGCAACGATTGAGGTAACCTCAGAAAATG
Organism: Oscillospiraceae bacterium; assembly: GCA_015064445.1. GTDB lineage: Bacteria > Bacillota > Clostridia > Oscillospirales > CAG-272 > RGIG2000. The sequence continues at coordinate 39,799 of SVSE01000010.1, read as the reverse complement.
GAATATATGGTGGTCTACAAGAAGAGGCAGGAGCGATGCTAACTGATGAAAACTGGGGATCAGGAGACTCTGTTGCAGATGGATTTGCACCAAGAGGAGGAGCTCTTACAATTAAGATTTTCTTTAACACGCCAATAGATGTAGATTATCTGTTTTTATGCGCGTCTTCGTCCAGCTTGTCAGCGTCCATTAGCTTTCAGTATTACGGGCAATCGGATTACTCGGGGGCGAGAAGCTTTGTAATTGGCAGAGAGACGGGAATAAAAGAAAGCGCTCTTTGTGTTGAAGAAAGCTTCGACGCAAAAGTAATTGCGATTAAAATTGATTTTGCAAACACTGGCATGGGCACAGATATTTTCTACGAGCTTGCAGTTTGTAAAATCGAAGAAGAATAAAGAAAAAACGACACTCTGTGTCGTTTTTTCTATTTTGAGAGGTCGATTTTGCGTATGGCGTCACGCACCTTTAAGATATACGAGGGGGAGACCGAAAGCTCATCAATTCCCATTTTCAAAAATCGCTCGGTTAAGGAAATGTCCGAGGCAAGCTCTCCACAAATGCCTATCCACGCACCACTTTTATGCGCGTTTTTTGCAGAAAGCTCAATAAGGCGCAAGACAGCCTCGTGATGCGTGTCACAAAAGTCGTCAAGAAGACCGTTTTGCCTATCGCACGCAAGCGTGTATTGTGTTAGGTCGTTTGTTCCAACGCTGAAAAAATCAACGAGAGGGGCAAGAGAATCGCTTATTATTGCCGACGCAGGCGTTTCTATCATAATGCCGATTTCCACGCTCTTCGAGTAGGCAATCCCCTTTGTATCAAGCTCGTATTTTACCTCGGCGCAAATGTCCAAGGCTCTTTCAACCTCGTGGATGCTCGTTATCATAGGGAACATGATTCCAAGATTTCCAAACGCGCTCGCACGGTAAAGGGCGCGAAGCTGTGTCTTAAAAAGCTCTGGACGGGCAAGACAAATTCGAATGGCACGGAAGCCGAGCGCAGGATTTTCCTCCCTTGGAATGTCAAAATACGACGCCTGCTTGTCAGCACCTATGTCAAGCGTGCGAATAATCACTCGCTTTTCGCCCATGCTTTCAAGCACTTTTTTATAAGAGGCGAATTGCTCATCCTCGCTTGGAAAATCATCTCGATTTAAATACAAAAACTCACTTCGAAACAGTCCGATTCCCTCGGCATCACAAAATAGCGCCTCTGCAATATCGTGCGTTCCACCGATGTTTGCGTAAAGGGAAATCCTCGTTCCGTCAAGCGTTATCGTGTCCTTGCCCTTTAAGTTTTTAAGAAGCTCCTTTTTGTTAATATCATCTGCTAAAAGCGCCTCGTATCGCTTTATTTGCTCATCGTTTGGCTCTATCACAACCTCGCCCGTGTATCCGTTGACGAGCATAAGAGCACCGTCCGTGACACTCTCCAAAAACTCATCGCCAAGACCGATTATCGCAGGAATTCCCATGCTACGCGCCAAAATCGCACTATGAGAGCTTGATGAGCCGTGCGCACACAAAAAGGCAAGCACCGTTTTCTTGTCAAGCGTTACAGTTTCGCTCGGTGTCAAATCATCGGCACAAATTATGCATTTCTCGCCCGATTCCTGCGCCCCGCCCTCGCCTGTAAGGCAGGAAATAAGTCTGCTTGAAATGTCCCTTATGTCCGAGGCGCGCTCACGCATATAGCTGTCGTTCATTGTCGACATAAGCTCGGCAAAATTAGAGCAGGTAACCGAGATTGCCCACTCTGCATTAACCTTTTGATTTCGAATAATGCTAAAAACGCTGTCGGTGTAATCCTCGTCATCAAGCATCATCAGATGAATTTCGAAAATTTGGGCATTCGCCTCGCCCACCTCGACAAGCGCACGGGCGTGAATATCGCGCAAGGCTCGTGTTGCCTTGTCCTTTGCCCTCAAATATCGCAAAATCTCGCCCTCTGTATCGATAATTTCCCTTTTTTGCACACTTGGGGCTTGCTTTTTTATCACCCTTGCGTGCCCTATCGCAATAGCAGAGCAAACGCCCTTGCCCTTAAATTCCATCATAAGCACTTCCTTTACAAATCTGATTAAATAAATTGTTTCCAAAAATGCTCCAAAAATACAAAAATTGCTTGAAAACACCTTGGGCGAGTGCTACAATATAATTACAGTATTTGAAATGAGGTCTTTATTATGAATGTTCTTTGTATAGGAAACAGCTTTTCGCAGGACGCAACAAGATATTTGCATCAAATCTCCGATGATGAAATCTTTGTGCGCAATCTTTATATCGGTGGCTGCTCCCTTGAAACACATATGATAAATATAAAGGAAAATAACGCCTTTTATGAATATCAAAAAAATGGCAGAATGCTCAAAATGGTGTCAATTAACGATGCCTTGAAAAAGAGAAAATGGGACTATGTCACAATTCAGCAGGTAAGCCATTTTTCAGGAATGGTCGAAACCTATGAGCCATTTACCGAATTCTTAATTGATTACATAAAAAAGGAGTGCCCAAGCGCAGAAATCGTTTTCCATAGAACCTGGGCATACGATCCAGCCTCGGATCACTTCGGATTTGCATATTACAATAGATCCACCGAGTATATGTATGAAAGAATAGTCGAGGCTTCAAGCGCGATAGCCGACAAGTACGGTCTTCGCACAATCGACAATGCGACTGCAATTCAAAGGGCAAGAGAGCTTGACGAGTTCAACCCAGAAAAGGGAAATTTGTCAATCAACCGTGATGGCTTCCACCTCTCACTCGACTATGGCAGATACCTTGCAGGACTTACAATGTTCAAGTTCTTCACGGGCAAGAGCGCAACCGAGGTAAGCTATGCACCAGACGACACAGATCCCGAAATTATCGAAAAGCTTAAAAGAATTTGAGAAAAAAGCCCCTGTAATAACAAAATAAAAAGGCAGAGAAATCTGCCTTTTTATTGTTCCTTAATTTTCGCACTGTCTCCGTGTCCTGAGAAAAACCTCGTTTCCCCATCAAGCGACAAAATGCGTCTGATTGAGCCAACAAGCGCACGCCAGTCGCCACCCTTGAAGTCAGTGCGTCCGTAGCCTTGATGGAATAGCGTATCGCCTGTGAACAAAACGCCAGCATTCCTCTCATAAAGGCAAATTCCACCAACCGTATGCCCCGGCGTGTGCATGACCTCGAAGCTTAGGCTACCGACGCATAGCTTATCGCCCTCACGCACGGTGGTATAATCGTGATTATAGACACATTCCTTGCCAAAAAGCACGGAAACATTCGCCTCACTATCACAAAGCGTGGAAACCTCGTCCTCGTGGCAAACAGCGACAGCGCCCTCAAAGGCGCGCAAATAATCGCCGATATAATTTACATGGTCGTAGTGACCGTGAGTTAGCACAATATATTTAACCTTAAGCGCATTTGCCACAACAAAATCTCTTATTGGCTCAACGGAAGCGCCTGCATCAATTATCATCGCCTCGCCCGAATCGTATACAACATACACATTTGACGATAGCAGACCGTGATAAAAGCTCTTAATCATAAAATCACCTCTGATATATTTTACCACAGTAGCGCGCTAATTTCAATTGACAATCAAAAAAAGCTATGATATATTAATATTAGATGCTATTTTAATCAAAGGATTAGATAAATGACAAGGGACGATTTTTACAAAAGGGCGCACGAGATATTGATATCACTCCTTGGCGAGGGGGCGACCTTTCGCGAGGGACAATATGAGGCAATCGAGGCAACTATGACAAGACCTCGCACTCTCGTCGTTCAACGCACGGGCTGGGGCAAGAGCTTAATTTACTTTATTTGCACTCGCCTAATGCGTGAGAGGGGCAGAGGTGCAACAATAGTTGTCAGCCCACTTCTTATTTTAATGAAAAATCAGCTTGACAGCGCCACTCGACTTGGACTTCGCTGTGAGGTGCTAAATAAAACCACAATAGAACGACAGGGCGACATAATGAGGGCGCTTAGGAAAAACGAGCTTGACCTCGTGCTTGTAACCCCCGAAACACTCTTTAAGGACGATATAAGAGATGCGCTTAAAAAGGTCGATATCGGTCTTTTTGTAGTTGATGAGGCGCATTGTATCTCCGACTGGGGACACGATTTTCGCCCAGAATATTGTCGACTTCGCGAGGTTATAAGGGAGCTTTCCTCGGACACTCCACTCCTTGCAACCACAGCAACAGCAAACGACCGAGTAATTGAGGACTTGTGCGATCAGCTTGGCGACAATGTGTTCATTTCAAGAGGACCTCTTACAAGAGAAAGCCTTTCAATCAGACTTCTTCATATGCCCTCACGCGCAGAGAGATACGGTTGGATTCTCGAAAACATTAACAAGCTAAGGGGCAGTGGAATTATATATTGCCTAACAAAGCGAGATTGCGATTATCTTGCCGATTTTCTAACAAAAAATGGCGTTAGCGCAATGGCATATTATTCCGATAGCGACCGTGACGAGATAAATGCCGAGGCAGAAAGAAAATTCGAAAACAACGAGATTAAGGCTATCGTTGCCACAATAAAGCTCGGAATGGGCTACGATAAGGGCGACATTTCCTTTATAATTCACTATCAAATGCCATCGGGCATCGTGTCGTATTATCAGCAAATCGGACGCGCAGGCAGAAGCATTGACAATGCCGATGTTTTCCTAATGTACGGTAAAGAGGATATGACCATAATCGATTATTTTATCGACACTATCTTCCCCTTAAAGGAGGATGTTGATGCGATAATGGAGCTTTTGAAAGGCGAAGAGCGCGTTAAGGGGCGCAAAATAGAGAGGGAGCTTAATATAAGCAAGCGCAGAATTGAGCGCACGCTCGAATACCTTTTGGCAAGTGATATAGTCGTACTCGAAAAGCACGCATACGCTCTTACAGGTAAGGAGCTCGTTTACGATAGAGAAAAATACGATGCAATCGAGAAACAAAGGCGCGCCGAGGCAGAGCAGATGAGGGCGCTCGCTACACACGAGGGCTGTTATAGCAAGTACATTGTAAATTGCCTTGACGATTTTAGCGCAAAGGACTGTGGAAAATGTGGATTTTGCAAGCCAAAATCACAAATTAGCGACACAGTATCGCTTGAATTTAAGGAAAAGGCATCAAATTATATAAACAGGCTCGTTTTGGAAATCACTCCGCGTAAAATGTGGGCAGTAAGCGAGCAAATGCCATCAAGCAAGCTTGAATTCGTAAACCAAGAGGGAATATGCCTTTGCGAATATTCCGAGGTCGGCTACGGAGAGCTTGTGCGTCGTGCAATCGAGGGCGATACCTACTTTGGAGATGAGCTTCTCGGCAAGAGTGCAGAGCTTCTTTTGCCACTTATTAAGGAAAAGGGAATTACGCATCTTGCCTATGTTCCGTCAAAAAGGAGCGACAGAGTGTCTGAATTTGCCTCTCGTCTTGCAAAAAGATGCTCTCTTGAGCTGATTTGCCCATTTGAAGCCAAGGACGCACCAAGACAGTGCGAAATGGAAAACGGAGCGCATAAGTGCCAAAATGCGCTTAACGCCTTTGAGGTAAAGGCAGAAAAGCTCCCTGAGAAAATCATACTTTTTGACGACACCGTTGATAGCAAATGGACCTTGACCGTATGTGGCTACAGGTTAATGGAAAAGGGTGCACTCGAAATCTATCCGTTTGTGCTTGCACACAAGGGCGAAAGACAATAAACAAAAAATCCCCGAAATCGGGGATTTTTTCATTTTAAAGCATTGTAATAGTAAATCGGAATTGAGCTCCAACCATGGCAGAGGCTACCTGCGTTTCCAAAATCACTCGCGCCTACCTCGGTTTCCCAAACCGTGCCGGTTTCTATCATTTTTTCATAGGCTTTGCGAATTTCGCCAAGAATTGCGCCCTTGTATTTTTCCTTGTCGCATTTTATAAGTGCGTCGTATTTAAAGCACTTCATAGAAAGCGAGCAGGGAGTGAGTGCATCATTTGAAAGGCTATCGCAAATTACTCTTGCCTCGTCATCTGTGCAAATGCCCGCCAGGATTGCAAGCGCGTTTGCAAGCTCGACCTTGTCCTTTACCTCATCACTTACCGAGAAAAGAGAGGACTCCGTGTCGAAAAACGCCCTTTTTGCATTAGCTCGAATGGTGTCAGCTACACCATCAAGCTCAAACGGAAGGCCAGCAAGCGCACAAAGACGCTCGTAGGAGTCAAGGGCTAAAATGATAAGCGAGCAAAGAATGGTGTCCGTACCATTTGGCTGTGCGCGTCCAAAATCGCCAGATAGACAAGGCGACCAGTCGTAGAAGTTCCAAAAGCCCTCATCGGTATAGCGACGGGGAAGACCATCTTGCATTTTGGAAAGGAACGCATCGAGAATTGCTCTTACGCACTCCTTTTTCTCCTCAAAGAGAGATATATCGCCCGAATACTCGGAATATTCACAAAGCGAATTTATAAAGTGGAGTGAAAATGACGGAATTGCGAGATTAACGCCACAGGGAGAGCAAATTGCGAGAAGTCCGTCGGGGCGCTGGCTCTCCGACAAAAGTCGTAAGCACGCCCTTGCATATTCGAAATTTCCACCCTCAAAGGCATAATAGCCACAAAGCATTTGATTTCTTGAGTCAAACGCATATAGGCATTGCTCTCGCCAAGGGCAGTCAACATAGTGCTCCATCATACAAAGCTCAAGCGTGCGTGCGCAAATCTCGTATATTTGAGCGTCAATTCCAGAAAGGAAGCTAAAATCCCTTCTTTTCGTTTCAAAATATTGAGGAATAATGCCAACTCTTTTGATTTTTGCACTATCCTGTGTCGATATTTCAAGATATCTACAAGCCAAGCGAAGCATATAGTTTGTGTAGCTTTTTTCTCCACTACATACATAGTCGAGGCTGAAGTCGTGCCAGTCGGGAGTTCTTTTTACACTGTTATTTTCAAGGCACTCTCCGTAGGAGATATTAGCTACGCCCTCGCCCTGTGCCTCAAGCGTGATAAGTCCTACATATTCGCGACCAAGGTCGTAAACTGTGCTTTTTTCTGTCTTTAAAATAGCTCTTGCCCATACTGGCTCGCCAAGGGAGAGCTTTTTTATCGGTCGTGGGAAGAAGGTGCATTTTTTATCTACACAAATAGCGCTCTCAAAGCCCTCGCCACAGCCAAGAGTCCACGCGTCCTCGGAGGATGAATCGTACTTAAACGAGAAGCCAAGCTGTGGAGAAATTCGTCTTTTAAAGCCACTAACATAGGCGCGACTCTTTCTTGCTACGATGCTCTCGTCGCTTGCAAGCACAAGCCTGCCGTCCTCGATAACCTCAAAAATTACACCTGCATCAAAGGTCTTGTATCGAGAGGTGTCCTCGCCAAAGTGCCAGCATAAAAGTGCAAAATCGTTTGCACCTGTGTGAATAAAATTAGAAATGTCAATCGTGTCATACACCTTATAGTGCTCGTAATCTCCGTACTGATTGCTTGCAACAAGAGTGCCATTTATAAAGAGAGAGTAATCGCCATCAACGCTTATATTACAAATCGCGGGCTTGCCCGCGATTTGTATTTTAGCATAGAATTCAGCGTATGTATCGACACTCTCGGTATCGTTTATCCAAATAAATTTGGATTTTTCAAAAACGCTCATTTTTTACTCCAAAAAATCAATAGTAGCTGAGAAGTCCATTGTGTCGCCATTCAAGGTATAGTCGAGCAAGTAGCAAATCTTGTTGTAATTGCCATTCTCGTCTGGGAGCTGGTCAACATAAGGCTGTTCAACTATGTTAAGAGTTGCATCGCTTGTGCAGGTGAAACGCACATCGTCAAGGATTACGCTATCGCCCTCAATGCGTGGCTTAATTGTAGTAACAAATCTTTCAACGATTGTCGCCTTTTCTGAGAAGTCGAACTTGTCATAAAGGTCAATTCTGTCGTCTGCCAAGGTAAAGGTACGCTCAGCCTTTTTAAGAGTTGTATGAACTGCATCTACATCGTAGCCGTGAGTGAAGTCCATATAAACGGAGCTTGTGGCCTCGTCATAAACAGCTCTTGCCTTGCCCTCCCAAGGACCGCCCTGTCCCTTGCCATTGAAATATGGAAGGTTGTGCGAGAACGAGGATGGCTGGAAGTATTCGTTTCTTCTTGAGCCCTGATAGCCTGGCCAGTTTCCTGGACCTATGTATCCAAAATCGCAGAATACCTGTCTGTTATGTCTTGCCAAAATGAATGAGCCTACATCCTGATGGTTGTGGCTTTCCCACTGGTTTCCACCCTTAAAGGAAAGTCCATAATTGTCGGTGCGCTTTGTAAAATAGTTGGAAACGGGCGCACTGTATACACAATTTGCGAGCTTGTCGGAGGTGTACTCTGGATTATAATAAACGGTTGAGCGAACTGCAAATGCCCAGTGGCAATATGCAACGATTGTAGCCTGATCAAGTGGCAAGCACTCGATTGCGTCGCCATAGAAGGTCTTCATCATATGAGGTAAGCCTACCCAGTAGCCCTCACGCGCATTAACATCGCTAAACATAGCGAGCACATCTGGCTGAAGGAGCATCTTCTGAACAAATCTTGAGATTTCCTTAACCTTTGGATCGGCAATCCAGTCAATTTCGCCATTTGAGAATTCACGAAGAAGTGTAGCATAAACTGCGAAGAAGCCGAAGCCGAAGCCCCAGTATGCTGTGCCCTCTACGCACATTCCGTCATCATCATAGCTGTCAAGGTAGCATTTCATTGAGGCTTGAAGACGAGGAAGCTGTCTTTTAAGCTCCTCTGGGTCCTCATACATAAGCACACCACCAACAGCACCAGTGCAAACAGCAGTCCAGTTGTTACCGTGCTTTTCCCAGAAGAACTTTCTTGTAACATATGGCTCAATTGTGTGTCTTCTTATTTCATATGTAATTCTATCAACTAAAAGCTTTGGGAATCTGTCCTTGAAAAGGCTCTTGATTTCTGCCATAGAAAAGGCAAGTGATGCAGCGAAAATATCAATAAGACCTGGATCGAAATCGGCAGGTGTGCGCTGATAATAATCGTTGTAGTGGCCAAGAGGTGCCCAGGTGTACTCGTTACAGATTTCCCAAACGGTTTCAACAAGGCTCTTATAATATTCCTCGTTATCTGGATAGATAAGCGCCATAAGCGCAGAGGTTTGAAGCTGACGGAAAAGGTCGCTTACACCAGCAACATTTGGAAAATCCAAAACCTGCCAAGCGCCAGAGCATCTTGGTCTTACCTTGAACACCTTGTCGTACTGCTCCTTGATTTCCTTTCTGTGACGGGCAAACGCCTCATCATTTCTTACTTTTTCCCAAACCTTTGGGTCTCTTGCAATATCAAACATAGTTTTTCTCCTTCGGGGATTTGTCCCTATGAATATATTACCATAATATATAATATTTTTCAATAATAAATTGATTTTTTTGGCAATATATGATAGAATTATTTTTGGTAGGTAGAGGGACTCGATCACACCAGCCTAAGCCGTGTATTTGCGATTTACGGTGCGATTGACCTGTTTACTATTTACTTGGAGGAAAATATGGAGAAAAAGCTTATAAATTCTTATCCTGCAATAGGCTGGAATGACTCGACACCGACAGGTAATGGTCGCTTGGGAGCGAGCATTTATGGCTGTGCCTATGATGAGAGGATTTTGATAAATCACGAGGCACTTTATAACTGGGCTTGCGACAGTGCCTTGCCCGATATGTCAGGGGAGCTTGCGGTGGTGCGTGCTCTTATGGACGAGGGCAAATATAAGGAGGCAAACGACCACTATACAAACAAAATCAAGGAAACAGGCTTCAAATCAAACAAGGGAAAATTCTTCCCGGCCTTTGATATTCACTTGATTTTCGATGTAGAGGGTGCACCTGAAAATTATAGTCGAGAGCTTGATATGGAGAGGGGCATTTGCACCGTTTCATATACAGATAACGGCAACAGGGTAGCGCGCAAGGTGTTCGCATCTTGGGAAACTGGCGCAGTTGTTGTAAACATAAAAAATGAAATTCCATTCGGCGTGCGTGTTTCACTTGAAAGACACGATATGGCGGACTATGTGGACAATTTTTACGCAGATGAGTTTAAATCGGTAGCTAGGGACGGTTGCGTTTATTCCGAGAGCAAGACCTGTGGAAAGCTTCATTTTACAGGTATGGTTAAGGTTCACTCAACTAACGGAAAAATAACCTCTGGTGGATGCGATAAGGCACTCAATATTGATATGTCGGGAAGCGCACACCTAAAGGATTATGTAAAAATTGAGGACGCGACCGAGGTAACTCTCGTGTTCGATATGGATAAGAGTGTTGTATCATTTGAGGAGCTTTTTGCAAGGCTTGATAAGATAAAATCATCATACGAGGAAATGGAAAGAGAGCACTCATCGCGCTTTAGCGAGGTGTTTAATTCGACACGCCTTTCGATTTGCGAGGGCGAGAACGCATCAAACGAACAGCTTCTTTTGAATAGCTACGGTGGACAGGTTGACCCAAGGCTTACACAAAAAATGGCAGACTTTGGTAGATATCTTTTAATTTCGTCCTCGTTCAATTGTGAATTTCCAGCAAATCTTCAAGGTTTGTGGAATGGAGCATATTCTCCTGCGTGGGCTTGCACCTTCTTCAACAATGAAAATATTCAAATGGCATACTGGCAGGCATATGCTGGTGGCCTTGAAAAGAGCGTTTTGCCACTTTTCAACCTTTATGATAAATTTAAGGACGATTATCGCGAGAATGCAAGGCTTCTTTTCGGCTGTCGAGGAATTCTTTTGCCACTCTTTATGGATAACTCCAACGGTAAAAAGGAGAACATTCAGCCACATGTCCTATACTGGACGGGAAGTAGTGCGTGGATAAGCGCAATTTACTATGACTATTATCTCTACACAGGAGATGAAAAATTCCTTTTGGAGAGGGCATATCCGTTTATGAAGGAGAGCGCGCTTTTCTATGAGGACTTCTTGGTTTACGATGAAAACGGAATGCTAAAATCATATCCGTCCAACTCCCCCGAAAACCATCCGGACGGAGCGTTTGAGGGCGCAAGGGAAATCAGCGTAAGCATAAATGCAACAATGGATTTTGCCCTTGTAAAGGAGCTTTTGACCAACCTTGTTAGCGTATCAAAAGCGCAAAATATCGACACAGAGTCCCGTAAAAAATGGGAAGAGATGCTTTTGCACATTCCTAAGTATGAAATAAACGAGGACGGAGCAATCAAGGAATGGCTACATTCTGATTTCAAGGACAACTATCAACACAGACATCAGTCACACATATATCCTCTTTTCCCAGGCTTTGAGGTAAACGAGGACGATACTCCCGAGCTCTTTGAGGCGAGCAGAGTTGCAGTTGAAAAGCGCCTTTGCATTGGTCTTAAGGCTCAAACAGGCTGGAGCTTTGCCCATATGGCGAACATTTTTGCAAGGCTCGGCAACGGAGAAAAGGCGAAGGAGTGTCTTGATTTGCTCGTTCGTTTTTGCACAGGTGTTAACCTTTATACTCACCACAACGACTGGCGAAATATGGGCGTAACGCTCAAATACATGCACGCTGGCCACGCACCCTTCCAAATTGACGCAAACCTCGGCTTTACAGCTGGCGTTTACGAGATGCTTATGTATTCCGATAACACCAAAATAAAGCTATTGCCAGCACTTCCTACGTCTTGGCAGAGTGGAAAAATCGAAAATCTCCACGCAAGAGGTGGCTTTGTGGTCTCGATTTCTTGGGACAAGGATACCATAAGAGCTACGATAACCTCGAAGAGAGGTGCGTCGATAAATGTCAGTGCAAAGAGCGCAAGGCTCAAAAACAGCGCACCCTGTGTGCAAAAAAGCGCTTATGGCGACGCATATGTGCTTTTAAATCTTGCTAAGGGCGAGAGCGTAGAGCTTGAATACCAAAGATAAACAAAGGGCACTCGGAAGAGTGCTCTTTATGCTTTGCAAGGAGATTTTTGTTGATTGTGTATAAAAAAATAGTTAAAATTTAGTCAATATGATACTTGAAAACTCCATTCCACATATGTTATAATAAATTATATATTATTTATGCATTACAATATGAGGTGAGAATATGAAAAAAATCGAAAAAATTGAAATCAAGAAAAACGCCCAGGAGGAGATTGTTTGTTGGAAGGTTGATTCTACAGGCGCAGCCCCTAACACAGAGCTCGTGCTTGAGGAGGGAATTGTTGCTATCGTAAAGATTGATGGAGAAAGCAAGTACACATCAAAGAACAAGGCTACAATTTACAGTCTTTTCACACCAGGCAAGACAACAAAGGCTTTTGGTGGCAACAAGGCTTATGAAAATTGCGAAATCGTAGCTATCGATGTTGATACCAAGTTTGACTCCGAGTGGGGACTTGCAGGTCCTAACGCAATTCAGTGCAAGGATTCTGAAATCGGAATTAGAGCTAAGGCGGTTGCCTTTGGACACTTCTACTACAATATTGAGGACTTCTTCACATTTGTAAGATTCTTGAAGCTTGAGGGTAGAAATGAGGTTACAAGACACGAAATTAGAGAGGAGCTCCGTGGCACCTGCACAGGTATTGTGAGAACCTATCTTGCAGCAAGACTTGCAGAGGGCACAATCGAGGATTGCCAAACAAAGCTTTCCCTTTATTGCAAGGACATCAAGAGAGAGCTTGATAAGGAGCTTGTTTCAAGAGGTCTTTCAGTACATAAGGTTGAAATCGGAAATCTTCAATACGCTCCTGACCATGAGGCTAAGCGTGATATCGTTGATGATGCTAAGTTTGACAATGTTGTCGGTGGTATCGAAAACGAGGGCAAGCGTGATGACATTAGCGTTGATATGGAAAGAGCAAAGGTTGCTGAAAAGCTCATCAGAGCACAGAATAGTGGCAAGGGCGATGGACAGCTTCCAAAGGGCAACGGTACAATTAACGTAAATATTTTACCAGACGGAAAAGAATAATTTAAAGGAGAACTACAATGGGACTTTTTGGATATAACGAAAAGGATTACAACAAGGGTACAGCCCAAATTAAGTCAAGAATTGAGGACATTCACTCAAGAACAAGATATATTTCTGGAGCCGGTGAGTCAGGAGTTGGAATGATTTTGTCAAAAATCGGAAGACTCGCAGACCGTGAATTCCCAAAGACAAAGAAGCTTGATGGAAAGGAAATGCAGAGCATTGAGCAGAGAATTGCTCACATCGTTGATTTGATGGACGACGATGTACAGAACGAAAACCTTCCTGGACTTTCATCTCATGCAGAGCTTCTTTTTGACCTCATCAAAACTGAAAGATTGAACGGTAAGAAGTTCTATACCGATGAATATCTTAAGCACGGTGAAATCAAGGCGCAGGCTATGGGTGGAATGCTCAAGGCTCTTGAAAAGAAGGCAAAGCTTCAGGAGAAGATTGCAGAGCTTAAGGCAGACGCAAGACGCGCTAAGGATGCTGGCGATATGGTTGAGCTCGAGAAAATCGACCTCGAATATCAAGAGTGTAACACAAAGATTGACGATTGCGATGCATCTCTTCAGGACTGGAAGCTTAACTATGACCAGGCTGTTCAAATTCAGAGCGAGCTCGACAAGGAGAAAGAGGTTGACGAGATTACAAGCGCTGACCTTATGAGCCCTGAAAAGTTTGCTATGAGAGTTTCTAAGATTAACGAGAAGCTCGGCAGACATATCGACAAGGCTGCTGGAATTCGTGAAACATACGAGGAGGCAAAGGCTGAAAGAAACGCTTTGCGTGGAAGCGTAAAGAGCTCAAGAGGCTCTATTATGGACGACATTCAGCAGGAGGATGCCCTCAACGCACAAAAGAATATCGCAAATGCAAGCGCACCTGCAGGTCAACAAAAGCAGGAATTCAAGGTAAGCCCAGGCTTGCTTGATTAAGGAGGAGAGAACGATGGGACTTTTTAAGAGTAAAGAGGAAAAGGCAGAAATCAAGAGAAAGCAACAGGAGGCAGCTGACAACGCAAAGGCAGAGGCTGAATGGGAAGCAAAATATGCCGCAAAGACCGAAAAGAAAAAGGTTCAAAAGCTTATAGCCGAAATCGAGCAAAAGGAGCAGGCGCTTATCAAAAATGCAGCCGAGGCAAAGTCAAAGGGATATATGGATGTTTACAGAACACAAATTTCCTTTATCAAGGTTGCAAGAACTCGTAAGATGCAGGCTGAAAAATTCCTTTTCCAGGTTGACGCAATGGAAACAATGAAGTCTATTTCTGACAGCTCAACAGGACTTCTTAACTCAATGAGCGCAATTGCATCAACACTTGGCTCTCTTACAATTGATAAGGCAGCTATGATGGAAACACAGAAGAATTTTGTTAAGACACAGGAGCAGCTTTCCCGTCAAAATGATATGCTTGAGGAGTTCTCTGCAAGCATGGAAATGACAATGGACGAGGTTGATGTTTCTGACCTTGAAAGTGGATATGGCGATTTGGATAAGCTTATCGAAAACGATATCGATTCATTTATTCAAAGCTCAAATGCAGGAAATGCTGACATCTCATCATATGAGCAGATGCTCTCTAACTAATCGGTGAGGTCGTAACAAAATGGAAAATAAACAGTATTTGGAAAGCGTTTATAATGTCAATTACGATAGCGCGATGAACTATGCAAAGCAGGGCAATCTCCCAGCGACAGAGTCTGCCCTCAAAAGAGCGCTTGAGGCAATTATAAAGCTTATGAAAATGACCTATGGCAGAGAGCAAGAGGGCTACAAGTCAAAGGCTGATAGAATTGTTGAGCTTCTTAAGAGCATTAAGCAAAAAATTGAGGAGGCAAACAAGCCAAAGCCAGCCACACCGGGTCCTGCTAATGCTAAAAAGGCAGAGGCAAAGGAAATAGAGCCAAGGGAAAAGATTCCTGTTGAGCAGGCGCTTGCAAGGCTCAACGAGCTTGTAGGTCTTAAAGAGGTAAAAAGAGAGGTTGAGCAGCTTATTGCAGAGCTTGAAATCAACCGTGATAGATTGCAATGTGGCCTTAAGGACAATGCAACAAATCACCATATGATTTTTGCAGGTAGCCCAGGTACAGGTAAAACCACAGTTGCAAGAATTATGGCAGATATTCTCTATTCACTTGGCGTAGTTGATAAGGGTCAGCTTGTTGAGGTTGGTAGAGAGGATCTTGTTGCAGGCTATGTTGGACAAACCGCTATCAAAACTCAAGAGAAAATCGACGAGGCAATGGGCGGTGTGCTCTTTATCGACGAAATCTATCGTCTTGCAGAGGGTGGACAGACCGACTTCGGTAAGGAGGCTGTAGGTACAATTCTTCAGGCAGTTGAAAACTGTCGTGGAGAGTTCATTACAATTCTCGCAGGCTATGATTCGAGAATGGATGAGTTCTTGCAGATGAACCCAGGTCTTACATCAAGATTTCCAACAACTCTTCATTTTAGCGACTACACAGTTGATGAAATGTATGAGATTTTTGAGGGAATGTGTGCAAAGAACCAGTTCGCAATCAATCCTCAAATGCAAATTGAGGTACGAAAGGCACTCGGCAAGATGTACGACAATCGTGATCCTGTGCACTTTGGTAACGCGCGTGATGTTAGAAACCTCTTTGAGAAGATTACAAAGAAGCAGAAGATGCGTCTTTATAACTTGAAGAAGCAGGGACAGGCGCTTTCAAAGGAAGACTATATGATGCTTGTTCCACAGGATATGCCATAATAAATATTTTTTAAGGAGAAAATACAATGGGACTTTTTAAGAGTAAAGAAGAAAAAGAAAGAGAGCGCAACATGGCGATAAAGAAGTCCATGCGCGACCTCGAAAAGCACATAGTTGAGCTTGAAAAGGGAGAAAAGGTTTTTGCCGAGGCTGTAAGAATTGCTCAGGAGCAGAATCTTCCACAGCAGATTGAAAAGGCAAGACAGGGACTTAAGGAATCCATCACTGAGAAGAAGCGTACATATATGATGCTTCTTGATGCTAGGATGATGGTTCAGCGCCGTGATATGATGGCAAGACAGAAGACCTTCCTTGGCGCAGTTAAGACTATTACAAAGAGCATTTTCGAATCAATGAAGGGTGTTAATGTTTCCAAGATTGCAGCAGGCTTTGATGAGGCAATCGAGGGCGCTATGGCTCAAACCGAGGAGTTCGACGGAATGATCGACCAGACACTTTCATCAGGCGATTTCTCATCTAACTCATATGAGGTATCAGACGAAGAGATTGATAAGATCCTCTATGGCGCAGGCGCATCAGCTGGCACAACATCAAATATTGATGATGAGCTCGCAAAGCTTGAGGCAGAGCTCGGTAAATAATTTTTAAATCAAAAGGACGGTTTTAAGAAAATGGCAAGCTTGAATGAATCGCTCTCGCTTTATTTGAAGCAGGCAACAGCGCAAATTGCGTCGGGAGAATATGAAAAGGCAAGAAAAAATCTTATGGAGAGTGCAAAATGTGCGCTTTTGCTCGCAAAAGCTGCAAAGGGAGCAGAGCAAAAGAAATATCTTGACACCTATGAGCTTTTAAAGAAAAAAATTGCAGAGGTCGATGCCAAGGCATCGGCTACCTTTGTCTCGCCTAAAAAGCCAGAGCCTAAAAAGGATGTTAACACCGTTAATACCATTCAAAATGCCAATAACGCACCGTCATATACACCATCTGCTACAGGTGGTGCATCAAAAAAGGGCTATAATGGGCAAAAGGGAGCAGAGGGATTTACTGGCTCCCTTAGTCCAAGATGGCTATCTGACTATATAGGACAGCCACAGGCTGTTACTGCTGTAAAGGATTTGATTGAGGCTGCTCGCTTGAAGGATAGCGCACTTCCTCACATTATTCTTTATGGCTCACACGGTCTTGGAAAATCAACCTTCTCCAAGATTATTGCAAACGAAATGGGCTCCAATTTTATTGAGATGAATGTTACCAATGCAACACCTTCTGAAATGATAGCAATTCTCAAGCAATTAAAGCCCAGAGATATTCTTTTTATAGACGAAATTCATACACTCCCCTTGCAGGTTGCTGAGGCTATTCTTTACTCGGCTATGCAGGATGGAAGAGTTGTTTATACCGAGGGAAAGGGCAAGCTTGCTAAAACTGAAACTCTCGAATTGCCACCATTTACACTCATAGGTGCAACAACGGAGATAGGAAAGCTTGCAAAGCCGTTTACTCATCGTGCAATTCAGGTAAGGCTTGAGGAATATACCGATGAGGTGCTTGCAAGAATTATTTCAAGCTCGTTCTATAAGCTCGGCTACAAAATCTCAAACGACAACGCACTCGTGATTTCGAAGCGTTGTAGAAATAACCCAAGAACAGCAAACAATATGGTAAGAAGAATTTCCGATAAGGCGCTCGTTGAGCACGCAAAGAGAAATAACCTTACCGACAAATCGCTTTTCAGCTCACCTGAAAAGATTAAAAAGCTTGATATTAGCATCTCGGAGAGCGTAATTTCCACGTTCTTTGAGGAAAACGGAATTGACGCAAACGGTCTTGAGGTTGGCGACAGAGAGCTTCTTAAGATTGTGATTGAAAGATACAACGGTGGTCCTGTTGGACTTGAAACCCTTGCTCGCGCTATGAATGAGAGCCCAAATGTGCTTTCTGGTAAGTATGAGGCTTATCTTGTAAGACGTGGAATGCTTAAGGTTGAGCGAGACGGAAGAGTTGTAATGGCTGACGGATATAGAGCCCTTGGCTTACCCGTACCACAAAAGCTTCTTGATGAGGAGAGCGAAAGCAAAAAGACAAGCGAGAACGAAAAGCCAAGGTCGAAGTATGACAAAAGAACGCTTATAGCTTGCCTTGTTCCAGACGAAATCAAATGCCAAATGGTAGAGGACCTTATCGTTTATCCCGAAAACGCAGTGGTTGACGATACACCTCTTGATGAGCTTTTCCCTGATGTTGAAAAGCCATATGAGGCAGAAACAAAGCATCTTTGTGAGCTTGAAATTGATTTCAATGGCGTTAAGAGATTGCTAATTTGTGATTCTTTCTTAGAGAGCAGATTTGCAACAGCTATGGCATCAACAGGATATTTGAAGGATATGAAGGCGCAAACGCTTGAAATCCCTTATATCTCACAAATGCTCGCAAATAGAAGATACTTCCCTGACTTTGTTATAAGAGATTACAAGGGAAGAATCGCTGTAATCGAAATGAAGAACTTCGACGCAGCGTGCTATCATTTAAATATTGACAAATATGAAAGACTTGTTCAATTCTGCAATGAAAAGGGCTACGGCTATGCAGAAATAATGAAGGCATATGATGCAGAAAAATACATATCAATCGATATGATTGCGAAAATGCCAAGAAATGAACAGCTTGAAAAATATATAATCGACACAATAGAGTCGAAGGGCGAATTTACAGTTGCCGACTGGGATGCATATAACGCACAGTATGGCAAGGTAGAAAAGACCGAAATCTACACAATTCTTTTGAATAATAGAAGACTCCGCAATATCGACAAGGACGGCACAGCAATAAAGATAACATCTATCTAATTTTTGCAAAACGTCGCACCCTGTGGTTAAAAAACAAAAGAGAGAACAGTGAATGTTCTCTCTTTTTTGTGCCTTTATAGCTCAATAATTGCGCAAACTGCGTTATGGTCGGAATAGTAAAGGCCGTCCTTACCCTCATCCTTGACTGCATATGCGCTCTTGCATTTTGCATCAGTGAAAATATAGTCAATTTTTACGCATTCATTCTTTGGAATAAGACCAAATGCGTGGAAGGTGGGGCCAAGCTCGGCAGTGCAGTCGACAGCCCCCTTGTCCTTTAATGCCTCAGTTATGTTCTTTATCTCAGGAGCACTTGGCTCGGCATTAAAGTCGCCTGTTAGAATAAATTTCTCATCAAATGTGGAAATCGCATCGGTCAACTGCTTGGATTCGAGCAGACGCCCACCGATATGGTCGAGGTGTGTGTTGATAAAACGGAAGGGCTTCTCAATTTCATCGTGCTTTAGCCTTATCATTGTATACATTCTTGGGCAACCACTGTGTCCGTCCTCGTAGTAGTGAGAGCCAGGAACGCTTGGGGTGTCAGAGAGCCATATGTTTTCACAGCTGATAAGCTCGAATATGCCCTTTCGATATGCAATAAGCATTGCCTCTTCGTGATAATTTTTATCTCTTCCACAGCCTGCGAACTCGTATTCATTAAGAAGGCTCTTAACCCTTGCCCTCATAGAATCGGTAACCTCTTGGAAGCCGATAATGTCAGGGGACTCGCTTTTTATCGTTGCAAGAACTCTTTCGTATCTGTTAGAAAAGCTATTAAGACCGTCGCCAGGATTGTCGTAGCGAAGGTTGAATGACATGATTTTAAGCTCCATAATAAAACCTCACAAATTTGATATTTTAATTCTACCACACTATTGCAAAAATCTCAACATAAATTCGAAAAAATTCCTAATTTTATTACGCGCGAGTAATTGAATATTCGCAAAAGGTGTGATATACTAAAAACAAACAAGTATAGGAGATAAAAATGAAGATAACTGACAAAAAAACTAAAAGACCTGTAAAAATAATTCAATTTGGCGCAGGAGTGTTCCTTCGTGGCTTTTTCGACTGGATGCTTCAGGGCGCAAATGACGCAGGAATATATAACGGAAATGCGATGGTAGTGCGCTCCCGCACCTCTGGCGCTGACCCTCTTGAGACACAGGGCTTTAACTATACGCATTTGGCAAGAGATGCGTCTCATAACGAGGCGATGCTTGTTGATAGCATTGAGGGCTCGCTTAATGCTTGTGAGGATTATGAGGGCTTTCTTGCTCTTGGCGAAAATCCAGACACAAACTTGATAGTTTCAAACACCACCGAGGCAGGAATTACATATAGCGCGTGCGATTTTCCGAGCGAAGCGTGCCCTGAGAGCTTCCCGGCGAAGCTTTGTGCACTCTTGTATCATAGATATAAAAAGGGGCTTTCCCCTATGCTTATCGTTCCTTGTGAGCTTATTGAAAGCAATGCCGACATTTTAAAGGAAATCGTCCTTCGCCACGCAAGCGACTGGAAGCTCGAAAAGGGATTTTTCGATTATATCGAGGAGTGCTCGTTTAGAAACACTCTCGTTGACCGTATCGTGTCAGGCAAGCCAAGCGAGAAAATCGACCTTGGCTACGAGGACGCACTCGTTAATACGAGCGAGTATTTTTACCTGTTCGTAATCGAGGGCGAGCCTGATGAAAGATTGCCATTTGATAAAATTTTTGACGGTGTAAAATATGTGCCAAGCGTTAAGCCATATCGCACAATTAAGGTTAGAATTCTTAACGGTGCACACACCTCAATGATACCATTTGCGCTCAATCGTGGAGTGCCAAGCGTTGGAGAGTGCCTTAAGGACGAGGAGGTAAGCGCGCATCTTACAGAGTGCCTTGCCGAAATCGTTGATTCCCTCGATATTGATAGGGGCGAAACCGAGGCATACGCAAAAAGCGTGCTTGAGCGCTTTGCAAATCCATACATTTATCATAAATGCACATCAATTTCACTCAATAGCGTGAGCAAGTTTAAGGTAAGAGTGCTTCCGTCAATTCTTGACTATGAAAGAAAATTCGGCAAAGCACCACGCGCTCTTGTTCGCGCCCTCGCAGAGCTCATAATTTTCTATAAGAATGGCGAGCCAAGTGATTCTCCTGATGCTATGGAGAAGCTAAAGAATGGCACAGTAGAGCAAGCTTTGTCCGATAAGGAGCTATGGGGCGAGGATTTATCTCGTCTTGCAAAAGAGGTAAACGCTTATGCAAATTCATCCAAAAGATAATGTAGAGGTTCGTGAAAACGGACATAAATACGCGCTTTGTAAAATCAAGAGCGGAGAAAACATAATAAAATATGGCTTTCCGATAGGCCACGCAATCTGCGACATCGAAAAGGGCGAGCATGTGCATACACACAATGTTAAAACTAACCTTGAGGGTACACTCGAATATACATATTCGCCCGTAGCCTGTGAGCTTCAAAGGAGCGACAGACACATTACCTTTGAGGGCTATGTGCGTGAAAATGGCGATGTCGGAGTTCGAAACGACATTTGGATTGTAAACACCGTTGGATGCGTAAACAAGACAGCACAGCGTCTTTCAGAAATCACAGGCGCTAAGTATTTTAGCCATCCTTACGGTTGCTCTCAGCTTGGCGACGACCACCTGACAACACAAAAAATCCTCTGCGCTATGGTAAATCATCCAAACGCAGGTGGAGTGCTCGTGCTTGGGCTTGGCTGTGAGAATAACAATATAAAGGAAATGAAGCGTGCTCTTGGCGAGTATAATCCGAATCGTGTTAAATTCCTCAACTGTCAGGATGAGGAGGACGAGATTGCCAAGGGAGTGTCGTTAATCGAGGAGCTTAAGGCGTATGCTGATAGCTTCAAAAGAGAGAAAATCGACATTTCAAGGCTTCGTGTGGGACTTAAATGTGGTGGTAGCGATGCTTATAGTGGCATCAGCGCAAACCCCTTGGTTGGTAGCCTTTGCGATACGCTCGTTTCCCTTGGTGGAAGCTGTGTGCTTACCGAGGTGCCCGAAATGTTCGGTGCAGAGCATCTTTTAATGGAAAGATGCCAAAGCAAGGAAATCTTCGATAAAACAGTTTCTCTTATAAACAACTTCAAGGATTATTTTTCAAGACATAATCAGGTAATTTATGAAAACCCCTCGCCAGGAAATAAGGACGGAGGAATTACAACTCTTGAGGAAAAATCCCTTGGCTGTGTTCAAAAGGGAGGACACGCGCCTGTTGTTGATGTCCTCGATATTGGAGAGCCACTTACAAAAAATGGGCTTTCGCTGTTGAATGGTCCTGGTAATGATATGGTGGCAGTTACAAGCCTTATGGCAAGTGGCGCACATCTTATCCTATTTACAACAGGTAGAGGAACACCTCTTGGTGCGCCTGTGCCAACAATTAAAATTTCAACAAATTCAGCCCTTGCAAGGAAAAAATCCTCTTGGATTGACTTTGATGCCTCGCCTGTGCTTGACGGAGTGGCAATGCGTGACCTAACCGAGGAGCTTTTGACACTTGTTGTCGAGGTTGCATCGGGCAAAAGCACTAAGAACGAGGAAAACGGATACTCAGAAATCGCAATATTCAAAGAAGGAGTTACACTTTAAAATGAGCTACATAAACGAAAAATTCTTACTTAAAAACAAAACCGCTGAAAGGCTTTACAACGACTATGCAAAGGATATGCCGATTTTTGACTACCATTGCCATCTTCCTGAAAAGCAAATTCTTGAAAACAAGCCATTTGCAGATATTTATGAGATTTGGCTCTCAGGCGACCACTATAAATGGCGTCTTATGCGTAACTTCGGTGTTGATGAGGAATATATAACAGGTGGCGCTTCAAACAAGGACAAATTCCTTGCATATTGTCGCACGCTTGGTACAGCCTTTGGCAACCCTCTTTATCACTGGTCACAGGTTGAGCTCGAGGAATATTTTGGCTGTAAGCACGAGATAAACGAGGCAAATGCCGAGAAGATTTGGAACGAGTGCAACGAATATATTGCAAAGAATAAGGTTACACCACAAGCTCTTATCGAGGGCTCAAATGTAACACATGTGTTTACAACAAACGAGGTTTTTGATGACCTTTCTACCTTCGAGAAAATCAAGGAAAAGGGCTACAAATTCAGCGTTATTCCTGCCTTCCGTGCAGATAAGATAATGAACATTGATGCCGAGAAATATCTCGAATTCCTTGGCAACCTTGAGGCGCTCACACACAAAATAAAGAACATTGACGACCTTGAGAGTGCACTTGAAAAGCGCTTGAAGGCGTTTATCGAGGTTGGCGCACGCGCAAGCGATATCGCACTTGAGGCAGTATATAAAATTCCTGAAAAGTACGAGGCGAACGAGGTTCTTGAGGCTGTTATTGCAGGAGAAAAGCCAAGCGAGGCTGACACAAGATGCTTCAAGGGCTATCTCACATATTTCCTTATGGGACTTTATGCAAAATACGACATTGTAACAGAGCTTCATATGGGCGCTATGAGAAATAACAATAGCGTAATGCTCGCAAAGCTTGGTCTAGACACAGGCTTTGATAGCATATCAGAGAAGAACAGCACCTCACAGCTCTCTCGTCTTCTTGACAGACTCAATAGCGAGGGCGCTCTCCCAAGACTCATTCTTTTCAACCTCAATCCAAAAATGAATACCGAGCTTATGTCTCTTCTCGGTTGCTTCCAAAGCTCAAGGGCTAAGGGTGCAGTTCAGTACGGTGCTGCTTGGTGGTTCCTTGATAATAAGGTTGGAATGGAAAAGCATCTTGAGGACTTGACAGCGACAGGACATATCGGTGCATTTGTTGGTATGCTTACAGATAGCCGTTCATTCCTTTCATATCCAAGACACCACTACTTCCGTAGAATTCTTTGCACATATCTTGGTACACTTATCGAGAATGGCGAGATGACCTCAAATATGGATATCGTTGGCGAGGTTGTTAAGGATATTTGCTACAATAACGCAAAAAATTATTTTGGAGCTTAAAAATGGATATAAATGAAATTCTCGGTGGCGTTAAATGCCAAGCGTGCGGAAGAGACCACGCATGTGATATAGAAAGCGTTTTTGTTGAGAGCGGAGCAATCGCTCATCTTAGCGCTTTGTGTGAAAAATACGGAAAAATTCTCGTAGTAGCTGATGAGAACACCTTTGGCGTTGCAGGTAAGCAAACTATGGATGCACTTGCAGGAAAGGAAACCGAAGCGGTTATTTTTGACGGCAAGAGCGTTCTTATTCCTGACGAGAGAGCGATTGAGCATATTCGCGCTCATATGGACGGCGTAACACTCCTTGTCGGAATCGGCTCAGGCGTAATTCAGGACCTTTGTAAGTATGTGTCCTTCTATGCACACCTTCCATATATGATAGTAGCAACTGCACCCTCAATGGACGGCTATGCTTCAACTGCCGCCGCTATGATTTTAGGCGGTATGAAGGAAACAATCACCGCACATTTGCCAAGAGCAATCGTTGCCGATGTTGATGTTCTTAAAAACGCTCCTATGGAGATGATAAGATCGGGCTACGGCGATATAATCGGTAAGTGGTCGGCACTCAATGACTGGCGCATCGCAACACTTTTGAACGGCGAGTATTTTTGCCAGTATATCTACGATATTACATACGATATGATTGGCGAAACTCTCAAAACTGCAAACGGACTTGTAAAAAGAGATGCCGAGAGCATCAAGGCGCTCACATATGCGCTTATAACCGTTGGAGTTATGATGAGCTTCGCGACAACCTCACGCCCTGCTTCGGGATGTGAGCATCACCTCTCACACTATTTCGAGATTACAGGAATAGTACACGGCGAAAAGTATCTTGCACACGGAATTGATGTTGCTTATTCAACCGTTGTTGTGGCAAAGCTCAGAGAGGAAATTGTAAAGCACGGCGCACCAAGCGTTCAGCATTACCCCGAAAGAGGCTACTATGAAGCAAAAATCAAGGAGCTTTACGGAGATAGTGTAGGAGAGGGCTGTATCGCTCTTCAGGACAAGATGGGCCGTTATAACGAAAGCAGACTTGAAAAATATATCGCTAATTGGGACAAAATCAGTGAAATTTTGTCCGAGATGCCAAGCTCCGCCGAGATTGAAGAAATGCTCTCTCTTGTAGGACTTGATGTACAGGAGCTTGTAGACACCTACGGCGAAAAGAAGATAAACGAGGCTGTCCTTTATGCAAAGGACCTCAAGGACAGATACACAATTTTGTGGATGTATTACGATATAAACGGAGATAAGGATGAGCCTTGTAAGAGACGATAGAATGACGGTTGCTGCACACAGGGGCGACTCTTATAACTATTATGAAAACACAATGACTGCCTTTAAAATGGCACACGCAGTCGGTGCTGATATGATTGAAACCGACATTCATCTAACAAAGGATAATCATCTTGTCTTAATTCACGACGACACCGTTGACCGTACAACAAACGGCAGTGGCAAAGTTTGCGAGATGACCCTTGACGAGATAAGGGCGCTTAACGCATCGGACAAAAATAGTTACGAGTGCGTGCCAACCCTCGAGGAGCTTTTTGCGTGGGCACAGCCCCTTGATATTACCTTTAATCTTGAAATCAAGGAGTACAACAGGGGCGACAACAGGGGAAGATGCGAAAAATGCATTGATGACACGCTCGACTTGGTTGAAAAATACGGTCTTTCAAAGAGAATTGTAATCAATAGCTTTGATGCCTATGTGCTTGAATATGTGTATAAAAAGCACGGTAAAAAATATGCACTCCACGGCTTTTATCCATACTGGGAGATGTTCAATGTGAGCATAAACCCAGATGAATACCTTTATTGCGCTTGCGTTTTCCAAAACGACCACCCAGAGCATTATGCATATCTTGCTGAGCATGGAATTCAAGCATGGATAGGTGCGAGCGTGACGCAAAAATCAAAGCTTGATATGTGCGCAAAATATGGTGCAAGACTTATAACAACAAATAATCCGAGGGACATTTTGGAGAAGCTGAAATGAAAATTGATAAGACAAAAATAAGACTAATCGCCTTCGATCTTGACGGAACTCTCACACAGCATAGAGAGAGCTTATGCGCCTTACATCGAGAGGTTCTTGATAAGCTATCAAAAAAATACAAGCTTTTGATGGTTGGCGCAGGACAGGCAAGGCGCATTTTTAATCAAATGGAAAAATATCCGATTGATATAGTCGGCAATTATGGCTTGCAATATGCAACCTATAACGAGAAAACAAACGATATTGACATCGTGCGTGACCTTCAATTTCCTACTGAAAGGGAGAAAATCGAGCACAGGGTCGCATATTTTAGAGAAAAATATGGCTTTACCGAGTATCGTGGCGATAGCGTCGAGTATCATAGCTCGGGCTGTATTACATTCCCGATTCTCGGCACTAAGGCAATTCAAGCCGATAAGCTCGCCTTTGACCCTGATAGAACGAAGCGCAGAGCAATCTATGACGAGGTGTGCGAGGCATTCCCTGAATATAATGTTTTCGTAGGTGGCTCGTCCTCGTTTGATATGTCCCCTAAGCCACATAACAAATATCATGCCCTCGACCTCTATTGTAGGGAAAACGGCATAGCACATAGCGAGGTTGTCTATGTTGGCGATGACTATGGCAGAGGTGGAAACGACGAGTGCGTTTATAAGGCTGATTTTAACTATTTTGAAATAGATGATTATAGAGATTTTCCAAGTGTTATCAAGGAGCTTTTATGAAAAAACAAACACTTACCCCTGATTTTGAAACAACAACCGAAAATGAAATGGCGCTTTCCTCGCTTGAAAAAATTGAGGATGGAGTAATTAGCAAGTATAAGCTAAGGCTTTCCTTTAAGGAGGAGGCATCGCCTAAGCCGTATACAATAATTTGGGATGAGGATTTGGTTGATATTCTCGGCTTTTGGTCATCCCTTTCAAGCTTCCAAAGAAATGTATCTCCAGATTGGTGGATGCGCAAGGCAACCTCTTGCTTGGCATCGGGCACTCCTCACATAACACTATTTAACAAGAGCGACAAAAACAGAATCAGCGTAACACTCTCCGACCCATTGACACCTACTACGATTATGGCAGGTATAGTTGAGGAAACGGGCAGAGTACGCATAAAAATCGAGCTTTTCTCGAACCTGTGTGCGAAAATGAAGGATTATGAGGTAATAATCCGTATCGACAGACGAGAAATAGCAGTTGAGGACGCAGTATCAGATGCAAAGAAATGGTGGGATGAGCTTGGCTTTAAGGGCGCACATGTGCCAGAGCATGCAACTCTGCCTATGTATTCCTGCTGGTATAGCTTCCATCAAAGAACAATTGCTGATGAGATTGTAGCCGAGTGTGAAAGAGCAAAGGCGCTCGGAATGGACACTGTAATCGTTGATGACGGTTGGCAAACTGATGACAATTCAAGAGGCTACGCATTTTGTGGCGACTGGAAAATAGCAACTGCTAAAATTCCCGATATGAAGGACTTCGTTGATAGAGTGCACGCACTTGGAATGAAGTTTATGGTGTGGTTTTCCGTTCCATTTGTTGGAATTTCGAGCGAAAACTTTGAGCGCTTTAAGGGCAAATACCTCTGCACAAGCAAGGGCTCGAAGGCTTGTGTGCTTGACCCTCGCTTTAAGGAGGTAAGAGAATTCTTGGTTGACATTTACGCCTCATATGTTAAGGAATATGGCTGGGACGGCTTGAAGCTTGACTTCATCGACAGCTTCCGACTTACCGAGGAAAGCTCAACCGATTACGACTCAATGGACTTCGTTGGCTTGGAGGAGGCAGTTGATGCGCTTATGAGCGAGGTTTACGAGGCGCTCACCAAAATCAACCCCGAGATCTTGATTGAATTTAGGCAATCCTATATCGGTCCTGTCGTTGGAAAATACGGAAATATGTTCCGTGTAGGC
Source organism: Oscillospiraceae bacterium (assembly GCA_015064445.1). Lineage (GTDB taxonomy): Bacteria > Bacillota > Clostridia > Oscillospirales > CAG-272 > RGIG2000. The sequence goes on along the minus strand of SVSE01000010.1, from coordinate 12,369 downwards.
GACTGCCCAGGAGATGCACTTACAAATAAAACACACTCCCTCGACCTTCGTATAAGCTCTGGCAATACAGCGGTCCATAGCGATATGCTCGTGTTTAACGAAAATGATACCCTTGAGGGCGTGGCATATCAGCTTTACGCAATTATGTTCTGCGTGCCACAAATTTCCGTGCTTCTTGATAAGATAACCGAGGAGCAAAGGGCACTTCTTACATACTTCCTCTCGTTTTGGAGAGAGCATAGAAAAACACTCCTTGACGGTAAGCTTTCCTTGTCTGGCTACGATGTAGGCTACACAATGGCACAAAGCACAAGGGATGGGGAATGTGTCGCTGTTTTGTATCATAATGTAGCATATTCGGCACAAAAGGACACTACAACTTATCTCTTTAATTCAAGTGGCTATGACGGAGTGGTTGTGGAGCTTGAGGCTGATGCAGAATGCGAAATTTACGACATTCTCGGTAATAAGTATACAACAAAGCACCTTTGCGCTGGAATCCATAAAATTCCTGCAAAAAATTGCGAAATGATTAAGCTTGGTTAAGAGTAAAAATGAAATTAATTCTGCTTGTGCGCTTTGAGGCTGAAAATGCCACGATTATGGGATGCGCAAACGGAGATTTGACCTATACAGGCAAATATATAGAGAGCGAAATCTCCACCTGCAAGGGCAAAGCCCCCGTCGCCCTCAAAAAGCAAAAGGGCACAAAAGCAACCCTCACCGCCATAACCGACTCCCTTCCAAAAACAACAATCGAGATATAAAAACAAAAGGCGAGTGCTGATTTTCGGCACTCGCTTGAATGGGTTATTTTAAAACAACTGTTGCGTTATTGAAATGCTTTATATGGTGTGATATAATTTAAATGTAAAATTCCAATTAAAGGAGAAAATCCCTATGAAAAAAGTTTTACTAATAATTGCTATTGTTTTATGCTCACTTTGCCTGTTTGCTTGCAACAATGAAGAAACAGATAATTCAAACAATTCCACCAATGGCGATATTCCAAGTTTTGAAATGCAAAATGTTAGTAATTTACAATGTGAAATTGTATTTGGACAAACAAATGAAGAAATAGTTTTTGAAAAAGAAAAAGCATTAGAGCTTTATAATATCATTGCAAATTTCGACTATACTGAATTAGACGGAATGCCATCTAAAAGCTCTGTTAATCCATCTACAGACTATATATTTATTAACTTTACAGGAGATAAATATAGTGAGGAGTTTCCTACCGAACTATACGGATGCTATTTCATTTATACTGACGATGTAGCAAGTTGGAATTTAAGCAAATATATGTCGTACATGTACTATTATCAATATGAAGAAGGACTATATAATGCAGTTAGCCAATGCATAGAAGGAAATCGTTAATTAGTAAATTGTTGAAATATAAGACAAGAATTTTCTATGAAGTGGCACTGTGGCGTGTGCATGCGAAAATTTCAAAAAATAGACGAGTGCTGATTTTCGGCACTCGCTTGAGTGGGTTATTTTAAAACAACTGTTGCGTTATTGAAATGCTTTATGCAAATGCGTTGCATTTACAAAGGTGAGTTCTTATCATCACCCCTGCCACCAAAAAGAAAGAAACCTATACCAAACTGTGTTCGGTTTAGGTTTCTTTTGGCGCAAGCGGTGAGATTCGAACTCACGTGTCTGTTAAGACAAACTGATTTCGAGAAACTGGGCATACTTCCCAAATAATCCCGAATAATCCCCAAAGAGGTTAAAAAATAGGCAAAAACAAGGTAAAAATCGGCTAGATTTTAGAAATTTGCGAGAAAACTGCGAGAAAAACTGCGAGGAAATCAGCCTTCCTTAATCATCGGAAAATAATAAAGGAAGAAAAAGAAATGAAACAGTTTTCTATAAGAGAAAAAGTTGAGCAAGTCCAATAAACAAAAGGATTTTAGTAGGCGCCATGAAAGGAGAAAAAAGTGGATAAGAAAGAAAAAGAGCATGAGAAAAAAAGAAGATTTATGCTATGGGTAAAACCGTCGACATTGCAACTTGTAGAAGATAGTTTGAAGCTAGATAATAGCGGAAGTGTAAGTGAGTATATTGAGAAAGCTATACTTTTTTACAGTGGTTATTTAGCAACAAATAGAAATGAAAATTATCTTCCAAGTTCACACGAAAAGCGTCAAACCGCTCATATAAAAGCAACTGCTGTGTCAAGATTATTTAAGAGTTTAGCAAGTATATTCAAAGAAAACTTTGACAAGCCAGACGGAGTAAAATCTCAGATTGACAGAAGACAAAAGCGAGAAATTGAAGACAAGAAAAACGCACAAATATCACAAGTGTAGGTTAAAAAGAAAGGAGAGAATATGGGATATATTAATTTTACTGACCAAGAAAAAGAAGAAGCCAACAATGTTGACATTGCTTTGTTTTTGATGGCAAAAGGAGAAAAACTCAAAAGGAGTGGACAAGAGTATTCTTGGGAATCTCCATTTGGTAAAATATCTATTCGTGGTAATCAATGGTACAGTCAATATGAACGAATAGGTGGAGGAGCAATAAAATTTGTTCAAAAATTTTATGGAATGAACTATCCAGATGCTATAAGAGCATTGTTAGGATCAAGCGTTGGAACAGAGGTGTTACCAAAAGCAAAAAAAGAAGAAAAAGAAATCAAAATACCAGAAAAAAACAATGATATGAAAAGAGTGTATGCTTATTTATTAGGAGAAAGATGTATCAATCGTGAAATCTTAAATGAGTTCGTAAAAAGAGGTTTGATATATGAAGATAAGCGATACCATAATGTTGTTTTTGTCGGAAAAGATAAAGAAGGAACAATAAAGCATATTCAAAAAAGATCTACACAAGCGTCATCAGATTTCAAAGGAAATGTATCAGGAAGTGATGCAAACTACAGTTTTAATTTTGTTGGCAATAGCGAAAAATTATATGTATTCGAAGCACCAATAGATATGCTTGCTTATATTTCTTTGAGAAATCGTAGCGATTGGAAAGAACATTCATATGTAGCTTTATGCTCAACTGCAGACTGCGCAGTTCTAAAAATGTTAGAGAACTATCCGAATATAACATCGGTATATTTATGTTTAGACCACGACTCAGCAGGTATAGAAGGAGCATGTAGAATTGCTGAAATTATTCATGCAAGAGGAGATCAAGAGGTGTGGCGAATTATGCCTAAGAATAAGGATTGGGATGAAGATTTGAAAGAACTACACGGAAAAGAATTCCTGCCAGCAAAAGAGCCAATGAAGATTGGCTCAATAGACATGTGAGGTGCGTGAGATGGAAGGGGTACAAACATTAGTATTAGTTGCCGCCATAATGGGTGGCATTTTTATATTAATATCTGCACTTGCATATATGTATAGTTTGAAAGGAATTAAAAATAAAACGGTAGGAGATGGACAACACGGAACAGCAAGATGGGCTTCCAGTAAAGAGGTAAAAGATGTGTATACGCATGTTCAGTTTGAGCCGAATAAATGGAGAAACGATCCAAGCTCAAGACCAACAGAACAAGGAATTGTTGTAGGTTGTAAAACTAAAGGCAATGAAACAACAGCCATGGTTGATACAGGTGATGTTCACTGTATGATGATAGGTGCGGCAGGCGTTGGTAAAACCGCATATTGGTTGTACCCAAATATTGAATACGCATGTGCATCAGGAATGTCCTTTATGAGTACTGATACCAAGGGTGATATTATGAGAAACTATGGATCGATAGCTTCGAAGTATTATGGATATAAAATATCAGTAATAGATTTGAGAAATCCTATGCGATCTCATGGTAACAATTTCTTGCACCTAGTAAACAAATATATGGACAAGTATGCGGAAACAAATGAAATTCAGTATAAAGCCAAGGCAGAAAAATATGCAAAAATCATTGCAAAAACAATCATTCTCTCTGGCATGGAATCGGGAAATTTTGGTCAAAACAGTTATTTCTACGATGCAGCTGAAGGACTTTTGACTGCTTCAATTTTGTTGGTTTCAGAATTTTGTGAGCCAGAGGAAAGACACATTGTATCAGTGTTTAAAATCATTCAGGAACTGTTGGCACCAGCAAAAGGAAAGAAGAACCAGTTTCAAGTTATAATGAATATGCTTCCAGAAGACCATAAAGCAAAGTGGTTTGCGGGAGCAGCTTTGAATACAGCTGAACAATCAATGGCATCAGTTATGTCAACAGCACTTTCAAGACTTAATGCATTCTTGGATTCGGAACTTGAAACAATTTTGTGTAATGATACAGAGGTGGATGCAGAAAAATTCTGTAGCGAAAAGAGTGCAATATTTATTATTATGCCAGAGGAAGATAGCAGTAAATACTTTATGGTTTCATTGTTGATTCAGCAATTATACAGAGAAATTCTTGCAGTAGCAGATGAGAACAACGGAAAGCTCAAAAACAGAGTAGTGTTTTATTGTGATGAGTTTGGAACATTGCCAAGAATTGAATCAGCAGAAATGATGTTCTCCGCATCAAGATCGAGAAGAGTATCTATTGTGCCAATTATTCAATCATTTGCACAGCTTGAAAAAAACTATGGCAAAGAAGGAGCAGAAATTATCATAGATAATACACAGTTAACTGTGTTCGGTGGATTCGCACCAAATTCAGAATCGGCTCAAACTCTTTCTAAGTCCTTAGGAAGCAGAACAGTACAAAGCGGATCGGTAAGTAATAATAAGAACGACCCGTCAAGAACAGTACAAATGATAGAAAGAGCCTTAATGACACCAGATGAATTAAAGTCATTACCAAAAGGCACATTCGTGGTTACTAAAACAGGATTCTATCCAATAAAGGTGAAGTTGAAACTATTCTTTGAATGGGGAATTCAATTCGAGCCGACACCTTATTCGGTGCCATTAAGAGATGCGAGTACAATTGGATATGCGAACAGAGAAAAACTATATGAAGCGATTTATAACAAATATCATCCTGGAGATTTAACAAATACAGACAACGAAATTCCACCAAATAGCACATTTGTAGAAACGGAATTTGAATCCAATTTTTCACCAAAAGTAAGAAACAATCGCAAACTCATGTCAGACGATTGAGAAAACGAAAATGGAGCGTAAGCACTCCATTTTCTATACATATGATTATGATGAAAAAGCCCTAAAACAAGATTAGAACATAGACCAAAAATAACACTGATGTAGACAAGGACAAGAGCTCAAGAAACATTAGTAAAACATAATGCGAAACATAGAAAATAAAAATAGTTAATTTTCTTATACATTTATTGAAAAAGCGAAAAAGTGTGTTATAATGTAGCTACCACACTTCCTTTTAACTGAATCCTTTGTAGGATAAGGTATTTTTACTTTGGCAAAAAGTGACGTCTCTCGATCTCTTATACTCTTACAGAGTATAGAAAGAGGTGTGGTGGTTTTGAGGGATTGTGCTTTTTCGGTGCGTTACCTTAAAAAGGAGCACAATTTTATCTCCAAATTTTGAGGTGACTATGAAAGATTATCTAGATGACTGGGAAATTGGTGAAGCTGATCTAACTCCAGATGATTGGACTGAGGAAAATGAATCTTTATGGAATAAACTATTACCTTATGTAAAGGAAGCTTTGTTTTTTAGTACGCTAGAAGAAATAAAAAAATTCGAAGCACTTGATACAACAGAAATAAAAGTTAGTGATGATTTTAAGATTAAAATGAACAAGTTGTTTAGAGACAACTTCGGGGAAAATTGCAAGTTGCCACATCTAGAGGTAGAATATATAGGACCAATAGAAGCGTAGAGGCTTATCATGAAACACGAAAAACAAATAAAATCATAGCAATTCTAGTAGCATTTCCTGTGTTTTGCCTTTTCAATGGCTAAGGAAATATCACAAATGCCAAAAGTAAACTTATGAAGGGCAAGACAAAATAATAATCTAAAAACTATAATGAAGTACCAGCAGACGGAGACGAGAACTTTGGCAAGCAGTTTAGCGCCAAACATCGCTCCGCCTTGCTTTATATTTAATAATTTCAGTCAAGTAGAGTTTGCGGGGCGTGTGAATGTCAGCTGAGCGTATCGATGCTCTCGTATCAAGATAAACACGCGCTCAACAACATAAAGTGGAAAAGTGGTGAGTTTTTTGGCTTTTGAGTTTTGAAAGCTTTTTGTAATTTTATTGAAAAATAAAAACACGGCTCAAATTTAAAAAGAGAAAATGTGTAAATATTGTATTAAATAATCTTGACAGCTTGTCAAAATTATAAGATGAAAATGTTAAAATTAATATAAATTTCTTTTATAATTTGTACCTTTTATGATATGGTTATTATATATAATATTAATTTATAATATATTTATATTGACAATTGATTTAATATATGGTAGAATAATGTTGAAAATAACAAAAATATGTAAAAATATACAGCATAAATTAACAATTTATTAACAAACTTGCGTGTTATATGTGTTATAATGCAAGAACTTGTTAGTTGATATAATTTTTATAATAATAAATAAAAGGGCTAGAGAAATTTGACAGAGATATGAAGGATATAAAATGTTACTTTGATGGCGCAGTAGATGCATTGCTGAAATTTATATTATTTATATTGCCTATATGTATCGGTATAATACCAGTATTTTTTGGCAAGAGTATGGATGTTAATATAATGAGAGTTTCCTTGTTGGTATCGGTATGCGATGCATTTTACTTTTATGGTAAAATATTAACTCAAAAAGAATATGTAAATAGGATAAAAATAATGTCATTTATATCATTGATAGCAATGACACTTTCTATAGTGTTAGAATTCTTTGCTATTAATTCAGAAAGCCTTTTTTGGGTAGACTATGTTTCAGTAACGTTGCTAACGTTTCCGATTATAATGTTGATAGTAGAGTGTCTTTTAGCGTTTTATTACAACGATATTACACATAAAAATAATATAGTTGAAAAAAACAGTTCGCCTCAAACTCAAAATAGTCATCTTAGAGTAATTGCTGGCGGCCAAAATTGACATTAAATAGTAGTAGGAGGGATATGAAATGACAAATGAATTTGGAATTTATTTTTTAGGTTGTTTGATTTTAGGATTTTTAATAGGAGTGACTATATTCGTATGTATAAAGAAAAAGTCACCGATAGTTGTAGATGCAGATGAACAAATTGTTGTTGATAGTAATGTATTATACACGAGATGTTCGTTGCATAAAATTAGAAATGATTCTAGGGAAGTTGGAAAATGCAATCGGTCAGTTTTAGAAACAAGTGTTTATGAAGTGATTTCCGAAGATGTCAGCGAGGAAAAAAATAAAAATTTGAGTTTTAGAGGTATTTGTTTTGATTTTGACAAAAGATGAGCGATATAAGGATTTATCCGATAAAGAAGTTCGTGAAAGAGTAGATTCGATTATTGAGTCTTGGAAGGAGTTTCTTGCAATTAATGGCGTAGAAGATTTAATTTATGAGAAAGACTATTTTATTCACGAGAGAAACTTATATGAGGTTGTAAAAAGAGTAGACAAAAGAGAAGTTTATTATCATATATTCCATCATATTGATAAAGGAAGTATATGTGAATATAAGAAAGTTGGATTGCTCGCTTATTGGATTAATACATTGAAGCCATTTATGGTAGTAAAAAAAGACACGGAGATTTACAATTGTCCAAATGAACTGTTTTCTTTGTTTTTGATATTAAAGGTATTATCAAAAATATACGAAAAACGTTATAACAAACCAATGCCTAAATTGTCAGATAATACGATTAAAGATTATATATATAACTTTAAGTATTGTGATTTGAGTAGAGAAGCAACTATTCTGTTTGTAGAAATGTTAGCAAGTGTATATGACATTGGAATGGATTATGTATGGCCATCTCCTGATGATTGCAAATAATATTGAAGCATCCAATAAGGTGCTTCTTTTTTATTAAAACAAAGTAGAAAATAATGGAACAAAAGTTAATAACGAACGAGAATATATTAAATATAGCTCGTATGGGTGTATGAGAAAGCAAATACTGCTTTTTTGTTAAGTGTAAAATATTCTGTTACAAAGAATGAAAAAGATTTTAAAAAGATTATTTCTATGATGAGAGAAACGATAAGTGTAGAAAAAGCATATTTACCAGTTCTTTTACAGGAAATGAAAAATCAGATAGAATAGAATGAAAGAGGCAGGATTGCTCCTACCTCTTTTATGTTATTCAGATTTGTCATGCCACTCATCAGTCAATAAAAAGACTTCAAGACCTCTTAACTATATTATCTTGAACAAGAATGTGAATATTTGGCTCATAAACAATTTCCGTACACACTAGATTATCTGGTATCGCAATACAAAATACTTTTTTTATTGCATTGTTTCCATAATCTTCATTCACTATATTTCTTTCTAAAGTAATGTATATTTCTTTTCCGTTAGTGTTAAAATCTTTAAACCCTAAATAACAACTATTTTCGAGTGAATAATAGTGCTCTAATGTTATATTTAGATGCAATAACAATATTTTCTTATCTGCAAATCTGTTATATGGTAGTTCCTCATATCCATTATGTATCAAAAATTCGTTCGCCGATAAAACATTTTCAAAATAATGTGCATAAGTCTTTTGTTCATTTGATATAAAAGTTCGCATTTCGTAGTAACTTTTTTTCTTAACAATAACATTTAACTTTCCCGTGTTTTCTTTCTGTCCTTCAATAGAAGGCATCATACCACGGGGAACGACAAGAAAATCTGTTTTGGATTCTTCTATAGCATCTCCTCCACCAGTTGGATATGAAATTAACTCTATCGATTTATTTGTATAATCATAGTTTTTATATCCAATTTCAGATATAGGCCTGTAGTTTACCCGTCGTATAACTAGTATAAAATTGTCAATAAAGAGGCTTTCGTCTATTGTATTTGGAAGTTCTACATTTTCAAAAAATTCTTCATATGAATATATTTCTTTAAAATATGTACCTGTTACTTTTGGAAAATCTGTGCCCAAATATTTACCAGCTTCAATAATTATGTAAAAATCAGTGTCAATAGATGTAGTGTTCAAATCACAATTTATCAATCCATCATTGTTGTTAGTAGCATCCAATAAATTATCAGTGTTGTTTTTGTTAGAAGTTTGTGGATTATTCTCATTTGGTGCTAATAAATTGCTATCGCTATTTTCATTTGGAATAAGAGAGCTATTTTTTTCGTTTTCCAATGTGTTTGTATAATTAGCACCATTATTTGGATTTGTCTGATGAGTATTATTGTTACAAGAACATAATGTTATGAATAACAAAACAACCACCATACAAACAAGCACAGATTTTTTCATAATTCTACCTCATATTTTATAGTCGAAGGAACGCTATGTCACTATATATGCACTGCACTCTATAGTTGTATCATAAACAATTTTAATAGTATCATAAACAGTACATACATACGCACCCGTTTCTTTGTTGTAAACAGTGTATACACAAGAAATAGATTGTTGGTATCCTGTGTATTTGTATTCAGGTGCTCCTACACTATATCCAATTTCTATTTGATATAGTGAGTTTTCTGTTTCATTAAACTTACAAGAATATACATTATCAATTATTACTCTTGTGTATGAATTAGTTCTAAATTTAATTGTATGAATCACTTCACCATAATTAACACCATTGTTTGCTACATTTACAGTTTCATTATCATATGAAAAATTCTCGCTGAATGTTGAATTACAACTTGAGCATGAATGTTCATAAGTATAATATTGAACAAACGAACTAGTGATATTTTTATCATAACACCCGCATGAAAGACTTAATGATACATACGTTCCTTCATGTGATGTTTCGTGTACATTCGGGATAGTTACGCCCTCGACATCATCAAAGTTTCCACTCATTACATATATTCTAAATGTGTATATTCCTGATTCCGGAAAAGCAACCGAATAATTTTCTATATTATTAAGTTCAGATGAGCACAGGGTATCAGTATCTTTATGTCCTTTGTGTAGAGTGTCAAATACAACTGTATCTTCCGAATTTAATATTTGTAAATTTATATCTACCTCATATGGATCATAATCTATTTCTGAATGATTACTTTTTTCAAAACAAAGTGAAAATTCTATAGATTGTTCAGCATTAAAATAGTATCTATTTGTAATTATGCTTGTATTACTGTTTGTTAAATAAAATCTTTGAAAATCATCTCTTAATGCAGATTTAATCGATTCTTTTATGTCAATTAATCCGGCACCACCAGCGTTTGTCAAATTTACCGTTGCAACCACTCCAGTAGCTGTAGTTGGAGTAGGAGATTTCAATCCACTGTTTACATTATGTTCTGCATTTAATGTCAAAATAGATTTCACAGCATCGGGTTTCCCTTTCAAATTTTGATTAGCTTCCATCATTAATGCAACTAATCCTGCTACCTGTGGAGCCGCTAAACTTGTTCCTGTGCCGAGATTATTCGGCTCGGTAGTATCTGTTAAATTCGTGTATGATACATCGTACATATGTACTCCTACACCATATGCGACAACATCCGGCTTGTTAGACATATACTGCGATTCTGTGTAAGCACTTTCGTGCCAAACTTGATATTTTCCGTTAGTCGTTTCTTTTGAAAGATTGCCAACAGTAATAACATTCATTGCCATTCCAGGACAACCAACTTGATAGTAACCATTTCCAGATGCCACGACGATGGTAACTCTATATTGACTTACCAAACAATCGAAATAGTTGTCCAAAAATGAATAGTATAGATCAGTGCCTGTATACCAATGTGCACAACTCATATTAATTATTGATACATTACATTCGTTTATTACCCAATCTAAAGCATTGTACATTTCGCCAACAGAAGGAGAGCTTTCATTTGGATAACCATTAAAAGGAGCAAAATAAATGGATGCATCTGGTGCAATTCCTTGGTATCCATTAACTTCTTTACCACATAATACGCTTAACACACTCGTTGCATGAGAATCAACAGCTTTAGTGCCCGGAACACCACAAAAACTGTAATTTTCTTGAATGCTTCCGTCAAGCATTTTTTGATATAAATGAACATTGTCTTCATCGATTAAAACACGATTGCCATCATCGCCATCTCGTGCTTCTAAAACACCTATTCTCACTCCTGTTCCGTCATAGCCAAGGGTGTCTATAGTTAGCATATGATGCTCATTAACTACTTCTGTGGTCTGCTGTTCAATAGCATCTGATTCTATCAAAGAAGATATATAGTTAATTTTATTCGGTTCAATTTTTGTTACTTCTATATTATTTGCTAATGTGTAAATATATGACTTTTCACATTCCAATGATATACAAGTTAACAAAGGATTCACTTCTACATTTTGGCATTTTGTATCATCAAGTTTTAAGATAAATGAATTATTAATGTTTTTGTTTATTTCTTTTCTAGCACTTCGCCAATCGCTAATATACTTATTCTCTTCAGAAGTTTTTATTGCTTCTTTAATATTTAACTCGTTTTGTATTATTTTATCTTGTTCATATTCTGTAATGTATTTTGATATTCTAATATCACTTAATTTTTTTACTTTTATGATTTCTTTTAATGGCAAATCACCATTAAAATGTTCACTGCTAAGTTGATATTTTTCTTCAAATGATTTTACTTGCTCAAAAACTTTATTTTGAAGGTAAATATCTTCATTGTAAATGCTAAGAGTTATACCATAATCTTTTGAAAGCTTTGAGTATACTATGTCATCACCGTAATCGTTCAGCCATACAACTACAGGTATGTATTCATCATCTGCTGTATTATTCATAACCTCTTTTAATTCATCCGTCAGCTTATCTTCCGGATTTGTTGAGGTCGTGCCTGAATCAGGTACGGATGCAAAAACAGTTATTTGTGAAAATAACATCATAACTACGATAAATATCGCTAAAAATCGTTTCTTCATAAATAAATCTCCTTAAAATTTCTAAATTTGGATTTTTTCGTTAAGCTTCGATTTTTGGCAATTATACAATAATGTTATTCGGCACATAAATATTTACACTTAAAATTACCCTTCTATACCATTAGACGGAATTTAGTGCTATTTAGTTACAAATTTTATGTAACTAACAACATATTTATATAATTGCCACTATTTAAAGTGTCCCACCGTTATCACCCCTGTTTTAAAATAGACAAAAATAGCATATGCTCGGTAAGTTATCCGCTCATATGCCATCAATTTATATTTTTCATATATCTGATATAAGGCAACGAATTTAGAAAATGTCTATTACGAACATTGTCTTACCGATTTATATGTTTTATCTTGATTTTATTATACACTATTGCCATAGATTTGTCAATAGCTTTATCTACTTTTGTACATATTTCATATAAATATCGGTCATAT
>SVSE01000009.1 GCA_015064445.1 Oscillospiraceae bacterium | reverse complement strand
TAAGAAAGACCCATTAGACCCCCGAAATTATTTAATATACTATGCGGTCGAAGCCATAAAGGCTTTGCAGCCCTCTTTCGTTATTATCGAAAATGTGCCGATGCAACAACACACACAGATACAGTATGGGGAGCCTTGAATTTTGCGAGGGATTTCAAGCTCATAAACATCTTTACCGACCCAAGTATTAATTTGCTCTTCTGCGAGAAAGATGATGCAATCGGCAAAAACTTTTATTATTTAAAAGCGGATATCAAAGAGCGTTATGGCAAAGAAATAGCACAGTTATCGGCTGTTTATGGTAACCTGTACAGCCACGATGATTTACAACAATAACGTTGGAGACCAATGGGGCTACTACACGACCATCAACGACTATGACTTCTCAAAGAAATACACCTTTGAGGAGGAGGTCGGAATCACAATACAAGCCGAGGCGAATGTCTACGAAAACGATGAGGTCACCGATTGGGGGTCGTTGTTCTTCGACTTGGTTATGACCGATGGATATACCACCTCGGTAGAAGTGGTACACTTACGAGCTATTATTAAAAATGAACTTGTTTCATACAGCAAAGTGGAGAAGGAATAGTTCGATATATGCCTTGTTAACAGGACTGTTAAGTATTGGCTTAATCATAGCTGATTTCTTACTCGAAAACTTTCATACGCTCTATGCCGGGATGTTTTTCTTGGCACTTTCACTTGTTGCGATTTTTGCATTAATAAAAAACAGAAAATCAAAGCTTTCCGAAGCTCTAAAAAAACAATTACAAGAAAATCCTAATAAAACAATAGAGTATCAATTTGAAGATGATCATATAATGGTAAATCAAACAAGTGCTAAAGTTGAATCCAACACTCGTATTGAGTATTCCTACATAATTGAAGCGAAAAAAATGGATGACACTTCCTTTTATTTTGTTACAAGAAACAATCTTTTCTATGTGGTGGAAGATCAACAAGGTACTCACAAATATTTTTCGTTTTTACTTGAAAAGATAAAAGAATTTGCTGGAAAGTGAGACTTTTTGTACTTACAACCCCCCGTTTTTGACCGATTTTGAGACCTTTTGGAGTCTTGACCTATGTTGAAAGTGTCGTTTGTCTCAAACGACAGATTCAACAATGAATTGCCCTGCGGGCGCAAAGGATAACAAGGCAATTCAATTCATGACGATAGTATCGTCAAATCATTCAAAGGAGATAAAAATGAAAGCAAGTGAGCTTATAAAGGAGCTTTGCGAGGGCGCGTTTGCCCCAGAGGTTACCTGCGATACAATAAAGGCAGGCGACGCAGAAAAGGAAATAAAAAGGGTTGGCGTTACTATGTTTGCCACAGTTGATGTTGTAAGGCGCGCAAAGGAAATGGGCGTTGATATGCTCATCGTGCACGAGCCTACATATTATGACCATATGGACACCGACATTCCAAAAACTTCGGTTACTGTGGCTAAAAAACAGCTAATCGAGGAGAGTGGAATCGTTATTTGGCGCTATCATGACAATATGCATTACCGTGTTGCCGATATGATAACCGAGGGCGAAATGCATTATCTTGGCATCAAGGGCGAAATAAAGAGAACACCATATAGCGCATCCTATGTTTTCGAGTGTGACGAGCCTATAACAGCTAACGCTCTTGCTAAAATTATGAGAGAGGAGCTTGGGATTAAGCACCTTCGCATATCTGGTGAGGAGAACAAGCCATCAAAAAGACTTGGCGCTTGCTTTGGCACACCAGGTGGAGTTTTTGAGCTTCTTTGTGATGAGAGCATTGAAATTGTAATGACAGGCGAGGCTTGCGAATGGAAGCTTGCCGAATATGCAAGAGATGCCTGCGCGCTTGGTATAAATAAAACGCTTATGGTAATGGGACATGTTGCCTCTGAGCGCGATGGTATGAGATTGCTCGCCGAAAAAATGAAGGCAAAATATCCTTTTGAAACGATTTATATCGAATGTGGAGAGGTGTATAACTAATGAAAATTAAGTTTCTTGGCACCTGTGCCTATGACTATTCGCCAAGGCTTGATACCGATTTGAAGGACAAATTTGACCTTGACGCAAGGCGCTCGTCCTCTATGCTAATTGACGGACATATTTTGGTTGATTGTGGTACTCATACGCCAAATGCACTTGATATTGCAGGCGTGTGCTATGATGATATAACCGACATTGTTATAACACACCTTCATTGCGACCATTTCGAGCCTAAAAATATCGAAAAAATTGCAAAAAATAGACACACTCCCCTCAATTTGTGGCTTCGTGAGGATGCGAGCTCCTTGGAAATTTCAAATGTCAAGATAAACAAAATGGCACTTTATACCAAGTGTGAGCTTCCTTGTGGGGTGAGCGTTACAGGAATGAGGGCGAATCACGACGAGAGCGCGTGTCCACAGCATCTTTTGATTGAAAAGGACGGCAAAAGCATATTTTATGGCTGTGATGGCGCGTGGCTTCTTAACACAACCTATTACCATTTAAACAAAAGAAAATTAGACCTCGCTGTGCTTGATTGCACAATGGGCGACTACGACGGAGACTATCGAATAGGAGAGCATAATAGCATAAAAATGCTTCGCGTAATGCTCCCCTCGCTTAAAACCGTTGATATAATTGATGAGCACTCTAAGGTGTATTTCTCGCACCTTGCCCCATCACTGCACGCACCACACGAAAAAACCGAGCAAATTGCTCGCGAAATGGGCGCGCACGTTGCCTATGATGGCTTGGAAATCGAAATATAAATTGACACAGGCATTGAAAAATGCCTGTGTTTTTTACTTGTTTGTTTCAAAAATGTTAAATTTTTTATATTATATTGAAATAAAATACTATTTGTGATAAAATTATTAAATAGAACATTTTGAAGAGGGCGCAAATGAACATCATAACAGACGAGCTTGTAGAACGCGCAGATTTGAAATATAAGAGCTTTCATAGTAAGCTGATACCGACGGTTGATAGCAACACTGTGCTTGGCGTGCGTGCGCCTGTGTGTCGAGAAATCGCAAAAAGGTATGTAAAATCGCCCGAGGGAAAATCGTTTCTTAACTCTCTGCCACATACCTATTATGATGAGTATATAGTTCACGGATATATGCTTGGCCTCTTGGACTCCGATAAGGCGATGCCCTATATTGAGGCGCTTTTGCCATATATGGACAACTGGGCAGTCGTTGATATTACCGTGTCCTCGCTTAAAAAATTCTTTGCTAAGCCACTTGGAAGGCTTGATTTTGTAAAGGAATGCTTATCTTCAAGCGAGGAATATACCGTACGCTTTGGAATCGTGTCGCTTCTTTGTTATTATTTAGATTGCGATATGGCACGCACCTCGATTGACTTGGTTAAGCAAATTAAAAGAGACGAGTTTTATATAAAAATGGCGCAGGCGTGGTTTTTTGCCACAGCGCTCACTAAAAATTATGAGCTTGCCTTGCCGATAATCGAGGGAAATATTCTTGATAAATGGACACACAACAAGGCAATTCAAAAGGCAAGAGAAAGCCTTTGCATACCAAAGGATAAAAAGGACTATTTAAAGACTTTTAGGAGATAAATATGAAGGTAAGACTTAAAAAGCTAAACGAAAGGGCAATAATTCCAACATATGGCTCGGAGTATTCTGCTGGCGCAGACCTCTATGCCTGCATTGACAATGATGTCGTAATAAAGCCTGGCGAAACCGCATTTATAAGCACAGGACTCGCTATGGAGCTTAGCGAGGGCTATGTTGCGCTCATTTATGCAAGAAGCGGTCTTGCTTGTAAGAGAGGGCTTGCACCTGCAAACAAGGTTGGTGTGGTTGACTGTGATTATCGTGGAGAGATAAAGGTTGCGCTTCACAATCATTCAAGCGAGGCGCAGACCGTTAGCGTTGGCGAGAGAATTGCACAAATGGTTGTAACACCTTATATTAAATGTGATTTTGAGGAAGCGTCTGAGCTTAGCGACACCGTGCGTGGCGAGGGCGGATTTGGCTCAACAGGAAGAAAATAATGGACTTTTTTGATAAATCAAAGGGCATCGTTTGCTTTATTCGCCATGGTCAAACTGATTGGAATTTACAGGCGAGAATGCAAGGACGCGAGGAGGTGCCTTTAAACGAAACAGGCATAGCACAAGCACGCGAGTGTGCTAAGGGCTTTAAGGATGCGCTTGATAGGGCTGGCGTTAGCTGGACAAAGATAATTTCAAGCCCACTTTCTCGCGCATCAGATACTGCAAAAATCATAAAAGACGCAGTAGGGTGTGAATATTTCGGCATTGATGAGCGTATAATCGAGCGTGATTTTGGCGAAATGTCAGGACTTGTATATGAGGAATATTCAAGGGCGACCTTTAATAATGTGCCTGAAATCAAAACCGTTGAAACAATTGAGTCACTAATGGAAAGACTCAATGCTTTCATTAAGGACAATGTAAAAATGGGCGAGCGTGTGCTTGTTGTAACACACGGCGCAGTTACAAGAATTTTCGCAAGGGAATCTGAAAAATCGGACAAAATCCCACCAGATTTTGAGCACGCTATCGGCAATTGCCACCTCGTGCTTTACACCTATGACGGAGAAAAAACTATTTTGCAGGCGTATAATGTATCCCCTTGGGATTTAGCAGAGCTTGCTAAGGAGAATGAATGAAAACAAACTCAACACAAAAGAAAAGAAAAGCGACTAAAAAGCAGAAGATTTTGGCAATAGTTGGGCTCTTTGGCGTGGCTGTCGCCCTCGTGCTGTTTTTAGTTTTTGGAATTCCTGCGATTAAGGACCACAAAAACAGCGCTTATAATAGCAAATATAAGTACGACGGAGTGTCGCTTGTTGGCACATGGCAGGAGAAGGAGAATTTTGATGATTCCTTTTATAAGATTTACGATTTTCGCACCGACGGAAAGGTAATTACAAGCCTATATGTGTACGGAATTGAGGCTGTGCGTGATGAGCTAAGCACATATCGCATAGAGGACCAAAACACGCTTGTAATCACATATAGCGTGGGTGGCGTAATTCAAAGCTCAAGGACAAAATTCTCAATAAGCGACGACAAGAAAACGCTTGTGCTTCGTGAAAATAAGACCAACACCGTCCTTGAGGCATACAATCTTGAATATAATAAGGACGCCTCGATTTTTGGAGAGTGGACAAATAGCGAAAATGCCTCGATGAAGTATGTGTTTGCTAATGATTATACAGGCACAGCATCTGATGAAGAGGTAACAAACAACATTGTATATTCGACCAAAAACGGAACATTGTATCTCTTTATTAACGAAAACATCATCGTTCCAGAGGCTGACTATGACCTCAAGGAGAAGTATGTTATTCCATACGAGTACGAAATAGAAAACGACACATTGACGCTCAAGGGCGCTGATGGCAAAAAAGTAACCTATCAAAGGAGCAAATAATGGAGCTATATGAAAAACAGCTTGCCTCAAAGCAGATTTTTGATGGCAAGGTTGTAAAGCTTTTTGTAGATGATATCGAGCTTCCAAATGGCAAGGGAGCGTTCCGTGAGGTTGTAAGACACCCAGGGGCTGTGTGCGTAATTCCCATAACCGATGAGGGCGAGGTTATTATGGTAAAACAGTTTAGATATCCTTTTTCAAGTGTTCTTTTGGAAATTCCAGCAGGAAAGCTTGAAATAGGCGAGGATCCTCTTGACGCAGTTAAGCGTGAGCTTGAGGAGGAGAGTGGCGTTGTAGCCGAGAATGTTGAATTTATCGGTATGACCTACACAACCGTAGCATTTACTGATGAGAAAATCTATACCTATATGGCAACAGGACTTTCCTATACGGAATCTCACCCTGACGAGGACGAGTTTTTGGAGGTTGTGAAGATTCCTCTTGACACTCTTGTAGAAATGGTAATGACGGGCGAAATTAAGGATTCAAAGACACAGGTTGCGATTTTAAAGGCTGACAGGCTTTTGAAGGAGAGAAAATGAGCATAAGAGATAATGTTAGATTCAATAGAACAAAAATGCTTGATGAGGCAGCGATAAATCATCGCCCGACTCACTTCTTGTACTCGCTTTTGTTCTTTATGATAGTTTATTTTGTGGCAGATACAGCAAGACAATCGATAATGCTTTTGCCCACAATGATTTATTTGTTTAGCACAAGCGAATTTAAATCGCTTTTAGGTCAAGCGTCAAGTGGCGAAATGGATATGGAGGCGCTAATGGAGTCATATAGCTCCGTTTTGAGTGATATCGCCTCTAACATTCCGTGGTGGCTCGTGCTTATATCGCTTGTCTCGACTGTGGCACTCGCTATTTGTGCAATCCTTTATTGCAAAATCTTCGAGAAAAGAAAGCTTCCAACGCTCGGCTTGAGAAAAAGCAACATAGCACTCGAATATGGCGTTGGCGCAATAATCGGTCTTGCTATGTATTCACTTGCATTCCTTATCGCATTTTTGACAGGCTCTGTGAAATTCGAGGGTGGCGCATCATTTAGCTTCCCAATAATTTTGTTCTTCCTTGCATTCATAATTCAAGGTGCGTCTGAAGAAATCTTTATAAGAGGCTATCTTATGACAAGCGTAGCCCGCGATTACAAGGTATTCTTGGCAGTATTCTTCTCATCGGCAGTATTCTCACTTATTCACATTTCAAACGCAGGCGTTACGGTGCTTGCCTTGATTAACATATTCTTGTTCGGAGTTTTCGAGGGAATATATGTGCTTAAGCGTGGCGACCTTTGGGGCGCGTGTGCAATCCATTCAATGTGGAACTTCGCACAGGGCAATATTTTCGGCTCAAGCGTTAGTGGAATGGGACAAATGCCATCAATCTTCCGCGTTGTGTCAAATCCTAATATGACAGCTGCAAACGGTGGTGCATTTGGCATCGAGGGAGGCTTCGCCTGCACAATAGTTGTGCTTGTTGCAATAGGAATAATTTTGCTTATTCCACCAAAGAAAAGTGAGCTTCCAGATTACGAGCTTTTTAGAGCAGAATTTAACGAAGAAAAATAACAAAAAACGCCCAAACGGGCGTTTTTATTCATCAAAAAATGAATATATTCACAAAAATTTAATTTTATTCACAAAAACGATGCATAAATTAGGCGCATTTTATAATAAAGGTATTGACATCTTAATTTCAAAGTTGTATAATGTTTACATCTTAAAGACTTGGCTATGCGCCAAAATAAATTATGGAGGATTTTAAGATGAAAAAAATTATTTCACTTGCTCTTGCACTTGTAATGCTCGTTTGTTGCTTTGCATTCGTTGCATGTAATGGCGATGATGAACCAAAGGTAAAGATTATCGATGTTCAGCTTACACAGGAAGAGTATGCATTCGTAGTTAAGGAAGGCAACACTGCACTTAAGCAGGATATGGACGCATTCCTTGCTGAAATCAAAGGAAACGGCGAATTCCAGAAGCTCGTTGATAAGTACTTCAAGGGCGAGGGCGAAAAGGTTGGCTACACAGTTGCGTCTGGCAACATTTCTAACACAGATAACAAGTTTGTAGTAGTTACTAACTGCCCATTCGAGCCATTTGAGTATCTCGGCTCTGACGGAAAGATCTATGGTCTTGACATTGAAATCGCTGCTGCTTATGCAGCTTCGAGAAACCTCGAGCTTGTTGTTAAGAACCTTCCTGAGTTCGACACAATCTTCACAGAGGTAAACGCAGGCTATGCTGATGCAGGTATGGCTGGTATTACTGTAAGCGCTGACCGTGAGGCAAGCTATGACTTCTCAAATACCTACTACAACGCATCACAGAAGATTATTGTTGCAGCAGATAACACAGCATTTGACGCTTGCACAAGCGCTGCTGAGGTTGAGGCTGTAATCACAGCTCTTACAGCTGGCACAAAGGTTGGCTTCCAGACAGGCACAACAGGCGGTATGTATGTTGTAGGTAACGAGGACTGGGGCTATAATGGCTTCGCTAACCTCGAGGGCAAGGGCTACGCAACTGCTCTTGACGCAGTAAAGGATCTTGTAAACGGAAACCTTTACGCAGTAGTAGTTGATGAGGCTCCTGGAACAGCTATCGTTAGAGTAGTAAACGGTAAATAATTATTTACACTTCCCCCACACGAAAGCGTGGGGGGAGATTTGTGTAACGAGGATTTAATATGCTGAGCTTCAGTCAAATAAAGACATTTTTTGAGACCTTGTCTGGCGAATACTTCCTAAAGCTCTTTTTTACAGGACTTTGGAATACTATAAAAATCGCTGTGCTCGGTCTTGTTATAGGTATCATTATCGGTACACTGATTGCGATAATAAAGGTTGCACCTAAATATAGACGCTCTATGAGAGTGCTTGATAAGATTTGCACCGTATATGTTGCGATTTTCCGTGGTACGCCTATGGTGGTACAGCTTCTTGTCGCCTATTATTTGCTTTTGCCACTTCTTGGTGTGCAGGGCGTAGAGGCAGTTAGCGTCGGTATTGCAGTTTTTGGTATGAATAGTGGAGCTTATGTTTCTGAGATTATGCGTGGCGGACTTAATTCTGTTGACGCAGGTCAGATGGAGGCAGGTCGTGCACTTGGTCTTGGATATTCTGTAACAATGCTTAAAATTGTTATTCCACAGGCTATAAAGAACATTCTCCCTACACTTGGAAACGAATTTATAACGCTTATTAAGGAAACCTCAGTGCTCAGCTTCATAGCTATATATGACCTTTACACCGCAGTTAAAGCGATTGCGCTTCCAGGCTATACATATGAGGCGGGATATTTGTTTATGGCGATAATCTATATTGCTATAATCTTGTTCATAACAGCACTTATTAAAATTATGGAAGTCTTTCTCAATAAGAGCGACCGTAAATATGGCGCTGAGAAGAAATCCAAGAAATCATCGTAAGGAGGTAGCTTATGGCAGAAGTATTGATTAAAGTCGAGCATCTTAATAAGAAGTTCGGCGATAACGAAGTATTGAAGGACATAAATACCTGTATTTACGAGAAGGAAAAGGTTGTTGTTCTTGGCCCATCAGGCTCAGGAAAATCGACTTTTTTGAGATGTCTTAACTGTATGGAGGACGCAAGTGGAGGCTCTATCTTTTTTGACGGAGAGGACCTTGCAGACTTCAAGGTTGATATAAACAAGCATCGCCGTAAAATCGGAATGGTGTTCCAGCAATTCAACCTTTTTAATAATAAAACAGTTATTCAAAACATAACTCTTGCCCCTGTTCATATAGGACTTTCCGAGCTTCGCTCTAAGAAGACAAGGAATTTCTTTACAAAGGCAGGAAATCTTTTCAGAAAAAATAAAAAGCCACTTTTGGAAATAGAAAAAACGAAGGCTCAAATAATAAAGGATGCAACCGACAAGGCTCACGAGCTTCTTTGTCGTATCGGCCTTGAGGAAAAGGCTGATGTTTATCCTTCTACCTTGTCAGGTGGACAAAAGCAAAGAATCGCTATTGTAAGGGCTCTTGCTATGAATCCAAAGGTAATGCTCTTTGACGAGCCTACAAGTGCGCTTGACCCTGAAATGGTAGGCGAGGTTCTTGACCTCATTAAGGAGCTTGCTGACGAGGGAATGACAATGGTTATTGTTACTCACGAAATGGGCTTTGCAAGAGAGGTTGGAACAAGAGTTTTATTTATGGACGGTGGAGTGATCGCTGAGGAAGGTACTCCCAGCGAGGTTTTTGACAATCCGAAAAACGAAAGAACAGTACAATTTTTTAAAGCTGTCCTTTAAATTCAAATTAAAGGAGATGATAGGGTGAGGTACGAGAAATCCTGTGGTGCAGTGATCTTCCGTAAGACGCGTGGCAAATACGCTGTGCTTCTCATCAAAAATAGATATGCTGATTTTTGGTCCTTCCCAAAGGGACATGTCGAGGAGGGCGAGAACGAATACCAAACGGCAATCCGTGAGGTAAAGGAGGAAACCGGAATCGATGTAAAAATCGAAAACGGCTTCCGTATGGAATCGGTATACCTTATAGGAAAGAAAAAGAACATAGAAAAAAAGGTGGTTTACTTTGCGTCCCTTACAACGAGGGCGTATGTAGAGCCACAGCCTCAGGAAATAGCTGCATTTAAATGGTTCTTCGAGGATGAATTCCCTGAAAAAACCTTTGAAAATGATAGAATAATATTTACCGAGGCACTTAAATTTATAAAATCACGCTTCGGAGAAGCAACTGAAAAAAGATTCTGAAAAGAGTCTTTTTTCTTTTACTTGCAATCATTATATGAATATATTAACATATGTTCATATAATAAACAAAACAAAAAGAGGCTAAATTAAGCCTCTTTTTGCTCGTTTTCTACATTTTCTACAGTGATTTCGCCATCAATTACTCGTTTTCCTGCGAATTCGTTGAAAATTCTGATGATTTCATCATTTGGCTCAAAGACAATGCATTGATGCTTGCCCTCGTGCGCAAAGAGCGCAAAATATCTTTTGCCACTCAAAAAGTTCTGCACATATTTGGAAAATGAACAGCTGTTATATTTTGCATTAAGCTCGGTGCGAGTTGTATCCCCAAACTCTCCGTGCGCTACACAGTCACTAATGGGAAAATAGCAAACATAAGCCCCGCGCCTGCCGTTAATCTTGTTTACATAAAAATCGAAGGTGCCATTTCGTTCAAGCAAAATGTACTCATATTTTGTCGCATCGTATTTTATGAAAAGCATAAGTGAAACGCCGAGCAACAAAAGTGCAACAGATGATAGCACGCTTGACAGCGCCCCCTTGGCAGGTATCATCATAATAACGAACGAGGAAATAAGAGCGATAGAGTAAATGGCCCTTATCGCCGTGTCAAATTTTTTTGGAGAATATTTCATTATTAATCCTTCCTTAAAAAACAATAAGACCACAATTGCCTTGTGGTCTTGAGTGTCTTAGCTTACGCCTCAGTCTTCTTGATGATTTCCTTGTTTCCATAGAAGCCACAAGCAGAGCAAACACGGTGAGCGAGGTTGTATTCGCCACATCTTGAGCACTTAACCATTGTAGGTGCTGTCATCTTGCTATTGTTGGATCTTCTGAGATTAGTTCTTGAATGAGACTGTTTTCTCTTAGGTACTGCCATTGTAAGTAACCTCCTTTTTGAGCTTATCTTTTTTTATCCTTGGTATTATAACACAATCTTTAATCGTTTTCAAGTAGTTTTTGCAAAATTGCGAGTCTTGGATCAATTTCTTTTTTCTTCGGGCAATCGCAAGGACCAAAATTTAGGTTTTTAAAGCATTTTGGACAAAGTCCTGCGCATTCCTCTTTACACAGAAACCTTGACGGAAACTCAAGTAGCAAATCCTCCACAAGCTCACGGTCGATGTCCAGCATACCGTTTTTAACAATAACGAAATCGTCATTTTGCTCGTTTTGAAGAGTACCTGATGTAGCGACGGTGCGATTGAAATTAAGGACGAATTTGCCAGATAAGTCCTTAAGACATCTTGCACAATGCGTGTTATAGGAAAGCTCAGCAGTAGCTGAAAGAGTCATATATCCGGCATTATCCGTGATATAGCCCTTAACTATAACAGGCGGTGTGAACGAAACATCATCCGGCGGAATAATAGGAGATTCCTCGTTATCAAAACCAATCTCATAAGAGAAATCAAGCTTAGAAAGCTTACCGCTTAATAGGGGCTTTAGGTCAAGAATCATAAAAAACTCCTCCGCGCGCAATTTACAGTTTATTATTATATAGAAAAATGATACCTTTGTCAAGTATTTTTTCAAAAAAACTTGCACATACTTAAAAACTATGGTAGAATATAACTCGAACAGACGAAAAAACAAGGAGAAATAAATGGCAAAGCTTGGAAAAATACTTAAAATAGTCTTGGTCGTTTCAATACTTTCCGTCCTTGCGCTTCTTGCTGTCAATATGATAAAGCAGGAGCATAAGGAGCTTGAGGCGCTACAAAAAACGGACGCCTTTAATCAGGCATATGAGATATCAAGCGATGTGCGCACTCATGTCCCAGGAGAGAGCAACGGATTTTCTGAAAACGGTGGACTTTATTCATACTCCCTCTACTATATTGAAAAATCGGGCTATCTTCAAATCACAGTAAGATACAACGAAAAGCATATGGACGATATCAAGGAAAATTATCCTACATTTGATGAGGATTTGATTTATTACACCTTGACAGACGAAAAGGGAAATACCTATTCCCCAACTATTGTAGATAAGGCTTCAAAATACCATTACGAATACTTCAAGCTTGAATTCACAAATGTTGATTTTAAAGACACATCCCTCAAGCTAAATATGGTAATCGATGCTTTGAGCGAGGTTATAGGAGAGAAGAATTCCGTTGTAATTCACAAGGCAGGACAGGACTCGCTTCCTCACGAGATAAAATAAACAAAAATACAACTCACACGAGTTGTATTTTTTGTTTTCAAAATGAGAATATCTTATTTACAAACAATACAAAATATGATAAAATAGAGTGAATAATATTGAAAGGGGATAATACCGTGGAGCAAAATAAGTTTAAGCTTGTAAGCGATTATAAGCCAACTGGCGACCAGCCACAGGCAATAGAAACGCTCACTAATGCTATCAAAAACGGAAATAAGATGCAAACGCTTCTCGGTGTTACAGGAAGCGGAAAGACCTTCACAATGGCAAATATAATTGCCAACCTCAACCGTCCAACCTTGATTTTAGAGCCAAATAAGACGCTCGCAGCACAGGTTTGTACGGAGATGCGTGCGCTTTTCCCCGAAAATGCAGTTGAGTATTTTGTGTCCTACTATGATTATTATCAGCCAGAGGCGTATATTCCTGGCAAGGATATTTATATCGAAAAGGACGCAATGGTAAATGACGAGATTGATAAGCTTCGCCATAGCGCGACAAGCGCCCTTTTTGAGCGCAGAGATGTAATTATTGTCGCATCTGTGTCGTGTATTTACTCTCTTGGAGACCCTGAGGAGTATCATAATATGGTAATCGATGTCCGTGAGGGAATGGAAATGGACAGAGATACTCTCGTGCGTCGCCTTGTTGGCATGAATTACGAGAGAAACGATATCAATTTTGTAAGAGATAAGTTCAGAATTCGTGGGGATGTGGTTGAAATTCTGCCTGCATCGTCCTCGGATAAGGCGATAAGAATTGAATTCTTTGGCGAGGAAATTGAGAGAATTAGCGAGATTAACATAGTAACGGGCGAGGTTATTCGTCATCTTACCTTCTGCTCGATTTTCCCTGCAAATCACTATGTTGTAAGTGATGCAAAAAGGGAACGCGCCCTCAAGGAAATAGAAGAGGAAATGGTGGAGCGTGTTGCGTTTTTCAAGAGCGAGAACAAGCTTCTTGAGGCGCAGAGAATCGAGGAAAGAACAAGATACGACCTCGAAATGCTTCGTGAAATCGGCTTTTGCTCAGGCGTTGAAAACTATTCAAGAGTCTTGGCAGGTAGAGAGCCAGGCTCAACTCCACACACGCTTCTTGACTACTTCCCCGAGGATTTTATAATGTTCGTTGATGAAAGCCATGTAATGCTTCCACAGGTAAGGGGAATGAGCGGTGGCGACCTCGCAAGAAAGAAAAATCTTGTCGAGTTTGGATTTAGATTGCCATCTGCATACGACAATAGACCTCTTTACTACAACGAATTTTTGTCAAAGCTTAATCAAACCGTTTTCGTGTCAGCAACTCCTGCCGATTTCGAAAAGCAAAATTCAACGGTTGTAGCTGAACAGCTAATCCGTCCAACAGGACTTGTTGACCCTGAAATTGAGGTAAGACCGATAGAGGCGCAGGTTGACGATGTTATGGGTGAGATTAGAATTCGTGCCGAAAGGGGCGAAAGAGTGCTTGTAACCACGCTGACAACTAAAATGGCAGAGGACCTAACAGAATACCTTGCCTCAAATAACATTAAGGTTAAGTATATTCACCACAATGTCGAAACGATTGAGCGTATGGAAATTATTCGTGCGCTTCGCCTTGGCGAGTTCGATGTTCTTGTGGGAATTAACCTCTTGCGTGAGGGACTTGATATTCCTGAGGTATCGCTTGTCGCTATTCTTGATGCTGATAAGGAGGGATTGCTTCGCTCAGAAACCTCACTTATTCAGACGGTTGGACGCGCAGCGAGAAACGCAAATGGTAAGGTTATTATGTATGCCGACACCATTACTCGCTCGATGAAGAGCGCAATTGACGAAACCAACCGTCGTCGCAAGGTGCAAACCGAGTATAACAAGGCGCACGGAATAATTCCAAAGACAATTGTCAAGGATGTTTACGATGTGATCGACCTTGGTAAGAAGACCGAGGAATCAAAGAAAACAAAGAAGATGAGCGCAAGCGAAAGAGCAAGGCTGATAGAACAGCTTACCTCACAAATGCGCGAGGCATCGCGTAAGCTTGAATTTGAAAAGGCTGCATACTTGCGCGATAAAATAAGAGAGCTTCAAATAACGAAGCAGGAAAAAGGTAAAAATGATTAACGAAATTGAAATTAAGGGCGCAAGAGTTCATAATCTTAAAAACATTGACCTCACAATCCCACGCGACAAGCTCGTTGTTCTAACGGGACTTTCGGGCTCGGGAAAATCATCTCTTGCGTTTGATACAATATATGCCGAGGGACATAGGCGCTTTGTCGAGTCGCTATCGTCCTATGCGCGTCAGTTCTTAGGACAGCTTGATAAGCCCGATGTCGATTCTATCGAGGGCTTGTCACCTGCTATATCAATTGACCAAAAGACAACCTCAAAGAACCCTCGCTCAACCGTTGGAACGGTAACCGAGATTTACGACTATTTGAGACTTCTTTACGCGCGCCTTGGTACAGTTCATTGTCCTGAGTGCGGCAAGGAAATAAAGCAACAGAGCGTTGACCAAATAATAGATAAAATCCTTTCTTTACCACAGGGTGAGAGATTTATGGTGCTTGCCCCTGTTGTGCGTGGCAAAAAGGGCAGACACGAGAAGGTGCTTGCCGACGCACAAAAGAATGGCTATGCAAGAGTTAGAATTGATGGTGCTGTTTATGAGCTTGCCGAGGAAATCGAGCTTGAGCTTACTAAAAAGCACAATATTGACATAATCGTTGACCGTCTTGTGATAAAGGACGGAATTCGCTCCCGTCTTGCAGACTCCGTTGAAACAGCGCTTAAAATCGCAGACGGAAATGTGGTAATCGCCACCGTTCCAAAGGAAAAAGAGGGCATAGAGTATAAGTTTTCGACCAACTACGCCTGCGAGGAGCACGGCATAAGCTTTGGCGAAATTGAGCCACGCTCATTCTCCTTTAACAACCCATTCGGTGCTTGCCCTCATTGCCTTGGTATAGGCGAAATGAGAAATATCTCCCCTGAAAAAATAATTCCAGATAAGTCGCTTTCGCTCTCTGAGGGCGCAATACAGGTAAATGGCTTCAAGAGCATTGATGAGCAATCGTGGACAGGCCCACTTTTTAAGGCAGTTTGCGAGAGAATGGGACTTTCTATTGACACACCCCTCAAGGATTTTTCAAAGGAACAGCTTGATATAATCCTTTATGGCACAGGCGATGAGTATTACACAATTGACAGATACTTCGCTAAGCAAAAAAGACGCCAAACCACAAAATTTGAGGGCGTTATAAAGACCATTCAGCAGAGAATGCAGATGATGGGCGATGAGTATTACGACCAGTTTATTGAGGAAACACCTTGCCCTGAATGTAATGGACAAAGGCTCAATAAATTCTCGCGCGCAGTTACTGTAAATGGCAAAAACATAGACGAGTTTTGCCGAATGAGCATAACACAGGAGCTTGATTTTATTAATAGCCTTGAATTTTCGCCAAGCGAGGCAGAGATTGCAAAGGAAATTTTGAAGGAAATTCGCGCTCGCCTTGGATTCTTGAAGAGCGTAGGACTTGAATACCTAACTCTTGCAAGAAGAGCCTCAACGCTGTCAGGTGGCGAGGCGCAGAGAATCCGTCTTGCAACTCAAATCGGCTCATCACTTGTCGGAGTTTTGTATATTCTTGACGAGCCAAGCATAGGCTTGCACCAAAGAGATAATAGTAAGCTTATAAAGACCTTAAAGGACCTTCGTGATGTTGGAAACAGCGTTATTGTTGTAGAGCACGACGAGGAAACTATGCTCGAGTCCGACTATATTATCGACATAGGACCAGGCGCTGGCGTTCACGGTGGCGAGGTTGTTGCCTGTGGAACTCCTGATGAGGTAATGAAAAACGAAAATTCAATCACAGGTGCGTACCTTTCAGGCAGAAGAAGCATTCCTATTCCTACCTCAAGAAGAGCTGGCAACGGCAATTTCTTGAAGATAAAGGGCGCAAGAGAGAACAACCTCAAAAACATTGATGTTGATATTCCTCTCGGTTGCTTTGTCGCTGTAACGGGCGTTTCGGGCTCTGGAAAAAGCTCACTTGTAAACAAAATTCTCTTGCAAACTCTTGCAAGAAAGCTCAATCGCGCAATAACCTTCCCAGGTAAATGTGATGAGATTACAGGCTATGAGGCGCTTGATAAGGTTATCGCAATTGACCAGTCGCCAATCGGACGCACACCAAGGTCAAATCCAGCCACATATACGGGGCTTTTCAATGAAATCAGAGATTTGTTTGCCAAAACACCAGACGCGAAAATGCGCTCATACGGACCAGGTCGCTTCTCCTTTAATGTAAAGGGAGGACGATGCGAGAGCTGTGAGGGCGATGGCGTTAAGAAGATAGAAATGCACTTCTTGCCCGATGTCTATGTAAAATGTGATGTTTGTAAGGGCAAGCGCTATAATAAGGATACCTTGGAGGTTAAATTCAAGGGCAAGAATATCTCGGATGTGCTTGATATGACATCTGAGGAGGGCGCAGCCTTCTTTGCCGATATTCCAGCCATATCAAGAAAGCTACAAACAATGTGCGATGTAGGTCTTGGCTATGTAAAGATAGGTCAATCCTCAACTACCCTGTCAGGTGGAGAGGCGCAAAGAGTTAAGCTTGCAACCGAGCTTGCAAAGCGCTCCACAGGTAAGACAATCTACATTCTTGATGAGCCTACAACAGGACTCCACTCCGAGGATGTAAATAAGCTTATCGGTGTTCTACAAAGACTCGTTGACGCAGGAAATACCGTAATGGTAATCGAGCACAACCTCGATGTTATCAAAACAGCCGATTATATAATCGACCTCGGCCCTGAGGGAGGCGACGCAGGAGGAACAGTTGTCGCAACAGGCACACCTGAACAGCTTGCAAAGCACCCAACCTCATATACCGGCAAATATGTCAAAAAGGCATTGAATGGCTATAAATAATAAAATCCCCCAAATCGGGGGATTTTTATTATTCGTTTTCAAATAGTTTTTCTATTGGTACATCCAATATTTTGGCAATAACAAAGATTTCTTTGTCGTTAGCTTCTCGATTAGCAAGAGCCTTGAGGCAGGAAAGTCATACTACCTCATGGTTTATATCTCAGAGGGAAGTGGCTCGAAACCTGGAAGCATCAAGTTTACAGTTTCGGCAAGCTAAACAACAAAAACGGACACACTGTGTCCGTTTTTTGTTATATTAGCAAGCTTTTTATTCCGTCAAGGCTACCGTTATCAAGGGAGTTTTGCGACGCGATTTTGTCTCTTGATATGTGATATTTCTTTGCCACGCTCCAAAGAGTGTCGCTTTCGCTTGGAAAATAGACTCTTACGCACGATGCACACTCGCTATATTCAGTCTCTCGCTTAATCGAGGCTGTATCGAGCACGCCCTCGCTTGATTTGTCAAAAATCTCGACACAGGGATAAAGCTCTGCCACAATATGTAGCTTATCATCTGCATATCTTGCGCTAACAAGAGAAGAGTCGATATGGCAACGGAAGATAGGGCTTGCACACTCACAATCAAGAGGAAGCTCATACTTAAAGGGAAGCTCGTGATTTTCGCAAAAATACTCAAAATCTCCGTTTTCCTTTGCCTCGCCCTTGCCCAAAACACTCGCACAAAGGCGACCGTATATTATCGCACGATTTCCCTTGACCTCACATTTTTCACAGGTTGCATCGAGCAATGTGTCGATTATTTCAACAATGTCCTTGCTTTTGCGCTTGATGCTGTCATTTAAGGACATAGCACCATTTTGACACCTTATTGCATTGTATATATCAATTGACTTATATGTGGTATCCATATCATTTTTAGTAGAGTAGCAGTCAACGCTCAAGGTGTTTTCAACGCTTCTGAACGCCAACGCATCAATCTCGCACCCCAAATCAAAGAAAAGCTCGCACGCATCATCGGTTTCCTCGCTCGAAATCGCAAGGCTTACGCATCTTATATCGGCACTTGCCATATCGGTAGGAAGCGCACCCTCGAGTGCTATCTCCTCATAAATAGGAATCGACCTTGAAAGCGAAATTAGCTCTCCCTCGCTTTCGCAAACGCACTTCACAATCGCAGAGCCACGACAGCTGACGCCACCATTTGTCGCCTTAACCTCATCAAGATAGGAAATCGCATCACAAAGGACAGGACGGAGCGATTTTTTCGACCCTGTGTCGAGCTTTTCGCTCATTTTTATACCTTGAAGTGAGCCTGAGCGCACGGAAAGCGAGCTTACATTCTTGGTAAGTCTTTCAATAAAAAGCTCATCTGCACTTGATTTGCCCTCGATTTTCTCGATGTACTCGTTTTCCTCAATGGCGAGAATTCTACTCTTTAAGCGAGTCTTTACCGTCAGCTTTCTTGGTGCGCTTACTCTCGTTGTTACATTGTCAGCTACTGTGTCAACTAAAACCGTGCCACCCTGACACTTAAGCACACTCGATGCCTCATAGGTGCTTGATAGAGGAGTAGAGCATAGCTTGCCCTCATCATCGGTGTAAATTACGGAATATGTAACCGTGCCCCCAAAATCAATCTTTGTCCCATTCTGTGTGTCTGATAAGTACTTGCTCTCTGGCAAAACCTGCGCCCTTGTAACGAGAACTCGCCTTACCTCGTTTACATAATCTGGCAAGGAAAACTCCTCACTTACATCGTGTGTTATCACGCTATCACAGGAAATTACACCAAGCATCGCCTTTTTGGCTTCTAAATTATTCATAGATATCTCCTTCAAAATTTAATCTCGTTACATTATATGAAATAAAAATGAGATTATTACTTGACAAGCACAAAAAAGTGTGTTAAAATCGAAGCGTAAAATGCGAAGACGGAAAAATAGCTGTATAGTGGTATGAACAAGAGATCGATGCTCCTAGCTGAAAGGTGTCGACATTCCCACAGTGTTCCATTCCCGAGCATCATATGATGAATATGACGCCTGACCTCGTTATCGGTCGTGAGTTAAACATAAGGTGGTACCGTGCATTTGCACCCTTAATTTTCAAGGGCGCATTTTTTATTTTGTAAAATTATCCATTTTGGAGGTTAATATGATTGATTTAAAATTTTTAAGAGAGAATCCTGATGTTGTAAAGCAGAACATCAAAAACAAGTTTCAGGATCACAAGCTTCCCTTGGTTGACGAGGTAATCGAGCTTGATAAGCAGTATCGTGACTTCAAGGGCGAGGCTGATAGACTTCGTGGCGATAGAAACAAGCTTTCAAAGCAAATCGGCGCGCTTATGGCACAGGGCAAGCGTGATGAGGCAAATGAGGTAAAGGCACAGGTTACAGCTGCAGCTAACCGTCTTGCAGAGCTTGAAAGACTTGAAGAGGAATACGAGGCAAAAATCAAAAAGATTATGATGACTATTCCTAACATTATCGACCCAAGTGTTCCTATCGGACGCGACGACAGCGAGAATGTAGAGGTTCAAAGGTATGGCGAGCCTGTAACTCCTGATTTCCCAATCCCTTACCACACCGAGATTATGGAGGCGCTTGATGGTATCGACCTCGATAGCGCAAGAAAGGTTGCTGGTAACGGCTTCTACTATCTTATGGGCGATATTGCAAGACTTCATTCTGCTATCATCTCATATGCACGCGACTTTATGATTGAGCGTGGATTTACCTATTGCATTCCACCATTTATGATTAGAAGCGAGGTTGTAACAGGCGTTATGTCCTTTGCTGAAATGGAAGCGATGATGTATAAAATAGAGGGCGAGGACCTTTACCTTATCGGTACAAGTGAGCACTCTATGATCGGTAAATTTATCGACACCATTCTCCCAGAGGAGAAGCTCCCACAAACTCTCACCTCATATTCACCTTGCTTCCGTAAGGAAAAGGGCGCACACGGTATCGAGGAGCGTGGAGTTTATAGAATTCACCAGTTCGAGAAGCAGGAAATGATCGTTGTTTGTAAGCCAGAGGAGAGCCCAATGTGGTTTGACAAGCTTTGGCAGAACACCGTTGATCTTTTCAGAACAATGGATATTCCTGTAAGAACTCTCGAGTGTTGCTCAGGCGACCTTGCAGACCTCAAGGTAAAGAGTATAGATGTTGAGGCTTGGTCACCAAGACAGCAGAAGTACTTCGAGGTTGGCTCTTGCTCTAACCTTGGCGACGCACAGGCGCGCAGACTTAAGATAAGAGTAAACGCAAAGGACGGAAAGTATTTTGCACACACTCTTAATAATACGGTTGTTGCTCCACCTCGTATGCTTATTGCATTCCTTGAAAACAATATGAATGCAGACGGAAGCATCAATATTCCAGTAGCTCTTCAGCCATATATGGGCGGAAAGACCAAAATCGAAAAGAAGTAATAAGATAGCCGAGGAAAATCCTCGGCTATTCTATTGACATATTTTGTAAAAAATGATAAAATATAAGTGTAAATTTAAATAAAAGAGGTATAGCTATGAATTATCATAATATGAAAATAGCAGGTCTTGACCGTGCGCTTCCTATTTGTAAAGTAAATGACGAGCTTTACATAGCAGGCTTTGTAATCTTTGGCGATCCTGAGCTTACAACTGCTTGTGCAAAGGCACTTTTGGAAAAGGCTCCAGAGTACGATTATTTGATTACAGCTGAAGCAAAGGGAATTCCTCTCGTACACGAGATGGCAAGACTTCAAAATAATCAGAAATATATGCTCGCAAGAAAGGGTCCAAAGCTTTATATGACCGATATTCTTTCTGTATCGGTTCGCTCAATCACAACAGCTAAGGAGCAGAAGCTTTTCCTTGACGGTGCTGATGCAAAGCTCATGAATGGCAAGAGAATTCTTATCGTTGATGATGTAATCTCAACAGGTGAGTCACTCCACGCAATTGAGGAGCTTGTAAGACAGGCAGGCGGAGAGGTCGTTGGTAAGATGGCAATCCTCGCAGAGGGCGATGCAATTGCCCGTCCTGATATTGTTTATCTCGAGGAGCTCCCACTCTTTAGCGATGAAAATGGAACGATAAAATAAAAAGAAGCAGACTCAGTCTGCTTCTTTTTATTTAACAAAATGCCAAACCTGCATCTCAGCTTCGCCTCTGTTTGCAAAGGCAAAATACGGAATAAGCGTTGCCGAGGTTTTGTAAAGGTCGGTTGTGTCATCGCCCTTTCGATAATAGAGCTTGTCGGTATCCTTGCGCCTGTATGCATCAATTGTAAGCGTAGGTACACCGAGCGCATCGTTCCACGAGGCAGAGAAGTCGGCGCTTGAATCAAGATAAAGGTCACGAAGCATTTTACCATTGTCGTGGCTCTCCATACAGTAAACGATAGGCCCTTTTTGTACTGCATATTTGCCACAGTCAAAGGCAACCCTTGGATTTGCACCAACAAAAAATGGCTTCATTTCAAAATCAATTGTAATAGGCTCATTTGCCTTGGCATCGAAAAATGCGTAGCCCTTTACGGTTTCGCCCTTATAGGTGTTGCACCACTCAGGGATTCTTATTGCAAGACGCACATCACTATCGGTACAAAGCTCGATTTTACCGTTGTATGGGTAATCGGTTTTTTGAGAGATTTTAACAGCTCTGCTACCGACATTTATTGTGCTTTCACTCTGCATAAATTGATGAACATAAATGGCATTATCGTCACAGGTGTAGAGAAAATTGGCAATTGATGCGATAAATCTCAAGATGTTAGGTGGACAGCAAGAGCAGTCAAATACCTCTTTTCTTTGCATTATAGGAAGCCACATAGAGTTGTCCGTTGTGCTTGCATCCCTTGTATGCAAATCGGGCATAATTTCAAGTGGATTTGTATAGAAGAAGGCTGTACCGTCAAGAGAGATTGAGGACAAGAATCCATTGTAAATCGCTCTTTCAACAACATCTGCATAGCGTGAATCGTTGTCTATAAGAAGCATTCTATGTGCAAAGAGCGCAAGGCCGAGCGCCGCACAGCTCTCCGTGTATGAAATAAGGTTAGGTAGGTCGTATGGAGCGGTGAACGCCTCTCCGAGATGAGATGAGCCGATGCCACCAGTTATGTACATTTTGCGCTCGGAGATATCCTCGAATATCCTCTCACAAGCCTCTTTTAGCGATACATCACCGAATTTTCTTGCAATATCTGCCATAGCACAGTAGAGGTAAACAGCTCTTACAGCGTGTCCCTCGGCAGTAAATTGCTCTCTTGCTGGCTTGTGTGATTGATTGTAAATGTTGTTTGCCCAGTCATAGCCCTGCTCATCGCTTGCACCACGCTCATCAACGAAGAATTTTGCAAGGTCAAGGTAGCGCTTTTCGCCCGTGCAATCATAAAGGCGCACAAGCGCAAGCTCAATTTCCTCGTGTCCAGGAGTTACAAAGTCGGTGTCCTTGTCGATTAAAAAGCGCCTTTCAATATAGTCGGCATAGTCGCACATAAGGTCAAGAAGCTCGCGCTTGCCCGTTGCCTCATAATACGCAACACCTGCCTCCATTAAATGTCCTGCACAATAAAGCTCGTGGTGGTCACGAATTTTAAAGCGATTTTCAGGCTCTATAATTTGGTGGAATATGTTAAAGTAGCCACACTCATCGCGATTTTTTGCAATTTCTGAAACGAGCTCGTCAACAATTGCCTCAAGCTCTGGCTCTCGTTTCTCACTTGCAAGATATGCTACACCCTCAATCCATTTTGCAACATCGCTGTCCCAAAAGAAGTGGGGATTTACCGATTTGTCGAATTTAAACGCATCAAAGCGACCTGTTTCCTTGAATCTTTTGTAGATTGCGTGCGATGATACCTCGCGCACAAGGCTCTGCTTTTGCGCCCAAAAGCCACCGTTTATTCTTGTGTTTGAAAAATCAATCTGCTTCATAAGAATCTCCTTAAAGGTATTAACCTTATTTTAGTATAAGTGAAGAAAAAAGTCAATAAAAAAAGCCGTAAAAACGGCTTTTTTATTTCCAATAATCAACCTCGTGAGGTAAATCAATGTCAGATGCCTTGAAGGTGTCGGGCAAGCCTGATTTTCTCTTGTAATTATAATCCTTCAATGCACGAAGCGCATATTTTGAAAGATAGAAGATAACAGGCATATTGATTAGCGCCATAAGTCCCATTGTGATATCGGCAATGCCCCAAAGCAAGCCTGCATCAAGTCCTGCGCCGAGAAGAATGATAAGTGATGCTACAACATAGTAAACATACTTAAATTTCTTACTTGGCTCTTTGCCTAAAATGTGAAACCACGCCTTGTCAACGTAGTAAAGGTTTCCGAGCAATGTGGTAAAGGCAAAGAGAATCATAGCTATTGTTATGAAGATAGGACCAAACGAGCCGAGAGTTGCTTTGAGCGCCAGTTGAATGTAAGGTGCACCCGATATGCTCTCGCTTGGCTCAATTCCTGAGCACATACACATAAATGCAGTTGCAGAGCAAACAAGGATTGTGTCAATAAACACGGAAAGCACCTGCACAAGTCCTTGCTTTGCGGGATGGCTTATGTCAGCTGATGCTGATGCGTTAGGTGCACTACCAACGCCTGCCTCGTTACTGAACAGTCCTCTTTTAATTCCGTACATAACGCAAGAGCCACCAAATCCACCGAATATAGCCTCAAAATTGAATGCTTCGGTAAAAATTTTTCCGAAAATAGAGGGGGTACTGGTTATATTTAGGCAAATTATGATAAGAGCTACAAGAATGTAAGCGATGCCCATAAATGGAACGAGCACGCTTGTAACCTTCTCGATTCTTGAGCCACCGCCAAATAGGCAATAGCCAACCAAAAGCGCAAGCACAAGACCGATTATCCAAGGGGTTGAGCCTTCGTGATAGAAGCTATATGTTGAAAATGTTGATTGAAGATTGTAGGATGCAAGCATATTGAAGCCGAATCCGTAGGTTAAAATCAAGAGAATAGAGAATACTATTGCAAGAGGACGGCACTTGAGTGCGCTTTCTATGTAGTATGCAGGGCCACCGTAGCTTCCGTCGATACCCTTTCTTTTATAAATTTGCGCGAGTGTGCTTTCGATAAAAGCAGAAGCACTGCCGATAAGAGCAATTATCCACATCCAAAAAACAGAGCCAAAGCCACCAAGACAAAGCGCCGTTGAAACACCGATAATATTACCCGTTCCAACGCGTGATGCGGTTGAAACCATGAGTGCCTTAAAGGATGAAACTCCCTTTTTATCGTTTGGCTTTTCCGTTACAACCTTGAATTGTGTAGGCAAGCTTCTAAACTGAACTGCCTTGGAGCGAATAGTGAAGTACATGCCACCTAACACTAATATAATGATAAGAGCATAGCTATAAAGGGCATCGTTTATGAGGTTTATGATTTTCTCCATAAATACTCCTTTTGAGAATTAGTCTCCATAATTTTATCATACGAGCCTTAAAAAGTCAACCAAAAATAATTTTACAAATTTTCAAATAAATTATTGACAATGCGAAATTCTTGTGCTATAATAACACACGCATTACAAAATATTGTCAGAGAATAAATGCAAGTGATAGCGGAATTGTGTAAAGGTAGCACAGCAGACTCTGACTCTGTATGTCTGGGTTCGAATCCTAGTTCCGCTGCCAAAGAAAAACAGACCATCGCTTGATGGTCTGTTTTTCTTTTTTGACATCGAAACTGAATTCGCCCCAGTTTTTCGTTTGTTTACAAACGAAAATTGGGTGCGCTCTTTTGCGAGAAAGCCGTTGTCAGCTCGCTAGCATAAGGCTCGAGCAAAAGCCTCGCAAAGCGAGAATCCTAGTTCTGCAATTTCAATTTAACGAAGCACCTCATTCGAGGTGCTTTTTTGTTTCTGAAAATGCTCCATAAATAAACGAAAGATGACTTTGTTAACAAAAAGTTCATAATTTGTTGTATATTTTTTAACTTATTTGTTGTATAATTTTTATTGTCGAATTTTGTTGATTTTTGCGTAGCAAAAGAGGAGAAAGGAAAAATGAACAAAAAACAGATAATAAACAATCAAGACCGCAAGGGCTGGTTTAAGTTTATGAAGCGTCTTATGCTTGGTAGATACAAGGAGCCTGAATTTATTTTCCTTGGCGAGAAATTCTCGAATAGCGCTATCATCATAAGCAACCACGAGGGCACAGATGCACCAATGTCTATGGAGCTTTATTGTGATAAGCCGATTAGATTTTGGGGCGCACACGAGATGAACTCTGGACTCGTATCGCTCTATAAGTATCAGACAAGAGTTTACTATCATGAGAAAAAGCACTGGAATATTCATCTTGCAAGGCTTTTCTGCCTTATCGCAAGCCCGATAACAAATCTTTTCTATAAAGGTCTTAATCTCATTTCTACATACAAGGATGCAAGGCTTGTTAAAACTCTTCGCGAGAGCATGGAGGCGCTCAAAAAGGGAGATAACATCGTCGTGTTCCCTGAGGACTCCAAGAACGGTTATCTCGAACAGCTTGAGGGCTTTTTCGCAGGCTTTGTAATGCTTGCCGAGGTGTGCTACAAGAGAGGAATGGATGTTCCGATTTTTGTTACATATTTCAAGCGCAAGGAGCTCAAATATGTAATCGATGCGCCTATAAAGTACTCTGAGCTTGCAAAGGGTGGAGCAACAAGAGCGGACATCGCCAAAAGGCTCCTTGACCGTTGTAATGAGCTTGGTAGAATGACCTTTGATAAGACCGAAAGGGAAGAGGAAAAAGAGCTTAAAACCGCGACAAAATAACAAAAAGCAACTCAAACGAGTTGCTTTTTTATTGTTAACCTTGACAACGATTTGTAGCAATGATAAAATATATTTATAGAGATATTTTGTTGAGGTGCTTATGAAAAAATTATTTAAAATAATTACATTTGCTTTGATTCTTTCGTTTGTCGTTGTTGCACTTTGCTCCTGTGGCGCAAAATCGCTCAAGCTAATTCCAGGCGAAAAGCTTCGTTCTGTTGCAATGATAAGCATGGCGAGTGATAATATGAACAAGCTCGATTCCTATAATGTTAAAACGGAAACAAAAATGCATATCGACGGGGTGAGCGTTAGAGACACTACCTTGGGAACTTATATGGGTGTGGGAACGGACGATTATCGCTTTTATGAAAAATCCGAAATCATACCCGATTTGAACGCTTCTGTAACTCAAAAAATTGTTTCAATTAGTGGATATCAGTTTGGAAAAATGTATAGACGCACTACAGTCAATGGCGATTTTGTGCAAAAGCTATATTCTGAAATATCTCTCGAAGATTATTTGGCCTTTGAGGAAGAGGTTTTGAACGTAAATAATATCGCTATTTTGGAATTTACTAAGGCAGATGCGGAAAAGATGAGCTGTGAGGAGCAGGATGATGGAACATGGAAGACCACCATTTCCGACTTTTCCGATGATGCTGTTGAGGTGTTTTATAAATTCTTCAATTCTGGTTCAACTAATATAGACTTTGAGGATGTAGAGGTTGAATTCATAGCTAACGAGGATCTTCTTTTAACGAATGTTAACATAACATTTATATTTGATGTAACAAGCAGAAATAGCGTATCAATAAAAACCACCTATTCGGATTTTGATAATGCAAGCTTTGAGCCACTTAATATTGATGGCTTCAAGCAGGTGGATGACCTTACTGTGCTTGAAAAGGCAAGTAATGCATTAGAGAGGGAGCAAAATAAGGATAGTGGAAGCTTCGAGCTTATGCAAAAGGAAATGATGAGCTATAGAGGACAAAGAGAAACTGCAAGCGAAACCTTTAATATCACCTACAATACAGACGATGATAAATTTAGCTACGAGATAACCACTAAAACCAACGATACAAAAATAGTTTATGAGAACGGGGAAAAGAAAACATACGAGGAGTCCGAGCTAAAGAAAACCGAGGAAAGCGACGATTTGCAAGAAATGGCGTCCATTGGCTCGCTAAAGGATGCTATGTTGTATGATTCAATGATGGTGTCGGACATAACAATCGAGGATTTAGGAAACGGAGAGACGCTTTACATTTTCAGAGTTGGCAATCCGTATGGCGCATATTACGAAAGCTATGCCTCAATGCTGAAAAAGATTAGAGGAAAAATATCATCTTCGGAGATGAGATTTGAATTTAAAATGAAGGACTCGGATATCGTTTGTTATAAAGCAATACTCGAGATTGACGCGGTAATATCAAATCTAAATGCAGATATTAGCTACACCTGCAATTGTGATTATAGCAAGTAAAAACAAAAAGCAACTCGTTCGAGTTGCTTTTTTAATTGAGATGTTTTTGTCTATTAGGCGTGAATCTTTCGACTGCAGGCTCTGAAGCGCATTGTCCAGCTTTGATAGCGCAGACGGTCAGAGAGGTATTTGTCCTCAAAGGTGTCAGAGTGTTGCCAAGTACCCTTGAAGGCAGAATCGCGAACCTCAGGCATACAATCAAGAGATGGAAGCTGTGCCTTTGGCAAAATATCGACACTCTCTGCGCCCAAAAGCACCTCAAGCGCACCGAAAAGCCAGTCAGCAGGGCCGATAGCCTTGCCATTTACAAAGATTTTTTCGGGCAAGAAAAATCCGTCCTTTATCTGTGGGCACGCATTAATTATGTCCTGTGCCGAAACAGTTATTTTTTTATTTATCTCATAGGGCTTAGCCAAAAATCCAAACACATCCTCGCACTTGTGTGTGTCCTTTCCTAAAAGGAAATCCCTGCAGGCAAGCATAATGTCGCAAAGAGAGAAGGAATTAGGCTCTTGAAGTGGGAAGAATGAGTCCTTAAGAGAAGCGTAAATTGCTGGAATATCTGATTTCTTGATGATTCGCTCCCCATCATTTTCGAGCGATTTTGCAAGCTCGGAATATGTTGTTATCTTAAAGCGCGGGTCGTTTTTGATAAGGCGAATAAGAACACGCATATTATCAAGCACCCTTTGCGTGATTTCCTCGGGTAAATCTTCGGGCTCAATCCACTCGCCAAAGGGGACAAGATTTTCCTTATGATAGTTTACTGCGTCCCAAAAATCGCTCTTGATTATCATATTTGGATGAGTATATATTACAGCGCGCTCACGCTTTGCAAGCTCGTCGAGCGCCTTTTTTATGTCGTCCTCTGTTGCATCGCGCAAAAACCATTCAATGCCAAAGGTGTAATTTGCGTGGAAAATGTTGCAGTAGTATGCACCTGTGCCCTCGGCAGTATCGCAGAAGGTGTCAGCATAAATCGGAATTCCCATCTTGTGATAGCCATACATTGCAACATATGATTTTTGGTTTCCTGGAGGGCATGCAGCCCAAACCTTGTCAACTTCAAGCGCGTCCTTTATGTATTCAACACCAAGGCTTTCTTGACGAATAAGCTCCTCTTGTGCGCTCTCAAAGCTATCAATGTCGGTGTATTCGTTTATCATTGGATGAAGCGTATGACCATAGGTGTGAGTGCCTATTTCGTGATGAGATAGCGCCTCGATAACATCAGTGCGCCCCCATTCCTTTAAGTGCTTTGCCAAAAGACCTACAACGCAAAAGCAACCCTTAACACCCTCCTCGTGAAAGAGCTTGGCCTCATACAAAATACCGTCAGCAGCCCTTGATGAGGTAAAGTCCTCTGTATCAAAAGAAAAGATAATTTCAGTCATAATATCCTCCAAAACATGTGCTAAATATATTGTAGCATAAAAGCCCCTGAATTTCAATAGAATTGTCAAAAAAACAAAAGGCGCATTTTATGAAATGAGGTGATTTTATGAAATTGAGCGAAATGTTTCGAAGGTGTCTTGAAATCTCATACACGCAGGTTGAGAATTCGGCAGATTACGCCCTTGAAAGAATAGAAAATACACTTTATATCTACCTTGAATGCTCGAACGGAGAGACCGACTGGCTTAACAATTTCGACTTTCCAGCCAAGGCATATTCGCACTTTGACGGGGGAGTGTGGCTGTGCCATAGAGGCTTTATGAGAGTTTTCAAGTCAATCGAAAAATACATATCTGCGTCCATTTTAGATGAAAGCATCGAAAAAATAGTTGTCGTTGGCTATTCCCACGGGGCAGGAGTTGCAATCCTTTGCCACGAGTACGTGTGGTATAATCGCCCTGATTTGCGCTCGAAAATTGAGGGCTATGCTTTTGCCTCGCCAAGAGTTATTTGGGGCTATTTATCGCGCAATCTCGCAAATCGCTGGGAAAATATGATGGTTGTGCGAAATATTGATGATATAGTGACGCATTTACCTCCAAAAATTTTAGGCTTTACGCATGTTGGCAAAATGCTTGAAATAGGAAAAAGAGGCAAATATTCAAGCATTGATGCTCATCGCCCTGAAAATATAATGCGTGAGCTCTTGGAATATGAGAAGAGGGAAATTGAGCGATGAAACGCAATTGCTACTTTTATTACAAATTAATAAAGTCCCCCTTGACTTATTAAATATATCGTGATAAAATTGAAATGATATGATAATTTAAGGAGAACAGGACAATGTCAGAACAAAACATAGCTGTGCTTCAGTGCGCAGGCTGTACTGCCCCACTTGACGAGAAAATTGCTAATACTGGCGTTTATAGGTGTAAATTCTGCGGTTACACTAACATTTTGCCTAAAAAAGAGCAAACAAGCGAGGTAATTCACTACCTTCGTAGTGGTGATGAGGGACTTAACGACACCGACTTTGAAAGAGCGTATAATGCTTACGAAAAGGCTGCTGAGCTTGATCCAAAGGAATCAAAGGCTCACTTCGGTATGGCTCTCGCCGCAAACAAGGTAAAGTATATAAAGGATGTAGTAAACGACCGTTGGCAGGCTATTTGCTGTCAGGTTAGCGAGAAGAAATTTTCAAGCGACCCTCATCTTGCAAAGGCTATTAAGCTTGCAACACCAGAGCAGAAGAAGGAATATGCTGCCCGTGCATCAGAGATTGACTACATAAGAGAAAAATTTGTTGAGCTTCAAAAGACCGGACTTATCTATGATACCTTTATCTGCGTAAAGGTTTCGGACGGTAACGGTGGCTATACACAGGATAGCGTTTGGGCAGGTAAGCTCTACGATAGCATTAAAAAGTCAGGTCTTAATCCGTTCTATTCCG
This sequence comes from Oscillospiraceae bacterium, assembly GCA_015064445.1. Lineage (GTDB taxonomy): Bacteria > Bacillota > Clostridia > Oscillospirales > CAG-272 > RGIG2000. Next base: position 12,165 of record SVSE01000009.1, on the reverse strand, counting down.
AAAGAGAAATCGGCGATAGAGTAGGCGAGGACTATGAGGCGCTCATTTTGTATGCTTTGCATACATCAAAGAGTATGATTGTTGTTTGTAGCCACGAGGAGTATCTCAGAACACCTTGGGTTAGAAACGAGTATACAAGATACTACTCAATGATGACTGATAATGAAAAGCAGTCTAACAGTATAATGATCGCATTTGATCAGGATGTAATCGAAAGAATCCCTGGAATCCCAGGTAAAATTCAGGGCGTAGAGTTCCATAGCTTTGACGCATCACAAAAGATAACCGACTTCGTTTCCAAGTTTGCTAACGCGAAGGAAAGAGCGCGTAAGGAGGCAGAGGAAAGAGCGAAGCGTGAGGAAGAACGCAAGGCTAAGGAGGAGGCTGAGCTCAAGGCTCGTGAGGAGCAACGCCAAATGCTCGAGGAGCTTCAAAGAAAGCTCGCTGAAACTGAGGAAAAGGTTCAGAGCAAGGATGCCGAAAATAAGGCAAAGGAGGAGAGCGAAAGCTCTGCTCAAAACAAGATCCTTGAGGAACAGCGCAAGATGCTTGAGGAGCTTCAAAAGAAGCTCGCAGCAACTGAGGAAAAGGTTCAAAATCAGTCAAGAGCAATAAAGGCTCAGGCTGATGATGCAAAGAAAAATCAGCAAGCTTCATATAACAACACAGGAAGCTATAATGCATCGAGCTATAATTCATATAGCGATGATAGCGAGGTTTCAAAGCAGCTTACCTTCGCAAAGGTAAGAAAAGGTAAAAAGGCGCTAAGAATCACATTCTCAATCATTAAATGGGTGCTTCTTACAATCTTCTCATTTATTGCAAGCTCTAATATGTATATGGAGGGCGCATTCTTCCTTGCACTCTTTATCGGTGCTACACTTTCGTTCTTGCCGTCAATATTCGGCAGAGGCGCGCTTAGGGCCGATCCATCGAATTCGGGTAAGGTAAAGAGGAGAAGAGTAACAGCTATTGTATTCTCGATAATATCACTCGTGTTCTCGTCCTTGCTAACAATAATATTCCTTATTGCTGAAATAGATGGCGCACCTGCTATGTGTCTCTCTGGTGCTGTAATTGATATTCTCGTGCTTATCTTTATGAAGATAGCTGACAAAAAGGGATACATTTACATTCCTAACTATTCCTTGTAATAATTAAAAATGCTCTGTAAAAACAGAGCATTTTTTATTTTGTAACCTTGTTCATTCTAATGGAATTCTTCCACGCTCTTTTTCTTTCGCGCATTTCCTTTTGCTCGATGCAGATTCTGTCAAGCTGTGCTTGAAGGTCATCGTCGTCCTCAACCTCGTCGTCATCATCTGAGTGAGTCATCTTCTTGACAACCTTAACAAGTGGCTTTGGCGTGTCTCTCTTTATTGCCGCAATAAAGAGGTCAATTCTTTTTTCAATTATGTTAGTGATTATTTTCAAAAGAGAAGGAATAAGGAAGCCCAAAACCATAAAGACAACACTCAAAATAGAGAAGCTGTCAACTTCCTCTGCAAGAGAAAGGTCAACAATCGCCAACACAATAACTACAATATGTACAAGCTTTTTTGAATACCAAAGTATGTTTTTGACCTTTTTTCTTCGCGCCTTTTCTTGTTTTGTGTACCAACGCTTTATAGTTGATAAGAAGTAGATAAAGTACGCAATTGAAATTGCCAAGAGAACACAGTTTGCCGCCAAAAAGCTTTTGCCTGTGGCAATAGATACAATAAGATAAATGATATAAACAATTTGAGCGATAATATCGATAGCCCTTGTAAGACGCTTAATCGAATCCACAGTGTCAGCAAGGACACCTCTTGTATAATCAAACATATTTAAATTCCTTTATTTAGCAAATATGCCACGGAAAGCCCGTGGCATATTTTTATAAGTCTTGTTTTGCAAATTGTTAAATTTTTACTTGCAAGCCTCTTCGATAGCAACTGCAACTGCAACAGTCATACCAACCATTGGGTTGTTACCTGCGCCGATAAGACCCATCATTTCTACGTGAGCAGGAACGGATGAGGAGCCAGCGAACTGAGCGTCACCGTGCATTCTACCCATTGTATCAGTCATACCGTAGGAAGCAGGACCTGCAGCCATGTTATCTGGGTGAAGTGTTCTACCTGTACCACCACCTGAAGCAACAGAGAAGTAGTTAACGCCATTCTCATAGCACCACTTCTTATATGTGCCTGCAACAGGATGCTGGAATCTTGTTGGGTTAGTTGAGTTACCAGTGATAGATACACCAACATTCTCGAGCTTCATAATTGCAACGCCCTCTGGAACGTTGTCAGAGCCGTAGCACTTAACATCAGCGCGAGGACCATTTGAATAAGCCTTTTCAGAGATAACCTTAACCTCTTCTGCATATGGATCAAACTCGGTTTCAACATATGTGAAGCCGTTGATTCTTGAAATGATCATAGCAGCGTCCTTGCCAAGACCGTTCAAAATAACGCGAAGTGGCTTTACTCTTACCTTGTTAGCGTTAAGAGCAATCTTAATTGCGCCCTCTGCAGCAGCAAAGGACTCGTGTCCTGCCAAGAAGCAGAAGCACTCTGTTTCCTCGGAGAGAAGCATCTTGCCGAGGTTACCGTGTCCAAGACCAACCTTTCTGTTCTCAGCAACTGAGCCAGGGATACAGAAGGCCTGAAGACCGATACCGATTGCAGCAGCAGCGTCAGCAGCCTTTTTGCAACCCTTCTTAATAGCGATAGCTGCGCCTACTGTGTAAGCCCAAACAGCGTTTTCAAAGCAAATAGGCTGTGTTTCTCTTACGATTTTATCGCAGTCAACGCCCTTTGCGAGAGTGATTTCCTTGCACTCCTCGATGGAGTTAATTCCATATTCCTTGAGAGCCGCATTGATTTTCTCGACTCTTCTTTCATATCCTTCAAACAATGCCATGTTAGTCGCCCTCCTTACTGCTTTCTTGGATCGATATAGTGATCAGCCTCAGCAAATCTACCATATGTACCCTTAGATTTTTCATAAGCCTCATTTGGCTCCATGCCCTTCTTAATGAAGTCAGTCATCTTGCCAAGAGAAACGAACTCGTAGCCGATAACCTGATCGTCCTTATCAAGAGCCATTCTTGTGCAGTAGCCCTCTGTCATTTCGAGGTAACGAACGCCCTTAGCCTTAGTACCATACATAGTACCAACCATTGAACGAGCACCCTTACCGAGGTCCTCCATACCAGCACCGATAACAAGACCACCCTCAGAGAATGCAGACTGTGTTCTTCCATAAACGATTTGGAGGAAGAGCTCACGCATAGCAGTGTTAATAGCGTCGCAAACGAGGTCAGTGTTAAGAGCCTCAAGAATTGTCTTGCCAGGAAGAATTTCTGCTGCCATAGCTGCAGAGTGAGTCATACCTGAGCAACCGATAGTCTCAACAAGAGCCTCCTCGATTATACCGTTCTTAACATTGAGAGAGAGCTTGCAAGCGCCCTGCTGTGGAGCACACCAGCCAATACCGTGTGTGTAGCCTGAAATGTCTGTGATTTCCTTTGCCTGTACCCACTTACCTTCTTCAGGAATAGGAGCTGGACCATGCTTTGGTCCCTTAGCAACGGAGCACATGCTTTCAACTTCGTGTGAATAAATCATATGAAAATCTCCTTAAAATAAATTTTTTTCGAATATATTATACATTATTTAGAAGATAAAATCAACACATTTTTATCAAAAAGCGATATTTTTCGCCTTTGTACAAAAAAGCGCTACATTTACACTGAAATATATATAAAAAATATATAAATAATATTTACAATTATGCCAAATTGTGCTATACTATAATTTGTGAAAGTAGGGGGTGTCGTTTTGCGAATAGATAAGCTTTTATCCGAAATGGGCAAGGCTACAAGAAGCGAGAGCGCAAGGCTTGCTCGACAGGGCAAAATTCTCGTAAACGGCGTGCCTGTAAAGCGTGCAGATGTGCATGTTGATCCCGAAAAGGACGAGATTGCTCTTTGTGGGACAAAAATAACCTATAAAAAATTCACCTACATAATGCTCAATAAGCCCGAGGGCTATGTTAGTGCAACTGATGACGCAAGAGAAAAAACCGTGCTTGACCTCTTGAACGACGAGGAAAGGCGCAAGGACCTTTTTCCGTGTGGTCGTCTTGACAAGAACACGCTCGGACTTGTAATTCTTACAAACGATGGAGAGAGCGCACATAGATTGCTCTCGCCAAAGCACCACGCAAAAAAGGTGTATAAATTCAAATCAAAACTCCCTCTCGCCGAAAGCGATATAAAGGCACTCGAGGACGGTGTTGATATCGGCGATTATGTAACTAAGCCCTGCGAAATTACAATGACGGGCGACTGTGATGGAGAGATTACCTTAATCGAGGGAAAATATCATCAAATCAAGCGTATGCTTGAGGCAGTTGATAATAAGATAACCTATCTTGAACGAATAAGCTTTGCAGGAGTCGCGCTTGACACCTCGCTTGACCGTGGAGAATGGCGTTATCTTACCGATGAAGAAGAGAAATTACTCTTGAAGGAGAACAAATAAATGAAAAAATATCTAATTTCACCAGAGCTTAATTGGTATCGTGCTAATTTTCACTGCCATACAAAGCACTCTGACGGAGCCTTGACTCCTGAGCAGGTTAAGGAGGCATACAAAAATCACGGATATTCTATTGTAGCATATACCGACCACGATGTTTTGCTTGACCACTCCGACCTAAACGATGAGGGCTTTCTCGCTCTTACAAGTTCAGAGTACGCAGTAAATCAGGCACAGCCTGGATTCCCAGAAATCTTTGATACGGGCATAAGCCCTTGGGTGCGCAAGAAATGTATGCACCTCAACATATTTGCAAAGGATCCTCATAACACCTTTATGCCAGCAACTGACATAAATCAAAACTGGATTTTGAGAGATCGCTATCCTGACACAAAATGTGACGGATTTATTCGAGAGTATACAACAGATAATATAAATGAAATGATTAGACGCTGTAATGAGGCAGGCTTCCTCGTTCAGCTCAACCATCCATACTGGTCACTTAACGAAAGAGAGGATTATATCAACCTAAAGGGACTTTGGGGTCTTGAAATTCTCAACTATGCAACCGAGCTTGAAACAGGTAGCGAATACTGTCCTTACATTTACGATGATATGACAAGAAATGGTATGTATAGCCTCGTTTGCACAATGGGAGACGATAACCATAACCACGCAGGCTTCCGTGAGTCCTTTGGTGGCTCTACCTTTATCGGTGCTAAGGAGCTCAAATACGAGCAGATTATCGAGGCTATGGAAAATGGAAATATTTACTGCTCATCAGGCAGAGATAATCCACCTCAGTTCAAGGCGCTCTATGTTGAAGACAATATGATTAAGATTGATTGTACACCTGTTACTAATATCAACATAAATGGTTATGGCAGGGCAGACCGTCATATCACAGCACCAGAGGGCGAAACAATAACTCACGCAGAGTTCCCACTTCGTGAGAGCGATGTTTATTTTAGAGTTTCACTTCGTGATGAATATGGCAACAATGCACACACTCACACATACTTTGTAAAGAATTATATTGAAAAATAAGAGGCGAATATGAAAAAATATCTTTTACCCGAAAATGTAAACTGGTATAGGGCGAACCTCCATTGCCATACGACAGTTTCCGACGGTCAGCTAACTCCTGAGGAGGTAAAGGAGGCGTATAAGGCAAAGGGATATTCAATTGTTGCTTATACCGACCACGAAATTTTGCTTGACCACTCTGACCTAAACGATGAAAATTTCCTTGCTATCACGAGCTCGGAATACTCGGCAAACGAGGCGCAAACAACCTATCATCCCGACCCTCTCGGCGCAGAAAACAACGGTTGGCAGAGAAGACGCGTAATCCATATGAACATCTTCTCAAAGGATCCTCATAATACCACTCAGCCAGCAGCTAATCTTGAATCTCTTGGTTGGCTAAGTGATAAATACAAGGACACCTTTAAGGGCGATGGCTACAAGCGTGAATACACGATTGAGAACATCAATGAAACAATTAGGAGATGTAATGAGGCGGGCTTCCTCGTTCAATATAACCACCCAGTTTGGTCGCTTAATGACAAGGAGCTTTACCTTAATTTGAAGGGACTTTGGTCACTTGAAATTCTCAACTACGCAACCGAGCGTATAACAGGTAAGGAATATTGCCCATACATCTATGATGAGATGCTTGCGTCAGGAATGTATAACCTCTGTTGCTCAATGGGCGACGATAACCATAACAGAGGCAGAAGCCTTGCTCACTCCTTCGGTGGCTCGACAATGATAGGCGCAGAGGCGCTTGAATATGACAAGGTCCTTGAGGCTATGGAAAAGGGACATATATATTGCACAAGCGGTCAGGACAATCCACCACTTATTCACGCACTCTATGTAGAGGATAATGTAATAAAGGTAGATTGCTCTCCTGCAAAGGCTGTATTCCTCAACGGCTTTGCAAGATCATATCGCGTAGTAGAGGGAGAAAATGGCGAGGAAATAACTCACGCAGAATTCCCACTTGATAAGGGCGATGTTTACTTCCGTATAACCGTAAGAGATAAATATGGAAATAACGCACACACCCACAGCTATTTTGTAAAAGACTACATTGAATATTAAAAAATATAAAAACTATACTGTAACAAAAAGGATGCAACAACGATGAACATTATAAACGAACTCGCAGCAGAATTTAAACTAAGAATTAGCCAAGTAGAGGCAACTGTAGGACTCATTGATGACGGTAATACAATCCCATTTATCGCTCGTTATAGAAAAGAGGTAACAGGCTCTCTTGATGATGAAATACTTCGTAACCTTGACGAAAGACTCAAATATCTCCGTTCTCTTGAGCAGAGAAAGGAGGAGGTAAGAGCGCTTATCGACGCACAGGGCAAGCTCACTCCTGAAATTGAGGAGGCTCTTGCTAATGCAAAGATTCTTACCGAGGTAGAGGATATCTATCGTCCTTATAAGCCAAAGAGAGAAACAAGAGGCTCTCTTGCAAGAAAGAGAGGACTTGAGCCACTTGCACAGCTTATTATGGAGCAAAGGAGCTCTTATGAGAGAAGCATCGAGGACATAGCAGGCGATTATATTACAACCGAGGCAGAGGACAAGAAAATGCATGTCAAGAGTGCCGAGGATGCAATCAATGGTGCAAAGGACATTATCGCCGAGGATGTGTCTGATAATGCTGAATATAGAAAGGCGATTCGTGCCCTCACCTTTGACCACGGAACTATCGTTTCAAAGAAGGCAAAGGATGAGCAATCCGTTTACGAGGCATATTACGATTATAATGAAAGCGTTAAGAAGATTCCTGGACACCGTGTTCTTGCAATTAACCGTGGCGAAAAGGAAGAATTCTTGAAGGTTAATGTTCAGGTTGATAGCGATATCATTCTCAACTATCTCTTTGGCGAGATTATTACAAATGTAAAGAGCCCTGCAAGAGAATATCTCCAAAGCGCAATCGTTGATAGCTATGATAGACTTATCGCGCCAAGCGTTGAAAGAGAAATTCGTGCATCTATCTTTGATGATGCAAGTGAAAGCGCAATCAAGCTCTTCTCCGATAACCTAAAGCACCTTCTTATGCAAGCGCCTCTAAGAGGTAAAACAGTTCTTGGCTACGACCCTGGCTATAGAACGGGCTGTAAGCTTGCAGTAGTAGATAAAACTGGTAAGTACATTGACTGGGATGTTATCTATCCAACCAAGCCAAGAGAGGATATCGAGGGCTCAACTAAGAAGGTTGAAAGACTTATCAGAAAGTATGGTGTTGATGTCGTTGCTATCGGTAATGGCACAGCATCTAAGGAAAGCGAAATCTTTATCGCAGGCGTGCTTAAGGGCATGGGCGATCCGGACAAAAAATATATCGTAGTAAGCGAGGCGGGCGCTTCCGTTTACTCGGCATCAAAGCTCGGAACAGAGGAGTTCCCTGACTTCGATGTAACTCAAAGATCTGCAATTTCTATTGCAAGAAGACTTCAAGACCCACTTGCAGAGCTTGTTAAGATTGATCCTAAATCTATCGGTGTAGGCCAGTATCAGCACGATATGAAGCAGGCAAGACTTGACGAGGCGCTCGGTGGAGTAGTTGAGGACTGTGTTAACCGTATCGGTGTAGATGTAAACACAGCATCCTATTCACTTCTTTCATACATTTCAGGTATTAACCTTGCATCTGCTAAAAATATTGTAAAATACCGTGAGGAGAATGGCGAATTTACAAAGCGCTCACAGCTTCTCAAGGTTCCAAAAATCGGCGATAAGGCATATCAACAGTGCGCAGGCTTCCTTCGTGTTCCCGAATCAAAGGAAATCCTTGATAACACAGGCGTTCACCCAGAGGCATACGATGCTGCAAAGGCACTTCTTGCTAAATTTGATTACACAATGGACGATGTTGCTAAGAGCAACCTGAAGGAGCTTCGCCAAAGGTGTGCTAAATATGGCACAAAGAAGCTTGCATCTGAGCTCGAAATCGGCGAACCAACCTTGCTTGACATTATCGGCGAGCTTGAAAAGCCAGGACGCGATGTCCGTGACTCGTTGCCACAGCCTATTCTTCGTGCAGATGTTCTCGGTATGGAGGATTTGCGAGAGGGAATGGAGCTCGTTGGAACTGTAAGAAATGTTATCGACTTCGGTGCGTTCGTTGACATTGGAGTTCACCAGGACGGACTCGTTCATATTTCCGAGATTTCAACCAAGTACATTAAGCATCCGAGCGAGGTTCTCAGCGTTGGAGATGTCGTTAATGTAAGGATTAAGAGCGTTGACTTGGCTAAAAAGAGAATTGCTCTTACAATGAAGTTCTAAAATTGACTAAATCAACAAGGTTGCACAAAAATTGTGCAACCTTGCTAAAAAAGAACTAAAAATTTTGTGCAAAATACCACTATGAATTCCCGTGCGTTTTTGATATAATTATTATATATTATTGCGCAATTTTACGGGAAACCGTGATTTTTTATGCTATAAATATGAATTCTGCTAAAAGCAAGGAGTAAAAATATGTCAAGTCTTTCACTTAAGCACATTTACAAAAAGTATTCCGGTGGTGTTACTGCCGTATCTGACTTCTGTCTCGAAATCGCAGACAAGGAGTTTATTATCTTCGTTGGTCCTTCCGGATGCGGAAAGTCAACAACACTTCGTATGATCGCTGGTCTTGAGGAGATTACCGAGGGTGAGCTCTATATCGGCGACAAGCTTATGAACGATATAGCTCCTAAGGATAGAGATATTGCGATGGTGTTCCAGAACTATGCGCTTTATCCACATATGACCGTTTACGAAAACATGGCATTCGGTCTTAAGCTCCGTAAGGTTCCAAAGGAAACAATTAAGCGCCGTGTTGAGGCAGCTGCAAAGATTCTTGGTATCGAGAACCTTCTTAACAGAAAGCCTGCTCAAATGTCAGGTGGTCAGAAGCAGCGTGTTGCGCTCGGTCGTGCTATCGTAAGAGAGCCAAAGGTATTCTTGCTTGACGAGCCTCTTTCAAACCTTGACGCAAAGCTTCGTGCAGCGATGAGAACTGAAATTACAAAGATTCACCAAACTGTTGGTACAACCTTCATTTATGTAACTCACGACCAGGTTGAGGCTATGACAATGGCTACTCGTATCGTAGTTATGAAGGATGGCTTTACACAGCAGGTTGACTCACCACAAAACCTCTATGACAAGCCAGTTAACATCTTCGTTGCAGGCTTTATCGGAACTCCTCAAATGAACTTCCTCCATGTTACTCTTGAAAAGAGAGGCGATGATGCTTACATCGTATTTGGAGAGAATGCAATTAAGCTTCCTTCCGAAAAGGCAAGCGATCCTGCACTTGAGGCTTACTTCGGCAAGGAGGTTATCGCAGGTATCCGTCCAGAGCTCATTCACGATGAGGAAATCTACCTCAACAATATGCCTGAGAATGTTATCGAGGCTAAGGTTGATGTTACAGAGCTTATGGGTGCTGAAATTTACCTCTACCTCGCAATTGACGGTGTTGAGGCATTCAACCTCGATTCCAACAAGGGCGAAAACATTAAGAATGACATCATTGCTAAGGTTTCATCTCGTTCAGGTGCAAGAGCAGGCGATACGATTAAGATCGCTATCGACTCCTCAAGAATCCACCTCTTCGACAAGGAAACACAAAAGTATATCATTCACTAATAGAAAAAGCCTCTTTTTAGAGGCTTTTTTCATTATAAGTATTGACTTTTTGATTTTAATATTGTATTATTACCATAGTACTAATAATATAATAAATATATCTTGGAGATTATATATAAATGAAGAAAAAATTTGCAGTTGTAGGCTACGGTGGAATGGGCGGATGGCATGTAAACCATGCTCTTAAAAGCGATGTTCTCGAGCTTGCAGGTATTTTTGATATTGATGAGGCGAAGCGTGAGCTTGCAAAATCTCGTGGAATTTATGCGTACTCGTCTCTTGATGAGCTTATCGCTGATGAAAGCGTTGAAATCGTAACCGTCGCAATTCCTAACGATGTGCATCTTGAAACCGTTGTAAGACTTTTGAGAGGTGGCAAGAATGTCGTTTGTGAGAAGCCTGTTGCTATGTGCTCAGCTGACCTTGAGGAAATGATAAAGGCCTCAAAGGAAAGTGGGAAGCTCTTTACAGTTCACCAAAACAGACGCTGGGATGTTGACTATCTTGCTATGCAACAAATCAAGGATTCTGGCGAAATTGGCAAGCCTATAAGAATTGAATCAAGAATTCACGGCTCAAGAGGAATTCCATCTGACTGGCGCTGTCACGCACAGTATGGTGGTGGAATGATGCTCGACTGGGGCGTTCATATAATTGACCAGCTCTTGCTCATCTATAAGGACGAAAAAATCGATACAATAAACTGTGTTACAACTAATATCACAACTGACGAGGTTGATGATGGCTTCTATCTCACAATCACATTTGAGAGTGGCGCGGTTGCATTCTGCGAGGTTGGAACATATAACTTTATTGCACTTCCAAGATTTTATATGAAGGCTGAAAAGGGCTCTGCACTTATTCGTGACTGGCGTGAGAAGACAAGGGTTGCAAAATGTAAATACTGGCACGAGAACGATGTTCTCCCTGTTCAAACCGCAGCAGGACTTACAAAGACAATGGCACCTCGTGATAGCGTGACTCTTGATGAATACGAGATTGATATTCCAAAGTCAGATGTTCACGATTTCTATCGTAACCTTGTAAGGGCAGTAGACGGAAAAGAGCCACAAATCGTAACTCACGATCAGGTAAGACTTGTTTTGAAGGTTATGGAGCAGGCTTTCGAGAGCGCAAAGCTCGGTCAAACCGTAAAATTCAAATATTAATGAACGAAAAATTGCACCATAGAGTGCAATTTTTTTATTGTCAAGTAAACCACCGGCGGTGTTGGTGATTATGGCTCAACACGCCGTTTTTTGTGCAACAAGTACAAAAACATGGGGAGGGAATTTGTTAATTATACATATTGACTAAAAAATTGAACCATGTTATAATTAAAATGTATAAATGTTTTATTTTTAAGGAGAATAATATGAAAAAGCTCTTTTTGATTTTGTCTCTTGCATTGCTTATGTGCTGTATGCTCGCATTGGCAGTAAGCGCTGCCCCCGATGAATCAAGGGAAAAGGTAACCTTAACCGATGAAACAGTTCTTCCATTGTGGGATGAGGACGGGTCGGGACTCATTTGGTATATCAATGGCACCGATACTGAAACAGGTAAAAATACCTATGCCTATGTATCTAACCTGCAAAAGGACACTACTCAAAGTGTATATGTTGAATACACATTAGTAAGTAGTACGGAACTAAACGGTATAAGCATTGTAGATAACGGAACAACATATGCAAAAACCGAAATCGTTGTGGCAAATTTTCAATGTACCGATGAAAACGTTGTTTTTAATGTCCTAAATACCAAAATGTTCCAAAATTGCTCAAAAATGGAGTATTTCTTCGCACCTAAGCAGTTGACAAAAATAAAGGGATCTGCGTTTGCTTAACCCCAACAGAACACCTTTTATAGTAGTAAATCGTTAGTTTTTCAGTAAAAATCATCATATTTCAATAATAACAGGAATTTCGTAGGTGTCTTTGAGTCTTGGTTCAAAGCCTTT
>SVSE01000004.1 GCA_015064445.1 Oscillospiraceae bacterium | reverse complement strand
TCGACGACGACACAAGAGAGATTTTAAGCGAAAATATGCTAAATATAATAAATGGCAATATATAAAAGGGCAGATTTCTCTGCCCTTTTTTTCGATATCGTTTTCAAAGGATTTTTCAAAATGCTTAAATCTTTTAAAAATCTCTATCATTTTGTTAACTGTTTCTTTGCCAAATCTATTATAAATACAAAACAGAATAAAAAGAACCGACTCTATTTAAGAGCCGGTCTTTTTGTGTTTGCATTATTACTTTTTCTTGTAATAAATATCCATAAATAGATTTATCAATGTATTTGTTCTGTCTTTTTTGAAACGGTTGTAATTTACAACAGTAAATTCTGATTGCGATTCTACGAATTTTATCTCACTATGTTCTGGATAAACATATTTTTCAAGCAAATTTTCATCATATGTAAATGCAGTTTCATCTTTGGATTCTATCAACTCGTAATAGGTTTTTTCTCTCTTTGCCCTGTTATCAAACATCGGCAAAAACGTTAAGTTTGATGGGGATGAAATTCCAACGACTCCTCTTTCTCTAGTCGACAAACCATCTAGTCGTGATTGAGGAATAATGTGCTCAACATCCATGTTCTTGTGTGGTTCATTGCATCTCTTTTTGATTATGTAGTTAATAAATAGCTTGCTTTCTGGCTTAACGCTGTTGTTTTTTTCGTTGTTTTCTTCGATTATCCAATCATATATGGCATTTTTGAACGAATCTTCTGCAACTTTAGTAAAATACCTTGAATCAAAAATATTGTCCATCATTACTAAACTATCTAATTTTGTATCGCCTGAACCTGCCCAATAACCCCTTATATTGTCGTATAAATACCACATTGGTAAATAGCGATAGAAGTCATTTAATTTGCTTCGCTGGCTGTTATCAACTATTCTTCCGTCGTTCGTAATTTCATATCTTGCCTTAAACACAGTTACAATATAACTTACTAACTGATTTAAGGAATGTGTGAATATGTTCTTGCCATCAGGGGTTGTGCAATACCATTCCAAGTATTTTTGCACTTCTAATGTGCACCATTTTATTTTGTCTTTCAAATTAGCACAATTTATTTTGCTATCAATGAGTTTTTTGGACAAACCCACCATGTTTTTACTTTGTACATTAAGAATACTTGCAAGAATCGAGAAGCCAAGCGAATCAACTTCGCTTGCTTCCTTGATTTGATATATCTTATTTTGGCAAGCTTCTCCTATCAATTTAGATAACGCATATGCATATTCAAATACGTTTATTTCTTTATTGCTTCTAATTTCTGTTTCGCTAAAATTCTGCGTTTCTATTTTTTGGTTGTTCTCTAAACTGTCTTTATATTTAGATATAACCTTTTCGATTATTTCATCATCATCAACTTTTATTATATCATTCTGCCACGAAGCTGAATATAAATCGTATTTACTTAGCTTTGTTCCTCTTGAGTTCAAGTTTATAAATGTGGAAACTATTTCGTCATCTGTTGCAATTTCTGTAAATACGATACATGGCAAAACGATATTGCTTGTATCAAGAATTTGCCATATGTCATCATAAAACTTGTCTACCACTGCGTACAATTTCTTTTCATCTTTTCCAATGTTAGGAAATTGAGTTTTTACTGCCTCGATTATTTCATAAACAACATCTGTCTTTGTTGTGTTTTTTGTTTTTAACTGTTTTACGGCAACATTTTTTAATTTAGTTACTATGCTTTTTTTGGCACTATCTCCATAAGCGTTATAGTGTAATGCAATAGAAGGTATTTGCAATAACATTTCTATTATTTTATCTTCGCTTATGTCCGATTCTTCTATATATTCATATCTATGCGCTTCATAATCAAGCAAAGTAGAAAATCTTTGTCTACCATCAATCACATTATAATTTCCATTGCTAAGTTTTTGTAGCAAAAAGGACCCTATAGGCAACCCTTGTTTAATAGATTGTATCAGCTCTCTTCTTGCTTTTTTCTTCCAAACAAAATTTCTTTGGAATTTTGGTGCTGTAATTTTGCCTTTCAATGCGGTATAAGGTTTGCCTTCAACATCATATTTTAGATTAGCCATTTTGTTCTCCTCTTATCATTATTTGTTTGTATTACAGAATAATTATATCATTTTAGTATACATAATTCAACAAAAACTGACAAAATTATTAACAAAACAACATATCCTCTATACTTATTTTCTGTATAGCTTCTCACACAGTATAAAAAGCCACACGGATAGATAGTGTTTAGTGGAGCAAGTACACATTTAGATTGTGTGTTTTTATTTTTCACTTTTAGTATCTATTAAAACTACACAGAAAGCCACAAGAACAATGCAAAATTTCTATTTGTTGTGTCAGTGTAAAACCCTGTTGATACACGATATAATTAAATAAAAAACTTTCCATAATCACAAATTCCATATTTTTAGGAAAAAGTACAACAAAAAGGGAACAAGTTAAACTCATTCCCTTTAGGTGTATAAAAAATAAAAGTAGCACCCCACGGGCTAAGCTTTTACCGCCCATTCAATGACACAATGTGTCGTGCTACTTTTTTATATAAGAAACGGCCCGCATACGCGTATCGTCAACACATCTCTATTTAGAGCAGGACCGCCGTTTCTGCTAATATTATATATTAAAAATTCTTATTTGTCAACCCCAAAATAAAAAGGCAGATTTCTCTGCCCCTTTTTTAGTCGTTATAATCAATATCGAACGAGTAGATTCCGTAGCCGAGGTCGTTGCGAACGATTTCGATGTCGAGCTCAAGCGCAACTCCGTCAACGATTATGTTTGCCTCGAGGTCGTATTCACTACCGTCAACCTCGCTATCGTATGCCGAGCTTGAGTTGCTGGTGTATCTCTTTATCTCGATGCCTTTTTGGAAGTCTATGCCGATTAGCGCTTCCTTGTCGTCAAAATATTTTTCAACATTTAGTGGCTTTTCTGGATGCAAATATCCCTTTGCTCCCTCAAAATCGCCTGATGCTACCGCATCAAGAAACGCTTCTGCTGTTTCCTTTGCCTCGCTCTTTTTCACTCTTTTTGCACAGCCTACAAGGGAAAAAGCAAGAGCCAAGACTAAAACAAGTGAAAGTATCGCTTTAATTTTCATAAAAATTCCCTCCGTGTGTTTATTATTTGTCGATATTTCCTTCCCTTAGCCTCCATCCTTGAGGGAGGGGGACCACCTTGGTGGTGGAAGGAGCTCTGTGGTATTACTTAAAATATCTGTTAAGAAGTCCCTCAAATGCCTTTCCGTGTCTCGCCTCGTCGCGTGCCATTTCATGCACGGTGTCTACAAGGCTTCCCCTTTGAACGGAGGGGAAGCTGGCAACGCAGTTGACTGATGAGGTGTAGATTTGATTACGCCATAAATGGCTACACCTCAGCCACCACTTGCGTGGTCCCCCTTCTCCTCAAGGAGAATGCTTACTTGAAGTATCTATTAAGAAGTCCCTCGAAAGCTTTTCCGTGTCTTGCCTCGTCGACGTGAATTCGTGTTAGCTTCGTGGTTTCAGCGCTTGAAAAAGCTTTGTGTAGCAAGACCTTTTCTAAGATTCGTGCTATCATATAAATACAAAAATTTATGGAAAGCTCCAATTAATTTCCAACAAGGAGGATATTATGGCAAAAGCATCATCAGGCGTTTTTCAGCTTCCAAACGGTATGTGGGGATTTCGTTATGCTTACTGGCAGGACGGCAAACAGAAGGATTTCAAACGAACCAAGGACGAAACCGGAAAATCGTTCAAAACTGAAAAGGCAGCTATCAAAGCACGGGAAGCTTTAATACTCAAAATACAAAATGGAACAACCACAAAGCCCACTAAGAAAAGAGTTACAGTGGCTGAAGTGTATGAAGAATATTGTGAAAAGGGGCGACACGGTAAAGCTTATGGCACTACTCGAAAACACGACACATTGTGGAATCAACACATTTCAAAGAAATTTGGCAAACGATATGTTGATGATATAAGTGTGGCTGAAATTGTAGATTATCTCAGCTTTCTTTATTATCAAGAGGAGAGGGCTTTCGGTTATGTGGAGTCGTTTTTAAAAATGTTCTATCTTATTTTCGGACAAGCGTATTCACGAAACTATATTGATGTTGATACTTATAATATGCTCTGCGTGAACAAAAACACTAAAATACATATGCCAAAAAGAAAGATTGATGACAATGACGAAACTGTATCGTTCAGTGTACGAGAAACCGACCTGCTTGACAAATATTTCAAGGGCAAAAAGGTTGAAACTGCTTACTTGCTTGGTAGGTGTTGTGGCTTGCGTATTAACGAATGCTATGGGCTAAAGTGGGAAAATGTTGACTTTGATAATGATTGTATTTATATAGAACAACAAATGCAGTATAACGAAGACGGTCTTATTGTTTTAACCCCACTAAAAACCAAGAAAGCAAAGCGCACCTTGTATATGAATTCAATGCTGAAAAATCATTTGCTTGAATACAAAAAAATAATTGACGATGCCAATGCTACTAACATTGATTTAAGAAATCAAAATCAAAAAATGATACCTGATACAGACGGCAAGTTAATCTCGTCGTTGCTTCTTGTTAATACCTTACCAAGCGGCAAAATGCAAAACGAAAGCTCTATGAAATATCATTCCAAAACAATAAAAGCAACTTTGGGTATCAATTTTAAATACCACTATCTGCGCCACACTTACGGAACAAGGCTGGCGGAACAAAATATGCCCGCCCACCTTCTTTGCAATCAAATGGGACACGCAAGCAGTAAGGTAACAGAAAAATATTATATTGCTTTGTCAGAACGAGGAACAGAAATTATAAAAGAAAAGATTGAAAATATTTAATTATTTCTTCCACCAAACATTATAAAATTCATTAAAGTTTAATTTCACACCCTGTAAAATCATTTCCTTAAATGTTTCGTCGTCTTCATTTCCTGTGCTGTAAAAGCAGTCATATACTTGCCATACCCTGTGTCCCGAACAAACCAAGTCATATAAGGTCATCATATAAACACAGCTCTCAACGAAAAATATTTCATTGTTATAAAGCTTTCCGCCTTCAACTATTTCAATAGCTTGGCGGAGCTTTTTCATTTCATCAGCTACTGTTGCTTTTTCAATTCCCTCTTGGTCTATACATAACCAAGTGTGGTGGGAGAGGGCATCGTTAGAACTATCAAAATAAGCTCGCATGTGCATCTTTTTGATTGCTTCTCGCACTTCGTTGTTAAATGGCAAGTCTTTATACATTGCTTGAAATATGAGCCCATATAAGTCCACAGACTCGTCCACCCAAGCTCCTGTATTTAATGAAAGTGTCATTCTTGGAACGCTGGCATTTATATCTTTACACAATTTTAAACCGTACGCATCTAAAATAGCTTGTCTATCTTCTTTCTTTTTATTGGTCATAGAGTTTGTTGCTCTAATGCCAATGCCACTAACATAAACATCACCTGAGCTCCAATTAAAATTCGGTTGAAATCTTATTCTAAACTCTGGGTAATCAGTATAACACTTTTCGTTTATTTCATTTGCTTTGTCTATAAAAAATCTTAAAGCCGGGTAATTTTCATATAAACAAAAGGTAAGCTCTTTTTCAAATTGTTCCTTGCTCATTCCTTCTGGTTTAATTAATCTTAAATTTGAGCAAAACTTAACCTTGCTTTTATCAATATCTTTATGTACAGGCGTTATTTCTCTATCAGTATATATTTTGTTCTTTGCTATATACTTTTCAATTCCACGCTCTTTACAATATTCTTTTACCTTAATTTCGTTTTCAACATAATATCTATATGTTTTACTCGTGTTGTTTTTATCATAATAAGCTCTATATTGATACTTATCATTTTCAACACTAATAAGTCCGATTTCTATCATATACTCAATAGCATTTGAAACATTTCTTCTGCCTTCCCAAATAGCTATGTTTTCTTTTGACGTACAGCTAATTGGCATAATAGTACAGCCTTCTTTATATCTTTTGTGTTTAACACTATCAATAAAAGTTAATACCTTACTTAATTTTATTTTTAATTTACCAGCAGCACCTTTTGCTGTACTTTCAATAATTTTAAATTCAGGCAGCTCATATTCTTCCGCCCTTACAGGCTGCCAGCTTTCTTTGTTTGCTTTAAAATTATATTCAACCTTATCTTTTATTCTTGCCGCAATTTCTTCTAATACAGTCATAATAACCCCCTAATTGCTTTTTGCAACTTTCCACTATTGTATATATTATATATTCATTTAATTAAATTTACAATATATTTTAATTAAATTTTTTATAGCCCAAAATCAGTTTTAAAAGCCACACCGAAAACTTTGCCCCAAAGCTTTGTATAAGCTCTTTACAACTTTCCACTATTGTATATATATAATAATTTAATTTATAAATTTATTTTAAATTTCTTTAATACACTTAAAAAAATAAAAAGCCCCAAAAATAATTATCTAAATTAAATGAAGCCGCTAAAAAGCTGTACTTATACACACAGCTAAGACTTCAAAAAATATTTATATATACAAGGAGACCAACAAATTATGTTGACAGAACAGAACATCGAACTTATCAAAGAAATCTATTCTTTGAAACGCATTCCCGACGACTTTGACCTCGGCAAAATCAAAGAAGCAACGATGCTTAAAGACTTTTATGTAAAGAAGGAAGACCAAGCACTTTTATTAAAAGCTCTTGACACTTCTATGTGGCTCAGCAAGGAACTAGCCAATCATTTCGTAGGCGAAACATTTATGTTTTTTTCATAATTCCACTCTTCAACAAGTGTGGGAAAAGTTGTTTTTAAATCATTATATCCAATCAAGACACGACGGTTTGAGCAATAAGGACAATTGCGACCTGTTGTTCTGTGCGTAATAGTGTCTTCCCAAGAATGACCATAGGAACAAACCCAATGAGCTTTTTTATTTGACCCTATTGTTAGTTTTCGAGGGTTCAGCTCTAACAAATCGTTCTTTTCAAAGTCCCATTGTTCCATTAACTCAGGGTAGTCAATAATATATTTCTTTTCCATAGAACCCTCCTTTTTTATCATTATATCATAGCTGCTATTTTTTGTAAAGTTTTACATGTCTCAAAAACTTGACACTTAGTAAAAACCGTATAACTTCTCACACAGTATAGAAATCCACACGGGCAGATAGTGTTTAGTAGAGCAAGTACACAATTAAAATGTGTGTTTTTATTTTACACTTTTAGTGTCTATTAGTACCACACAGGAAATTTATAATTTACAGACAAAAATTCCGTCTATTATGTCAGCTCAAAACCACACAAATTCATGTTAAAATATTTCCATAATCACAAATTCCACTTTTTGAGCTTTTTTGAAAAACCAAAATGCAAAAATTCCATAAAAATTCCATGTTTTTATGGAAAAACAAATGAAAAAAGGGAGTAGAGAAAATCTACCCCCTATGTATTCAAAATCCTTATATTATAAGGCTTCGTGGCATTATTTGAAATATCTATTAAGAAGTCCCTCAAATGCCTTGCCGTGTCTTGCCTCGTCGCGAGCCATTTCATGCACGGTGTCGTGGATTGCATCGAGGTTCAATTCCTTTGCGCGCTTTGCAAGGTCAAACTTACCAGCAGTTGCGCCATTTTCAGCCTCAACTCTCATCTCAAGGTTCTTCTTTGTTGAGTCAGTTACAACCTCGCCAAGAAGCTCTGCAAACTTTGCTGCGTGCTCAGCCTCCTCCCAAGCTGCCTTTTCCCAGTAAAGACCGATTTCTGGATAGCCCTCACGATGTGCCACTCTTGCCATTGCGAGATACATACCTACCTCTGTGCATTCGCCCATATAGTTAGCGCGAAGGTCAGCGATGATGTCCTCTCTTGCGCCCTGTGCTACGCCTACAACGTGCTCAGCAGCCCAAAAACGATTTTCCTCTACAACCTCATTAAACTTTTCTGCAGGTACCTTGCACTGTGGGCACTTTTCAGGTGCGCTATCTCCCTCGTGAACATATCCGCAAACAGAACATACAAACTTTTTCATAATTTTTTCTCCTTCTTATTTATCAATTTTTATTATTTACACTCAGCGCATAGACCGTAATAAACGGTTCTATCCGATTCGATTTCGAAGCCCTGCCCTGTTATGTGAGTAGGATATTCAATTTTGAACTCGAAATCATAGATTTTTTTGCACCTTTTACACACAAAGTGCGTATGTGGCTTGGCATATCCGTCGTAGTAAACGAACTTGTCGTCGGTTTCTACTGTGATTATCGCTCCCATCTCAACAAGCTGTCCGAGGTTGCGATAAACTGTACCAAGACTTATGTTGGGGATTTCCTCTCTTACTGCATCGTACACCTGAGTTGCACTTCTATGTGCGCGCTCTGAGCGTAGATAAGCAAGGATTGCGTCCCTCTGATGCGAGCTTCTCATCTTACACCATCCTTTCTGCTCTCATCACTGCTTTTTGCTAAGTAGTAATGATTACTGTTATTACTATACACTATATTTTTCGATTTGTCAATAGGTTTTTTAAAAATTTTTTGAAATTTTTTAAAATGTGGAATGAAATTGCTTCGTGGGAGTTATTCAACCCTTACTAATCAAACGCGGAATTTGCCTCAGGTGCGCACCTGCGAAATTCGGAATAGTTTATCTAATTTTAGTTAATCATATCTATATATAAGTATATTAAGAGGTATATATGAATAATAGAAAAGATACAAATAGAATAAATATAAGAAAAAACGCAGGCTTGCCCGACGATAATGGCAAAATTGCAGGTCTTGTAAGCGAGGATCCATACGAAATTTGTGAAAATACGATTGGCTATTCTCGCTCGCACAAGGCACTCTCCTCACTTCACACTCCAAGCTCATCATTTCATTTGCCCCAAAATAAAGCCAAGCACTTCGATTATGGCGCATCTGGTGGCGCAACCTCCCCCAACACCGAGGTCAATGCCGACGGTCAAGGCATCGCCAGCGAGGTGCCAAGAAAAAAGAATTAAAGGCGCAAAGCAAAAGAGCGGAGAAATCCGCTCTTTTGTGTTATGTTATTTAATTTTGACTCTTTCCGCAAACGCACTTTCCACCCGTGTACGAATGAGTGTGTCCCCATACAATAGAATGGATTGAATAACACCAATACGAATCCCAACCGCTTGGTGCGCTTTGAGCCTCGCAGTAGATTGTAAGCGAAGTACAACCACGGAACGCATAGGATCCTATCATGGTTACACTATCGGGAATTGTAACGCTTGTAAGGTTGGTGCAATAAGTGAACGCATAGTTTCCTATCGTGATTACGCCATTTGGAATTTCTATGCTTGTAAGCGAGGCGCAATTAAAGAACACACCACCTCCTATTGAGGTTACGCTATTTGGAATTGTAACGCTTGTAAGCGAGGTGCAATAAGCGAACGCGCCCTCTCCTATTGTTGTTACTCCGCTTGGAATTGCAAATGACGTTTCTGTCTTTCCAATTGCATATTGGATAAGAGTTTTTCCATCTTTCGTATATAGGTTGCCGTCAACAGATTTGTACGCCGTATTGTTACCATCAACCGTAATGCTCTTAAGCGAGGTGCAACACTCGAACGCACGCTCTCCTATCGAGGTTACGCTGCTTGGAATTGTTACGCTTTCGAGCGAGGTGCACTCATAGAACGCCTGGCTTCTTATCGAGGTTACAGGCAAGCCATTAATGGTGCTTGGAATTGCAATTTCTGTTGAAGAGCCTGTATAGCCCGTGATTTTAACACCACCACTGATATATTCATATTCAACTCCGTCAGTGGTTGTGCCCGTCTTGCCTATGTAGTCCCATACAACAGGACGGCTTGAATCGTTCCAACTCGAATTCCAATCGCTTGGTCCGCTTTGAGCCTCGCAGTAGATTGTAAGCGAAGTGCAATAATCGAACGCATGTTCTCCTATCGTGGTTACGCTATTGGGAATTGTTATGCTTGTAAGCGAGGTACAACCCCAGAACGCAAAGTCTCCTATCGTAGTTACGCTATCGGGAATTACAATGCTTTCAAGCAAGGTGCATTCTTTGAACGCATATTCTCCTATCGTGGTTACGCTATCGGGAATTGTTATGCTTGTAAGCGAGGTACAACCCCAGAACGCACCGCCTCCCATTGAGGTTACGCTATCGGGAATTGTTACGCTTGTAAGCGAGGTGCAATTCCAAAACGCACCGTTTCCTATCGTGGTTACGCTATCGGGAATTGTAACGCTTGTAAGCGAGGTGCAACCATAGAATGCCTGGCTTCCTATCGTAGTTACAGGATAACCTTCGATCTTGGACGGGATTTCAACATTTGCACTTGTACCGACATATATAGTAATAGTTACCTTGCCGTTCGAAACGGTATACTCAAATGCACTTGCAGGTGCGGACTCGGATTCGGACTCGGACTCAGATTCATACTCGGATTCGGACGAGTTTGTAGCGTCTTGCGGTTCTTCGGAATCATCGTCAAATAATTTCGGCAAAAGAACGGCAGCCACGACCGCTATTACAACGAAAAGTGCGATAAGTATGAATAAAAGTGGCTTTTTGCTCTTTTCGCTTGGTGTGGAATCGGCATTTTCGCCCTCGACTGTGGATTTCGCCTCTTCGCGCGCCTTGCGCTTTTCCTCCGCCTTTTCGCGGGCAATTCTTTCGGCCTCTTCGCGCGCCCTGCGCTTTTCCTCTGCCTTTTCACGGGCAATTCTTTCAGCCTCTTCTCTTGCCTTGCGCTGGGCAATTACTTTTTCAATCTCCTCGCGAGCGAAAACGAACTCGTTCTTTCCACACGACGAGCAAAATTTGGTTGATATAGGATTCACCGTTTCACAAGAAACGCAGAATTTTTCATTTGCCTTTGAGAATGTGGAGCTTGCACACTCGGAGCAGAATTTTACCTTTGAAGGATTCTTTGCGCCACACTTAACGCAGTATTTTACATCTTCCTGCTCTTTTTTAAGCTTTTCTTGAAGGTCAAGAAGCATTCTTTGTTGCTCCTCGATAGCCTTTTGCTGTTCTTGGCGCGCCTTTTCGTCGGCCTCTTCCTTAGCCTTACGCTCAGCCTCGGCTCTCGCCTTTTCCTCAGCCCTTTTGCGAGCGCGCTCCTCGGCGTTTGCGTGCTTGGATACAAATTCGGTTATTTGCTCAAGACCGCCAAATCCAAGAAGGTTTACGCCCTGTATTTTGCCAGGGATTGTTGGAATATGCTCGACTACGTGGCCGAAAAAGGCTATCATTATACTATTTTTCGCCTTTTCCTCGTTAGTCATCATTGAGTAATATCTTGTATACTCGTTTTGTACCCAAGGAGTTCTTAAATAATCCTCGTTCGAGCATACAATAACCATGCTCTTTGAGGTATAAAGCGCGTACAAAATAAGCGCCTCATAGTCCTCGCCCACTCTATCGCCGATTTCCTTTTCGGAATAGAACGGACTCGCACCCGACTTCTTGAGTGCATCATAAAGCTTTCCTGCCCAGTGGCTATCCGTAGTAAAGCCACCCTCACCGTCCGACACCTTTACACAAATAAATGTATCATAGGAGAGCCCACTATTTTTAAGCTCTAAAAACTTTTCTCTTATGTAGTCGATTTCCTTTGCGCGGGCCTCGTATTCCACCTTTTGCTCATCGGTTGCAACCTCAAGAGCACGAAGATAATTTGCATCCTCGCAGAATTTTTTATCAGTTACCTCACAGCAAATAGCCTGCCAACGGTTATTGACTACATCCTTTATATACTTAACTCTATTTGAAGAAAGCGCCATGCCAAAATAAGCCTTGGATTCCTTCGGATCAAGCTCTACTGCCTTGGAATAGGCATTATAAGCACGCTCGAACGCGTAATCCTTAAGCTCTGCGTCGCCGTTGTATAGGTAATGCTTTACCTCGGGCGCTTGCTCTTCTCTTGGAAGAATGTTAACATATCCACAATAGGGGCATCTATGCACGCCCGTGGCTACAATCGCTTCGCTTAACGGCGCAGTACAGCCTGCACATTCAAGTGTCATTATCTCCGGTTTTGACATTCCGCTCCCTCCTTTCAAGTATTTTTAAAGTTAAATCTATCTTTAAGTATACCATATATTATATATAAAGTCAAGATAAAAACAAAAAGGCAGTGTAACTCATTCCGCATTCCGAACTCCGCATTAAAAAACAGCCACACTGTGGCTGTTTTTATCCTTTATTCCGTTAGCTCGTCAATTCTCTTCTCGAACTCATCGTCTGTCAAAAAGCCTGCCTTATTCCATTTTGCAAGCTCGTCTGCCTTGTCCGCCTTTGTCCCAAGCTCTTCCATTTTGGCGTCTAATTTCATTCTCTCGACTGCTACGAGCTTATCGGAGTTTTCGACCATTTGTCCAAAGCCATACAATATAAAGGTTGACACCCAGGAAAAGAGAAATCCGACCAAAATCGCAAGCACTCCAACGAGCACGAGGTCATTTGTCATCAAAATTATGCCGAGAACTATCGACAAAATTATCTCTATACAGGTTATTGCGCCTGCAAGAGTCTTGATTTTTCCACCTATACTTTTAAACATATTACACCTCTGGCAAAAATCCCAAAATCCATGGCAGAGCGAAGTGCATCGCAACTCCGACAGCCACGCACGCGACAATGCCGATTATATACATATAAATTTTTACATCCTTTGAGTAGCGCTTTTCGGCAATTTCGAGCTTATCGGCACTAATGTAGAAGCGCGCGCTTTCAAAATCGCACGCTCCCTCGCTATTTTTAGGTAGCTCGCCACCCACAACGCTTATAATTCGTCTTAAAATGCCACTTTCCCCGAGGAAGTGTCGATAAAATGTCTTATTTTTGCCAAGCTCCGAAAGAGTTTTGGCATTTTCCTCGCCAACGCACGATGCGCAAAGCTCACGCACGAGCGAGCCGAGAACTCTCATTTGGAAGAAGTAAACGGTAAACGCGAGCATAGCGCCCACAACTATTCCCCAAACGACAACCTCGGTTGTGATTATATGCCCAAGATAGGGCGAGGTCGAGAGTAGCATCAAAGCACGCCCTCGATTATGCTCTTTCCACAAAGCTTAACGAGAAGCTCCTCGAGGTCCTCGTTATCGGCAAATTCAACCTGAATAACCTTGTTTTTGCCCTTTGTCTTGATTTTGATTTGTCTGCCTGTGATATTTCTTGCTCTATCCTCAAGGTCCTTCACATAGTCGATTATGATTTGGCGCTCATCATCGTCGCCCTCGTCTGCCTCCTGTGCGAGTCTATTGAGCTTCTTTACAAGCGCCTCGGTATCACGCACGGAAAGTGAGCGAATGAGGATTTTTTGCGCTGTATCAACAATCATTTCCTTGTCAGTGAGTGCCAAAAGCGCTCTTGCGTGACCTGCACTAATGTCGCCTGTTTTAAGCATTTCGAGCACCTCGTCTGGCAAATCGAGCAAGCGAAGTGTGTTTGCAATCGCACTTCTTGACCTTCCTACTCTTTCGCTTACCTGCTCCTGAGTTAAATCAAACTCGTGCATAAGTGAGTAGTAGCCCTGCGCCTCCTCGTATGGATTGAGGTCCTCACGCTGAATGTTCTCGATAAGGGATAGCTCGGCGCTTTTAAGCTCATCTGCGTCAACAATTACAACAGGAACCTCGCTAAGACCTGCCATTTTTGAGGCTCTAAAACGACGCTCGCCTGCGATAATCTGATAAAAGCCAAGCTCGGTACGACGAACAACGATAGGCTGAATAAGACCGTGCTGTGCGATTGAATCTGCGAGCGCCTCAAGTGCGTCGCTATCGAAATATTTACGAGGCTGGTCGCTCTTTGGCTCAAGCTGTGAAAGCTTCAAGGTTGTGATGCTTTCCTTTTTAGCAACAACGCTCTCGGTATAGTTGTCTGCAAATATGGACGAAAGTCCCTTTCCAAGTCCTGTTTTCTTCATATTAAGAATCCCCCTGTTCGTGATATAATTTCCTTGGCTAAATCCTGATATTCGAGGCTTGCCCTTGAATATCTTGCGTAGTAATACACAGGCTCTCCGTAGCTTGGCGCCTCGCAAAGAGTGACTGTGCGTGAGATTTTGGTGTCAAAAAGCTTGTCCTCGTAATATTTTTTAATCTCGGAGAGGACTTGATTTGCGATTTTCAAGCGAGACGAGAACATCGTAACAAGAATTCCGAGTATGTAAAGGCGAGGATTGTAAAGCGTTTTCACCTTTTTTATTGTCAGCATAAGCTGTGAAAGCCCCTCTAATGCGTAATATTCGCATTGCAAGGGAATGATTATTGAGTCGCTGGCAGTCAGTGAATTTATGGTTATAAGACCAATTGACGGTGGACAGTCGATGATTATGTAGTCGTAGGTGTCAGCCTTTGCGAGCTCCTCAAGCTGTTTTTTGAGGAAATACTCTCGCTCCTGCTCGCCCGTTAGCTCATAATCGGCTGCTGCAAGTGAAACATTTGACGGAATGACGAACAAATTTGGAAACTTTGTTTCCAAAATCGCGTCTTTTGCCCTACAAGCGCCTATCAAAACCTCGTATGCGGTGTTTTGGTGCTTGCTTTTGGCGATTCCGACACCACTTGTTGAGCTTCCCTGTGGGTCCATATCAATTAGCAAAACCTTGTTTTTCTTAACTGAAAGCATCGTGGCGACATTTATAGCAGAAGTGGTCTTGCCCACTCCGCCCTTTTGATTGACAAAGGATATAATGTTGGTCATGATACCTCGATATGTATGTGTGCTTTGCAATGAATTGCAACCTTACGGTTGCGTGAATTGACACGGTGTGTCATGAATTGCGATAAATCGCGCGAGTTGCCTTTGGCATAGGGAAATCTCTCCCTCCGTCTTGCTTCGCAAGCCACCTCCCTCGTCAGATGGAGGCTATGTTGCAATTCAATTCATGGCGTAAGCCAATTCATGGAGCGTGGCGAGAATTCGTGATGCGATAGCATCGATTCATTGACTCTCCTAATTCACTTCGCATTTCACATTTCGCATTTCGCACTTAAATTGTTGACTTGTCAACAATTTTCTATAAAATATGTTAAAAATGAGTCTTTTTAGGCATTATTGGTGCAAAAATCGCGTATTTTTTCGCTTTTTGAGCTGTTTTTGGCGATTTCGGGTTGTCAATAGTGCCTATTTTTGTTTCGAGTCAGCTCTCGTCTGAGAGCCTTGCTCGCTTTATATTATACCATACGCGCGCGAGCGTGTCAAGAATAAAAGAGGTTTTTGAGGTGTTTTTCTTTTCTGAAAGAGCACCTTATAACTAATCACGCTTCGCACAGCCCCTTTTAGAGTAAGTGGGGAGAGCCACGGAGTGGAGGGGGGGATTGTTTTCTTTTGCATACAATCCCTCAATCTCTACTCGCCCTTTTGTTTCACGTGAAACAATAAAAGCCGTGTTTTCGGCAAAAACAGTTCTTTTTGTTTCATTTTAGAATAAACTGCATCAAAAAAGGCAGACTTTTCGGTCTGCCCCTTGTTGTTATAGTGATTTTTAAAGGATTATTTATAAATTCTTGCGTTTTTGCACGGAATCTATGTTTCACGTGAAACATTTCTAACAAGCCGAGAGATTTAACCATATCTCGCCTGCCGAGGCTCTCGATGTTTCACGTGAAACATTTCATCTCATAGTTGGTACTAAAATTGTCAGTTCTGTAAATTCATCGCCCTCGATTACTCTGCTTTTTACATCTATTCCCGATTGCTTTACCGAATTTACAAGCCTATCAATCGATGCGTAAAAGGCGCTCATATCCTTTATTTGCCTTGGCTTTTGCTTTTTTGGCTCATCATTTGATAAAATTTGCTCGATTAATTCCTCGCTTTTCGACACGTTGAGCCCATCTGCTATGATTTTTTCGAGTGTTTTTTCTCTCAAATCTGTATCAAGTATACGCAAAAGAGCTCTTGCGTGGCGCTCCGTAAGGTTATTTTCAAGGATTTTTTCTCTTTCAGAGTTAGATATGCGCAAAAGTCTAAGCTTATTTGCTACAAATGATTGGCTATTAGAGAGCCTTTTGGCTATTTGCTCCTGCGTAAGACCGTATGTATCTATTAGCGTCTCAATAGCTCCAGCTTGCTCAAAAATGTTCAAATCCTCTCGAATTAGGTTCTCAATTATGGAAATTTCGGCACTTTTTGCCTCATTTATGTCCATAATCACGCAGGGAACAGTGCAAAGCCCAAGCTCCTTTGATGCGCGCAAGCGTCTTTCTCCTGATATTAGCTCGTAATTTTCTCCGATTTTTCGCACGCAAAGTGGCTGAATCACGCCATATTGACGAATACTGTCGGCTAATTTTAGTATTGCCTCGTGGGCAAATACCTTTCGTGGTTGGTTTGGATTGACAGAAATTCGAGAAATTTCTATCATTTTTACGGTTTCCTCGGTTTTTTGTGGTGCTTTTTGGCAGTAAATGCTCATTTTTTGTCCTCTCCTTGTTTTTTCTCGGCTATTTTTATTTTTGCGAGCCTTTATTTTGCTCACATTTTCATTTTATCATTTCTCGACTAATTATTTTGCCGAATATACGGTGTCAAAAATAATTTTGTTGTGGATTCTTTTGAGCAAAATTCGATTTTTTAGCCTCTTTCGGTGGAATTTTGGGCGTTTTTGCATTTTTTCGTGTTATTTTGTTGATTTTGTCAACAATTTATATAAAAGATTGACTATAACGAGATAATGTGCTATAATATATATGTACTTATATATGTAAGGAGGCAATAAAATGGCAAAATTTTGTTCACAATGTGGCGCTGAGCTATTGGTGGACGCAAAATTCTGCGTTTACTGTGGTAGCGCCATTGCAAATCCTCGCACCGAGGACGAAAAAATATATACAACGGCAGTAAATGATGAGCACAAGGCACAAGGCGAAGCAGAAAAGGAAAAGAGCGGGGCAGAGGCACAAGGCGCAAGCTTCACTCCACCACCTGTAAACGAGCGCCCTGTATATCACGCAGAGCCACCAAAAAAGGTCGTTTCCAAGAGCGACGCTATAACCTCTATGGTGTTCGGAATTCTCTCAATTTTTATGGGAATTTTCGCACTATATCCATTCGCAGGCTTTTTCTTTATGGGCGCATCAATCGCATTTATAATCGTTGCTAAAAAGAAAAGAAAGGCATATCTTGGCGATGCAGAGGTCGACTGTGGCTTTTCAAGGGCAGGCAAGATAACCTCAACCGTGGCTATCCCAGTCCTCTCGTTCTTCTCAATCTACGGTCTTGCATTCACAATCGCTATCATTTTGACAATTTAAAGCAAAAAACAGCCACTTCTGTGGCTGTTTTTCTTGTTTTATGGTGTTTAAAACCCTATTTTAAGAGTGGTTAGGCAAAGCAAGACAAGGCGCACCGCAAGAATGACGGGCGACGGTGTATATGCATACTCCGAGGTCGGCATTCGGGAGCAACGATGTATTGCAAAGCATAAGCCTCTTAAATTATGCTTCTGCGAAATTAGTCTTATCCACTCCACAAAGCGGGCACTCGAAATCCTCTGGAAGATCCTCGAATTTTGTGCCAGGAGCGATTCCGTACTCTGGAGCGCCCTCAGCCTCATCGTATTCCCATCCACATACTTCACATACATACTTTTTCATAGCTTTTACCTCTTATATATATTTTTAATTTGTTTTTGATGAAAGCGGTTAGTAACGACGCATAACGACGCATAAAACCACCTATGATAATGGCTTTTAGGCTAAGCAAGACAAGGCGCACCGGAAGAATGACGGACGATGGTGTATTTACATACTCCGAGGTCGGCATTCGGGAGCAACGCAGTATTGCAAAGCATAAAACCATTAGACGATTGGTTCAAAATCCGCAACCCCATGCTTACACAAAGGACAAATAAAGTCGTCGGGGAGAGTATCGCCCTCGTAAACATAACCACAAATCTTGCACACATAGCCCTTTTTGCCCTCGGTTTGTGGCTTTGGCTTAACATTTTCAAGATAATAGGTATAGGACATTGTTTCTCTATCGGAAATCACGCGCGCCTCGGTAACGGAGCAGATGAACATTCCGTGAGTATCGAGGTCAACATAGCTCTCAACCTTAAGGGACATAAACGAATTTATGTTTCTTGGAAGGAAGATAAGACCGTTGTCGGAGCGGAGTGGCTCACAGCCCTCGAATTTATCTACATTACGACCACTCTGGAAGCCGAATTTTTCAAAAACAGCGAATGGAGTGTCAACAGAAAGGCAATTTACATTCATAACGCCTGTCTGCTTAATTATATGGTGCGAGTAGTTTTCCTTATTGATTGTTACAGCAACACGGTTTGGTGTATTTGTAAGCTGTGTAACGGTGTTTACGATAAGACCGTTGTCCTTTTTACCGTCGTTACAGGTTACAACATAAAGACCATAGCCGATATTGAAAAGTGCGCTTAGGTCGTTCTTATTTGCAGTTTCACTCTGACGCGCAAGATAATCACGACAAAGCTCGCTTGCAAGTGCCTCAATTTGCGAGGTGCTTTCCTCGTTTAGCGCGCTCATAATTCTAACGGTTGCGTCGGTATAGGTAAGATTTTTGCTCTTTTCAAGCATTCCTCTCATAACCTTAGTTGCAAGAGGTGCCCAGCTGCCGTTTTCGATAAAGGCAACTGTGCGATTTTGGAAGTTACGCTCAGTTAGGTGGTTGATAAACTCACGCATAAATGGGAAAATCTCTGCGTTATAGGTTGTGGTCGCAAGCACGAGCTTTCCGTATCTAAATGCGTCCTCAACTGCCTCTGCCATATCGCATCTTGCAAGGTCGTTTACAACTACCTTAGGACAGCCCTTTTCCTTGAGCTTTTCAGCCAAGAGCATAACTGCCTTTTTGGTATTTCCATACACAGATGTGTACGCAATTACAATTCCGTCACTTTCAACGCTGTAGCTTGACCAGATATTATAAAGACCGATATAGTAGCCAAGATTTTCACTAAGAACAGGACCGTGAAGTGGACAAATAATGCTTATATCAAGTCCTGCTGCCTTTTTCAAAAGCGCCTGTACCTGTGCGCCATATTTGCCAACGATACCGATATAGTAGCGTCTTGCCTCGCACGCCCAATCCTCCTCAACATCGAGTGCGCCGAACTTGCCGAAGCCGTCAGCAGAGAAGAGAACCTTGTCCCTTGAATCATATGTCACAATAACCTCTGGCCAGTGAACCATAGGCGCGCTAACAAAGGTAAGAGTATGCTCGCCAAGGGAGAGTGTATCGCCCTCGCCAACAACGATTCTATTATCAGTAAACTCTGTTCCAAAGAAGTTGAGCATCATTGCAAACGCCTTTTGCGAGGAAACTACGGTTGTATTTGGATATACGCGCATAAAGTTAGCGATATTTGCAGAATGGTCAGGCTCCATATGCTGAATTATGAGATAATCGGGCTTTCTGCCGGCAAGTGTATTTTGAATGTTATCGAGCCACTCGTGTGTGAAATTTACATCTACTGTGTCGATAATTGCAACCTTTTTATCAAGAATTGCATAGGAATTGTATGCCATTCCGTTAGGCACATCGTACTGTCCCTCAAAAAGGTCGATCTTGTGGTCGTTTACACCGATATACTTGATATCATTTGTAATAAACATCTTATCACCTCGTGTTAATTTTAACCATTTTTTATAAAAACTATCGTTTTCAAATAAATTTTATCATAACCTCCCTTACTTTGTCAACTATGGCGCGCATTATTTTTATTGACATTTTTTTGATTTTTTGGTAGTATAGAATCAGGAGAAAACATTAAAAGGAGACACTTATGAAAAAATTACTATCACTTTTAATTTGTGCTATGATAATTTGCCTTTCGCTTGTGCTTTTTTCCTGTGATAAGGAATGTGAATCGCACGACTTTGGCGAATGGATTATTACCGTAGCCCCCACCTGCGAAAGCGCAGGAGAGCAGAAGAGAACCTGTAAGAATTGCACCGAAACGGAAACTAAAGCGCTTGAAATTACGCTTGAGCACGACTATGAGGTGTCGGGCTGGATTTGGAGCGACGATTTGAGCTTTGCATTTCTTTCTCTAAAATGCTCGATTAATAGCGCACACGAGAAAAATATCTCAGCAACACTTGAGGAGGTTGCAGGCGATGCGCCTACCTGTACTGCAAATGGTAAGAAATATATTCGCGCATCTGCTTCCTTTGAGGGAACAACCTATACCGAGTCTAAGGAAATTGAAATAAGCGCGCTTGGCCACGAGTATAAAAACGACGGTAAGTGCATTAGATGTAAGAGCGAATGTCCTCATAAGGAGCTTGATACAAAGTATCTAAATCTTGCCGATTATGGCTACTGCCCAAGCTTTATTGGCTACACCGAGTGTAAGGAATGTAAAATGCAGACCTTAGATACGGAATGCCTTTCATATCTTTGCACCCTTGACAAAAATGGCACCTGCACCACCTGTGGAATTAAGTCAAATCAAACACAGGTTACCTCAAAAAGCAATTGTGTTGAGGAGCTTTCGCTTTCAGTTAAAATTTTCGACGATAAAAATACATATCTTGATGGCTCGGTTGTCGAGCAAATTCCAAGTCACTCAAATGCTGTATCTTATTATCTTGACCTAAGAGAGTATAGTAGCTGTCACAACTACTTCTATGTTGGCGCTTGTGAGGACTGTGGCGAGATTTTATATGTTCAAGAATATGAAATCTTTTGTAATGATGGTGTAATGCCTGAAGCCGAGAGTGTAACAAAGCTCGATGGACTAACACACAATATAACAACAATTGACTGCGATGATTGCTCACTTAAGATAGTCATCGACAAGTACACAAAATTAGACGGCTGTAACAAAACAGATGTTGTCGAGCTTGTAATTTACGACCAAAATGACACTCCTATTACCTCATTTATCGACGAAGAATATGCTGGTGGCGAGTGTGATTGGGACATAAAATATCTTTTCACAGACGAGGAAAACAAATCCTGCTATGATGGCGTGATTATGGTTGGCGAATGTAAGGAATGTCACCAAAAGGCATCATACAAGAGCGACTATCACAACTCATTTACCGAAAAATATGTTGATTTGACAGGCTGTGATGACGCTTGCCCTGGCGCTTGGATTTTAAATAGAGTTTGTGATGCGTGTGGCTTGGTTATTGACATGGATTATGAATATAGCTGTACTATGACACCATCAGCAGAGGTTGTAAATGGCGTTACTGTATACACCTATTCATGTAGTAGCTGTCCTATTAAGTATTCCTACTCAATGGCAACCGATGAAAATTGCCATACTGTAATGACAAGAGATATTTTCTATGGCACAACATCGCTTACAAGCGTTATTTACGAATATACCGAGCACAATCTTGAAGAAAGCTATAATCTTCTTGGCGCAACCTGTAAGGACGGCGTTGAAATTGTAAGCGCGTGCACAGCCTGTGACTATTCTGAATCTGAAATAATAAACGAGTGCAAGGGCTTAATTGAGGAAGAATATATTCTTAACTCGTACGATTCAACTATCTCAAACGAGCTTGTCTTAAATGTAAAATACTGTCCATGTGGCACTTGCATTAGCTCAAATATTTATGAAATTTCCCTTTCTGATTTTACTAAAACAGTGGAGGACGGTTTTGAAAAATATGAGTCGCAAAATGGCGAGGTTGTATTCATATTAAAGGGAACAACCAAGACAGATGGCTGTACCGCTATGAAATACATTGATATTACTGCTAAAATTGCTGGAGTTGTGCTTTTTGAGGATTATAAATATATTGAGGAAGCGAGTACATCTCACGATTACGAGAATATTAATATAAATATAATTGATGGCAACTGTAAAAACGGTGGTTATATGGCAAAAGCCTGCAAAAATTGTGACCATTATGATGTTTTCCCATTCAATTCTCATATAACAGATCTTATTTATAGCCTTGATTTAGACCAAAGCAAGGGCGACAATATTTGTAATTCCCATAACCTTGACATAATGGCGTGTGTATGTAACAGACAAATTGATCTTTACGGAGATTATGAATCTCTTACACTTGTCGAGTCTGGTGGCGTAAAGGAATATTCCTGTAGCACATGTGATTATAAGCTTCGCATAGGCGAGGGCAAGGAAAATAAGGACGGATGTGTCGTTCTTTACTATTCAACCATTGAAATTTGCAAGGGAAATACTCCTTTCTATGAAAAGATATTCTCATACGAGGAAATAGAGCACACATTTACTCCTACTGTTGAGCCTGGCTATGCTGGCAATCCAACCGTTACAGCAAGGTGCACCGAATGTAATAAGAGCGCAATATCAACAATATTTAATGTTAGCACACGAATGGCATCAGACGGTAGCTATTGCTATGATTACATATTTACCGCTCCAAAAACAGCTACATATTCCTTCTATTCCGTAACAGGTTATGACACAGAGGCAAGGCTTTATATGCTAGTTGATAACGAATATAAGCTTGTTGCATCAAACGATGATGATGGAATAAATAACAATTTCTTGATTACCTATGATTTAATCGAGGGAGAGACCTATGTTTTAAGAGCTGGCGACTATGATTTTGATGAAAATATTGACATATCATTTGTAGTAGCAGAGGGCGCAGTTAATATTTGTGGCGATTGTTATACAAGCAGACATAAAATTGATTTTAATTCAACAGGCTGCTTGGGCAGACAAATTTTAATCGATATTTGTGTTGAATGCCTCGGTATCTCTAATTTTGCATTAATAGATGACCATTCTCTTGTATATAATGTAATTGACTCAGGCGAATGCTATCATCTCTCTGGTAATTGCTCACAATGCTCATATAATACCTTTGCACAAATACATAATTATACATTGTCAAATTCAAATAATACATTTGAATTTACTCCAAGCGTAAGTGGATTTTACTCATTTTATTCTATTGGCGACCATGACACAGTATTATATATCTATGAGGAAGATTCTCTTATACTTGTTAACGACAATAGTGGAGTAGATAATAATTTCTATTTAAATTGTTATCTTGTAGAGGGAGTAACCTACACTCTTGAGTTTGATTGCTGGGATTATATTGATAGCGTTGAATTTGACTTTGTAATTCAAAATTACAAGCCTTGTGAGGATTTTGAGCACAATAGCACTCCAACCGTCAATGACAATGTTACATATTGCCCAGACTGTGGTAGCATTATAAGCATATCAAAAGAGAATAACTAAAATAAAAAAAGATAGGCTACTTGCCTATCTTTTTTATTTGATGGGAGAAAAGGAATTTTTAAAAAGCAGGAAGAGAAATTCGTTCTTGAATTTTGCAAAGGATTTGTTTAATATCTTTCATTATCTTTGCAAAATTCTTCGGTCACCGTCTAAAATCATTCCCCGAATGGTTTCTTAACGCCTACGGTTCGAATCCCTCATTACATTTATGAGAAACAAAAAAGGTAGTGCTAAATAAACACTACCTTTTTTATTTGGCGCAGGAAGAGGGATTCGAACCCCCGTGCCGTTAGGCCAACGGTTTTCAAGACCGCCTCGTTGTGACCGCTTCGATATTCCTGCATATGTTTATATATGCAGAGAATATCGAATGGCTTTAAATCTTTGATTTAAATTCGCTTCGCAAATTAAACTAAAATCGCGTCAAGCTCGCTTGTAAGCGATTAGTGTAATCATTCTTGACTTTGGTCAAGTTATTTCTGCATATAACGCATTTTGCCTATTTAATATATCACATATTTTTTTATATGTCAAGACTTTTTGAAATTTTTTTCAACAACCTGTGTAACCTTGCAAAGAGCAGGGGAGCAAACTATGTTTATTACAAGCTCAATTAAGAAGTTTGTTGTGATGAGAACTCCAAATAGAAGTGTGAAGAAATTATCGAACTGTATTCCGAGAGTATTAGCAACTCCTATTACATCCTTTTTGATTAAGAGTGCGCCAAGGGCGAAAATTCCTGTGTTTACAACAGGTGTGATAATTGATGCCACAACTGACGCCAAAATCGCGTTTTTGTCCTTTAAAAGCTTCCAAATGAGTGCTGGGGCAATTCCACAAAGAGTTCCCTTTACAATGCAAATCAAAATTGTCATTACAGGATTTGCCTGAAAGAGGTAAAGTGTGAATACATCCTTTCCAACAATTCCCCAAAATAAAGCTACAACACCAAAGGTAAAGCCCAAGATAGCGCCACCACGCCAGTCGATTGTCATAGCGCCAAGAGTTATAGGAACAAGGCAAAGGCAAAGAGTTACTACACCTATGCTTGATATTGATTGAAGAACAATTACAAGTGCAAAAAGTATTCCAAGCTCACAAAGAGTAAGCGTTGATATTTTTTTCTTTTCCATATTGCATCTCCTTTATTTTTTGAGTATTTTATCACATTTTTTTATTATTGTCAATAATTATCAAGCAAGAGCGTGGAAAATTGATAAAAAATTCTTGACAATATACAATATTTATTATATAATTTAATATAGAGTAAGTATGCGCTCGCGTGTTCGCGCGTAGGCGTGCGTATTGAATAGAAGATAGATAATTTATGAAAAATTGACTAAAAAGGAAGGAATTTTACAGTGTCAGACTTTAAAAATTTGGAAGCTATTTGGGCTCCTATGTCGGAAATTTTGAAATCAAAGCATGTCGACACAGCCTACAATCTCTGGTTTGGTGATATGGAGTTTGTTTCTCTTACCTCAAAGGAAGCAATGTTCACAACAACTAATAACTTAAAAAGAGATGTAATTTTGGAAAACTTCGCAGAGGAAATGCAGGACGCACTTTGCTCAATCGTTAATTATAGACCAAGAATTGTTATCATCTCAACAGAGAATGAGGAAATTGACCTTTCCGCCCCAAAGCTTGAGCATTTTAAAAAGGTAGAGCTCGGAGAGGCTACAGCTGATGATATTGTAATGCCTGATGATTATCGCTCGGATTATACCTTTGATAACTTTATCGTTGGCGCATCAAACGAATTTGCATATGCTGCTGCAAGGGCAGTTTCAGAAAAGGATCTTGATGACCCTGAAACGCTTCGCTCAAATGCCTATAATCCACTCTTTATTTATGGACCAAGTGGTGTAGGTAAGACGCATCTTCTTTATGCTATTACAAATAAGCTTGCAAAAAGATATCCTTCAAAGAAAATTGTATATATCAAGGGCGAGGAGTTTACTAATCAGCTCGTTGAGGCGATTAGAAATAAAACAACCTTTGAATTTAGAGAAAAGTTTAGACGCGTTGATGTTCTTCTAATTGACGATATTCAGTTCGTCGCTGGTAGAGATTCAACACAGCTTGAGGTTTTCAACACCTTTAATGCAGTTTATGAGGAAAGAAAGCAAATCATCTTGACCTCGGACCGTCCACCAAATGAAATCAAAACTCTTGAGGAAAGACTTAGAACAAGATTTTTGAGTGGTCTTTTGGCAGATGTTTCCTTGCCAGACTTTGATTTAAGGCTCGCAATTCTTCAACAAAAGGCAAAGCAGAATAATATCTATCTTTCAAGCGAGATTTTGAAATACATTGCCGACAATGTTTCATCATCAATCCGTCAGCTTGAGGGAATTATTAAAAAGCTTGGCGCTATTAAGTTCTTGCAGGGTGGAGAGCTTAGCTTTGACCGTGTTAAGGACGCAATAAAGGACTTTGTTCAGGTTAAGGAAAATGAATCAAAGAAATTTGATGAAATCCTAATGGCAGTTTCCACAAAGTTCGGAATCTCGCGTGAGGATATCCTCTCTGAAAAGAGAAAAAAGGATATTGCTATGGCAAGACATATCTGCGTTTACATAGCAAGAGAGCTTACCTCGCTTTCTCAAACTCAAATTGCAAAGATTCTTAATCGTGATAGATCAACTCTTGTTTCAAGCGAAAAGGCTGTCAAGGACGCAATGGAGAAGGATAGCGATTTCGCATTCGATATTAAGGAAATTATAAGAGAGCTTAGTAACTAACCGGGGACGCCCCCGGAGGCGATATGGAAAAAGAAAATATATGGGAAAATAAAATTAAATAATTCCCTATTTAGCCTTTGAGAATAAAAAACGAATGAGTTGAAAATTTAAAAAGGTAAAGATAAACACGGATTATCGGCTGTCGGGCCGCCCCGACTGTGAGTTATCCACATAAATCATCGGTTTTATTTGATAGCGGGGGCTTCCCCGCCCCGACTTCTTTTTTCTTGTTTTTTCTTAATATATATTAACTCCTTAGCAGGAGTAGTAGTAGAGGACAGGGAAAGCGTGGAAAACTCCGAAATCTCGCTTTTTAAGAGGATTTTTCCTGCAAATTTGCTCACTTCATATAGTGGAAAACATAGTGCAAAAATGCGTGGAATGTGTGTTGGAAAAATCTTGAAACAATCCACCAAATTACCAACTGTGGAAAGCTTATGCGTGGAAAGGCTACAAAAAGTCTTATGGCAAACGGATTTTTCGCCGATGTGGATAAATGTGGAAAAATCAAACCGCACCGAGTGGAAAGTGAAAACACGAATGTGGAAAGTGGTTTGCAATGAATTGCAACCTAGCAGTTGCGTGAATCGACACTGCGTGTCATGAATTGCGACAAGTCGCATGAATTGCCTTCGGCATTTGGGTTGCAATTCGATTCATGGCGAAGCCGATTCATGGAGCGTAGCGAGAATTTATGATGCGATGCATCGATTCATTTTTAAATTAATATAAAATACATTCACTTTCTTTTTGGTTCGTTTTTCTTTTGTTAAAGAAAAATGAATGTAAAAAAATACGACTAACAAATGGGAGAAAAGATATGGTAGTAATTTTTGACAGAGACACTTTAATGAACGCGCTCAGCCCAGCGCTTCTTTGCGTAGCAGGAAAAAACACAATGGCGACAATTGAGGGCGTGCATCTTATCTGTACTGAGGATGGCAAGTGCAAAATTGAAACACAGGACCTTGAAAAGGGCTTCCGCACCTCTATTATTGCAAATGTAGAGGAGGAGGGCGATGTAATAATCAACGCGAACAAACTCCTTCAAATTATGAAGGTAATGCCAGCTGGCGACATTCGCTTGACGGTTGACGACACATTCTCAACCAAAATTGAGTCTGGCCCATCACACTTTGACATTAAGGCGCTCCCTGGCGACCAGTTCCCACCACTTCCAGAGGTAATCGGTGACAGAGGCTTTATAATTGAGCAGAGCCTTTTCAGAAATCTTGTAAACAGAGTATACTTTGCGATAGGACAAAACGACTCTCGCCCTGTATTTAATGGTGCATACTTCAAGATTACAAGTGACAATATGCTCCTCGTTGCCTGCGACGGTAACAGACTTGCATATTGTGAAAAGGACATAGTTCTCGAAAACAGAAACAAGGACGGAATGTCCCTCAACCTTAAATTTATCGTTCCTGGCAAGACCTTAAGCGACATTCTTAAGATGACCAAGGACACAGACGAGAAGATGGAGATAAGAATCAGCCGTCGTTATATCATTTTCCACTTCGGCGCATATATGTTCTTCTCAAAGACCATCGACTCCGAGTACATTGACTATAACAGAATTCTTCCATCAACACACAAGGTGGTAACATATCTTGACAGTGCAACACTTCGTGGCGCGCTTGAAAGAAGCTCACTTATCGTTGAGGACCGTCTTGCAGGAAGCGTTCGTTCATATGTAAAATTCACAGTAGGCGAGGAGCTTTTGGTGTCAACCACATCCTCAAACGGAAATGTATTTGATACAATTCCGATAAGAAAGGATGACGACGGAGAAATCGTAATAGGCTTCAACTGTCGCTTTATGCTCGACGCACTCCGTGTATGTGACGACTGTGAAATAAAAATGTCGTATAATAATCCACTCATGGGCGTTCTCATCGAGCCACAGAATAAGGACGAGGCGACATATAAGTACTTCGTTATGCCTATTAGAATGAACAACTAATTTCGACCGATTATAACTGCGTTATGTGTTGTTGCTCCTCGCCGACAACCTCGACTATCATAAGATAGCCTTCGTCTGTCGCCTGCGGTGCGCCTAACCTAACTTGTTCTAATCAATCGAATGAAAGAGAGGACCTTACTTGCTCTAAGGTGTCTAAAATACGCTAATTTATTTATTCGTATAATTCTTAGTTTAGTTTCTTTTTTGGTAGCTTTTTTCTTCCATTAAAGAAAAAAGTACATTAACATATGATAGTAAAAAATATAAAATTGACCTCGTTTAGGAACATAGACGAGGAGCTGATAGAGTTTTCGCCGACGGTTAATGTAATTTACGGGCGAAATGCTCAGGGAAAGACGAACATAGTCGAATCTATATATCTTTTTGCGCGTGGAAAGAGCTTCCGTGCGTTCAAGGACAAGGAAATGATAATGTTCGACAAAAGCGTCGCCTACGCGCTCATGGAGTATGAGAAGCGCTCGGAGACGACAAAGATAGGCGCTGAGATATCGAGGAGCGCATCTAAGGCGTTTTACAAGAACGGCAACAGGGTGCAGAGGACTGCCGACATAATAGGCGAGTTTAGGGCTGTGCTATTTTGCCCGTCGCATCTTGGAATTATAAGCGACTCACCGAGCGTGAGGAGAAACTTCCTCGATGTTGCGATAAGCCAGCTAAAGCCTGTATATATCAAGCTAATGGCGAGATATAACAATGTAATGTCCTCTCGAAACGCGATACTCAAGATGGAGCCAACCGAGAGGGAGCAATACAGAGATACGCTTGACTTTTATTCGAGTGAGCTTGCCTCACTTTGCTCTGATATTGCGAATGCGAGATGCGAATATGTAAGAAAGCTCGACAAGTGGGTTAAGGAATTCTTTTCTCAAATGACGAGTGGGGCAGAGACGCCGAGCATCACATACGAAACCAACGCACAGGGCGTTGATTTTGACTCACGCGAGAGCCTCAAAAACAGATACGCAACTCTTCTTTCGGAGAATCTCGAAAGAGAATACAAATATGGCGCAACCTTGTTTGGAATACACAAGGACGACTTAAAAATCGAGATAAACGGTAAGGACGCACGACTTTACGCATCGCAGGGACAGCAGAGGTCGCTTGCCTTGGCTATGAAAATGGCAGAGGGCGAGATTTCAAGGGAGCATACAGGAGAGTATCCTGTGTTCTTACTTGATGATGTGTTGAGCGAGCTTGACCCAACAAGGCGCGCATATGTGCTCTCAAATATAAATAATCGACAGGTAATAATTACCTCGTGTGAGCCACAGCATTTCGAGGCGAGCGATACGAGCTTTATTTATCTTTCCGAGGGAAAGAAAATAAAGTGTGAAGTGCGAAGTGCGGAGTGCGAAGTTGAAAACGCGAAATTCAAGGTTGGTGGCGAAAATGAATAGCATTATAGAGGAAAAAAGCTTCAAATTCGCAACCAGAATCGTAAAGCTATACGACCACTTAAAAGAAAAAAAGAGCAACTTGATTCTTTTAAATCAACTTCTAAAGGCGGGAACGAGTATCGGCGCAAACGTAGTTGAAGCCGAAAAAGGACAATCAAAGCCCGATTTTTATGCAAAAATGTCTATTGCATTAAAGGAAGCAAACGAAACCATTTATTGGATCAATCTTTTACACGAAACCGACTATCTTTCAGATAGCGAATTTGAAAGTATAGAAAAGGATGCAAGAGAAATTTGTGGAATGCTGGTAGCAATAACTAAAACCACAAAGGAAAATATTTCTAAAAATAACTAAAGGATATGCGAGAATGCCCGTGCAAGAGATAACTTCGCACTTCGCGTTTCGCACTTCGAACTTTCTATGTATGTAAACCTTGGAAACAATAAAAGCGTAAGAAGGTGCGACATTGTGGCGATATTTGACCTTGACTCGTCCACGGTGTCCGTGCATACGCGAAATTTTTTATCACGCGCGCAGGCGCACGGGCGCGTGAGGGCGCTCGGCTACGAGCTACCGAAATCGTTTGTTGTAATGAGAGATGAAACGGTGTATTTGAGCCCGTTTAATTCATCGACGATTGGGTCGCACACGGAATATGTGAAATAGCTCCTGCTATTTCACAATGAATTGCAACTGCGTTGCATGAATTGACACTGCGTGTCATGAATTGCGATAAATCGCATGAATTGCCTTCGGCATTTGGTGTTGCAATTCGATTCATGGAGCGAAGCGAGAATTCATGATGCGTTAGCATCAATTCATCACCGCAGGTGCATAGAGCTGAGAGGCTCTCAGGTTGTCCGTTTTGTCCGTTTTTATGTGATAAAATAAAGATACCGACTAAAAGCTTAAAATTCTGAGCCCCTCACCACTCTCTTGGCTTAATGAGAGTGGCGGGCGAGAGCCCGACACAAAAAAGAAATTTATGCCTATTGGCGAAAGGAATAAATAAGATGGAAGACGAAAAGATTTATGGCGACGAGCAAATACAGGTTCTGGAAGGTCTTGAAGCAGTAAGAAAGCGTCCAGGAATGTATATTGGAACGACCTCGGCAAGAGGACTCCACCATCTCGTATATGAGATAGTAGACAACTCAATCGACGAGGCAATGGCAAATTACTGCGACAAAATCGAGGTAATTTTGCATCCTGACGGAAGCGTATCCGTACAGGACAACGGACGAGGAGTTCCCGCGGGAGTAAACGCAAAGACGGGACGCCCAACGCTTGAGGTAATATTTATGGTGCTTCACGCAGGTGGTAAGTTCGGCGGAGGCGGTTACAAGATATCTGGAGGTCTTCACGGAGTTGGTGCATCTGTTGTTAATGCCCTCTCGGACTGGCTCGAGGTAGAGAACTGTCACGAGGGAAAGAGATATACAGAGCGCTTTGAAAAGGGCGCAGTATCACGCGACTTCGCATGCGATGGCGATTGCCCAGCCGATAAGCACGGACTTTATGTACGCTTTAAGCCCGATGCAACAATATTTGAAACAGTCGAATTTGACTACGACACGCTTCTTACAAGACTTCGTGAGCAGGCATTCCTCAATGCAGGAATTAGAATTGTGCTTCGCGATGAAAGAGAGAAGATAGAAATTGAAAACGAGGACGGAACAACAAGCGAGGCATATCGCGAGGACGACCTCTGCTTCGAGGGTGGTATTAAG
Source organism: Oscillospiraceae bacterium (assembly GCA_015064445.1). GTDB lineage: Bacteria > Bacillota > Clostridia > Oscillospirales > CAG-272 > RGIG2000. The sequence continues at coordinate 144,510 of SVSE01000004.1, read as the reverse complement.
GAATTCGTAACATATGTAAACAGCCTCAAGCACGCAACAATGGTGCACGAGGAGATTATCTATATGAAGGCGGAGAAGGGTGACATTACTGCTGAGGTAGCAATGCAGTATAACGACACCTATACCGAGAGCATTATAACCTTTGCGAACAATATGTCAACAATTGACGGTGGTACGCACGAGGTTGGCTTTAAGAACGCGCTTACAAAGGTAACAAACACCTATGCAAGAAAGCTCGGCTTCTTAAAGGACGCAGATTCAAATCTTAAGAGCGAGGACACACGCGAGGGACTTACTGCAATCGTTAGCGTAAAGCTTCCAGACGCTCAGTTTGAATCACAGACAAAGGCTAAGCTTGGAAACAGTGAGATAAGAACAATCGTTGATAATATCGTAGTAGAAAAGCTCAGCGAGTTTTATGAGGAAAATCCTGATATAGCAAAGCAGATAATCGGCAAGAGCTGTGACGCAGCGAAGGCAAGAGAGGCTGCAAGAAAGGCAAGAGATTTGGCGCGTCGTAAGGACGCATTTGGTGGAAGCGCGCTTCCTATCAAGCTTGCCGACTGCCAGGACAGAAGAAGTGAATATACAGAGCTCTTCCTCGTTGAGGGAGATTCCGCGGGAGGAAGCGCTAAGGACGGACGCGATAGCCGATTCCAGGCGATTTTGCCACTTCGTGGTAAGGTTCTCAATGTAGAAAAGAGCCGTCTTGACAAGGTATATTCAAACGAGTCACTCATTCCGATTATTCAAGCCCTTGGCTGTGGTATCGGCGAGGAGTTCGACTCTGCAAAGCTTCGTTACGGAAAGATAATTATAATGGCCGATGCCGATGTAGACGGAAGCCACATTCAGGTGCTTCTCCTTACATTCTTCTTCAGACATATGCGTCAGCTAATTGAGGACGGTCATATCTATCTTGCAAAGCCACCGCTTTACAAGATTACAAAGGGAAAGATAGAAAGATACGCATTCTCCGATGAGGAAAGAGATAAAATCTTCGAGGAGATAGGCGGAGGTCAGGCAGAGCGCTATAAGGGTCTTGGAGAAATGGACAAGGAACAGCTCTGGGAGACCACAATGGACCCAAATACCAGAACAATAATCAAGGTAGAAATAGGCGACGCAATGAAGTGCGACGAGGTATTCTCACTCCTTATGGGCGACAAGGTTGAGCCAAGAAGAGAGTTTATTGAGAAGAATGCTAAGTTTGTTGAAAATCTCGACATTTAAATTCGGAATGCGGAATTCGGAATTCGGAATGAGATTGCTTCGCGAGGGTTGTTCAATACTTACTAAGTGAGTGCGGAATTTGCCTCAGGCGCGTGCCTGCGAAATGCGGAATGATATTTGGAGCGAAACGAAATGGGAAATGTAATAGAAGAAAAAAGCTTTGATTTCGCCGTTAGAATAGTAAAGCTGTGCAACTACTTAAAAGCCAAGAAAAAAGAAACGGTTTTATCAAAACAGCTTTTGAGGTGTGGAACGAGCGTGGGAGCAAATGTTTTCGAGGCTCAAAAAGCTCAAACAACTGCGGATTTTTATACAAAAATGACCATTGCCTTGAAGGAAGCTAACGAAACAAGCTATTGGATAAGGTTGCTGTATAAAACGGAATATCTTACGCAAAACGAATTTGAAAGCATATACAATAACATTGATGAAATTTGTAGTATTTTGGTGTCAATAACCAAAACCACCAAGGAAAATTTAAACAATAAATGATAGGCAAAACGGACAAGGAAGAGGAAACGGATACATTCCGAATTCCGCACTCCGAATTCCGCATTTGCCAATTGGAGGAGCCATATGGCAGAAAAAGAACACAATGTGCTTGATTATGAGAATATCGAGCAGATGATAGTAAATCGCAACATTGAGTCAAGAGTAAAGGAAGCGTTCCTTGAATACTCAATGAGCGTTATAGTTTCCCGTGCGTTGCCTGATGTTCGTGACGGTATGAAGCCAGGACAAAGACGCGTAATGTACGCAATGTATGAGGACCACCTCACATCTGACAAGCCCTTTAGAAAATCGGCGACAACCGTCGGTAATGTGCTTGGTAGATATCATCCACACGGCGACCAAGCCGTATACGGAACAATGGTAAGAATGGCACAGCCCTTCTCACTTCGTCATCCACTTATCGATGGACACGGAAACTTCGGTAATGTTGACGGCGATGGCGCTGCTGCTTACCGTTATACAGAGGCAAGAATGTCTAAGCTCGCAAATGAGCTTATGGCAGATATCGAAAAAGAGGTTGTGGACTTCGTTCCTAACTTCGATAACTCGAGAAAGGAGCCAACCGTGCTCCCATCTCGCTTCCCAAATGTGCTTGTAAACGGAAGCGTTGGTATCGCAGTTGGTATGGCAACAAATATTCCACCGCACAACCTTGGCGAGGTAATTGACGGTACAGTTCATCTTATCGACAATCCTGAGGCAACAGTTGAGGAAATGATGGAGTATGTAAAGGGTCCAGACTTCCCAACCTATGCTACAATCTATGGCAAGAAGGGAATTCTTGATGCATACACCACAGGTAGAGGTCGTGTTGCAGTTCGCTCCAAGGCTGAATGTGATGAGGAGCACCACAGAATCGTTGTAACTGAAATCCCTTATATGGTAAACAAGAGCCAGCTTATCGAAAAGATGGTTGACCTCGTTAAGGACAAGCGCGTAGAGGGAATTACAGGTATTCGTGACGAGAGTGGACGCGCTGGTATGAGAATTGTTATTGAGTGTCGCCGTGATGCGAACCTTCAGGTAATTCTTAATCAGCTTTACAAGAATACACAGCTTCAGGACACCTGCGCTATGAATATGCTCGTGCTCGTAAACGGAGAGCCAAAGACACTTGGACTTCGTGAGATTTTGGGCGAGTATATCAAGTTCCAGGAGGAGGTTGTTGAGAGAAGAACTCGCTTTGAGCTTCGTAAGGCTCAGGCTGAGGCACATATCTACGAGGGCTATAAGATAGCTATTGACAATATCGATGAGGTAATCTCAATTATTCGTTCAAGCGAAAGCACAGCTGTTGCAAAGGAAAGACTCTCGGAGCGCTTCTTGCTAAGTGATGAGCAGGCACAGGCAATAGTTGAAATGACTCTCGGACGCCTTAGTGGTATGGAAAGACAAAAGGTTGAGGACCGTCTTGAAAAGCTTCACGCAACTATTGCAGAGCTTAACGGTATCTTGGCTGACCCACAAAAGATTAGAGAAATCATCAAGAGCGAGCTCTTGGAAATCAAGAGAAAATACGCAGACGACCGTCGTACAGAGATAGTTGACAGCGAGGACGAAATCGACCTTGAGGACTTGATTGAAAGACACGAGTGCGTAATCACTCTTACAAATTCAGGCTACATTAAGAGAGTACCTGCCGACACCTACGAGGCACAGCACAGAGGTGGTAAGGGACTTATCGCAATGGGCACAAAGGACGAGGACTTCATTGAGAACATTCTCGTTGCAAATTCACACTCACACCTTCTTATGTTTACTGACAATGGTAAGATTTTCGTAAGAAAGGTTTATAGAATCCCAGAGGGCTCAAGAACATCAAAGGGCGCTAACCTTATCAACATTATCGAAATCGAAAAGGGCGAAAAGGTTACTGCTATGATAGCAATTGATTCCTTCGAGGAGAATGAATATCTCACAATGGTAACTCGCAAGGGCGTAATTAAGCGCACAAGAGTTATGGAATATGAATATCAGCGCAAGGGTGGAAAGATTGCAATCAATCTTGACGAGGGCGATGAGCTTATCTTCGTTGGACACACTAAGGGCGACAGCGATATTCTTATTGCATCAAGAAACGGCCAGGGCGTACGCTTTAACGAGGACAAGGTTTCTATCGTTGGTAGAACTGCCCGTGGTGTTCGTGGTATTGAGCTTCGTGGAGATGACGAGGTTTGTGGTGCAGTTATCGTTGATGATACAAAGCAGCTTCTCACAGTTACCGAAAACGGCTTTGGTAAGCGCAGTGAGTTTAGCGACTTCGAGGCAAGAAACCGTGGTATATTCGGTGTTCGTGCACACAATGTAAACGATAAGACAGGAAGGCTTGCAACAATCGGTGCTGTAACGGTAGAGGATGACATTATGGCAATTACCGACGCAGGTGTTGTTATAAGAACTCATGTTGACGAGGTTCCTGTATATAATAGAAGCGCATCAGGTGTTCGTGTAATCAGAATCTCTGAGGGCAATAAGGTTGCGAAGATGACCTTTACAGACAGAGAGGAAGACGAAGAGGAAATCGAGGCAGTCGAGGGCGAGGTAGTAGCAGATGCTACAGACACAGCTCCAGAGGCTACCGAGGATGCGCCAAAGGCTGAATAAGCTATGAGAAGATTTATAGCTGTTCTGTTGATGGTTTTATTGCTGGCGAGCGTTATTTTGCTCCCATCCTGTAAAAGACAAAGCGATGAAGAGGCGTACGATATCGCGTGCGACCTCCTCGAGCGCTCGTATAATCTCAATGTGGCATATTACGGAGAGGGCTTGCCCTACGATGAGGAGGAGCAGGTTGAGGGAAGCTATTATCATATAGCAGAGGATTCGCCCTTTAAGCTCCGAAACGACCTAATCGTTGAAACAAAGGCTGTTTTCTCCGATAGAATAGCAGACGATTTGATAAGCGTTTATATCGATGGCACATCGAGCTACGGAGTTGTCCTTTACGCAAGATATATAACAGGCTACGACGGATACCTAACCGTGCGTAAGGATTATGATAATATCTTGGACGAGGTTGAAAAATACGACACATCAACGCTTGAAATTACAAAAAACAGAAGAAGAGAAATAAAAGCCACCGTTAAAAGCGTAGACGGAGATAGCACACTTGAGGTTGTTTTGGTTTACGAGGCTGACGGTTGGAGAATAGACGGTCCTACTTATTAATTTAAGCGCTTTGTGCGTTACAATACTGCGTTGCTCCCGAACACCGACCTCGGAGTATGAGTATACACCGTCGTCCGTTGTTCTTCCGGTGCGCCTTGTCTTGTTTAGCACAAAGACACTTAAATACGAGTTTTGCTCGAATTTAATAAGTAATGAAATTCGGAATGCGAAGTGAAAATTGCTTCGTGAGGACTAAGCAAATTAAAGAATCGAACGCGGATGATGCCCGTCGAGGCTCTCGACCGCGCGGAAAGGAATAAATATGGCAACAAAGAAGTCGGCAAAGACTGAAAAAAAGGGCGTAGCTGAAAGCACAGCTGATCAGAGAAAAAAGGCCCTTGAAACAGCACTTGCTCAGATAAGAAAGGATAATGGCGAGGGCTCAATTATCCGTTTGGGCGATGCTCCTGATATCAAAATCAGTGCAGTATCAACAGGCTCTCTTTCCCTTGACCTTGCGCTTGGCGTAGGTGGACTTCCAAAGGGAAGAATTATTGAAATTTATGGTCCTGAATCATCAGGTAAGACAACAATAGCACTTCACGCAGTGGCAGAAAGCCAAAAGCAGGGAGGAACTGCTGCATTTATCGATGCAGAGCACGCACTCGATCCTGTATATGCAAAGGCTATCGGTGTTGACATTGACGAGCTTTTGGTTTCACAGCCAGATAATGGAGAGCAGGCACTCGAAATTGCCGAGGCGCTTATAAACTCTGGCGCTGTGGATATAATTGTAATTGACTCCGTTGCTGCACTCGTTCCTCAGCAGGAAATCGAGGGTGGAATGGGCGACAGTCATATGGGCGTACAGGCAAGACTTATGTCACAGGCGCTCCGTAAGCTCGCAGGTGCAATCAACAAGACAAACTGTATTCTTATCTTTATCAACCAGCTCAGAAGCAAGATAGGCGTTATGTACGGAAATCCTGAAACAACAACAGGTGGTAACGCGCTTAAATTCTATGCATCGGTTAGAATTGATATAAGAAAGAGCGAAACTCTCAAAAACGGAAGCGAGGCTTACGGTAACAGAGTTAAGGCAAAGGTTGTTAAAAACAAGGTTGCTCCACCATTTAAGGTAGCAGAGTTCGAGATTCTCTATGGCTCGGGCATTTCCAAGTCAACTGAAATCGTTGATATGGCAATCGAGCTCGGAATTGTTGAAAAGAGTGGCTCATTCTTTACCTATGGCGAAACAAAAATTCAAGGTAAGGACAAGATGAGGGCGCATCTTGAGGCAAGCCCTGACATAATGGCAGAGCTTGAGGAAAAAATCAAAGCAAAGCTTGCTAATGGCGAAGCTCCAGAGATGGAGGACGACATTTTGGATAATGGGGATTTTGATCTTAGCGCGCTCGGACTCGAAGACTAATTTCGACCGATTATAACTGCGTTATGTGTTGTTGCTCCTCAACTGCGACCTAACCGTACACCAAGTACGCCGTCGTCCGCAGTTTCCGGTGCGCCTAACCTAACTTGTTCTAATCAATCGAAATTTCGAAAGATAGAAAATCTTAAAATCTTAAACAGTGTGTGAATTAATGAGGTTGCGGAGTCGAACTTCGCACTTTGCACCTCGCATTTCACACTTTAACGCGTCAGGCTATGCCTGAAAGGAAAAATATGGATAATAAAATTTACTACAAAATCGAAAAGATTAAAAAGACCGCGCAGGGATATATCTTTTTCATCGCTTCCTCTATGGGAACGAATTTTGAGATGCCTGTTTCACCTGATCAGTACGATCGCTTTGATCTTGACGAGGGAGAGATTATTGACGATGCGCATTTTCTCAAGATAAGAGAGGAGCATTTGTTTGACAATGCTCGCAGACACGCATTTTCAATCCTTTCCTATGGCGAAAACAATAAAAAGATGCTTGTTAACAAGCTTATGGCACAGGGCTTTTCTCGTGAGCTTTGCGAAAATGTTGCAATATACATGGAGCATCGTGGCTACATTGATGAGAAAAAGCAGATGGGCTTGCTTATTGACACTTATCTTAAAAAGAAATTTGGTAGAATCAAGATTACCGAGGAGCTTATTTTAAAGGGCTACCGTCGTGACGAGGTTTCCGAGTATGTTAAGGACGCCCTTGCCGAGGTTAATTTTGCTGAAAACTGCGCTTGGATTATTGAGCACAAGTATAATCCATTGCCAAAGGATGCCGACGGGCTTAAAAAGATGATGACAGCACTTATGCGTTATGGCTACAACATTAACGACATAAAGAGCGCAATTCATCTTTTCCAAGAGGCACAGGAGCAGATATGAGAATAGGCTTTGTTTCGCTCGGTTGCCCAAAAAATCAGCTTGATACCGAGGTTATGCTCGGACACATAGCGAGTGCAGGCTATGAAATCACGCCTGACGAAACCGAGGCAGATATAGTTGTAATCAACACCTGCGCCTTTATAGGAGATGCCAAAAAGGAGTCAATTGACAACATTTTGGACATCGCTTGGCTTAAGGAAAATAACAATTTAAAGGGAATTATCGTCACAGGGTGCCTCGCAGAGCGTTATCGCGAGGAGGTAATGCAGGAGATGCCAGAGGTTGATGCGCTTTTGGGAACAGGAAGCGTCCACGACATTGTCGAGGCAATCGAGGCTATCTCAAATGGCGAAAAATACACCTCGTTCAAGGACAAAAACGAGGTAGAGCTCGGTGGCGACAGAATAGTTACCACGGGCGACGCTATGGTATACCTCAAAATCTCTGAGGGCTGTAATAATCGTTGCACCTATTGCGCAATTCCCGATATAAGAGGAAAATTCCGTTCTCGCGAAATGGACGACATTGTGCGCGAGGCTAAGGAGCTTGTCGACGGGCTTGGTATAAAGGAGCTTGTTGTAGTGGGACAGGACACAACTGCGTACGGAATCGACCTTTACGGTAGCTATCAGCTTCACACGCTATTGCGCCGACTTGCCACTGAAACAGATGTTAAGTGGCTTAGAATTCTTTATTGCTATCCCGACAAGATAACGGACGAGCTTATAAGGGAGTTTAATGAAAATCCAAAGCTCGTAAAATACATAGACCTGCCGATTCAGCACATCTCATCACGCGTTCTAAAGCGTATGAATAGGCGTGGAGATGGTGCGCTCGTAAGAGAGGTAATTCGCAAATTACGCACACATATCGAGGGAATTTCCATTCGTTCAACTGCGATTGTGGGCTTCCCAGGCGAAACCGATGAGGATTTTAGCGAGCTTTGCTCGTTTATAAAGGAAGCACGCTTTGAGCATTTTGGTGCGTTTACCTACTCAAGAGAGGAGGGCACACCCGCCCACGATTTTGAGGACCAAATTGACGAGCAAGTAAAGCAGGATAGATACGATATTTTGATGGAGCATCAGCTCGGAATAAGCGAGGAAATGCAGAAATCGAAAATAGGCACTAAAATTGAGGTGCTTGTAGAGGCATACGACCCAGTAAGCGAGGCATATTGTGCCAGAAGCAAGCAGGACGCCCCCGACATCGATGGAAAGGTGTTCATTCCCGCAAGAAAGGGCACGCTCTCTGAGGGCGATATAATAGAGGTTGAGGTTATTGATGCGCTAGACTATGATTTGATTGCAAAGCTTGCATAACGAATTCGGAATGCGGGATTCGGAATGCGGAATGAAGCAATCCCTCAGTCGCTACGCGCCAGTATCTCGCTGCGGCTCGGTCCCATTTTGGCTCTAACTCTCCCCGAGAGTTATTCACTACCAAAATGCCGCTTCGCTACCTTCCTCGAAAGGAGCCAATCCGTCGCGAAGCGAGAAATCATTGCGTAGCCGGTTCACTTAGAATGAACACCTCATCCGTCAGTCTATGACTGCCACCTTCTCCCACTGGAGAAGGCTAATAAAAACACAAATGACAAGGAGAATGGAAAACAAAAGAGTGCAAACACATTCCGCACTCCGCATTCCGCACTCCGCACCTTGTATTGGAGGTTATTATGAATTTACCAAACAAATTGACAATGCTAAGAGCGATACTTGTGCCAGTATTTATGGCGTGTATGCTTTATATCAAGAATGCGATTGTTTGTGCGCTTGTAAGCGCAGGCGTGTTTGCGATAACAGCTCTTACAGATATGCTTGACGGAAAAATTGCAAGAAAGTACAATCTTGTGACTAATTTTGGCAAGTTTATGGATCCACTCGCTGACAAATTTATGGTTTTCGCAGCACTTCTTGTAATCACAGTAAAGAGCTCTGGTCCTTTACAGCAGGTTATGATTTGGGCGAGCGTTATTGTATTCCTTCGTGAGCTTGGAGTTACCTCGCTTCGACTTGTGTGCGCTAACAGCGAGGTTGGAGTAGTGGCAGCAAGCTGGTTTGGAAAGTGCAAGACCGTTGCACAAATTGCAGCAATCTTGGTTCTTATCTTAGAGCCACTTGTAATAGCAAAGCTCTTCAACACACACTTCATCGCATCATATGTGCTCGTAGCATTTATGGTAATTATGACAGTTGGTAGTGGAATTGATTATTTGAAGACCTATTGGCCATATCTGTCCGATAAAAAATGATTAAGCGCTTAAATACGGGCAGAAATTCGGAATGCGAAGGGGATGAAATCCACCAAGGTGGATGAAATCCCGTTGGGATGAAATCCAAGTAGAACTTGGATGAAATCGCTTCGCGACGAACTCGGAATGAGAATGCGTATACGAGCGAAAGCGAGTATCAAGGTTCCAAGCGTGAAAATGCTATTTGATTTTCACAAGCTACGTAGTAGCCTGTTCGAAAGAACAGCGAGCTTGGGTTCTTCAATTCGGAATTCGGAATGAGATTGCTTCGTGGGAGTTGTTCAATACTTACTAAGCAAACGCGGGATTTGCCTCGGACGCTTGTCCGTGAGGAATGCTTCATTACAATACAAACAAAAAACAGCCACAGGAGTGGCTGTTTTTATTATATCTCAACTGTTTTTGCAAGAGGAACGCTATAAATTAAGGTTTTGGAAAGTGGGCGCTCGAGCATAAGCTCCACGGCCCTCTTATAATAAGAAAGCTGAAGTGAGTGGCGCTGTGCCAAGACCATTTCGTAATTTTCCTCGGTTACAAAATCGGTTTTATAGTCGACAAGGACAATCTCGCCCTTATCATTTTCATATATACAGTCGATTACGCCCTGCACGAGAATTTTCTCGTCTGCAAGCGCTATGTCATCAGTAAATTCAGATGCGTCAAGGAGAATATTAAATCTAAACTCGCGCTTTATATCCTTTGCGCTCAAAAGCTCGCCAAGAAGTGCGCTTTTTCTGAATTTTTCAAGATGATTTATATTGACAAGCTCGCCCGTAAGAGGGGAGATAAAGCCCTGCGCGATAAGCCTGTCAAGCTCTGCCTTAGCACCGTTTTCGAGCAGATTTTCAAACGAGCAGAACTGCATAAAGATATGCGTTGCCGTGCCCTTATCTGCACCTGTTGGCGCAAGCTCCGAGCCCCTTATAAACTCTGGCTCATCATCAAGGGAGTATTTTGGAGTCGCCTCTGCGTTTTCCTCCTCGTCAAGCACCTTTGGATAAAGGCTTGAAACGCTCATTTTAGACGGAAGCTTGTTTAAGTGCGAGTATGGATACTCAAAGCTCAATCTGTCCTTTATTTTGTCCTTGATTTGCTCGATTTTATCTCTGTCGAGTGTGCGCTCAATTTGTGAGGAATCAGCAGAGATTGCCTCGATTTCCTCGGCGCTGACGGTTTTAATTATAACCTTATCGGGATTTTCAAGTCCTGCGATAAGCGCCCATTCGATATAATTTTTCGGATGATAAAGCGAATATTCAGACACATATCGGCGCATTTTGTCGCATCTTGCGATAAATCTATCAGGCTCTGGGACGCCTGCTGTGAATATAAGTCGAGAGCGCGCTCTTGTCATAGCGACATAAAGCATACGCATCTCCTCCTCAACGCTCGAGCGCCTTATTGCAAGTCCGCTTGCACGACGCAAAAGCGTGTTGAACTTCGCAATTCCTCTATCTCTTGAAACATAGGCACTAACACCGAGGTCACGATGATATAGAATAGGGTCACGAGTGTCGGCGCTATTGAGCTGTGAGCCACACGCACAAACAAAGCAAACCTCGAATTCGAGCCCCTTTGATGCGTGAATTGACATAAGCTTAACGCTGTTTTCCTCGCCCGAGCCAAGCTCCTCCTTGCCAGAGCCCTCCTTGATTGACTCAACATAGCGAAGGAACGCATAAAGACCTCTGTATGCGCCACTCTCGTAGGTGCGTGCCATCTCGTAAAGGCGCAAGAGGCTCTCTCGCTCCTCGCCGTCTGCCATACTCATAATAGGAGTAAGAGAGAAGACGAGCGCAATCATCTCGCACGCATTTTTCTTCTTCGCCTCGCGTCTGAAATCGCTAAGACGGGCAAGAAAATCGCTTACCTTAATGCTTAGCTCAGCCTCGCCCTCGTAGCGCTTTACTGCATCGAGCAGGCTTGGCGCATCGGGGGAGTGCTTACGGATTTTTATAAGCTCCTCAAGAGAGAATCCAAACACGCTCGAGCGCATTGCTCCTGCAAGATATGAGTCACGAAGTGGATTGTCTATTGCATTTAACACACACAGGGTGAGCAAAATCTCGCTTTTCTCAAAGAAATGCTCATCTCCACGGTATTCGGTTGGAATTCCACGAGCCTCGAGTGCGTCAACATACATTTTAACAGGCTTTTTGAAGCCACGAAGTAGAATCGCGATATCTCTTGGCTCGATTTTGCGACCGTTTGCGAGGTAGCCAGAGTCAAGATATTCCTTAATTTTTTGTGCGACAAACTGAGCCTCACGAAGAAGGAGATTTTCGTCATCGTCCTCATCGCCACGACTCTTGTCGATTATGTAAATTTCAGCCTTGTCGCTCTCATAATCTACGCCCCTCTTTGCGAAAATGAGCTCATCCTCGCTCGAATAAGGGATTGCGCGTGTTTTTCCAAACATAAGTGTAGAGAGCGCGTTTGAAAACTCAATTACGCCCTTGTCACAACGGAAGTTATCGCTCATATGAAGCTTGCATGGAGTGCCCTTTTGCGCTGTATCAATTGACTCAAAGGAGCGCAGATAGGAGCTGAAAATCTCAGGCTCAGCCGAACGGAAGCGATAAATGCTTTGCTTTATATCTCCGACAAGGAATCGGTTGTTTTTGGAAATAGAATAGAATATTCTGTCCTGTAAATAGTTGGTGTCCTGATACTCGTCGACATAGATTTCGTCGTACGATTCGGCAATCTCGCGCGCAAGAGAGGTTGGCTCTCCATTAGGACACAAAAGCGCAAGCGCGTATCTTGTAATATCGTTAAAATCGCAAAGACCTGCGCCTCTTTTTAGTGACGCATATTCCTTATCAAGCTCGCTTAATATATCATAGAGCGCCAAAAGCACGCTCTTGTTCTTTTCAAACGAGGAGGAAAGCGCCTCGGGAGTTGAGGCAAATAGTGTTTTTGCGAAGTCGGCACGAAGCTTGTCCTTAAAATCGCCACGAATGCTCTTAAATAGCTCGCCATCAACGCTTGCAACCCTTGTGGTAGGTCCGAGCCTCTCGGGAGAGTAGGTAGAAATCAGCGCACAAATGTCGCTATATGTGCCATTTTCGCACACACCTCTAAGCCTTTTTGCAAAATCGAGGTCGGCACTAAAAGGAACGAGAAACGCTTTTTCTGCGTCCTCAAAGCCCCTTATATCATCGAGTGCGCTCTCGAAAAATGCGATATAGTGGCTCAAAAATAGCGAAAGCTCCTCGCGCACAACTCTGCCATACGGGGTTTTCATAAAATCTCCGTCGTAATCTGGGGAGAGTGTGAGAGTTTCTATGCCATTTTTGGTTGTTATAAGCCTTTTATAAAGCGAAAGTAGCTCATCCTTTAGCTTTTCCTCGCCAGAAAATGAGGAGAAGCAGTCGCAAACACGCAGAAAATCAACATCGTCGCCCTTTTCCTCGTAGAATCGGTCAAGAACTGCGCTTATAGCCTCACGACAAAGCACCTCGCTCTCGCCCTCGTCGGCAATCTTGAACGAGCCATCGAGCCCCAAAAGCTCAAAATTCGCCCTTACAAGCTTTAAGCAAAACGAGTCGATTGTGCAAATATCAGCGCTTGACAGGCGCACAAGCTGTTCGCAAATGTGCTTGTTTGACGCATCATTTTTCAAAATATCGGTAAATGATGAGCTAATACGGGAGCGAAGCTCGCCTGCTGCGTCCTTTGTAAAGGTAACAACGAGCTTTCTTGCAATATCGTCCCCGTTTTCGGTAACTCTTTTTGTAATTCTCTTGGTCAGAGTGGCAGTTTTTCCACTTCCTGCGCCTGCCGAGATTATGAGGTCAGCGCCCTCGAAGCCTATTGCAAGCTCTTGTGCGCGAGTAGGAGAAAATTTCATCTTGCTCATTTTGTCCTCCTTCGGCAGATTGCCCTATGCTGACAGTATTCGCACGCATCGGCGCTCTTTCCCTTTAATTTGAGTGGTAGGGCGCTTGCATCTCCGTCAAGGAGCGATTTTCCTATACCGTTAAGAATATCACAAAGACGGCCATAAAGATTCTCAAAGCCCTGCTCATCGAGGAAGTATTGAGAGGTGCGCGCGCTCTTTTTTGGAATGTATTTTCCGCTTTTTTCCTTATCCTGTGCCTCTAAAACGCTCTCATCGTCGAGGAAAAGACCGTTTCGCTTAACAAGCTCAGCAACGCTCTTGGCTTCGATTTCCGAGGCAAAATCAGAGGACAGGTCAACCTCCTCATCAATTTTGCTCTTGCCAAGGCGCATAGGAAAATAGAGCACGCCTGCGCCCTTTAGCTCCCTTGCGTCGCCTAAAAGTCTATCTCTTACAGGGCTCTTTTTCGCCTTGCAGAGAGTGAAAAGATAGATAAGAAGCTGAAGCTCAAGACCGTGCTGAAATTCGTCGAAATTGAACTTCTTATCGCCTGTCTTGTAGTCAACGACACGCAAATATGCAATATCGCCCTCGCGATAAACATCGACACGGTCAACGACGCCTGACATTGTGATGGTTGCGCCATCGCCTGCGTCGAATTTGAGAGGAGCAATACCGTCCTTTGAGAATTTAAGCTCAAATTCTGCTGGGACAAACTTGCTTTGTGAGAGCTCCTCGGCGAGCTCACGAATATATACAATAAGATTTGCCTTAACTCTGTTAAATAGGTGTGAGAGCTTGGCAGTTGGCGCACCACCCTGACATAGCGCACGAATGTAGGCAAGCGTGATTTCGTTAAGGTCACGCTCGATTTCCTCATCGGTCATTGATGAAATATCAAGCGATTCATCACGCACTCTTGTCAAGAAATGCTCAAGCACGGAGTGGGCAAGTGTGCCGACCTCACGCGCGCCAAACGATATTTTTTCGCTTTCTTTAATCGAGAGCAGGTATGTGCAATAATAATCGAAGTGACAGGACGCAAATTTCTCGATTTTTGACTGTGAAAGGTAGATGTCGTCGCCAAAAATCTCTCGTGCGCTTTCCCTTGAAATGCGCTCGCTTTCATTTGAGAAGTCACCACTCACTCTTTGCTCTCCCAAAAGCTCGGAGAGTGCCATTCCACACTCTGCACGATTGCCAGATAGCTCTTTTGCTTGACGGAGCGTGTAGATTTTGTCCTCGATAGGCACAAGAGCGCTGTCCGTGCCCTCAAGCGACGGAAATAGCTCTAATATACGCAAATAAGCGATACTTGGCGACCTTTTTTCGCCCTTTATGTCGCCTCGTGGCGCACTAACAAGGAGTCCTCTTGCAGGGCTCGAAATTGCGCTTGCGAATATAAATAGCTCGTCATCGGCACGCTCATCATCTAAGGCTGAAAGTGAAATTCCGACGCCCTCAAGCTCCATTTTGTCACTGTCGGAGAAGAAGCCACCACGGTCGATTGTCGCAGGGAATGAGCCCTCGGTGACGCCTAAAACGAATGAATATTTTATGTTCTCGGTACGAAGTGAGAGCGCCTCGCCAACCGTGACATTGTCCTCGCCAGTTGGGATTGTGCCGACACGCACGCCCTCAAGCGCGTGAGAAAGTGCGCTTATAAACATCTCCTGACCGACCTTTTCGCTTGAGAGAATTTGACACATAGTGTCAAGAGCGCTCATAATTCCACTATAAAGCTGTGAAAGCTCCATAGCCTCATCACTATCGCTTACCTCAATTTGCGCCTTGATTTGACTCTTTATATCAAGAGAGGTAAGAAGTGAATAAAGCAGAGTGCATATCTCCTTAACAGTTGCCTCGCGCGCAAAAGCCTTGCGAAGTGGCATAAGAAGCTGCAAAATGCGCGACCTTGTGTCGTTTATTTTGGCAAGTCGCTCCATTTGTGTAATTGTTGGGGAAATAACATAGCCGTCGGGATTTGCAGACCAAAAATCGTCATTTTCGAACTTGCGTCCGCTAATGTCCCAGCGCCACATATAGCCCTCAAGCTCATCGCACGCCTCGTCCTCAATTGTCGAGTAGCCACTGCGAATAAACGAGGTTATGTCCTTTGTAGACCAGCTTGCGCTCGCACTAATGGCAGAGAAAATAAGCTTGATAAGTGGCTTTGAGGAAATAACGGTGGAGTCCGACATATAAAACGGAATGTCGTATTTTTCAAGAGTGTAGTCAATTATGCCTCGATATGTGGCTAAATTTCGCACAATAATTGCAATTTCAGAGTATTTTGCGCCACCGATAACGAGCTCCTTAATCTTGGACGCAACGCTCTCGCACTCGTCAAACTCATCGCGTGGGCGCAGAAGAGTAATGCCCTCGTGATTTTCGCACGGTGGGGCATCAAAGTGCCATATATTTTTCGAAAGGTAGGCAAGGGACTCCGTTTCGTGCAACAGGTCCTTGTCAAAATTGACAATCTCGGCCTTTTTGCCAAGATGTAGGCACTCTAATTTGAGCTTTCTTACGGTTTCGCCAAGCTTTGAGCCTCCGATATTACCAAGATCGCCCTCACAGATATCAAGCGAGATTTCGACATTGTCAGCCTGCGCAATAATTTGCCTTAGTGCATTAAGCTGTGCGCCCGTAAAGCCATTAAAGGAGCTGACATAGACATTTGCGCCCTCAAACGGACGATGCTCCTTGATTTTGTCGGCAAGCACGATTAGGTCATCATAGGGGTCAGAGAAGCTCTCGCCCAAAATGCGCTCATAAACCTCGAAAACAGACACAAGGTCGAGCATTTTGCTCTTTAAGCGTGGATTTTCGATTCCAAGCGACGCATCGGATAGCGCACTCGGAGTTATACAGTATGATTTAAGCTCGCCAACCGCGTCAAGAAAAAGGTCGATAAAGCCCTTTTCGCGCCCCTTGGCAATTTTGTATTCAGTAAGCGCTCCACGAACCTCGCAAAGAGTCTTGTACATAATGAGGTTTTTCGAACTTTTTGATATGTAATTGTATTTTAATCCACCATAGGTACGGAAAATCTTGTCGCAAAGGCGAGTGAAGTTGATTGCCTCGACATAAAGCTGTGCGCTCGGAGGTAAAAGCCTTGCAATATTGCTCTCACAAAGGACGGTTCTTTGCTCTGGCACGAGCCAAAAGGCGTGCTTCTTCTCAGATGCATCACGCCCAAGACTATTTATCATGTACGAGGTTTTGCCACTACCGTACTGGCCGAGCAACAACTTAACCATAAAATGCACAAATTCTCCTTTGTAAGTAATGTGAAGTGCGAAGTGAATGCGAAGTTCGCTTCGCAATGAATTGCAACCGAGGGTTGCATGAATTGACACTGTGTGTCATGAATTGCGAGGCTCGCATGAATTGCCTTCGGCATTTAGGTTGCAATTCGATTCATGGCGCAAGCCGATTCATGGCGTGAGCCAATTCATGGAGCGAAGCGAGAATTCATGATGCATAGCATCAATTTGTGTTTTCTTCAAACAACCTCAAATTTCTCAAAATCGGTCCTCTGCCTCGCCAAGAGAATGGTCGAGATAGAAATTCGTCCTCGCTCATATTTTCGACATCGGCGCTTGAAAGATGAGAGAGCACTCCGCCCTTGAAAAATTTGATAGGTGTATATGATGCGTTTTTGGTATATGGGCACGCGTTTTGGCACACATCACAGCCCCACGCGCTTCCGTTTTCAAGCATAAGCTTGATTTCATCCTCACTTAGCTCGCCCTTTTTCTGCGTTATGGCGCTAAGGCACTCGCTCTTTGGTCGGGGATCGTGCTCGTCCATACAATGCGACGGGCAAGCCCTATGGCACGCACCACAGCCAAGACAGCGCTTGATTTCGGTGCTTTCGACAGCCTCAAGCCCAAGCTCGGACGGCGAAAGGCTCGTTATAAGCTCGCAAAGAAAGACAAAGGATGAGTATTTTTCGTTAATAAGTAGTCCGTTATCGCCGATAAAGCCAAGATTTGCAAGGCACGCACCATTTACCTCATCTATCGGGGAATGGTCGGCAAAAAGTTCGCACTTAGCGTCGGGATAAAGGGATAAAATATGTGTTTTTAGCTCGGTGCGAAGCATATCGGTAAATGCGTGGTAGTCACGCACGCTTGCATACGCGCTTAGGTTGTCGCACATATGCTCACTTCGATAGGGCAAAAGCATCATAACCACGCTTGACGACATATCAAGTGATGCTCTGTCAAGCAAGTATTGCTTCGTTATTTTGCACCTTGACAGAGGAATAGCGCCGAAGCAGTCGATTCCGTATTTTGAGAGAAAATCCTTAATCATCGTCACTTCCTCGCTTCTTTTTTGCAAAAATCACGAATTTTGACACGATATAGTTAAGGATTATAACGATAATGTTCGATGCAATCTTGACAACAATATCGTTTATGTGGAGTAGGTCGACAAATACGACCATAATGGCAGTATCGAGCACGCCTGTCAGCGCCCTTGCACCGAAAAATGTGAGAATTTCCCACAAAAAGCGCTTAATTCCGTTGCCCCTTGACTCAAAAACGATAAGCTTGTTTGTAAAGAATGCGAAAAGCACGCTGATTAACCACGCAAGAATGTTCGAGATAAGCGTATCAAGAGCGAGAGGATGCGCAAAAAGCCAGTATGCCACGATGTTTACAAGGGTTGTAAGCACGCCAAAAACAAGGTACAAAATTATGCCCTTGTGCTTTTTGATAAAGCCAATCATATTATCACACCTTTCTATGCAAGGCAAGCCTTGATGATTACGAGCAAAGCGAGTATACGCACTTCGAACTTCGCCCTTCTCACTTATTTTTCCGTGCTCGGAAAAATATATGCGTCCATTATAATTTTACCATTGTGCGCGAGTTTTGTCAATGCTTTAAAAATATACGCGCGAAATTTTAAAATCCCGTTGACTTTTCTTTTCTTAAAGTGTAAAATTGTAATGAGGTGATATTATGAAGATAAAGGGTGCTATTTTTGACCTTGATGGAACACTTTTGAACTCGATGGAGCACTGGGGTGCGGTTGCGCCAGAATTCCTTGAATCGAGGGGGCTTTCAACCGATGATGACACGGGCAAGCGCTTTCTTGAGCACGGAATGGCGAGCTGGTATAAATGGTGCGTTGAGAACCTTGGTCTTAGTGAGGACCTTGATACAACAAAAAAGTGGATTTATGACACAATGGAGAGCAAGTACGAGACGCTTGTTACCTTAAAGGACGGGGCGAAGGAGCTTTTGCAAAGGCTCACTGATTCGGGTGTTAAAATTTGCCTTGCGACAGCGACAGACAGACCAACCGTTGAAAAGGTTTTGGCGCGCCTTGGTATCGCTAAATATTTCCCAAAAATTTTCACATGTAGCGAGAGCGGAAGCAAAAGAGAGACAAAAATTTACAACACAGCTCTTGAATATCTCGGCACACCAAAGGACGAAACATACATATTTGAGGACGCACATTATGCGCTTAAAACAGCACACGAGGGAGGCTTCAAAACCGTCTGCGTTTTCGATAAGAATGTCTATGAATCAAAGGAAGAGATGAGGGCGCTTTGCGATGTTTATCTCGAGGCAGAGGACAGGTATAATATAGTCATTGAATGAGAAATGCAGAATTCGGAATTCTGCAAAAGAGGACGATATGACAGACGAAATTTTTATGCGTGAGGCGCTATGCGAGGCAGAAAAGGCATCGGCGCTTGATGAGGTGCCCGTTGGCGCTATTATTGTGCGAGACGGTAAGATAATTGCCCGTGCTTATAACACAAGAGAGAAGGACAAGAATGCGCTTTGTCACGCAGAAATTAAGGCGATAAACGAGGCGTGTGCGTATCTTGGTGGCTGGCGACTTGTTGGCTGTACGCTTTATGTTACGCTTGAGCCCTGTCCTATGTGTGCAGGTGCGATTGTCAATGCACGCGTTGAGAGAGTTGTTTACGGTGCGCCCGACCATAAGGCAGGTGCGTTTGGCACTATGATAAATCTAAACGACTATCCTCTTTTCAAGCCACAAATAACAGGTGGAGTTTTATCTGAGGAATGTGGCAGTGTTTTAAGTAAATTTTTTAAGACAAAGAGGGAAAAATAATGGAGCTTAAGGAGCTTATAGAAAGTATACATAATGGCGAGCTTTATAACTGTATGAATGATGAGCTTGTTGCAGAGCAGGCAAAATGCCTCGAGCTTCAGTACGAGTATAATCACACTCGTCCAAGCGAGGGCGCAAGGAGAAGGGCGCTTTTAAAGGAAATGCTCGCAGAGTGTGGCGAGGGCTGTTATATTGAGCCACCGTTGCACGCAAATTGGGGTGGTCATAATCTACATTTTGGCAACCATGTGTACGCAAATTTCAATTTGACCGTAGTTGATGACACTCATGTTTATGTTGGAAACGATGTGCTTTTTGCACCAAATGTTATTCTTGCAACAGCAGGTCATCCGATAGACCCAACGCTTCGCAAAAGCGACTATCAATTCAATATGCCGATAAGAATAGGCAACAATGTTTGGCTTGGCGCTGGCGTTATTGTAATGCCTGGTGTTACAATCGGAGATAATAGCGTTATCGGCGCAGGTAGCGTTGTAACAAAGGACATTCCCTCAGGCGTTGTCGCACACGGAACACCCTGCAAGGTCGTTCGTGAAATTAATGACCACGACAAGGAATATTACTTTAAAAATAGAAAGATTGACTACTCTAAAATATAAGAAAAAACCGACACAGGGTGTCGGTTTTTTTAATGCGGAATGCGGAGTTCGGAATTCGGAATGAATTTGATAGGCTTCCCCTTTGATTGGAGGGGAAGCTGTCAACGAATGTTGACTGATGAGGTGTAGATTTGGATACGCCACAAGTGGCTACACCTCAGCCACCACTAATGTGGTCCCCCTTCTCCTCAAGGAGAATGCTTACTTATTCCGCATTTCGCATTCCGAATTCCGCATTAATTTCGCGTTTCGCACTTCGCATTTCGCACTTGTTGTGGGGTTGCAATTCATTGCTGACTTAAATGTCTGCAATGTCCATATATTTATAGCCATTATCGGCGATAAATTGCTTTCTTGCAACGATATCGTCGCCGAGAAGTGTTTCGAATATGATTCGAGTTTGCTCCTCGTCGGCAGGGCTAACCTGAATTAAGCGTCTTGTAGCAGGATGCATAGTCGTTTTTGACATCATCTCTGCCTCGTTTTCGCCAAGTCCCTTTGAACGCTGAATGGTGTACTTTTTGCCCTCAAGCTTGTTCAAGATTTCGGTTTTTTCTGCCTCGTTGTATGCAAAATAGATTTCGCCCTTTGCCTCGGTTATCTCATAGAGAGGTGACTCGGCAATAAATACCTTGCCCTCACGAATGAGAGTTGGCAAAAGCCTGTAAAACATTGTAAGAATAAGAGTTCTTATCTGGAAGCCGTCCTCGTCAGCATCGGTACAGATGATAATTCTGCGCCATTTGAGGTTGTCGAGGTTGAATGCGCTCATATCGTCCTTGCCCTTTGTCTTAACCTCGACTCCACAGCCGATAACCTTGAGCAAATCTACGATAATGTCGCTCTTGAAAATCTTGTCGTATGAGCTCTTAAGACAGTTAAGGGTTTTACCTCTAACTGGAATAATTGCCTGAAATTCTGCATTTCTTGCGAGCTTACATGAGGTAAGAGCAGAGTCACCCTCAACTATATAAAGCTCACGAAGCGCAGGGTCCTTGGAGCGACAGGAAACGAACTTTTCAACTCTTTGAGTTATGTCAGATGAGGTTGCGAGCTTCTTTTTAAGGTCGATACGAGTGCTTTCTGCCTTTTCACGAGAGCGCTTATTTACAAGCACCTGGTTGGCAAAAAGCTCAGCCTGCTGAGCATTTTCAGCAAAGTAAACCTCAAGATTGTGCTTTATTGACTCATAAAGAGCATTTTCAATGAACTTGTTTGTGATTGACTTCTTTGTTTGGTTCTCGTAAGAGGTCTTTGTAGAGAAGCTGTTGATAACGAGGACAAGGCAGTCCTGAATGTCAACAAACGAAATCCTTTCCTCTTTTTTGAGATACTTATTATTTTCGGCTAAATACTTGTCAATTTCGAAGGTAAAGGCACGCCTTACTGCATTAGCAGGAGAGCCACCGTGCTCCAAAAAGCTTGAGTTGTGGTAATATTCGAGCTGATTTACTGTGTTAGAAACGCAGAAGCAAATCTCAGCCTTAAGCTCGTAATCCTCCTTGTCATCACGGTCGCGTCCCTTGGCCTTCATATCCCAAATGTAAGGGGCTGTGAGCGATTTTTCGCCTGCGAGCTCGCTAATGTAGTCGGAAATACCATTTTCGTAATAGAATTCTGTGGTGGAGAGTGAGCCGTTTTCCTCCTCATAAACAAGCACAAGCTTGAGGCCCTTATTTACAACAGCCTGCTTGTGAAGAATGTCGAGGAAGCGCTCCTTTGGAATCTTAGTTTCGGTAAATACCTCAAGGTCAGGACGCCAACGAGTGAGCGTTCCTGTCCTTTTTTGCTTGCGCTCAAGTGGGCTAACTATAAGCTCAGAGGCAGGCTCTCCCTTTTCGAAGTGGATTTCGTAGAGAGTATCGCCCTTGAAGCTGTATACATCCATAAACTCCGAGGAGTATTGAGTTGCACAAGCGCCAAGACCGTTAGTTCCAAGAGAGAACTTATATACGCTGTCAATTTCGTTGTTTTCATATTTACCACCAGCATAAAGCTCACAATAAACGAGCTCCCAGTTATAGCGATTTTCTTTTTTATTAAAATCGAGAGGAACGCCACGGCCGTGGTCGTCAACCTCTATTGTTCTGTCCTGATATACTGTAACGACAATTTCCTTACCGTAGCCCTCGCGTGCCTCGTCTATCGAGTTCGAGAGAATCTCAAAAAACGAATGCTCGCATCCCTCAAGCCCCTCAGAGCCGAAGATAACCGCAGGTCTTTTTCTAACACGGTTAGCACCCTTAAGTGACGATATGGTTTGGTCGTTGTACTGCTTTTCTGCCATTTTTACCCTCCAATAGGTTCTATCAATCAAATATTATAATAACACAACGAAAAAAATAATTCAAGAGAAAATAAAACTTTGTTTTTTTGGGACTGATATTAAATAAATATATTTAAAATATTGAAAAATTTGTTGTAGTATGGTAAGATATAAATTGGATAAGTATCGAAAAATGATGATTTCCAACGAAAAAGGCGAGATTATGCGCTCAAGGGCGAGAGTAAGCGCCACCAAATCACAAACAATAGGACTAAATGACCTTGATAGGAGAATAAAAATGAGTGAGCTAACAAAAAGAATGGCAAGACTTGACAGGAGCTACAGGGCACTTATGGGCGAGGTAGAGGAGCTGTCGATTCAGGCACAGCATTCAATTGAATGTATGACCTCGCAATTTATACTTAGAAGGTTTGATGAGCTTGTGCAATATATTCTTTTGTGTACAGCCTCAAGCACTGGCGTATATAAGGAGCTCGATCACAAGCTTGTAAGAGGAATTTCCCTTTATGGCGATTTGCTTGAAACATATAATGATATTGAAGAAGCAGATGTTGATAGCGTTCCGATGGACTGGGAAACTCTTTTTCATGTTATAAACGCCAATGGCAAGGACGGAGTTGTTGTGGGGCTTGTGTCATTTGCCGAGCTCCTGTATGATAGAACAACCTTTGTGATTAAAGCAATTGCCCCTATTTCGTGCATGCATTATCACGATTATTTCGAGGAAATGCTGGCTAATTTTTATGAAACGGTTGAGGCATTTATTGATGCGACAACAGCCGACGAGGATAGAGAAGCAAGGCACACAAAGGGAAAGATGGCAAGAACTATGATTGAATCAATGTTCATTAAGCCCTGGCTTGCAGAGTGTGATGGCTATTGTGGCGAAAAGTTCTTAAATGATAAGGCGCCAGCGAAAAGAGCGCACGCTGTAAAGGAAAGATTTGATGCGCTTGATATTTTATATAGAGGAGACGATTGAAATGAGGACCTTTAGGATTTTGATTGCGCTTTTAGTTGCGCTTATTATGATTTTTGGATTGATTTCGTGCGATAATAATGATGAGAGTAGCTCATCAAGCGAGCAGTCGAGCAGTAGCTCATCGAGCTCATCGAGCGAGGAATCCTCAAGCGAGGAGTCGAGTAGCTCATCAAGCGAGGAATCAAGTAGTGAGGAAGAGGACGACGGTATGTGGAAAAGCAACGCATCACAAGAGGTAATTGAAAAGGCAGAGGCACTTTTAGATAGTAAAATTCGCCTAACCTATAACGAGGACGGCTCGTTTAAGGTTCTTATTTTGGCAGATTTGCACGTTGATGTTGCCGCAGACCCTATAAAGGCGCAGAGAGTGTCCGACAGAGTTAAGGAAATCGTTGATAGAGTAGACCCAGACCTTTGCATTATGACAGGAGATAACACAATACACTCCTCGACAAACGAAAAGCTTAAGGCAAATCTTGATATGTGCATAGGCTATCTTGAGGAAAAGGAAATTCCTTGGTGTCATGTATACGGTAACCACGACCACGAGGGTGCGCTTGCAAACAGTCTTCAGCAGGGCGTGCACGAGCAGTATGAGTTCTGCGTTTCAAAGGCAGGCACAATCGGCTCTCGTCCAGGCACATATGCGCTTGGCATTTATAACGCAGACGGAAGCCTTGGCTCGGTTATTTGGTGTCTTAACTCTGGTGCGTATGATAATGTAAATGGTGGCTATGCGTACATATCTCAAAAGCAGATTGACTGGTACAAGGAGAATTCAGAGCTTCTTGAGGAATATAACAATGGCGAAAAGGTAAAGGGAATGATGGCATTCCATATTCCTCTTATCGAAAACGAAACAGCATATCAAAACAGAGATAACAAGGAGCTCGTTTACGAGTACGACGGTGGCAGAAACGAGAATATGTGTCCTTCAAAGACGGATACTACTCTCTATGAAACAGCGCTCGAAAGAGGCGATATTATGGCTATCGTTACAGGACACGACCATGTAAACGACTATATGTATAACTATCAGGGCATTAAGCTTTGCTCATCGCCTAATCTTGGAGAGCAGACATATTATAATGATATTTTCTCGGGCTCAAGAGTCTTTGACCTTAACACCGAAACCCTTGATGATATTCCAACATATGTTGAGTATTTAATGGACAGAGGCGGACGCAATGTCGATGATTATGAGCTTCTTATGCCATATACAATGATGCACGACTTTGAAAACGGTATGCCAAGCTATGTAATGTCTGGCTGGTCGGCACAATCACTTCCCGGAAATGTATTCCTTGAAATTAAGGACGGTAAGGGCGTTGGCGGAAGCAAGGCGCTCGAGGTTAAGAGAGATAAGACGGGAAACTTCGAGTTCGTGCTTGATTTCGAGGGCGGTAAGCTAAACGAAAGCGAGTATCTTATCGTTTGGATGGACTTCACAAATATGGAATTTAGAAAGGGCTGTGTCGGCCTTGTTGGAAACGACGGTGTAAAGCATCCGTTCCGTACAGACGATTACGATGCGACTACAACCTATTATTATCGTGCTGACGGTCAAGAGGAATGGACAACAGGCACTCTCGGTGGCGACGGTTGCTTTGGAGAGGGCGACGGCTCATCACTTAAGGGCAAGAAGGGCTATTTTGCATTCTCCCTTGAAAAGCTTCGTCAAGGTGCCAAGTCGCTCGCAGACGATGAGCTTATTACAGGCTTCTACTTCTACGGTGATATAAAGGATGACACCTACATTGACGTTGCGTTCTATATTGACGACGTAATGCTCGCAAGGACATATGAAAATAATGCTTTAATTGATGGAGCAGTAGAGGATGCAAACGAATGATGAAGAAAATAATAAGTATTTTAATGATTTTGGCGATGCTGTGTGCGTCATTTGCGCTTTTTAGCTGTGATAATAATGACGAAAGCTCGTCAAGCGAAAGATCCTCGTCAAGC
The DNA here is from genome assembly GCA_015064445.1 of Oscillospiraceae bacterium. Classification (GTDB taxonomy): domain Bacteria; phylum Bacillota; class Clostridia; order Oscillospirales; family CAG-272; genus RGIG2000. The sequence continues at coordinate 119,262 of SVSE01000004.1, read as the reverse complement.
GAAAGCTCATCAAGCAGTAGCTCGTCAAGTGAGGAAAGCTCAAGCGAGGAATCGAGCAGTAGCTCATCAAGCATTGATATAGCAGATATAGTTAATCCCGATGCGCCAGATGATGAAAAGTTCATCTTGGGAGAGGGAGGCGTTAAGATTGCCTATGATACCTCTGATGAGAAAATCGGCGCTCTTGTAGAGGAGCTAAACGACTTTTTTGCGCAAAAGCATCAGATGACTCTCGAGGTTGTTGATAAGGACGCGCCCGAGGCTGATCGAGAGATTATAATCGGCAATGTGCGCGAGAATGCACAGTTTATTGACGATAAGCTCTATGAAAATAACGACTTTGCAGTAAGCGTTTGTGGTAATGACCTTGTGCTTATTGCGAGAAGTGAGTATCTTTATCCTTATATGCTCGCAATTGCAAAGGAGCTTCTTGAAAATGGCGAAATCGAGCCACAGGATAGCTTCATTTATCATAAATCCGAGTATAAGGATATGGCATATGCAGGCTATTTGAGGGCAAAAAACAACAAAAGAATTTCAACTACAATGCTTGCAAACCAGCTCTTTGAGGCGAAGACCTTTACAGCTGAGGACGGAACAAATCTTAACTATAGAATTTACATTCCGTCAAGCTATTATGAGGGGGCAGAGGTGCCTGTTGTTCTAATTTTGCACGGCGCAGGCGAGCGTGGAAGCGATAATGCAAGTCAGCTAACCACCTATGTTCCAGAGCTATTTTCACAGGCAAAATCTCCATACTGGGGCGCAATCGTAATTTGCCCACAATGTCCAGATGGACAACAATGGGTTGACACTCCTTGGGGAAATGGAAATTATAGCACCGAGACAGTTAAGCAGTCAAATGAGCTTACTGCTGTGCTTGAAATTCTTGATGAGGTTAAGGACACCTATTCAACCGATACAAATCGTTACTATGTAACGGGGCTTTCAATGGGAGGCTTCGGCACTTGGGATTTGATTATGCGTCATCCCGAAAGATTTGCGGCAGCGATTCCTATTTGTGGTGGAGCAGATGTAGAAAAGGCGAGCGTTCTTGTAAGCATGCCTATTCGCACCTTCCACGGTATAAACGATACAACCGTTCCATATGCCGGAACTGACGCAATGGCAAAGGCAATCAAGGCGGCAGCCGAGGAGGCTGGCGTAAAGTCGAACATAATGTTCACTCCTGTATTGAACGCAGGACACACAATTTGGAGCAATATAGGAACAAATGGCGCACATTCTAACTGGATGTTCTCTCAAAGCCTTGAGCAGCAAGGCTTAGATGGCAATTAATGGCGCTTCTCAATTTTGAGGGTGCAAATGAAAGGCTGGTATAAATGAAGAAAACAAAGATTATGGCGCTTTTGATGGCGCTGTGTATGCTATTTTTGGCGCTCGCCTCGTGTGATACCTCGTCACTTGATAGCGAGGACTCGTCATCAAGCGAGGTAAGGGAGCCTCTTGACGGGCTTAGTGCCTATGATATAGCTGTAAAGAATGGCTTTACAGGCACGGAGCAGGAGTGGCTTGAAAGCTTAAAGGCAGACACAGAGGTAATCGAAAGGCAACCTATTATAAATCAAGATATTACACAAAATAATATCGCAATTTCAACCACAGGTGGCGACCTTTTGGGCGCTACGAGCAAGGGACTTGCAAGCGCAGTTAGCGTTTTTGCGCATTTTACGGGCGAGCACGGGGAGCTCTTGTCCTCGGCAGGCTCTGGTGTTATTGCATCAATCAATGCTATGGGAGATGCGTTTATTGTAACTAACTATCACGTTGTTTTCTCCCCCGATTCAGTGAGCGAGGACGGAATAAGCGACAATATCGTTTTGTACCTTTATGGAATGGAAACGGTTGATGCGAAGATTGATGCAACCTATGTCGGTGGCTCAATGAATTACGACCTTGCTGTGCTTCGCGTTGAGAAAAACGAGATTTTAAAGGACGCGTATGCTCGTGGAACTGCAAGGGCGGTTGATGTCGCGCTTAGCGAGCCAACACCAGGACAAAGGGTTATCGCAGTAGGAAATCCAAGTGCAGAGGGAATTGCAGTAACAAGTGGAGTTATAAGCGTTGATTCCGAGTATATTCAAATGCTTGGCGCAGACAACCAAACAACCGTTGAATTTCGTGTTATGCGTACAGATACACCGATAAATCAGGGCAACTCTGGTGGTGGACTTTATAACGACAGGGGCGAGCTTGTTGGAATTGTAAACGCAAAGATAATGAGCTCCGATGTTGAGAATATCGGCTACGCAATCCCTGCAAGCGTATACGAGGCAATAACAAGCAATATTATCTACTATTGCTATAAGCAGGAGTGCAAGAGCGTTGTAAGACCTCTGCTTGGAATTAGCATACAGGTTTGCGAAATGTGGACCGAGCTTGACAAAACCACAGGGCTTATCGAAAGACACGAGAAAAGCAAGGTTGTTTTAGTAACCGAGGGCTCACTCGCTGACGGCAAGGTTAATGTTGGCGACATCGTTATTTCTGCACAGGTGGGCACATCTCCTGTTAAGGTTGTTGAAAGACAGTATCATCTAATCGATGCACTTATCAACGCAAGAGTTGGAGAAACAGTACAGCTTCGCGTTGAAAGGGTGGAAACAGGCAAGATTGAGACTGTTAGCTTTATAATAACCGAGGAATGTCTTGCTCAATTCAAATAATAAAAAAGAGGGCTCAATGAGTCCTCTTTTAATATCAAAAAAAGGGAGCCTCTTGCGAGGCTCCTTTTCTCTCGGCATATGAAGTGCTAGCAACATATGGAAAAAGCCGAGGACCTGTGGTGCAAGTGGTGCTTGCAGACGGGAAAATCACTACAAAACCGTCATCTAATTAAGGAGAGAAAGATGCCACAGGAGTTTTTACAATTAGATTATAGCAACAAAACCTAAAATTTACTTAAATTTAATGTGAAGGTTTGATGAAAATTTTCGAAAAACCACAAAAAAAGAACCTCAAACGAGGCTCTTTTTATTTTTTATTCCACAGAGGTGTACTCATCAAGGTAAGCCTTGCCACCTGTTTTTACAGGAGTGCAAACGGTTGAGATTGTGATTGTATGAAGGACAGTGTCCTTTACAACCTGAGTTTTCATAGGAGTTTCCTCGCTTCCGCCATATTCCTTTTGGAATAGCTGAACGGAGCTCTTGTTGTCGCTTTCGTATACATAGCCCGCAAAAACAAGCTCAAGTGAGTCCATTTCAGGAGTGAAGCCTGTAATCAAAAGGCTAAAGGTTCTATAAAGCTCCTTCATTTCAACCTGAAGGACGCCCTTTGATACATTTGCTATGCCGTCAACGAAGAAGGAGTCGCCCTCTTTTAAGAACTTTGGATTAAATGCAACTATTCCGTAGCAGAGAGTTTTACCTGTCGATGCCTCGTATTCCTCTAACGCCTCTATGTTTAGGGAGAAGCCAGTGCCAAAGCCCGTTGTGCCCTTTGAGGTGTAGCCCTTTGCGTCAAAAATTGCAGGAAGAGTGATTACCTTGCTGTAACCCTCACAGTCGGTGCATTTTTCAATCTTTTCGCCTGGCTTGTTAAAGCCCTTTGCGTATGTTACGGTTGTGTAATATATATTGTGCGCGTCATTTTTCTTTGCATAAACGAGCTCAGTACCACACATTGAGCAGTAAACATCAGCTGTGCAGTCGGTGCTCAGAGCAGAGTGTGGAACGATGTCAAGCGTTGTTGGCCCAGAGGTGCTACCTACATTGTAAATGGTTTCCAAGCCTGTCTCGGAGCAGGTAGGGGAGTCAATTACTGTTATTTTTGAATTTCCCGAGCCGTCCTTGCTGGCAGAGTAGCTATCGATTGTGCAATCAATTGCCCTTACATAGCACGCACCAGAGAGCGATGATAACGAGCTTGCAGTAACGCCGATTACCTCAATCTCAAAAACATTGCTACTGGAAAAGCCGTCGTGATGGTGCCAAGCGTCGATTTTAAGGCCATCAGAAAAGGTGGAATTTTTTACAATAGAGCCGGGAGCAGGGCAAGGTACGGTTACAGTGCCCTTTTCAATTTTACAGTCGATTATTTGAACAAGTCTTCCGTGTGTTTTTGAGCAACCACCCTTGCTTTCCATAACAACGCCATCTTTTGCCTCAAGAGTACAATGGTCGAGAATTATATCTCCATATTCGTCTGCACCCCACCAAACAAGCTCTTCTTTTGATGTATAAATGTCAACATCCGTAGCGATGATTCTTCCCTTAGCAGGCCAAAGGCAAACATCGTTTACCTCTATGCTTCCGCTTTTAATAGAAGCAACAGCCTTGTCGTTGTTTGTGTAAAAGGCAGAGCCAAGGATACCGTTTTGATTTTGGGTAACGGTGAATTTAAAGGTGTTGAGGTCGACGGTAATCTCGAATGGATAGGTAACACCAAATCCATACAAGCCTGTTATATCGCAATCGAAAATAATTGTCGAGTCCTCTCCATATTTTGAGTTGATTTCGGAAAAAGCGTCGCTAAGCTCATCGTAGCTTGACACATGATATTCCTTTGCGCTAATTCCAACGCAAAGCATCAAAGCAAAGGCAAGAACGCTAACTCCTAAAATTAGTAATTTTTTCATAAATCCTCCCGTGTGTGAGCAATTATTTACTATATTATAACGCAAAACTATTCGTAAGTCAATAGTAAAAAATCTTATCGCCTCTTGGGAGAAGGGGGGATTTGGAACGAGATTGCTTCGTGAGAATTAAGCAATTTGTGTATTAAAATCGGAATATGCCACCTGAGGCTCTCAACTTGTCCGTTTTGTCCGTTTTTATGTGCTATGCTAAATATGACGGGACGGTGCACAGTCCTGTCAAAATTGCGAAAGGAGAGATAGAAATAGAGGAAAAGGAGATAAAAAGGCTCAAAAAAATACTACTTTCGATAGCAAGCGCGAATGCTAACGAGGTAATTCGATGGGGAAAGGAGCATATGTCGGGAGATGGCGATATAAGGCTAAGCCGAGAGCTTGCCTTGGCTGTGTCCTCGATGAAGCTAAGGGCTGACAAGAATACGCTTGAGGTCGACATCAAGCTATGCGATAAGCTAAAGGCAATCGAGCTCTATTTCAAGCTTATGGGAATGTCGTGTGACGCTTCGGATGGCGCACTCTACATTGATTACGATTATGTTGGCACAAATGAAAAAGCAGGTCAAGATGAATGAGAGCTTCCGTGCCTCTAACGCATCAAGGAGAAGATACCGAGTGGAGTGCGGGTCGGCAGGAAGTGGAAAAAGTGTAAATATAGCACGAGATTACATATTAAAGCTCTCCGATAATAAATACACGGGCGCAGATATTGTTTGCACACTCGCTGGGGAGCTGTCCTTTAACGGTGCAGACTATAAGGTTTATGGGATTACCGACACCTCGTTGCCCATACAAAAGAAGCTCGAATGGTGTACAAGCTACGAGGGAGTCATCACTCGACTTTGTATTGACAACGGCTTGTATTTTCGAATTATTCTTGACAGCGCTTCAAAAGAGCTTCGCTTTCTCGTTGACAAGCAAATTGACAGGTCGGTGCAAAATTCTCTTGGCTATTCCGTGATAAGCGATAGGCGTACACCGTTTCTTGACCTTGAATTTACTCGCGATATGTCAAATTACAAAACGAGAATAGAGTTCCTCTATCGAATAAACGCAATTCAGAGCTATAGTAGCATCGTCTACGACAAAACGCCCTCAAACGAGCTTAAAAGAACATATTCGGAGGCTCCGCAGATAATTGCAGATACCTCGGAGGAGGTTGAGGCGCTCTTGGAAAAGAGAGTTGCCGAGGTTTTTGAAAGGTACAGAAAAACCAACGAGCTAAGAGTGAGAATTTCGGGCAAAAGCACACACAGAGTGGGGCAAATTTGCCTTTTTGAGAGCGAAATGCTTGGCGAATCCTACAAGGTTGCCATAAGCAAGCGAGAGTATGTGCTCAATCGAGGCGAGGAATATGAGGAGCTTGTCTTGGAGGTAATATAATGGAAGAAATATCAAAGGAATTATGTAAGGAAAGGAGCGAGCAGACAAGGAGGCGACTTGACAAGCACTCCGACACAATAGACGCCTTAAGGGTGTGCTCGGTTAAGCTCACGGAGATGGTGGAAATTCACAATCAAAGATTGAGCGACCACGAGAGTCGTCTTGACAGCCTTGAAAGGCGCCCGTCGGATATCGTATCAAAAATAGTCGACGCGCTTATCTCGGCAATAGTTGCCACACTTGTTTGCATATTTTTATGATGAAAAAATTAGCGAGCAGAAAGCTTTGGCTTTCGCTTATCGGATTTGTGAGCGCGATTTTGGTCATTTTTGGAGTTGACGATATCACAATTGAGCAGATTTGCACGCTTTTAGGTGCGCTTGGCACTCTTTGCGCGTACATTTTTGCCGAGGGCTATGTTGATGCAAAAAGACAAAATTCCGACACATCCCCCCTCGAAAACGCAAAAATCGAGGGCGAAAGCACGCAGGATGCTAAAATCGAGGAGCAAAACTCGGAAAATTTGTAAAAGCTCTTTATTTTTAGCGCTCTTTGTGGTAAAATATTTACAACGATTTGAAAAAGAGGACAAAAAATTGCTAAAAACCATTATTTTTGACTTGGACGGAACGCTTTGCGATACCTTGGACGATATTCGTACAGCGATAAACGGAATGCTCGTAAGGCTTGGCTATAAGACACGCACTCGTGGCGAGCTTTTGAAATTTATAAATAACGGTGCAAGAGAGCTCGTGCGCAGATCACTTCCAAAGGAAGTGCAGAAGATTGAATTTATCGTCGATAGCGCACTTGAGGTCTATACGGCCGAGTATGCAAAGAGCTACTGTCAGCGCACTAAGGCGTTTGATGGTATCAAAAATCTTATTATGGAGCTCAAGGGCAGGGGCTACAAGCTTGCAGTTTTGACAAACAAACAGCACTCGCTTGCAAGCACTATAATCGACACCGTTTTTGGCAAGGGAATTTTCAATATGGTGGTAGGTCAGGGCCCATATCCTACAAAGCCTGATCCAACATCTACTCTCGCAATCGTAAGGGCGACAGGTGCTAAGCCTAACCTCTGCGTTATGATAGGAGATAGTGATGTCGATATAAAGACAGCGCAAAACGCTCAAATTGAGTCAATCGGTGTTTGCTGGGGCTATCGTGAAAGAGAGCTTCTTGAGGAAACAGGCGCTAACCACTTAGTAGAAAGGCCAGAGGAAATCCTCGAAATTGTTGACACCTTGGAGGCACGCCTTCAAGCTGAAAAGGACGCTAAAAAGATAAAGAAAAAACAAAAATAAGAAAAACCGACACACTGTGTCGGTTTTTTTAATGCGTATACGAGCGAAAGCGAGTATCAAGGTTCCAAGCGTGAAAATGCTATTTGATTTTCACAAACTACGTAGTAGCCTGTTCGAAAGAACAGCGAGCTTGGGTTCTTCAATGCGGAATTCGGAATGAGATTGCTTCGTGGGAGTTGTTCAATACTTACTAAGCGAACGCGGGATTTGCCTCGGACGCTGGTCCGTGAGGAATGCGGAATGAAATCACACATAGTGTGTATATCATTGATTTCGAAGAAATCGTATATCATCAATTCGCAGAATTGCATATCATCAAGGCTTGCCTTGTATATCATCACCAATAGGTGTATATTTGCCTCGGACGCTTGTCCGTGAGAAATTCGGAATGATATTGCTTTATAATATTGAATTTTTCGCTCGCGTATGATAAAATAAAGAGGATAAGGCAGGTGCTATTATGATAAACGACACAATCGGTGCAATTTCGAGTGCCAAGGGCAAGGGTGGAGTTGCGATAATTAGAATAAGCGGACAAGAGGCGCTCGACATTGTGGGGCGTATTTTCGTTTTGCCAAATGGGAAAAGACTTGAAAATCCAGAGGGCAGAAAATGCTATTATGGCAAAATTCTGCGCGATGGCAAGGAGATCGACGATGTCGTTTTGACATTTTTTAAAGGTCCTGCGTCCTATACGGGCGAGGATGTGTGCGAGATTTCGTGTCACGGTGGACTTTACATAACACAGGCAGTGCTTGAGACTGTGCTTGGTGCAGGTGCGCGCATGGCGCTCCCAGGCGAGTTCACAAGGCGCGCGTACATAAATGGCAAGCTTTCGCTTTCTCGCGCCGAGGCAGTAGGGCAGGCAATAGATGCCACAAATGATGCACAGCTTCGTTTGTCTGTTAATGCAAGAGGTAGCGCACTCTCGCAGGCGCTCGATATAATTAGAGCCGAGATGCTTGACCTTTTGGCGAGAGCCTATGTTATAGTTGACTATCCCGACGAGGAGCTTCCCGTGCTTGAAAGGGAGCAGATGACTGATAGCGTTGAGTCTATTTTGCTCAAATTATCGACACTTAAACGCACATATCGCGCATCAAGAGCTGTAATCCAGGGCGTGAAAACCGCAATTGTAGGTCGCCCTAACGCAGGAAAAAGCTCGCTTTATAACGCAATAAGTGGCGAGGACCTCGCAATAGTTACCGATATTGCAGGCACAACTCGAGATGTAATTGAGCACACGGTTAGCGTAGGCGATGTAACGCTTCGCTTGTCCGATACTGCGGGAATAAGAGAAACTCAGGATGCAGTCGAGAAAATCGGCGTTGAAAGGGCGAGGGCGCGTCTTGACGAGAGCGAGCTGGTGCTTGCAGTCTTTGACGGAAGCGTGCACGAAAATAGCGAGGATTACGAAATCCTTGATAGCGTGTCGTTAAAAAGCGCTATCGCAATTATAAACAAGAGCGATTCCGAAAGAAAAATGAGCCTCGAATTCGAGGAAAAGATAAAAAACACCGTGCCAAGAGTTGTGTATATGAGCGCAAAAAGTGGCGACGGTCTTGACTCTCTTGCCAAGGAGCTTAGCGAAATGTACGCCCTTGACGAGATTGACATTTCAAACGATGCCGTAATTACAAACGCAAGACAGGCAAGCGCCTTGTCCGTAGCCCTTGAAAGGGTAGGAGAGGCAAGTGAGCGCTTGAAAATAGGCGAAAGCCCTGACATAATCTGCTTCTCCTTAGAGGAAGCCCTCGCATCTCTTAACGAGATTGATGCAAGAGGCGTGAGTGAAGAGGTAGTGAATACAATTTTTTCGCGCTTCTGTGTCGGCAAATGAGGCTTTTATGCTTCATTATACTGCGCTGTTCCACGATAGCGACCTTGACTATAAGAACCTGACATTCTATTTTTGCAAATAGCACGCTATGCGTGTTGCAAAAATCAAGTAGAATTTTTGCAAGTCAGAACCTTGTTACTTGTTGCACATCGTAATAAGCAAAGATAGCCTTCGCCCGCTATCTTCCGGTACGCCTTGTCTAATTTTGCCTAAAAGCCTCATTGTGTGGGCATTTATGCGTCATTACTAGCTTTGCCTAAAGACTTTCAAACGGCGGGTTTTTATGCCTCGCCATCTATTTAATCGGAGTTAAAATGGAAACAAAAAGATTTACAAAAAACGATAACGGATTTATATGTGAAAATTGTGGGTACGAGGTAGAGCCTCTTGGCTACTCGTCGAGAAATCATTGTCCGAAGTGCCTTTGCTCGAAGCATGTTGACATAATGCCAGGCGACAGAGCGAGCGATTGTGGTGGAATAATGCGCCCGATAAGAGTTGAAATCAGCTCTAAAAAGGGCTATGTAATAGTGCATAAGTGCGAAAAATGTGGCTACGAATCCAAAAATCGCACAGCTCACGAGGCAGAGATTCAGCCGGATGATATTAAGAAGATTATCAAGCTAACCACAGGGGCACTTTAAAATTCGGAATGAGGAATTCGGAATGAGGAATTCGGAATGAGGAATGAGATTGCTTCGTGGGAGTTATTCAATACTTACTAAGCGAACGCGGGATTTGCCTCGGACGCTGGTCCGTGCGGAATTCGGAATGCTAAGGAGTGCGAAAATGAACGAAATATTAAATTGCACTCTTTGTCCAAGAGAGTGTGGAGCTAACCGTAGTGAGCGCGCAGGCGTATGTGGAGCGCTCGACTATGTAAGCGTAGCGAAAACGATGCTACACAGCTGGGAAGAGCCCTGCATTAGTGGCAAAAACGGAAGTGGCGCGATTTTCTTTTCGGGCTGTCCTCTAAAATGCGTTTACTGTCAAAACAAGGACATAAGCCATACGCTAAATGGCGAGAAAATGAGCGTTGACGCGCTCTCAGATGCGATGCTGTCCCTACAAGAGAGAGGCGCACACAACATAAATCTCGTGTCTCCAACGCAGTTTTCTCCGTTTATACGAGAGGCGCTCGACAAGATAAGGGAGACGCTGAAAATTCCCGTTGTGTATAATACAGGTGGCTATGAAAAGCCCTTTGAAATTGAAAAAATGTCCTCGTATGTGGACATTTTCTTGACCGATATCAAGTATTTTTCGCCCGAGCTTGCAAGAAAATATTCCCTTGCCCCAGACTATTTTAAGTGGGCGCTTGCATCGCTTGAAAAAATGCTTGAAATAGTGCCAAAATGCGATTTTGACAATGATGGAATGATGAAAAAAGGCGTGATTTTGCGCCACCTCGTTCTGCCCTCGCACCGAGAGGATTCAATTAAAATTCTCGAAAGGGTGGCAGAGCGTGTCGATATAAGCGCCATAAAGCTCTCGCTTATGAGTCAATACACTCCCGATTTTTATGACGGAGAGGACAAGGCGCTCCGTCGCAGAATAACAACCTTTGAATATCAAAGCGTCGTTGACAGGGCAATCGAGCTCGGCTACGACGGATATATACAAGAAAAGACCTCGGCAAGCAAGGAATATACGCCGAGCTTCAAAGGAGAACAATATGAAAATTAGATTGCCTGACATTACAAGCGTATATTTCGAGGACTCGTGCGTTGATTTTGCAAGCAAAACCGAAAACGGCGAGGTATGTGTGCGTTTTTCGCTTGAAAACGACACCCTGAAGCCATATATTAGCGCAAAAAAGCCAGTAAGATATTTGCGACTTCGTTGGAATGAGCCCTTAAAGCACGGCGTAAAGGTGCTTGGCGACGCGTGGGAGAGAGGCTATGGCGACCTCGAATGGCGAGGAATAGACCCTCAAAGATGTATGCCATGGTATTTTGTAACCTCAAACGGTAGCGACCTAAATGAAAATTACGAGGGCAGAGAAACCTCTTGCTTTGGTGTTGGTGTTCAGCCGAATGCGCTTTGCTTTTGGCAATGCGACCTCGCAGGCGTAACTCTTTGGCTCGATATTGGAAACGGTACAAGAGGAACTGACCTTGGCACAAGAGAGCTTGAGTGTGCGAGCATATTCTTTAAGGAATACAAGGACCAAAGTGCGTTTAGCGCTCTTAAAAAATTCTGCTCCGTTATGAGCCCAAGCCCATATACAACCGACCATGTTGTCTATGGCTCAAATAACTGGTACTATGCATACGGAAAAAGCTCGCACGAGCAGATTATTTCCGACACAAAATTTGTTAAAAGATTGACACAGGGCTGTCAAAATGTGCCTTATATGGTAATTGACGACGGTTGGCAACCAAATCCAACCGATGCGCCATGGGACAGAGGAAATGAGCGCTTTCCTGATATGAAGCGCCTTTGCGATGAGATGAAGGAAATCGGCGTGCGCCCTGGAATTTGGGTGCGCTACCTCATAAACGGTAAGGATGACGAGCCAAGAAAGGTTGACACCTTCTCCGAGGATGTGTATCTTGAAAGAAACGATTGCGTCCTCGATCCGTCGCATCCAAGGGTGCTCGAATATGTAGCTCAAACAACCAAGAGAATTGTTGACTGGGGCTATCAGCTAATCAAGCACGACTTTTCAACCTTTGATATTTTTGGAAAATGGGGCTTTGAGCTTCAAGATGCCCTCACGGTTGGAAAATGGAGCTTCTACGATAAAACAAAAACAAGCGCCGAGATTGTGAAGACCTTTTACAAGGTAATAAAGGACAGCTCAAACGGTGCTGTAATCATCGGCTGTAACGCAATAGGACACCTTTGCGCAGGACTTCATCAGCTCAATAGAACGGGCGATGATACAAGTGGCGTTGAATGGCAACGCACAGCGAAAATGGGCATCAACACCCTTGCATTTAGAGCTTGTCAAAATAACGCATTCTTTGGTGCAGATGCCGACTGTGTTGGAATTATGGGACTCGTTCCGTGGGAGCTCAACTCCAAGTGGCTTGACATCTTGTCAAGAAGTGGCTCAGCATTGTTTGTTTCCTGTAAGCCAGGAATTTTGAGCGCCGAGCAGGAAAAGGAGCTCTCAAGAGCATTCGAGATAGCATCCGTTCAAAGGGATGAGCTAATCCCACTCGACTGGATGGAAACCACTCGCCCACAAATCTATAAAATCAATGGCGAAAGAGTTGAGTATAACTGGTATGGGGAGAAGGGCACCGAAAGCTTCAACCCCTAAGCACTTTGTGCGTCATTATACTGCGTTGTTCCATGATAGCGACCTTGACTATCACAAAGATAGCCATCGCCCGCTATCTTCCGGTACGCCTTGTCTAATTTAGCACAAAGATGCTTAAATCGCTTTGTGCGTCATTATGCGTCGTTACTAGCTTTCCCCTTGACCTAGATGTACACTGAGTACACCGTCGCCCAAGGCGAAAGCAGAGCCTAGCGCTGGGGTTCCCCGAAATGCACGAAGTAAGTTTTGGGGGTTCGCAGGATAATTTAGCACAAAGACGCTTAATTTGATGAATCCGTCTACTGCGGTGCGCCTTGTCTAACTTGCTTCTTGAAAATCACACACAAAAAACGCACTCGATTGAGTGCGTTTTGTTTTTTACTCGTTTTCTTCGTTTCCTGACGGTGTTGGAACAACGAATGGAAGAGTTACATCTGTGAGCTCGGCTATTTTTGAAATAGTTACGAAATCAAGAGTTGACTCGCCCTTTGTTACCTCGCCTGCGTAAGTTCCCTCGTGTTGAACGAACGAAACGCCATTTTCATCGGCAACGTAGAGCGCAATTACGAGATTGAGGTCTACTGCATCTTGGGTAAATTGGTCGAGAGTTGCATCTATTCTTGAATAAACGTCGGACATTTCAACCTGAATTCCCTTTGTCGCGTTGAGCTTGTATTTTCCGTCGTCGCCCTTTGTCATAAACGCATCTTGACCGATAGTTTTTGCGTTAGCAACGATAATACCGATTGTGAGCTTTCCGTTTATATCCTCGTACGCCTTAAGCGCGGTTGGATTTACGTAGAAGGTCGAGACAATTCCGTATCCACCCTTTTCCTTAACGGAATAGCCAACGGTTTCGAAAATCGGCTTTAGAGTTGTCTTGATGTTGCCGTTGCAAGCTGCAAGGTGGCAGGTTTGAGCAAGACCGCTCTTTGTGTATCCGTTTGGATAAGTTACAGATGGCTCGCCAACGTGTGGAGTTAAGGTGTGATAACCACAATCCGAGCAATAATCGTCGTTTCCACAAATTGTGTCAGTTGCGGAGTGGCTCTTTGTAAGGGCAAGTGTTGGACAGTAGTTGTAAACGATAGTGTGTGCGGAAATCGCTCCGCCAACTGTATATCCCCACTTGTCATCAGGGTCCATATAGTTGTCAGCTGACAAGCTTGAAATGCTCACACTTCCAGGGAGATTTTTCGCACTTGCGTTTGCCGTCTTAAAGCTTTCAACTGTTACGCCGTTGCCAAACAAAACAAATTCGATCTTTGCGCTTGATTGGTTAAATACGCCGTATCCTGATGAAGGGAATACAACATTGCTTTGAATATACATTGTGAATGTCTTGGTGGTAAGAGAGTTACCTGCCTGCATAAACGCTTCATCGCCGATGCTTGTGCAGGATGCAGGAATTACAATTGATTGGAGCTTAGGACATTGCGCAAACGCCTTGCCTGGGATTGCTGTAAGGTTGGGTGGCAAAATTACCTCAGTCAAGTTGTCGCTGCCCTGAGAGAAGTTAGGCCTTATAGCATTAAGGCTTGTGCAAGCGCTCATATCAAGAGTTGTAAGATTGTCCATATTTCCAAACGGAGCCTCGTAGTTTCCGCCTGCTACGGTTAGGTTAGAGCATTTGCTGAAATCAACACCTGTAAAGCCGGTGTTATTAAATACATACTCGCCTATTGTTTCAATTGAGTTTGGGAGATAAATTGTTCCTGTAAGAGATGTGCATCCGTTGAATGCGTGGCCACCAATTGAGGTCAATCCCTCTGCGAAAATAAGGTCGTTTGTGTTTACCATGTTAGAGCAACTCTTGAATGCGCCACCTGCAAGAGAGATGAACTTAGGGAAAGTGATCTGTGTAAGTGATTTGCATTCCGCAAAGCTACCCTTTCTGAAATCAACAACACAGTTAGGGTTAAAGGTTACTGTTGTAACGGAGCAGCTTGAGAATGTATTGTCGCCGTTGATGAAGAATGTATCAGTTGCGGCGAATGTGATGGTTTTGATACTTGACGATCCGGAATCTCCGTAAGGGCCAAAAAGTCCGTTACAGTCGATACCGTTGATCTCATCAGGGAATGTAACGTGAACAATACTATTCTCTGAGTAGCCTGTGTTATATCCGGTTACTACATTGTCAACCTTGGTTGTTACACCATCTAGTCCTTTCCAATTGATGGAGCTGATCTTGAAAACGGTTTCAAAATCTACTGTTTCGCCACTTGTCAAGGTTACCTCATTTGCGGCGCTAACTGAGAGAGCAAAAAGACAGGCAACGATTGCAACGAGCAAGGCGATAAAAAGTCTTTTCTTCATAATTTTCTCCTTATAGTGTATTAAAATTTCTTATTTTTCGCTTTTGAGTCGATTAACAAACGCCTCTATGCGCTTGAGTGCCTCTGAGATATGCTTTACTGAGTAAGCGTAGGAAATTCTTGCAAATCCCTCGCCACCGTCGCCAAAGGCTGTGCCAGGAACGATAGCGCACTTGTGCTCAAACAAGAGTCTTTCGCAAAATTCCTCGCTTGAAAGTCCGAATTTTCCAACATTTGGATAGATATAGAATGCGCCCTCTGGCTCAAAGCACTCAATGCCTATCTTGCGAAGTCCCTCAAGAATGAAGACGCGACGCCTGTTGTATTCGTTTCTCATATATTCGATATCATCATCGCCATTTTTCATAGCCTCTGTTGCGGCAAACTGTGAAGCAGTAGGCGAGCACATAATAGCAAATTGATGAAGCTTTAGCATTTGAATTGCAAGGGGAGCAGGTGCGCAAAGATAGCCAAGGCGCCAGCCTGTCATAGCATAAGCCTTTGAAAATCCACTTGCAATAATTGTACGCTCACGCATACCGTCAATTGATGCAATCGACACATGGCTTCTTCCATATGTAAGCTCAGCATAGATTTCATCAGAGAGGACTGCGATATTTGTATCACGAAGCACCTCTGCTAATTCCTCAAGCTCCTCACGCGTCAAAATTGCGCCTGTTGGATTGTTAGGGAATGGAAGAATAAGAAGCTTTGTTTTGTCGCTTATAGCCTCACGAAGCTCCCTTGCTGTGAGCTTGAAGTTGTTTTCGAGCTTTGTCTCAACGGTCACAACCTTAGCGCCACACATTTTAGCAATAGGCTCATAGCAAACGAATGACGGTGTTGGCAAAATTACCTCATCGCCAGGATTGACGAGAGAGCGAATTGCAATATCAATAGCCTCGCTTCCACCAACTGTAACAATTATCTCGTCTGGCTTATAGTCAAGCGAGAATTTTCTTTTCATATACCTCGAAATTTCGTTTCGTAGCTCTGGCATACCTGCATTCGAGGTGTAGTAGGTCTTTCCCTTTTCGAGAGAGTCGATTGCTGCCTCGCGTATGTGCCACGGGGTAACAAAATCGGGCTGACCTACTGTGAGTGCAACAACATCATCGCCCATATCAGAGAGCATATCGAAGAATTTTCGAATGCCCGAGGGCTTGATTTCCTGCACCGTGTCACAGAGCATCTTTGAGTAGTCTATCATAGGGGCATATTACCTCTTTCGTCCTTTTCCTTAGAGGTGTAAACAACACCCTTGTCCTTGTATTTCTTCAAAACAAAGTGAGTAGCAGTCGATGTAACAAACTCGATAGGAGCGAGCTTTTGTGCTACAAAGTAAGCCACCTCTTTCATAGTTTTGCCCTCAATAATTACGGTAAAGTCAAAGCCACCTGACATAAGGTAAAGCGACTTAACCTCTGGGTGAAGTGTGATTTTTTCGGCAATTTTGTCAAAGCCCTTATCTCTTTGAGGCATAACCTTAACCTCGATAAGCGCGCTTACATACTCACGGTCGGTCTTGTCCCAATCAACTACTGTATGGTAGCCGAGAATAACACCGTCACGCTCGTATTTTTCAATCATATCCTTAACCTCGCCAACCTCTTTTTTGAGCATTACAGAAAGCTCGTCAGCGGTAAGAGTTGAATCGTTTTCAAGTAAAGTTAAAATTTTTTCCATAATAAACTCCTTAATAGTCTTTGTTTGCTTCAAGCTCGTCAAGCCACGCCCACGAGGTCGCATCGCTTGGCATCAAAAGCTCCCCTCTTGGAGAGAGAGCAACCGAGCCAACCTTGACACCGTCAGGGGCGCAGGAGCGCTTGAATTGTTGTGTGAAGAAGCGTTTTATAAACACCTCAAGCCACTTGTATATTGTTTTTTCATCAAATTTTCCGTTAAATGCATATTTTGCAAGCCTGTAAATCTTGGACGGGGCAAAGCGTCTTCTTACAAAATTGTAGATAAAGAAATCGTGAAGCTCATAAGGTCCAACAAGGTCCTCGGTCCTTTGCTCGATTTGTCCATTTTCGTCAGGTGGCAAAAGCTCAGGAGAAACGGGAGTGTCGAGAATATCGCTCAAAATATCACGGCTCTCGCCCTCTAATCTGATTGCCTCGTGATAAACGAGATGACGCACAAGCGTTTTTGGAATATCGCAGTTTGGATTATACATTGACATATGGTCGGCATTATAGGTTGACCAGCCGAGTGCGATTTCACTTAGGTCGCCTGTGCCAACAACAAGACCACCTGTGCGATTTGCGTAGTCCATAAGAATTTGTGTGCGCTCTCGCGCTTGGGCATTCTCAAAGGTTACGCTATGGTCGCCCTCATCGTGACCTATGTCCTTGAAATGAAGCCTTACGCTGTCGGCAATATTGATTTCCTTAAAGGTAACACCAAGAGCCTCGCAAAGCAGAGTTGCATTCGATTTTGTGCGCTTGGTAGTGCCGAAGCAGGGCATTGTAATTGCGTGAATTTTCTCTCTTTCCCAGCCGAGATGGTCGGTTGCGCGACACAAAACGAGCAGGGCAAGCGTTGAATCAAGACCACCAGAGATTCCAAGCACTGCTGTCCTCGAATGTGAGGCGACAAGCCTTTTTGCAAGCGCCCTTGCCTGTACGGTCAAGATAAATTCGTATCTATCCTTATCGCCCGAAATGAACGGATAAGCATCAATTTTGCGCGTAAGAGTGGTTTTTTCACTCTTGAGGCTAAATGGAGTGGTAGAGGCGAACACCTGCACGCTTGCATCTGTGGCTCGAGCGTTTACAAGTAGCTCCGTGTCAATCTCTGACACACATTCGCCATTTTGAGAGGAAAATGGTCCACTCTGTGTAAGAATTTCGCCATTTTCGCAAATAATATTATGTGGTGCGAAGAGCATATCGGTTGAGGTTTCTCCCTCGCCTGCGCTCGCACTAACTATTGCACACTTATACATTGCGCTTTGCGCTACAAGCGATTGCATCTTTCGCTCATAAGAGCCGACAAGCGCGCATCTTGCATCAAGATGAGCAATTACGGTAGCACCACCTTGACAGCGTCCACCGATAAGGCTCTTAAATGAAAGGGCATCATCGCCGATTACGACGCCGATTTTAAGCGATGGCATAGAATCACATTCAAGCACACATTCGCTTGAAAAATCGTACACCTGCTTGCAAATTTTAATTCCATTGTCGGCAGGAAGGCTCGAAAAATAACGGGAATCACGCGCACCGGTATAGCTTGATGGCGTTACTTTTGGGAAAACTCCCAAAATTTCTCCGTTGCAAATTGCGACAGCGCAATTATAAATTGCCGAAGCCCCTCTTAGTGGAGCACCAACGAAGGTAACGATGTCCTTTCCAACGCTTGATGCACGAATGCTATCAAGGGCATCCTCGCACGCATCGAGCATAGCCGATTGCAAAAGCAAATCGCCACAGCTTGCCCCACAAAGGCAAAGCTCGGGAAGCACAAGCACCTTAACACCGTTTTCGGCACTGTCCCAAATCGCTTGAATAATCTTAGCAGTATTAAATTTTACATCGGCTACTCGTAGCTCGGGCGAGAGCGCCTTAACCTTTACAAATCCGTGTTTCATGTGTCCCCTTTCCGGCGAAAGCCTTGACTTTTCGACAATTTTAAGATATTATATATTTAGATTATACATTTATTGAAAGAGAAATTCAAGAGATTTTTTAAATTGTGAGGGATTTTTGATATGAATATAGGAAAAAGAGAGCTTACGCTTCTTTGCGATTTTTACGAGCTGACTATGGCGCGTGGCTATTTTCACAGCGAGGTAAGGGACCAAATTGCATACTTTGATGTGTTCTTCCGTCGTGTGCCTGACGGTGGTGGTTATGCCATTTTTGCAGGACTTGAGCAGGTGATTGAATATATCAATTCGATAAAATTTGAGGATGAGGACATTGAATATCTTCGCTCAAAGGGAATTTTTGATGAGGAATTTCTTGCATATCTTAAAAATTTCAAGTTCACAGGCGACATTTGGAGCGTCGAGGAGGGAACAGTTATCTTCCCACACGAGCCGATAATGACCGTGCGTGCCCCAGCCATTGAGGCGCAGTTTATTGAAACCTTTGTGCTTCTTACAATCAATCATCAATGCTTGATTGCGACAAAGGCGTCGAGAATTGCAAGGTCGGCGCAGGGAAGACCTGTATCTGAATTTGGTGCAAGACGCGCACACGGTGCAGATGCCTCAATTTACGGAGCGCGTGCATCGTATATAGGTGGCTGTGCCTCAACCTCCTGCACAATTGCCGATAAAATGTTTGGAGTCAAGGCAGGTGGCACAATGGCGCACTCCTGGATTCAAATGTTTGATAGCGAATATGAGGCGTTTGAGGCATATGTTAAGCTTTATCCTGATAATCCAACGCTCTTAGTTGACACCTATGATGTTTTAAAGAGTGGCGTGCCTAACGCAATTAAGGCATTCAAGAGCAATTTGAGCGAGGAGCAATTAAAGCACTGTGCAATTCGAATTGACTCGGGCGACATTACCTATCTTTCCAAAAAGGCAAGAAAATTGCTTGACAGTGCAGGGCTTACCGAGTGCAAGATTGTAATTTCAAACTCACTTGATGAGTACATTATAAGAGATATTCTCTTGCAGGGCGCACGAGTTGATGCGTTTGGCGTTGGCGAAAGACTTGTAACTGCCAAGAGTGAGAGCGTTTTTGGTGGAGTTTATAAGCTTTGCGCAGTTGAAAAGAATGGCAAGCTAATTCCAAAGATTAAGATAAGCGAAAACGCAGGCAAGATAACAAATCCAAACTTCAAGAGCCTTTATCGCTTCTATTCCAAGGAAACAGGCAAGGCAGAGGCAGACCTTATCACGATTTTTGATGAGAAAATCGACGAGAGTAAGCCATATGAGCTCTTTGATAGCGAGTATGTTTGGAAGCGCAAGACAATGGAAAATTACATTTTGCGTGACCTTCGTGTTAAGATTTTCGAGAGTGGAAAATGCGTTTATACCTCGCCAAGTGTCGATAAAATCCGTGAAAAATGCAAAAAAGAGCTCGATTCCATGTGGGATGAGGTGCTTCGTCTTGAAAATCCTCATAACTACTATGTTGACCTCTCTCAAAGGCTGTGGGATGAAAAGCACGAGCTTTTGAAATCGAAAAGGAAATAAAGAAAAAGCACTCTACTTGGAGTGCTTTTTTGATGTCAAACAGTCGCTTCACACTTATACATCTTCGGCGATGAATTGATGCTATTGCATCATGAATTCTCGCTGCGCTCCATGAATCGGCTTGCGCCATGAATCGAATCGCAACCCGTCATGCCGAAGGCAATTCATGCGACCCTCGCAATTCATGACACGGAGTGTCGATTCATGCAACTGTGAGGTTGCAATTCATTGCGAAGCTCACTCCGCGTTCCTCATTCCTCATTGAAGAACCCAAGCCCACTGTTCTTTCGAACAGGCTACTATGTAGCTTGTGAAAATCAAATAGCATTTTCACGCTTGGAACCTTGATACTCGCTTTCGCTCGTATACGCATTCGTGATTTTAATCACGCTCACGCTCATATCATCGCACGAGGTGACTCTTTGCTTGGCGAGCTTGATTATCGCATCAGCAAGAGAGGCGAAGGGGATTCTTTTGGGCGCTCTTTCAAGAGGCTCGCTCGATTTTATAGCGCCAGCCGAGTTTGCAGGGGCAAGAACCTCTTTTTTGATATTATCGAGGGGGAGAGTGTCGATAATTTCATCATTTTCTACCACCTCAACGCTTGAAAGAAAGTCAACTAAATACTTGCTGTCCCTTTCATCGCTTGCGATTCCGTCGCTTATCATAACAATAATGTCGCCCTCGCGCAGAGAGAAGTCGAGCTTTTCGGCATCAAGCTCCCTCATAATGCCGATAGGCGCTGTGCGAGAATGGAGTCTAAAAACACTCGTGCCTCTTTTGATAAACGAGGGCGCAGCCCCACTTTTTACAAGGCAAGCGCTTCCGTTTAAGAGGTCGATTTCAAGCAAATCAACGCTTGACGAGGATTCCAGCGCCTTTGCCCTTACAAAATTGTTAAGCATACACATTGCGAGCTCCTTGCTCTTACAAACAGGAAGGAGCTTTCTCATAAATTCGGCACACATTTGCGAGGTTGCGTGCGCCTCAGCGCCTGTTCCCATTCCGTCACACAAAAGCGAGTAATATTTGTCATCAGATGAGAAAATCTCGCACACTGTGTCGCCGTTTTGCTCCTTTTCGTTCTCTGATAAAAACGCGCTTTCGCTCACGATTGCAAGCGATTTTGCCCTTTTTATTGTGATTTTGCTCGTGTCCTCGTCCTCGCAAAGCACGGGCGCGTCAAGAGAAATGTCGAGTGCGTCCTCAAGCGCTATTTTCAAATCATTAAGTGAGCATTTTGAGCCCTCGCTATCGACCTCTCCGAGAGTGATTTTAACATTTTCCGTGCCAGTAACGGTGCAAAAGCCGTATCTTAATCCGATTCTATCGCAGGCACGCACCACCTTGTCGTAAAGAAGTGGATTTGGGCGCGAATCCTTGTCAATTGACAAGAAAATCTCATCAATCAGCCTCGACATAAGCGCATAATCCTGTGCGCTAATTTCAAGCTTGTCAGTGGCAAAGAGTCGCTTGTCGCACGACTCCTTAAAGGCAGAAAGCTCATCGAATATAAGCTCAATGTTTGGACAACGATGCAAAAATCTTTCATCAAGAGAATCGACGCTTGGCGAGCCATTTACAAACACTCCCTCGCCCATTCTTGCGATGTTGTCCTTTGTTGTTAGAATTTCCTTTTCCCAGCAAATTGTGCGCTTTGGGCACGAAAAGCAATGGCTCTCGCATATTTCGAGGCTTGCGCTCTTGTAAAACTCCCTGTCGGGCGATTTTCCTTTTTGTGATAGCTCACTAAGAAGCTCCGAAATCTCGGAAAAGGTCCTTGACATTTCAAGCGTTGCCTCTCTTGAGGCATCCGTGGTGCTTACCACCTTGGGCGACGATGATTTGATTCCCAAAAGCCTGTCGGCGCGTGGCAAAATCTCAAAGCGCGTTATCGGATACATAGCAAGCGAGGCGAGAAGTAGCTCTGGCAAAAGGTAAACGAGCGCCTGATAGCCCGATGCGAAAACGCCATAGCCAACGCTCATAACAAGGGCGCTTATTATTGCAAGATAGTACGAAAAGCTCCAAAGAAAAGAGCTTGTTATGGCGCAAATTGCAAACACAGGGGCGAACAAAGGGCCGTGACAGATGCCGAGTAGCGCACCGAGGGCACAGCTTTTTGCCCCCGATATGTATTTTGAGGCATAGAGAATTGACGCATAGGACAGCACCATTGAAATATCAAGTCCAAAGATTTCCTTGCCCCTTATCGCATAGATAAAAATGAAAAGAAGCGCACAAATTCCAAGAAGCCTGTCGGAGCTTCCCTCGTCGAGCGAGCATAGCGCATAGCAAAGCACACTTGCAAGCACGCAAAAGAATATCAAAACAAAGATTTCGTAGTACGAATACGCGCTTGCTATAACTCTCCAAACGCCAAGCCCGAGCGCACAAAGCGCACACAGGGCGACTCTTACCGAGGCTCTTTCCATAAAAATCAAGCTCACAAAGCTTGGTCGTGAGGATTTTCCGAGCGAAAGCTCCCTTTCTCCGTTATCGTGTAGCCAAACGCTTCCTACCAGTCGCATTCCAACAAGGGCGAGCAGGGCAATCACATACGGAACAGGCTTGTCCACAAACAAAACAAACGACAAGGCGCTTCCTGCAAGGGCAAAGGGCGCACGCCTTCTTGTCGAGGCACAAAGAGCAAGCCCAAACGGATAAATATCAAACAGAAATTTTATCGGAGTTATCGCAAAAGCGATAAGCATTGTAAAAATCTCTAAAAGAAGCTCCTTTGGCTCGCTTTGTAATTTTAGCTTTTTAAGCCTTTTTGAAATCGGTTTGTTCATAATTTTCTCCTTTTTTGCATAAATTTAGTTCGGTAAATTTATTTTAGCTCAAAAGGGCAGGCAAGTATGTCGCTGTGTGCTGTCAAAAATAGCTCATTTGAGGTGGGAAATGCTCGAAAATCGCACACAGAGTGGCACATTGTCAAAAAACCTCGCAAAAAATCGTGCGATTTGTTGAAATCAAATTCCGTTTATGCTAAAATTAGAAAAGGAAGTGATGAAAATGAAACGAAAATGCTTTTTTACAGGGCATAGAGGGCTTGGCTCGGATTTTGATTCCGAGAAGGCATACTATTTGTTAAAAATACTTAACGAAAAGCACGACATAGACACCTTCGTTTGTGGTGGCGCTGTCGGCTTTGATATAGCTATGGGAGAGCTTGTCTTAAGGCTAAAAAAGGAAAAAAGTGATGTTAAGCTGTGGCTGTTTTTGCCCTGCTTAGATCAAGACCAAAGGTGGAACGCCACCGATAAGGCGCGTCGCCAGATGCTAATTGACAACGCCGATTACATAGATTGCCCACAGACCTATTACAACAGCACTGTGATGAAGGTGCGAAATTACAAAATGGTCGATGCTTGCGACTGTGGGGTTGCCTACTTCAACGGAAAAAGAGTGTCGGGGACGGCACAAACGCTGAGATACGCCAAAAGGCAGGGAAAAAGACTCTTCAATCTTGCCAAGGAGGGCGCTGGCGCTATAAACGAATTATAATTCACCGAGCAATCCTCGGTGGATTTTCTTTTTATATTAAAATAAATAAAAAAATTTAAAATATGTCTTGACATATAAGAGAGTCTTGTGATATACTACATTCATTAAATGCTAAAACATTTAAAAAATAGTTCATTTTAAGGAGAAAAGAAAATGAAAAGAACACTCACAAAGATCATCTGTCTTGCTCTTGCTTGCATGATGGCTGTATGTGCATTCGTTTCTTGTAACGGTGGCGACGAGGAATATGTAATCGGCGTTTCAGGTCCTGTTACAGGCGTTGCAGCAGTATACGGCGAGGCTGTAAGAAATGCAGCACAAATGGCAGTTGATGAAATCAACGAGGCAGGTGGCCTCAACGGCGTTAAGTTTAAGCTCGTATTTATCGATGACAAGCATGACGCAAACAACATTTCCACAAACTATGCTTCTCTCGTAGAGCAGGGAATGCAGGTATCCCTTGGTACTGTAACAACAGCTCCAGGTCTTGAATTCTCAAAGTATGCAAAGCAGGATAATGTATTCTTCCTTACACCATCTGCTACAGGTGACAAGATTCCTGAATTCGCAAACGGATATCAGATGTGCTTCGCAGACGGTAACCAGGGTACAGTTGCAGCTGACTATGTAAACTCCCTCTTCAAGGATCAGGGAAAGACAATCGGTATTCTCTACAACAGTGCTGACTCTTACTCAAGCGGTATCTACACACAGTTCAAGGCATCTCTTGATTCAAGCATCACAACAATCGATGCTGCCTTCACAGATGATAAGCTTGCTGACTTCAGCGGACAAATCCAGTCCCTCAAGAACTGCGACTTCATCTTTATGCCTATCTACTACACACCAGCCTCAACATTTATGACACAGGCTAAGGACATCGTTCCTGCAAACGCAGTTTACTATGGATGCGATGGTCTTGATGGTATTGATACAGCTATCGAGGGCTTCGATATTACAACAATCCCACAAGAGGTTTCTATGCTTTCACACTTTAACTCAAAGGCAACTGATGGCATGGCAAAGGAATTCATCGACAAGTATGTTGCAAAGTATGGAGCAGGCACACTCAGCCAGTTCGGCGCTTCAGCTTATGACTGCGTATATGCAATCTATGGCGCAATGAAGAACGCACAGGACAAGGGAACAGAAATCCCATCTGACATTTCTGCAACAGATCTTTGCGAAATTCTCAAGGCTGAATTCAATGGTGGCTACACCTTCACAGGCGTAACAGGAACAAACATCACTTGGAACGCAGACGGATTCGTTCAAAAGGGTGCTGTTAAGTATGTTGTAAAGGCAGCTAACGCTCAGTAATTAAAGTTTTGGTTTGCCGACACAGCTTCTGTGTCGGCAAATTGTTTAGATTAGGAGAAAACAGTAAAATGAATTTTATCACAAACCTTATAGGTGGACTTAGCCTTGGTGGTATTTATGCCATGATCGCTCTCGGCTACACTATGGTTTACGGTATTGCAAAGATGCTTAACTTTGCACACGGTGATATCATAATGGTCGGTGGCTATACAATCTTGGTATTTGCTGCATCTGGCGTTCATCCACTTATTGCAATTGTCTTGGCTGTTGTATTCTGCGTGGGACTTGGTATTGCAATAGAGAAGGTTGCTTATAAGCCACTTCGTGGCGCATCGCCTCTTGCAGTTCTTATTACTGCTATCGGTGTCAGCTACCTTTTGCAGAGCCTTGCACAGATGATTTTCGGCTCGGGAACAAAGATGGTTCGAGGGCTTGAGCTCGGTAGCCTTACTATCGGCAAGCTCATTATCAATGTTTCTACAATTGTAACTCTTATTGCGTGCATTATCGTAATGGTTGGACTTAACCTCTTTGTTAAGTACACAAAAATCGGACGCGCAATGGTTGCAGTTTCCGAGGATAAGGGCGCAGCACAGCTCATGGGCATCAATGTAAACTCAATCATTATGATTACCTTCGCTATCGGCTCGGCACTCGCAGCGCTCGCAGGTACATTCTACCTTATGCGCTCGCCAAGTATTTGTAGCACCTTTGGCTCACTCCCTGGTATCAAGGCATTTACTGCTGCGGTTATCGGTGGTATCGGCTCAATCCCTGGTGCTATGCTTGGTGGAATTTTGCTCGGTATAGTTGAGGTATTTGCAAACTCCGTGCCAGCTATCGCACCATACACCGATGCTATCGAGTTTGCTATTCTTATAGTAATATTGCTCGTTAAGCCTACTGGCTTCCTCGGCAAGAAAAGGAGGGAAAAGGTATAATGAACTTTGTAAAGAAATACCTCACCTATGCTATAATAGGTGCTCTCGCAATTCTTTTCGGTGCGCTTTCAATAGCAGGCGTGCTCACACCATCGTATCAGTATCTCTTTGAGAAGATTTCAATCAGCGTAATCCTTGCAGTATCTCTTGGACTCGTTGTTGGCTTCTTGGGAGAGCTTTCGCTCGGCCACGCAGCATTTATGTGCGTTGGCGCATATCTTGGTGGTAAGATTTCACAGCTTATCGTTGAGGGTCTTGGACTTGGCGACAGTAACTTCCTTGTATTCATTCTCGCACTCGTAATCGGCGCTGTATCTGCTGGCGTGTGTGGATTTGTAATCGGACTTCCTGCACTTCGCTTGAAGGGCGACTACCTTGCAATCGTAACTCTTGCCTTTGGCGAAATTGTAAGAGTTATCTTCACAAACGCAAAGGTGTTTGGTGGCGCACAGGGAATGCCTACACCAAGATTTGACAGAAAATATCTCTTCGTTATCGGCTTCCTTCTCGTTTTGGCTACTATTGCAGTAATCCAAAACCTTTTGAAGAGCAAGCACGGACGCGCAATCACAGCTATTCGTGATAATGAAATTGCAGCAAAGGCAACAGGCATCAATGTAACAAAGTACAAGCTCGTTGTATTTGCGCTTTCCTCTGCATTCGCAGGTGTTGCAGGCGTTCTTTATAGCTATTCTAACTTCAACATTCAGCCAGCAAAGTTCGGCTATAACTACTCAATTGAGATTCTTGTTATGGTTGTTCTTGGCGGAATGGGTAAAATCAACGGCTCAATTATCGCTGCTACACTTATCACATTCCTTAATACAAAGCTTCCACTTGTCCTTACAGGTGAGCTTGCGGTGCTTCAAAATCTCTTCTACGCACTTATTCTTATTCTCCTTGTTATTTATAACAACGCACCAGCTCTTAAGGGCTTCCGTGAGAAGTACAACTTCAAAAATCTTATCAATTTGATATTTAAGCCAAAGCACGACCCAGCTAAGGTTCGTGACGATGCTGCAAGATGGGATGTCGTTCCAACGAAGATTTCAATGGACGAGGTTATCTCAACAGATGTTATAATCGACAATTATGGCGACAACAGCGCAGACATCGGAGAGAGAGGAGGAAATAAGTGATGGAAGAATTTGTTCTTGAAACTAATAACCTCGGTATCTCGTTCGGTGGTCTTAAGGCAGCACAAAATGTAAACCTTAAAATTAAAAAGAACGAAATTTATGGACTTATCGGACCAAACGGTGCAGGTAAGACCACAATCTTTAACCTTCTCACAGGCGTTTATCAGCCAACAGAGGGAACCTTCTGCCTTTGTGGCGAGGAGCTTAAGGGCTTGCCACAGGACAAAATCAATCACAAGGGAATTGCGAGAACCTTCCAAAACATTCGCCTTTTCAACAATATGAGCGTTGTAAGAAATGTAATGGTTGGACTTGCAAATCAGCCTGAATATAGGTGCAACCTTTTTGAGAGCATCTTCCGCTTGCCTCGCCACTTCAAGGTGGAAAAGGAAATGAGAGCAAGAGCAAAGGAGCTCCTTGACATCTTCGGACTTTTAGAGGATAGAAACGCTCTTGCGTGCAATCTTCCTTATGGTAAGCAGAGAAAGCTCGAAATCGCGCGTGCACTCGCAACAAATCCAAAGCTCTTGCTCCTTGATGAGCCAGCAGCAGGAATGAACCCTCACGAAACTGAGGATTTGATGAATACAATTCGCCTAATTCGTGATAAGTTTGATATGACCGTGCTTTTGATTGAGCACGACCTTAAATTCGTATCTGGACTTTGCGATAGAATTACAGTTCTTAACTTCGGTACAGTTTTGACCGAGGGAACAGCGCAGGAGGCTCTTAACCATCCTGATGTAATCAAGGCGTATATAGGAAACTAAGGAGGAAGTATGGCACTTTTAGAGGTAAAAAATCTTGAAGTTTACTATGGCGTAATTCAAGCTATAAAGGGCATCTCCTTCGAGGTAAACAAGGGCGAAATAGTAACACTTATCGGCGCAAACGGTGCAGGTAAGACCACCACAATGCAGAGCATTATGGGACTTATCCACGCAAGGGCTGGCGAGATTATCTATAACGGTCAAAAAATCAATGGCATTCCATCACATAAGATTGTTAAGCTCGGTATGACACAGGTTCCGGAGGGAAGAAGAATTTTCTCGGAGCTCACAGTGTACGAGAATCTTATGATGGGCGCATATACAAGAACAGACAAGGACGCAGTAAAGGGCGACCTTGATGAAATTTATGAAATGTTCCCTCGCTTGCTTGAAAGAAAAAATCAGGTTGCAGGAACACTTTCGGGTGGAGAACAGCAGATGCTCGCAATGGGTAGAGCAATGATGTCGCGCCCAGACCTTCTTATGCTTGACGAGCCTTCAATGGGACTTTCTCCATTGCTCGTTGATCAGGTATTTGAAATTATAAAGAAATTCCACGAAAAGGGAACAACAATCCTTTTGGTAGAGCAAAATGCGAACAAATCCCTCGCAATAAGCGATAGAGCCTATGTTCTCGAAAACGGAAAAATTGTTTTGACAGGCACGGGTGCAGAATTGCTTGCGTCTGAGGATATTAAAAAGGCGTACTTAGGCGGATAAATTCGGAATTCGGAATGAGGAATTCGGAATGAAATAATTCGTGCATCGAAATCAAATATTTGGTTGTCGGTCCGCACTGACTGCCCGCGGGGGCGCCCCCGCAACAAGAGAAAGGTTATAGAAATGAAAGCAGTAATTACAGTAATTGGAAAAGACAGTGTAGGCATAATTGCCACAGTAAGTGCAGAATGTGCAAAATATTCCGTTAACATTGTTGACATTACACAAAGTGTAATTCAAGATTATTTTGCTATGATAATGCTCGTTGAGATTGATAATATGTCCTCAACCTTTATGAGCTTCCAAAAGGAGCTTGAGAGAGTTGGCGAGGAAAAGAATCTCGACATTCGTGTAATGCACGAGGACATTTTCAACACAATGCACCGCATATGAGGTGAAAAATGCTTAACACAAACGACGTTCTTGAAACTATAAATATGATAAAGCAGGAAAATCTTGATATTCGTACTATCACTATGGGTATCTCGCTTCTCGACTGCATAAGCGACGACAGAGCTCGTCTTGAAACAAAAATTTACGATAAAATTACCAAGAGTGCAAGGGACCTTGTAAAAACAGCGCTCGACCTTGAGCATACCTATGGTATTCCTATCATCAATAAGCGTGTGTCGGTAACACCTATCTCGCTTGTTGGTGCAGATTTTGGACCAGATGAGTATGTTCGCTTGGCTGGTGTGCTTGAAAAGGCAGCTAACGAGCTTGGTATCAACTTTATCGGTGGCTTTGGTGCGCTCGTTCAAAAGGGAATGACAAGAGGCGCAAAAAATCTCATCGAGGCAATTCCAGAGGCGCTTGCATCTACAACAAAGGTATGCTCAAGCGTTAATGTAGCATCAACCAAGGCTGGTATAAATATGGACGCAGTTAAGCGCATGGGCGAAATTATGCGTGAAACAGCGATTCTTACAAAGGATCAGGATTCAATCGGCTGTGCGAAGCTCGTTGTTTTCGCAAACATTCCCGAGGATAATCCATTTATGGCAGGCGCAATGCACGGTATGGGTGAGAGCGATACTGTTATCAATGTCGGCGTTAGTGGTCCTGGCGTTGTTGCATCTGCAATTAAGAGAGAGGGCTTTTGCGACTTCTCACACCTCGCTGACACAATCAAGAAGACCGCATTCAAGATTACAAGAGTTGGTCAGCTTATCGCATACGAGGCGTCGAAGCGCTTGAACACTCCTTACGGAATTATTGACCTTTCGCTTGCCCCAACTCCTGCAGTTGGAGATAGCGTTGCTCATATTCTTGAGAATATGGGACTTGAAAAGTGTGGCACACACGGAACAACCGCGGCTCTTGCAATGCTTAACGACGCAGTTAAGAAGGGCGGAGTTATGGCATCAAGCCATGTAGGAGGACTTAGTGGTGCATTTATTCCTGTTTCTGAGGATGCAGGAATGATTAGCGCAGCTGAATGTGGTGCGCTCACAATCGAAAAGCTTGAGGCTATGACAGCTGTTTGCTCAGTAGGACTTGATATGATTGCAGTTCCTGGCGACACAAGCGCATCAACCTTGAGTGGAATTATCGCTGACGAAATCGCAATCGGCGTAATCAATAACAAAACAACAGCCGTTCGTCTAATTCCAGTAATAGGCAAGGATGTAGGAGAAAGCGTAGAATTCGGTGGACTCCTTGGACACGCACCTATTATGCCACTTAATAAATATTCATCAGAGGAGTTTATTAAGAGGGGTGGACGAATTCCAGCGCCTATACATAGCTTACGCAATTAACTGCGAAAGCTATGTATAATGAATTGCCGTTGGCATGAATTGCGATAAATCGCGTGAATTGGCAAAGCCATGAATCGCTCCTTCGTCGCATACAGGCAATTCGATTCATGAAATCTATGATTTCAATTCATGATGCGTAGCATCGATTAATGCAAGCCAGCTTGCTTCTTAGAAAAATTCCTGAACATAGCGGATTAAAGCTATCTATATAATCCGGCTTCTTAGTTCTTAGGATTAAAAAAGATTTAGAATTTATATTTGTCCGCGGGGAAGCCCCCGCTTGAGGTGAAAATATGTCAAAAATAGATACACTATGCGTGCAGGCAGGATACGAGCCAAAGAATGGCGAGCCAAGAGTTGTGCCAATTGTTCAAAGCACAACCTATGCATACGACACAGCGTCGGGGCTTGCTGACCTTTTTGACTTGAAGGCAGACGGTTATTTCTACACTCGTCTTGCAAATCCTACCGTTTCAGCACTTGAAAACAAGCTTACCGCCCTTGATGGTGGTGTATGCGCTATTGCTTGCGCATCGGGAATGAGCGCGACACTTCTCGCAATTCTCAATGTTTGCAACGCAGGCGACAATATCGTTTCAGCGAACGCAATATATGGTGGAACATACAATCTCTTCTCGATTACTCTCAAAAAGTACGGTATCGAGTGCAGATTCTTCAATCCAGATGCTCCACAGGAGGAAATCGAGGCGCTCGTTGACGAGAAAACAAAGGTTATCTTTGCAGAAACTCTTGCAAATCCAACCATCGTTGTTTTGGATTTTGACAAGATTTCAGCAATTGCGAAAAAGCACAAGGTTCTCTTTATGGTGGACAACACTCTTGTAACACCTGCGCTTTTCCGTCCTATCGAATATGGCGCTAATGTTGTGCTTTATTCATCATCAAAGTATCTTGACGGTCACGCAGTAGCTCTTGGTGGAGTTATTGTTGACGGTGGTAACTTTGACTTTACAGCAACAAACAGATACGAGGAATTCCTCGTTCCAGACGAAAGCTATCATGGACTTGTTTACTCAACTCTTGGTGCAACTGCATTTGGAGTTAAGTGCAGAGTTCAGATGATGCGTGACCTTGGTGCTATTATGAGCCCACAAAACGCATTCCTTACCAACCTTGGCATGGAAACACTCGCGCTTCGTATGGCAAGACATAGCGAAAATGCGAAAAGGGTTGCGAAATTCTTGTCCACACACGAAAAGGTTGAATGGGTTAAGCATCCATCTCTTGAGGGCGACAAGTATTATGAGCTTGGCAAGAAATATCTTCCAGACGGAATGGGTGGTATGATGAGCTTCGGCGTTAAGGGTGGAAGCGAAAAGGCTGCCGAGTTTATGGAAAAGCTCAAGATGATTAAAATTGTAACTCATGTAGCAGATGCTCGCTCCTGCGTGCTTCATCCTGCATCTACAACTCACCGTCAGCTCTCAAAGGCAGACCTTGAGGCAATCGGAATTGCCGACAACCTCATTCGTCTTAGCGTTGGTATTGAGAGTGCAGACGATATTATAGCAGACATAAAGAATGCATTAGAAAATATTTAATTCGGAATGTGGAATTCGGAATGTGGAAGGGACAGCCTTGCACCTCGGATTTCACGCTTCGCACACCAAAGGAGGTTAGAATTTATGCCAATTATAATTCCAAAGGACATACCTGCGTATTCCACGCTGTCCGAGGAAAACATTTTTGTAATGAATCACGAGAGGGCTGCCTCGCAGGATATTCGTCCTATTGAGATTGCGATTCTTAACCTGATGCCTACAAAAATCGAAACTGAAACACAGCTTATAAGGCTTCTTTCCAACTCTCCACTTCAAATTAAGGTAACACTTATCGGTACGGAGAGCTATATCGGTAAAAACACTCCTCTTGCTCATCTTCAGCGCTTCTACAAAACCTTTAACGAGGTTAAAAATGAGCGCTTTGACGGAATGATTATCACAGGTGCACCTGTTGAGCAAATGGAATTTGAGGAGGTTAAGTACTGGAAGGAGCTAACCGAGATTCTCGATTTTGCAAAAACAAATGTTCAAAGCACAATCTTTATCTGCTGGGGAGCTCAGGCTGCGCTTCATTACTATTACGGTCTTAACAAATCCACTCTTGACAAAAAGCTTTTCGGAGTGTTCCCACACAGAAAGTATGTTCAATTTGACCCACTTCTTAAGGGCACGGATGAGGAGTTCTATATGCCTCATTCCCGTCACACCACAATCGTAGCCGAGGAGTTCAACAAGGCAAACGACCTTGTAATCCTTGCAGGTAGCGATGAGATAGGCGTGTCAATTGCTCGCTCGTATGACGGAAGACAGGTTTACTTCATGGGACATATGGAATATGACCGTGATACTCTTAAAAGGGAGTATGAAAGAGATGTTATGAAGGGGCTTGATATTGAAGAGCCAAGAAACTATTTCAGAAATGCGTCAAAAACGCTCGTTGTTCCGAACTGGTTCTCAACTGCGAATATAATCTATTCGAACTGGCTTAACTACTATGTATATCAGGTAACTCCATACGACAGAAGCAAAATTCAAATAAGGACAGCGTCTGAAAAATAAGCAAAAAGAGCCGAATGGCTCTTTTTTGTTGCTCTATATATTTATATATGAGCAAATATTCATAAAAGCAAAACGCGCTTGGCAAAAGGATTTTTCGCAAATTTGCTCCTTGAAAATCGCTTTATATGAATATTTGAGCAAATAATAATATTAAAAATGTAGTACAATTCTCGCGCGCAAAATATTTGTTGATTATTTTCTCTTTATATGTTAAAATATGTTTAAGAGCTTTTTTGAAGGGAGGAAAATCTATGAAGCTATCGTCAAAGTTTATGCGCGCGCAGGTTGCGATGATAAAAAGCGTATCTAATGGCTTTTCGCTTGAGCGCAGACGCAAGTGGCAGGACCGTCTTGGCGATTTTATGGCGCTTAAATACAAGGATAGCGTTCGCACCTCGTTTTTTAGCATAGGCGAAATAGATGCCTGTGAGATTTTCCCCAAGGATGAAACGAGCGATAATGTTATCCTGTATCTTCACGGTGGAGGCTACACCTGTGGTGGAATGGCGTATACAAAGGCGTTTGCCAGCGTTTTGAGCGCAAGATTTGGATGCAAGGTTTATGCCCCCGATTACCGACTCGCCCCCGAAAATGTATTTCCGTGCGCCCTTGACGACGCGCTTGCAGCCTATGAATACCTTTTGGAGAGTGGCTACGACAGCACACGCATAATTCTTTGTGGCGAGAGTGCAGGTGGTGGGCTTTGCTACGCCCTATGCCTTAAAATCAAGGAAAGGGCGCTTCCTATGCCCTCGTGCGTGGTTGCAATCTCCCCTTGGACCGACCTTACAATGTCGGGCGATAGCTATCATAAAAACGCAAGGCGCGACCCCTCAATCGGCATAAAGGACCTTCGCTATTACGCAAACTGCTATATGTATGGCACAAGGGACGCAAAGGGCACGCCAAGCACTGCTTCTGACAAGAAAAAGGATGCCGATATAAAGCGAAATCCTCTCGCATCACCACTTTTTGCCGACCTTGACGGAATGCCACCGTCGCTTATCGTGGTAGGTGGGCACGAGATTATGCTCGATGACTCGACCAAAATGCACGAGATGCTTCTTTCTCACGGAGTTAGAAGTAAAATATTTGTAGCGCCTAAAATGTGGCACGCATTTCCACTTTATCCTATAAGAGAGGCGAAAATTGCATTTGAGGAAATCGAAAAATTCCTAAGCGTTGTTGCTCCTGCACGCAAAAAGCTTCGTTGGATGGCGCTTGACAACTCGGCAAAGATTTATCCTGCTGCCCGTAGAAGAAACTGGACAAATGTATTTAGACTTAGCGCGACGCTTGATGAGGATGTCGATAAGGAGGCGCTTTCAAGCGCACTTGATATAACCGTAAGGCGCTTTCCATCTATTGCTGTGCGAGTTAAAACGGGCGTGTTTTGGTACTATCTTGAGGAGGTGCCAAAGGCTCCCGACATAATGGAGGAGCAGCCATATCCACTCTCGCGTATGCTCTTTGATGATATAAGAAAATGCGCATTCCGTGTAATTGTCTATAAAAAGAGAATAGCACTCGAGTTTTTCCACGCATTAACCGACGGAAATGGTGGACTTGTATTCCTTAAAACTCTGCTTGCAGAATATGTAAAAATCAAACACAGGGTCGATGTTCCAAGCGAAAATGGCATTCTTAACACTCTTGAAGAGCCAAGGAGCGAGGAATTAGAGGATTCGTTTTTAAAAATAGATAGTCCTGTGCACGCACCAAGAAAGGATTCCGTTGCCTATAAGCTATATGGAACGCCCGAAAAGGACGGCTACAAGACTAATACAACCTTTATTTTTGATAGCGACGAGCTTTATTTAAAGGCAAAATCGCACGGAGTAACAGTTACAGCCTATGTGAGTGCGCTTCTTGCCAAGGCGTGCCTTGATGTTCAAAAAATTCAAGTAAAAAATCCAAAAAGGCGCAAGCCTGTGAAGCTAATTGTGCCTGTGAATCTGCGTCCGATATACAAATCCGAAACGCTTCGTAACTTTGTGTATTTTGTATATCCAGGCGTTGACCCAAGGCTCGGAGAGTACACGGTTGATGAGCTTTGTCAGATTTTCTCACAGCAAATGAAGCTTCAAATTACTGAAAAGCACCTAAGCTCTCGAATTTCAACGAATGTTCAAAGCGAGAGAAGTATGATTTTGAAGCTTGCACCACTGTTCTTGAAAAATATAGTTATGAAGCTTATTTTTAACGCAGTAGGCGATAGAACAGGATGCTTTACTATGTCAAATCTCGGAGTTATTAAGCTTCCGGAGGCGCTTGAAAATCATATAAAGAGAATGGATTTTGTCCTTGGTGCGCAAACCTATGGCGCTTATAATGTAGGACTTATCACCTACGCAGGCAAGGCAAATCTCAATGTCATAAGAAATATAAGGGAGCCGATTCTCGAAAGAGCCTTTTATGAGGTTATAAAGGGAGAGGAGCTTCACACGATAATTGAGGGAAATCAGAGGTAATAGTATGTATTGTATAAAATGTGGAGTGGAGCTCTCTGAGGGGCAAAAGAAATGCCCCCTTTGCGAAACCGAGGTTTATCATCCCGAGTTTTTGAAGGCAGAGAACGACACATATCCAAAAAAAGACACTCCCCCCGAGAAATTTGAGCAAAAGGGACTAATGTTCATTGTAACAATGCTGTTCTTAATCCCGATTGTTTTGTGCTTTTTGTGCGATATTTCCGTGCACAAAACGGTTATTTGGTCGGGCTACGCAATGCTTGGAATTGCACTCGCATATCTTGTGATAGTGCTTCCGTTTTGGTTTAGACGCCCAAATCCAGTAATCTTTGTCCCCTGTGATTTTGTTGGCGTGCTTGGACTTCTTCTTTATATCGACCTTACGACACACGGCTCGTGGTTTATGCAATTTGCGTTCCCAGCTGTGGGCTCGTTTGCGATACTTGCAACAGCGTTTGTATCAATTTATAGATATGTAAGGCGTGGCAGGCTCTACCTTTACGGTGGCGCATTCTTGGCGTTTGGTGGATATATGCTTGGCTTAGAGGCGCTAATAAGTAACACCTTTGACGGTGGAGTTAGGTTTATTTGGTCAAGATATCCCTTGACCGTTGCGTGGATTATAGGAGCTATGCTTTTGATAATCGCAATGTGTAAGCCACTTCGCAATTCACTTAAAAAGAAATTCTTCTTGTGAGGCTAATATGGAAAAGCTGTTAAACAATCTTAAAAGAGCACAAATCGAGGCGTTTTTCGTTCCGAACAGAGAGTCGGCAAGGGAAAAGGCTATCGAAATAATCGAAAAAAAGCGCACCCTGTGTGGAAAAACCGAAAAAGAGCTGTTGGTTTCCTGGGGAGGCTCGCTAACTCTTGATGAGTGTGGAATAAGAGATGCCGTAAGGGAAAAATACAACGCCCTTGACCCATACGCACCAAAGACTGCCGAGGAGCAAAACGAGGCAAAAAGACAAGCCCTGCTCAGCGATGTGTTTCTAATGGGCACAAACGCAATTTGCGAAAGTGGAGAGCTTGTAAACATAGACGGAAACGGAAATCGCTTGGGCGCACTCATCTTTGGCCCAAAAACAGTCATCATCGTTGTCGGCAAAAATAAAATAGTGCCGAACTTAGAGCAGGCACAAAAAAGAATCAAGGAAATAGCCTGCGTTAAAAACGCACAAAGGCTAAATCGCGACACTCCCTGCGCCAAAACAGGAGAATGTGGCAATTGCTATAAGGCAGGCGCAACAATCTGTGCCCACACAGTAGTAACAAGGTTTTCAGGGAATGCAGATAGGATTAAGCTTATAATAGTCGACGAGCCCCTCGGCTTCTAATTTTTAAGAGGTTTATGCGTTGCTATGCGTTGTTGCTTCCTCAACCACGACCTTGATGTACATTAAGTACACCTGCGCCCGTGGCTTTCGTTGCGCCTAGCCTAGCTTAGCCTAAACGCTCTTAAAACAGGCGATGTGCGTTGTTGCTAGGGAATGCGGAGTGCGGAATGAGGAATTCGGAATGAATTAACTTCGCACTTCTCACTTTTCACTTTTTTGTTACTTTTATATAAATATTTAAAATAATATTATAAAATTTTAAAAATATATTGCATTTGTTAAAAAAGTGTGCTAAAATCAACTTACAAAGGAGAATTTGCCTTTTTTGGTAAGTTTTTCGAGAATTCTATGGGAGGTTTGTTCGTAAAATGGCTGAATTTCAATTTGACATCGTGAAAAATTTCGGTACAGTTTCTGACAGCAACAATGGCTGGGTTAAGGAAGTTAACCTTGTAAGCTGGAACGAGCGCGAGCCTGTCTATGACATCCGCGTATGGCAGGAAGGTCACGAAAAACTTGGTAAAGGCATCACTCTTACTGAGGAAGAAATCAAGAATCTTAAGGCATTGCTCAACGAGATGGACATCTAATTAAATTGTTTGCTGCAACGATGCAGAACAAGCAAAACGAGATAACCAAAGGGTTGCGCCTTAAAAGTATTCATCAAAGACAAAAGGTTGAGATTTGCATCAAACGCAAATCTCTTCTTTTTTGTTTTGCTTTAGTCGCGACTTCGCGCTCTACCGTACCAAGTACGCCGACAAGCGCGAATTCACGCCTTCTACATTCGTTTCGCTAACCAATTTCCATAAAATGAAAACCGAGGCATCTGCCTCGGTTTTTATTATTCTATATCGTTTTCGCTGGGCTCTTTTTTCTTATAAAATCGCTTGAATGGGTCGGGCACCTGTGAGAGAACAACTCCTATGAACATAAGCACACAGCCGACAATCATAGTGCCTGATGGAACGCGTCCCTCAACTATGCTCTCGAAGATAACGGAGAAGAGTCCCTCGGTTGAAAAGAGCAGAGCTGCAATCGCAGGTGGCGTGAATTTTTGACCGATTATCTGACAGGTATATGCAACACCCGTTGACATAACACCACAGTAAATAATAGGGAACAATGTAGCCACAAGGCCCTCCCAGGTTATGTGTCCGAAGATTGTGCCTGTGATGAGATTTAGAACGCCAACGGTTATAAACTGCACCGATGAATAGCGAAGTGCGCTAACTCTACCGATAAAGCGGTCTATTACGATTATGTGTGCAGTAAAGAATATTGCGCACATAAATACAAGCACATCGCCAAGCTGTATTACAAAGCTACCACCGTTAAGGCACAAGAAGTAAAGACCTACAAACGAGAACACAACTGCGCCCCAAACGAGAGGAGATGCCTTTTGACGGAAGATGATAAGCGAGGCAATAGGCACGAAAATCAGATACATACCAGTAATAAAGCCCGCCTTGCCACTCTC
Organism: Oscillospiraceae bacterium; assembly: GCA_015064445.1. GTDB lineage: Bacteria > Bacillota > Clostridia > Oscillospirales > CAG-272 > RGIG2000. The sequence continues at coordinate 81,337 of SVSE01000004.1, read as the reverse complement.
GCCAGTTAGCTGAATGCCGAATTGCTGAAGCGCAGAGGCAACGAACAACACAGCGCCTGTTATAATTCCGTAAATTACGGTGCTTTTATGCTTTTTAGCCTTTATTTCGGGTGTTAAATCCCTTTCCTTTTCGAAAATAAACCAAAGAGGAATAAGAATAAGTCCACCGAGCAGGAAGCGAATGCCCCCAAAGAAAAAGGCGTCTATTTTGTCTGCGTTTTCAGAGGCAATCTCTTGAATTTTAAAGGCCGTGCCCCAAACAACTGCGGCAAGCAGACAAAGCCCTGCGGATAAAAATTTCTTTTTCATATATTTGCACTTTCCATAAGAAAATCAATTACTTTATTTACATCGTCGAGCGTGCAGACGGAATTTATCATTCCCCTTGCCCCAGATGAGAAGCGCATTCCCTTTGTGTACCACGCAAGATGCTTTCTCGCCTCGCATACGCCCACTCTTTCGCCCTTTTCGTGCGCGAGCATAGTCAACTGCTCCCTCGCTGTATTAAGGCGCTTTTCCACGCTTGGCAGGGAATACTCCTCGCCATTTAAAATTGCGCGTATTTGCTCGAATATAAACGGATTTCCCATAGCCCCACGACCAACCATAACGCTGTCACAGCCTGTCTGCGCTATCATATTTTTGGCATCCTCTGCCGAAAAGATATCTCCGTTGCCGATAACAGGAATGGCAACTGCATCCTTTACCATTTTTATTATTTCCCAGTTAGCGCTTGGCTCATACATTTGTGAGCGAGTGCGTGCGTGAATTGTAATAGCGCTCGCACCTGCGTCCTCGGCGATTTTAGCAAGCTCAACACAGTTAATGGAGCTTTTGTCCCAGCCTGCGCGCATTTTAACCGTAACAGGCACGCGAGAGGCATTAACGCATTCGCTAATTATTTTCTTGCAAAGAGGAAGGTCACGCATAAGCGCACTACCGTCGCCCGAATTTACAATTTTCTTTACAGGACAGCCCATATTTATGTCGATTGCCACAGGCAAAATGTCGCCCTGTGTGTGCTTGTATGTGCCAGAGGAGAGCTGATAGGCGCTTTTTGCCATAATCTCTGGGTCGTGTCCAAAGATTTGAATAGAAAGCGGAGTGTCGTCGCCCTCGATTTTAGCAAGCGAGGCAGTTTTCTTGTCCTCGTAATGCATAGCAACAGAGCTTATCATTTCGCTAACACAAAGGTCAGCACCAAATCTTCGAGCCATCACTCTAAACGGATGGTCGCTTACGCCCGCCATAGGAGCGCAAATTAATATATTTTTAAAATCCATTTGTACTCCTTCGGGAAATAACGCGCCCGTCAGGACGCGTTAAGAGTGCGGAGTGCGAAGTGCGGAGTGTGAAGCTAATGCGGAATTCGGAATTCGGAAATATAAATCCAAACGTTTTTAAAACGTGCTCTCCCTCGCCCGAGTTCGTCAGGAGTTCCATCCCGGAAGGAGCCTATATTGGATTTCACTTCGCCCTTCGAATTTCCAACTTCGCACTTGGCATCATCAGTTTTGCTTTTGGACTGATTTGTATTCGTCGTAAAACTTGTAGTAAGGACAAGAGCTGTTTTTTCTTGTCAAATAATCGAGATATTCGTCCTCGTCGAGGTCAATCTTGCACACATAGTCGCCGATTTCCTCGTCATAGTCGAAATATTCACAGCTATCACAGTTACTTGCCATTATTCTATTGTATAGGTTGTACCTTCTCTTGTATCGAGCAGGGTAATACCTCTTTCCTTAAGCGAATTTCTGATTTCGTCAGCGCGTGCGAAGTTTTTGTCCTTCTTTGCCTGTGCGCGCTCTGCGATAAGAGCCTCAATTTCGAGCTCAAGCTCTGACTTTTCAACAGGAGCCTCCTTGGCAGCCTCCTTAACGAGGTCAAGAGAGAGCACCTCATCAATTGCCTTAAGGGCATCGAGCTTTGAAGCGCCATTGACATCAGCCTTCAAGATATTGTAGATTGCAGTAATGCCGAGCGCTGTGTTCATATCATTTCCAACGCTCTTAATAAAGTCAGCACGAACGCGTTGAACGAACGCCTCGTCAATTTCGCCCTCGTCCTTGATTGAAGCAATCTTTTTAAGAAGCTTGTTATAGGTTGCGCTTGCCTGATCGAGTGCCTCGTAGGAGAACACAAGTGGCTTTCTATAATGCGACTGCAAGCAGAAGAATCTGTATGCAAGTGGATTGTAGCCCTTGCTTTCAAGGAGCGAAACGGTCAAGAATTCGCCCTTTGACTTGGACATTTTTCCTGTTTCGTCATTCAAGTGATGAACATGGAACCAGTAGTTGCACCATTTGTGACCGAGATAAGCCTCGCTTTGTGCAATTTCGTTTGTATGATGTGGGAAAATGTTGTCAACACCACCACAGTGAATGTCGAGATATTCTCCACAGTGCTTCATGCTAATGCAGGAGCATTCAATATGCCAGCCAGGATAGCCAACGCCCCAAGGGCTGTCCCATTTGAGCTCCTGGTCATCGAACTTTGATTTTGTGAACCAAAGCACGAAGTCGCTCTTATTTTTCTTGCTTGTGTCCTCGGTAACATCCTCACGCACGCCAACCATAAGCTCATCGCTTGAATGTCCTGTAAGCGCGTTGTAATCCTTTACCTTAGAGGTGTCAAAGTAAACATTACCGTCAGCAATATAAGCAAAGCCCTTTTCGATAAGTCCCTCGATTGTTTTAATAAACTCGGAGATGCACTGAGTTGCAGGCTCAATAACATCAGGCTTTTTAATGTTGAGCTTCTCGCAATCGGAGAAGAATGCGTTCTTGTAGAATTCAGCGATTTCAAGCACGGTCTTTTTCTCACGCTTAGCGCCCTTGAGCATCTTGTCCTCGCCTGTGTCGCCATCGCTTGTAAGGTGGCCAACATCCGTGATGTTCATAACTCTTTTAACATTGTAGCCACTAAAGCGAAGCATCTTTTCAAGCACATCCTCCATCATATATGTACGGAGGTTTCCTATATGTGCGAAGTGGTAAACAGTAGGACCACAGGTGTACATTTGTACCTTGCCTTCCTCTCTTGGAATAAAATCCTCAACTGCTCTTGAAAGTGTATTATAAAGTCTTATCATTGTTATTTTCTCCCTTGCTTTTGTCAATTGTTGCAATAAACGCAATACAAGCTGCGAATAATGCACACGAAATAATGCAGATTATAAATGGAATGCCCTCAAAAAGTGAAATTATGAGCGACATTGTATTAAACGCCAAATGGAAAACCATTGACGGAATTATCGAATCAAATTTTGAATAAATCCAGCCCATCAAAATACCAAGCACGCTTGCATAGATGATGCCGATAGGATTTCCGTGCATAATGCCGAAGATTAGCGCCGACACCACAATCGCACACCACCTTGGCATACCAGCCTTAAGCGAGCCTTGAATTCCTGCACGGAAGATGATTTCCTCTGCAAGAGGAGCCATAATCGCAACGGAAAGGACTTGGATTAGCACACCAGACGAGGCGATTTGCGAGTTGTTTTCGTTTAGCATTTGTTGCCACGACTCTGGGAATGGAATTATATTCAGCAAAAATAGAATTGCAATTTGTCCGAAGATGCCAAGAAAAGCACAAGCGCCAAGCGTCAGTGGCTTTTTATCAAAGGAAACGGTCAGGTCGATTGCCTCTATCGGATGCTTTTTTCTGAAAATAGAGCAAAGAAGCATACAAAGCACGATAGCGAGCACATTCGAGATAAGCGTGATTTCCATAAGGCACGAGTTTAGCCTTTCGGTTATCGCCTCTTGGTCAAACGTGCCACCGCTTGATACCGAGAGGGCAGTGAAAATCACCGTAAAAAACGAGGTAACAGCAACCTGTGCGCCAAAGTATACACCAAAAATCGCACACGCCTTGCCGATAGCGCCAAGCACACGCTTAGCACGAGATTGTTCTTCCATACGCCTACCTCCTTTTGAAATACACACTATGTGTGACGAGCCTATGCTGGAGCGAATTCCGAATTGAAGAACCCAAGCTCGCTGTTCTTTTGAACAGGCTACTACGTAGCTTGTGAAAATCAAATAGCATTTTCACGCTTGGAACCTTGATACTCGCTTTCGCTCGTATACGCATTTGTTTCACATTATTTTAGCACAAATATTTTTATTTGTAAACTATATATTATATTTTTTCTAAAAAAATTAAAAAAAGTCTTGCAATTTAAAAAGCGCTATGCTATAATAGGCACGATAATAGTAATTTTACTATCTGCGAGGACCCAAAGCCTTCGCAGATTTTGTTTTACTTAGGAAAGGAGTGCTTATGAAATCTTCAAAGGCAATAGTAAGCGAGGTTAGCGCACTTTGCGAAGGGGTCGCACAGGAGCTCGGCTACACCATATGGGATGTCGAGTACGAGAAAATCGGCGCAGAATACCACCTTACAATAACAATTGATTCCCCGAACGGCATCGGAATTGAGGACTGCGAGAAAATGTCGCGTGCAATTGATCCGATTCTTGACGAGGCAGATCCTATTCAGGACGAGTATCATCTCGATGTGTCCTCGCCGGGCATAGAGAGGGAGATTAAAAACGATTTCCACCTGTCCTCTTGTATAGGTCAAACCGTAATTGCGAAGCTTTATGCGCCCCTTGACGGACAAAAGGCGATTATCGGAGTGCTCGATAGCTTCGATGGCGAGAGCGTAACGGTAATAGCACAGGAAAAAATAGTTATCCCACGCAAGGCGATAGCCAAAATGAATATTTATTTTGAATTTTAAAAGGAGATTTAAAAAAGATGAACAACGAATTTTTTGAAGCGCTTGAGATGCTTGAAAGAGAAAGACACATTCCAAAGGAATATATGATTGAAAAGGTTGAGGCAGCACTTGCAGCAGCTTGTAAAAAGGAATACGGAACAGCTAATATCACAGTAGTTATTGATCCTGAAAAGAGAGATATGAGAGTTTTCCGTAAGTACAAGATTGTAGCAGAGGTTGAGGACCCAACAACCGAAATGACAAAGGCTCAAATCGAGGCATTTGAGGCTGAAAGAAAGGCACAGGGCATCAAGCACAAGACTCGTTCAAGAAAGCGTAGCGTTGGCTCTGACTATGAATACGAGCTTCATACAAAGGAATTCCGTAGACTTAGCGCACAGAACGCAAAGCAGGTAATTGTTCAGGCTATAAGAGAGGCTGAAAAGTCAAGACAGATAAGAGAGTACGAGGAGAAGAAGGGCGAGATTATGTCCGCTATCGTAACAAAGGTAGAGGACAGCACAGGAAATGTAGTTGTTGATACAGGCATTTCACAGGCAGTTCTTCTTAAGAGTGAGCAAATCCCTGGCGAGTCACTCCGTGTAGATGACAGAATTAAGGTTTATGCTCTTCAGGTTAACTCTGGCGAGCAGAGAGGTCCTGTTGTATCACTTACAAGACTTCATCCAGACCTCGTTAAGAGACTTTTCGAGGCAGAGGTTCCAGAAATTCAGGACGGAACAGTAATTATCAAGAGCATTTGTCGTGAGGCAGGCTCAAGAACAAAGATGGCTGTATATTCAAGAGACCCTGAGGTTGACGCGGTTGGTGCTTGTATCGGTAACAGAGGCGCAAGAATCAACGCAGTTGTTAATGAGCTTTGGGGCGAAAAGATTGATATAATCCCTTACAACGATGATCCAAATGAATATATCAAGAGCGCACTTCTCCCAGCAAATGTAAAGAATGTTTACATCGAGGGCGACCGTAGCGCAAGAGTAACTGTAAGCGCAGACCAGCTCTCCCTTGCAATCGGAAGACAGGGTCAGAACGCAAGACTTGCAGCAAGACTTACAGGCTTTAAGATTGATATAAAGAGCGAATAATTCTTCTTGGAGGCACTTATGGAAAAGGTTAAGAAAATACCGCAGAGAAAATGCCTTGGCTGTATGCAATCGTTTCCTAAAAAGGAGCTTATAAGAGTTGTACGCACTCCTGACTCGGAGGTCGAGATTGACCTTACGGGAAAGAAATCAGGCAGAGGCGCGTATATATGTAAAAATGAAGCGTGCTTAAAAAAGGCAATTAAGGCTAAGCGACTTCAGACGAATCTTGAAATCGAGATTCCAGAGGAAATCGCAATAGCACTTGGAGCGGAGCTTAAAAAATGAACAAATTTCTTCTTATGCTGGGCTTGTGTCGCAGGGCAGGCGCAATGATAATCGGCACTCCCTTGGTGACCGCATCACTCCCAAAGGGCAAAGTAAAGGTCGTTATATATGCACCTGATGCATCGGCGAACACAAAAAAGAAAATTACAGATAAATGCGCATTCTATGGCGTAAAATGTATAGAGGCGCTCGCATCCTCTCTTGAATTATCAAGGGCGATAGGCAAGGATAGTGCAGTTTGCGCGCTTGGCATAACCGACGAGAGCTTCTCGCGTGAGCTCGTAAATCAAGTGGAAACGAGGTAAGAGATATATGGCAATAAAGATTAAGGATTTTGCGAAAAATTTCGGATTAGATATAAAGGATGTAACTGAGGTAATCAAGGATTCAGGCGTTAAGACGACTGGCGATTCCCTTGAAACCAAGGACGCAAATGTAGTTGCAAACCGTATTGCAATTTTGTGCGATAATGTAAGCTTAAATGACTATCTTGCTAAGAAAACAGACATTCCTGCAGGAAAGGTAAGAAAAACCGAGGCTCAAAAGAAGGCCGAGGCTGAGGCAAAGGCTGAGGCTGAAAGGAAGGCTAAGGCAAAGGCCAAGGCAGACGCAGAGGCTAAAGCTAAGGCAGAAGCAGAGGCTAAAGCAAGAGCAGAGGCACAGGCTAAGGCAAAGGCTGAGGCAGAAAGACTTGCACAGCAGAAGAAGGCTGAGCCAAAAAAGGAATTCCAGCCACAGCGTGAGCAGGGCGCTCCACGCAAGGAATTTAACAAGGACCTTGGCAAGGACGGCTTTAATAAGGACAAAGGACCAAGGAAGGACTTCCAGCAGGGACAAAATCGTCAGGGCTTTGGTGGTCAAAAGCCACAGCCACAAAAGCAGGAAAGCTCTACCTTTGAGGTTAAAAAGAAGACAGGAGCTACTCGTGTAGTTGATACAAGAGGCTCTGGCTCATATGACTCATCAAAGTATGAGGAAAGAGGCGATTACGGAGCATACGAGAACTATGGCTCTGGTAAGCAAAAGCTTAAAAAGCAGAACAACCGTGGTCAAGAGGGAGGCTTCAACTCCAAGAAGGACAAGGAGCGTCAGGCACAGGAAAAGGCAAAGCGTGCAGCCTTCGAAAAGGCAAAGAATACACAGCTTGCAATCACGGTTCCGGACGAAATCACAGTTGGTGAGCTTGCTTCACGCCTTAAGGTAACCTCAAGCGAGGTAATCAAGCGCCTTATGATGATGGGCGTAATGGCAACTGTAAATCAGGTTGTTGACTATGATACTGCATACCTCATCGGAGATGAGCTTGGTGCAAAGGTTACAAAAGAGGTTGTTGTTACAATCGAGGAGAAGCTTTTCGATGATACCGAGGACGACGCATCTGCTCTTATTGAAAGAGCGCCTGTTGTCTGCGTAATGGGACATGTTGACCATGGTAAGACATCAGTTCTTGACGCAATCAGACATACAAGCGTTACAGCAGGCGAGGCTGGTGGTATCACACAGCATATCGGTGCTTATAGCGTAACAATCGACGGAAAGCCAATCACATTCCTTGACACACCAGGTCACGAGGCGTTTACAGCAATGCGTCTTCGTGGTGCTATGGCAACAGATATCGCAATCATCGTTGTTGCAGCTGACGACGGAATTATGCCACAGACGGTTGAGGCTATAAATCACGCAAAGGCTGCTGGCGTTGATATTATAATTGCAATCAACAAAATGGATAAGCCAACTGCAAATCCTGACGCAATCAAGCAGGAGCTCACACAATATGAGCTCGTTCCTGAGGAGTGGGGTGGAGATGTTATCTGCGTTCCTGTATCTGCAAAGACCGGAATGGGACTTGATGACCTTCTCGAAAATGTACTTCTCGTTGCAGAGGTTAAGGAGCTTAAGGCTAATCCAAATAGACGCGCTAAGGGTATCGTAATTGAGGCTAAGCTTGACAAGGGTCGTGGACCTGTTGCAACTGTTCTCGTTCAGAATGGTACACTTAATAGCGGAGATGTAGTTATCGCAGGAACAGCGGTAGGACATGTAAGAGCAATGACAGACCATAACGGCAAGACTCTTAAGAGCGCAGGCCCAAGTAAGGCTGTTGAGATTATCGGTCTTGCAGAGGTTCCAATGGCAGGCGACGAGTTCAATGCTGTTGAGGACGAGAGAATGGCGAGAGAGCTCGCAGAGCAGAGAAAGGCAAAGGCTAAGGAAGAGGTATTCAAGGCAAATGCTAAGGTTAACCTCGATGACCTCTTTGCACAAATCAGCGAGGGAGCTAAGGAAATCAATGTTATCGTTAAGGCTGATGTTGGTGGTAGCTCAGAGGCTGTCAAGGCTTCGCTTGTTAAGCTCTCAAATGCAGAGGTTAAGGTTAATGTTATTCACACAGGTGTCGGTGGAATTACCGAAAGCGATGTAATGCTCGCTGCTGCATCTAACGCAATTATCGTAGGCTTTAATGTTCGTCCTGACAAGGGCGCAATCGACTCTGCTGAAAGACAGAATGTTGATATCAGAACACATAGAATCATCTATGAAATCATTGAGGAAATGGAAGCTGCCATGAAGGGTATGCTTGCACCAACCTTCAAGGAGGTTATCAACGGTCACGCAGAGGTAAGACAAACAATTCGTGTTCCAAACGTTGGTACAATCGCAGGAAGCTATGTTCAAGACGGAAAGGTTACCCGTCAGTCACAAATTCGTGTTATTCGTGACGGTATCGTTATTTTCGAGGACAAAATCTCCTCACTTCGTCGCTTTAAGGACGATGTAAAGGAGGTAGCACAGGGCTACGAATGTGGTATCGGACTTGAGAAGTTCAATGATATTAAGGAAGGCGATATTCTCGAAGCGTTTATTATGGAAGAAGTTTCCAGAGCATAAGCACTTGCAAAATGCCGTCAGGCGATTCATGCAGTTTACTGCAATTCATGACACGGAGTGTCGATTCATGCAACAAAGTTGCAATTCATTGCGAAGCGCCCTTCGCATTCCGAATTCCGAATTCCGCATTCACTTCGCATTTCACATTTAAAAAGACGCTCATCGAGCGTCTTTTTTGTTGACTAAAAGTGAAAAAGGTGGTAAAATATATTAGCAGATAGAATTAGAGGTGATTATATGTTTTTAAAAAACAAGGCAATAGAAATATATAAGAGCATGACCTTTGCGCGTTGTGACGACAAGGAAAGCATATTTTATTTCACAAAGGACGATTTTGACGGACTTTGCGCAGAGCCCTTTGAGGTGAAGAGCAAGCGAGGCGATACCCTGCGTGGCTATTTTTACCACTATGACATTAAATTTCCCGACAGAGTAGTCGTTTTTGACCACGGTCTTGGTGGTGGGCATACTGCATATATGAAGGAGATAGAGCTTCTTGCATATCACGGATTTTTGGTTGTCGCATACGACCACACAGGCTGTATGGACTCCGAGGGAGAGGGCACAAACGGTCTTTCGCAATCCCTTTCCGACCTTGACGATGTGCTCGCCTTTTTAAAGACACATCCCGTAACCTCTGACAAGAAAATTTGCGTTATCGGTCACAGCTGGGGTGGCTTTTCCACAATGAATGCCTGTGCGTTGCATCCCGAAATTCACTCAATAGTGTCAATGTCTGGCTTTATCTCGGTTGACAAGATGATAAAGCAAAACTTTAGTGGACCTCTTGCCCCATATCGCAAGGCGATAGAAACCGTTGAGCGTGAGGCAAATCCTGTATTCTACACCTATAACGCGATAGATTCGCTTAAATCAACAAGCGCCCCCGTGCTTCTTATCTACTCGGATAACGATAAAATGGTGCATAAAAAGCACAGCTACGACATTCTCAAAAGGGAGCTGTCCGACAGGGAAAACATCAGCTTTATTTTGGAAAAGGGCAAGGAGCACAATCCAAACTTTTCCGCCGAGGCTGTAAGGCAAAAGAACATTTTCTTTAAGGATTTAAAGAAAATGAGGCGCAAGAAGCTTCTTAAAAGTGCAGAGGCAAGGGCGCGCTTTGTCAATCTTTATAACTGGCACGCGATAACCGAGCAGGATATGTCAGTTTGGGAAAGAATATTTGAGCACTTAGAAAAATAAAAGGAACGGATTAAAGAGTTCCTATAAGGGAAATTTAATTTAAGACAAAAACATAGCCCACTATACTTCGCAATTAGCGAAATATGGTGGGCTTTTCTCATCCACAAAAGATTAAGTTAAATTAGTTATATTTTTAGCCTTGTGGCTAAAAGTGATATGCAAGACAAATCTTGCGTTATATTTTGGCTAACGCCAAAGTTATATTAAATAAATCCACAACTTGCCGTTAGGCAAATATAACTGCCGATAGGCAATATAACTCGTCGTTAGACGAATATCACAAATCCGTTTAGGATTTATTTAGTTGCCGAATCCCTTGCAGGGGCTCGGCTTTTCCGTTCCTTTTTAATATATTTTCGCACCGTTCTGAACGAGTGCCTCTTGTAGTGCCCTTATGTCGATTTCACGCACTCCTGTGTGAGAATTATGGGCAATCGCGCACGCAACACCACACGCTTGACCGAGAGTTACACAGGTTGACATTATGCGAAGTGACGCCTGCGCCTCGTGAGTTGCACTTACGCATCTGCCAGCGACAAGCAAATTGACGCTCGCCCTTGGAATAAGACACCTATACGGAATTGTGTAGTAATCCCCACTCTTAAAATAATAATGGCTCGTTCCAGTACCGTCTGGGGAGTGAATGTCAATGTCGTAATTACAAACAGCAATCGAGTCCTCAAAGCGCTTAAGCGACACGATGTCGTCTCTTGTTAGAGTGTATTCTCCCACAATCTTGCGACTTTCTCGCGCGCCGATTTGCACACCACTTGATATAAGATACGCGTCCTTAAATGCGTCAAAGCTCTCCTTTAAAAAGTCAACAAGCTCGAAAACCTGCTCTCGCGCGATAAGCTCAGCCCTTGAAAGCTCCCAAGGATTTGTCGGATCTATTCCAACAACTCTTGTTGAGTTGAAATGGAGAAGTCCCTTGCAAGGAGTCTTGAAAATCAACACATTCTCGCGTGGATTTGTGATTTTTCCATTTTCCCTTTGCTTCTTGTAAAGCGCATTTATCTCGTGCTTGCACCTCTCATATGCGTCCATATCAACATTCGCAAGCCTAAATGATAGAGTAAGTGGCTGACATTTTCCGTCGCTCTCTCTGCCGACTATGCTTTCAAAGCCACAAAGCGTTGCTAAATTCGCATCGCCCGTTGCGTCAATGAAATAATCTGCGCTAATCTGCTCACTTTTGCCAGCGCTCGACACGGTAAGGCTCTTAATAGTGCCATTTTCGCACACAGCATCGCTCACATACGAGCCAAAGAGAAGCTCAACACCACTCTCACTTGTCATTTTATTTAATACATATTTGAGCGCTTCCTCGTTAAAGCATTGCTCCCATTCCTCGCTCACACCACCGTGAGCCTTAAGCGCTTCCATTATCTCGCTAAATATGCCACAACTCAAATCAATTCGCGCACCGGTTTTTGAATCGTGCGTGTAGTAGGGCATAAATGGCATAACAAGATTAAAGGCGCTCACACCACCAAGACAGCCATATTTTTCGATAAGAAGCGTGCGCTTTCCAGCCCTCGCACCGGCAATGCTCGCACCGACGCCCGAAAGTCCGCCACCAACAACGATAATATCATAATGCTTCATAATCTCACCTCAATTTAATAATACCACCTGCATCAAAAAATTTCAATATAAAAAATCCCGACAGGTCGGGATTAGCTTCTTTTTGATTTTGTGAACATTTGCTGAAAATTAAGTGAAAATCCACACAGGGCACTCAATGCGTGCTAAAATAAAATCAGAAAGGAGATGATCTTATGAAAAAACTATTAGCTTTATTGCTTGCTCTAGTTTTTTGCCTTGGAGTGCTTGCTTCCTGCAACGAAGGTGGAGAAAAATATGTCAGCGAAATTTCGAAAGAAGGGTTTGTTCTTGATAACTTGCCCGAAGATGAGGGGTATGTATATTTTGATCACATTAAGCCGCCCGATAACGCTCGCCCAGAGTCTAAAACTATTGCTTTTAATAGCAAAGATTACACATCGACAAGATATATGAACACCGAAAACGATTATAGGTATGGCGCTGCGATAAAAAGAGATTACTATTATGCAAGAGATGGAGTGTCGTTTGCCCTTGAAACAGGCACGGATAGGCTGGTTTATTTTGGTCAAAGTATTGACATAAGACAAGAGACTGCTTTGGGAGATACTTCTTCGCTAACTGTTGCGCAGGAGATAGCAAAGCAATATTTAGGAGATCCTTCCTTGTATGATTTAAAAACAGAAACTCTTTATGTGTCCGAAAATGGAATAGACTATGGCACAAAATACACATATACAAAAAGAGCATTGGGCTATTCGACAACTGATTTTTTGTGCGTTTCTATTACAAATAGCGGAAAAATATATGAGCTCTCCATAGGACAAACAGGTGTTTTTGACGCTCTTGAGGAATTTGACAAATCAAAGGTTGAGGAAAGCATTAAGGACATAATTTATAGCACCTATGAGAAGGACGGTGCAAAAATTACAGGTCAACAGCCTCGTGGAAGCCGTCTTGTTGTTTTGGAAAACGGGAAAATAGTGCTTGCTTCCAATTATTACATTTGGATAAAGGATGCCAATGGCCTTGAAACGCTTGAGCATTCAACTGTTCTTACCTATATTGAATAAACAAAAAGTCCTCGACACATAGTCGAGGACTTTTTGTTTAGGTAGTTGATTTTGTGAACATTTGCTGAAAATTAAGTGAAAAGCATTTACAAGCACATTTTTCGTATGCTACAATAAAATTAGGAAAGATAAGAGCGATAAAAAATTCAAAAACATTCCTAAAATTTGAAGGATTTCTCCTAAAACACTCCTTTTTAATTATAGAAAGATTGAAGGGGAGGTGTATTGCTTTCAAATAAGCTTAATATTGATTTCATAGGAAAACAGAAATTTAATATTAAAAAGGAGACTTCATTTATGAAAAAAAGAACAAGAAATTTAAAGCTCATATCGTTTGTTATGTCATTGATACTCGTGTTGCTTGTTTTCCCTCTTAGCTCTATTGCTTATGCTCTTGAAAACAGATACGAGACTTTAAACGAGGTCGTAGAGCTTCGTGATGAAAACACAAAGCACTTTGAAAATCCCGATGGCTCATATACTGCAATTATGTATAATAACGCAGTACACAGAAAGGATTCAAACGGAAATTGGCAGGACATTGACAATACAATGTCCGAGACTGAAATAAAGAATAAGCAAGCGTATATAACTTCGGACGGAAGAATTACCTTTGCAAAAAAGATAAAGCAAGATGAAAACGAGATATATACCTTAAGTGAAAACGGATATAGAATAACCGTTTCATTTGCAAATGAAAATATCAAGAGCTCAAATGCGAAGCTTTCAAATCATGCAAGTAAATATACTCCGTCTGGCAGAGATGATCTTGACACGCAATTTAAGAAAGTAAAGCAAATAGACAATAATACAACACTTTTGTATAAAAACACCTTAAAGGGAATCGACCTTGAATATGTGCTAAGCTCAAATAACGTCAAGGAGAATATAATAGTAAAGAGACTTCAAGACGAGTATAGCTATACCTTTATCTATTCTCTTGAAAATCTCGTAGCTACCTTGAACGAGGACGGCTCGGTTTCGCTTTTCGATAGCGAAAGCGGAGAGGAAAGATATTTAATCCCTGTTCCGTATATGTATGATGCAAACGGAAATCTTTCATACGATGTAGAATATTCTCTTGAATCACTCGAAAACGGAGACTATGCCCTTACGGTAAGCGCAAACAGCGATTGGATAAGCTCAGCCGAGCTTCCTGTTGTGATTGATCCGACGACGGTAACTACCGTGAGCAATTCTGCATGTGTTTATGACACATATATTGACGTGAATAATCCAAACACAAATTACGGAAATAATAGAAATATGTATGTTAGCTCATCGCAAATGGTTTATATGAGACCTGTATCATTGCCGACTATCCCAGATGACGCAACTGTTTTCTATGCAACACTAAATATTTATTACTATTATCCTTCTGCGGTGCCCGAAGATGGTGTTGAGCTAGATGTGTATCCCGTTGTAGTTCCTTGGAGCGAAAACACTTGGACATATAGTACGGCATCTCAATATGACTTCTTGGGACTGGAAAGCAGAGATCTAGGCTACGCATATCTTCCGGAATCATACACATCTAGTCAGGATTTTCCCGAGTTTGCGCCTATTGATATAACCGGCATTTTTGTAAACGCCTATGCAGGAGAACCATTTTACGGAATGGCGCTGACTTATTCATCAGATGAATATCCATCGTACATATCAATTCTTTCGGGAGAAACATATCTAACGACCTATTCCACCTATGATTTGTATTATCAGAGAGATGCGGTTTTGGAAGAAGATTCAAAATATTATTTTAGGAACGTCGAGCACACCGCGGGATATATGCAATTGGATGACAATGGTGGGAATTTTGCGGAGTTATACGAATTCAAAGGTACGATGGATCAAAAATGGGATGTTGAATATCTTCACAATGGGTATTACAAAATAACTTCTGCTTCGACTGGATTGGCTCTATCTTCTCCAGCAGGAAAAGAGGCGACTGCAAACCAAAAACTATTATTAGAATCTTACAATGTCCTTGATAGACAACAATGGGATATAATTGATGTGGGAAATGGAATGTATAAAATTTCTCCTCGCACTAACAATTCATTTTATGTGGCAGCAGGCGCAACTCTTGCTGTCAATGGTACTAACATCGAACAACGAAAAGAGAAAAGCAATGGCAAGGACGAGTGGTATTTTGCCAAAATAGAATACGAATCGAATGTTGCTTTGGAAGCTCAACAAATGTCTAATTGGTGTTGGGCTGCCGTCGCTAGAATGTTTGCAAAGCATTTTTATAGTTCCGTTTCATATACACAAGAACAAGCAGTATCGTATGTAAAAGGAAGCGTCGTTGATGAAGGTGGAACAGTAATACAAGCGCAAAGCGCCATAAACTATTATATTTCTTCGATATCTGGCGCTATCATCAACACACGCTATACAGCAGGAAACGTTTATACCGCCGAAAGGTTGGCCGATTTTTTGGACATGGGAACGGTTGTTTTTGCAGGATGGAGCTATTATAGATTTATGAATGATAGTTTTGTGCAAATTCCTAATGGCCACGCGGTGTTGATATATGGTTATGTAACGATAGGTTCTTCTTATCATTTTCTTATAAAAGATCCATCTCCCCAAGGAACAGGAAGTATTTATATGTTGCATTACGATGATTTGTACTTTGGCGAGACGACTGACAATGATATGGCAACACATAGGGCGTGGCAAGGATCGGTTGTTAAAGATACATATTTTGCTAACGAAACGATCCCGTCGTATCAACCATAAAAGGAGATGATAACATGAAAAGGCCAATAGCATTATTTCTCGCGATTATTTTATGTTTTTTCTCTTTTGTTTCTTGTGCTACTGAAAAAGTAAACAATTCAGTAGTCTTGTCTCGAGAAGAGCGTTCTTTGGCACGAACAACTGTTTTTGATTCGGTAATAAAAATATCTTCTTATGAATCCTTGCCAAAGACAATTGCGGATGATTTGAATGTTAGAGCTATATTTTATGATTATTATATAGTTCATCCGCTTTCTATAAATTTATTGACAAAGGATAAATATTACGATTATAATGGAAATTTTGTAAATGGAGAAATAAAAAAAGCGACTAAAAGTGAGTTTTTTGATTATGCTTTATATCCTGAAAAAATATTTGGATATTTTACAAAAATAAACAATGTGTATTGCACATATTCGGGATATGGTATGGATATTTTGTGTATATATTACGAAACGAGCAAGGGAGATTATGTCTTGGCAACTCATGCTCCGTGCGTTGGCGAGTATGATCCGAATGAAGAGATTTACTTGTTTACAGCCGAGGAATATAGAGAAATTTCAGATATGCATACTGATAAAATTCTATCACTTACAATGCCTGTTTTTGGAGGAATAAGGTTAGATGATGTTGCTGATATTTCAAAAAACGAGATTGAGCCAAGGCTTATTTCTTGGGAAGCGATTTTAGGTATGGTTGTAACTTTTGGCGCTGTTTGTGTTATAGGTGCGTTGATCATAGTAAAGAAGCGCAAATCTAATATCGTAAAATAACTTAATATTTTCGTATGCTAAAATAAAATTAGAAATGAGCTGATTTTATGAAAAAACTACTTTCAATATTGTTAGCATTTATTTTGCTAATAGGAATAAAGAAACGAGAAGCGGTGCTTGTCCAAAAAATAAAAAAGAAATTTTATAACACGAAAAGGAACGGATTTTCCGTTCCTTTTTCTTGACATTGAGGGCGCGCGTGTGTTATTATGTTGTTGTAATATTTTATAAATATTCGCAAATACTACTTTTAAAAAATAAAGAGGTGTATTATGAGAGAATGTGTTAATATCCGAAAGGTTGCGATGATAGGCTGTGGCTATGTTGGCTCGGCGAGCGTTTTCGCACTTATGCAAAGTGGACTTTTTTCTGAAATCGTCCTAATAGATTCAGACAAGGAAAAGGCAGAGGGCGAGGCTATGGATATAAGCCACGGCATCCCCTTTACAAGACATATGAAAATATATGCAGGCGACTACGACGATATAGTCGACGCGCATATCATTATAATTTCAGCAGGCGCAGGACAAAAGCCAGGCGAAACTCGACTTGACCTCGTGCACAAGAATGTTGAAATCTTTAAAAAAATAATCCCCGAAATCTCAAAGCGTGGCTTTGACGGAGTTCTTCTTATTGTGTCAAATCCTGTTGATATTCTCACACAGGTTGCCCTTAAGCTCTCAGGCTTCCCAGAGCATCGCGTTATCGGCTCTGGCACGGTGCTTGATACAGCAAGGCTCAAATATCAGCTAAGCGAGCATCTTATGGTAGATAGCCGAAGCGTGCATGCATTTATCGTTGGAGAGCACGGAGATAGCGAGGTTGTCGCTTGGAGTTCTGCAAATATATCGGGAATTGCCCTTGACCGCTTCTGCGAGATGCGTGGTCACTTCAAGCACGAGCAAACAACCGAGGAAATTGCAAGCAAGGTAAGAAACAGCGCCTACGAGATAATCAATCGTAAGAGAGCAACCTATTACGGAATTGCAACCTCAGTTAAGAGAATTTGCGAGGCAATTGCAAGAGATGAAAAGTCGATTTTGCCTATCTCGCATATGACTCACGGTGAGCACGGTATCGACGGAGTAGTGCTCAGCATGCCTGCAATTGTAGGTAGCGACGGAATTGAGGCAGATGTGCCGATTACCTTTAATGACGAGGAAAGAGTAAAGCTTCAGGAGAGCGCAGATCAGCTAAAGAAAATCTTCGACTCCCTTGACCTATAAAAAATGATAAAAAGATTTATTTCATACTACAAGCCACACAAAACGCTATTTATCTTTGATATGCTTGCGTCACTTTTGGTGGCAGTTATTGCAATTTTTTATCCGATAATCACGCGCTATATGCTAAATGATTTCATTCCAAACAAGCAATTTAGGCTTATCGTGATTTTCGGCTGTGTGCTTCTTGCTTTGTATCTGATAAGAATGCTTCTTAACTACTTCATTCAGTATCAAGGACACACAATAGGCGTAAGAATGCAGGCGCAAATGAGAAGTGATATGTTCAATCATCTTCAAAAATTGCCCTATAAGTTTTACGACGACAACGAGACAGGAAAAATAATGACTCGTATGACAAACGACCTTTGGGAAATTAGTGAGCTCGCCCATCACGGCCCTGAAAATCTCCTGATTTCCTCTATTTCAATCGTTTTGTCATTTACTTATCTTGCCACAATCAATATTTGGCTCACGCTCATAATTTTTGCGTGCGTTCCTTTCCTTATCATCATTTCTCGCGCGCTTCGCAAGAGAATGAAGGAGGCGTTCACTCAAACAAGAGAGGCGACAGGACAAATCAACGCATCAATTGAGAGTAGCATCTCTGGTATTCGTGTAACAAAGGCGTACACAAACGCCAAGGAGGAGAGTGACAAGTTTGAGGTTGGTAATGGCGAATTTGTAAAATGTCGCAAAAAGGCATACAAGGCAATGGGACTTTTCCATTCCTCGACCGTTTTTGTAACAGATGTTTTCAATGTAATCGTTCTTATCGCAGGTGGAATTTTCCTCTATAACGGACAAATTCAGCTTGGCGACTATACAGCATTTATCGTTTCGGTTAACCTCTTTATAGGTCCAGTTAATACGCTTATCGGCTTTATGGAGCAGTACCAAAACGGTGTAACGGGCTTCAAGAGATTTCTTGAAATTATGGACACTCCCCCCGAGGCAGATAGCGAGGACGCAACACCTATCGAGGGCGTGCGTGGCGACATTCGCTTTAATGATGTTCACTATGGCTACGACGGCTCAAGCGATGTTTTGCACGGTCTTTCACTTGACATAAAGCAGGGCGAGATTTTTGCGCTCGTAGGTCCGAGTGGTGGAGGTAAAACCACAATTTGCCATCTGATTCCTCATTTTTACAGAATTGACAGGGGCGAAATCTTTATTGACGATAGAGAAATTCATAGCATCACAATGGAGAGCCTGCGTAAAAACATCGGTATCGTCCAGCAGGATGTTTATCTCTTTAACGCAAGCATTCGCGACAACATTCTTTACGGTCGCCCAGATGCGAGCGAGGATGAGGTAATCGAGGCAGCAAAGCGCGCAAGCATTCACGACTTTGTAATGACACTCGAAAACGGATATGATACGGTTATCGGCGAGAGGGGAGTTAAGCTCTCAGGTGGACAAAAGCAAAGGCTTTCAATTGCAAGAGTTTTCCTTAAAAATCCACCGATTTTGATTCTTGATGAGGCGACAAGCGCGCTCGATAACACAACCGAAATCTTGATTCAAAAATCACTTGATGAGCTCTGTAAGGGCAGAACCACAATAGTGGTAGCCCATAGACTCTCAACTGTTAAAAATGCCCATCAAATAGCAGTAGTAGATAACGGAAAAATCGTAGAAAAGGGCACACATACCGAGCTTTTAGCACTTGATGGCGAGTATGCAAGGCTGATTCAGAGTGCGGAATTCGGAATGCGGAATTCGGAATGAGGAATTTGGAATGCGAAGGGGACGAAATCCGCTAAGACGGATGAAATCCAAGTAGAACTTGGATGAAATCGCTTCGCGACGAACTCGGAATGAGGAATGAAATTTAAGAGATTGATGCTTTGCCTAAATCTCTTAAAATTAAGGCTAGAAGTAAAAACGCGAGGTTAAAAAATCAAAAAATTTCTCAATCTTGACAAATATAATAAAGTGTGATAAACTAATTGTAGTTTTTTAAAATATTATGCTTATGGAGAATACATATGGCTAAGGAAAAAAAGGAAAAGGTGGTTATAAGAAAGTGCCACTATTGCAAGAAGCCTCTTGACGAGGGCAAGGATTTTTGCTTGCATTGTGGACACACCTACACTGAGGAAGACCCATTTGCCAACGAGAAAAAGGCAAAGAGAAAGAAGTTTTGGATAAAGAGTGCAATCAAGGCTGGCATCGTGCTTGGCATCTTGCTCGTAATTGCAATTGCAGTTTTCTTTATTGTTAAGGCAATAACCAAGAGTGACTTTTCGAAGGTGATCGAGTTTATTCAGGAGGAGGGCGAGTTTATTGAAGCACCTGTGCCTGATGAGGAGGAAAGCGTAGAGGGCGAGGAGTCCTCGACCGATGAGGAATCCTCAGAGGAATCCTCAAGCGAATCTGAATCCTCAACTGACGAGGAAAGCTCTGTTGACAGCGAAACCGAGGGCGAGTCAACTGAGGGAGAGCAGACAAGCGAGGAGGAGCTTCCACCAAGAAGAGTTACCTTGCCTGACGACTATAATAGATATGTTTATGAGCTTACAGAGGGCTATTACCTCTGCTGTCTCGAGGACGCAACCGACACCTTCTATCTTATCTATGAGGTAGAGGCAGAGGGCCTTTACAATAGAATTGTAATGGAGATAAACGAAAGCACTCCAACGGAAGCGCTTTGGGAATATAGAATGTCCTATACAGGCGACAATGTAGTTGACTCAAGATACGACTTTGACTACACATATTATGGCACATTTGATCCATCAACCTTTACCGCAACTGATGAGCAGGGCGCTTGGAGCGTTGAAATCGTAACTCAAATTAAGGAAGAGGTTGAGGAGGAGAC
Organism: Oscillospiraceae bacterium; assembly: GCA_015064445.1. Classification (GTDB taxonomy): domain Bacteria; phylum Bacillota; class Clostridia; order Oscillospirales; family CAG-272; genus RGIG2000. The sequence goes on along the minus strand of SVSE01000004.1, from coordinate 60,922 downwards.
TCCAGAGGAGGACCTTGAGGGAGAAAATCCTGACGAGGAAGAGTCATCAAGCGATGAGGAAGAATCCTCAAGCGAGGAGGAGTCAAGCGAGGAAGAGTCCAGCGAGGACGAAAGCGTGGATGAGGATGGCGAGCCAGAGGAGCCTACAATAACTCCAGAGCAGGCAAGAGAGAACGCAGCAGTTAAGGCTGTTACAATTGAGGTAAGAAGAATTGTTTACTACCTTGGCAGATGCATTGAGCTCGAGGGAATCGGCGCAAACTTCGATGGTCTTGGCTTTGTAAAATACTACAACTACCTCGAATCACTCGATCCTATGAACAATCCCTTCAAGAGCTTGAAAAAATAAAGACAAAAGCAAGCGAAAGCTTGCTTTTTCTTATTGACAATAAAGGCTCCCTCTGGGAGGGAGCTGGCAACGAAGTTGACTGAAGGAGAGTGCGCTTAAGAAAATCAAACCAACGCAGGCTCCTTCCGTCTTGCTATGCAATCCACCTCCCTCTCGGAGGGAGGCAAGAGCTTGATTAGTCTTGAAGCGAGGATTTTACCACTTGGTCTATATATGCGCATACTGCTTGAAAGCACGTGTCGATTTGATGATTGGTGAATCGGATTACCTTTAAGCTGTACCCACCAAGAATTTCAGTGCGAAGGCTATCGCTTATAACGCCTTTTTCGCTGTAATGCTGTGAGCCATCAATTTCAATGATTAGTCTTGCCCTGTGACAATAAAAGTCAACAATGAAGTCGTCAATTGCCTTTTGTCGTTGGAATTTTATCTCGTATTTTGATAGAAAATCATACCACAATCGCTTTTCTTGAGGCGTTGCATTTTTACGCAGATTTTTCGCCAAGATTATGTTCCTTTTATTATACTTAAGTGACATTTCCAAACCTCCAAGCCCTTTCTATATTAAGTATAGCCCAAAATAAAGACAAAAGCAAGCGAAAGCTTGCTTTTTCTTATTGACAAAACGGTGCGCTACTGTTAAAATGGAAGTTGAAAAACTATCAAAGGAAATGAGTAATGGAAAAGCTATATAAAAGAGGCCGTCTTATGTACATAATTGAGGCGGGCGTTGAATATTTAATATCAATTCTTGTAGCTGACATGTACCTTGCAAGGCTTACAAAGGCGCTTGGAATAGGCGATAATGTAACGGGAATTTTGTCCTCTGTTATCTCGCTTGGCTGTCTTTTCCAGCTCGTTGCTACGCTTTTGCGCAGGGGCAAATCAAAGCCTATCGTTATTGCGTTTAGCGTTTTAAATCAGCTTCTTTTTATGTTCCTTTATGTTATCCCGTTGACCGACTGGGACAAGGGAGTAAGGCAGGGAATATTCATTGTAACAATAGTGCTTGCGTACTTCTTCTATAATGTCGTTCATCCAAAAAAGATAAACTGGCTTATGTCACTTGTTGACGACGGAAAAAGAGGTCGCTTTACTGCTAAAAAAGAGGTAATCTCGCTTGTTTTAGGCGTTGCCTTTAACTTCGCGATGGGCGCACTTATCGAGCATTATGAGGCGCAGGGCAATATAAGAGGTGCGTTTATTCTTTGTGGCGCTTCAATATTTGGCTTTATGGTAATCCACACGCTAACAATGCTTTTGACCGTGGAAAAGGAGCAGGAAAAGCCAGCCGAGAGGGAAAATGTCAAAAATGGAAGCATTTTTGATGCCTTAAAGGACAAGAATGTTTTAAAGGTAACTCTCGTTTTCTGCCTTTGGCAGATTTCAAACGCGTGCGCAACACCATTCTATGGTGCGTATAAGGAAAACGACCTCGGCTTTGATGCGGTGTTTGGAGTTGCAATTCTTGGCGCAATTTACGCGCTTGCACGCTCAATTTTCTCGTTTGTTTGGGGAAAATATGCAGACAAATATTCCTTTGCAAGAATGCTCCAAATCTGCTTTACAATCGCAGGCATCGCCTTTCTTGTAAACGCCTTCTGCCGTCCTGAAAACGGAATGGTAGTATATACAATTTACTACACTCTAAACGCGATTGCAATGGGTGGAATAAATAGCGCACTAATCAACCTTTGCTACGACTATGTAACACCTGACAAGCGCACGGACGCACTCGCAGTATCACTTGCAATCTCAGGCGTGTGTGGCTTCCTTACAACGCTTGCAGTATCGCCTATTGTGTCGGCTGTGCAGAAAAATGCAAACACTGTTTTTGGAATGAGCATATATGCACAACAGCTTTTGAGCGCGCTTGCGTTTGTGATGACAATGCTAACAATGCTTTATGTAACATTTTCAATGGTTAAGCGTGGAAAATCGCCACGAGCTATAAAATTAAGAGAGGAGAACGAACAATGAAAATCGGTGGACTTCAAAAAATGACAATGCTTGATTTCCCAGGCAGAATTGCGTGTACAATTTTTACCTATGGCTGTAATCTTCGTTGTCCGTTTTGCCATAATGCAACTCTTGTAACACATAAGACGGAGCTGTTTTCCGAGGATGAAATCCTTTCATATTTAAATAAAAGGAAGGGAATTCTTGACGGTGTTTGTATAACAGGTGGAGAGCCACTTTTGCAGAGCGATATTATTCCATTTATGAAAAAAATAAAGGAAATCGGACTTGCAATTAAGCTTGATACCAACGGTGCATACCCCGACAAGCTACAAGAGATAATCGACCTTGGCTTAGTGGACTATATCGCAATGGATATAAAGAACTCAAAGGAGAAATATGCCCTCACAACAGGTATAGATGCTCTTGATATTGCCCCCTTTGAGAGAAGCGTTGAAATTATAAAAAACAGTGGCGTCGAATACGAGTTTCGCACCACCGTCGTAAGGGAGCTTCACACCCTTGACGATATGAAAAAAATTGCCGAGTGGATAAGTGGCGCAAAAAAATACTATATACAGTGCTTTGCCGAGTCGGGAGAACTCATCGGAGAGGGCTTTTCGGCACACGATAAAAACACCTTGGAAGCCTTTTGCCAAGCGACTTTGGAGCACATTTCGTCGTCAGAAATCCGTGGAATTTAATATGTTTTGTTGATAAGTCAACCACAATATCTTGTGTTTTTTGAAAAAAATTTACAAGATATTGTGGTTTTTCTATTGACAAACGATAATGCGTGTGATACAATGTAAACACCGACGAAAAATAAAAGCTTACGGTAGTAAAAAGCAACACTTAAGATACTTCGGGCCGAGAAGGCAAGGAGCATCTATTTTTACGCAAAAATTCCGCGAAAAACCACTCAATTTCACGAATTTGGTCGAAAAAAGGGCGCAAAATACTACTAAAAGGAAACAATAACAACAAGGAGAAAAACGGTATGTATGATGTAATCAAACGCGACGGTAAAATCGCAAACTTTAACATTTCCAAGATTGCAAATGCTATCAAAATGGCATTCGATGCTTGTGGCAAGCAGTACAATCAGGATATCATCGATTTCTTGGCACTCAAGGTAACAGCAGACTTCGAGAGCAAGGTAGAAAACGATAGAATTTCAGTTGAAAAAATTCAGGACAGCGTTGAAAGCGTTCTTATCAAGGCTGGCTATGACGATATTGCAAAGGCTTACATCCTTTACAGAAAGCAAAGAGAAAAGATCAGAAACATCAACAACACAGTTCTTGACTACAAGGAAATTGTTGATAACTATCTTAAAATCAATGACTGGCGTGTTAAGGAAAACTCAACTGTAACATATTCAGTTGGTGGTCTTATCCTTTCTAACTCTGGTGCTATTACAGCTAACTACTGGCTCAGCGAGGTTTATGATGAGGAAATCGCACAGGCACACAGAAACGCAGACATTCACATTCACGACCTTTCAATGCTCACAGGCTACTGTGCAGGATGGTCACTTAAGCAGCTCATCCAAGAGGGACTTGGTGGTGTAACAGGTAAGATTACATCTGCTCCTGCATCTCACCTCTCCACACTCTGCAACCAGATGGTTAACTTCCTCGGAATTATGCAGAATGAGTGGGCGGGCGCACAGGCATTCTCGTCCTTCGACACATACCTTGCTCCATTTGTAAAGATAGATAACCTTTCATATAAAGAGGTTAAGCAGTGCATTCAATCCTTCGTTTATGGTGTTAACACTCCATCTCGTTGGGGAACACAGGCTCCATTTAGCAACATCACTCTTGACTGGGTAGTTCCTGCTGACTTGGCTGAGCTCAACTGTATCATCGGTGGTAAGGAGGTTGACTTCAAGTACAAGGATTGTAAGAAGGAAATGGACATGGTAAACAAGGCGTTTATCGAGATTATGATCGAGGGTGACGCAAATGGCCGTGGCTTCCAGTATCCTATCCCAACCTATTCAATTACAAGCAACTTCGACTGGAGCGAAACAGAGAATAACAAGCTCCTCTTCGAAATGACCGCAAAATACGGTACACCTTATTTCTCCAACTATATCAACAGTGATATGGAGCCAAGCGATGTTCGTTCAATGTGCTGTCGTCTCCGTCTTGACCTTCGTGAGCTTCGTAAGAAGTCCGGTGGCTTCTTCGGAAGCGGTGAGAGCACAGGCTCTGTTGGTGTTGTAACAATCAATATGCCAAGAATTGCTTATCTTGCAGAGAACGAGGCTGATTTCTACGCTCGTCTTGACAAGATTATGGATATCTCTGCTCGTTCACTTAAGGTTAAGAGAACAGTTATCACAAAGCTTCTTGATAACGGACTCTATCCATACACAAAGAGATACCTCGGCACATTCAATAACCACTTTAGCACAATCGGTCTTGTTGGTATGAACGAGGCTTGTCTCAACGCTAAGTGGATTAAGAAGGACCTCACAAACGAGGAGGCTCAAAAGTTCACACAGGATGTTCTCAACCATATGAGAGAGCGTCTTAGCGACTATCAGGAAAAGTATGGCGACCTCTACAACCTCGAGGCTACACCTGCTGAGTCAACCTCTTACCGTCTTGCAAAGCACGATAAGAAGCACTATCCTGAAATCATCACAGCTCCTTGCGTAAACGGAGATACTCCTTACTATACAAACTCTTCACACTTGCCAGTTGGCTACACAGACGACATCTTCACAGCTCTTGACATTCAGGACGAGCTTCAGACTCTCTACACATCAGGAACTGTATTCCACGCATTCTTGGGCGAAAAGCTCCCAAGCTGGAAGAGTGCAGCTAACCTCGTTCGCAAGATTGCAGAAAACTACAAGCTCCCATACTATACAATGTCCCCAACATATTCAGTATGTAAGAACCACGGATATATCTCAGGCGAGGTTTACACCTGCCCAGAGTGTGGCGAAAAGACAGAGGTTTATAGCCGTATCACAGGCTACTACCGTCCTGTTCAGAACTGGAATGATGGTAAGGCTCAGGAGTATAAGGATAGAGCAGTTTATAACATCGAAACCTCAAAGCTTAAGAAGAATGGCGTAGTTGTTGAGGAAAAGGCTGAGGACGCTTGCGAGTGCGATTCTGACAACGGAATTTACCTCTTCAAGACAGCAACCTGCCCAAACTGCAAAATCGCAATGACATTCCTTGATAAGGCAGGCGTTAAGTATGAGCAGATTCTTGCAACTGCTGAAAACAAGGCGCTCGTTGACAAGTTTGGCATTAACCAAGCTCCAACTCTCGTAGTTGTTGAAAACGGTAATGTTTCAAAGTATAAAGGCGTTTCCGACATTAAGAAGTATCTTGGTGTTTAAGCCTTCCCTTTTGACCGGAAGGGAAGGGGGACCATCTTTGATGGTGGATGAGTTGTAGATTTAACAAAAACACCTCATCAGTCAACTGCGTTGACAGCTTCCCCTCAAGGTGAAGCCTAAGTGGCGTATCCGACATTAAGAAGTATCTTGGTGTTTAAGCCTTAAAAATCAAAACCCTATAAAAGCATTTCGGCGACCCTCAAAAAGTCGCCGAAATCATTTGAATGACAAAAACAGGAGTAAATATGTACGATATAGTTGTAATAGGTGCAGGTCCTGCCGGACTTACCGCAGCACTTTACGCACGCAGAGCATCGAAAACCGTAATGGTGCTTGAAAAGGGCGCATTCGGTGGACAAATAACCTTCTCTCCAAAGGTTGAAAACATTCCCGGCTTTGCTTCACTTACAGGAAACGAGTTTGCAGAAAAGCTCGTTGATCAGGCGCTCGGACAGGGCGCAGAGGTTGACCTTTGCGAGGTTACCGAGATAAAGGATAATGGCGACACAAAAATCGTTGTAACCGATAGTGGAGAATACGAGGCAAGGGCTGTAATTATCGCCACAGGTGCAACTCATCGCTTGCCAGGGCTTGATAGAGAATTCGATTTTATAGGAAACGGAATCTCGTTCTGCGCTGTTTGTGACGGAGCGTTCTATGAGGGCAAAACCGTTGCAGTTTTGGGCGGTGGAAATAGCGCGCTTCAAGAGGCCATTTTGCTTAGCGACCTTTGCAAAAAGGTATATGTAGTTCAAAATCTTGAGGTTTTGACAGGCGAAAAGAAGCTTCAAGAGCAGCTTTTCAAAAAGGATAATGTAGAAATTATCACTCTTGCAAAAATAACCGAATTGCTCGGCGATAGCGAGCTTAACGGAATCAAAATAGAGGCAAATGGCAAGGAGCAGACCTTGGAAGTAGACGGACTTTTCGTTGCCATAGGTCTTATTCCACAAAACAAGCAATTTGAAAATGTAATAGCTCTTGATAAATGGGGCTATGCCGATAGCGACGAGGCGTGCGTGACAAAAACCGCAGGCATCTTCGTAGCAGGCGACTGTCGTAAAAAGAGAATCCGTCAGGTTGCAACTGCATGTGCGGATGGGGCGGTGGCGGCGCTCGCTGCTTGCGACTTTATCGATTCCGAGTCCAAATAAACCTCATAATACTGCGTTGCTCCTCGCCGACAACCTCGACTATCGTAAAGATAGCCTTCGTCTGTCGCCTGTGGTGCGCCTTGTCTTATTTGTTTCTTTAGCCTCGGCTTTCGAAAAGTGTTGACCGTTGATAACTTCGCTAATCGTCGTTACTAGCTTCGCACTTGACCTTGGAGTACACGCCTCGGGGTTCCCCGAAATGCACGAAGTAAGTTTTGGGGGTTCGCGAGAACACCTTCGCCCAAGGACAAAGCAGAGCCTAGCTTAGCTCGTTCTGAACGGTCGATGGGACAGCTTCCAATAAGCTTCGTTCTGTGTTGTTGCTCCTCGTAGCCGACCTTGACTATCGCGAAGATAGCCTTCGCCCGTCTACTGTGGTGCGCCTTGACTTGCTTGTTTCTTTGACCTCGGCTCTCGAAAAGTGCGAAGTGCGAAATGCGAAGTGCGAAGTTAATTCATTCCGCATTCCGAACTCCGAATTCTGCATTTGCAAAGCATCGCACTTAAAAATCCCGACACAAGTCGGAATTTTTTATTATTCTCTTGACAATATAATTTACATATGATAAGATTGACAAAGACGCGTAAAAGGGGGGTATGAATATGGCGATAAAGCTTTACGAGCATTTTACTTACAAGAAGCTATTTAGGTTTACGCTTCCGTCAATTATAATGATGATATTCACCTCGATTTACGGTGTTGTTGACGGGCTTTTTGTTTCAAATATAGTGGGCGACACGGAATTCGCTGCGCTCAACTTTATAATGCCATATCTTATGGTGCTTGGTGCGCCTGGCTTTATGCTTGGCACAGGTGGCTGTGCGCTAATCTCCAAGACCTATGGGGAGGGAGATAAGGAAAGGGCAAACAAGCTCTTTTCAATGGTAATCTACATCGGTATTCTGCTTGGAATTGTCCTCGCGATAGTTGGCGTGCTTACGGTTCGCCCTGTTGCAATCGCTATGGGTGCGACAGGAGATATGATAGATGATTGCGCGCTATACGGCGCAATTATTTCGGTAGCACTCCCTGCATATATGATACAGCTTTGCTTCCAAAGCATATTTGTCGCAGCAGAGAAGCCACAGCTCGGTCTTTATATGAGTATTATTTCCGGTGTTGCAAATATGGTTCTTGATGCACTCTTTATGGGCGCATTCGGTTGGGGACTTGCAGGCGCAGCGATTGCCACGGGAGCAAGTCAATTTATCGGTGGAATAGTGCCGATTATCTATTTTGCAAGACCGAACGCGAGCATTCTTCGCCTCTCAAAGCCTTATTTTGAGGGACGCGCGCTTGGCAAAATGCTCACAAACGGCTCGAGCGAGCTTATGTCGCAGGTTTCAATGTCGCTTGTCGGAATTCTTTACAATATTCAGCTCATGAGATATGCGGGCGAGGACGGAGTCAGCGCCTATGGTGTTATGATGTATGTAAACTTCGTGTTCATTTCTATTTTCATTGGATACAGTGTCGGAATAGCGCCTGTTTTCAGCTACAATCTCGGCTCGCAAAATCACGATGAGCTGAAAAGCCTACGAAGGAAAAGCACGCTTATTATAATGTCGTTCTCGGCTTGTATGCTCGCCCTCGGGCTGTTGCTTGCCCCCACCTTTTCAAAAATTTTTGTTGGCTATGACCCCGAGCTATATGCACTCACGCTTCACGGGTTTAGGATTTTCTGCTTCTCGTTTGTCTTTGCAGGAATGGCAATATTTGGCTCGTCGTTCTTTACAGCATTAAACGACGGAGTAACCTCGGCTATCATTTCGTTTTTGCGTACACTCGTTTTTCAAATCTCGGCAGTTATTTTGCTACCTCTTATTTGGGAAACGGACGGGATTTGGGCATCAATCATCGTTGCCGAGCTTATGGCGTTCGTTGTAACAATAATCTTTATGATAGCAAAGAAAAAGAAATTTAACTACTAAAATAAACACAGGATAGGCAAAATGCCTATCCTGTGTCTTTTATTTCTTCTTGGAATAGTCTTTTCGCTCGTACTTTTCGCAAAGCGCCTTAGCGTTCCCCTTTGAACGGAGGGGAAGGGGGACCGTTTACGGTGGATGAGGTGTAGACTATGTCTTATTTTTTCTTGGAATAGTCTTTTCGCTCGTATTTTTCGCAAAGCGCTTCGATTTGACTTGTAAATCTTGCGAGGTCCTTATTTGCTCCACCACGATTTTGTTCAATAACATTCATAAGATGTCTGCCAGCGGCAAGAAGTCTTTCGAATACAACGCCCGCACGCTTTTTGGTATTAGCAATTCTTGGAGTTACACGAGTTACAACGCCCTTTTCGACGCACTCTCCACTTGTAAGGTCGAACACATCTCCACTAAATGGAGCAATCGCCTCGTAGCCGAGAGTATCGCTTATAGCCTTGGCGAAATCGTCGCATACGCCATCTCCGCCATGGTTAACAAAAACCTTTTTTGGTGCTTTCTCGAGCGCGCTAAGCCAATCGAGAAGCATATTTTTGTCTGCGTGACCACTAATTCCAGCGATTGTTTCAACTTTTGCCCTTACAGCAATTTCCTCGCCAAAAAGGTTAACAAAGCGGTCTCCGTCGATTATGCGTCTGCCGAGCGTTCCCTCGCTTTGATAGCCAACAAAGAGAATAGTGCTCTCGCTTCGCCACAAATTGTGCTTTAGGTGGTGTCTGATTCTACCTGCCTCGCACATTCCAGATGCTGAAATTATAACCTTTGGTGTCATATTTTCGTTTATCGCGCGTGAATCATCGCTTGTGATTGCCAAATTCAAGCTCTTGAAGGTGATAGGGTTAATCCCTCTTGACAGTAGCTCGAGCGTTTCCTCATCGTAAAAATCAGTCAAGCCCGAGGCGTAAATGCCTGTCGCCTCTATTGCAAGAGGACTGTCCACGAAAACAGGGAAATCCCCGTGATTTTTCACAAGCCCCTCTTCCTTTATCTTCCTTATAAGATATAGAATCTCCTGCGTTCTACCTATCGCAAAGGACGGAATTACAACATTTCCACCTCTATCAAGCGTGCGCTGAATTATATTTGTGAATTGAGTTTCATAATCAGGGCGCTCTCCGTGTAGTCTGTCGCCATAGGTAGACTCGACAATTACATAATCGGCAAGCCTTGGCTTTTGGGGGTCACGAATAAGTGGGCGTGCAGTGTTTCCGATGTCACCCGAGAAGAGGAGCGTCGTGCTTTCGCCCTTTTCAGTTATTGTAACATAAATGCTTGATGAGCCGAGCAGATGTCCTGCATCAAGAAACGAAATCTTAACACCGTCAAGAATCTCGATTTCTTCATTATAAGAATAAGATTCAAAAAGCGAAAGCGCCTTTTCTGCGTCAGCCATAGTGTAAATCGGCGAATATTCGTCCTCGCCTGCACGCTTTGCCTTTCTGGAGCGCCACTTTGCCTCGAATTCTTGAATGTGCGCGCTATCACGGAGCATAATCTCGCAAAGGCGATGCGTTGCAATGGTTGAATAGACAGGACCATTATAGCCACTTGCCACCATTGCAGGAATCTTGCCCGAATGGTCTATGTGTGCGTGAGTTAGAAGTATTGCGTCAATGTCGATAGGCAAAATAGGCAAATCTGCGTTCTCGTAGGTGTCAACGCCCTGCTCCATACCACAGTCGACAAGAATATTTTTGGTGCCTATACTGATAAGCGTGCATGAGCCCGTTACCTCGTGTGCAGCACCGATAAAGGTAATTTTCATAAAATTCCCCCTTTCTTCTATTTTCATTGTAGCATTTTTTGCCTCGTTTGTAAAGGAAAACTCACATTTGACAAAAAATTTTTTGAAAAATCTCTTCATATTATATAAGTATATATATATTATAGATTTTTGTATCTTGTGCACAAAAAGCACATACCAAAAATGAGGCTTTTTAGAAAAAATCACGAAAAACTATTGACAAAACGAAAAAAGTCTGCTACAATAAAGGTACAAAGAGAGAGCAAATACCAGATAGAGTCAACGCCCGGGAGGGCAAGGGCGAGTCGGTATTCGAGAATAACTCTCTTATAGCTTCACCAAAGTCCCAAGGTGAATATAGATTGAAGGACTTTCTAAACGCAAGGAAAGCTCCAACAGCCCTCGTGACGAGAAAGCGAGGATCGGTAAGAAGCTATATAGACTATCAAGGAGGTACGGTCCAATGGCAAGTGAACCACAGAGTGAGTGCATAACTGAATATACTGCTATGGGAGCGTGCCATAGACAGTAAGCAAAGAGCCTATTATCGAAAAGATTTAAGTAGAAATTGAGGATTTTTGAGCGAGAACGGTAAATTGTATTTCGGTTATGCTAAAAACCCTTTAAAAATTGAATATCATTCGAATATAAGAATTTAACAAGAAAGGTCAAGGTTTTAAGTCTTCAAGTAGTTACTTTAATTTAACAAAAGAAATAAAACTCATCCGAATACAAGCATTTAAAGTGGGAAAGGACAAGGTTTTAGCTTTCAAGTAGTTATCTTTGATTAAGAACCAAAATAAAGAAAAAGAGGACAGACCAATGTACTAAGTTTAACTCATAGGAAAATCAAAATTCAAAAAGAGGATAGACCAATGTACTAATTCGAAATAGAAACGGCAATCGTAAGGTTGCCGTTTTTTGTGCGCTATTGACTTTTATAATATAAAATGATAAAATAATTACGAAAGGTGGTGCGATATGAACATTAAAAGAGCCCCAAGCTTTATAATAGTTACCCTTGTTTACATTGTTGCGACACTGGCAGGAATTTTTACATACCTGTCGCTCGATTTTGATGTGTGGCTGTCGCTGTTGATTGCCGACACCGTTGCAACGGTTGTCACCTTTATTTTTAGTCTTATTTTTAAAAACGCATCGGTTTACGACCCATACTGGAGCGTTCAGCCAATTGTGATTTTGGCTTGCTTTGCGTGGGGCAGAGCTCTTAGCGTGGGCGCGATAATCGTGATTTGCGTCGTTGCTATTTGGGCGCTTCGCCTAACTGCCAACTGGGCATATACCTTCCACGGTCTTGCATATCAGGACTGGCGATACACAATGCTGTGCGAAAAGACGGGTAAGCTTTATCCTATAATCAATTTTGTTGGAATTCATATGGTGCCAACGCTTATCGTTTATGCCTGCACGCTTCCTGCTGTTTATCTTGTGATAAGCGATGCGGAATTTAACCCTGTGTCGATAATTTTTGCATGTGTTAGCCTTTTAGGTGTTACCCTGCAGGCGATTTCCGACATTCAAATGCACAAATATAGAAAAAACAGGACAACACCGTTTATAAGAAACGGTCTTTGGAAGCACTCGCGCCATCCAAATTACCTGGGCGAGATACTTATGTGGTGGGGTGTTGGCGCGTTCTGCGTTGTCAATATGCCATCCTGCTGGTATTTTATTATCGGCGCAATTCTCAATAATCTTCTTTTCCTCCTCGTCAGCGTGCCTATGGCAGACGGAAGGCAGAGCAGAAAGGAAGGCTTTGAGCAGTATAAAAAAGAAACAAGAATGTTTTTCCCAATTAAGAGGCTTCGTTAAATTATGCAAAAATCAAAGAGTAAATTTTACACAGCCCTCGTGATTTTCTCGCTTGTCGGTCAAATTGCCTGGGTTGTTGAAAATATGTATTTCAATGTCTTCATATATCAAATGTTCAGCGCCAGCGCCTCGGACATTGCCACAATGGTTATGGCAAGCGCTGTGTCCGCAACCGTAACTACTCTACTTATCGGCGCTCTCTCTGACAAGCTCGGTAAGAGAAGAGTCTTTATCGCAGGTGGCTACATTTTATGGGGACTTTCAATTTTGTCCTTCGCCCTTATTCGTGAGGATGTAATCGGCTATCTTTTCCCGTCAGTTAGCGCAAGCGCGCTTTGTATAACTCTCGTTATCATAATGGACTGCGTTATGACCTTCTTTGGCTCAAGCGCAAATGATGCGTGCTTTAATGCGTGGCTGACTGATGTAACAGACGATTCCTCTCGTGGCAAGGCAGAGGGAATAAATGCAATGATGCCACTCGTTGCAATCCTTTGCGTGTTCGGTGGCTTTATGTCCTTTGAGTTATCGGAGCGCTCCTCGTGGACAACGATTTTCATAATAATCGGTGCATCCGTTGTTGTAATCGGTGTTCTTGGCTTCTTCTTAATTGATGAGCCAAAAATCAAAACAGACGGAAATCAAAGCTACTTTAAAAATATCGTTTATGGCTTTAGATTGAGCGTAATCAAGCAAAATCCAATCCTTTATTTGTTGCTTTTTGCGTTTGCAATATTCGGCATTTCAATCCAAATCTTTATGCCATATCTCATTCTTTATTACACGGAAAGCCTCAAAATGGCGGACTATGTGCTCGTAATGGCGCCTGCAATCGTGCTTGCCTCGATATTCACGGCGCTTTGGGGCAGGGCATACGATAAGCTTGGCTTCGGTCGCTCGGTTGTACCGTCAATCGCTCTTTTGATGATAGGCTACATTGTTCTTTTCTTCTTCCGTGGCACGCTTTTGGTGTTTGTAGGCTCACTTCTTATGATGTGTGGATATCTTGCAGGAATGGCAGTGTTTGGCGCATCTATTCGTGATAATACCCCTGAAAACAAATCTGGAATGTTCCAAGGACTTCGAATTGTCGCACAGGTTCTTATTCCTGGAGTTGTCGGACCAGCAATCGGCGAGGCGATTTTAAAGGATGCGGAGCTTGTTACAAACGATGACGGAACGACCTCGTTTATTCCAAATGAGGGAATATTTATGGGCGCACTCGTCGTTGCAATTGTGCTTTCGGCATTCCTTGTGCTCGTGTTTTTTGCAATGAAAAGGCTAAAAAAGCCCAACCTGTGTAAATTATCTACTCCCGAGGCTGAAAGCTATGACGAAAATGCGTGGAACGACTATCCTCGCCCACAGCTAAGGCGCGATTCGTTCCTTTCCCTTAATGGAGAGTGGGAGTTCTCCGAGGACGAGAGCTATGGCGAAAAAATTCGTGTGCCATTCCCGCCAGAGAGCGATATGTCGGGCATCGGCAGATTGCTTGGCAAGCAGAAGAAGGCGCATTATAGAAGGAAATTTACCTTGCCCAAGGGCTTTGTACGCGATAGAGTAATTCTTAATTTTGGCGCGTGTGACGGAGCAACAACCGTTTCTCTTAACGGGGCGCTTCTCGGCATAAATCTTAATGGCTATTTGCCGTTCTCGTTCGATATAACCGAGCATTTAAGGGACGAAAATGTCCTCGAGGTTGTAAGCGAGGATATGGGCAAAATGCTCCCTTGGGGCAAGCAAAGAGAAAAGCGTGGTGGAATGTGGTATACCGAGGTTAGTGGTATATGGCAGAGCGTTTGGCTCGAGAGTGTTCCAAGCGAATATATCAAAAAAATAAAAATAGAGCCACTTGAAAATGGCGTAATTATTCACACAGAGGGCGCAAAAAACGGAAAAATCACCGTAAAAGCACCAAATGGCGCGCTTGAATTTACACTCGTTGATTCGGTGTGCCGAATCGAGCTTGAAAATCCTCAAAAATGGTCGCCTGAAAACCCTTATCTTTATGAATTTGTAATTGAAAGTGCGTGCGACAGAGTAGAATCATACTTTGCCATTCGCACTCTTGAAATTAAGGAGGTAGATGGCGTTAAGCGAATTTGCCTAAACGGTAAGCCATATTTCTTCCATGGTCTGCTTGACCAGGGCTACTTCCCCGAAGGAATTTACACACCTGCCTCGCCAAAATGCCTCGAAAACGATGTTTTAGAAATGAAGGCGCTCGGCTTTAACACTCTGCGTAAGCACATAAAGGTTGAAATTGAGCAGTTCTATTACTATTGCGACAAGCACGGAATGATTGTTTTTCAGGATATGGTAAACAATGGCACATATTCGTTCCTTCGTGATACAGCGCTTCCTACAATCGGACTCAAAAGGCGCAACGACAAAAGAGGAAGAAGGGATTATCGTGTGTTCTTTGAGCAATCAATGGTCGACACAGTAAGCGCTCTTTATAATCATCCTTGTATTTGCTACTGGACAATTTATAACGAGGGTTGGGGACAAATCGACTCTCAGAGAATGTACGAGAAAATGAAGACTATCGACACCACGCGCATAATTGATACGGCATCTGGCTGGTTTAAGGGCGCAGATAGCGATGTCGAGAGCGAGCATGTTTATTTCAAAAAGGTAAAGCTTCAAGTCTCTGACAAGCCAATAGTTTTGAGCGAGTTTGGTGGCTACTCATACAAGGTGGCAGGCCATAGCTTTAATGTCGATAACACCTATGGCTATCGCTTCTTTGATGACCAACAAAAATTCGAGGACGCACTCGTTTCCCTTTACGAAAATGAGATAGCTCCACTTGTAAAGGACGGACTCTGTGGCGCAATTTACACACAGGTCAGCGATGTCGAGGACGAAACGAACGGACTTTTAACCTACGACAGAAGGGTCCTTAAGGTTTCAAGAGAGCGAATGCTCGCAATTGCCGAGAAATTAAAGCTTTAAAAAAGAAAACCACACTCGACCGAGTGTGGTTTTTGTTTATTCTTCAGTGTTGCTTGAAAGAGGAATGAAATCTCTTACTGTAACAATGTTTACAGCCTTAAGGGTTGCGCCCTTGGTAACCATAGCTGTGTAAGGAGTTTCGAGTGTGTTATCGTCGCTGTCAGTTGTATATTGCTTTTGAATAAATGCGATATCGCTTTCATCCTCGCCATATACGTAGCCTGCAACGATAAGTCCAAGCTCAGTATAACGAGAGTCGGAGAAGTCAAAGCCACCAATGTAGCAGTTGAAGTAGTCGTAATCTCTTGAGGTCATCTCAACGATGATACCAGTCTTTTCGCCCTTTGCGTTAGTAGAGGTAAGCTCACCGTTTTGAATAAATACGTCAACGTTTTCGAAGTGAGAAGCGTTAGCGATAATGATACCGAAGTGGATTGCGCCCTTGTACTTCTCGTAAAGCTTCATAGCCTTTGTGTTAATCTTAAACTTTGTATCAATACCACCCGAGGTGCGCTCCTTGTATGCATATCCCTCGTGAGTGAACATAGCATCAAGGTCTTCAACCTTGTCAAGCACCTTACAGGTAGCATTAGCACAGTAAGTGTTGTGAACACCTGCACTTGTAAATCCATTTTCAAAGATTACATCGTGAGTCTCAGCATGCTCGCTTGCATCAGCAACGAGGAATGCCTTACAGCCTTCATTTTCCTCTTCTTTGTAGTTTTTGCAATAGTTAGCGGTTGTGCAGTCGAAATCGTCAATGTACTCATGCTCAAGCATTGAGTTTTCTACCTCACCGCTTGTAAGAACCGTACCGCAGAAGCATTTTGTAACTGCGCTCTTGTTAGAGTAGCAGGTTGCCTCTACAATCTCGGCAAGGCGTGGATTTTCAAGGTGAGGTGTTTTTCTTACATTGCCAAAAAGTCCATCGGTCGTTGTAGCAAGCTCCTCAACAGTCAGCCATGTTACAGTGTTCCAGCGCGCTCTGCCAACATAGCCAAGCTCGGTATAGTAGTAAACAAGACCCTCGCCACTCCTCGAGTGTGTAAGCACGCTCTTGTCAGTGGTGTTAGGGAAGTAAAAATGGATATATCCGCCACCGCTTATCACTTCGGAGACGCTGAAGCTTGTCATATTTCCAAGGAATACAACATTTTTATCTCCCGAGGTAGATGGTGTCCAGTTTGTGAACATATGTCCTGACCAGCTTGTAAGGCTTGTGCCGAACACAACGGTTGTGTTCATATTTGGGCAATCTCTAAACGCGTGGTCAGATAGTGTTGCAAGTGTGTTTGGGAAGAAATAGATTTCAGGCTTTTCGGGTATTGTGCCCTCGTATCCATAATATTCAAACGGATTTTGCACAAGGTATAGATTTGCGCAGTTATAGAATGCGCCTGCGTTCCAGTTTCCGCCTGCGCCTATCTCAGTTAGTGTTTCGCCAAGGTAAAGCGCCCCGATATGGGAGCTATTAAAGGAGTTGTGTGCGATGATTCCAACAGATGCGGGAAGCGATACGCACTTAAGGCTTGAACAGCCCATTACAAAGTTATGCGAGATAGTTCCGATGCTCGCGCTCTTTGCAAAAATAACCGCTTCAAGGGCAGTGCAGTTTTGGAATACGCCTCTTGCATCTTGATATGCAACGGTGTTTATCGTGCTTGGTAGGTAGATATATTTGAGCGCGGTGCTACCCGAAAATGTCGTGCTCTTGACTGCGTCCATATCATATTCGCCACTTCCGTTCCAAACCTTTACTCCATTGAGGTTGGCAATAACGATAGTTGCTTTGCCGTCAAATGTTGTGCCGTCCGGTAAAACGATGGTCATTCCTTGGAGTTCGGCATATTCACTACTACGATACATGGATTGTGTAATGCGAGGAATGGTTGTGTCAGCACCGGCAACAGTTATATTGTCGGCTCTAACCGAGGCAAGCTCCGTTCCGTTGTTATACCAAATTAGTGGATGGTAAACTCCGTTTGAGTCAAGCTCCCAAAGTGCGTATTCCTTGCCGTCAAGCAAAACCTTTTGGTCCCAATCGGGAATACCGTCGTTTGCCACATTGGTAATGTTTACAGCCTCGGCACTCACCGAAAGAGCAAAAAGGCACATAAGAATTGCCACAGTGGCAAGAAGGATAAATAATTTCTTTTTCATCTTAATCTCCTTTTAAAGCGTGATATACATTTATCTATTGTAATTATATAATAAAAATAGGCGCGCGTCAAGGCAAAATGGACAAAAAAAAGGGGGGGGGGTAGTGATTTTTGTGCAAATCGCACAAAAAGACAAGCACACTGCGCATGCAAAAGCGTAAAAGCGCGCGATTATATATTGACTTAAGAGGGTGTGTGTGATAAAATAAGATAAAGACCATTTTAAGGAGAAAATTATGATATACGAGAAGAACGGCGCGCTCGTTCACTTTTTTAATAGCGAGATAATTAAAATAGAGCCCTGGGGTAAGAACGGTCTTAGGGTAAGATGCTCTCCCGAGGGGCGAATTTCCGACAAAATGAGGGCTTTGCTTGAAATAGAAAGCCCAAAGGCTCAGATAAGCGTGGGCGAGGGCTTTGGCGAGATTGTCAACGGAAAAACAAGGTGCTGTGTCGATAAAAACGGAAAGCTGTCCTTTTATAACCAGCACGGAAAGCTACTTTTGGAGGAGGCCCTTCGCCTTCAGCCCTTAAAGCGACCTGCAAGAGCCTTCAAGCCTCATTTAAAAGGAAAATATGAGCTTACAATGAGCTTTGAGTCGAATCCGAGCGAGAAAATCTTCGGTATGGGACAGTATCAGCAGGAATTTTTGAATTTGAAGGGCTGTACGCTCGAAATGGCGCATCGCAACTCACAGGCATCAGTTCCATTTTTCGTATCAAGCCTTGGCTATGGCTTCCTTTGGAACATTCCAGCAGTCGGCGAGGCGAATTTTAGCAAAAACATTACGCAATTCAAGGCAGAGCAGACTGATGAGCTTGATTATCTTGTAATAGCAGGCGACACTCCTGCTGAAATTGTTGAGGAATATATGGAGGCGACAGGAAGACCACCTCATATGCCTGAGCTTGCAATGGGCTTTTGGCAATCCAAGCTTCGTTATCGTGACCAAGAGGAGCTTCTTAGCGTTGCAAGAAGATATAAGGAAATCGGAGTGCCCCTATCTGTTATCGTTTGCGATTTCTTCCACTGGCCCTGCCAAGGAGATTTTCGCTTTGATTACGATTACTGGCCAGAGCCAGAGAAAATGGTGCAGGACCTAAAGGAAATGGGCACGGAGCTTATGGTTTCTGTTTGGCCAACAATTGAATTCGGAAGCGAAAATTACAAGGAAATGCTTGAGAAGGGCTATCTTATTCGCAACGATAGAGGTCCATCAAATCATACTGAATTTGTGCATCCTGCAGTGTTCTATGATACTACAAATCCCGACGCGCGTAAATTTGTTTGGGATACTGTAAAAAAGAACTATTACGACAAGGGCATTCGTCTTTTCTGGCTTGACGAGGCAGAGCCCGAATTTATGCTTTACGATTATGATAATCATCGCTATTTTGAGGGAAATTGTGCCGAGGTTGGCAACATTTATCCATCAAGATACGCACAGGGCTTCTATGAGGGGCTAAAGAGCGTAGGAGAGAAGGAAATAATCACACTGGTGCGTTGCGCTTGGGCAGGAAGCCAAAGATACGGTGCGCTCGTTTGGAGTGGCGACATTATGCCAACCTATGAGGCGCTGAGGTGTCAAATAAGAGCAGGTCTTAATATGGCTATGGCAGGAATTCCGTGGTGGACAACTGACATTGGTGGCTTCGATTCGGGCGATCCAGAGGACCCTGTGTGCAGAGAGCTTACTGTTAGATGGTTTGAATATGCAACATTTTGTCCTGTTTTGAGATTGCACGGCTATCAAATGCCATACATTCCAGCCCCAGAGGACGCAAAGGGCGGTGGACAATGCTACACAGGTGGTGGCAACGAGATTTGGAGCTACGGAGATGAGGCATACGAGATTTTCAAGCGACTTATTTTCCTTCGCGAGAGGATTAAGCCATACATAAAGCGTGCAATGGACAAGGCACACAAGGTAGGAACTCCACCTATGCGCCCACTTTTCTACGACTTTGACAAGGACGCAAGAGCGTGGGAGATTGAGGATGAGTTTATCTTTGGAGATGCACTCTTGGTAGCACCGATTTCATATCAGGGCGCAACCGAAAGAGAGGTATATTTGCCCGAGGGCTGTGAGTGGATTTGCGTTCGCGATGGCTCGAAAATCAACGGTGGCACAACGCTAAGGGTAAGCGCTAAGCTCGATGAAATCCCACTCTATGTAAGAGCAGATAAGGACATTGATTTTAAAATGTTCCAATACTAAAAACAAACACACCGTGCCACGCACGGTGTGTTTTTGCTTTAATGTGTTGGTGTAGGAGAAATAATTGCCCAGTCGCTACTGATATAGGTTTCCTCATCTCCAACAGCTTGAAGACGGAAGATGTCATTTTCGCTTATCATATATTGATTTTCGGTAATTATTTGCTCACTCTCGTTGTTTATGCGTATCTTGTACGAGGTCGCCCTTGCATCCTTTTCCCAGGAAAGCACAATTTGAGAGCCGATTATCTTCTTGTCAATCACGGGCTTTGGTAGCTTTGTTGCGTTATCGTTTGTAAGTGGCGCACTCCATTCGCTATCAAAATATTTTTCGTTATCGCCGAGCGCACGCACAATAATGCTCTCGCCAGGCAAAAGCACAATCGCAGTAACCGATGCGTCAACCTTAACGCTCGCTCGGTCGTTTATCTTGTATTCGTAGCCTGTCGCGCCCTCTTGAGCGCCCCAAGTAGCGTTGCCCGTATCGGAGAGAGTCAAAGCAGGCGCATCAAGCGTTTTTTCGCGCGAGCAAGCGACAATGCAAATGCCCAAAATCAAACACAGGGCAAGACAAATTATTCTTTTCATATCTTTTCCTCTTCATAAATGCTTCCGTATTTTTCCTTGTATTCCTGAATTGAGATTTTTCCGTTTTCAAGCACGAAAAAGTACGGAGAGGTTGGTGAATTTATTATTTTAACCTTCATTACGCTTATTGCGTGTCGGTCAATTTTGTTAAATATTTCCTCAAGCGCCTTGCCCTCTGCGTCGCCCTCCTCGTGTCCTGGATAAATAGCGATAAGCAAAATCGACTTGGCGTCAAGCAAATCAATCGCGCCCATTACAGCTGGAATAGTCGTTTCTCGCATAGTGGTAAGGGCTTTATTGCCACTCCCTGGCAGATATCCCAAGTTGAACATTCCTGCCTTGATTTTTTCCTTGATATAAAGACCAAGATTTGAGTGGCTATCTTTTATGAGAGTGTAATTTTTTGGCGCTCCCTCAGCCTCAAGACGCGCACGAGTTGACTCAAGCGCACTCTCTTGAATGTCAAAGGCGTAAACCTTACCCCTTTCGCCAACAGTAGTGGACAAAAACAAGGTATCGTGCCCGTTGCCCATTGTAAAATCGGCACAGGTGTCGCCCTCCCTTAAATGAGAGAGAATGAAGCTTTTTTGTAGCGTTAGTAAATCAGTCATTTAAAAACTCCTAAAAAAATCGAAGGTTAATTCCCCACAAATCGCCTGTTACTGCGATTTGAAGATATGCAAAAAGGAATGGGAGAATTAAGATAAGTAAGTCAAAAAATATGCAATCAATCCCACCGTTTGATCTTTTTGCGAAGAAAACAATCGGTTTCCCGTGATCCTCTAAGTTGTTTTGAATTTTTGCGAAAATAGACATAATGGCGCACATAAGATGCATTAAAACGCAGGTTGCGCAAATCACAAGCGAAAGTGGCTTTATTAGTCCAAGCGTAAGAGTAAATGCTGTGTTGAACAAAAAGAGATAGACATAGATTGCGTTAAGGTAATAAATCGCACCCATATTCACTTTTTTGTGGATTTCAGTATAAAGAAGCCAATTTTTGAAAAATCCACCTCTTTTTAGCTTGGATTCTGATGAGCCATTTAGCTTTTTTGAGGCTTTCAAATAGTGGCTTACACCAAGTCGAAACCAGCTGTACGAGTAGATAATTGTGGCTATGCACAAAATTAGAGAAAAAAGGATAAAGCTTACAAGCTCGGGCTTGAAAATTTGCGCCATAGTTGTATCAATGCAAAGGAATACAGAGATTCCTATGAGAGCTAAGCCACCGAAAATGCAAATGATTGTCAGCTTGTGCCCTAAATATTGATGAATTATTGCAGCAACGATGTTAAAAAGTCCGATTCCCATTATTATAGCGCCAGCTAGCATAAATACAATCCAAGCTCCGCTTACAATTCTGCTCTCGTCCACGACCAAGGTGAAGACGAGAACGCCTATCATTGGAAGCATAAAGGCGAATATTCCGAGGATGACGAGAAAGGGATATCCTATAGGATGCTTTTTCTTGAAAGCATCGTCTGAGGCGGGATTGAAAAACGAAAGTGCGTTTTTTGGCGCTTTTTTGGTAAAACGGGGATATATCTTTTCTACGGATTTGAAATACTCCTCCCCATATTTTTGCTTAAAAGCATCAAAATCATCTGAAAGGGAATAAAGATTTCTGTTGCCTTGAAAAATATCTGGCACACCTCGTATCGCCTTGGCAAAATCGGCAAGCTTTTGCGCATTGCTTTCCTCTCGAATTTCGAGCAAGGTGTCAATGCAATATAGAATAAGCTCGCGATCCTTTTTTGACGAGATGCTGTCGATCTGCTTTTTAACAAGTCGTATCTCGTATAGCTCCTCCTCAATTTGGCGATCCTTTAAGCCTCGAGAGGTTGAAAGAGCGATTGCACGAAGAGCCTTTTTGAGGCGCTTTATAGAGCCGTCGGTCATATCTTTTCTCCGAGCTCGTTCATTGCAAGCTTATAAGCGGTGGAATTGCAATAGCCGTCCATCATATGCTTTATCATCGCCTCGCCGAGCTTTCTTGCCTTTTCGATTGTAAAGTGCTCGGGCACTACGATTTCATCGCTATTTTTGGCTGTGTCGCCCGACTCAATTGAGTAGGTTGGAAACGAATAGTCGTAGCCAACTCTTGAGTTGTCCTGAAATGTGTTATCTGAAAATACGATTTTCATTTTCGTCACCTCGCGCTTTCTATCTGCTAAAATAATACCACCTTTTTTGCGGTGTGTCAATAAAAAGTCTAATTTAATCACGCTTTTGCGTGTATATCATCAATTCGTAAGAATTGCATATCATCATTGCGAAAGGGGATACACCTGACGGTGATGATATACAACCAAAGGTTGATGATATACCATTGCTTTCGCAATGGATACAAAAAAGACAGGCTCTTGCCTGTCTTCTTTGGTGGGAGAAGTGGGTGCCGACCCCACTGTTCCCGAAGGAAACGGAGTTACAGTCCGCCGCGTTTGCCGATTCGCTATTCTCCCGTATGGAGCTGGCGAACGGAGTCGAACCATCAACCTGCTGATTACAAATCAGCTGCTCTGCCATTGAGCCACGCCAGCATTTTATTGTCGCTTTTCTTGCGACGATTGCTATTTTAACATAGTTTTTTAACCTTGTCAATAGTTTTTTTGAAAAATTTTTAAAAGTATAAAAAACATCCTATATTTTTAGTTATGCTCTTGAAAATTTAGCACAAATGAGTTAAAATAATACTGAAGTAAAAATAAAATGAATTTTTGGAGAAAAACATGGAAAAAATCAAGATGACCACGCCTCTCGTTGAGATGGATGGCGACGAAATGACAAGAATCATTTGGAAGATGATTAAGGATGAGCTTCTTTTCCCATTCATCGACCTTAAAACAGAGTATTACGACCTCGGCTTGCCTGAAAGAGAAAAGACAAAGGACAAGGTTACCTTTGACAGCGCTTATGCAACTCAGAAGTACGGTGTTGCTGTAAAGTGCGCGACAATCACACCTAACAAGCAGAGAGTCGAGGAATATAACCTCAGCGAAATGTGGAAGAGCCCTAACGGAACAATCCGTGCAATTCTTGACGGAACTGTATTCCGTGCACCTATTCTTATCGATTCAATTAAGCCAGCTGTTCGCAACTGGAAAAAGCCTATCACAATCGCCCGTCACGCTTACGGAGATGTTTATAAGGCAACTGAATATAGAGTGCCAGCACAGGGTAAGGCATCACTTGTATTTACCGACAAGGACGGAAACGAGCTTTTCAATAAGGAAATCTATGATTTCGAGTGCGCAGGCGTGCTCCAGGGTCAGTATAACAAGGACAGCTCAATCAGATCCTTTGCACACTCCTGCTTCCAGTATGCAATCAATACAAAGCAGGACCTTTGGTTCGCTACAAAGGACACAATCTCAAAGCAGTATGACCAAACCTTTAAGCTCATTTTCCAAGAGATTTTCGACACCGAATACAAGGCTAAGTTTGATGAGCTTGGAATTGAATACTTCTACACCTTAATTGACGACGCAGTTGCTCGTGTAATTCGCTCCGAGGGTGGTTACATTTGGGCTTGCAAGAACTATGACGGAGATGTTATGTCCGATATGGTATCAACAGCATTCGGCTCACTCGCTATGATGACATCCGTGCTCGTATCTCCTAACGGTCAGTATGAGTATGAGGCGGCACACGGTACAGTTACAAGGCACTATTATCGTTACCTCAAGGGAGAGGACACCTCGACCAACCCTATGGCAACAATCTTTGCTTGGAGTGGCGCGCTTCGTAAGCGTGGAGAGATGGACGGTCTTGACGCACTCGTTGACTTCGCAGATAAGCTTGAGAGTGCTTGCATTGATACTCTCAATGACGGTATTATGACAAAGGACCTTGTTGGTCTTGTAAGCGAGGGCACAAAGGCAACCGCAGTTAACACAATCGGATTTATCAAGGCAATCAGAGAGCGCCTTGAGGCAAAATTAGCATAATCAATACATAATAAAAAAGGAGATTGAACTATGAAAGAAAACAAGTACGCAGGCACAAAGACCGAGCAAAACCTCAGAGCAGCCTTTTCAGGCGAGAGCGAGGCAAGAAACAAATACACATACTTCGCTTCCGTTGCAAAGAAGGAAGGCTATGAGCAGATTTCTGCACTCTTCTTGAAGACAGCAGAAAACGAAAAGGAACACGCAAAACTGTGGTTCAAGGAATTGAACGGAATCGGCGATACAGCTGAAAACCTCGGAAGCGCAGCAGAGGGCGAGAACTACGAGTGGACAGAAATGTATGAGCAGTTTGCAAAGGACGCCGAGGAAGAGGGCTTCACAGCTCTTGCAAAGAAGTTCCGTTTGGTTGCAGCAGTAGAAAAGCACCACGAGGAAAGATATAGAGCGCTTCTTAAGAATGTAGAAACCGCACAGGTATTCGAAAAGAGCGAGGTTAAGGTTTGGGAGTGCCGTAACTGCGGACATATCGTTGTTGGCACAAAGGCTCCTGAAATTTGCCCAACCTGCGCACATCCTAAGGCGTATTTTGAAATTCACGCAGAAAACTATTAATTTCGACCGATTATAACTTTGTTATGCGTTGTTGCTACTCAACCACGACCTTGATGTACGAGGAGTACACCTTCGTCCGCGGTTTCCGTTGCGCCTAGCCTAACTCGTTCTAATCAATCGAAAACCCTGGGGTCTTGAAAGAGCAGGGTGCGCCTTGTCTTGCTTGCTCTAAAGACTTTAAAGCGCGAGCTGCGCCTAACCCAACTTGTTCTAATCAACCGAGAGGGCATGAATAACACAAAACCGCAGAGAAATCTGCGGTTTTGTGCTTTGTGCACAAAAATCGGGGGGGGGGATTTGTTTATTGTGCATATTGACATATATTATAAAAATATGTTAAAATTATTATGTAAAAGCTTATATAACTTTAAAAAGGAGTAAAACATATGAAGAAAAGACTATTTCTTTTTGTTGCCATAGTTGCGATTGTTGCGTGCGTTTTTGCCGTTTCGGTAAGCGCGGACACAATAAAGCCGTCTACTAGCAACGCTTTCGGAGAGCTTACGCTTTTTGATGAGGCAATCGGAAGAACCGACATTGGTGACAAAAAGGATGACGGTGCTATTGCCCGTACCGTTTTGTCTGACGGTACAAATTATTATACCGTTCCGACCGTTTATTTGTTGACCAAGGGGGGATCCGAAGCTAACGGAGTTTGCCTTTGGTGGGATTTTAGCGGAATTAGCGCTAAGCTTGGCTACACGTTTACTGTTAATAGTGTTATAAGAACAGAGCTTCCCGGGTCAATCGATTTTCTCGACTCCTCTAACGCTAACAGCAACCAATACAGATGTTTCAATGGCTTTACAAACGTTGTTGAAATTAAGCTTAACGAGGGATTGAGCTTTATCGCAGACGGAACCTTTAAAGCTTTTCAGTACTGTAAGGCTCTTACTGAGCTTGACGTTTCGATGATGAATTTCAATCATCCAAACTCTACCTATTCAGTTTTTGAATATTGTGATAGCCTTGTAACGGTAACACTCCCTGAAGAAGCGTTTGTTAACGGAGAGGGACAAAAAATAAACTATGCAACCGACTATATGTTCAACGGATGCAAGGCGCTTACAACCGTTAACAACCTTTACACCTTCATGAGCGGCACTAACAGAATGAACCAAAAGATGTTCAACGGATGCAACGCTCTTGAAAACGTTAAGATTTGGAACGGAGTAACAAGCATTTCCAGCGAGGCTTTAAGAGGAACAAAGATTTCATCAATCGTTATCCCTGAAAGCGTTACCACGCTTCCTAACCACGTATTTGCCGACTGCAAGAGTCTTCAGAAAGTAGTTTTCTCATCAAGACTTACGTCGGTTGGAAACTATTGCTTTGAAAAGTGCACCGCACTCACCGACATTTGGTTCCCGTCAGTTAGCGTTTCGTTCGCAACACAGGTGTTTGGTCAAGTTGGTGCAAGCAAAAACATAAACTTCTATTTCACAACCGCAAGCGTTACGGTTACCTTCTCAAACGACAGCTATAATAACGACCCTGTTATGAACGCGATTGTTAAGGGAGAGGGAACTGATAGAATTAAGCTCAACACTCCACTTTCAAAAAAGTGCGAGGTCTTCTTTAACGGACACGAGAAGCCTGCAAGCGTAAATAGTTGTACAAGTGGCGGTAATTGCATAGTTTGTGCAACTGCTCTTGCCGGAATTGCTTCTGAGCATAATCTTGTAACAACCTTTACATATCCTGATGGCTTTGCAAGCAAGGGACTTAAGACTACAGTTTGTCAAAACTGGGAAAGGTGCACCGTAGCAAACAAAACCGAAAATCCAGACCCTATCTTTACATCTGTTGGCTATTCCTATAAGGAAAACACAAGCAGAAGTGGTCTTACAAGTGGCTTTGAGGTGAAGAAGGAATTGCTCGACGAGTATCTTTCATATCACGATGGCACAGAGCTCGTTGTTAGCATCTTCGTTGTAAATCCAACCTACCTCGGCGAGAGCTTCTTTGAAGATGGTCGTGTTGTTGTTTCTGGAAACAAGGGCGTAATTCAGGTTGATATTAGCGAGCTTAGCTATGAAAATTACAACTACTTTATCTCTGGCTTTAGCCTTGAAAATATGCAAAATCTTGAGCTTGCCTTTGGATTGCTTGTTTCTGATGGCACAAAAACAGAGCTCGTTCAAAAGACCTATGCACAAAACGAGGAATCGGCAATAAAGAAAACCTATACAGACAACAGTGGCTACACTCTTTCTACTGTAACAGTTCAAAGCGTTGCGCCCCAAATGGTAGAGGCTTTGTTGCCAAGTAATGAAGACCAAGAATAATACAAAAATCACCTCAAACGAGGTGATTTTTTATTTATCGCCCTTTACAAATGCGCCAAGATGTGATAAAATCAAGACAGCATATCAAGGAGATAGAATAATGAAGACTGAAAAACCAAACAAAATAAAGCTTTTGAAGCTTTGGGAGCTTCTTTGTCAAAACACCGATGCAGAGCATCCTATGGGCACGCCCGAAATTCTTGAAAGGCTTGCTGAAATGGGCATTGATTGCGACAGAAGAACGCTTTACGATGATATAAAAACCCTTAACCACTTCGGCTACGAGGTGGAATGTGTGCGTGGTGCGTCAAACGAGTATAGCGTTGACAGAGGAGACTTTGATGTTACCGAGCTTCGTATTCTTATGGACGCAGTTCAGGCATCGTCCTTTATTACCGATAAGAAGACAAGAGCGCTCGTTGACAAGATAGCGCATCTTGCAGGAAGTCGTCGTGCTGAGGTTTTAAAGCAAAATATCGTTGAATTTAACACGACTAAAAGCACAAACGAGCACATATATTACACTGTAAACGAAATTGCAAATGCGATAAATGACAAAAAGAAGATAGAATTTACATACTTCAAGTACGATTTGAGCCACGAAAGAGCATATAAGACCAACTCCGACGGAGAGGCAAGGCTCTACAAGGTTAATCCGTACGCAACCGTTTTTTCAGACGATAAGTATTACCTTTTGTGCTACGATGACAAGCACGGAAGCATGTCGCACTATCGCGTTGACCGTATGGAGAGAGTAAGAGTTCTTGATGAGGAAATCACTCCAACTCCAGAAACTATAGACTTCGATGTTCAGCGTCACAAAAGACAGGTGTTCTCAATGTATACAGGAGAGCGCAAAAATGTCGTTTTTGAGGCTGATGTGTCGCTAATTGATGTAATTTTTGACAAATTTGGCGATATAAAAATGAGCAAAAAGGGCGAGAAAATCGTTTTTGAGAGCGATGTTCAAATCAGTCCTATGTTTATTGCCTGGTGTTGCTCGTTTGGCGACAAGCTAAAGGTTGTTTCGCCACCTACCGTTGTTCACGATGTTAAGGACTACGCGCAGGAGCTTTACTATATGTACAAGACCAGCAAGGGAGATAAGAATGCTTGATTTTTGGTTCTTTTTTGAGAGCATATTGCTCGGAATAGGTCTTGCAATGGACGCCTTTTCGGTGTCGCTTGCAAACGGACTTAATGAGCCCTGTATGAGCAATAAAAAGGCGCTCGGCATATCGGGAATGTTCGCATTCTTTCAGGCGCTTATGCCACTTATCGGCTGGATTCTCGTTCATACAATTGTTCAAAAATTCAAGGCTCTTGAGGCATTTATCCCGTGGATTGCCCTCGCACTTCTTGGATACATAGGTGGAAAAATGCTCTATGACGGCATCAAGGGCAAGGATGAGGAGGCAGAGTGCAAGCCACTTGCGCTTTCACTTCTTATCGCACAGGGAATCGCCACCTCAATTGACGCACTCTCCGTTGGCTTTACCATAGCTGAATACACCTTTATTCCAGCCTTGATTTGTGCACTTATAATCGCCACAGTAACAATTGGAATTTGCTTTGTTGGAGTGAAAATAGGCGTCCATGTGGGCAAAAAATTCTCCCATAAGGCGAGCATTTTGGGCGGAGCAATCCTAATTTTCATAGGTCTTGAAATCTTTATAAGTAGCTTTTTCTAAGGAAATCCCGATTAAAAATCGGGATTTTTTGTTGACTTTCGAAAATAATTATTATATAATAATTACGAAAAAAGCGAGGAGGTGAGTCGAGTGGAGAAATATGAAATTTCTGGTATGACCTGTAGCGCCTGCGTTGCCCGTGTCGAAAGGGCGATAAAGGGAGTTGACGGAGTCGAGGATTGCGCTGTCAGTCTTTTGACGCATAGTGCGACGGTCTATGGAAGCGCAGACGAGCAAGGCGTTATCAGCGCAGTGCAGAGTGCGGGCTATAATGCTATGAAAATTGATGAAAATGAGCAAATTAGCGACACATCAGAGCGCTTTTTGGACAAGGAAACGCCAAGGCTCAAAAAAAGATTTTTCCTCTCAATCGCTATTCTTGTGCCTCTTATGTATATCTCAATGGGCTATTCAATGTGGAACCTTCCGCTTCCGTCGCTCTTAACTGAGAGGCCTGTGATAATCGCATCACTTCAAGCGCTTTTGTCGCTTGCGATAATCATAATAAATGGCAAATTCTTCGTAAATGGAGCGCGCTCTCTTATAAAGCTATCTCCGAATATGGACACTCTCGTTGCTCTCGGCTCGGGCGTGTCGTGGGCATATAGCCTTTATCTCTTAATTTCAATGATTTTTGCCCCTGACGCATCTGAATATTTGCATCAGCTCTATTTTGATAGCTCGGCAATGATTTTAACTCTGATTACCTTAGGTAAAATCCTTGAGGCGAGGGCAAAGGGAAGAACCACCTCGGCACTAAAATCGCTAATCGACTTAACACCAAAGCTCGCAACGGTTATAAGGGACGGTCAAGAGATTGTCGTGCCTGCGTCCTCTCTTGTAAAGGGCGATATATTCGTTATAAGGGCTGGCGAGAGCATTCCTGCTGACTCGATTGTGATTGAGGGAGAGGCGAGCGTTGATGAATCCTCTCTTACAGGCGAGAGCGTTCCTGTCGATAAAAAAGAGGGCGATAGCGTTTCGGCATCTACTGTAAGCCGTGCAGGCTTTATCAAATGTAGGGCAGAGCGCACAGGCAACGAAACCGTAATTGCTCAAATTATAAAAACAGTAACAGATGCCACTGCTACAAAGGCGCCGATTGCCAAAATATCCGACAGAGTGTCTGGAATTTTTGTACCAACGATAATAACAATAGCGCTTATAGTAACGGGAATATGGCTGATTTTAGATGCCGAATTTAGCTACGCAATCGGTCGTGGAATATCGGTGCTTGTAATAAGCTGTCCGTGTGCGCTCGGACTTGCAACGCCTGTCGCAATAATGGTAGGAAGTGGAGTTGGCGCTAAAAACGGAGTTCTATTCAAAACAGCCGAGGCGCTTGAGGGAATAGGCAGGGCACAAATTGTCGCCTTTGATAAAACAGGAACTCTTACAAGTGGTCAAATGCATGTAAGTGAGCTTGTGCCGATTGATTCTCTTAGCCACAAGGAGCTTTTGAGCCTTGCTATGTCGGCAGAGCAAAAGAGCGAGCATCCTTTGGCGCGTGCAATTATGAATAAGGGCGAGGAGCAGGGCGTGTCCTTTGAGGAGTCGAGTGAGTTCTCCTCGGTTACAGGAAGTGGCGTTTTGGCAACCGTAGGCGCTGGCACAATCGCTGGTGGAAAGGCGAATTTCGTATCAAATTATGCACACATTCCTGAGGATTTTGCTGAAAAAGCTCTCGAAATGGCAGATAAGGGCGCAACTCCGCTATATTTTGCCTTGAATGGCAAACTCATAGGTCTTATCGGAGTCCGTGATACAGTCAAGGAAAGTAGCGCACAGGCAATCGCTTGGCTTAAGAAAAATGGCTTCCGTGCAGTTATGATAACGGGAGATAACGAAAGAACAGCACGCGCTATCGCAGATGAAATCGGAATTGATGAGATAATCGCAGGCGTTTTGCCAAACGAAAAGGAAAAAGCAATAGCGAGCCTAAGGGAGCAGGGCAAGGTTATAATGCTTGGCGATGGTGTAAACGACGCGCCTGCCCTTGCAAGGGCCGATATCGGAGTCGCAATAGGCGCAGGAACTGATATTGCAATTGACACAGCAGAGGCAGTAATTATGAGGGGAGAGCCCCTTGATGCCTGCAACGCAATAAAATTAGGTCAAGCAACGCTTGCAAACATAAGACAAAACCTATTTTGGGCGTTCTTTTACAATGTAATCGCAATTCCGATAGCCTCGGGAGCGCTTGCGTCGGTTGGCTTTACGCTAAGTCCGATGATAGGCGCGCTTGCTATGAGCCTGTCGAGTGTTTGCGTTGTTACGAATGCGCTTAGATTGAATTTCTTTAAGCCGATAAAGAAGCTTGAAAATACAGAAAGAGAAGAGGAAAACGGAATGGTAACAGTAATTAAGGTGTCGGGAATGATGTGCCCACACTGCGAGGCGAGAGTTAAGAGCGCGCTTGAGGCAATCGAGGGCGTTAAGGAGGTAAAGCCAAATCACAAAAGGGGTCTTGTAAAGGTTGTGTTCGACAAGGAGGTCGACATTGATTCCTTGAAGGCTACCATAACAGAGGCTGGTTACAAGGCTGAATAATTACCACAAGGGAAGGGCGCACAGCCCTTCCCTTGCTTTATTACGCACATATGTTCTTGGGCGCGCACACGATTTGAATAATGTTGAAAAATGTCAGCTTTTGGTGGGCGCTTTTTTGGCGCTTTGACATCTTAATCTTGGCAAAATGCACAAAAATCGAATTTTTTGCTCAACGAATTTTCTTGATTTTTTGTGCAAGCCTACGAAAAAGCGCGCTCGCCCCTTGGCTCTATTGACTTTTTTGCCTATAAGAGTTATAATAATAAAGCAAATACACCGCGAACGCGGAATACATAAGGAGTTTCAGAGATGAAAAACACAATTAGAATTTTGATGTGCCTCGCTCTTGCTCTTACCATGATTTTCGGTCTTATAGCTTGTGGACCTAAGACAGCCACAGTTACATTTGACTATAGCGAATGGGAAGATGCTGAGTGTGACGAGGACGAAAGAGTTTTGGAAATCGGCGCAAAGATTGGTAAGCTTCCAAAGCCAACACTTGAGGGCTACAAGTTCAAGGGCTGGTACACCGAGGAGGAGTATGAGCTCGTATCAACTGGCGAGGATGCTGAAAAGGTTAAGACAACACTTGTTGTTGAAAGCGATATTATACTCTACGCATACTTTGAGAAGACAGCAACAGACGACGATAATTCTGGTAGCAATTCATCACAGTCAGGTAGCTTCGACTGTGCAAAGGGCGTACACAACTGGGCAACCGCTACAACTGAGCCTACCTGTACAAAGGCAGGAACAAAGGTTGAGGAGTGCCAGATTTGCCATAAGTCAAACACAGACGCTGTTTATGCAGCACAAAACCCAGCACTTGGACATCAGTGGGTAGCTGACGGTGCAGTTGATGATGGTGGTTGGACATATGTAGCTCTCGCAAGAAAGAGAGAGTGCCACAGAGAAGGCTGTGATGAGACAGAAATTAAGCAGCTTCAAAACATCACATCTAACGCAACAATTACAGTTTCATCCGATGCAGGCGGATGGCCAGCACTTCCTGAGTGGTCAGGTATTTTGACTGACGGTATTTGGGAAGGCAAGCCAAACGCTGCTGCCAAGGGCGGAAAGCCACTTGTTGTTACTATCCTATTTAATAAGCCTACAGAAATCGACCAACTTGCAATAGCATGCAAGGGATGGGGCGACGACGGATATTCATCTAAGTTTGAAGTTTACCTCTGGTATGCAAATGAAGAGGACTTCCGTGAGGAAATGGCTGTATCAGGAGCGTTCCTTGAGACATCAGGAACTAAGGACGGTGCTATTTGCATTGACCGTACACATGACGACGGTATTCTCCAAGGCATTAAAATAATCCTTAAAGATCCTAAAGAAGGTTCAGAATATTGGGAAGAAATTGCCATAGCAATCGCGCCTGAAGAGGAAGAATAATTATTAGCATTTAGAGCATTTTGCCCCCTCGCTTAAATTACGAGGGGGCTTAATGCCCAAATAAGAAAATGGAGCAAATATGAAAAAGAGTTTATTAGTCCTTCTCGCGCTTCTTTTATCGCTTCTCGCAGTCTTTGTTGCCTGCGGTCCTGATGGCGGTGGAGATGATGAAGAGGAAGGCACATACACCGTTTCGTTTATCCTCGGCTATGGCACGAACGATATAATTGAAACGAAAGAAATAGCTATCGGAAGAAAAATAGGAAAGCTTCCACCAGAGCCTGAAAGAGACGGATACACCTTTGGTGGCTGGTTCCTTTCGACCGACTTGGAATTCAAGAAGGAGGTTACCTCCTCCTCAAAATTCGAGGAGGATGTTATCCTTGTTCCTAACTGGGTTCCGATTCCACCATGTGACCACTCAGTTGGTTACGAAAACGCAGCAGTAACACCTCAAACCTGTGAAAGCCCATCTATGCTCATCCAGAGATGTCTTAACTGTGGTGAGACAAAGGAAACACTGCTTCAGCCGGCACTCGGACACAAGATAAAAACAAATGATCCTGTGCCTGCAAACTGTGGTTATGACGGATATACTCTTAAGGAGTGTACAAGAAAGGGCTGTAAGTGGGAGGAGAAGGTTGACATCGTTCCCGCAACAGGAATTCATACACGTATTGACAGATGGTTCCTTGTAAGAACTCAAACAGACTACTCATACGGCGAGGAGAGAAGACCTTGTCAAATTTGTGGCTTGTACGAGTATAGATACATTGAGCCTAATAAGCTTTCCGAATTCGACTCGCTTCCTATTAAGCAGGTTGTAGTTGGCGGACAGGTTTACGTTGACGTTGCAAGCACAGGTCTTGCATACGCTACCTCTCTTTATAGACTTACACAGGCAGGTAATGTAATTGATGGTGCTCCTGGCACATATTGGAGAGCAGATACTCTCGCAGATAGCGACAAGTACACAGGCGATGTTCTTAATTTGAAGCTCGCAACTGCCTTTGATGTTGCAGTTATCGAATTTACAATTCCTAACTACTGGGCATGGAAGCTTGGTCCTGAGTGCACAGTTAAGTATGACGTTGAGGTTTGCGAAAACGGAGAATGGATTAAGGTTGGAACAATTTCCGACGCTGACGTTCAGGATTCGCTTTCAAAGAACGCTGTTGTAGCGCTTGAGCTTGACAGGGTTTACAACATCACAGAAATTAGAGCGACCGTAACTCACGCAACTCGTTACACCCCTGCTATGATTTGTGAAATCAAGGTGTACGGTAAGGTTGAAGAGTTTAAGAGAGCTCCACAGAGCGTTGGTTCTGTCGTAATAGGTAGCATCACAGGCTCATATAACTCTTGGGTTAACTCGAGTGCAGAAAACCTCTTGGACGGCGATAGTGGTACCTCTTGGTGTACCGATGCCCGTGTATGGAGAGATTCTATGTACTATGGCAGAAGCACTAACATTATCACAAACTGGATAACTGTTTATGATAACGACAATGATGAAACAACACTTTCTACTGCAACTAAGACTATTAGCAAGGTTGTAGTTAATACAGATAAGCTCATAGGTCAGACCTTCTCCGTTGTGGCTTGCCGTCAGTGGATGGAGCCAAGAATGGTTAAGCAACAGAATGTAACTCAGGTTCCTGATGTTGATGAAGAGGGCAATCCAAAGGTTGATGAAAATGGCGATCCTATAATGAAGGACGTTTACGAGGATGTTCTTGATCCTGAAACAAACAAGCCAGTTTACATTCAAGCAACTGATGAAAATGGTGATCCTATCTTTGATATGAAGACAGAGTGGTACAACCTCTACTCCCCAACAATCAAGGATGAAAATGACAAGCCCGCAAAAACAATCAAGATTGACGCAAATAGCGCATCCTCATACGAGTTTGTTCCTATGACAGGCGAAACTCTTGCACAAACAACACTTAGCGATATCGTTGCTGTTCGTGTTGAGGTTGATAACTATGGCGCAGACGACACAGTTAACAAGCCCGGTATTACCTCTGTTGTAATTAACGAGGGTGGCACAGACAAAACCTACAACGACCTTGATTGGAACCTCAGAAGAAAGGTTTATGCGCAGTTCGACTTCCCACAAAGCACATACGTTGCTTACCTTGATATTAACTGTAACAAGGACGTAGGAAGAATTATGTCTATCCAAACATGGAAAGAGGATCAAACTCATCCAAATGGCGGATATTGGGAAGAATACGGCGACAAGATAGAGGTGTTTGAGAACTCCGCTGTCGGTGGAACTGCGCTCTTCACACGCGACTTTGGCTTCTACGTATCAAAGATTCGTGTTGAAATCACAGTAGAGCCTGCAATTTTCGGTGCGTATATCCTAGACATAATTCCTTATACCGTTGCGGAAGTGGCAACCGAGCTTCCCGATGCAACAGGCTGTAAGCATAAGTATTCAACTCTTGACCCTGTTCAAATCGTGCTTCCAACCTGTACAACCGCTGGTTACTCTGTATTCAAGTGCTTTACCTGCGATTTTACTTGGAAAACTGATGCTGTTGATGCAACAGGACATAAGTGGGATCAGGGAACTGTTGGCTTTGATGGACTTAACGAGGTTAAGACCTACAAGTGTAAGACAGGTGGCTGTAAGGTAACAAAGAAGGTTGTAACAAGGCTCTATGATACAACGGCAGAGAACTATATTACAGCTCCTACCGTAACAAAGTATTACCACAACGCTAATGGCGCGTGGTCAATGACCTTTGACGACGGTAACTATATCGACACCTACGAGTGGGTTGCGCCACAGCTCGCTGCTCGTAATATGAAGGCTACAGCGGTTATTACTGTACAGTATTCAAGCTCTTATATAAATGAGTGGAAGTCGTATCTTGCCACTGGCGCGTTTGACATAGGCTCACACTCTACAAAGCATGGTGGACCATTCCATTCCGATCCTGCCGATGAGGCGGTTCTTGTCAAGGAAATCGACGACGCTCACTTTACATTTATGAGCTGGTTCCCAGGACAGAGAGTACTTGGCTTTGCTACACCTAATGGAGCTACAGGTAGCGACACAGCTAACTTTGTAAATGACCTTATGCTCGCTGGACGAAGCGGTGGTCAGGCTGGTACATATTGTGACCCAGATACTCTTACATCGAGAGGAGCATGGGGTAACTTGCCATGCTATGTTGCATACGCAACCACAAAGTTTGACGGAACAAGCTCCGCAGATGGCGTAAGCTATAAGGGAGCAATTGACTACCTCGCATCCAAGAAGCTTTGGACTGTTGAATGTATCCATACAATTCACACAGGCGCGACAAGCGAAAGTGATATAGCAGGCGATAAGTTCAGTACAAACAAGTTTGTATTTGAAAAGAAGCTTGACTATCTTGTAACAAAGGGCGTTTGGGTTGCATCCTACACCGAGGCATCTCAGTATTTCAGAGAGGCTCACGCAGCTGAAATTAAGGATATGACCATTGAAGGAACAGCTGTTTCCTTTGAGATAACAGACGGTCTTGACAACACAATGCTCAATCATCCTCTTACACTCCAGTTCGGCCTGCCAAGTGGCTGGACAAATGTAACAGTTACACAAAACGGTGTAGAGGTTCCAATGGTTTCAAGCTCTGATTACAAGCCAAACATGGAAGAGGATATGGCTTGCACAATCAAGGATGGCGTCCTCTATTTCGACGCAATTCCTGACGCAGGCACAGTTGTAATCACAAAGAAATAATAAACAAAAAGAGACGATCTCGGTCGTCTCTTTTTCTTTTATACTTATTATACTAATACTACAAGAATACTACAAGTTCTATCTAATTTACTACTTAAATTTATTAACTAAATCAATACTTTTTTGTATATTATGTGATGAAAGGCGTCCTTATGTGAAAGTTTTGTGAAGAAATGCCGAAAAGAAAATGAAGTCTATTGATTTTCCTTATATATTATCGTAAAATGACAGTGCGGGGAGGAAAAAGAACCCGCAAAATCCAAATATCTCTAAATTCGGCCCCCAGCTTTTCGGGGCTATGAAAAAAAGGAGCGTGAAAGCGACAATGCCTCAGGAAAGCTTGGGAGCATCCTCAAGCTTTTGGGCAATTTCCACAAAAAAACAAGATAGTTGAAAAAGCTACAAAAGAGTTTTTTGTGGAAAGTGCCAAAAATCGGAATAGCCACGGTTTATGGTTGAAAAACAACCGACCGCGTGCTATAATATAAATATATATATTTAGTTATTTAGCTAAGGAAAAGGAGTAAACAATGGAATTTAATGAAGCAATGAAGCCCTATAGAGTAAGACTTGTAGTTGAAGCGCTTATTAGAGCGATCATGACAGGCTTGTTCTTCGGACTTTCACTTTCGCTCGTTACAGCACTCTCATTCAAATATTTGGTAATTCCAAATATGAGAGATATACACTTCCTCGGAATGAGCCTTGAGACACTTATGCTGGTTACAACAATAGTGTTCGGTGCTGCAGCAGCAATATCAATCGGAGTTTCGACCTACTTCAAGAGATTTAGATCAAACTCAAAAAAGCTCGCTAAGAGAATTGACGCGCTCGGTCTTGATGAGCGTGTAACAACAATGGTAGAGTTTAGAAAGGACCGTTCTTATGTTGCTAAGGTTCAGCGTGAGGACACAATGGAAAGAGTTGCAAAGATCAACATCAAGTCCTTTAAGATTAGACTCCCACTCGTAAGAATCATTTCTTGCACAGCAATGCTTTTGGCAATCATCCTTCTCTTCACACTTGTTCCAACACCAAATGCGGCGTCGATTCAAGAGTATGAGGACATGGTTGCAGAGCTTGAGGAAATTAGAGAAGAGCTCCACGAGATAATCGATGAGTCCGAAACTGATTCAGCATTCAAGACAAAGGCAAAGCAACAGATTGATGCAAGAATAGATTATATTAGAGATAGTGAAGAATATACAAACGTACAAAAGATATTCATGGCACAGGCTCTAAGAGATAGAATTCTTACCTCAATCGTAATTCAACAAGAGGTTTACGCAATCCGTGATATTATCGACGCAGCAGTTGAGGAGGGCCTCTCCGAGAACTTCGCTCAGATGCTTCACGAAATCGTTGACCGTCTTCAGGAAAGACTTGATGTAACCGCTTCCGATATCGAGAAGTATGAGGACATCCGTCAAACAAGAAAAGAGATTGAAAAGCTTATAGAAGAAGAGCTTCTTAAGATGGAAGAAACCATCGACAAGATGGAGCAGGATAACGAGGACATCAAGGAAGAGCTCGAAAAGACTGAAAACGAAACTCTCCAGGACATCGCTGATAAGATGGAGCAGGTTGAGGAAAAGCAGGATCAGGTAGACCAAAAGCAAGAGCAGGTTGACCAAGCTCAAGAGGAGCTTGAGCAAACTCAGCAGGATCCTAACGCAACTGAGCAGGAAAAGCAAGAGGCTCAGGAAAAGCTTGAGGATGCAAAGCAAGAGCTCGAGGATGCAAAGCAGGAGCTTGAGGATGCAAAGCAGGAGCTCAACGATGCTATGGACCAGATTAAGGACATGGACAGAGAGCAGCTTGAGGAAACCGTTGAGGATCTTGAGCAGGTTGTAGAAAACACAAAGGATTCTACAATGCAGGATGTATTTGAGGATCTTAAGGATAACCTCAAGGAAGACCTTGAAAACTCAACAACTGATGAAGAGCTTAAGGAAAATGTTGAAGAAACAGTAGACCAGGCTAAGCAGGACATTCAGAACACCCTTGAAACACAGGATAAGATGGATGACCTTAAGGATGCACTTGAGGATTATCGAGATGCAACAACCGAGCAGGAAAAGCAGGATGCTATGGAGGATATCCAGCAGGCTGTTGATAATATGAAGGAGAACATTGAGAACTCCTCAACTGAACAGGAAAAGCAGGATAAGCTCGAGAACATGAAGGAGCAGCTCGATAAGATTACTGAGAACTCTCCTGACTCAGAGCTTAAGGAAGATATGAAGGACCTCTCCGAAAAGCTTGATCAGATTATTGACAAGATGGAGCAGGGCGAAATCATGGATAGCGAAATCAACGATGCATTCGAGGATTTCAAGCAGGATGTTCAAGATTCAATGGAGAGCATGGATAAGCTCGAGCAGGCAGGTCAGGAAATCACTGATAAGCTTGAAAAGACCGAGGAAAACCTCGCAGGCGATCAGAAGTTTACCGACGATATGCTCGACGACATGAAGGAAACCGTTGAAAAGTCCGACGCAAGTGAAGAAGCGAAGGATCAAATGAACGATGTAATTCAGGACCTCGAAAACAAGCTCGAAAGCTCATTCGAGAATGCAGAGCAGAAGAAAGAGGAGATTTCACAAAATCCTGAAATGTCTGAATCCGAAAAGCAAGAGGCTATGGATAAGGTAGACTCTGATTTGAAGCAAGAGATTAACGAATCGATTTCTGATGCTAAGAATGAGATTAACGATATGATCGAGCAGGATAAGCAACAACAAGAAAACTCATCCGATTCTATGAAGGACAAGGAAACCATGGAAGAGGTTGGAGATGCGATGGAAAAGGTCGAGAACGCAGAGACAGACAAAGAGTATGACGATGCGCAGAAGGACATGGAAAACGCATTTGAAAATATGAAAGACCAGTACGAAAACCTCGAGGGCGATGAGCTCAAGGAAAAGCTCGAGGATATCGCACAGGATATGAAGGATTCAGCTTCCGAGCTCCCAGAAAACAACGAGTTCAAGGAATCACTCGAAAATGCAGCTAACAAAATGGATCAGGTTGCAAAGGATGAGACCATGAGCGATGAGGAGAAGAAGGAAAACGCTGACCAAATCCTTGATGAACTTAATAAAGAATTCCAAGAAACAATCGACCAAATGCAACAGGATCAGCAAACTAGCGAGCAGCTTAAGGATCAGATGCAGCAGGCTCAGAATCAAATGAATCAGAACCAGCAACAGCAGGAATCCGAGAGCAAGAGCGAGAGTGAGCAGGAGCAGGAGCAACAGAAGCCATCCGACTCATCAAGTGAGCAGGATAAGGAAGAGGTTCCTGAGGAAGAGGAAAAGAGCGAAAGCGATCCTTCCGACGGTACTGGCGTTGGCGAGGTAAACGGAACAGTTTGGGACCCATTCAATGGTGGTAGCAGCTCAGTTGAGGAGTATCTTAACAACAACAGCGGACACGTAAATAACCAGACTGACAATTCTAAGGCTGATGACGAGCTTAGCCCAGAGGAGCAGGAGTTTATTAACAACTACCTCGAAAACCTCCAAGGCTGGGGCTCAGGACTTAACAAATAATTTGAGCTAAACCATATATTTTGGGGAGAATTTAGAGATATGGATA
The DNA here is from genome assembly GCA_015064445.1 of Oscillospiraceae bacterium. GTDB lineage: Bacteria > Bacillota > Clostridia > Oscillospirales > CAG-272 > RGIG2000. The sequence continues at coordinate 20,848 of SVSE01000004.1, read as the reverse complement.
CCAACGAAACAAATGGCAATAGAGGAGCATCTGTCGGGGCAAACACCCCGGCAGGTGCTTCTGCTGCTAAAAAGGTAGGGGGCTTAAAGCTCACCTCTGTTGCCAGAGATAAACGAAAAAAGCTAGCTCCTCAAATCAATGCAAAGGAAAACGCGGAGATTGAGAAGCTCGCAAGGCTTGAGGCTGAGGAAAAGGCCAAAGCCGAAGCGAAGGCCAAGGCTGATGCCGAAAAGGCAGAGGCTAAGGCAAAGGCCGATGCTGAAAGAGCAGAGGCGAATGCGCTAAGAGCCATGGAGGAGAAGCAAAGAGCCTCCGAAAAGGCGAGAGCGAAGGCAGATGCAAAGGCTGAAAAGGAGCAAGCTAAGGCAGACAAAGAGCAAGCCAAGGCTGAGGAAAAGGCAAAAGCAGAAGCCGAAAAGGCGGAGGCCAAGGCAAAGGCTGAAGCTGAAAAGGCTGCCGAGAAGGCAAGACAGGAACAGGAAAAGGTAGAGGCAAGAGCCAAGGCTGAGGCTGAAAGGGCTGAGGCAGAAAGACTCGCACGCGAGGAAGCGGAGCGAAGGGCTCAAGAGGAAGCCGAAAAAGCAAGAGCCGAAAAAGAGCAAAGAGAAAAGGAAGAGGCTGAGCGTCTTGAAGCAGAGCGAATAGCTCGTGAGGAAGCTGAAAAAGCAGAGGCAGAACGCATAGCCCGAGAGGAAGCCGAGAAGGCCGAGGCAGAGCGCATAGCTCGCGAGGAGGCTGAAAAGGCAGAGGCTGAACGAATTGCTCGTGAGGAGGCTGAAAGAGCTGAGGCTGAGGCAAGAAAAGCCGAGGAGGAAAGAGCTCGCCAAGAGGCAGAGCGTATAGCTCAGGAGGAAGCCGAAAGAAAGGCTCGAGAGGACGCCGAGAGGGCAGAAGCAGAGCGCATAGCACAAGAGCAAGCACAACAAGAGGAAGCTGCTAAGAGGGCAGCAGAAGAAAAAAGTAGAGCGGAGGCTGAAGAAATGGCAAAGTTTAGAAAGAAAGAAGAAATGATGGAAGAAGAGGTTAAGGCCCCAGAGGCAGTAGCCGAGGAAGAAAAGGCTGAGGACGCACCTGTAGCTGAAGAGGCTAAGGTTGAGGACGCTCCTGTAGCAGAAGAAGCAAAGGCAGAGGATGCACCTGTGGCAGATGAGGCAAAGGCTGAAGCGCCTGTTGCTGACAAGAAGGCTGATAAGAAGGCTAAGGTTGAGGAGCAGGAGCCACCTCGTACAGCAGAAGAAATAAAGATGGATCAGGTTGCAGAGGTAGAGCTTAAGCTCTTCGCTGACAAGTGTAAGAGAATCTTCGAAGAGGTTCGTAAGGATATGATCGGTCAGCGTGAGGTTGTTGAATCTACAATCGCAGCTATCATCGCTGGTGGTAACGTACTTCTCGAGGGTGCACCTGGACTTGGTAAAACCCGTCTTGTAAGATCTCTTGGTAAGGTATTCGACCTTCCATTCTCACGTATTCAGTTTACACCTGACTTGATGCCTGCCGACGTAACAGGTACCAACGTTATTACAAAGGACGAGGACGGAAACTCTAAGTTCGAGTTCCAGAAGGGTCCTATCTTCTCAAATATCGTTCTCGCGGACGAAATTAACCGTGCTACTCCTAAGACACAGGCGGCTCTTCTTGAGGCCATGCAGGAGCACAAGGTTACAGTAATGGGTGTTACAAGAAAGATGGATGAGCCATTCTTCGTTCTTGCGACACAGAACCCTATCGAGCAGGATGGTACATACCCACTTCCAGAGGCTCAGATGGACCGTTTTATGTTTAAGATTCTCGTTCCTAACCCATCAGCTGATGAGCTTGGACAAATCGTTAATATGACACACAAGACAATGGAAGAAACCGCGCAGGCAGCTTGTAATGGTGAGGAGCTTCTCCGAATGAGAGCAGTAGCTAAGACAATCCCTGTATCAAGCGAGGTTCTCCACTATGCGATGGTACTTATCGCATCTACTCACCCTGACAGTGAGGTTGCTACACAGACAACAAAGAGATACATCCGTGCAGGAGCATCTCCTCGTGCTGCGCAGGCTATCATCACAGCTGCTCAGGTAAGAGCTCTTATCAACGGAAGATACAATGTATCTTATGAGGACATCAACTCCTTGGCAGTTCCTGTTCTTCGTCACAGACTTAAGCTCGGATTTGAGGCAGTTACCTCAAAGATGTCTCCAGACGATGTTGTAAGAAGCTTGATTGCTGACCTTAACAATGTATCTACTGAAACAGTAGTTAAAGAAGGCGAAAAGAAGAAAAAGAGAAGATAATAGGCGGTAAAAATGAAAAGAAGAATATTAGACGGTGCATTTCTTGACCGTCTTGATGCCGCCGCATTATTGCTCAAAAATCCGATGACAGGATACTTCGGTGGTGGAAGAAAAGCCCGCTCATACGGAAGTACAGTTGAATTTGCTGACTTCCGTGAGTACTTCCCCGGCGATGATATCAGGCGTATCGACTGGAACGTATACGCTCGTTTTGAAAAGTACTTTATAAGACTTTTCACGGATGAAAGACAGATGCACAATCAGATTTTGATTGACTGTTCGGCTTCTATGGCCTGTGGAGAGCCTGAAAAGGCAGAGCAGGCGCTAAGAATAGCGGCAGCATTTGGATATCTCTCGGTATCTGCAATGGACCGTGTATCCTACAAGCTCCTTAAAGGAAATAAGGCAGAGGATATCGGCTTTACTGTATATAACAAGGACTCCTTCTATCGTGCAGCTCAATATCTTGAGGACACAGAATTTGAGGGCGAGACAGACCTTGAGCAATCTATAGTAACCATTGATTCACCGGGATATGATGACGGTTTAACAATTATAATTTCGGACTTCTTGACAGAGAGTGACTGGAAAAAGGCTATCGACTTTTTGACATACAAGCGCAGAGAGGTGCTTTGTATTCAGGTTCTCTCTCCTGACGAGCTGTTCCCGAACTTTGACGGACGCGTTCATATGGTAGACTCCGAGTCTGTGGGATTTGATGACCCCAAGAATATGAGATTGCGTATCACAAGAAAAATGGTTGAGGCCTACCAGAGGGCATTCGACGAATACGAAAAGGAGCTTATCGACTTCTGCGCATCAAGAGAGGCGACCTTCTTTACCGTATCGAGCGAGGACCCAATCGAAAAGGTTATTTTTGGAAAGGGATATGAGGCGGAAATAATAAAATGAGTTTACTGCAACCTCTTGGTTTACTTGGTTTACTTGGCATTCCGATTATCATACTTATTTATCTTCTTAAATCTAAGTATGTTCAAAAGCCAGTATCAAGTACCTTTATATGGAAACGAAGCTTAAAGTATGTAAAAACTCGTTTGCCACTTAATTTTATATTTTCACTTTTGCTTATTTTACAGCTTTTGACGGTAATATTTGCAAGTTTGGCTATTTCCAGACCTACAATACTCCCGTTCAAGGCAAAGGATACTGTAATTGTGCTTGATTCATCAGCAAGTATGATGACAGTAAATAAGGATGGCAAAACTCGCTACCAGCTTGCACTCGAGGAAATCGAATCAACAGCAGGCAAGGCGGGCGAAAATAATAAAATCACCGTTATCAGCGCAGGAAACACACCTGAAACACAGGTATTCAGAAGTGCTGACAAGGTGGAAATTACAAACGCAATCGAGGGTCTTATATGTGACGACGGAGAGGGCGATATCGAGGGTGCACTTGTTCTTGCAAGTAATGTTCAGAACATGAACCCAGATACAAGCATTTTCTTCTACACAGATAAGGAATATTTCGACGCTGACGGTGTTGAAATTGTTAACTTCGCAAGCGAGGATGACGAAAATATAGGCATTACAAACCTTACAGATACTCTTATGGGCGCAAAGTATATCTTTAACGCAACCGTAAACTTCTTCACACCAAATCCTCTTAATGAGGACGGAACTGTGGCGACAAGAGATGTAAGCGTAAGCCTTCATATTGATGGTCAGCTCGTTAGCACACAAACAGTAACCTTGAACGCAGGTAAGAATATTATTACCTTTGCGACCAAGGAATCTATGGTTGCCGACAGCGCAATCTATTATCAGATAAGCAACATCTCCGAGTACGAGAGCGTTAAGGTTACTCTTGACGGTCTTGAGGAGGACGGTCTTGCAACTGATGACTCACGCACACTCTATTCTGCACAGGCAGACAGAGTAAAAATTCTTGTAGTAAGTACATACGCAGAAATGGTAAAGGACCCTGAGGGCGGTCAAGAGGAGGCAAGCTCATCTAAGACCACGTTCCTTATCACAGTTCTTCGTAATATAGGCTACACATTAAGCAACAAGACAGACATTAAGAAGGAGCTCAGTCAGGTAAATAATGGCGGAGCTATCGAGGGCTATGACCTCTATATCTTTGATGGCGTAATGCCTCAGGTGCTTCCAGACGACGGTGCCGTTTGGTTCTTCAATCCACCAAAGGACCCTGTTGGAACATCACTTGAAATCGGAAACAAGGAATCGGCAGAGCTTGGCTCTCCATTCTATATGATTCCTGCTGTAAGCAGCGATAGCGAGGCATATAAGACTCTTACAAGAAACATCGGTAAGAGAAATATTGCAGTCGGCGAATATCGCGCGCTTTACACAAGCGATTCAAAGAAATATGAGGAAATATTCACCTGTAATAACCAGGCAGTAGTAATGGCTGGTAAGGAGAATAATGTAAGAGTTGTTTGCGTATCCTTTGATATTCACATGACAACACTTCCTATGCTTATCGATTTCCCACTTCTTATAAACAATATGATTACATACTCACTCCCATCAGTTGTTGAGCAGAGGGCGTTCGATGTTGGACAGACCGTCAAGTTCAGCGCACCTGTTGGAGCAGTTGAGGTTGAGCTTCGTTATCATAATGAGGACGGAGAAATCAGCGTTCTTGATGTAATGGAAGCAAACGATACCGAATTCCTTCTTGAAAATATAGGAATTTACTCGTTGCTTGTAAAATATGACGGCGATAATGAGAAGATATTCTATCTACCAACAAGCGTTCCTGCTGGCGAAAGTGATACAACCGCAATGGGTGACACTATCGTTGCAGAGGAGGTTTTGACTACTATTGAGGTTAAAAAGGATCCTATGGAGGCTTGGCCATATGTAGTAATGATTCTTCTTGCTGTTATCGTAATTGAATGGGGGGTATATTATCGTGATGAATTTTAATCTTCTCCCGTTCTTGGCAACAGAGCTTGGAATAAAGTACGAGGTTGCTCGTCCACTGTTGTTCCTTGTAATTATCCCTGCACTTGTGCTTGCAATTATTCCATTCTTCCGTCTCCACAAGAGTCGTAGATACAATATGAAGCACATTGTGCCATTGTTCATTCATATTCTTATTATCGCGATAGCGTGCGCGCTTATCACCGAGCCAAAGATTATTGAAACAACAACAGCACCAGAGGATACACAAATAATTGTTGTCGCCGATATGTCCGATTCAAACTCTCCTATGAAGGATAAGATGAACGCATATATCAAGGACCTTCAAGAAAATGCTGACGAAAACACCGAGATAGGTGTCGTTGTATTTGCTAACGACCATATCTATTTCACTGAATTTGGCGAAATAGTAGAGGACTATCTCAATGTTTCAGGAAGCGACATTAAATCTACAAACACAAACATTCAAGGTGCAATTGAATACGCATCAACGCTTTTCTCACAGACCTCTCGTGTAAATAAGAGAGTAATCCTTATGTCCGACGGTCGTCAGACTCTCGGTAACGCGTGGAGCGCTGCAAAGAAGCTCGTTTCAGATGATATCCGTCTTGACGCAGCTTACTTTGACATAATAGATGATGAGAATACAGCTGAGGTACAGATGGTTTCTATGTCCACAAAGGTTGTTGAGGACGATAAAGACGGTAATGTAGCTATCAGCTTGGCGCTCAAGAGCACAAAGGCTACAAGTGGAAAGATTAAGTTCTTTGAAATTCCACAGGGCACAGAGGGCTCAGGCGAGCCATTTGAGGTACATTCACAGAATGTATCAATTAAGAAGGGCAATAACTCCTTCTCCTTCAAGTACGACGCAGAGGGCGCAGGTATTCACAGCGTTTATGCAGTATTTGAGGTAAATGAAAACGAGCAATTCACAGATGCAATCGATCAAAACAACACACTCTATTCGTGGTTCTCAATAGATGGCGTGGCGAATATTCTCGTAGTAGATGGCGATGGCTCACAGGCACAGGACAAGATTTTGAATCTTCTTGGCGACTATGAGTACACCGTTATCGAAACCGTGGACTTCCCAGACTCTATGGAGGAGCTTCTTCCATACGATGAAATCGTTATGATGAATATCGACTTCTCGGATATGCCGGTAGGAGGCACAGACCTCGTTAAGAGATTTGTTGAGGAGCTTGGTCGTGGACTTGTGTTCACCTGTGGCTCTAACACCTATAACTATAACAATCAGGATTACGCAGAAAACCCACTTATCGATATTCTCCCAGTTGACCTTAAAATTGACGAGCGCAGAGAGGTAATCGCGACAGTTATCACAGTTGATATGTCGTCCTCAATGGGTCAGGCAGTTACAGGCACAACAGAGAAGAACGAGCATGGTGGAACGCTCACTCGTTACGACATGGTTAAGCAGAGCGTTATTAAGGTGCTTGATTCTGAGGGATTTGAGGAAGAGGACTATATCGGTATCGTTCTTTTCGACTCCGATGCTTCAATTGCGCTTCCTCTTACACAGCTTTACGAAAAGGAATGGATTATCGAGCAAATCGAACACTCCTTCGAGTCTTATTTCTATAAGCACACAGACGAAAGCAATCCTTCGTTCTCTAACCGTATAATGAATCAGGGAACAAAGGACGCTAACGGATATACAATCAAGGCATATGGTACTAACTATAAGTTTGGTATTGATATGGCTAACAAGATGCTCTCCGAGTCTGATGCAGACCTTAAGCAGATGGTATTCCTCTCCGATGGTGAGCCATCTGATAGGAACTCAGGCTATGATAACACCATTCGTAGAATGGCTAACGCAGGCGTTGTAACATCAACAATTTCGGTTGGTAAGGACACAAGTAGCCAGGCTAATGAACTTGCAACTCTTGCAACAATCGGTCACGGTAAGTTCAGTCAGGTAACATCATCACTTGACCTTAATAACTCACTCGTTCAGATTGCTGAATCTATCAAGGGTAAGCCAATCAACGAAAAGGTAACTGAGCTTGAAAAGCGTAACGACAGTGCAGTGCTTGTTGGTGTTCCAAACGAATTCGATAAGATTAACGGTTACTATGGAACAACAATTAAGGACGGTGCTAAGATAGTTATTTCAGCTGACGACCTTCGTCCAATCATCGCTGAATGGGATATCGGTCTTGGACACTCAACAGTATATATGAGTGACCTTGCTGGCTCATGGTCAAAACCTTTGTTCACACTCAATGAAACAACTGACAAGATTGACAACCTTCGTCTTGTTGAAAACCTTCTCGTTAACTCACTAAATGACAAGATGGGCGCATCAGGACTTATCATTTCAAGTGAGCGTAATGATGATATTACAAAGCTTACAGTTGAAACTGAAAAGCGTATCAGAGATGATGAGCAAATCGTTGCATTCGTAACCGACGCAGAGGGCAATACAATTGAGTATACCGACTTCCGTCGTGTTTCCGATACAAAGTATAGAAAGGAAATTACCACCGCCGACCAGGAGGGCACATACCACATTGAGGTTAAGCTCGTTGGTAAGGAGGACGCTCAGCTTTATGATAGAGCTGAGTATGCAGTAGTTGGCTTCTATGCGAGCGAGTATGACTTGTTCAACATTGATGGCGAAAGCGTAATGGAGGACCTTGCAACAGCAGGTAAGGGTGAGGTTATGGCAGATGCTGAGGCATTCTACGATATTCAGAGGGCTGAATTCGTACAATATCAGCGCGACATTTCAACCCCAGCAATCATCGTGCTTCTCTTGCTCTTCATAATCGACCTCTTGTTCAGACACTTCTCACCTAAGAAGAAGGATAAGAAGGACGCAATGACTGAGGCAGAGCGTATCGCTTCAATGAGAGGTAGATAATCTCAAACTAATAAAAACAAAAGCGTTTAGGCTTGTCCTAAACGCTTTTTTGTGTTGAAAAGTAGATTTTTTTGAAAATTTTGTGAACAAACGATGAGCGTTTACTGATATTGCTGACAAAGTCAAATTTTGTGTGCTACAATGAAAGTGGGGAACAAACAAATATATAAGGGGGACAATTTATGAAAAAGCTAATATCACTTATCTTGGCTCTTTGTATGTGTCTTGGCTTGCTTGCCTCGTGCGCAAATGAGGAGACGCCTGAGAATAGCTCGTCATCAGAGGTGCAAGGCTCCTCATCAAGCGAAGAGCCCTCATCAAGCGAGGAGACTTCATCATCAAGCGTACAAGAGCCCGAGGCAAAGGAGCTTGACAATACCGTTGTTAATTTGATGGACGGCATAGATGCAATGGGACCTAAGGAGCGAATTTTGGATGAGGAATTTCTTTCCTCTCAAATGGCATTTTCGCTCACGCTATTCAAGGAATCGTGGAACAGAGGCGAGAATGAAAACACACTCGTTTCTCCGTTGTCCGTTCAAATAGCGCTTGCAATGACTGCCAACGGTGCCGGCGGTGGGACAAAAGGCGAAATGGAGAGCGTTCTCTCAAACGGAATAGCTCTCGAGGACCTCAACGAATATCTTAGCTCCTATACTGACAATTTACCGTCAAGCGAGAACAGTAAGCTTTCAATTGCAAATTCTATTTGGTTCAGAGATGCCGATTATTTCTCGGTAAAGGATGAATTTTTATATACAAATGCGAACTATTACCGTGCCGAAATATATAAAGCGAAATTTGATAATACAACCGTCAATAGCATAAACGACTGGATTGACCAAAGCACCGACTCTATGATAAAGAAGGTGCTTGAAGAAATATCGGGCGATACCGTTATGTACCTTATAAACGCGATTGCATTTGATGCAAAGTGGCAAAGACCTATCAATGATGATTCGATTTACAAGGATACCTTTACCAACATCAACGGCGAGGAAAAGCAGGTTGATATGATGTATAACGACGGTGAATATTTGTATATCGAAACCGAGAACGCAACAGGCTTTAAGAAGAATTATGAGGGCGGAGATTATAGCTTCGTGGCACTGCTTCCGCGCGAGGGAGTGTCGATAAACGACTATATTTCATCTCTTGATGGCGAGGAAATTATCGACACACTGTCGGGCATTCAGCCATCAGGCGACGGAGAGATCCGTATGCCGAAGTTCAGCTATGAGTACGGTATAGAAATGAGGGAGATGCTTTGCGAGCTTGGTATGCCGACCGCATTTAGTGAAGGCGCAGACTTTTCCAATATGACAGATAACGATGTTTTTATAAGCAGCGTTATACACAAAACCTTTATTTCCGTTGATAACGAGGGAACAAGGGCAGCAGCCGTTACCATTGTAGAGGATTGCATGGAAAGCGTGTATGTTCCTGCTTGGAGCGTAACTCTTGACAGACCATTCGTTTATATGATTGTGGATAACGGAACAAATCTTCCTATCTTTATCGGTTGTCTTACCGACATACAGTAAAAACAAAAAATCCAAGGAGAAATCCTTGGATTTTTTGCGTGAGGTATTGCAAATTTCACTAATATATATTAAAATAAAAGGAGATAATATAATAAGGAGAAATCTTATGGAAATTTTCAAAAATATCCCCGAAATTAAATACGAGGGCTCAAAGAGCACAAATCCTCTTGCATTCAAATATTATGATGCAGACAGGGTTATTATGGGCAAGAAGATGAGCGAGCATCTTCCTTTCGCTATGGCTTGGTGGCACAATCTTTGCGCAACAGGTACCGATATGTTCGGCCGTGGCGTTGCTGACAAATCCTTTGGTGCAATCGAGGGCACAATGGAGCACGCTAAGGCAAAGGTTGACGCAGGCTTTGAGTTTATGAAGAAGCTCGGCATCAAGTATTTCTGCTTCCACGATGTTGATATCGTGCCAGAGGCAGAGGACATTAACGAAACAAACCGTCGCCTTGACGAGATTACCGATTACATTCTCGAAAAGATGGAGGGTACAGACATTAAGTGCCTTTGGGGAACTGCAAATATGTTCTCAAATCCTCGCTTTGTAAACGGTGCAGGCTCATCAAATAGCGCAGAGGTGTTCGCATTCGCAGCAGCACAGGTTAAAAAGGCACTTGAGCTTACAGTTAAGCTTGGTGGTCGTGGCTATGTATTCTGGGGTGGCCGTGAGGGCTATGAAACTCTTCTCAACACCGATATGAAGTTTGAGCAGGACAATATTGCTCGTCTTATGAAAATGGCAGTTGCTTACGGACGCAAGATAGGCTTTACAGGCGATTTCTATATTGAGCCAAAGCCAAAGGAGCCAATGAAGCATCAGTACGACTTCGATGCTGCAACAGCTATCGGATTTTTGAAGGCACACGGTCTTGATAAGGACTTCAAGATGAACATTGAGGCTAACCACGCAACCTTGGCAGGTCATACCTTCCAGCACGACCTTCGTGTAAGCGCCATCAACGGAATGCTCGGCTCAATCGACGCAAACCAGGGCGATATGCTTCTCGGCTGGGACACAGATGAGTTCCCATTCGATGTTTACACAGCTACAATGTGTATGTACGAGGTGCTTAAGGCAGGTGGACTTACAGGTGGCTTTAACTTCGATGCAAAGAACCGTCGTCCATCATATACAGTTGAGGATATGTTCGAGGCATTTATTCTCGGTATGGATACATTTGCTCTCGGTCTTATCAAGGCTTCAGAGATTATCGAGGATGGCAGAATAGACAAATTCATTGAAAATAGATACTCCTCCTACAAGAATAGCGAGCTTGGAAAGAAGATTACAAGCGACGATGCTACTCTTGAGGAAATCGCTTCCTACGCAACCGATAAGGGCGTATGCGCTTTGCCGGGAAGTGGAAAGCAGGAAGGTCTTGAGGCTATTGTAAATAGCATTTTGTTTGGTTAATATGAACAGTTATATAGGAATTGACCTCGGCACATCATCAGTTAAAATACTGCTTGCCCGTGCCGATGGAGAAATAGTTAAGAGCGTAAGCCGTGATTATCCGATTTGCTATCCAAGAGATGGCTGGAGTGAGCAGAATCCAGCGGACTGGCTCGAGCAGACCATAATGGGCTTAAAGGAGCTTCTTGATGGCTACGATAAAAGCACCGTCAAGGGAATTTCCTTTGGTGGACAGATGCACGGTCTTGTTGCGCTCGATAGTGATGATAATGTAATTCGCCCTGCGATTCTTTGGAACGATGGTAGAACACAAGCTCACAGCGATTATCTTAACGAAAAGATAGGAAAGCGCGTTTTGTCAGAGCACACAGCGAACATCTCGTTTGCAGGCTTTACAGCGCCTAAGCTCCTTTGGCTTGAGGAAAACGAAAACGATAACTTCAAGAAAATAGCAAAAATTATGCTTCCAAAGGATTACCTTGTGTATATGCTTTCGGGCGTTCACGCAACGGACTTCTCTGATGCGAGTGGAATGCTTCTTTTAGATGTAAAAAATCGCAAGTGGAGCGCCGAAATGACAAAAATTTGCCATGTTAAGGACGAGTGGCTTCCACGCCTTTACGAGTCCTACGAGGCAGTTGGCACAATAAAGAGCGAAATCGCAGATGAGTTAGGTCTTGATAAGGGCGTGCTTATTTGCGCAGGTGCAGGCGATAACGCAGCTGCTGCAATCGGAACAGGAACTGTAAGCGATGGCTCGTGCAATATCTCACTTGGAACAAGTGGTACTGTGTTTATCTCAAAGGATTCGTTCTCGGTTGATAGCGCAAACGCACTCCACAGCTTTTGTCACGCAAACGGAAAATATCATCTTATGGGATGCATTTTGAGCGCTGCGTCGTGCAATAAATGGTGGATGGAGAGCATTCTCGAAACCAGCGACTACGCAGGCGAGCAAAAGGAGCTTTATAAGTATCTTGGCAAAAACGATGTGTATTTTCTCCCATATCTTATGGGCGAGAGAAGCCCTCATAATGATGCCGATGCGAGAGGCGCGTTTATAGGTATGCGTCCAAGCACCACAAGAAAGCAAATGACTCTTGCCGTAATGGAGGGAGTTACCTTTGCACTTCGTGATTGCATTGAGATTGCGAAAAACAGCGGAGTATGTATCGATAAAAGCCTTATTTGTGGTGGTGGAGCAAAGAACGAGATTTGGCGTATTGTGTGTGCTAATGTCCTTGGAATTGAAATTCAAAGACCACAAATCGAGGAGGGCCCCGCTTATGGTGGAGCAATTCTTGCAATGGTTGGCTGTGGCGAGTACGACAGTGTAGCGAGCGCTACAAGGGCACTTATCAAAATCAAGGATAGCGTTCTCCCAAGCCCCGACCTTGTAGAAGCCTACGAGAAAAAATACCAAGCCTTTAAGAAGCTTTATCCAGCTCTCAAAGAGGTATATAAGCAAATATAAAATAAAATAGCAAGAATAAAAACAAAATCCTCGACACACAGTCGAGGATTTTTTAATTTAATTCCTTGATTTTCGCCTCGATTTCCTCTTTTGAATAGAGAATGTCGAGTGCTGAAAGCATTGCGTTAGCTGTCATATCGTGCGGGAGATTTAATGCCCTTAAAAGCGTCTCGCGTCTTGATTTGCTGTCCTCGCGCCCGCTAAGTCCAAGCGCATACAAATCAGCCTTGGTAAGCCCTGTGCCCTTTGGAGAGTCCTCGTCGGTTGTAAACGGAGAAAGAAGGCTTATAAGAGTGTCCTTGTCAATGCCCTCAACGCCAAGAAAGCCCTCTCTTGACGCCTCGCGCTTGCGCTTTTCCTTACCCTCTACCTTTGGAGTGTAAAGGTTGATTAGCTTATCTGGGGGAATCGCACTCTTGATATGGGAGCGAATAAGATGCCCGCCACCGTCCGAGTCGGTAAGCAATATAATCTTACCTCTTTCGGCAAGCGAGCGAAGAAGCGAAAGCTTCTCGTTTTTATTAAATATTGAAAATCCGTCTGTTGTGATAACAGTCGCATCAAAGAGAGAGCAAATCTTTATCTTGTCATATTTGCCCTCGACAATAATCGGATACCTAATTCTTTTCATATAACCTCAAAGCGCACAAAGAGTGCTGATAAGTCTTTCGAGCGCACCGTATGTGTCAAGATTTTGTGCCGATTTAGATTGAAGGTCGGCATCTCTGCAAAGCTCGAGCATTCTTTCGATTCTCGCAGGCGAGGAGCGCGCGATTCGAGTAAGATATTTTCCAACCTTAAACTCGTGAATCTTGAGCGTTGATGCGATCTGCCCCTTGCTCATTCCCGTTTGATAAAGGCGAGACACAGCATAAAGCTCGGTGTACATCTTAACAACGGAGAATAAAATCATATTCGCTGGCTCGTGATTTAGCTTTTGACGACGAAGTGTCTCGAAAACGAGCGCATTATTGCCCTCAAGAAGCACATTTGTAAGCTGAAAATCGTCGTATTCGATGCTTTTACAGCACACAAGGTCGATGGTTTTTCTGTCAATGGTTGCAAGAGAGTTGCTTTTTGCATAAGCACAAAGCTTGTCTATCTCGTTTGAAAGCGTCCACATGCTATGGCCACAAATTTCAACAAGATAATCGCAAAGCTCGGCAGAAAATGCGATGTTTCCCTCGGAGAAGTGTCTTAAAATCCAAGAGGAAAGCCTGCCTGACGCTGGGAATGCAAATTCAACAGGCGTTAGATGCTTAGTCAAAAGCTTGAAAAGCTCGCTTGGTGCTTTAGGTCTGCCTGCGTCGAAAAGATTTGAGTCGGCACGCATAATAAGGATTGTGTGGTCACAGTCCTCAAGCGCCTCGAGAGCCTCGCCAAGAGCCAAAATCTCGTCCTTTTTGAGCGACTTGAAGTCAAGTGCCCTCACCTCGACGAGCTTCTTTTCTGTCATCATAGGAAGCGATGCGATTGCGCCAGAAAGCTCGCTCGCGCTGTAATCCTCACCGTAAATTACGATGTGATTAAAGTCATCGAACGCACCGTCAAGCACTCTTTTTTGCACCTCCTTGGCGTAGGAAAGCTTTAAATAATCCTCATCTCCGTAAAAGAGATATCCGCCCTTGAGGTCCTTTAGCTCTTGTCTAAATTCTGCCTCTGTCATATCTTCTTAATTTCCATTTTTAGTTCTGTTTTTTGTGCGAGCGCGCCCTTGATTTCGATAATATAAGAAAGCTCAAGCGTGCCCTTGTCCATAATCTCGTTTTTTATGCGACTTGTGTAAATTCCTATCTCAAATGGCATAAATGGAGTCTGATAAATTGAGATTGTGCGCTTGCCTCTTGAAAAGAGCATAATCGCATTAACCTCGCCCTCACGAGAAATTGTAAGCTCGTCAGGATTTGATATGCTATACGAAACGGTAGTGTTTACACCCTCCATATCGCCACCTGACTCGACATACGAGATTTTAACCTCGTCGCCCTCGACGCAAATATCGCCCTCATAATAAGAGGTTATAGTGTCGATATCGTGCGCATCAAGCGTGCCACTAACCGAGGTAAAGCCCCCCGAAAACGTATCATCGAAGAGGGAAATCTTGTCCTCGCGCTGTCTTGTAACTGTTTTTATTTTGCACTTCATTTCTTTTTCTCACTCTTTATAATAAGCTCTGGAAGCTTGATGCTAACCTTTGCATTTGCATCAACGCTCTCGCAAATAAACGAGTTACCGCCGATAATGGCGCCCTCGCCTATCACGGTCTCGCCACCGAGAATAGATGCGCCCGAGTAAATTGTAACTCCGTCGCAAATTGTAGGATGTCTTTTAACACCGGCAAGGGACTGTCCCTTTCTTGGAGAGAGCGCACCGAGTGTTACGCCCTGATAAACTCTTACTCGCTTGCCGATTACGGTTGTTTCGCCGATAACAACGCCTGTACCGTGGTCGATAAAGAAGTATTCGCCTATTGTCGCACCGGGGTTTATATCAATACCAGTCAAGCTGTGCGCATACTCTGTCATCATACGAGGAACGAACGGAACCTTGTCAAGATAGAGCAAATGTGCGACTCTGTATACGAAAATCGCATTAAAGCCAGGATAAGAGAAAACAATTTCCTCCTTGCTTTGCGCCGCAGGGTCGCCCTCAAAGGACGCATCAACATCTGTTAACAAAAGCGCGTGTATGCCTGGAAGCGCACTGATAAAGCGCTCTGCAATCTCGTTTGCCTTGTCGCCAACATCCTTTTCCTTAAAGGAAAGGGCAAGCGAAATTTGCTTTTTAATTCTTCCGTATATTGAATATAAAAGTGGCTCGCAGAAGGTAATAGCATCGCCCTTCGCCTCGCCCGAGGCAAAATAAGCAGGAAACATAAGCTTTTTAATGTCGCCCAGTATGCTTATAATTTCTTCCTTATCGGGCAATGTAAGTGACGAGCCGTGCATTGTAATCTCCGACTTGTCGTAAGCCCTCGCCATCTCTTTTGCAATTTTTGAAATATCTGCCATAATAATCTCCTTTGGCAAAATGAAAATCTTTATTTAATGATACCATAATCGGTTGAAAATATCAAGAAAATGTGATATAATTTTGCTATATAATATTAAAAAAGTTGGAGGTGCGTGAAAAAATGGCTAAATTAGACCTTAAAGGCACAAAAAACGCGCGTGACCTTGGTGGTCTTGAGGCGCACGATGGCAGAAGAGTCAAGAGTGGCAGACTTCTTCGCACAGGAAATCTCTCAATGCTGACCTGCGAGGACATCGCGCTTTTAAAGCGCTTGGGACTAAAAAGAGTGCTTGATTTTCGCACACAAACCGTTATAAATTCCACACCTAATGTAAAAATAGATGGTGTCGAATATATACACATTCCTATCGTGCAGGAGCTCGCTACAAGAGTAATGAGCAAAAATGATTATCAAACTAAAACCATAGGCGATATTTTGTTGCACTTTACAGCCGATTTTCAGGGCAAGGGCTACGAGTGGATGCAGTCGTTCTATCGTGATTTGTATTCAAGCGATTATTCGCTCTCACAATATAAAATTTTCTTTGACTATCTAAAAGAAACGACACAGGGTGCGACCATTTTCCATTGTACAGCAGGCAAGGATAGGACGGGAGTGGGCGCAATCCTCTTTCTTAGCGCGCTCGGAGTTAAGCGAGAGCAAATTCTTGACGATTACCTTAAAACTAACGAAAGCGCAATGATTGATGTTCGTGAGGCACAGGCAATAGGCAGAGAACAGGGCTATGATGAGCAAATCATTCTCGACATCGAAAGAGTAAACTGCGTTCTGCCCGAATATGCGAAGGCTGTTTTCGATTTTATCGACACATATCCAAGCGAAATGGACTTCTTTAAAGCCAAAATGGGCATAGACGAGGACTATATAAACGCTCTTCGCGACAACTACCTTGAATAAGAAAAGACGCTCAACGAGCGTCTTTTTTGATGATTAGTGTATACATATGGGAACAGTAACGATGCGCAAAATCATTTTGCTAACCTTGCACATAATATGTAAGAGTATAAACTTCCACGTTGACTTCATCAAACGAATTTATGGTTACTTCGCTTTTCGGAATCAAAACAAAGTCATAATACGCCTTATAGATTTTTGTTGCTTGAGTGGGCGGCTCATATGGTATATAGCTTATCGAGTATTCAACCTTGCCGTTGCGAAAATGTTTGCCATCATAAAAAGACAATTTGTCAAAAATAATAGAGAATGATTTCTTGCTGCCATTTTGTGCCTTAAAGGACCTGTACCCTATTTCTTCACAGTATCCTCTCGTAACTCTCAAAAGATAATAATTATCAAAAAGTTGTTCGTTTATGCTGGTTCGTGTCTTGTAAGAATAATCCGTTCTTTCCTCGGCGAAATCAATAAAATCATTATAATTTTTAATTAGAACAGCCTCGTTTTCAAAAGGAGCGTTCAGTTCTTCGCTTATTGTTTCGTGATAATAATATTGTACTGTCGCACTTTTCGAGGTGTCAACCTCTAATGAATCGTTCTCGCCATTGCAAGCAACAAGCACTCCAAGACACAAAATCATTGCAAGTAATAAAGATAGTAGTTTTTTCATAAAATCACCTCTTTGCTATGATAATGTTACAGTTTTTTGTTCTGTGATTTTTGTTATTCGGTTGTAACTGTTATTATCTTGTGTACAAGGATTTCGGGCGTGCCTTGAATCTCAATTTCTTCTCTTGGTACCAAAACCAAATGGTGTCCTGTTTGAGAATAAACTGCATATTCAAACGAATTTACTGTTTCGCTTGGATCATACTCTAAGCAAAAGTCAAGCGAATAAAGGCTCCCTGCTTCGTGCCTCAAGTTGTTATAGCTTGTTTGAAACGGGCTATGTAAAAGATTTCCTGCGTAGACAGATAAAACATAATAGCTTTCAAAGGTGTCTCTTGTGATTTTAACTATATTCTCATCGTTATAATCATATAACTGGCGATACGAACTATAAAAGATATCATAATTGCCAAACAATTGATTTGTTTTAAAAACGTCAGGATTGCAGTCCAACATCACACTGTAAAAGGTGTATGTTTTTTCTCTTTTTGCCATTTCCTGTGCCTCAATTTCGGCGCGAATCTCCGACTCTATTTCGGCACGCAAGCGCTCCTTTTGAGCCTCACTGTCGCAAGCGACAAGCACTCCAAGGCACAAAACTAACGCAAGTAATAAAGATAGTAGTTTTTTCATAAAATCAACTCCTTTCTAATTTTATTGTAGCATACGAAAAATGTGCTTGTAAATGCTTTTCGCTTAATTTTCATAAAATGTTCACAAAATCAAAAAGGCACTCGATGAGTGCCTTTTTATTATTCTATTGCCCAAAGTGGGTCGGCCTCTTCCTTTTCGGTGTCGGCTGTGCCAAGAATCGCCTCGGCGCTTGGCTCATCAAGAGCAGTAATTGATTTGAGCTTGGAGTTTATCATTCTTGTACGAGTGCCAACGAGATTTTCCATTTCGTTGCTTGCCTCGCCAAATTTCTTTTGAACCTTACTAAGAGAGTCGGCAAATTTGCCAAACTCGTGCTTAACTGCGCCAAGCAAATCGAACACCTGACTTGAACGCTTTTGAATGATAAGCGACTTAAAGCCAACCTGAAGTGCATTGAGAAGCGCAGTCAAGGTTGATGGACCTGCAATGTTTATCTTGTAATCGCGCTGAAGCTCCTCAAAAAGTCCCATATCGAGCGCCTCAACATAAAGCCCCTCGATAGGCAAGAACATAATTGCAAAATCGGTTGTATTCGGTGGGTCTATGTACTTGTCGCGAATGTCCTTGGCAAATCTCTTTATGCGTGCTTTGAGCTCCTTCTTTGCACTCTCGTATCTTTCCTTGTCAAGCGCATCGGATGCGTCCTTCATTGCGTGATATGCCTCAAGAGGGAATTTGGCATCAATCGGCATATATACCGATTTATCGTCACTTCCTGGCATTTTTATCGCAAATTCAACAGGATCGCTCGAGCCTGCCTTGGTAACCTTGTTTGTTTCGTACTGGTCTGGAGTGAGCGTCTGCTCAATGATATTTGCAAGCGCAATTTCGCCTACAATACCCTTCGTTTTAACATTTGTAAGCACACGATTAAGCGAGCTAACATCCTTTGCAAGCCCCTTGATTTCGCCAACAGCTGTATTGACATCACTAATTTGCTTAATAACATTGTCAAACGAGGTTTTAAGTCGAGAGGTAAGTGTTGCGTCAAGCTTTTCATCAACTGCCTTTTGAATAGCCTCAAGCTTTTCGTTATTCTGCTTGCGAATTGATTCAAGACCGTCGCTCAAGTGCTTTATATTTGCCTCGTTGCTTTTCGCACTCGATTCGATAATCTTGCCGAAGTTTTCGCCAAGCGCCTTTACAATTTCAAGCTGACTCTTCGCGTTTTCCTCCTTTAAGGCACTCATCTGCCTTTCGAGCTTCTCGATTTGCAAATTTATCGACTTAACCGATGCATCAATTGTGGCATTTATCGACGACGCGTCGCCCGAGGACGCACCCTCGCTACCACCTTTTCTGCTTTTCAAAATAAGATATACAACGCCTAACGCCAAAAGCGCGGTTAGGACTATATTTACAATAATTAAGGCTTCCATAGCTATCCCCCTTGTCCATATATTATTATTTTAACATAAAGTTATAGGGCAATCAATATTTTTTGATGATTTTGTCTTGAAAAGTACTATATATTATGATAA
This sequence comes from Oscillospiraceae bacterium, assembly GCA_015064445.1. Lineage (GTDB taxonomy): Bacteria > Bacillota > Clostridia > Oscillospirales > CAG-272 > RGIG2000. Next base: position 1,588 of record SVSE01000004.1, on the reverse strand, counting down.
AATTTAAGTATCTTACAAAAAGGAAATACGCACCATGAGAAAAACCAAAATTGTATGTACAATAGGACCAGCCTCGAATAATGAGAAAACTCTTACCGAAATGGCAAGGGCGGGAATGAATGTCGCAAGACTCAACTTCTCACACGGAACTCACGAGGACCATCAAAAAAACATAGATTTGCTCAAGAAGGTAAGGACTGAGCTTAATATGCCTCTTGCAATAATGCTTGACACCAAGGGCCCGGAATACCGTCTTGGCACATTCGAAAACGGTAAGGAGGAGCTCTCGGACGGAGATACCTTTACATTTACAACAAGAGATATTATCGGTAGCAGGGAAATCGTTTCCGTTAGCTACAAAAACCTAAATAACGAGCTTGAGATGGGAGATAAAATCCTCGTAAATAACGGTCTTCTTGCATTTAAGGTTGAGAAAATCGAGGGCACGGAGATTGTCTGCACCGTTCTTTCTGGTGGCGTTATCTCTAATCGTAAGAGCATGAGCTTCCCTGGAAAGGTTATGAAGCAGGTGTATCTTAGCGAGCAGGATAAGAGGGATTTGCTTTTTGGAATCCAAAACGATATTGAATATGTGGCTTGCTCCTTTGTTTCAACCGTTCAGGATGTGCTCGATGTTAAGAATTTCCTAAAGGAAAACGGTTGCACAAGCATCGGTCTTATCGCTAAGATTGAAAATCAGAGTGGAGTTGACAATATCGAGTCAATTTGCTCCGAGTGTGACGGAATTATGATAGGCCGTGGCGATATGGGCGTTGAAATTCCATTTGAGGAATTACCTGCAATTCAAAAGAAGATAATCACAAAATGTCGTATGCTCGGTAAGCGTGTAATTACGGCCACTGAAATGCTTGAAAGCATGACAACAAATCCTCGCCCAACAAGAGCCGAGATTTCTGATGTCGCAAATGCTGTTTTCGATGGCACAAGCGCTGTAATGCTCTCGGGCGAAACTGCCGCGGGCAAGTATCCTGTTTTGACCGTTGCCACAATGGCAAAGATTGCAGAGCAGGCTGAAAAGAGCATCGACTATAAGAAGCTTTTCTACTCAACCGAGTTTAGAATAAAGAACTCCCTTGACGCAATCTCTCACTCCGTTTGTGGAATGTCGATAGATATCGGCGCTAAGGCAATCGTTGTTTGCTCAATGTCGGGAATGACTGCACGAATGGTATCGCGCTTCCGTTCCCCTGTTGATATAATCGGTCTTACTGTAAGCGAAAAGACCTTCCACCAGCTCGCGCTCTCTTGGGGCGTAATGCCTATTATGTGCGAGGTGTATCCACAAATTGAGGTTCTTTTCTATACCGCAAAGAATCTTGCAAAGCAAGCCTTGAAGCTCACAAAGGGCGATAAGGTTGTTATAACAGGTGGCTCACAAACTGGCGCAAGCGGTAACACAAATACAATTAGAATGGAAGATATATAATGTCGACTTCAATGTTTACACTTGAATGTGCAGGCTGTACTGCACCGATAAGCGAGGTAATCGTCGAAAAGGGCGTGCATAGATGCCCGTTTTGTGGATATGTAAATGTATTGCCAAAGCCCGAGCAGACAAGCGAGGTAA